>NZ_FOLS01000045.1 GCF_900112375.1 Pseudomonas citronellolis | reverse complement strand
GTGGTAGCCAGTACGCCAGCGAGGTTTATCGTGCGCTGCTCAGGCGGCATGGCCTGGTGTTGAGCATGAGCCGCAAGGGAAATTGCTGGGACAACGCGGTCATGGAACGCTTCTTCCTGAACCTGAAAATGGAGCGGGTCTGGCAACGTGACTACGCCAATCATGCCGAGGCTATGACCGATATCGCCGACTACATCGTCGGCTTCTACAACAACGTGCGTCTGCACTCCAGCTTGGGCTATCTGCCACCCACCCGCTACGAGCGCAGGCCACCCAGACAACCTATCGAAGTGTCCGAAATTATTTGACCACCACAGGGTTTCAACCGGCAATCTCCGTGCTAGCCGGCTAACGCCGAAACACCAACGCACGCCGAACGGTCCCCTCTCCCTTCAGGGAGAGGGTTAGGGAGAGGGTGCTCTTCAGCACAGGCACCACCCACGACCGGCAGAACACCCTTCGCGAGCAAGCTCGCTCCTACGAAATAAAAAAGCGCGGCACACCCCGAAGGACTGGCCGCGCAACACGCTCAACAGGGAATCAGAACTGCTCAGCCTCCAGCGCATAGAGGCTTTCGCTACCGGCCCGCACCGCACTGGCCAGAGACTCGGTACGCGGCAGCAGGCGGGCGAAGTAGAAACGCGCCGTAGCCAGCTTGCCCTGGTGGAAGTCATCGGCCTGGCCGCTGGCGGCGCGGGCCATGCGCGCCCACATGTAGGCGTAGGCGGTGTAGCCGAACAGGTGCAGGTAGTCCACCGCCGCGGCGCCGGGTTCGCGCGGGTCTTGCTTGGCGCGTTCCTGGAGTTGCCGGGTGAGGGCTTCCAGCTGGTCCAGGGCTTCCACTAGCGGGGCGCTGAACTCGTCGTCCGCCGCGGCTTCGGCGAAGGCGCGGACTTCCCCGGCGAACAGCGCCAGCAGCTCGCCGCCGTTGGCCAGCACCTTGCGTCCGACCAGGTCCAGGGCCTGGATGCCGTTGGTGCCTTCGTAGATCTGCGCGATGCGCACGTCGCGCACCAGCTGTTCCTGGCCCCATTCGCGGATGTAGCCGTGGCCGCCGAACACCTGCTGGCCGTGCACGCAGCTTTCCAGCCCGGTGTCGGTGAAGAAGGCCTTGGCCACCGGGGTGAGCAGCGCCACCAACCCTTCGGCGCGGCTGCGCTCTTCTGCGTCGTCGCCGTACTTGGCGATGTCCAGTTGCTGCCCGAGGTAGGTGGCGAAGGCGCGGCCGCCCTCGGTCAGGGCCTTCATGGTCAGCAGCATGCGGCGCACGTCGGGATGGACGATGATCGGGTCGGCGGCCTTGTCCTTGGCCACCGGGCCGGTCGGGGCGCGGCTCTGGATGCGCTCGCGGGCGTAGCCCACGGCGGCCTGGTAGGACATCTCGGCGCAGCCGATGCCCTGGATGCCGATGGATAGGCGCTCGTAGTTCATCATGGTGAACATCGCCGCCAGGCCCTTGTTCGGCTCGCCGACCAGCCAGCCGGTGGCGCCGTCGAAGTTCATCACGCAGGTGGCCGAGGCCTTGATGCCCATCTTGTGCTCGATGGAGCCGCAGCTGACCGGGTTGCGCGCGCCGAGGGAGCCGTCTTCGCCGACCAGCACTTTCGGCACGAGGAACAGCGAGATGCCCCGCGAGCCGGCCGGCGCGTCGGGCAGCTTGGCCAGCACCAGGTGGATGATGTTCTCGGTCAGGTCCTGCTCGCCGCCGGTGATGAAGATCTTGGTGCCGCTGACTTTGTAGCTGCCGTCGGCCTGGGGTTCGGCGCGGGTGCGTATCAGCCCCAGGTCGGTGCCGGCGTGGGGTTCGGTGAGGCACATGGAGCCGGCCCAGCGGCCTTCGTACATGGCCGGCAGGTACTTCTGCTTCAGCGCTTCGCTGGCATGGGCGTCCAGCGCCAGGCAGGCGCCGGCGGAGAGGGTGGAGTAGAGGGCGAAGCTGGCGTTGGCCGCGTAGACCATTTCCTCGAACTGCACCGAGAGCATCTTCGGCATGCCCATGCCGCCGAAGTCCGGGTTGCCGGCCAGGCCGACCCAGCCGCCCTCGGCGTAGGTGGCATAAGCCTCGCGGAAGCCGGCCGGGGTGCTGACCGCGCCGTCCTTCCATTGCGCGCCCTGTTCGTCGCCGCTGCGGTTGAGCGGGGCGAGCAGGGTGCCGGTGATTTTCGCCGCTTCTTCGAGGATGGCCTCGGCGGTGTCGGCGTCCACCCGCTCGGCCAGGGCCGGCAGGCGGCGCCACAGGGCCGGGGCGTCGAACACCTCGGTGAGCAGGAAGCGCATGTCGCGCAGCGGAGCCTTGTAGTCGGGCATGAATGTACCTCGGCGCCCCGGTCTGGCCGGGGCGCTATCGCAAGTGGGAAGGGGAGGTCAGAGCTTCTGGGCCCAGTCGCGCAGGACGAACTTCTGCACCTTGCCGGTGGAGGTCTTCGGCAGCTCGGTGAAGACCACGGTCTTGGGCACCTTGAAGCCGGCCAGGTGCTCGCGGCAGAAGGCGATGACCTGCGCCGCCTCGGTGTCGGCATGGCCGGCCTTGAGGGTGACGAAGGCGCACGGGGTTTCGCCCCAGCGCTCGTCCGGGCGCGCCACCACGGCCGCTTCCAGCACCGCCGGGTGGCGGAACAGCACGCCCTCGACCTCGATGGTGGAGATGTTCTCGCCGCCGGAGATGATGATGTCCTTCAGCCGGTCGCGGATCTCCACGTAGCCGTCGGGGTGCCACACCGCCAGGTCGCCGGTGTGGAACCAGCCGCCGGCGAAGGCTTCCTCGGTGGCGCTGGGGTTCTTCAGGTAGCCCTTCATCACGGTGTTGCCGCGCATGAAGATCTCGCCGACGCTCTGGCCGTCGCGGGGCACCGGCTCCAGCGTCTTCGGATCGGCGACCATCACGCCTTCCAGTGTCGGGTAGCGCACGCCCTGGCGCGACTTGATCCTGGCCCGCTCGTCCAGCGGCAGCTCGTCCCATTCCTCGTGCCAGGCGCACACGGTGACCGGGCCGTAGACCTCGGTGAGGCCGTAGACGTGGGTGACGCGGATGCCCATTTCCTCCACCGCGCCAATGACCTTGGCCGGCGGCGCGGCGCCGGCGACCATGGCGTGCACCGGGTGGTCGATGGCGGCCTTGGCCGAGTCGGGCATGTTGATCAGCGCGTTGAGCACGATGGGCGCGCCGCACATGTGGCTGACGCGGTGCTCGCGGATCAGGGTGAGGATCTTCTGCGGGTCGACGCGGCGCAGGCACACGTGGGTGCCGGCCAGCGCGGTGACCGTCCAGGGGTAGCACCAGCCGTTGCAGTGGAACATCGGCAGGGTCCACAGATACACCGGGTGCTGGCCCATGGACCAGGTCATCTGGTTGCCCAGCGAGTTCAGGTAGGCGCCGCGGTGGTGGTAGACCACGCCCTTGGGGTTGCCGGTGGTGCCGGAGGTGTAGTTCAGCGAGATGGCGTCCCACTCGTCGCGCGGCCAGGCCCAGGCGTACTCGGGGTCGCCCTCGGCCAGCAGGGCCTCGTAGTCCAGGCTGCTGACCGGCTCGCCCTCGCCGTATTCCGGGTCGTCGACGTCGATCACCAGCGGCGGGTGGTCGAGCATGCCCAGGGCGGCGCGGATCACGTCGTGGAACTCACGGTCGGTGATCAGCACCTTGGCCTCGCCGTGCTGCAGCATGAAGGCGATGGCCTCGGCGTCCAGGCGCACGTTGAGGGTGTTGAGCACCGCGCCGATCATCGGGATGGCGAAGTGCGCCTCCAGCATCTGCGGGGTGTTGGGCAGCATCACCGCGACGGTGTCGCCACGGCCGATGCCGCGCCAGGCCAGGGCCGAGGCCAGGCGGCGGCAACGCTGGTAGGTTTCGCGCCAGGTGCGGCGCAGGCTGCCGTGGATCACGGCGGTGCGGTCGGGGTAAACGCTGGCGGTGCGTTCGATGAAGCTCAGCGGGGTCAGCGCGGTATGGTTGACCGAGGCAGGCGCGAGACCCTGTTCGAAGATCGACATATGGACACCCTGTGGCTGATTGTTAGCTCATTGTTCTTGGCTGCCCGCAGGCGGGTCGGGCGGCTGATGGGGCGATTTATAGCAATGCCGAGATAGTTATGGAAGTACAACCATATGCTTATGGTATAAATACTATATTCCAATAAAAGCGCCCGGAACTGCCTCCATGCCTGAACTCAACACCCTGGTGCGCCTGCTCCGCGAGCCCGCGCCGGCGGCCGCCCAGGCCGATGCGCTGCTCGCCCTGTGCCGCGCCCGCGCACCCCTGGAACGCGCGCTCTACCTGGCCTGGCGGCCGCGTTCGCGCAGCTACGAGGCGCTTGGCGACGAACGCCTGCCGCCGGGCGCCGGCGACCCGCTGCAGGCCAACGACGAGGCCCTGCATGCCGCCTGCGCCGGCCGCCGCGACATGCCCCTGGACGAACTGCTGGCGCTGCCCGGCTGGCTGGGCGGGCGCCTGCGCCGCGCCGGCTGGAGCCATGGGCTGGCGTTGAACCTGGCCCTGGGCGGCGAACCCGGGCTGTTGCTGCTGGCCGCGCGGGATGCCGCCGCCACGCCCTGGCTGGGCTGGGTCGGCGAGCTGCTGGGTGAAGTAATGGCGCTGGCCGGCGGCGCACGCCGCACCGCGCCGCTGCTGGCCGCCGAGCCGTTGCCGGCGTTGCTGCTGGATGGCGACGGGCAGTTGCTCGACGGCAACCCGGCGCTGCATGGCCTGGCCGCCGAACTGGGCCTGGACGACGTGCGCGAGCTGCTGCCGAGCAACCACCGCGAGCTGCTGCGCAGTTGCCTGGCCCAGGCCCGCGCGGTGCAGGACGCGCCCAGCGAGCAGGGCGGCCGGCACTTCCTCTGGAGCTTCATCCCCGACGCCGGCCAGGCCGAGGTGCTGGTGCGCGGCCGCGAGGCCAGCGCGCAGATCCAGGGCGAGCGCGAGGCGGCCCAGGCGCGGCGGCTGTACCGGCAGATCATCGAGAACACCAGCGACCTGATTTCCCGCCGCACCCTCGACGGCGTCATCCTCGACGCCTCGCCCTCGTCCTGGCCGCTGCTGGGCTACTGGCCGGAGGAGATGCGCGGCCAGTCGGTGCTGCCGCTGCTGCACCCGGGCGACCGCAAGCGCGTGGCCCGCCACACCCGCGACGCCCTGGAGCAGGACGGCTACGCGACCCTGACCTACCGCCTGCGCCACCGCGACGGCCACTACCTGTGGTTCGAGACCGCCAGCCGCGCCATCCGCGAGACCTACACCGGGGCGGTGGTGGAGGTGGTCAGCGTGTCCCGCGATATCACCGCGCGGGTGCGCGTCGAGGAGAACCGCCGGCGCCTGGCCGAGGTGGTGGAGGCCAACGCCGACCTGGTGCTGTTCGTCGATGCCGGCGCTCGCCCCAACTACGCCAACCCGGCGGCGCGCAAGGCGCTGAACCTGGGCGAGGACGGCTTGCCGGAGAGCCTCGCCGGGCTGTTCGACGAAGCCCTGCTGCAACGCCTGGCGGAGGAGGGCTGGAAGGCGGTGGACAGCCAGGGCGTGTGGCGCGCCGAGGGCCAGCTGCGGCCGCTGGGCGATGGCGCGCCGGTGCCGGTGTCGCTGGTGCTGCTGGGCCACCGCGCGGCCGGCGGCGAGCGCTACTACTCACTGGTGGCCCGCGACATGACCGAGCGCGAACTGCGCGAGCACCAGCAGCGCCGCCACCAGGACGAGCTGGCCCACAGCGCGCGCCTGGTCACCCTCGGTGAGCTGGCCTCGGGCATCGCCCACGAGATCAACCAGCCGCTGGCCGCGGTGGTCAACTACGCCGGCGCCAGCCAGCGCTACCTGGCGGCCCTGGGCAGCAACCCGGAGGCGGCGCAGCGCGTGGCCCAGGGCCTGGCGCGCATCACCGAGCACGCCAACCATGCCTCGGAAGTCATCCGCCGCCTGCGCGCCTTCCTGCGCAAGGGCCAGCGCCGCCTGCAGGCGCTGGACGTCAACGAGCTGGTGCGTGAGTCCCTTGGCCTGTGCGCCTGGGAAGCGGGGCAGGGCGGGGTAGCCATCGGCCAGGCGCTGGCGGAGAATCTGCCGCCGGTCTACGCCGACCGGGTGTTGCTGCAACAGGTGCTGCTGAACCTGCTGCGCAACGCCATCGAGGCCAACCGCGAGCGCCACGCCGGCGCGCCTTCGGCCATCGCCATCGGCTCGGCGCTGGAGGCGGACGGCCGGCTCTGCGTGTGGGTGGAAGACAACGGCCCGGGGGCCGACGAAGAGACGCTGGGGCGCATGTTCACGCCCTTCTACAGCAGCAAGCCGGACGGCCTGGGCCTGGGGCTGTCGATGAGCCGCGGCATGGTCGAAGGCTTCGGCGGCACCCTGGACGCGCGCCCGGCGGCCGACGGCCTGCGCCTGGAGTGCCGGCTGCCGGCGGCCGGCGAAGGGGGCAAGGCATGATGGAAAAAGCACAGGAGCAGGGCATGGAAGTACCGCAAGAGGCGGTGGTGTACGTGGTGGACGACGACCCGGGCATGCTCGAGTCCACGGTCTGGCTGTTCGAGTCGGTGGGTCTGAAGGCGCTGCCCTTCACCAGCGGCCGCGACTTCCTCGACGCCTGCCCGGCCGACGCCCACGGCTGCGTGCTGCTGGACGTGCGCATGCCCGGCCTGGGCGGCCTGAGCGTGCAGGAGGAAATGCGCCGGCGCGGCCTGGAGCTGCCGGTGATCTTCGTCAGCGGCCACGCCGACGTGCCCATCGTCATCCGCGCCTTCAAGGCCGGCGCGCTGGACTTCATCGAGAAGCCCTACAACGAGCAGCTGCTGCTCGACAGCGTGCAGCAGGCCCTGCAATCCCGCGCCCGCCAGCACGCCTCGCAAGCCGGCCTGGGCGAGGTGGACGAACGCCTCGCCGCGCTCACCCCGCGCGAGCGCGACGTGCTGCTGCCGCTGGTGCGCGGCTACACCAACCGCGAGGTGGCGGAGCAGCTGGATATCAGCGTGAAGACCGTGGACCTGTACCGGGCGCGGGTGATGAAGCGGATGCAGGCGCAGACGCTGGCCGACCTGGTGGGGATGGCTATTGCGGCGGGGTTGGTGGATCCGCTGCGGTTGCGGCCGTAGAGCACCCTCACCCCAGCCCTCTCCCGCAAGCGGGAGAGGGGGCTGTTCGGCGTCAACCTGTAGGAGCGGGCCCTGCCCGCGATTCGCGCGCAGGGCGCGCTCCTACAGGGGAATGGCGCGAGCGGGGCAGCGTAGGAGCGGATCTTATCCGCGATTGTGCTGCCCGGGATCGACATATCGCGGACGGAGTCCGCTCCTACGACCGTGCCTCCCTGGAGCCGTAGGGCGGATAACCGTTCGCGGTTATCCGCCGATACACCGGGGCCATAGCCAGCGCCAAGGTCAACCCTGGCGCCGCCGGAAGCCAGGGCCAAACGGCGGATAACGCCATAGGCGTTATGCGCCCTACGTGAAACGCCGCTGACCACCGAGGCATCCCCGGGGAGCTAACCCCCCACCGCCGTTGTCTGAAACAAGGCGGGTATACTCGCCCGCCTGCCCGAACCCCAGGAGCCACGCTTGTCGAAGTCCCGTCCGTCGCGCCCGCTGCTTTCACTGGTCCTTGCCGCCGGCCTCAGCGCCAGCGCGGCGCTGTATGCCTGCCCGGCCGGGCAGTCGGAGGTCTGCCTGGGCGGCTGCATCTGCGTTGCCGACCCTGACGGGATATTCGGCGTGCTCCAGGAAGACGCCCGCAACGTCGCCGCACCCGCCCTGGCGCAGTGGCTCAGCCAGTCCCGCGAGCGCATGGTGGCCGCCGGCGTGCAGCCGCTGCCGCTGGACCTGCGCGCGCAACTGCAGGCCTGGTACCCGGACGACCTGCTGCAGGCAGTGCGCTACCGCGTCGGCCAGGGCCAGGACGTCGACGCCGCCAGCGCCATGCTGCAGAACCAGGACGTGGTCGCCGTGACGCTGATCGACGTGGTGGTGTTCCGCAACGAGGACGACGCGCTGCACAACCTGGCCCTCTGGGCCCACGAGCTCAAGCACGTGCAGCAGTACCGCGAGCTGGGCGTGGACGGCTTCGCCCGCCAGTACGTGCGCAACTTCAGCGCCCTGGAAGACCCGGCCTACGCCATCCAGAACCAGGTCTCCCGGGAAGTGCGCAGCGCACGGGCGCCGGCCGGCGACTAGCCGGGTTCGCCGCCGGTTGGCAGGCGCTGCGGCGCGTTTGATGCACATCAAGGGGCCGATAACGACGAAGGCGCAGGCTTAGGGCACAACCCCTGTCCCCCTCCGGAGGTCCCCCATGAACGCCTACACGCGCCTGCTGCTGATCTGCGATCCCCTGCTCCGTGACTCCGCCGCCATGGCGCGGGCCAAGGCCCTGGCGCTGGCCGGTGGCGGCCACCTGCACATGGTTACCCTGGATGCCCTGCCGGTGGGCCTGGGCGTGCTCGACAGCGTGCTGCAGACCCGCGCCCGCGAAGAAACCCGGCTGCGCCAGGAGCGCTGGCTGGAGGAACGCGCCGGGGAGCTGCGCGCCCAGGGCGTCGAGGTCGGCGTCGAGGCGATCTGGACCGAGAACCCGCTGGAGGAGGCGCTGCGCCTGGTGGAGCAGCACGGCATCGACCTGGTGGTGAAGGACAGCCAGTACGAGCCGGCCCTGAGCCGGGCGATCATGACGCCCCTGGACTGGCAACTGCTGCGCCGTTGCCCGGTGCCGCTGCACCTGGTCAGCACCGCCGACAACCCGCGCCCGCAGCGGGTGCTGGCCGCGCTGGACCTGTCCCAGGACGACGTGCTCGTCGACCAGCTCAACGACCACATCGTCGAGTCGGCGCAGGCCCTGGCCCGGCAGTGCGGCGCCGAGCTGCACCTGCTGCAGGCCTATGACCTGGCCAGCGGTTACCTGGCCTATGCCGCCGGGCCCGTGGCCTGGTCGCCGGAAGTCGCCGAGCAGATGAGTGGCCGCTCGCGCCAGCGCATGGACCGCATCGGCGAGCGCTTCGGCGTCGGCCGGCCCTACCAGCACCTGGTCAAGGGCGCGGCCACCCAGGTCATCAGCGAATTCGCCAACGAGAAGCGCTTCGACGTGGTGGTCATGGGCACCCTCTATCGCCCGGGCCTGGCGAAGATCATCGGCAGCACCACCGAACAGGCGCTGTACCGGGTGCATTCGGGCATTCTCGCGGTCCGGCCCTGAGGCGCGCGGCCATGAAGATGGTCGCGTTCCTCGCCCTGCTGCTGTCGCTCTGGGCCATCGCCGTGGTGGCCTGGATGATGCTGCGTTACACCCCCGCCGGCGGCGACGCCCAGTACGTGTTCCTCTGGGACCGCTGGGAGAACCGCGTGTGCCTGGTGTCCATCGGCAACCCGTCGCGGATCATCTGCGACCCGCGCTCGCTCTGGGTGGAACAGCAGAAGGACGACGGGCCCACGGCGCGTCGTCCTTGATAGCAGGCGCTCAGCTGCCGTGGCGCCGTTGCTCGGCGTCGCGGCGACGGGCCTCGGCCAGCGCGTGGGGCGCGGACAGGCGTTGCTGCAGGCGCTCCAGGTAGTCGCGAGCCTGGGTTTCGTCGTGGAAGGGCACCCGGAACTGGTCGAGCTGGACGTAGCAGTGGCCATCGCGGGTGTGCAGCAGTTGCGTGCGCATGGAAGCCTCCTGGCGGAGCCGACGGGGAAGTGGACTGCAACCACTTGTACGCCGCGCAGGGGGCGACGGCTTGATCCGCATCAACCTAGCGCAGCGGGCGCTGCCGGCCACAGCCGGACGGCAGCGCGGCGCTTTCTCAGCAGTCGCCCTGCAGGGCGGCCCTTTCCTGGCGGCGGCTGGCGGCCAGGGAGATCGACCAGAGCACGAAACCGCCGATGGCCAGCAGGCTGCCCACCCAGCCCGGCGAGGTCCAGCCGTAGCCGGCGGCCAGGGCCAGGCCGCCGAGGAACGGGCCCAGGGCGTTGGCGAAGTTGAAGGCCGAGTGGTTCAGCGCCGCGGCCAGGCCCTGGGCGTCCTCGGCCACGTCCATCAGGCGCGTCTGCAGCACCGTGCCGAGGGCGCCGCCGAAGCCGACGAAGAACACGCAGACCGCGATGCTCCAGATGTTGCCGGCGGTGAACGGGAAGATCGCCAGCACCACCGCGCTCCACACCAGCAGGCCGCCGGCGGTGGGCATCAGCGCGCGGTCGGCGAGCACCGGGATGAACATGTTGCCGAGGGTCATGCCGACGCCGAACACCGCCAGCACCAGCGGCACCACGGCGGGGGAGACGTGGGTGACCGCGCCGAGGATGTCGGCCAGGTAGGTGTATACCGCGAACAGGCCGCCGAAGCCGATGGCGCCGATGCCCAGGGTCAGCCACACCTGGCCGCGCTTCAGCGCGCCCAGCTCGCGCAGCGGGCTGGCGCCGGCCTCGGGCGGCGAGTACGGCGCCAGCAGGCGCACGCAGAGCATGGTGGTCACGCCCAGGGCGGCGACCAGCGCGAAGCTCCAGCGCCAGCCCAGGGCCTGGCCCAGCCAGTTGGCCAGGGGCACGCCGATGATGGTGGCCACGGTCAGGCCGAGGAACATCCGTCCGACCGCCACCGTGCGCCGGTGCGGCGGCACCAGCGAGGCGGCCACCAGCGCGGCGATGCCGAAATAGGCGCCGTGGGGCAGGCCGCTGATGAAGCGGAACAGCAGCATCCAGTGGTAGGTCGGCGCCAGCGCGCTGAGGCCGTTGCCGATGGCGAACAGCCCCATCAGCAGCACCAGCAGGGTGCGCCGCGGCAGGCGCGCGCCGAGCACCGCCAGCAGCGGCGCGCCCACCACCACGCCCAGGGCGTAGGCGCTGATCACATGGCCGGCGGTGGGCGCATCGATGCCCAGGGCCGGGGCGAAGAGCGGCAGCAGGCTCATGGTGGCGAACTCGGTGGTGCCGATGGCGAAGCCGCCCACGGCGAGGGCGAATAGCACCAGGGCCGCACCGCGGCTGCGCGGTTCGGTTGTGGAGGTAGTCATCAGGGGTCCTTTGGTCTTATGCGGTGCGCCGGGGCGCGGCTGTCACGGGGAGCACGGTCAAGGCAGTGACCGACAGCGAAAGGACGCACAGGATAGCAGAAGGTTCCGCCGGGGTGGACGGAAGGCTCGGAATAGACGGGTAGGGCGTTGGTCGTTTGGACTGGGTAAAGCGGCATCCATGTTTGTAGGAGTGTTCCTGGTAGGTGTGGCTATCAGGGTGATGGGTATCGCTTCGCTCTACCCATCCTACGTCAGGGTTTGTGCTGCTTTGCGGGATGGGGGCTGGGTCGGGAAGCGTCGGCGGAAGGGGGCTGGAGAGGGGCGACACCTTGCTTGGCGGGCAGCGGGGGCGGGCTGCCGGCGGGGCGATGACGGATTTGGATACTGAGTAGTATGTTGATTGCAAGACGGGATTCCGGCCTGCCCGGGATTCGTCGTCACTTTTCGAAACCTACTCGGTAGTATTTCCCATGAGCATCATCTGGAGCCCACCGCTGACCGCCGACGAGCGCCGCTGGCAGGAGATCGCCCGGCTGCTCGGCGAACGGCATTTCCGCCCGCTGGCCGCCGAGATCGACCGCGACCAGCGCTACCCGCTGGAACACCTGCCCGTGCTGCTGGAAAACCGCCTGAGCGGCATGTTCGTGCCCCGCGAACATGGCGGCGAAGGGGCGTCGCTGTGCGCGCTGGTGGCCGTAGTCGAGGAGCTGGCGCGCGGCTGCGCTTCCACCGCCGCGATCATGGCGGCCTTGTCCCTCGGCGCGTTCCCCGTGCTGCTCGGCGGCAGCGACGCGCAGAAGCGCCGGCTGCTGGGCGGGCTCGCCGAAACCGGGGCCGCGGTGAACTTCGCGCTCAGCGAGCGTGGCGCGGGTTCCGACCCCGCCGCCCTGCAGACCACCGCCACCCGCACGGGCAAGGGCTGGCGGATACGCGGCGAGAAATGCTGGCTGGGCAACGGCGGCCACTCCCGGCACTTCATCGTCTTCGCCGCCACCGGCGAGAACGCCGGGAGGAAGGCCATCAGCGCCTTCGTCGTGGCCCGGGACGCCGAGGGCGTGGTGATCGACCACTACGAAGACAAGCTGGGCATCCGCGGCACCACCACCACCAACCTGAAGCTGGACACCTACGTCGAGGACGACGCCGTCGTCGGCGAAGCCGGCAAGGGCCTGGGCCTGGCGCTGGCCACCCTTGGCGTGGGGCGCGTGGTCATCGCCGCCCAGGCCAACGGCATCGCCCTGGCGGCATTCGAGGAGGCCGCGGCCCATGCGGTGGAACGCAGCACCTTCGGGCGCCCGATCATCGACCACCAGGGCGTCGGCTTCAAACTGGCCGACGCCGTCACCTCGCTGTCCGCGGCCCGCATGCTGACCTACGAAGCCGCCCGCGCATACGACCGCGGCGACGACATAACCGGGCTGGGGGCGATGGCCAAGCTGTTCTCCAGCGAATCTTCCCACCGCATTGTGGACGATGCCCTACAGATTCTGGGTGGCCGGGGCTACGTAAAGCCCAGCGCGATGGAACGTTATTATCGCGACCAGCGGATCACCGAAATCTACGAAGGCACTTCGGAGATCCAGCGGGTGGTCCTGGCGCGCCAGGTAAAACATTCGTTGTGTGCAAACCCGAACAAGAAGGAATGAAGTGTGGCTAATAAATCCGTCCGTTACGAAAACATGCCGCTGCGTCAGTCGGCGATATTGGATGCCGCGGCAGAGGCGTTTTCCAGAGTTGGTTATGAAGCAACTTCGATCGATTACGTGGCGGATCAGATACAGGCTACCAAGGGCAGTGTTTATTACTACTACCGGAGCAAGGGGGACCTGTTCGCCGCCGTGCACCGGCGGGCCATGGAAATGAACCTGGAAAGCGTTGCGCCCATCGCCGCGGACGTAGCCCTGGGCGCGGACCAGCGGCTGCGGCGGATGGCGATCGAACATACCCGGCTGATGATGGAATACACGTCCTACCAGCGGGTGACCGTGCAGGGCGTCGAGATGCACCTCACCGGCAGCCTGACCGATGCCCAGCGCGCCGAGATGCAGCGGCTCATCGTCATGCGCGACGAATACGAAGCGCTGTTTCGCGAAGTGATAGAGGAGGGAATCGTCGCCGGCATATTCAAGTCCGTCGATTCGCACCTGTTGGTCAAGCCGCTGTTGGGGGCATTGAACTGGACGACCATGTGGTATCGCCGGCAACCGGGCGAAACGGATATGCAGCGGCTGAAAGTTGCAGAAGATATTGCGGATTACGTCGTAGATGGTCTCAGGCAAACCTAAAACAACTAGAAGGTAGTAGAGATGAATACGGTAGTCGATAAAGAAACCAGCGAGGCATGGCATGCGGTAGCGCACTGGTACCACTCGTTTTTCACTGGGATGGTACTTTCCTCGGTGACCCGGCAAGGCACATCCCGCGCGGCGGAACTGGTCTACCAGGTGTTCTGCCGCCAACGCTCGGAACGGTTCCTCCAGGGCCTGGCGAAACTGGGCATCGACAAGCTCCCGCCCGCGGTGGCCGCCGCGCAATATCACTACCTGTCGAACAACATCGGCGGCGTCTGCGTCGAGTACATGTACGAGAGCGACCGCAAGGCCTGGGTGCGCTACACGCCGCCGCGCTGGATCTGGTCGGGCACCGCGCTGTGCGGCATCCCCTCGGAGGTTTCCGCGGCCATGCTGCGTGGCTGGCATGCGCAGAACGGCGTCACCCTGGGCAACCCGCGCCTGGGCTTCGTCTGCACCAAGCAGACCGCCGACGGCCAGTCCGGCCTCGAAGGCTACTACTACGAATACGACGCGCCCCTGGCGCCCCACGAGCGGCTGCGCTTCGCCCGCCACGAAGACGCCCCGGACTTCGACCCGGCCGCCGCGCCCACGCTGCCCTCCAGTGATTGGCCGCAGGCGCGCATCGAGAAGGCCAGCCGCAACTATGCGATGGAATACGTCCGCTCGACCCTGCCCACCGCCGTCGACCTCTTTGGCCCCAGCGAGGCGGTGAACGTGCTGCGCCTGTCGGCGCGCCAGGTCGCCATGCAGTGTTATCACGAGACGGCGGCGCGTCTGGGCGTGGCGCAGGACAAGTCGCTGCACGCCTTCGTCGACTTCCTGGCCAGGCTGGCCCGGGCCCAGGGCGACGAGGTCACGGTGCAGGAAAGCGCCGACGGCTACGCCATCACCCAGCATGGCTGGACGCTGTTCGGCCAGGCCCGGGCCCTGCACCCGGCGGTCTTCGACATCTGGAACGGCCTGCTGGAAGGCGCCGCCGATGCGCACAACCACCGGCTGGCGCTGAGCGTCACCCACAAGGACCTGGCCAACGGCCGCTTCACCTGGCACGTCGGGGGAGGTGTGTGATGGCCGGCGCACTGGAAGGACTGCGCGTCATCGACGCCTCGCGGGTTCTCGCCGGGCCCTTCGCCGCGCAGATACTGGCGGACCACGGCGCCGATGTGGTCAAGGTGGAAGGCCCCGAGGGCGACGAGTGCCGGGGCTTCGGCCCGCCGTTCGTGGAGGGCAGCGCGGCCTACTTCAACGCGGTGAACCGCAACAAGCGGGCGATCACCCTGGACATGGGCTCCGAGGCCGGCCGCGAAGTGTTCTGGACGCTGCTGGAAAGCGCCGACGTGCTCATCGAGAACTTCAAGGCGAGCACCTTGCGCGCCTGGGGCATCGAGTCGCCGCTGGAGATCACCCGGCGCCTGCCCAGGCTCGTGCATTGCCGCATCACCGGCTTCGGCGACGACGGCCCGCTCGGCGAACTGCCCGGCTACGACGCCGTGGTCCAGGCGCTGTCCGGCCTGATGAGCATCAATGGCGAACCCGGGCGGCTGCCGGTCAGGCTGGGCTCGCCCATCGTCGACATGTGCACCGGCATGAACGCGGCGCTCGCGGCCCTGCTGGCGCTGCACGAGCGCAACGGCAGCGGCCGCGGGCAGATGGCCGACGTCGCCCTGTACGACAGCGGGGTGAGCATGGCGCACCCGTACCTGGCGAACTTCCTGGCCTCGAAGGTGCCGCCCAAGCCGGTCGGCAATGGCCATCCGAACATCGTGCCCTACGACCTGTTCGAGACGGCGGGCGCGCCGATATTCGTCGCCGTGGCGAACAACCGGCAGTTCCGCCTGCTCGCCCAGCTGCTGGGGGCGCCCGGCCTGGCGGACGATGCGCGGTACGCCAGCAACGGGCTGCGCGTCGAGAACCGCGCCGCGCTCGAAGTCGAACTGAAAAGGCTGTTCAGGCAAGTCCGCGGCGAGGCGTTCGGCGAGGAGCTGCTGCGCAAGGGCGTGCCGGCCGCGGCCATCCTCGACGTCGGGACGGTGGCGCAGGCGCCGCATACGCTGCATCGCCAGATGGTCATGGACGAGGAGGGCTACAGCGGCCCGGGCATCCCGGTGAAGCTGGCGCGCACGCCGGGCGCCTTGCGCAGGCGGCCGCCCCGGCTCGACGAGCACCGCGACGAAGTGCTCATGGCGTATGGCTTTTCCAGTGCGCAGATAAAGGCGCTCGCCGAGCGCGGCGTATTCGGCGCCGAACGGGAGCCTTGAGGCTGCCCGCGCGCCTTTCGCGCCTGGGCCGGCCGCAAGGCTGACCCGCACTCACCAGCACGATCAATCGAATAGCGGCTGTCCCTCTGCGAAGAGCGGGCAAGGGCCTTTGCATGCTTTTCGCAGGCAGCCAACGGGTGGAGAACAACGATGCAATCAGCAACCCCCGCAATAACGCTGGCCGATCTGAACCCGTCGGACGTCGACGCGACCTATCGGAAACTCAACCTGAGAATCCTGCCTTTCCTGTTCATCTGCTACGTGCTCGGCTTCATCGACCGGGTGAACATCAGCTTCGCCCACCTGGAGTTCAGCGCCGACATCGGCCTCAGCGAAGCCGCCTACGGCTTCGGCGTGGGCCTGTTCTTCGTCGGCTACATCCTCTTCGAAGTGCCGAGCAACCTGTGCCTGCAGCGATTCGGCGCGCGGGTCACCATCTCCCGGATCATGATCCTCTGGGGGCTGATCTCCACCTGCATGATGTTCGTGCAGACCCCCATGCAGTTCTACGTCGCGCGCATAGCGCTGGGCTGCGCCGAGGCGGGCTTCCTGCCCGGGGTGATTCTCTACCTGACGTATTGGTACCCGTCCGGGCGCCGCGCCCGCGTCACCTCCAGGTTCATCCTCGGCATCGCCGCGGCCGGCACCATCGGCGGCATCGTCTCCGGCTGGATCATGCACAACATGGGCGGCGTGTACGGGCTGAAGGCCTGGCAGTGGCTGTTCCTGCTCGAAGGCTCGCCGTCCATCGTCGCCGGCGTGGTCGCCTACTTCTACCTGGCCGACAAGCCGGAGCAGGCGAAGTGGCTCAGCCCGGCGGAAAAGGCCATCGTCCAGGCGCACCTGGCCGAGGACGCCAGCGCCAAGGCCGCCGTCGAGAAGGGCCACGACTTCTCCGCGGCGCTGCGGAACCCGTGGGTCTACATCGCCGCCTTCGGCTACTTCGTCATTCCCTGGGCCGGCTCGGTGCTGAACTTCTGGGCCCCCACGCTGATCAAGCAGTCGGGCGTGACCAACGTCTGGTACATCGGACTGCTGTCCGCGCTGCCCTGGCTGGTCGGCGCGGTCGGCATGCTCATCGTCTGCTGGAACTCCGACCGGGTGGTGGAGCGCCGCTGGCACTTCATGACTTGCATCCTGGTGGTGGCCGGGGCCGTCGCCGCCATCGGCTACCTGCCGTCGAACTGGACGCTGTCGATCGTCCTGCTGTCGATCATGTGCGTCGGCTATCTCTCGGTGACGGCGCTGTTCTGGACCATTCCCACCGCGTTCCTGTCCGGCACGGCGGCGGCCGGGGGCATCGCGCTGATCAGCAGCCTGGGGCAGGTGGGTGGGTTGACCGCGCCCATCGTCATTGGCTGGGTGCGTGGGGCGACGGGGAGCTTGTCGTGGGGGATGTATACGGTTGCGCTGGTGTTGATCGCGGGGGGCCTGACCATTCTGCTGGGGATTCCCAGGCGTATGTTGCGGGAGAACAAGGCGAAGTAGGGGGCTTTTCACCGATGGGGCCGAGGTGCTTTTCGTAGGATGGGTTGAGCTTGCGAAACCCATGCGGTTGCGTTGATGGGTATCGCTTCGCTCAACGCCATCCTACGGGGCGTTGTGTTCACCGGTGGCTTCGGTGTTTCGGTTTGGCGCCTTTCCCTCTCCCTGAAGGGAGAGGGCTGGGGAGAGGGCGCGGAGTCGACCAGACACACCAAGACAACAACATATCGCTGATCTGAAAATAATGATTATCATTCGCCACCTACCGCCACACCCCACCAGGACACCCCATGCCCCCAGCCCCCGCCCCAACCCAGGGCACCCCCGGCCTGGCACTCACCCGCGACGGCCGCGAGCTGTTCTACCAGACCCTCCCAGGCCCGACAGAAGGGCAGGCCCCCACCGTGGTATTCGAAAGCGGCCTGGCCGCCAGCCGTTCCTTCTGGGGACTGGTCCAGCCTTTGGTGGCGCAGTGGACCCGCGCCGTGGTCTACGACCGCAGTGGCCTCGGTCGCAGCCCGGCGGACGCCCAGCCGCGCAGCATGCAGCGGATGGCCGACGACCTCAACGACCTGCTCGACCACCTCGGCCCCGGCCCCTTCGTGCTGGTGGCGCACAGCGGCGGCGGTCCCCTGGTGCGTGCCGCCACTGCCGCGCGGCCGGAGCGCATCGCCGGCCTGGTGCTGGCGGACGTCTCCGACGAAGCCTGCGAGCTGATCTTCACCCCGGCCTTCCGCCGCCTGGAGAAGTTCGCCCACGCGGCCAGCTGGCTGCTGGCCCGCTGCGGCTTGCTGGAGCGCTGCTACCGCAAGGCCATCGCCGTACTGCCCGAGGACGTACTCGCCGACCTGCGTCGGGAAGGCTTCAGCATGCCGGTGATGCACACCCGCGGCGCCGAGCTGGCCGGCCTGGTGGCGGCGCTGGAAACCTATCGCAACCAACCGCCGGTGCTGCCGGACATCCCGCTGACGGTCATCTCCGGCGCCCTGGCGGACTTCGGCATGAGCGAGCGCATCCGCGCGGCGGCCAACGCTGCCCATGCCTACCGCGCCCGGCAGTCGCCCCAGGGCCGCCATGTGCTGGCCGAGCGCTCGGGCCACGGGCTGATCCTCAGCGAGCCGGCGCTGGTGGCCGAGGAGATCGCGCGGCTGCTCGGCGTGGCGGTCTAGCCCGGCGGTTGCTTTTGCCTGACGGAATGGTCTTACGGCTCTGGCTGACAGAGGCTGCGAACCACTAGACTCGCCGGACACAAGAATGCCGAGAGCCGTGACCTTGTCCCGAGCCGTAACGAGATTCGCGTCCCTGCTGCCCCGCCTGTGCCTGGCGTTGCTGGCGCTGCTGCCGGCCCTGGCGCCGGCCTGCGACAAGACCCTGCGCTGGGACGACGACCCGCCCTTCAGCATGCTCCTGCCCAATGGCGAGATCGGCGGCATCAACGTCGACATCAACCGGCTCACCCTGGAGCGCCTGGGCTGCCAGGTGACGCTGGTCAAGCTGCCCTGGGCGCGGGCGCTGAAGGAGCTGGAGCAGGGCCGCCTAGACGTGTTGCCGGGCGCCTTCCGCCGGCCGGAGCGCGAGGTCTACGCCTACTTCTCCGGGGTCATCCTGCAGCCCTCGCGGAACATCCTGTTCATGCGCAAGGGCGACCCCGCCCGGGACGGCCTGCATGGCCTGCTCGACCTGCTGGGCACCTCGTTCCGCCTGGGCGCGCAGGTCGGCGTGAGCTACGGCGAGTCCTACCAGCAACTGCTCGCCAACCATGACTTCGCCAGCCGGGTGTTCTTCAATCCCAGCCGCGGCAACCTCTGGCACATGATCGACAAGGGCCGCCTCGACGGCATCATCGCCGACGAGAACAGCGGCCTCTACGAGCTGGAGCAACTGGGCCTGAACGAACGCATCGGCCCCACCGCCGTGGTGGTTTCCAGCGACGCCGCGGAAGTCGCCTTCAGCAAACGCACCACCACGCCGGCGTTCGTCGAGCGCTATGCCCGGGCGATGCGCGAGCTGGTCGAGGGCGGGGAGTACCAGGCGATCCTGCAGCGCTATCTTAGCCCCCTGTAGGAGCGCGCCCCGCGCGCGAATCGCGCTCCTACAGGTCAGGCACGGTAGTCCTCTCCCCGAGCGGACCTTGTCCGCGATAGCCGGACATATCGGCGCGATTCGCGGATGAGATCCGCTCCTACGCTGCTCCACCCACACCATTCCCCTGTAGGAGCGCGCCCTGCGCGCGAAATCGCGGACAGAGTCCGCTCCTACAGGTCAGGCACGGTAGTCCTCCCCCCGTAGGAGCGGACCTTGTCCGCGATAGCCGGAGGTATCGGCGCGATTCGCGGATGAGATCCGCTCCTACGCTGCCCCACCCGCACCATTCCCCTGTAGGCGCGTCATGCGCCGGGCCTCAGCCCAACCCCTGCGCCCGCAGGTGCGCCTTCAGGGCCTCGATGAACACCCGCACCTTGCGCGTGTTGCGCCGGTGCGGCAGGAACAGCACGTGGATGGTGGCACCGAAGGCGCTCTGGTCGCGCCAGCAGTCCGGCAGCTGTTCCACCAGTTCGCCGCGGGCCAGGTAGGGCAGGGCGCTCCATTGCGGCAGGAACTGCACGCCGCGGCCGGCCAGCAGGCAGGCGAGCAGGAAGTCGTAGTTGTCGCTGGCCAGGCGCGGCACCGGCTGCTTCAGGCGGATGCGCTCGCCGTCGCGGTTCACCCACCAGAAGTTCCGGTTGAGCATGGGGTGGCGGAAGATCAGCCAGTCGTGCTCGGTGTAGTTCTCCAGGGTCACGTCCATGCCCTTGCGCGCCAAGTATGCGGGGCTGGCGCACAGCAGCAGGTGGTTTTCCAGCAGCGGCTGGGCGATCACCCCCGGCAGGTCGACAGGGCCGTCGCGCAGGGCCAGGTCGTAGCCGCCTTCCACCAGGTCGGCGAACTCGTCCTGCAGGTCCACCTCCAGGCGCACCTGCGGGTATTCCTCGAGGAAGGCGCCGCACACCTGGTTGAGGAAGGCCGGGGCGAAGGAGGGCGGGGCGGCGATGCGCAGGGTGCCGCGCAGGTCCTTCTGCAACTGCTCCACTTCCGCGCCGGCCGCCTGCAGGTGCAGCAGCGCCTGGCGCGCGCCCTCCAGGTAGATCTGCCCGGCCTCGGTCAGCGCCATGCGCCGGGTGGTGCGCTCGAACAGCCGCGCGCCCAGTTCCGCCTCCAGCTGCGCCACGCCCTTGGTCACCGCCGAGGGCGTCTTGCCCAGGTGTTCGGCGGCGCGGCTGAAGCCGCCGTGGTCGGCGGTGGCGACGAACATGGTCAGGGCGGTCATCTTGTCCATTTATCTATTCCTGTCAGGCACAGAAGTTGTGCAAAAAATCGGCATTAAAGCCGTGCCGGGCTTTGGTTAACCTGCGTTCACACAACAAGAACCTGGGCGAACCCATGAAAATACTGATTCCGGCGCTGGTGTCCATGGCCTGTGTTTTTTCCTCAGCGGAAAGTATGGCCGCCGCTGACCTCATCCTCCACGGCGGCAAGGTCTACACCGCCGAGCCCGGCCAGGGCCTGCAACAGGCGGTGGCCATCGAGAACGGCAAGGTCCTGGCGGTGGGCAGCGACGAGCAGGTGCTACGCCTGAAGGCCGCCGGCACCCGCGTCGTCGACCTGCAGGGCAAGGTGCTGATGCCCGGCTTCATCGACTCCCACAGCCACACCGTGAAGGGCGGCCTGCAGATGCTCCAGGCCAACCTCGACGGCGAGCTGCTGCCGGTGCCCGAGCTTGAGAAAAAGCTGCGCGAATGGCGCGACAACGGCAAGGCGAAGCGCGGCGAATTCCTCAGCGTCGGCGGCCTGCCGTCCACCTACTGGGGCGACATCCCGGCGCTGGAGAAGACCTTCAACCAGGGCGAATGGGCCCAGGTGCCGATCCTCTTCGTCGGCTGGGACCTGCACACCGGCTGGGCCAACCAGGCCATGCTGAAACTCGCCAAGGTGGACGCGGCGAAAGTCGCCACCCTCAAGGGCGAGGAGAAAGCCACCCTCGGCGTCCATGCCGACGGCACCCCCAACGGCTTCCTGGTGGACGCCGGGCTCTACCCGCTGCAGGCGCTGCTGCCGCTACCCAGCACCGAGGAACTGACCCGCGGCGCCTACGCCGCGCTGCGCTACTACAACAGCCTGGGCATCACCGCCTGGATGGACCCGCTGGCCAACGAAATCCCCGGCGCCGACATCACCAACGCCTCCACCGGTGTGCTGCCGATCTACAAGGCGCTGGCCGAGAAGGGCGACCTCTCCGCCCACGTCGCCGCGTTGCTGATGGCCGACTCCAAGGCCACCCCGAAGGACCTCGACGAGCTGGACAAGGTGCGCCAGCAGTTCCTCGGCGTGCCCAACCTGACGCTGCCGGGCATCAAGATTTTCGCCGACGGCGTGGCCGAAGTGCCGGCGCAGAGCGCGGCCATGCTCGAGCCCTACAAGAACTCGCACAAGTTCGGCGAACTGCTGATCGACCCCAAGCACTTCGGCGAGCTGGTCAGCGCCGCCGACGCCCGCGGCTGGCTGGTGCACGTGCACGCCATCGGCGACCGCGCCATCCACGAGTCGCTCAACGGCATGGCCCAGGCGCGCCGCGACCGCCACAGCGGCATCCCGCACTCCATCACCCACCTGCAGATGGTCAACCCCAAGGACTTCGACCGCTTCAGGCAGTTGGACGTGATCGCCTCCATGCAGCTTTACTGGGCCAGTGCGGATGAATCGAGCATCGACCTCGTCAAACCCTACGTGGACGCCATGGTCTTCATGTACACCTACCCGGCCCACTCCCTGCTCAAGCACGGCGCCACCCTCGCCGGGGCCAGCGACTGGCCGATCACCACGCCCGACCCGTGGAAGGCCATCTACCAGGCGGTGACGCGCAAGGGCCCCAAGGGCGTACTCAACGCCGACGAGGCCATCGACCGCCAGGTGATGTTCCAGGCCTACACCCTCAATGCCGCGCGGATGATCCGCCTGGAAGACAGCATCGGTTCGCTCAAGCCCGGCAAGCAGGCCGACATGGTGGTGCTGGACCGCGACGTCTTCACCGCGGAACCCGAAGCCTTGCGTGACACCCAGGTGCTGACCACCTGGTTCGCCGGCCGCGAAGTCTACAGCCGGCCGCTGACAGCCCAGCGCTGATCAGCCGGGCGGGGAAACCCGCCCACTGTTTTTCCAAATCGACAAAGGAGCCTTGCAGTGATCATCCATTCCTTCGTGAGCGAAACCCGCGAGCCGTTCGAGCGCGGGCGGCAGATTGGAGAGCGGTGGGCGGAACAGATTCGGCGCACGGTGGCGCTGTACCTCGACTTCTTCCCCCGCGTGGGCGTGCCCGCCGAACAGGTGCGCGGCATCGGCGAGGCCAGCCTGGCCGCGCTGGACGCTTGGTGCCCGGCCCTGGCCCGTGAGGTCGAAGGCCTGGCCGCCGGCGTGCAACTGCCGCTGTGGCAACTGGCGGCGCTGAACGCGCGCACCGAAATCCTCGCGGTGATGCCGGCGCTACCGCTGGAAGGCGAGTGCTCCACCGCGGTCTACGCGCCCCATGGCGCCGCCGCGCCGCTGAGCATCCAGACCTGGGACTGGCACGACAGCCTGGTGCCCCACGGCCTGCTGCTGCAGCTGGTCGCCGGCAGCGGCCTGACGGTCAAGCTGTTCACCGAGTTCGGCATGCTCGGCAAGATCGGCGTCAACAGCGCCGGCCTGGGCATGCACTTCAACATCCTCCACCACGCCGGCGACAACGCCGAAGCCGGGGTGCCGGTGCACGCCATCGCCCGCCGCGTGCTGGAAGAGGCTACAAGCGTGGCCGAGGCCATCGAGCTGGTGGGCTCGGCCCGCGTCAGCGCCTCCACCGTGCTGACCTGCTTCAGCCGCGACGACGCCGAACTGCGCGCCGCCAGCATCGAGATGAGCCCGGCGGCCACCGCCGTGGTGCCGCCGCGCGCCGACGGCTGGGTGCTGCACACCAACCACTTCGTCGACCCGCAGCAGGCCCGCGGCGAGCGCACCGCCGACGTTTCCACCACCTACGCGCGCTTCGACCATCTGGCGGCCATGGCCCCGGGCATGGCCCGCGAGGGCCTGGCGCAGCGCGCCGAAGCCTTCTGCGGCGAGGCCGGCGAGCAGGCGGTGGTGTGCTTCCACCCGGACCTGTCGCAGCCGGACACCGAGCGCTGGGAAACCCTGCTGACCATCGGCCTGGACAGCATCGGCTGCAACCTGGAGTACCACGCCGGCAACCCGAAGGCCCTGGCCCGCGACGGCTTCCAACGCTTCTGAGCTGAACGACCCACCCCCGCGGCGGCCACCCGGCCGCCGCGCGGAACACTGCTGCCACAAGAACAAGAGCAGACCACCATGATCGACCACACCCCCACGCCCGGCTCGCGCTCGGCGTTCAAAACCTTCTGCGTCTCCGGCATGGGCACCGCGCTGGAGTTCTACGACTTCGTCATCTACGGCTACGCCGCCGCTCTGGTCTTCCCCAAGCTGTTCTTTCCCGGCATGGACCGCCTCACCGCGGTGCTGGTGGCCTTCGCCGCCTTCGGCGCCGGTTTCCTCGCCCGGCCCCTGGGCGGCGTGGTGTTCGGCCACCTGGGCGACCGCTACGGGCGGCAGAAGGCGCTGGTCGCCACGCTCCTGCTGATGGGCGTGAGCACCCTGCTGATCGGCTTCCTGCCGGACTACGCCAGCCTCGGCATCGCCGCACCCATCCTGCTGGTGGGCCTGCGCCTGGTGCAGGGCTTCGCCGCGGGCGGGGAGTGGGGCGGCGCCGCGCTGTTCGGCATCGAAGTGGCACCCCGCGGCCGCCGCGGCCTGTGGGGCAGCTTCACGAGCATGGGCATCGGCATCGGCGGCATCTTCGGCTCCGCGGTGTTCGCCCTGGTCAGCCTGGCCTTCGACGACGATCTGGGCGGCATCGCCTGGCGCATCCCGTTCTGGCTCGGCGGCGTGCTGGTGCTGGTCGGCCTCTACGCGCGCCTGCAGAACCCGGCGCCGGCGCAACCGGCCAAGGCCCAGCCCAAGGCGCGCCTGCCGTTGCTCGAAGCCCTGCGCCAGCACCCGCGCGAACTGCTGCTGTGCACCGGCATCGCCTTCGGCTACATCACCGTGGCCTACATCAGCACCTTCTTCCTCGCCTACGCCACCGACATCGGCTACAGCAGCAGCCAGGCCCTGCTGTTCGACTTCGCGCTGTCCATCGCCATCGTCATCTCGGCGCCGTTCTTCGGCCACCTGTCCGACCGCTATGGTCGCCGCACAGTGATGATCTTCGGCGCGGCCATCATGGCCCTGGGGCTGTTCGCCTTCTTCCCGCTGCTGGGCACCCACCACCTGGCGCTGGCCCTGCTGGCCTACCTGGCCGTGGGCTTCTTCATGGGCGCCACCCAGGGCCCGATCCCGGCCTTCCTCGCCGAACAGTTCCCGCGGCGGATGCGCTACTCCGGTATTTCCGCCAGCTATCAGCTGGGGGCTGCACTGGGTGGTGGGACTGCTTCCAGCGCGGCTACTGCGATCCTTATCGCCAGTGGTCACCAGCCGGTCTACGTGGCGCTGTATGGCGCGGCGGCGATGGCGCTGGTGGCGGTCTGTTCGTTGGTGATGCGTGAGACGGCGTATCTGGAGATGGAAGAGGTGGACAGGGGCGTGGCGTCGACGGGGGAGGGGGTGCGTAGCTTGTCCTGAGGCGGGGAGCTTTTTGTTTTTTGTAGGAGCGAGCTTGCTCGCGAACAGGGCTCCGAATTGGGCATGGTGTGGGCCCTGAAGAGCGCCCTCTCCCTAACCCTCTCCCTGAAGGGAGAGGGGACCGTTGGGCAGATGCTGATAGTTCGGCGTTAGTCGGCTAGCACAGTGATTACCGACTGAAACCATTCCTTCTCTCGGCACGGACAAGCCCCCTCTCCCTTCAGGGAGAGGGCTGGGGAGAGGGGACGGAGTCAATCCGAAGTACCACAGCTACCGGGTAACTCTGTTCGCGAGCAAGCTCGCTCCTACAAAAGCCCAAAGCCCAAAACCCAAAACCCAAATCCCCAACCTCAAACCACCCCCCGCCGCCGCACCCCGGGCACCAACCCCAGCACCAACGCACACCCCGCCAGAATGATCAGCGCCCCCAGCCCCTGCACCAGCGACAGCGGCTCGTGCAGCCACAGCGCCCCCACCAGCACCGCCACCACCGTCACCACGAACTCCACGCTGATGGTGCGAGTAGCCCCGATGCGGGCGACCAGGTGGAAGTACACCACGTAGTTGAAGGCGCTCATCATGCAGCCGCACAGCAGCAGGTAGAGCACGTCCAGCGCCGAGGGCACGCCCGGCGGCGGCACCCAGTACAGCAGCGGCAGGGTCAGCAGCCCGCCCACCAGGAAGGCGCCGCAGGTCACCTCCCAGGGGCCCGCCGTGCGCAGGCGCAGCGCCGCGTAGTTGCTGCCGAAGGCCGCGCACACGCCGCCGAAGATCGAGGCCGCGCAGCCGAGCATGAAGGACGGCGTCACTGGCACCGCCGGGAAGCCCACCAGCAGGAGCATGCCCAGCAGCCCCAGGGCCAGCCCGGCGGCTCCGGCCAGGGTGATGCGCTCCAGCCCCCAGAGGCGGCCGATGACCATGGAGAACAGCGGGATGGCCGCCACGAAAATCGCCGCCATGGCGGTGCCGATCAGCGGCGTGGCGAAGGTCATGCCGATCAGCTGGCCGGCCACCGTGGTGGCGCCCACCACGCACAGCGGCCGCCACAGGCCGCGGAAGTCCAGCACCCGGCCGCTCAGCCGCGCCGCCGCCAGCAGGGTGAGGCTGGCGATCAGCGCGCGGAAGCTCACCGCGCCCACCCAGCCGAAGCCGGCTATCGCCTTGAGCAGCACCAGGAACGACAGGCCCCAGGCCACAGCGAGATACAGGTAGGCGACGAGATCGCGAGGTTGCATGGGGCACCGGCAGAAAAGGGAAGGGGACACGCGCGAAAGCGCCCCGGCGGGGCGTGCCTATCTTGTCCGAACGGCCAGCTCGGCGGGAAGGGGGCTGTCGCTTCTGGCTGCCTGCATGCCGCAGCGATGCCGGCCGGCGTGTATTAGGAAAACTGATCGCGCATTCGCTTAAATCATCGGGATCGATCTGGAGTGCGCCCCGCCGCGGTGCTAGAAATAGCCCGCGCCAGCCCCTTCGACCGCCGATAGAGAGATGCCTCGATGCAACCCGTACTGCCCCTGATCGACCCTGAGGTCGCCCGCCTGGCCCCCGGCTTCCGCGCCCTGAGCCTGACGGTCGAGGCCGCGCCCATCCTGCGCCCAGAGGTCGCCCGCCAGGCCGTGGAGCGCGCTTGCCGGGTGCTGCTCGATGGCGGCCCGGCCTGGGCCGAGGCGCACATCGCCGCCTGGGCCGAGGTGTTTCGTGGCTTCGGCGCCAAGCCCCAGCGCACCCCCTGCTCGGTGGAAGCCCTGCGCAAGCGCGTGCTGCGCGACGGCAGCCTGCCGAGCATCGACCCGCTGGTGGACCTCTACAACGCCATCAGCATCCGGTACGCGCTGCCGGTGGGCGGCGAGAACCTGGCCGCCTACGTCGGCACGCCGCGGCTGGCCATCGCCGACGGCAGCGAGCCGTTCGACACCTTCAAGGAAGGCCAGCCGGCCAACGACCCGCCGCTGCCCGGCGAAGTCATCTGGCGCGACGACCTGGGCGCCACCTGCCGCCGCTGGAACTGGCGCCAGGGCGTGCGCACGCGCCTGGACGCCGAGGCCCGGCAGATGTGGTTCATCCTCGAAAGTCTGCCGGCCATGCCGCTGGAGGCCCTGCACGAAGCCGGCGAGCGCCTGGCCGAGGGCCTGCGGCAGATGATGCCGGGCGTGCGGGTGGAGCAGCGGCTGGTGAGCGCCACCGGAGCGAACTGACCCGGCTACCCATTGCCCATCAAAGCCGAAGGCCGGAGCCCGCGCCTCCACAAGGAAGCACAGGCCCCGGCCTTCGGCCATCCAGGCGGCGCGATCAGCCGCCGCTACGCTCGGCCCGTTGCTGGGCCAGCTCGTACAGGTGCCGCGCCTCGCCGGCCAGTGGCACCAGCGCCGAAGCCAACCGCGAGGTTTCCTGCACCAGCACGTCGTCGCCATCGTGGCATTCCAGCACGTGCAACAGGTCCTCCAGCGCCGCCAGGCGGCGCGCGGCGGCATCGTACAGATGCGCCGCGGGCGCGCCGGCATTCACGAACAGAACATCCTCGAAGGACTGATGGTGCAGCGGCACCAGTTTCGGATCAGCCATGGCACACCTCCAGGGCGAGGGCGCAGGGCAGGGGGGACGGCAAGGTGAACACAGCAAGATGTAAGCGACAGTGCATTTCCGTTGCTCCTTCTGGGAGGGAGAAACCGCCAGCCTGGAAAGAGGGGCGGCGGATCGTGCGGGGGTCGCAGTACCGGGACGAAACGCGCAAAGAACCGGCCAGGCTTCGGGGCCTGCCCCGCACGACCCGCCATGACTGCACGATGCAGCAGGCAAGAAAAAGCGCCTTTGCAGGTGCCGAGGCGCTTCGTGCACGCAATTCATCCGACGGGCTGCGACACCCGGCCACGGGATTGACCGTGACAGGGAGCGAATCTAGCGACGGCCTTTGTAGGCCCACAAGGGAGAATGTGGGTGGGAAATTTCAGGTGAATCCGCAGCTCGCGTCACAGGCCCAAGAGGTAGCCCAACACAGCCGCCGTCATGGCCAAAGCCGCCACCACAAAAGCCGGCCTGGACGTAACCAGCCTCAGGAAAAGCTGTCGGTTCCGCCGACGTATCTCCACCAACTCCCGCGCCGCCTCCGGATGAATGTCCCGGAGAAGCTGCTGGCTGCTATAGATCAAATGCCGCGCCTGCCCAAGCTCGCTCGCATTCAGGCAGACAATGGAAAACATCGCCTCACCCTCCGGGCTGACGCCGGTGTTGAAGACATAAGAGTCCAGCCCATGCCTGCGCAGCGCCGAGTTCAGGTACTCGGCGAGGGCTTCTTCCTTGAAGTCGAGGAGGGTGTACATGGGGTAGTCCGCCTATTCGTTTTGTGCGCGCCTCAGACGGCAAGGCAGGACGTCACCATATCGTCGAGCATGTCCACCAGTTCAGGATCCATGAAGCGGTAGTCATCGGGAATATCCAGAACGTGAAGCCGCTTGTGTTCAAGCAGGCGGGCATATTCCGCCCGCAGACGATTCAGGTGCTTGCGCTCCATCACGAAGATCACATCGGCCCAACGGATATCCGCTGGGCCGACGGGTTTGCGGGCGTTCGGGCTGGTGCCTGCCGAACGGGCATCGAAGCCGGGCCGGCGGCGCCAGATAGCTTCCGCGGTGGGGCTGCGCCATTGATTTCGGCTGCAGATGAAAAGCAGGTTGGTCACTCTTGATCCAGCAGTTGTCGGACAGTGCGGATGGGATAACCCAGGCCAAGTTGGCGTGCCCTGAACAGCTTGTCGGCACGGGTGTATAACAGCTTCCAGTTCTTTTCTGGCCGGGGCCGCGGCGGATGAAACGCCTTTTTGGGGGCATGTCTGTGGGCCTGCGAGCGTCTCCAGGCGCGAGTTCTTTCCATGGTCATATCCTCATGAATACCGGGTTCAGCAGCCGCGGTAATACGGGATGGGGCGTATGGTAGGCGTGAATCGAGGCGGTGGCCAGGATGGCGAGACGGCGGTTGCTCCTAGCCGAGCCTGGAACTGCCATGTACTTGTCTGTTGTTTACTGCAAGCGCCGGATTTGGGTCGGTAGCTACCTCTCGCCAGAGGCAGAAAACGGCCAGAAGCAGACGGTCGTATTTGGCGGCATTTAGGCGATAGAGGCAGGTAGCCATCGCATATGCCTGATCGGTACGATTGGCTCTATGTTTCCAACAAACGAGAGGGACAACATGGGACTTAAGGAAGATCAGGAGTTCGCCCGCATCGCCTGTGAACGTCTGGTAGAGGGCCTACCTGTCAAGCTCATAAAGAAAGAATCTTTGATTGCATCCCGCCTCGCTCAGGCAAAGTTGTCTCCCTTGAAGAAGCTCGAAGCCATCTACGAACTTCTCGACGAATTAGGCTCCTATGTGGCGTCATCAACGCCTTGCAGAAAGGGATGCTCGTCCTGCTGTCACTATGCAGTTACGGTATCTGAGGTCGAGGTACAATTTATCGAGGCCCACACAAGGAACAAGCGGTTAAAGCAGGAACTTCCCAAGCGAGACTATCATGGTCATGCTTGCCCCTTCCTCAAGAATAATGCCTGCAGCATCTACGTCGCCCGCCCGTTCGTTTGCCGCCGGTTCCATTCTCTAGCACCATCAGCTGAGTGGTGTGAGCCTGAAAGATCCTTCGCCGGCGACTTTCCCCACCTCAAATCTAGTGAGCTGGACGTAGCTTTTGATGCTCTCCGTGTCGACAGTCCAGTCCAAGACATTCGCCAAGTCTTTCGGCCACAGTAGTTGGTGTCAGACGGCGTAGCACCTGTGTACAGGGAGGTGATGTGCTTCAAGCAGAAGTAGGTTAAACCTCAGGCTCCTAGAGAAGCCATAACAGCCCAAATGATAGTACCGACCTGGGCTGGAAAGGCTTGGTTCTACACAAGTTGGGCTCGACACTCCAAGCAGAAATCAAATTTCAATTTTTGGCGGAGCTTCACATGAGTCTGTTTGCAGTCTGGCGCGGCACCCTTGATTTACCAGCTCTTCCTGAGCGTGGCTTGAAGGTCGGCGGAAATCGCATAGTGCAGCGCATCTTTGACGGTGTTTCCATCAAAGCGCAGATCGCACCATCGCAGATCAGAGGGCATGATCTCATCACTACGGAACTCAGCCCTCCGTACCGAGAGATCCTCCTTCGCCGAAAAGGGGCGAACCGGGTAGACACATCATTGCCCGTGCTCGTGGCACCCGGAGTCGACGATCCGGACAATCTCCCCGTGAACTTTGAGATTCAGTGGGACTCTCAAGGCGAGTTGGTGACATACGCCAACACACCAGAAAAGGTGTTGGATTCATGGATTAACAGGTTCGACTTTCGAACCGAGGACGAGGAACGCGACCTTCCAGGTCTGCGTACGCCGCAGATAGGGGCACTTCATGCGATCTCCGCCCACTTTGCAGTTGGCTCCACCTTTGAACCAGCCACTGTGGTACTTCCTACCGGAACGGGCAAAACAGAAACCATGCTGGCGACGCTCGTCTATCGACGACTGAAGCGTACATTGGTTCTCGTTCCTAGCGTCACGTTGCGAACTCAAATCTCTGAGAAGTTCATAAGCCTCGGTGTTCTGCCTGACGCGCAAGTCATTCCTCATGACCTTGCGAAACCTCATGTCGCGATCATCACTACTGGTATCAAGTCGACGGAGGAACTAGATGCGATCATCCAGAACGCAAACGTCATCGTTGCCCTTCCCAATGTCCTAGAAGCATCGGATGCCGAAATAGTCTGCCGTCTCGCAGACGCTTGCTCCGACCTCATTGTTGACGAGGCACACCACATCACTGCCGATACCTGGCAGCGCGTCCGGGTGCACTTCGCCACAAAGCGGATCCTCCAGTTCACCGCAACGCCTTTCCGGCGCGACGGCAAACGCGTCGATGGCAAGATCATTTTTAACTACAAGCTAGGGGATGCGCAGGCCGCAGGCTACTACCGCGCCATCAATCTCAGAACGATCGAAGAGTACGGCGACGAGGAGGCTCGCGACGTTGCGATCGCCAAAGAAGCCATTTCCGTACTCCGACATGACCGAGACTACCTGAAGCTCGACCACCTGTTGATGGCACGAACATCGTCGAAGAGCCGTGCCGAAGCAGTGGGCCGCATCTATCAGCGCCTCGCTCCAGACCTCAAACCGGTAATCGTGTACTCAGGTTCCGGACGCACCTTGATCAATCGTATGGCAATGACACAGCTCTTTGATCGGAGCGACGCGGGCGCTCGAATTGTCGTCTGTGTCGACATGCTGGGCGAAGGATTCGATCTTCCTTATCTAAAGGTCGCAGCTCTTCACGACACTCATAAGTCGCTGGCCGTGACACTCCAGTTCATCGGTCGCTTCACCCGAAAAGGCCCTGCTGACAAGATCGGTGAAGCCTCGGTCGTCGTTAACATTGCCGATCCCGATGCCGAAGCGAAGCTTGCCAGCCTCTACGCGGAGGGGGCTGACTGGGACCGGCTCATTAAACGCTTGAGCGAGGAAAGAATTGCACAGGAGTTACGTCTACAAGATGTCGTGCTCGCGCTCAAAGAGTCTGGCAATCTCCATACAAATCTTTCTCTTTGGAACCTTAGGCCGGCGCTTTCAGCGCAGCTCTTTCGGACGAGATGCTCGGAATGGAGCCCTTTAGCCTTTAGGTCAGTACTTCCGAAAGGCTCAGAGAGCTGGTACGCGCTCAGCGAGCCTGACAACGTCTTAGTTTCCGTGGTGTGCCGCTCTAGCGATGTAGCCTGGGGCAATTACCAGAATTTCTATGACACTATCTATGACCTTCTGATTATCAAGTGGGACAAAGTTTCCGGAGCACTTTTTATTTTTGCAAGCGATTACGATGCGTTGCGATCTGAGAAAATAGCTAAAGCAATCACAAGTGAGGAAACAGCCCTCGTTTCGGGGACGCCCATATTCAACATTCTCAACAATGTTGAACTGCCGTTGGTGAAGAGTCTTGGTTCATCGCGAATCGGCGCAATCAGCTTCACCTCGTACTTTGGTCCTAACGTAACGGAAGGACTTGCCAGTATTGAAAAAGCCGAGTCATCACTGAACAACCTTGCCTGCCTTGGGTACGAAAATGGAGAACGTGTCCTATGGGGGGGAACCCAGCGTCGCGGTAAGGTGTGGCAGCAGAAGTCCGGCACAATATCGGATTGGATCGAGTGGACCACCTCTACGTGGGTGAAGGTCTCGTCCGAAGTAGAAAGCGAGAGCAATATCGTCCGCGATTTCCTTCGCCCAGAAAAAATCGCAAGACCGCACTCTGCGTGGCCAATATCGGCTCAATGGGGCGAGCAGGCGCAAATGCGCTTCAATGATCGGCAGTTCGTCATCTTTGGTTCATCCGAGATTCCGGTATTCGCTGTTGATTTGACTCTCGGAGATGTGGGTACCAACGGCGAGATTGTCTTTCGTATCGAAAGCGATGAAGCGAAGTCCGAATACGCTCTCGTCATCAGCGAGGAAATTCCAGGCGGATACCGACACGACCATATTTCCGGCCCAGCCGTTACGTTCCGGCATGGCACACTTACAGCAGTGCCGCTGGAGGAGTACCTTCAGAAGGATCCCTTTATCGTTCGATACTCTGACGGGACTTACTCCTACAACTGCTACCATATTCCTGTAAAGCTCGATGCAGGGCTTTACCAGCGCGATAAGCTCGAGTCTTGGGACTGGGATGGCATCGAGCTAAACAAGGAATCAATGCATAAGGTTGGCAACCAAAAGACTATACAGTTTCGGACTTTTGAGCAGATCAATGGCGAGTTTGACATCATCTTCAATGATGATGGCCATGGCGAGGCCGCTGACCTCGTGTGCCTGAAAGATGTGGATGACAATACGATCCGGTTATGCCTCGTCCACTGCAAGGGCGCGCATGAAGCTAGAGTGTCGAAGGACATCCGAAACTTTTACATTGTCTGTGGACAAGCACAGAAGAGCATCGCAGCAAAGCACGCCGGCCTTCCTGCGCTATATCATGACCTTAAGAGGCGACAGGAAACCTGGGTTCGCGAAGGCCATAACCGCTTCCTGAAAGGAAACATCAAAGACCTTTCCTACTTTAAAGAAAAGTCGCGTCGAGCGAGACTCGAGTTCGAAATGATTCTTGTCCAGCCAGGTGGCTCGGTTGCCTCCATCACAGATGACGCTTTGCGACTACTGGCAACGACCGAACTTTATCTGCTCAAGACCACTCAGGCGAAGCTCCGAGTCGTGCTCTCACCCTAGGTGCGAGCTCGCCCCGCCCATCTATGGAACTATGAAGGCGATGACTACCAATCCAGGCCTCGAGAGCCTCAACAAGCAGTGCGAACGTAGCATCACGAAAATGAGCGATGCAGATGCGTTAGCACACATCGGCCAATTGATCGACGATGCCTTCGACGCATCATTTGAGCGAGCCGCCAAGCGTGCGCTTTATTTGCTCGACGAATTATCCAACCGTGAACTCATCGACAAGGATGGCGCACTGGTCGAGTATTTCCGAGCCAATGCATGGGCGGCACTGTCGCATATCGCGAACGTCCGACGATCCTGGTCCTGGGAGGCTCCCGAGCGGCAGGCGGAACTGCTTGCGCTGTCGCGCGCCTCAAACCATGCCGGCTTTGCGAGCCTCGATAAAGTCCGTCAATGCCAGATACTCACCAACCACGCGAATCTCCTCAATATGGTCGGGCGCACGATCGATGCGATCACTGTCTGGGACGAAGCTCTTAAGATCATTCCGGGCTTTGCGATGGCGCGAGGCAACCGTGGTTTTGGACTCAGATGCTATGCCGGTATGGTGGTTGATAACCGCGAGCGCGCGATCCTGGCTTTGCATGCGTTCGATAGTCTTCGTTCTACGATGGCCGAGGACGCAATCTATGACTCCGAGGATCCGCGAGCCGCACTAACCTACTTCGCCGGTCAGGCGATGGAGCTCTCCGGTGTCGTTAATATTGATGCAGTTCGGGCGATGCAGAACCTCGATCATGGCAACGAAGGTCGGTCGAAGGCTGAACGCACCTATCGCCGCTGGTGTCTTGAGCACCGTCTCTTTCTATGTCCTTTGAACGATCTTGGACCACATCTTGCGGCAGCCACTGATGACTTGATGTTGCCGCCTCTGATCGAAGGGTTTGACGACCGTCCTGACAGACATTTTCCTCCACCAATCGTTGGCTTCTTCAGTCAGATGAAACAAGAGTACGTTTCAGCACGCTTCATGCTGTTCGAGGGAGTAAGTAGTACGCAGGTTCACTTTTCCGATCACAGAGTCGCACTCACTGACACGCTAGATTATCCACTCTATTCGTTAGCTAGTGAGCGAGTACGCACAGCGTTCCGCACTGCTTACTCGCTACTCGACAAGGTCGCCTTTCTCGTCGATCGCTACTGGGGCTTGGGCAAGATTCCAGATAGGATTAGTTTCAAGAACGTCTGGATGGTCGAGAAAAAGACGCGACTGCTGCCTCAGTTTGAGGAGCGCGATAATTTGCCACTGCGAGGATTGTTCTGGCTATCGAAGGAGCTGTTTGACGAACAGCTAAAGCAGACTACTGCTGCCGATGCTCGTGAACTGCACGGTATCCGCAACGCATTGGAGCACACCTATCTGCGTGTAAGTGAAGGCTGGGCCAAGCCTTTCATGATCAATGGAACGAACAACAGCGGCTTCGGCATCTCCATCGGCAGTGATGAACTTGAAGCCAAAGCGATCCGAGTCATGCAAATAGCGCGATCCGCGCTGTTCTACGTATCCTTCGCAATTGGTGTCGAAGAGCAGAAGAAGCGACTCGCAAATCCCGGCCAACTTATCGGATCAATGCCACTCTATGGCCTCGATGATAAGCGGAAGCGACGCGATCCCCTATAAGTCAGTGCGAGGCAACCTCCTGCGTACGAGGTTACTGGGGCAGCCCCTAGCACATCTCCATGAGACAGCTTTCCTACAGCAATAAGCCTAGCCCCAGTTCTTATAGACACTTTTGAGCGTCCGCTTCTGGCCGATTCTGTTGAAAAAGTCGGCTCCATCCCGACGCACTCGCCTGAAGCCAGAAAAATGCCCGATTGACGCGTTGCTATACGAAATCTGGAGCAATTCAGTGCCGGCAGTGGCTCAGATTTCAACGTAGGCCGCCCACTTTCGCGGGCGAAAATCACAGAGGGACTTTTTCAACAGAATCGGCCATTAGCAGCCTCTCGCGAAAGTCTTCTATTGGCCGCTAGTTGCCCTCCATCAAGGGCAGCTATCGGCAAACAGCAGGTCGCCATGGGCTGTATACCTAGTGATCTTCTGTCACGCTCTGGGTTAGCTCGTCTGGTGTAATTGCTCCCAAGTCTAAAGTCGTTTTCGCGTCAAAGTTAACTTCGACATCAATACATTCGCCTGCTATCTTGACAATTGAAATCGTGGGTATGGGCAAGAAGTGATAATAGCTACTGCAGCCAATATAGCTTTCGTCATCATTAAAAAAATCAACATCTACGGCAATATGGCATACAGCGTCTAACTCAAGCGCCCAAATCGTCTTGCTTAAATCATCCCGGATTTTTCCGAATGTTTTATCCTCTCCGTGGGTAATGGAGACAATCTTTATGCTTGAACAACGAGCGTTGTAGAAATAGTTGGTCCTAGCAGTAAAAAGCAACTCGCGCTTGAGCCTTTCGATCAGGTTATCGCTAATTGCTGCCTTGAGACCTCCGCCATCATTGAGTTTCTGAAACTGTAAAGAGCGTTGGCTAGCGATCTCCTTGACATCAGTTTCTATTGAATTTATCAGCGAAAGTGCAGTTGTCAGGTCTGGTATGCAATGAAGTCTTTTATTTTCAGAACTGTTGCAGAATTCAATCCAGTCCTTGTCCGAGGAGACGACTAGAATACCGCTGTTCTCTGCATATGCTTCCAGGCTTAAAAGCGCCACCGCATCAGGAAATTCGTATTTTTTATCGTTGCCTTTGTGGAAAGGAGGCTTGTTATTAAAATAAAGCTCAAAGAGATTGCTGATGGATATTTCGTCGTAGAATGCTAGTTCGGCATTCGTCGCTAGGAAAAAATCATTTACTTCATGAAAGGCGATTTGCTTTGGGGTAGCCCTTGCTTGGAGTTCTTCACATATCTCATCAACTAAATCATCACTCAAATTCTGGGCTACAAGCGCAAATGCGTCATCAACTCGCTTCTGCCTTGCACTGTGCATTTCAAGCATATGTTTTTCTGCCTCGTCACGAACCAACTCAGTGATAATCAGTTGGATTTTGGAGTTTTTTATCTGTGCCAGTTGTGCTAAGAGCCCCTTCCTGAAAGTTCTGCCGTTCCTGTCAAATACCTGTGTATCAAAGGTGAGTGCAGTAATAGCACCTGAAATAAGCATTTCGCGCAATTTTTCAAAGTGTTCAGGTTTAATACTCATAACTTCTTCATTGGGCGCAGACAAAGCTCCACGATACCGTAATGCCACGATAGATGAGTAGAAGTAATTCAGACTGAGTAAACCACCCCTGTTCCCGTAGGAGTTTCAAACCGTCGTGCGGCCAACTGTGGCTGTAGGCCGGCTGGAGTCCTAGGCGATGACTGCAGAGGGTCGAAAACTATCCTCATTGGACGGCTGCTTCTGGCCGGTTGTTGCCTGCCACGACTGATCGGCCACCATCTTCCAGCTGGACCAGGAAAACCGCGCCAAGGCCATCACCGACCAGAGCCTTTGCCCCAGCTATCCCACCACTTCCTGCTACGAGGCGGCCGGCGAGGTACGCAGCAAAGGCATCGAACTGGAACTGCAAGGGCAACTCACGCCCAACTGGCAACTGGGCACCGGCTACACCTTCACCGAAGCCAAATACCGCAAGGATGCGAACAAGGCCAACGAAGGGCGCCTGTTCGATACCGACATACCGTGACACCCGTTCAAGATGAGCACGACCTACACCTTGCCCGGCGCGCTTGACCAATGGCGCATTGGTAGTTCCCTGTACCGGCAGAACCGCATCTACAACAAAGGCACCACCTACATGATCGAGCAGGACGCCTACACGCTGGTGGACTTCATGCTGGGGTTCAAGCCGACTGCCCATATCGATGCGCAGCTGAACCTGAACAATGCGTTCGACAAGAAGTACTAAAACTCGCTGAGTTCCTCCGTCACGGTGCCAAGCAACGTGTATGGGGAGCCGAGGAACATGATGTTGTCGGTCAAGTACAGTTTTTGAAGCGGAGCGCCGGGATGCTCTTCGTACGAGCGAGCAGTGCCCTAAACACAACGTCCCGTAGGATGGGTTGAGCGAAGCGATACCCATCGCCACAGCCGCATGCGAAGTGCGCCCTGGCGCACCTGGGGGCGGGGAGTTCCGCCAGGCGGCTTGATTCGGAAAAGGCTTACGCAAGGGGGCTGGAAACCCTCAAGGCCCCATGCCGAGTAGGGGAATAGAGTCCGCCGGGTCAACGATTACCCCGCGCGAGCCCCCCGATATGGACATCCGCCGCCCCCTCCACCAGGCCATCGCCAGCGCCCTGGCCGGCCTTCTGTTCCTCAATCCGATAGTCGCAGCCGCCGCCCAACTGGCGGTGGATGCGGCCGCCGGCGGCAACACGCAGATCGGCGCGGCGGGCAACGGCGTGCCCATCGTCAACATCGCCACGCCCAACGGCAGCGGTCTCTCGCACAATAAATTCAGCGACTACGGCGTTGGCCAGCAGGGCCTGATCCTCAACAACGCCACCGGCAAGACCCAGGGCACCCAGCTGGGCGGGATCATCCTCGGCAACCCCAACCTCAAGGGCCAGGCGGCGCAGAAGATCCTCAACGAAGTCACCGGCGGCAGCCCCTCGCAACTCAAGGGCTACACCGAAGTGGCCGGGCAGGGCGCCCACGTCATCGTCGCGAACCCCCACGGCATCACCTGCAACGGCTGCGGCTTCATCAACACTCCGCGCGCCACCCTCACCACCGGCAAACCGATCCTGGCCGGGGAGCGCCTGCAGGGCTACGACGTGGATGGCGGCGAAATCGCCATCGAAGGCGCCGGCCTCAATGCCAGCAACCTCGACCAGTTCGACCTGATCACCCGCAGCGCCAAGCTCAACGCCGACCTGTACGCCAAACAGCTTACCGTGGTGGCCGGGCGCAACACAGTGGACGCGCAGACCCTGGTCGCCACCGCCAAGCCCGACGACGGCAGCGCCAAGCCGCAACTGGCCATCGACAGCTCCGCCCTGGGCGGCATGTACGCCAACACCATCCGCCTGGTCGGTACCGAACAAGGCGTGGGCGTGAAACTGGCCGGCAACATGGCGGCCAGCGCCGGCGACATCCGCATCGATGCCAACGGCAAGCTGCAGCTGGCCCAGGCTTCGGCCAGCGGTGATATCGCCCTGAAGGGCCAGGACGTGGCGCTGAACGGCCCGGCCTATGCCGGGGGCAGTGCCAGCGTGCAGGCCAGCGGTGCGCTGAGCAATGCGCAGAGCCTGGCGGCGGGTTCGGCCATTGAACTGAAGGCCAACCAGCTCAGCAACAGCGGCGTGATCGAGGCCGGCGTCAATGCCGACAACAGCCGCAATGCCCGCGGCGATGTGGCGATCGATGCGCAGAACCTGCGCAATAGCGGCAGCCTGATCGCCACGCGCCAACTGCAGGCCCGCACCGCCGTGCTCGACAACCGCAACGGCCAGATCGGCGGCCAGCATATCCACATCAGCGGCGGCGCCCTGGACAATCGCCTCGGCCTGTTCGCCGCCGAACAGAGCCTGCGCCTGGACCTGGCCAGCCTGGACAACCGCGAGCAGGGCCTGCTGAGCAGCCAAGGCGGGCTCACGGGACGCGTCGGCAGCCTGAACAACCAGCAGGGCGGCATCACGGCCCGGGCCGTCGAACTGCAGGGCGACAGCCTCGACAACCGCGGCGGCCAACTGTACGCCGAGACCGAACTGGCGCTGGACCTCGGCGCCAACCTGGATAACCGCGGCGGGCGCCTGGAAGGCCAAGGCGTGCGGGTGCGTACCGCCAACCTGGACAACTCCGCCGGCGGCATCCTCAGTGGCGCCGGGGGCTTGCTGCAACTGGCCACCGGACACTTCGACAACCGCGCCGGCATCGCCCAGGGCGCCGCGCTGCTGCTCGACGCCAACAGCATTGCCAACAGCGATGGGCACCTGGCGGCCACCCACGGCGACGCCCGGGTGAACAGCGCCGGCTTCGACAACCGCGCCGGCGGTCTCTTCGCCAGCCAGGCCCTGGCCCTGTATGCCGGCGACTTCCTCAACCACGGCGGCCAGGTCGGCGCCCGGGACATCGACTTCAGCCTGCGCGGCACGCTGGACAACACCCACGGCCTGATCGAAGCCGGCAACCAACTCACCCTCACCGCCGCCGGCCTGTCCAACGCACAGGGCCGCGTGCGCGCCCTTGGCCAGCAGGGCGCCACGCGCCTGAGCATCGGCGGCCTGCTGGACAACCGCGAAGGCCTGCTGGAAAGCGCCGCTGCCGACCTGCTGCTTACCAGTGGCGACCTGCGCAACGATGGCGGCAGCGTGCGCCACCTGGGCAATGGCGGGTTCGGCATCGACCTGGCGCAACTGGGCCTTGCGGGCGGCAGCTTCGTCACCAACGCCGCGCTGAACCTGAGCGCGGCCAGTTGGACTAACCGCAGCAGCCTGCAGGCGCGCGAACTGACCCTGGATATCGGCCAGCTGGAACAAGCGGCCGAGGGACGTCTACTGGCCAGCCAGGCCCTGCGCGGCACGGGTGGCGACTGGCGTAACGCCGGCCTGATCGCCAGCGACGGCGACCTGGCGCTGAACCTGGGTGGACGCTACAGCGGCAGCGGCCAACTGAGCAGCCTGGGTAAGTTCGGCCTCGATGCCGCCAGCCTTGCCCTCGATGGCAGCGCCAGCATCATCGGCGGTGGTGCCACCCGCATCGGCATTGGCGGCAGCCTGGACAACGCCGGTCGCATCACCGCGGCCGGCGACCTGCTGGCCCGCGCGGCCAGCCTGAACAACACCGGCACCCTGGGCAGCGCCGCCGACCTGCGGATCGAGAGCGCGGACCTGCTCAACGAAAACGGTCTGCTGTTCAGCGGCGGCGACATGGCGCTGCGCGTGGAGCGCTTCGTCAACCGCTACGCCGACGTCTACAGCCTGGGCGCCCTGGACATCGCCGCGGACGACCGACAAGGGCGCGCCCGTGTGGTGGAGAACCGTTCAGCCACCCTGGAGGCGCAGGGCGACCTGGCGATCGCCAGCGACAGCCTGAAGAACACCCAGGACAGCTTCCGTCTCGGGCAGAAGCTGATCTCCGGGGAAATCATCGTTCGCTGCTACGACTGCTCCGGCGACCACTACAACGTCGACTACATCGCCCGGGAGGTCTATGCCAGCGAGGTGCAGGAGGCATCCCCGGCCGCTTTCATTCAGGCCGGCGGCAACCTGCGGGTGGATGCCCAGGACTTCGAGAACACCGCGAGCACCCTGGCCGCCGGTGGCGACATCGCCATCAGCGCCGGTAGCTTCGTCAACCAGGGCATCAGCGGTGGCGAGAGCATCCGCACGCGGATATTCAACAGCGGCAGGGTCACCGACGGCACCGTCGAACGCTTCGTCGGCCATTACGTCCTGCCCTACAACCTGGCGAACAATGCCGATCCCTCGGTGTTCAGCTACTGGGACAACCTCATCGGCGGGCTCAACCAGGGCACGGTGACCCCCACCGAACTGGCCAACGGTCTGCTTCTGCACGTCTACCGCGACGCCAATGGCAACCTCCACCGGCCGATGCACGTGCCGGACTACCAGGCCAACCACTACGACCCGGACAACCTGCTGGAACTGCCATCGGCGCTGTACGACCTCGGCTTCCTCAGCGACGTCTGGGAATACCGGCCGGGCGGCGCCACCTCCGCCAATGCCGTCATCCAGGCGGCCGGCGCGGTGCAGATCAGCGCCGGCGAGCGCCTGGACAATGGCGTCATCCACCCCGGCATTGCCTACGACGGCGGGGTGGCGCGGATCGAGGCCGTTCAGGTCGACGGCCAGTCGCAACCCCTGGTCGCGGTGCTCAACCCACAGCTGCCGCCGGACCTCGCCCAGCAGGCGGTCAACCCCATCACCCTGCCGGGTTTCCGCCTGCCCCAGGGCGAGCATGGCCTGTTCCGGCTCAACGCCCCGGACAGCGGCCACCCCTACCTGATCGAAACCAACCCGGCGCTGGCCGGGCTCAAGCAGTTCCTCGGCTCCGACTACCTGCTGGCCCAGCTGGGCTACGACCCGGCCCAGGCGCAGCAGCGCCTGGGCGACGGCCTCTACGAACAGCGGCTGATCCGCCAGGCGCTGGTGGCGCGCACCGGCCAGCGCTTCATCGCCGGGCTGTCCAGCGACGAAGCGCTGTTCAGGTACCTGATGGACAACGCCATCGGCTACAAGGACCGCCTGGGCCTCAGCCTCGGCGTGGCCCTGAGCGCCGAGCAGGTGGCGGCGCTGACCCACGACATCGTCTGGCTGGAAGAGGCCGAGGTGAACGGTCGCAAGGTGCTGGTGCCGGTGCTCTACCTGGCTCAGGCCGAGCATCGTCTGGCACCCAACGGCGCGCTGATCCAGGGGCAGGACCTGGCGCTGATCAGCGGCGGCGAACTGAACAACGCCGGCACCCTGCGCGCCAGCAACGACCTCGGCGCCACTGCCGCCAACATCGGCAACAGCGGCCTGATGGAAAGCAACCGGCACCTGCAACTGCTGGCCACGCAAAGCATCCGTAACGCCGCCGGCGGCATCATCAACGGGCGCGATGTCAGCCTCGCCGCGCTGACCGGCGATGTCGTCAACGAACGGACCCTGACCCAGGCGCAGGGCCAGGCCAGGGGCGCCAGCCTGCAGACCAGCCTGCTCGACAGCGCCGCGCGCATCGAGGCCGGCGGCGACCTGTCGATCAGCAGCGGGCGCGACCTGCTCAACCTGGGCGGCCAGCTGCAGGCCAAGGGCGACATCCAACTGCAGGCCGGGCGCGATGTGCTGATCGGCGCCGTCGAATCCGTCGACAGCAACGCCCGCCAGGACAAGCGTCATAGCTGGGAACAGACCGAGGTCCTCCAGCACGCCGCCGGCGTCCAGGCCGGCGGTGACCTGCAGATCAGCGCCGGCCGCGATATCGGCGTGCTGGCCAGCCACCTGGAAGCCGGCGGCGACGCCAACCTGGCCGCCGCCGGCAACCTGCTGCTGGGCGCCGCGCAGGAGCAGAGCAGCCGCGAATACCACTACCGGCGCAGCGGCAAGAAGGTCGACAGCGAAGACAGCCGCGTCAGCCAGCGCGGCACGACCCTGAACGCCGCCGGCGACGTCACCCTCAGCGCTGGCCAGAACCTGACCCTCGAAGCGAGCCAGGTCGGCGCCGGCAAGGAAGCCTTCCTGGTGGCTGGCGACAAGCTCCAGCTGCTGGCCGGTCATGACAGCGAACACTCGCTGTACCAGAAGCAGAAGAAGGGCAGCCTCGGCAGCAAGAGCTTCAAGCGCGACGAAGTCACCGACGTGAAGGCCGTGGGCAGCCAGGTCAGCGCCGGCGGCGACATCACCCTGCTCAGCGGCGGCGACCAGAAGTATCAGGCCGCCAGGCTGGAAAGCGGCAACGACATCGCCATCGTCAGTGGCGGCAGCGTGACCTTCGAAGCGGTCAAGGACCTGCACCAGGAAAGCCACGAGAAGAGCAAGAGCGACCTGGCCTGGCAGTCCGCCAAGGGCAAGGGCCAGACCGACGAAACCCTGCGCCAGAGCCAGCTGATCGCCCAGGGCGAACTGGCGATCAAGGCCGTGGAAGGCCTGAAGATCGACATCAAGCACATCGACCAGAAGAGCGTCGGGCAGACCATCGACGCCATGGTGCAGGCCGATCCCGACCTGGCCTGGCTGAAAGAGGCCGAGGCGCGGGGGGATGTGGATTGGCGGCGGGTGCAGGAGGTGCATGACAGCTGGGAGTACAGCAGTTCGGGAATGGGGCCGGCTGCACAACTGGCGGTAGCGATCGTACTCAGCGTTGCCACATATGGGGCCGCAAGTACCGCAGTCGGCACAGCAGCAGGGGCCACCGCAGGTTCCAGCACCGCTATGGCCGCTGCGGGAGTCAGTGCAACGGGGGCAACAGTCGCGGCGGGTTGGGGCAATGTGGCGCTGGCCAGTGGAGCGGCCTCACTCGCCTCTACTGGCGGTGTCAGCGCCATCAACAATAAAGGCGATATCGGTACAGCGCTAAAGGACACCCTGAGTAGCGACGGCCTTCGCCAAGCGATGATCGCTGGTGCGCTAGGTGGATTGACCACGGGCTACTTCGACGATCTGGTCGGCACCCAGACCAAGTTCGTCAACGGCAAGGTGGTCGTGGACCTGAGCAGCCCGAATGGCGTCGCCGCCTTCGCAGCCAACCAGGCGTTGCAGAACATGACCAGTGCCGCCCTGAACAAGGCCACCGGTGGCTCGGCCAGCTTCGGGGATGCGCTCAAGGGCAGCCTCTACAACACCTTGGCGGCGGCCGGCTTCAATGCCGTGGGTGATTTCGGCCAGGCCCACAAGCTGGATACCGGCAGCGGCCAGATGGTGGTCCTGCACGCCTTGATGGGTGGCCTGGCTGCCGAGGCGCGAGGGGAAAGCTTCGCTACCGGTGCGCTGGCTGCTGGTCTCAACGAAGCCGTGGTGAAGGATCTAGACGCGCTGGTCAGCAGTTACTCGCCCGAGAACCGCGAGGCCCTGCTGAGCATGAGTTCGCAGTTGCTCGGTCTGGTCGCCACGGTGGCGCAGGATCCGGATGCGGACACGAACAAGCTGGAAACCGGCTCCTGGGTAGCGAAGAACTCGACGCAGTACAACCACGAACTGCATCGAAAAAATGCCGAGAGTTTTGCTGAAGGCGCCCTGGATTTCTGCAAGAAGCAGCCGGCGTACTGTGGCCCTGGAGCCGATCAGGTCAGCGAGCAGGACATGATGGATGCCCTGGCTGCGACTGCGGCACACGGCGAGGGGATCGATAAGGTCAAGCCGGAAGCCCTGCGCTTGGTAAACCAGTTCCTGGTCAATCCGGACCTTGCGGATACACTGCAAACCGATCTGTTCGCCCCTACGGCTTCTGAACAGCAACGCCTGAACACCTTGGAAAAGGCGGAGCTGGCAGCAGCAGGTGTTTCAGCAGCGGCGCTGGCAAAGGCTGTAATGGCAGGTGGTGGCCAACTGCTGAGTAAGCTAGCTGGGGCGTTGAAGGGGCAGGACTCAAAAGGATCGGCGACGGCTCTTCAGATCTTCGGTGGCCGCCGTGTTGATGATCTTGCAGCAGCCGCTTCGAATCCGATTAATAAAGAGGGTTTAACACAGGCGGCTAGAGCATTGACTAAGCATGCATCCGGACAGAGGGAAACGGGGACATTCCCTAAACTTTCTGGCGGTATTAAGCAGCAGAATGAAACTGCTCAGAAGATAGTTGATGAGATTCTTAATAATCCTAAATCAACATTCACAAATTTGGGGCGAGGTGGTCTTGAGGTTCGAGCACCCGATGGCCGAGGGCTTCGCTATAATAGTGATGGCTCGTTCTCTGGGTTTGTGGATTAAGTGATTAGAATGATAATACTTGAAAGCAATCCTGATTTTGAAGTTGTGCGATATAGCGATTCGCGCTATGAGAATTTAACTGCTGAGATCCGGTACAAAGGAGAGCCAGTTGCGCAGGTAAATCAAGACATGGGAGTTGACAGTCTTGAGCTTGAGGTGTTTGCTGACTTAAAGGATTCTATATTACGAGTTCCATTGGATGGTTTTTTGGAGTCTTTAAAGCTGGCAAAAGAGTTGCTTGTTCAGTAATTTTTTGGTGCAAAAGGAATAGAAATTGCGCCGGGTAAGTTTGATTATCTATTTGGCCGTGTCGCTAGTAACTCCCATAATGCTGCTCGTTCAAACCAGCTTGCGCTCGAAATGAAAAGACTTGGTGTTCCAGACAATTCTGCTGGACGTCAGATGCTAACTGATCACTTGACGCTTTCTGCCAAAACTGAGGGTAATGTGATAAATACCTTTTCCAATCAGTACGGAAAATTTGAGGTCAGAGAATCATTTTTTATGGGGCCATCAGGTAAGGCTGCTAACTTCCAGAGCACGTTCCAGGTTCTTGATGATGGCACTCGTAAGCTCAGCAAAGTCATACCGCTTCACTGAGGAGGTCGCAGTGGAATTTCCAAGCCCAACCGATTTTTTGGAGGAGTTTGGTATCGAACCTGTTGAGGTAGATCCAAGCTTGGCTTTATGCCGTTATACAAGAAAATCAAAAAAATACGAGATCGAAATTGATATTTCTTTTAGCGCTGTCATGGAGTCGTTCCAAGTGGTTCTGAGACTTGCCATGCAGGAGTTGGCAATTTTTTCCTCGGAAAACGTCAAATCTATTGAAATAGTACGTGATAGTTCGGGAGCGGGAGTCCGAGTTGTTTTTGATAATTGCGGATCAACTTCGGAGGCTAGGGTGATGCTTGAACCTGAGGTGAGTCTTCGATGGTGGACGTTGCGTAACGTTTAAATTGCGGCAAAAGGGGTTATAGATGCTCCAAAGATCACTATCAGAGATCATTACCTGAACATGGTGGACGACATTAAAGTTCAGCTTTCGTCCCAAGAATACAGAGTTAATACGAAAGAAGTTTTTGGTAGTTCCCGCGGAGCTGGTCGCTGTAGACCAGGTATTGTGGCGGCACCCCTAGATGGAAAGCTGAGAATTATTGAGATTAAGACAGGAAATGCGGATTTGAGTATTCGGCAATCTGAAATATTCCCGCAGATTCGGGATGGTAGTTCAATTCCAAGAGAGAAAGTTGCTGATAGCTTCGGTCTGGCTCCAGGGGTGCCGCTCAGAGATCAGGGCTATCCAAACGGTATTCCTAGACGAAATCTGATGATATTGGAGCAATGCTAGTCTCGTTGGACTGGAAGATTTGGTTGAATAATTCGGGGCCTGCTGATCCAGCAGCATGGGGAGATTGGCTAGATGCTGTAAAAAAGCGCGGAAAGATAACCTGAAGTGGTAGTTTTGTCTTTAGGCCGAAAAGGGGCAGATTTATTTTTCCTGCTCTAAAGCTGGCTGACTGGACAGAATTAGGGTGTGAGAAATAAATCGTCCCTTTTGTTCTGGCAACGGGGAAATCACCGCAACCAACGAAAGGTCTTTCTAATGCTGAAAGGAAACAATGGATTAGAGAAAGAACGCATATTGAGCAGGTGAACTAATGTTTGATTTCCTAAGGGTTGTTATGTCTTTTCTTCCTCTCGATATAAAAAATGTTGAGTGGGATAGTGATTCCTTGGTTGTTTCTGGTGACGATTGGAGCTTTGTCACCACTAGTGCATGGCGGGTTTCTCAAGGTAAAGAGCTATTGTTTACATGCTGGGATAATCAGCTAGATGTAAATATAGAAGGTCTGGTAGGGCTTACAATTGTTGATGTTTCATGGGTCTCTGATGGTCAGCCAATTGATCCGTCATTTATTCTCTCTGATGGAAGAAGACTTGATGTGTTTTGCTCTTTTATTTGTGAGCCCTGGGTGATGAATCTTCCGGGTAACAGCGTTTATGTTGGGAATTCGTAGGTGGAACAATATTTCTTGTGCTCAACTCTGTAGAGTTTGGAGTACTTGATTAGGTTAAAATGATTATTAGTGTCAGTTAGTTGGCTAGGGTTGATATTGGATAAGGCCGAAAAGGGGGGCTTATTTTTTCTGCTCTAGAGCTAATTGATTGGGCAGTATTAGAGTTCACCCCTATTTTTCATCACATATAATGGTGTTTAGCAATATGTCTCAATTGGCGTCGACTCAAACGGTTTCGTGGTTCGAGCGAATCCAGTCAGCTCTTGGAGACCATTGCCATGATCAAGTTGAGATTAGCGAGTGAATATTTGGCTGGACCGATATTTTGTCCGGAGCCGGATATTATGGGGCACATTGATATTGACGACTTGCCCCTTTCTCAAGAACTGAAGGCTGAAATCACCGCATGGGACAGTGAGTATCAGGCGACGTTCAATAGCGACTACCCGCCTGATTCTGGGTTTAGCTCGCCTGAGGTGGCGTTTCGACATATAGCTGAAGGGCAAGAATTGGCCAAAAAATTACAGCAAGAACTAGGAGGGGGGTATGCGGTTGAGTACTGCCTATAACAGATAGTTCTTCGGTGCGAAAGGTAGCGTCGGTGCAGGGACCGAAATGCCGAAATGGGGGCGGATTTGAATGGCACTTACTTAAGCGCTAACTAATTTATTCAGAAAAGAAAGGCTGGTCTTGGTCTACGGTGATGGTTGCGAACACACCGAGCCCAAGGAGCCGCCCAGATGAATCCTAGGCGCCAGGCCGTCATTCATCAACAGCAGTGCGCCCGTCGGTATACATCGAATACGGATGCTTACGCCTTCTTCAACCTGCTAATCGGCCCTGAATTATTCGACCCTGTCGAGTTGCTGCTGCCGGTTCATCGGGAGCGCTTGTTCCCGCCGCCAGCCGCGAACACCAGCTGATCGGCGAAGGCCAGCTGTCCGGTCCCTTCGAGCTGTTCGACCGCCAGCACGAGCTGACCCTCGGCGCCAACTACGGCCGCTCGCACCTCAAGGCTGGCGCCGACACCATCGCCGCCAACGGCTACTACACGCCCTGGTGGACCTGATGGCCAGCTACGACATCGACAGCCACTGGAGCACGGCACTGAACCTGAACAACGTCACCGATCGCAAGTACCTGCTGTCGCTGCACGAAAGCACCACTACCGCCAACTATGGCGTGCCGCGCAACCTCACCGCCTCGGTCACCTGGAAGTACTGACCCGCAGCTCTCGGCTGCATGCCCGGCAGGTTCAACACCAACCTGCGGGAGCGGGCCCTGCCCGCGATTCGCGCGCAGGGCGCGCTCCTACATGGGAGCGGAGTGGGTGGGGAGGCGTAGGCGGATCTCATCCGCGAATCGCGCCGGAGCCTCCGGCTATCGCGGACAAGGTCCGCTCCTTCCGGTGGGCACCCCGGCGCGACCTGCAGGGCAGTTGCTCCTACGGGCAGGCATGGAACGGAGTGGCACCCGCCAGCGGCGGATAACCGCTAGCCGCGTTCCTCGCTGGGTGCACCTGATTCAGTCTTCCGCCTTCCGACGCCAATCGGGGAGGGCGGATCGCACAGGTTATGGCCGCTTTTGGCCCAAATCTGCCCGTGATGGCGGGAGCGCCTGGCAATCCAATTTGACTCGGCCTCTCTATAGCTATCGAGTCAGACTGAACTGAGCAACTGACAACTGCTGAGGCCAACAGAGACCCAAACTAGTTGTGGGACAGGATACGGGTTGCTTGGTCGCGGATGCTGCAGACTTCGTCTTCGGTAAGTGGAGAACCTTTTCTGTTTTCGGCAGCGGTGAGCAGTGTCATGAGAGCGGGTACAAAAACCAGGGATTGAGGATCGGCTGACATCAAGTCCGCTCCCTTTCCCCATTGCGCTCGGTGAACCAGATGGCAACGGCCATCACCGCAACGCCCGTCAGTTGCAGAGCACCCAGGCGCTGCCCGTAGAACAGCCAGTCGATGACGATGGCCACGGCCGGGTAGATGAACTGGTAGACCGCGATCCTGTCGGTGTTCAGGCGCGCCATGCCGGCGTACATCAGCGAATAGGCGAGCCCGGTGTGGATCAGCCCCAGGCCCGCGAGCCATGCCCAGGAGGAGCCCCATTGCGGCCAGCCGTGGAGCATGGGCCACGCCAGCAGGGCCAGCGTTCCGATCGCGCATTGCCACCAGGCGAGGATGCCGGCCGACATGTGCCGTAGCCGCCGGGCGACGATGGTGACGCAGGCGGTGCAGAAGGCGCCGACCAGGCAGAACGCCACGCCCCACCAGTAGCTCGCGGGGTAGGCCTGCTCCGCGCCGAACAGCGAAAGGTGCTCCAGTATGCCGGTCGCCAGCACCAGGCCGGCCATGGCGACGATCACCGATACCACGCGCCGCTTGGCGATCGGCTCCTTCAGATACCAGGTACCCAGGATCAGCACCCACAGCGGCTGCACATGGAAGAGCACCGTGGCCACGCCCGCCGAGGTGCGCTCGATGGCGGCGAAGAACAGGCTCCAGGCCAGCACCATCAGGCCGCCCGCCGCGAGCAGCGCGAAGGTCGCCTTCCTGCCCGGGAGCAGGCCGCGCAACTGGCGGCGACAGGCTGCCCAGAGCGTCAGCCCCAGCAGGCCGAAGGCGCAGCGGAACCAGGTCGCGGTCAGCGGATCGGCGCCGGACTGGTGCAGGAAGAGGCCGATGGTGCCCAGGACGACGCTGCCCAGTACGAAGGGCAGCGTTCCGCCGGTGGCGTCGGAAGCGGAGGGTGCGGTTCGCTGGCTGAAAGGCGAAGCCTGCGGCCCCGCTATCTGTTCATGTGTGTTCATGCGGCGAGTGTGGGGCTGGCCCGTTGGAACGAGAAGCGCATAATGCCGCATGCAAGTATTCGATAAACGAATGGAAAGGGCGATCAAGATGATGCCGCGTGACCTGCAGCTGGACTGGCTGAAGTGCTTCGTTTCCGTGGTCGATGCGGGCTCGCTGTCGAACGCTGCGAGCGAGGTGCATCGCTCGCAGTCGGCGGTCAGCATGCAGTTGAAGAAACTGGAAAGCGCCCTGGGCCGGCAACTGCTGGTACGCGGTCCGCGCAGCCTGCAGCTGACCGCGGACGGCCAGACGCTGCTGGGCTTCGCCCGCCGTATGCTCGACCTGCACGCCGAAACCCAAGCCGCCTTCCATGGCGAGGAACTCAGCGGCCGGGTTCGCCTTGGCGTGCCCGATGACTATGCGGCCAAGTACCTCACGCCGGTGCTCAAGCGTTTCGCCCAGCGCTATGGCAGCGTGGAAATCGAACTGAACTGCGAGCAGTCGACGGCGCTCATCCCGCGGGTGGCCAGCGGCGATCTGGACCTGGCGCTGGTTTCCCGCGACCACTCCCGGCGCGGAACGCTGCTGTTCCACGAACCCATGGTCTGGGTGGGCTCGCCGCAGTTCGAGCTTTGGCGGCGCGACCCGCTGCCGATCGCGGTCTACGAGAGCACGAGCCTCGCACGGCGCAGCGCGATCAACTCCCTGGCGCTGCAGGGCCGGCGCTACAAGGTGGTGTACAACAGCTCCAGCCTCGCCGGGCAGCTCGCCGCGGTGGAGAGCGGCCTGGCGGTGGCGGTGCTGACGCAATGCAGCGCCCCCGATCACTTGCAGATACTGGGCGTCGAGCAGGGGCTCGGCCCGCTGGAGCCCATGGAGGTCGCCGTCTATCGAAGCCGCGCTTCCCAGGGCTCCAAGGCCGTGGACAGCCTGCGGAACCTGTTGATCAGGACGTTGAGGTTGTCGAGCGAGGGCTGAAGGATTGCTGGTGGAGTTCGTTTCCTTCGAGGCGAGCGACATTCGATGCTGGTGCCGGCCCAGGTCAATCCGCTAGGCTTGCCGCTCCCGGCGCAGGTGCCGGGCCCCAGGAACGCCACTTTCAAGGAGATGCCCCATGGCGAACATTCCCCAGGCGCTGCCGCGCGCCTTTCCCCTGAAACTCGTCGCCGGCGGCCTGATCGGCCTGCTGGTGCTGGTCGCCGTGGGCGGCTCGTTCTACACCATCGACGAGAAGGAGCGCGGCGTGGTGCTGCGCAACGGCAAGCTGGTGGACGTGGCCGAGCCCGGGCTGGGCTGGAAGGTGCCGTTCATCGAGACGGTGAAGACCCTGTCGATCCAGAACCACACCAGCCGCTACGAGCAACTGCAGGCGTACAGCCGCGACCAGCAGAGCGCGGCGCTGGTGGTCTCGGTGTCCTGGCACGTGACGCCGGACGAGGTGGCGAAGGTCTACTCCGGCTATGGCGATCTGCAGGGGCTGGTGGACCGTCTGATCAGCCGCCAGGTGCCGACCCAGGTGGAAAACGTCTTCGGCCGCTATACGGCGATCCAGGCGGTGCAGAACCGGGGGCAGTTCGTTGCCGACGTGGCCACCGCGGTCAAGGCCGCGGTCAAGGGCCCGGTGGTGATCGACGGCGTGCAGGTGGAGAACATCGACTTTTCCGACGCCTACGAACGCTCCATCGAGGAGCGCATGAAGGCCGAGGTGGCGATCCAGACCCGCCAGCAGAACCTCGCCACCGAGCAGGTGCAGGCGCAGATCCAGGTCACCCAGGCGCAGGCCGAGGCCGACTCCAAGCTGGCCCAGGCCAAGGCCGACGCCGAGGCCACCCGCCTGCGCGGCCAGGCCGAGGCCGATGCCATCCGCGCCAAGGCCGAGGCCCTGGCCTCGAACCAGAACCTCATCGAACTGACCAAGGCCGAACGCTGGGACGGCAAGCTGCCGGAAACCATGCTGCCGGGCTCGACGCTGCCGTTCATCGATGTGAACCGCGCGCGTCCCTGATCCTGGCATCGGTTCTTTGTGGGGCCGGGCCCCGGTGGGTCCGGCGCCAACCTGTAGGAATAACTGTCTGCGCCGAGGCGCTTTCCGTAGGATGGGTTGAGCTTGCGAAACCCATGCGGCCGCGGTGATGGGTATCGCTTCGCTCAACACCATCCTACGAAAAGCCATGCTCGCTCATGCGGGAGCGGACTTTGTCCTCGATGGAGCGTGTCCTGAGCGGGGCCAATCGCGGACGGAGTCCGCTCCTACGTTCGTGTGTCCCTGGAACTGGACTGTGTTCCGTGCCGAGGTTGAGATCGGAGCGGGGGGCGTAGAAGAGCACCCTCTCCCCAGCCCTCTCCCGCAAGCGGGCGAGGGGGCTGCCCGGCATGCTCGGGGAGTTCGGCACCAACCTGTAGGAGCGGGCCCTGCCCGCGATTCGCGCGCAGGGCGCGCTCCTACAAGGGGCTTGGTGCGGGGCAACCCGTAGGAGCGGATCTCATCCGCGAATCGCGCCGGAGCCTCCGGCCATCGCGGACAAGGTCCGCTCCTACCCCCGCCGGCAAACCACCCCGTAGGATGGTGTTGAGCGAAGCGATACCCATCACCGCGGCCGCATGGGTTTCGCAAGCTCAACCCATCC
>NZ_FOLS01000042.1 GCF_900112375.1 Pseudomonas citronellolis | reverse complement strand
ACCTGCTGGCACACAACCTGATTCGCCTGATCATGGCGCAATCGGCCTCGATGGCTGACTGCCTACCCCGTGAATTGAGCTTCAAGCACAGCCTCCAGCTATGGCTGGCGTGGCGGCAATTCGACGATGATCCTGACGGAGGTACGACTCTTCGCGGCCTGCTGGTTCTGGTCGCGCAACAGCGTGTCGGCAATCGCTCCGGGCGAGTTGAACCCAGAGCCCTCAAGCGAAGGCCAAAGCCCTACCCATTACTGACCTGCACACGTCAATCTGCTCGGGCAGCGATCAAGAAACACGGTCATCCGAAAAGGGTTAAGTAAGTGCCATTCGGGACAGATTTATTTTTCCTGCTCTAAAGCTGGCTGACTGGACAGAATTAGGGTGTGAGAAATAAATATTTTCCCTTTTTGCTAAATTTATTTCTCCTACTCTAGAGTCGACTGGTCGAGCAGGATTGGAGTGCAGGAGAAAACCCTCCTTCGTTAGAGTCAGACCGAGTCTTTCAGGTGGCCTTCCAGACGGCATTCAGGGTAAAGTTTTTGGCCTTTTGCCATCACTGCCGAGTCGATCTTTCGACGCGCCGGCATTGGCAAGGGCAGGCACTGCCGTTGCCTCTGGAAGAAAGGGCGGCGGCTACAACCATATGGAAAGGGAGAAGTCGTTGTGAGAATGCTCAAACTGCTTGCGCTGGCCAGCATCGCGCTTATCTATGGCTGCGCCTCGGCGCCGTCGATGGAGAAAATGCAGGCGGAAGTTGCCGGGTACGAGTTGCCCAAGGCCGCCACTGCCGACCAGGGGCTGGTCTATGTGGTGCGGCCGAGCAACGCCGGTGGCCTGGTGCGCTTCAACGTGTTCCTGGATGACCGCGAAGACGCCTCGGAGATGGGCTACAACCGTGGCAATCAGTACATCTATTTCTACGTCGAGCCAGGCAAGCACACCATCAGTTCCAAGGCGGAAAACTGGGCGGACCTGTCTTTCGAGGTGCGCGCCGGCGAAGTGGTGTTCATCAAGCAGGAAGTGGAAGTCGGGATGCTGATGGCGCGCAACAGCCTGGTGCTGCTTGGCGATACCGAGGGCCGTTACCTGGTCAAGGATGCCAGTGTGGGTAGCGTGGCCAAGGAACGTAAATGACCTGCAGGGAGCAGAGAGACGGATTCATCTTTCTGCTCTAGATCCGAAACTGCGCGGGTCGCGGAGCGAAGCGTCATCCGGCAACGGCGGATAACGCTTCGCGTTATGCGCCCTACGGTCGGGTGCGTTGCTCCGCGGCGGCGTACAGCCGCTCGGCATCGGCCGCCAGGTATTCCAGCGCGCTGAAGGTGCCGTCCAGCACTTCCTCGGTGGGCGCGCCCAGGTCCGGCGCGCCGGCCAGCAGGCGCAGCAGGTTGACCAGGGCCGCCTGGCGGGATTGCGCGGCGTCGTAGAGCTCCGATGGGGCGGTGCTTGTCAGGGGATGGGGTAGCACTTGGGCTGCAAGGTTCATGGAGTGGGCCTCTTGTCGATGGGGTTTCCGCCTCCTGACGCCAATCAGGGAGGGCGGACCGTACAGGTTGGCGTACCGGGACAAGGAAACCGGCGCATCCGAAGATGCCCCGCACGGCCCGCCCATAACGCAGGTGCAGCCATGCACGGCGCCGAGCGGATGCCCATGCGCCTTCTCTTGTCCATCGGGACGCCAATCCCGAGCCGCCCTGTTGAGCGGCCGAGCCACGTTAGGGCGCTACCCCAAGGCTGTCAATCGGAGGCGTCAAGAAAGCGGGGGAGCCGTATCGGCAGGAGACACGCGTCTCGGACAAGGAGGCGCTTCATGACCCTTGCCGGTCTGCCCGGGCCCGACTCTCTCGCCCAGCCGATACTTCCGGCGCCTGCCGTTCCTTGTGCTTTGTGGCTGGCGTCCCGGCGCTGGCGTCATATCCTGTGGAATCAGGGTGCCTGCGCCGCGCGGGGCGATATACTCGGAGCCTTGCGCGCCGCTGGATGGGGGCGTTTCCCTTTCAAGGATGTGAATGCATGCAATGGATCTTCATGCTGATCGGCCTGGTGTTGGGCGCCGCCTGGGACGAGTCGATCACCGATGGCCTGGTGGGCGCCGGGCTGGGGCTGCTGTTCGGCCAGGCGCTGGCGCTGCATGGCCTGCAGCGGCAGAACGCGGCGTTGCGCCGGCAACTGGAGCAGTTCGCCGAGCGTTTCGACGCGGGTACCGAGGCGTTGTACCAGCGCCTGCTGCGCTTGGAGCAGGGCGGGGCCGCAGCGCCTGTGCCGCCTGCCGAACCGGCGGAGCCCGTCGTTGCGCCGGAAGCCGTCGCCGAGCCTGAGCCGGAGCTGGAATGGGAGATCGAGCTGCCCGAAGCGCAGGCGCCTGCCGCGACCAGCGCTGCGCCTGACTGGTCGTTGCAGCCCCAGGAACCGCCGTCGGCACCGATCCCGCCTGCCGTCGAGGCCCCCGCGGCGCGCGAAGCCTCGGCTTGGGAGGCCGAACCAGCTGTACCGTCCGGCCCGTCCTGGTTCGACCGTGCCTTCGGCGCCGCGCGCGACTGGCTGTTCGGCGGCAATACCGTGCTGCGCGTCGGCGTGCTGCTGCTGTTCCTCGGCCTGGCCTTCCTGCTGCGCTACGCCTCCGAGCGCGTGGTCGTCCCCGTCGAGCTGCGCTACATGGGCGTGGCCGCCGCCGCCATCGCCCTGCTGGCCCTGGGCTGGTGGCTGCGGCATAAGCGCGCGACCTACGGCCTGTTGTTGCAGGGTACCGGCATCGCGGTGCTGTACCTGACGGTATTCGCTGCCATGCGCCTGCATCCGCTGCTGACACCGGGCCAGGCCCTTGGCCTGCTGGTGGCGGTGACGGTGTTCTCCGCCGTGCTGGCGGTGCTGCAGGATGCCCTCGGCCTGGCTGCCGCGGCGGCCCTGGGCGGTTTCGCCGCGCCTATCCTGACTTCCACCGGCGCCGGCAACCACGTCGCCCTGTTCAGCTACTTCGCCCTGCTCAACGCCGGCATCTTCGCCATCGCCTGGTTCCGCGCCTGGCGCCTGCTCAACCTGATCGGCTTCTTCGGCACCTTCGGCATCGGTTTCGCCTGGGGACTGCGTTCCTACACGCCGGAGCTGTTCGCCAGCACCGAGCCCTTCCTGCTGCTGTTCTTCCTGATGTACGTGGCCATCGGCCTGCTCTTCGCCCGCCGCCGCCTGCGCGAGGCCGCCGGGCTGGAGGAGGGCGCCGGGCGCGATGAGACGCTGCGCTGGTCGCTGCGCCAGACCGACTACGTCGACGGCACGGTGCTGTTCGGCGCGCCGCTGATCGGCTTCGGCCTGCAGTACGCGCTGATCCGCCACCTGGAATTCGGCCCGGCGTTCAGCGCGCTGGCGCTGGGGCTGTTCTACATGGGCCTGGCGCGCCTGCTGGCCGGGCGCACCGCCGGCCGCGCCCTGCTGCTGGTGGAAGCCTGCCTGGCGCTGGGCGTGGTGTTCGGCAGCCTGGCCATCCCGCTGGGCCTGGATGCGCGCTGGACCTCGGCGGCCTGGGCCGTGGAGGGCGCCGGCATCTACTGGCTGGGCCTGCGCCAGGGGCGGCGGCTGGCGCGGATGTTCGCGCTGCTGTTGCAGGTGGGCGCGGCCATCGCCTTCCTGATGGGCCTGCAACCGGGTGTGGATAAGCTGCTGGACGGTGCGCCACTGGGCGCGCTGATGCTCGGCGTGGCGCTGCTGTTCAGCTACTGGCAGCTGCGCCGCCACGGCGACGCCGTTCTCTGGCCCTGGGAGCCGCGCTGCCAGCCGGTGCTGGCGGCCTGCGGCCTGGCCTTCCTCTACCTGATCGCGCCGCTGTGCTTCGCCGTGCCGGGCACTGCCATGGCCTGGGCGCTGGCCGGCCTGGCCACGGTGTTCGCCGGGCTGCGCCTGGGTTCACGGACCTTCCTGTTCTGCGCCTTCGCCGTGCAGTTGCTCGGCGGCGCGCTGTTCCTCGCCGACCTGCGGGCGGCCGACGGCGGCGCCGGGGTGCTCGGCAGCGGCTGGACCGGCCTGTTCGGCGCCAGCCTGATCGGCCTGGCGCTGATCGCCGGGATGATCCTCGCCGCGCGCGACCCGCTGGTGCGCGACGACCGCCGGCTGATGCTCGGCCTCAGCGCGGTGCTGCTGGCCGGCCTGGCCTTCGTCAACCTGGCGGTGCTGTTCGTCCTGCCCTGGCGCAGCGCCGCGGCGGTATGGGCCGGCAGCGGCCTGCTGATCCTCTGGCTGAGCCTGGCCTTGCAGCAGCGCGCGAGCTTCGTGTTCGGCCTGCTGCTGCAGGTGCTGGGCGGCGCGGCGCTGTTGTTCGGCGGCTCGTCATTGTTCGCCGGGCTCTCCGGCGAGGGCCTGACGCCCCTGGCCCACAGCGGCTTCTGGTGCCCGGCGGTGCTGGCCCTGGCGGCGCTGGTCGGCGCCTGGCGCCTGCATCGGGCGGGGCAGGGCGGGCAGTCGCTGCAACTGGGAGCGCTGACCCTGGAACGGCTGTCACAGTTGCTGCTGGCCTGGGGCGCGGGCTGGTGGGCGCTGACCGCGTTGTGCGAGATCGCCCGCTTCGTCCCGGCGCCGCGGCGCGAGCATGTCGCCCTGCTGGTGGCGGCCGTCAGCGTGGTGCTCTGGACCTTCGTCGCCCGCCGCGAGCAGTGGCGGGCCCTGGCGCTCGCCTGCCTGGCCCTGGCGCCGGCGGGCGTCCTGGCGCTGGCCAGTGCCTGGCAGCCGGAATACCAGCCGCTGGGCGAGCTCGGCTGGCTGGGCTGGGGCGCGTTGTTCGTGGCGCACTTCTGGTCGCTCAGGCGCCTGGAGCCGGTGCTGCCGGCGCTGCCCCTGCGCGGCGCCCACGTGCTCGGCTGCTGGTTGTTGCTCGCGGTGCTGGCGCTGCAGCTGCGCTACCTGTTCCTCGCCCTGGCCGAGCACTACAACGCCTGGCGCTGGCTGGGCTGGGCGCTGGTGCCGAGCCTCTACCTGATCCTCATGGGCGCGCGCCGCACGCTGCCCTGGCCGGTGGCGGCCTTCCCACGCGAATACCGCGCCCTGGCCGCGGCGCCGGTGGCGCTGGCGCTACTCGGCTGGTTCTGGCTGGTCAACCTGGTCAGCGACGGCGCGGCGCAACCGTTGCCCTACCTGCCGCTGCTCAACCCGCTGGAGCTGGGCATGCTGATCGTGCTGGCGGCGGTCTTCCAGTGGAGCCGCGAGGGCCTGCCGCAACTGGGCCTTTCCGGCGAGCAGGTGCGCCTGCCGGCGCAGGCGCTGCTGGGCGCCTCGCTGTTCGCCCTGCTGACCCTGGCCGTGTGCCGCACCGCGCACCACTGGGGCGGCGTGCCCTTCGCCCTGGAGCCGCTGCGCGAGTCGATGCTGGTGCAGGCCGGGTTGTCCATCGTCTGGACGCTGATCGCCCTGGGCCTGATGGTCGGCGGCCACCTGCGCGGGCGGCGCGACCTGTGGATGGTCGGCGCGGCGCTGATCGGCGTGGTGGTGGTCAAGCTGTTCTTCGTCGAGCTGGGCAACAGCGGCAGCCTGGAGCGCATCGTTTCCTTCATCGGCGTCGGCGTGCTGCTGCTGGTCGTCGGCTATTTCGCCCCGCTGCCGCCGCACCGGGTGGCAGGGCAACAGGAGCAACCCCCCGCATGAAGCTGGCTTCCCTCATCCTCTGCCTGGCCGCCGGGCTGGCCCAGGCCGCGGAAAACCCTGCCGACTACCCGCAGCAGGTGCCCCTGCGCCTGCAGGGCGACGGCCCCTGGTACCGCCTGCAACTGCCGATGAGCGTGCAACTGGCCGCCGCCCATGCCGACCTGCGCGACCTGCGGGTGTTCGACAAGGAAGGCGAGGCGCTGCCCTACGCGCTGAGCGCGGCGGCAGTGCAGGGCAGCAGCACCGCCCATGAAGCCGCGGCCCGGCTGTTCCCGCTGTATGGCGCCGAAGCCGACCCCGGCCGCCAGGCCGGCCTGCGTATCCAGCGCAGCACCACCGGCACCCTGGTGGAAGTGCTGCCCGACGCGGCGCCCGCGCCAACGGGCGAGCGGCGCAGCGGCTGGCTGCTGGACGCCGGCGACGCCGACTTCCCCTTCGAGCGCCTGGCCCTGGACTGGAGCAGCGAGGCCGAGGGCTTCCAGCACTTCCGCATCGAGGCCAGCGACGACCTGCAGCGCTGGCGCAACTGGGGCGACGGCCAGCTCGCCCGCCTGAGCTTCAACGGCGAGCGCATGGACGTCAGCGAGGTGGCCCTGCCTGGGCAGAAGGCGCGCTACCTGCGCCTGTCGTGGCCGGCCGGCAACGCGGCGGTGACGCTCAAGGGCGCGCGCCTGCTGGGCCGCACCGACCAGGCCGCGAGCACGCCGCTGGTGTGGTCCGAGCCCATCGCCGGGCGCCGCGAGGCGGACGGCAGCTACCGCTGGGACCTGCCCCAGGCGCTGCCGCTGGAGCGGGTGCGCTTCGAACTGGGCGCGGCGGCGCAGCACCTGATGGCGCCGGTGGCGCTGTCCGCGCGCAACGCAACGGGGCAGGGCAGCCGCGAGGACTGGTACCCGCTGGCCCGCGGGGTGCTCTACGACCTGCCGGTGGACGGCCGCCAGGTGCGCCAGGACGAACTGCTGCTGGCCGGCCAGCCGGTGCGCCAGCTGCGCCTGGTCACCGACGCGCGCGGTACCGGCCTGGGCGACACGGCGCCCAACCTGCGGGTGGCCATGCGCGCCCGCGAGCTGGTGTTCCTGGTGCGTGGCAGCGCGCCCTACCAACTGGCCCTCGGCAAGCGCGACGCCACCTCCGCCAGCCTGCCGCTGAGCGTGCTGATCCCCGGCTACCAGCCGGACAAGCCGGCGCAGGTCGGCCAGGCCAGCCTGGACGGGGTCCTGCAGGCCGCCCCGGCGGAAGCCGCCAGCGCCGGCGACGGCAATTGGAAGCGTATCGGCCTGTGGGCCGTATTGCTGGGCGGGGTGCTGCTGCTGGGCGGCATGGCCTTCAGCCTGTTGCGCGGGCAGCGCGCCGGCCAATGAGCAAATACCGGGAAATGGAGAAATTACGCCAGCTTATGTAGGGAAATGCGTCAAGAACGCTACTCTGCGCGATTGTTCTGATACTGTTAACGGCGTTGCACTCTACCTATAAGAACAAGCATGGAGTCAGCCGCATGATCAAACAGGTGCTTTCACCCCTGGCCGCCGCTTGCCTGCTCGGCATCGCCAGCCAGGCCCTGGCGTCACCTTCCCCGTATTCGACCCTGGTGGTGTTCGGCGACAGCCTCAGCGACGCCGGCCAGTTCCCCGACGCCGACGGCCCCGCCGGCGCCTCCACCCGCTTCACCAACCGCGTGGGCCCGACCTATCTGGACGGCAGCGGCGAGGTCTTCGGGCCTACCGCGGCGATGATCCTCGGCGGCAAGCTGGGCGTCGCCGCCGGCGACCTCGGCCCCTCGACCTCGCTGGTGAACGCCGCCGAAGGCCTGCCGGACGGCAACAACTGGGCGGTGGGCGGCTACCGCACCGACCAGATCTACGACTCCATCACCGCCGCCGGCGGCTCGGTGGTCAGCGCCAACGGCCAGACGCGCACCCGCGACGGCTACCTGGTCGGCCGCCTCGCCGACCCCAACGCGCTCTACTACCTCACCGGCGGCGGCAACGACTTCCTGCAGTTCCGCATCACCGACGACCCCTCCGCCCGCGCCGCCGCCGGGCGCCTGGTGGACAGCGCCCAGGCCCTGAGCCAGGCCGGCGCGCGCTACATCATGGTCTGGCTGCTGCCCGACCTGGGCCTGACCCCGGCCACCAATGGCACCGGCTTCGAGGAGCTGGGCACCCAGCTCAGCGGCATCTTCAACGAGGAGCTGGTCAGTCAGCTGGCCAGCAGCGGCGCCAACGTGATCCCGCTGAACATCCCGTTGATGCTCAAGGAAGTGCTGGCCAACCCCGGCGCCTATGGCCTGGCCACCGGACAGAACCTGGTGGGCACCTGCTTCAGCGGCGACGGCTGCCCGGTCAACCCCGTCTATGGCATCGGCGGCAGCGCCGGAGCCGACCCGACCAAGCTGATCTTCAACGATGGCGTGCACCCGACCATCGCCGGCCAGACGCTGATCGCCGATTACGCCTACTCGGTGCTGTCCGCGCCCTGGGAAGCCACCCTGCTGCCGGAAATGGCCCACGGCACCCTGCGCGCCTACCAGGACGAGCTGCGCAGCCAGTGGCTGGCCGACTGGGAGAACTGGCAGGGCGTCGGCCAGTGGCGTGGCTTCGTCACCGGCGGCGGCCAGCACCTGGACTACGACGACCAGGACAGCGCCGCCAGCGGCGACGGCTTCGGCTACAACCTGACCCTGGGCGGCTCGCTGCGCCTGGACGACGCCTGGCGCGCCGGCATCGCCGCCGGTTTCTACCGGCAGAAACTGGAGGCCGGCGCCGAGGATTCCGACTACAAGCTCAACAGCTACCTGGGCAGCCTCTTCGTGCAGTACCAGCAGGATCGCTGGTGGGGCGACGCCGCGGTGACCGGCGGCTACCTCGACTACGACGAGGCCAACCGCAAGTTCGCCATCGGCCCGCGCACCGTCGAGGAGAAGGGCGACACCAACGGCAACCTGCTCGCCTTCAGCGGCCGGATCGGCTACGACATCGCCCAGGGCGGCGAGGCCTGGCACCTGTCGCCCTTCGTCAGCGCCGACTGGGCGCGGGTGAAGGTGGACGGCTACGACGAGGGCAACGCTTCCACCTCGCTGTCGTTCGACGAGCAGAAGCGCTATTCCCGCCGTCTCGGCGCCGGCCTGCAGGGCAAGTACGCGCTCAGCGAGCAGACCCAACTGTTCGGTGAAGTGGCGGTGGAGCGTGAATACGCCGACGACACCCAGAACATCGGGATGGCCTTCACCAGCCTGCCGGCCAACGGCTTCACCCTGCAGGGCTACACCCCGCAGAGCCACCTGCAGCGCGCGACCCTGGGCTTCGCCCAGAAGCTGACCCCGGAACTCTCGCTGCGTGGCGGCTACAGCGCGCACCGCAGCGACGACGACCTGCAGCAGGGCGTGAGCCTGGCGCTGAGCCTGGACTTCTAAGCCCGGTACGCCAGCAAGCCGCCGCGACTGACGGCCGCAGCGACGAGGGAACCGACCACCGGCGGCGCGCTCCAACCTCAGGACGGACGCGCCGTACGGGAGGCGGCGTGGCCGATTCCACGCTAGAATGCGCGCAGTTTTTTTCCTACCTCTCCCCCGGAGCCCTTCCATGTCCCGCGTTACCCTCAGCCGCTACCTCATCGAGCAGACCCGCAGCCACAACACCCCGGCCGACCTGCGCTTCCTCATCGAGGTGGTGGCGCGTGCGTGCAAGGAAATCAGCCATGCCGTGTCCAAGGGCGCCCTGGGCGGCGTGCTGGGCAGCATGGGCACCGAGAACGTGCAGGGCGAGGTGCAGAAGAAGCTGGACGTGATGTCCAACGAAATCCTCCTGGAAGCCAACGAGTGGGGCGGCCACCTGGCCGGCATGGCCTCCGAGGAGATGGACAACGCCTACCAGATCCCCGGCAAGTACCCCAAGGGCGCCTACCTGCTGGTGTTCGACCCGCTGGACGGCTCCAGCAACATCGACGTCAACGTCTCGGTCGGCACCATCTTCTCGGTGCTGCGCTGCCCCGAGCAGCACCTGAGCCAGAACGACAGCCTCAACGAGCAGGCCTTCCTCCAGCCGGGCACCAAGCAGGTCGCCGCCGGCTACGCCATCTACGGCCCGCAGACCATGCTGATGCTGACCCTCGGCGACGGCGTCAAGGGCTTCACCCTGGACCGCGAGCTGGGCAGCTTCGTGCTCACCCACGACAACATCCGCGTGCCGGACAGCACCGCCGAGTTCGCCATCAACATGTCCAACCAGCGCCACTGGGAAGCCCCGGTGCAGCGCTACGTCAGCGAACTGCTGGCCGGCAAGGAAGGCCCGCTGGGCAAGAACTACAACATGCGCTGGATCGCCTCCATGGTGGCCGACGTGCACCGCATCCTGACCCGCGGCGGCATCTTCATGTACCCGCGCGATGCCCGTGAGCCGGAGAAGCCCGGCAAGCTGCGGCTGATGTACGAGGCCAACCCGATGTCCTTCATCATCGAGCAGGCCGGCGGCGCCGCCACCAACGGCACCCAGCGCATCCTCGACATCCAGCCGGATTCGCTGCACCAGCGCGTGGCCGTGTTCCTCGGTTCGAAGGAAGAGGTCGAGCGCGTCACCGGCTACCACCAGGCCTGATGAGCGCGGCACCCGCCTGGCAGGCGTTGCTCGACTGGTGGTTCGGCGACGCCCTGCGCGCCAGCGACGTCGCCGCCCAGCGCAACGGCCTGTGGTTCGGCAAGAGCGCCTGCGAGGACATGGCCTCGGACAACCGCTTCGGCGGCCTGGTGCGCCAGGCCCTGGACGGCGGGCTGGCCGACTGGGCCGGCTCGGCCCAGGGCTGGCTGGCGCTGATCCTGCTGCTGGACCAGTTGCCGCGGATGATCTTCCGCGACACGCCGCGCGCCTATGACGGCGACGCCCGCGCCCAGGCGCTGGTGCGCCGCGGTCTTGCGGCCGGGCTGGACCGCCAGTTGCAGCCCATCGAGCGGGTCTTCGTCTACCTGGTGCTTGAGCACGCCGAGGACCTGGCACAGCAGGAACAGGCGGTGCAGCATTTCGCCGAACTGCACGAGCAGGCCGCCGAGGACGACAAGGCGCTGTTCGCCGATTTCCTCGACTACGCCGAGCGCCACCGCGTCGTGGTCGCGCGCTTCGGCCGCTTCCCCCATCGCAACGCCATCCTTGGCCGCGAATCCAGCGCCGAGGAAGTCGCCTTCCTCAAGGAACCCGGCTCGCGTTTCTGACTCCAAGGGTGCGTTTCGCGTGGCCTGTGCCACGCTTGTCCAATGGACCATCCGACAATGGAGTTGCCCATGTCCTTCCGCCGTATCGCCCTGATCGCCGTCTGCATCGCCATGGCCGCCTGCAGCAAGCTCAACCAGGAAAACTATTCCAAGCTCAAGGCCGGCATGGACAAGGCCGAGGTGGAGGCCCTGCTCGGCAAGCCGACCGAGTGCTCCGGCGCGCTGGGCGTGTCCAGCTGCACCTGGGGCGACGACAAGACCTTCATCAGCGTGCAGTACGCCGGCGACAAGGTGCTGATGTTCTCCGGCCAGGGCCTGAAGTGAGATGAACGCCGCGCTGCGGGTGCTCGCCGCCGTCGCGCTGGCCGGCATCGGCGGCTGCGCCGGGCACGCCGAGGAGCGGCCGCAAACGATGCAGGTCGACCCGCAGCGCTACGCCGGCACCTGGTACGAGCTGGCGCGCAAGCCGATGTTCTTCCAGCGCGCCTGCCTGCAGTCCGAGGCCCACTACCACGTGCGCGCCGATGGCAGCATCGGCCTGCTCAACCGCTGCCGCACCGCCGACGGCAGCTGGAAGCAGGTGACCGGCACGGCCACCCCGCAGACGCCGGGCAGCACCGATGCCTTCTGGGTGCGCTTCGATAACTGGGCGTCGCGGCTGCTCCCCGGCGTGGTGCGCGGCGACTACCAGGTGCTCTACGTCGACGAGGACTACCAGACCGCGCTGGTCGGCAACCGCGATCGCGACCACCTGTGGCTGCTGGCGCGGCAGACCAGCCTGCCCGCGGCGACGTTGCGTCGTTTGTTGGCCGAGGCCAATCGCAAGGGGTATGACACGAGCGATCTGATCTGGCGGAGTAAGGACAGCGCGATCGCGGGGAATTGAGGGACGGTGCCTGCCGGTAACGTAGGTGCGCTACTTTACCTCCGCTCCCTCTCCCTAACCCTCTCCCTGAAGGGAGAGGGGACCGTTGGGCAGGGTTGGGGATTCTGGAGTCAGCCGGCAGCTCCGGTGGTTTCCAGCTGAAACCATTTCTTCTCTCGGCACGGACTAGCCCCCTCTCCCTTCAGGGAGAGGGTTAGGGAGAGGGAAAAGGGCTTGCCCCGGAGATGAATCTGCCGGCAAACACCACAATCAACGAAAGCCAGGCGTAGGGCGAATAACGCTCCGCGTTATCCGCCGTTTGACCTCGGCCCCAGGCTGCTCGGTGCCGAGCACGGAGCGCCCTACCCCAACAACTCCCGCAACACCCCCGCGAACTCCCCGGCGCTCTGCTCTTCCAGCGCATGCCGGCGCTCCCGCACCACCCACTGCCCGTTGACCATCACATCGCGCACCTGGCGGTCGCCGCCGGCGAACAGCCAGCGGTTGAGCAGGGTCTCGGGCTTGGCCGTAGCCAGGTAGGGATCGTTGCCGTCGAGCACCAGCAGGTCGGCGCGGCGGCCCGCGGCCAGTTCGCCCACCGGCTGGCCCAGGGCTTGGGCACCACCTTGGAGAGCCGCTTCGTAGAGCGTCTGGCCGATGTTGGGCTGGTCGTTGCGGTACAGGCGGTTGCGCTTCTGGTCGCGCAGGCGCTGGCCGTATTCCAGCCAGCGCAGTTCCTCCACCACGCTCAGCGACACGTGGCTGTCCGAGCCGATGCCCAGGCGCCCGCCGCGGGCCAGGTAGTCCACCGCCGGGAAGATGCCGTCGCCGAGGTTGGCCTCGGTGGTCAGGCACAGGCCGGCCACCGCGCCGCTGGCAGCCATGGCGGCGACTTCGTCGGGCTCGGCGTGGGTGGCGTGGACCAGGCACCAGCGCTCGTCCACCTCGATGTTGTCGTACAGCCACTGCAGCGGCCGGCGCTGGCTCCAGGCCAGGCAGTCGTCGACTTCCTTCTGCTGTTCGGCGATGTGGATGTGGATGGGCCCTTCGCTGCTGTCGGACTCCAGCACCTCGGTGATCTGCTGCGGCGTCACCGCGCGCAGCGAGTGGAAGCACAGGCCGATGCGCTGCGCCGGTTGCGCCGCCAGGCGCGGCTGCAGGCCGTGGATCAGTTCGAGGTAGGCGTCGGTGCCGTTGATGAAGCGGCGCTGGCCTTCGCTGGGCGGCTGGCCGCCGAAGCCGGAATGGCTGTACAGCACCGGCAGCAGCGTCAGGCCGATGCCGGCCTCGCGCGCGGCCTGGCTGACGCGCAGCGCCAGCTCGGCCGGCTCGGCGTAGCGCTGGCCGCCCAGGTCGTGGTGCACGTAGTGGAATTCGGCGACGCCGGTGTAGCCGGCCTTGAGCATCTCGATGTACAGCTGGCGGGCGATGACCTGCAACTGCTCCGGGGTGATGCGGCCGACCAGTCGGTACATCAGCTCGCGCCAGGTCCAGAAGCTGTCGTTGGGGTTGCCGGCCACCTCGGCCAGGCCCGCCATGGCGCGCTGGAAGGCGTGCGAGTGCAGGTTGGGCATGCCCGGCAGCACCGGCCCGCGCAGGCGCTCGGCGCCTTCGGCGCTGGCGTTGGCCTCGACCCGCGTCAGCAGGCCGTCGGCGGCAACCTCGAAACGGACATCGCGGGCCCAGCCGCTGGGGAGCAGGGCGTGTTCGGCGAACAGGGCAGGCATGCTGGGGTCCTCGCAGGGCTCTTCGAATTTGTATATACATATACAGACGTTTAGGATGGCCGTAAACTACGAGACGTGCCCGGCGGTCGCCGCGGGACTTGTATGCACCGGTCGATTCCGGTACATGCCGGAGGACAAGAGCGCATCGCGCCGCTGCCTTCCCGCCACTGCCCACCGTCGCCCCGACAAGGAGTACCCCCGTGCCCGCATCGTCCACGCCCACCCCGCCCGCGGAGGGCTCCTCGCTGGCCTCGCAGATGGGCGATCTGCCCGCCCCGCTGTACGCGCGGGTGAAGCAGATGATCATCCAGCAGATCCAGTCCGGCGCCTGGCCGCCGCACCACCGGGTGCCCTCGGAGAGCGAGCTGGTCAGCGAGCTGGGCGTCAGCCGCATGACCATCAACCGCGCCCTGCGCGAGCTGACCAACGACGGCCTGCTGGTGCGCATGCAGGGTGTCGGCACCTTCGTCGCCGAACCCAAGGGCCAGTCGGCGCTGTTCCAGGTGCAGAACATAGCCGAGGAAATCGAGGCGCGCGGCCATCGCCACCATTGCGTGGTGGTGCGCCTGGAAGAGGAGAAGGCCAGCGCCGAGCGAGCCCTAGCGCTGGACGTGCGCGAAGGCCAGCGGGTGTTCCATTCGCTGATCGTGCACTTCGAGAACGACGTGCCGGTGCAGATCGAGGACCGCTACGTCAATGCCGCCGTGGCCCCCGACTACCTCAAGCAGGACTTCTCCGGGCAGACGCCGTTCGCCTACCTCACCCAGGTGGCGCCGCTCAGCGAGGGCGAGCACGTGGTCGAGGCGGTGCTGCCCGATGCCGAGGAATGCAGGCTGCTGAATATCGACCGCCACGAGCCCTGCCTGATGATCCGCCGACGCACCTGGTCGGGGCGCAACACCGTGACCAGCGCGCGCCTGCTCTACCCGGGCTCGCGCTATCGCCTGGAAGGACGCTTCTCTTCATGAACCATCGCCTGCTGCGGGCCGCCGACTACCCGGTGATGCCCTGGAAGAACGGCGCGGGCAGCACCCGCGAAATCCTCCGCGACGCCGGCGACGGCCTGGAGGGCTTCGGCTGGCGTCTGTCGATCGCTGACGTCGGCGCGCCGGGGCCGTTCTCCGCCTTCAGCGGTTACCAGCGGGTGATCACCGTGCTGGAAGGCGAGGGCATGCGCCTGACCGTCGATGGCGAGCCGTCCCGCGAGCTGCGCGCCCTGGACGCCTTCGCCTTCGATGGCGCCAGCGCGGTGGACTGCGAGCTGCTCGGCGGCGCCATCCGCGACTTCAACCTGATCTATGCGCCCGCGCGTTACCGCGCGCGGCTGCAGTGGCTGCGGGTGGGCGGTGAGGCGCACTTCTTCAGCAGCGCTTCGACCGTGCTGCTGTTCAGTGCGGGCGAGGGGGTTCACGTCAGCCAGGATGGCGGGGCCGCTGCTGTGCTGGGGCTGCATGACACGCTGCTTGCCGAGGGCGAGGAGCGGCTGCGGGAGTGGCGGCTGAGTGTGGCGGGAAGTGCCGACATCTGCGTGATCGAACTCGAATCACGCTGAGGGAAAAGACTGCCGGGGGAGCCCTTTTTCGTTAGTGGGAGAAGCGCCTTGCAGGTGCTTTCGCGGGCATGGCCCAGCAAACACGACACCCCGTAGGATGGGTTGAGCCTGCGATACCCATCGCGCCATGGTGATGGGTATCGCTTCGCTCAACCCATCCTACGAAGAGCACCTCGGCAAGGCGGTGTAGGCGCGGGCCACGTCTGCGGTAGCGTAGAACGCCACCGTCGTCCGATCAGCCGTACAGCCGCGAGTAATCCAGCCAGCGGCTGAGCGCGCCTTCCTCCACCCAGGCGCGGGCCGCGGCGATGTCCGGGGCGAAGTAGCGGTCCTGCTCGTAGGCCGGGACCTGGGCGCGGATCATCTTCAGCACTTCCTGCAACTGCGGCGAGCTTTGCAGCGGCGCGTGGAATTCCACGCCCTGGGCGGCGGCCAGCAGTTCGATGGCGACCACCGCCGAGCTGTTGCCGGCCATGTCCTGCAGGCGGCGCGCGGCGAAGGTGGCCATGGACACGTGGTCTTCCTGGTTGGCCGAGGTCGGCAGGCTGTCCACCGAGGCCGGGTGGGCCAGGGTCTTGTTCTCCGAGGCCAGGGCCGCCGAGGTCACCTGGGCGATCATGAAGCCGGAGTTGAGCCCGCCTTCCTTGACCAGGAACGCCGGCAGGCCGGACAGCGCCGGGTCCACCAGCTGGGCGATGCGCCGTTCCGACAGGGCGCCGATCTCGGCAATGACCAGGGCCAGCACGTCGGCGGCCATGGCCACCGGCTCGGCGTGGAAGTTGCCGCCGGAGAGCACGTCGCCGTCGGCGCTGAACACCAGCGGGTTGTCCGACACCGCGTTGGCCTCGCGCAGGAAGACCCCGGCGGCGAAGCGCAGGTGGTCGAGGCAGGCGCCCATCACCTGGGGCTGGCAGCGCAGGGAGTAGGGGTCCTGCACGCGCTTGCAGTCGATGTGCGACTGGTTGATCTGGCTGTCGTGCAGCAGTTCGCGGTAGAAGGCCGCCACGTCGATCTGCCCGGGCTGACCGCGGACCGCCTGGATGCGCGCGTCGAAGGGCACGTAGGAGCCCTTGAGCGCTTCCACCGTCAGGCTGCCGGCGACCACCGCCGAGACGAACAGCTTCTCCGCCGCGAACAGCCCGCGCAGGGCCAGGGCGGTGGACACCTGGGTGCCGTTGATCAGCGCCAGGCCCTCCTTGGGCCCCAGCACCAGCGGCTGGCAGCCGGCGATGGCCAGGCCTTCGCTGGCCTCCATGACGCGGCCCTGGTGGCGCACCTGGCCGACGCCGATGAGCGCCGAGGACATGTGCGCCAGAGGCGCCAGGTCGCCGGAGGCGCCCACCGAGCCCTGGGACGGGATGCACGGGTAGACGCGCGCCTGGTAGAGCTTGAGCAGGGTGTCGACGACCGCCATGCCCACGCCGGAGAAGCCGCGGGCCAGGGAGCCGATCTTCAGCGCCATGATCAGCGCCACGCTGGCGTCGTCCAGCAACGGGCCGGTGCCGGTGCAGTGCGAGAGGATCAGGTTGCGCTGCAGGGTGACCAGCGAATCCTCGGGGATGGAGGTGCGCGCCAGCAGGCCGAAGCCGGTGTTGATGCCATAGACGGTGCGCTGGTCGGCGATGATCTGGCTGACCGTGCGGGCGCTGTTCTCGATGTTCGCGCGGCAGGCTGCATCCAGTTGCAGCGCGGGTTGCCGCTGGTGGATGGCGCGCAGTTGGTCGAGGGAAAACTGGCCGGGGGTGATCTGCAGGGTTTCGGACATGACGGCTCCCGTGTTCCGGAGTGTTACCGCGCTCGGCGGCGAGACTATCTATTCCTGTATATACAAGTATGAGCAATAAGCGAGCCATTCCATTGGGCCGGATTGCGCCGACGCCATGCCTGCGCGCGAGAGCGGGGCGCGGCGTCCCTCTGTGGGAAATAAGGAAGGGTAGCGGCGCCCCCGGGAAATGAGGCGAGCTGTAACGGCGAGGTGTTACCGGATGCTACGAAATGGAGCAGGCGATCACCGTTCTGGTGCGTATGACCGACAGATGTAGCTGCCTTCCTGGACCCGCTCCGCTGTACGAATCCTTCTATTAATCATTTTTAAATCAATTACTTGAATTCTATTTTCAGCATGCCCGAAGCGCCCGGCGGGGGACTTGGCCTTTCCTTTGCTTATACTTGTATGTACAAGCATATACGTGACAGGCGGCACCGCTTCCTGCACCGATGCCCAACCCGAATCCCGTTGCCGGAAGCCGAACGCCCCGGCTTTCGCATCCGAGCCCAAGACTGCCTTGAAGGAGCCTGCCGTGACCGAATCCAGCAAATTCCGCGACGTCGAAATCCGCGCCCCGCGCGGCACCCAGCTGAACGCCAAGAGCTGGCTGACCGAAGCCCCGCTGCGCATGCTGATGAACAACCTCGACCCGGAAGTCGCGGAGAACCCCAAGGAACTGGTGGTGTACGGCGGCATCGGCCGCGCCGCGCGCAACTGGGAGTGCTACGACAGGATCGTCGCCACCCTCAAGGAACTGAACGACGACGAGACCCTGCTGGTGCAGTCCGGCAAGCCGGTCGGCGTGTTCAAGACCCACGCCAACGCCCCGCGCGTGCTGATCGCCAACTCCAACCTGGTGCCGCACTGGGCCACCTGGGAACACTTCAACGAACTGGACGCCAAGGGCCTGGCCATGTACGGCCAGATGACCGCCGGCAGCTGGATCTACATCGGCAGCCAGGGCATCGTCCAGGGCACCTACGAAACCTTCGTCGAAGCCGGGCGCCAGCACTACGCCGGCAACCTCAAGGGCCGCTGGGTGCTGACCGCGGGCCTGGGCGGCATGGGCGGCGCCCAGCCCCTGGCCGCGACCCTGGCCGGCGCCTGCTCGCTGAACATCGAGTGCCAGCAGAGCCGCATCGACTTCCGCCTGCGCAGCCGCTACGTCGACGAACAGGCCAAGGACCTGGACGACGCCCTGGCGCGCATCGCCAAGTACACCGCCGAAGGCAAGGCCATCTCCATCGCCCTGCTGGGCAACGCCGCCGAGATTCTCCCGGAGCTGGTGCGTCGCGGCGTGCGCCCGGACATGGTCACCGACCAGACCAGCGCCCACGACCCGCTCAACGGCTACCTGCCGATCGGCTGGAGCTGGGAGCAGTACCGCGACCGCGCGCAGACCGAACCGGCCGCCGTGGTCAAGGCCGCCAAGCAGTCCATGGCCGTGCACGTGAAGGCCATGCTGGAGTTCCAGAAGCAGGGCGTGCCGACCTTCGACTACGGCAACAACATCCGCCAGATGGCCAAGGAAGAGGGCGTGGCCAACGCCTTCGACTTCCCCGGCTTCGTCCCGGCCTACATCCGCCCGCTGTTCTGCCGCGGCATCGGCCCGTTCCGCTGGGCCGCGCTGTCGGGCGACGCCGAGGACATCTACAAGACCGACGCCAAGGTCAAGGAGCTGATCCCCGACGACGCCCACCTGCATCGCTGGCTGGACATGGCCAAGGAGCGCATCAGCTTCCAGGGCCTGCCGGCGCGCATCTGCTGGGTCGGCCTGGGCCAGCGCGCCAAGCTCGGCCTGGCGTTCAACGAAATGGTCCGCAGCGGCGAGCTGAAGGCGCCGATCGTGATCGGCCGCGACCACCTGGATTCCGGCTCGGTGGCCAGCCCGAACCGCGAGACCGAGGCCATGCAGGACGGCTCCGACGCCGTGTCCGACTGGCCGCTGCTCAACGCCCTGCTGAACACCGCCAGCGGCGCCACCTGGGTGTCGCTGCACCACGGCGGCGGCGTGGGCATGGGCTTCTCGCAGCACTCGGGGATGGTGATCGTCTGCGACGGCACCGACGAAGCCGCTGCGCGCATCGCCCGCGTGCTGACCAACGACCCGGGCACCGGCGTGATGCGCCATGCCGACGCCGGCTACCAGATCGCCATCGACTGCGCCAAGGAACAGGGCCTGAACCTGCCGATGATCACCGGCAAGTGAGGCACAGGGGCGGCCCCGCCGCCCCGGGCCAGGGAGGAACCGCCGCGCGGGTGGGGGCGCGGCGGTCGGGCCGAGCGGAATCCGTCCTTTGACACAACAAGAACCCCGGCCCGGCGCCGGGGTGGAGAAGAAAAGCGATGTCCCAGGCCAGTGAGAACTCCAGCAAGCCGCTGATCGAGCGGCGCTCGATCAACTACATCCCCGAGGCCGAGCGCCACGGCAAGCTCTACAGCCAGTTCACCCTGTGGCTGGGCGCCAACCTGCAGATCACCGCCATCGTCACCGGGGCCCTGGCCGTGGTGCTGGGCGGCGACGTGTTCTGGTCGCTGATCGGCCTGCTCATCGGCCAGTTGCTCGGCGGCGCGGTCATGGCCCTGCACGCGGCCCAGGGGCCCAAGCTGGGCCTGCCGCAGATGATCTCCAGCCGCGTGCAGTTCGGCGTCTACGGCGCGGCCATCCCGATCGTGCTGGTGTGCCTCATGTACCTGGGCTTCACCGCCACCGGCACGGTGCTTTCCGGGCAGGCGCTGGGCCAGCTGTTCGGTGTCAGCGACAGCGCCGGCATCCTGATCTTCGCCAGCGTCATCGTCCTGGCGACCGTGCTCGGCTACCGGGTGATCCACTTCATCGGCCGCCTCGCCAGCATCATCGGGGTGATCGCCTTCGTCTACCTGTTCAGCCGCCTGATGACCCAGACCGACGTCGGCGCGCTGCTGCAGATCCGTCATTTCAGCTGGAGCAGCTTCCTGCTCGCGGTGTCCCTGGCCGCGTCCTGGCAGATCGCCTTCGGCCCCTACGTGGCCGACTACTCGCGCTACCTGCCGAGCAAGACCTCGTCGGTGAAGACCTTCCTCGCCGTCGGCGCCGGTTCGGTGATAGGCGCGCAGGTGGCGATGGTCCTCGGGGTGTTCGCCGCGGCCATGGCCAACGGCCAGTTCGCCGGCCGCGAGGTCGCCTACATCGTCGGCCTGGGCGGCAGCGGCGCCACCGCGGCGCTGCTGTACTTCAGCATCGCCTTCGGCAAGGTGACCATCTCCACGCTGAACTCCTACGGCAGCTTCATGTGCATCGCCACCATCATCAGCGGCTTCCGCGGCCACGTCGAAGTCACGCCCCGGCAGCGCCTGGTGTTCGTGCTGCTGATCGTCGGCGCCGCCACCCTGGTCGCGCTGCTCGGCCAGCATTCGTTCCTCGGCGCGTTCAAGTCCTTCATCCTGTTCCTGCTGGCCTTCTTCACCCCGTGGAGCGCGGTCAACCTGGTGGACTACTACCTGATCACCCGCGAGCGCTACGACGTGCCGGCGCTGGCCGACCCGGACGGCCGCTACGGCCGCTGGAACCTGCCGGGGATCAGCGTGTACGTGATCGGCGTGCTGGTTCAGCTACCGTTCATCTCCACCAAGTTCTACACCGGCCCGCTGGTGGACTACCTGGGCGGCGTGGACATCTCCTGGATCATCGGCCTGGTGGTGCCCGCCGTCCTCTATTACCTGGTCGCCCGGCGCAGCAGCCGGGCGGTGCCGGACCGGCTGATCCTGCCGGCCCGTACCTGAACCGGCCCGGCCGCGCCCCGCACGGGCGCGGCCCTTGTACTGCCCAACTCCCTTTCCACTTTTAGGAGCATCAGATGAACAATTCCAAGAAGACGCTGCTGGGCCTGATCCTTTCCGCCGGGTTGCTGGGTTCCATGGCATCGGCCCAGGCGGCGGGCTGGTGCGAGAGCGGCAAGCCGGTGAAGTTCGCCGGGCTGAACTGGGAGAGCGGCATGCTGCTCACCGACGTCATGCAGTTCATCCTGAAGAACGGCTACGGCTGCGAGACCGACAGCCTGCCGGGCAACTCCATCACCATGGAGCAGGCCCTGGCCAACAACGACATCCAGATCTTCAGCGAAGAGTGGATCGGCCGCAGCGACGCCTGGAACAAGGCCGCCGCCGCCAACAAGGTGGTCGGCGTGGGCGCGCCCATCGTCGGCGCCACCGAGGGCTGGTACGTGCCGCGCTTCGTGATCGAGGGCGACAAGGCCCGCGGCATCGAGGCCAAGGCGCCGAACCTGAAGGCGATCACCGACCTGGGCCAGTACGCCGAGCTGTTCCGCGACCCGGAAGAGCCGGGCAAGGGCCGCTTCTACAACTGCCCGGCCGGCTGGACCTGCGAGCTGGAGAACTCCGAGATGCTGAAGAAGTACGGCCTGGAGGCCAAGTACACCAACTTCCGCCCGGGCACCGGCCCGGCGCTGGATGCCGCGGTGCTGTCCAGCTACAAGCGCAAGGAGCCGATCCTCTTCTACTACTGGTCGCCGACGCCACTGATGGGCCAGGCCGACCTGGTCAAGCTGGACGAGCCGGGGGTGAACAAGGACGTGAAGATCCAGGTCGGCCTGTCGCGCAGCTTCCATGACCAGGCGCCGGAACTGGTCGCGGTGCTGGAGAAGGTCAACCTGCCCATCGACCTGCTGAACCAGAACCTGGCGAAGATGGCCAAGGAGAAACTGTCCTCCGAACAACTGGCCAAGGCTTTCCTCAAGGAGCACCCTGAGGTGTGGACCGCCTGGGTCAGCGAGGACGCCGCGAAGAAGATCCAGGCCGCGCTCTGACGCTGCCCGAGCCGGGGAGGCCAGGCCTCCCCGGCGATGCCTAATCCTTGCGAGTACGAGCCATGTTCCCTGAACGCTTCACCTTCTCCATCGCCGACGTGGTCAACGGCTGGGTCGACGCCCTGGTGACCAACTACGGCGACGTCTTCCGGCACATTTCCGACACCCTGCTGTGGGCCATCGTCAACCTCGAAAGCCTGCTGCGCGCCACGCCCTGGTGGCTGATGCTGGCCATCGTCGCCGGCATCGCCTGGCACGCCACCCGGCGCCTGGTGCCGACCCTGGTGATCACCGGCCTGCTGTTCCTGGTCGGCGCGGTGGGGCTGTGGGACAAGCTCATGCAGACCCTGGCGCTGATGATGGTGGCCACCCTCATCTCGGTGCTGATCGGCATTCCCCTGGGCATCCTTGCCGCCCGCAGCGACCGCCTGCGCGCCATCCTGCTGCCGCTGCTGGACATCATGCAGACCATGCCCAGCTTCGTGTACCTGATCCCGGTGCTGATGCTGTTCGGCCTGGGCAAGGTGCCGGCGATCTTCGCCACCGTGATCTACGCCGCGCCGCCGCTGATCCGCCTCACCGACCTGGGCATCCGCCAGGTCGACCGCGAGGTGATGGAAGCGGTCACCGCCTTCGGCGCCAACCGCCGCCAGCAGCTGTTCGGCGTGCAGCTGCCGCTGGCCCTGCCGAGCATCATGGCGGGCATCAACCAGACCACCATGATGGCCCTGTCGATGGTGGTGATCGCCTCGATGATCGGCGCCCGCGGCCTGGGCGAGGACGTGCTGGTGGGCATCCAGACGCTCAACGTCGGCAAGGGCCTGGAGGCCGGTCTTGCGATCGTCATCCTCGCCGTGGTCATCGACCGCATCACCCAGGCCTACGGCCGCTCGCGTCACCACGAGGCCAGCAAATGAGCAAGATCCAGGTCAAGAACGTCTACAAGATCTTCGGTGCCCGCGCCGACGCCGCGCTGGCGATGATCCGCCAGGGCAAGAGCAAGGCCGAGGTGCTGGCTGCCACCGACTGCGTGGTCGGGGTGAACGACCTGTCTCTGTCGATCGAGGCGGGTGAAATCTTCGTGATCATGGGTCTGTCCGGCTCCGGCAAGTCGACCCTGGTGCGCCACTTCAACCGCCTGATCGACCCCACCAGCGGTGAAATCCTGGTCGACGGCGAAGACATCCTGCGCTACGACTCGCGCCAGCTGGAGAACTTCCGCCGGCGCAAGATCAGCATGGTGTTCCAGAGCTTCGGCCTGCTGCCGCACAAGAGCGTGCTCGACAACGTCGCCTACGGCCTCAAGGTCCGCGGCGAGAGCAAGGTGCTGTGCCAGGAGCGCGCGCTGCACTGGATCGCCACCGTGGGCCTGAAGGGCTACGAGAAGTCCTACCCGCACCAGCTTTCCGGCGGCATGCGCCAGCGCGTCGGCCTGGCCCGCGCGCTGGCCGCCGACACCGACGTGATCCTCATGGACGAGGCGTTCAGCGCCCTCGACCCGCTGATCCGCGCGGACATGCAGGACCAGCTGCTGGAACTGCAGAAGACCCTGCACAAGACCATCGTCTTCATCACCCACGACCTCGACGAGGCGGTGCGCATCGGCAACCGCATCGCCATCCTCAAGGACGGCCAGCTGATCCAGGTCGGCGCGCCGCGGGAAATCCTCCACCAGCCGGCCGACGAGTACGTCGACCGCTTCGTCCAGCGCCGCGTGGCCAACCTGTAGTCCGGGAGTTTCGATGTCCTCCGCTTCCATCATCACCTTCGGCGACGCGCCCCTGCACTGGCAGGACGTGGTCGCCGTGGCCCGCCACGGCGCGCGCCTGGAGCTTTCGGCGGCGGCCTGGGCGCGCATCGACAACGCCCGCGGCATCGTCGAACGCATCGTCGAACGCGGCGAGCGCGCCTACGGCATCAGCACCGGCCTCGGCGCCCTGTGCAACGTGGTGCTCGAAGGCGAGCAGCTGGCCCAGCTGTCGCGCAACACCCTGCTCAGCCACGCCTGCGGCGTCGGCGAGGCGCTGAAGGACGAGCAGACGCGCGCGATCATCTGCGTCGCCATCGCCAACTACAGCCTCGGCAAGTCCGGCCTGCACCGCCGCGTGGTGCAGGCGCTGCTGGAACTGCTCAACCGCGGCATCACCCCGCGGGTGCCGGCCCAGGGCTCGGTGGGCTACCTGACGCACATGGCCCATGTCGGCGTGGCGCTGCTGGGCGTCGGCGAGGTGAGCTACCAGGGGCGCATCGTCAGCGCCGCCGAAGCGCTGAGCGCCGAGGGCCTGGCGCCGGTGGAACTGGGCGCCAAGGACGGGCTCAGCCTGGTCAACGGCACGCCCTGCATGACCGGCCTGTGCTGCCTGGCCCTGGAAGACGCGACGCGCCTGGCGCACTGGGCCGACGTGATCGGCGCCATGAGCTTCGAGGCCCTGCGCGGGCAGACCGACGCCTTCGACGCGGAAATCCTCGCGCTCAAGCCGCACCCCGGCGCGCAGCTGGTGGGCGAGAACCTGCGCGCGCTGCTCGACGGCAGCGAAGTGCTCGCCAGCAGCCGCGGCATCCGCACCCAGGACGCCCTGAGCATGCGCTCCATGCCGCAGATCCACGGCGCCTGCCGCGACCAGCTGGCCCACGCCGCGCGCCAGGTGGAGATCGAACTCAACTCGGCCAACGACAACCCGCTGGTGCTGGGCACGCCCGAGCACTACCGGGTGGTGTCCCAGGCCAACCCCCACGGCGAATCCGTGGCCATGGCCGCCGACCTGCTGTGCATCGCCGTGGCCGAGCTGGGCGGCGTCGCCGAGCGCCGCCTGGACCGCCTGATCAACCCGCTGGTCAGCGGCCTGCCGGCGTTCCTGGTGAGCCAGCCGGGGGTCAACTCGGGGATGATGATCGTGCAGTACGTGGCCGCCGCCCTGGCCGGCGAGAACCGCCAGCTGGCGCAGCCGGCGGTGGTCGACAACTACGTCACCTCCGGCCTGCAGGAAGACCACCTGAGCCTGGGCACCAGCGCCGCGCTCAAGCTCGGCCGCTGCATCGGCAACTGCCAGCAGATTCTCGCCATCGAATACCTGCTGGCCGCCCAGGCCTTCGAATTCCTCAAGGAACAACGCTTCGGCGCCGGCACCCAGCGCGCCTGGGAACTGCTGCGCGAGCAGGTGCCGGCCTACGACGCCGACCGCTGGCTGGCCCCGGACATCGCCCGCGCCGCCGCGCTGCTGGCCGACCGCCGGGCGCTGCAGAACGTCGGCGCGAGCATCGGGAGACTGCAATGAAACAGCTCTGGCACAACTGCCACGCCGCCACCATGGCCGGCGGCAAGTACTCGATCATCGAGGACGCGGCGATCCTCACCGAGGGCGCGCGCATCCACTGGATCGGCCCCCGCGCCGAACTGCCGCTGCACGAGGTGCAGCGCAGCCACGACCTGGGCGGCGCCTGGCTGACCCCGGGGCTGATCGACTGCCACACCCACCTGGTGTTCGGCGGCGACCGCAGCGCCGAGTTCGAGCTGCGCCTGCAGGGCGCCAGCTATGCGGAGATCGCGGCGGCCGGCGGCGGCATCGCCAGCACCGTGCGCGCCACCCGCGAGGCCAGCGAGGAAGAACTGCTGGCCAGCGCCATCAAGCGCGCGCGGCCGCTGCTGGCCGATGGCGTGACCGTGCTGGAAGTGAAATCCGGCTACGGCCTGGACCTGGCCAGCGAGCGCAAGATGCTGCGCGTGGCGCGGCGCCTGGGCGAGGTGCTGCCGGTGACGGTGCGCGCCACCTGCCTGTCGGCCCATGCCCTGCCGCCGGAATATGCCGGGCGTGCCGACGACTACATCGAGCTGATCTGCATGGAAATCCTCCCGGCGCTGGCGCAGGAAGGGCTGGTGGACGCGGTGGACGCTTTCTGCGAGCACCTGGCGTTCTCCCCGGCGCAGGTCGAGCGGGTGTTCCAGGCCGCCAAGGCGCTGGGGCTGCCGGTGAAGCTGCACGCCGAGCAACTGTCGTCGCTGCATGGCTCCAGCCTGGCTGCGCGCTACCAGGCGCTGTCCGCCGACCACCTGGAATTCATGACCGAGGAAGACGCCATCGCCATGGCCAGGGCCGGCACCGTCGCGGTGCTGCTGCCGGGCGCCTTCTTCGTCCTGCGCGAAACCCAGCTGCCGCCGATGGACGCCCTGCGCCAGCACGGCGTGGCCATCGCCCTGGCCAGCGACCTCAACCCCGGCACCTCGCCGGCGCTGTCGCTGCGCCTGATGCTGAACATGGGCTGCACCGCCTTCCGCCTGACCCCGGAAGAAGCGCTGGCCGGCGTCACCCTGCACGCCGCCCGCGCCCTGGGCCTGGAAGCCGACCACGGCAGCCTGGAGGCGGGCAAGCTCGCCGATTTCGTCGCCTGGGACATCCAGCGCCCGGCCGAGCTGGCCTACTGGCTCGGCGGCGACCTGCCCAAGCGCATCATCCGTCACGCAGAGGAAGTCTCCTGTGGATAACGTACTGAGCTTCAGCCGCGGCCGCGTGCCGCTGCTGGTGAGCATGCCGCACCCCGGCACCCGCCTGACCCCGGCCGTGGAAGCCGGCCTGGTGGACGAGGCGAAGGAACTGGCCGACACCGACTGGCACATCCCGCGCCTGTACGACTTCGCCCGCGAACTGGGCGCCAGCACCCTGGCGGCGAACTACTCGCGCTACGTCATCGACCTGAATCGCCCGGCCGACGACAAGCCGCTGTACAGCACGGCCACCACCGGCCTGTACCCGGACACTCTGTTCGACGGCCGCCCGCTGTTCCACGAAGGCCAGGCGCCCTCGGCCGAGGAGCGCGCGCGCTACCTGGCGGAAGTCTGGACGCCGTACCACCAAACGCTGGCCGAGGAGCTGGCGCGGCTGAAGGCCGAGTTCGGCTACGCGCTGCTGTGGGACGCGCACTCGATCCGCTCGCACATCCCGCACCTGTTCGACGGCAAGCTGCCGGACTTCAACATCGGCACCAACTCCGGCAACAGCTGTCCGGCGGACCTCGCCGAGCGCCTGCAGGCGGCGTGCGCTGAAGCCGAGGGCTACAGCCACGTGCTCAACGGGCGCTTCAAGGGCGGCCACATCACCCGCCATTACGGCCAGCCCGGGCAGCACGTGCACGCGGTGCAACTGGAGCTCGCGCAGTGCAACTACATGGATGAACAGGCGCCCTTCGCCTACCGCGAAGACCTGGCCGGCCCGACCGCCGCGGTGCTACGGAAGATGCTGGAGACCTTCCTGGCCTGGGGGCGGGAGCGTTACGGCCGTTGACGAAACGCCTGCGCACGGCGCTTGCCGAGATGCTTTTCGTAGGATGGGTGTAGGAGCGGGCCCTGCCCGCGATATCGCGCGCAGGGCGCGCTCCTACATGGGGACGATGTGGGTGGGGCGGCGTAGGAGCGGATCTCATCCGCGAATCGCGCCGGTTCGTCCGGCTATCGCGGACAAGGTCCGCTCCTACGGGGGGAGGAATACCGTGCTTCCCGACAACCTGTAGGAGCGGGCCCTGCCCGCGAATCGCGCTTTTTTGTAGGAGCGAGCTTGCTCGCGAATGAACCCCGCTGCGGAATCCGTTCGCGAGCAAGTTCGCTCCTACGAAGAGCGCCTCGGCGCGGGGCGCGCGGTTATTCCCAGTCCAGCCGCGCCAGCTTCCACTCGCCGTCCTCCAGCCACCACTCCAGCTTCACGTCATACAGCCGCGCGCTGTCGGGGATCAGCCCCTCGGCGCCGGTCAGGCCGACCTTGGCCTCGGTGTAGCCGCGGCGCGAGGCCGCCGGGTCGATCCAGCTGTTCTTCGCCGGGGCGAGCACGCCGATCTTCTGGTGACGGAGGAACAGCACCGCCATGGTGCGCCGGGCCCAGTCGCGGTCGTTGACCTGCTGGGCGCGGAAGTCGTCGGCCAACTGGTCGAGCACGGCGCCGGTCTTCTTCGCTTCGATGTTCGCCTGCAGTTGCTGCACGGCGGCTTCCAGGGCTGCCTGCGGGTCGTCCTTGCCGCAGCCGGCGAGCAGGGCGAGGCACAGCAGCAGGGGCAGGGCAAGGGGCCTGGCCAGCATGTCGAACTCCTTTTCGGGATGAAGGGGAGCCCGGCACCGTAGCGCAGATGCGCGCCTTGCGGCCACGCCGGGAGTGTTTCCAAAGTTCGCCGTTCAGCGCGCCAGGAGGAACTGCCCGGGGTCGATGAAGAACATCTTCTTCCAGCCCTGGGTCTCGTCGGTGGCCGCCCAGGGCCGCGGCAGCAGCGACAGCACCGCGTAGTGCAGGTGCGGCGGCTTGCCGGCGGCGTTGCCCGAGCTGCCCACCGCGCCGACCACCTGGCCGCGGCCCACCGGCTGCAGCGGCGCCACGTTCCAGGCCTGCAGGTGCGCCAGGTAGTGCAGGCGCCATTTCGGCCCGAGGATCAGCACCACCTTGCCGCCCAGGCCGATCTCGCCGCGGTACAGCACCAGCCCCGGCACCGGCGACAGCGCCGGGGCGCCGGCGTCGGCGAAGATGTCGATGCCCTTGTGCACCCCGGAAATGCCCCAGGGCTCGTACCAGAACGAACGGCGGTTCCAGTCGCGCTGGCTGGCGCCCTGCACCGGGATGACCGGGTGCTCCGGCAACAACATCGGCAGGACCAGCAGCGCCGCGAGGGGCAGGAGCCAGCGGCGTTTCACACCTGCAGGCCCAGGTGGCGGATCAGCGGCGCCGGCGCGGCCAGGCGTTCCCAGACGTCGTCGAGCAGCTCGGCGGGGTAGAAGGAGGGCAGGGCGGCCAGCTCGGCGCGCGGCACCCAGGCCACCTCGTGGATGGCGAACTCATCGCCGCCCAGGCCGCGCAGGTTGTCCAGGCTCAGGTCGCCGCGCCAGGCGTCGACGCGGTAGAACAGCTCCATGTGGAAGCGCCCGGCCAGCGGCTCGGCGAATTCGCGCACGTACACCAGCGGCCCGACCTCCACTTCCAGCCCGGTTTCCTCGCGGCATTCGCGCTTCACGGTGTCGCGCGTCGATCGGTCGCTGTGCGACTCGAAGCCGCCGCCCGGGGGGATCCAGTAGACGTCGCCGTCGACCTCGTGGCGCACCAGCAGGATGCTCTGCTCGCGGATCAGCAGGCCGGCGGCGCGGATGCGGTGTTGCAGTGGGTTCATCGCCAGTCGAGCCTCGCCAGCTTCCAGGTGTCACCCTCGCGTCGCCATTCCAGGCTTACGCTGTAGGGGCGGTTGCGCCTGCGCTCGGGCAGCAGGTCGTCGCCGCCGGTCAGCGCCAGTTCCGCCCGGGTATGGCCGACGTCGGCGTAGTTGCGGTCGACGCGGCTGCTGCGCCCCAGGGTGATGAAGCGCACCCGCGGCTGCTGGACGAACACCTGCGCCAGGGTCCGGCGCACCCAGTCGCGGTCGTACTCGCCCTGGGCGCGGAAATCCTCGTGCAACTGCGCCAGCACGGCGCTGGTGGCGCGCTCGTCGAGGTTGCGCTGCAGCTGGCGCACCGCGTCGTTCAACTGGTCCTGGGGGGAGTCGCTGCTGCATCCGCCCAGCAGACAAATGACGCACAGCAGGCAAAGATACAACTTCCTCGGCATCCCGAGTGAACTCCTTTATCGGTTTTGCGCGGGCACAGGTATCATGCCCGACACGCAAGGGATGGTATCCGGTCGAGGGACGGACCGTACGTAAAGATTCAGGAGTGCGCCATGCAGCTTTTGTATCCGGAAATCAAGCCTTACGCCCGGCACCAGCTGGCCGTCGATGAACCGCACCTCCTTTATGTGGATGAAAGCGGCATACCGGACGGTCTGCCGGTGCTTTTCGTGCACGGCGGCCCGGGTGCCGGTTGCGACGCCCTGTCCAGGCGCTTCTTCGACCCCAACCTGTACCGCATCGTCACCTTCGACCAGCGCGGCTGCGGACGCTCCACGCCCTTCGCCAGCCTGGACGACAACACCACCTGGCACCTGGTGGCCGACATGGAGCGCATCCGCCAGCACCTGGGCATCGAGAAGTGGGTGCTGTTCGGCGGCTCCTGGGGCTCGACGCTGTCGCTGGCCTACGCCCAGGCGCACCCCGAGCGCGTCCACGCGCTGATCCTGCGCGGCATCTTCCTGTGCCGCCCGCAGGATCTGCGCTGGTTCTACCAGGAGGGCGCCAGCCAGCTGTTCCCCGACTACTGGGAGGACTACCTGGCGCCGATCCCGGCGGACGAGCGCGGCGACCTCATGCAGGCTTTCCGCAAGCGCCTGGTGGGCAGCGACCAGATCGCCCAGATGCACGCCGCGCGCGCCTGGTCCACCTGGGAAGGGCGCACCGCGACGCTGCGGCCCAACCCGGCGGTGGTCGACCGCTTCAGCGACCCGCACCGCGCGCTGTCCATCGCCCGCATCGAGAACCACTACTTCGTCAACGCCGCCTTCCTCGAGCCGGACCAGCTGCTGCGCGACATGCACCGCATCGCCCACCTGCCCGGCGTCATCGTGCACGGCCGCTACGACGTGGTCTGCCCGCTGGACAACGCCTGGGTGCTGCACAAGGCCTGGCCGAACAGCGAGCTGCAGATCGTCCGCGACGCCGGCCACGCCGCCAGCGAGCCGGGCATCGCCGATGCCCTGGTGCGCGCCACCAACGAAATCGGCCGGCGCCTGCTCAACCTGCCCCCGGAGGCCGAATGAAGGCGCTGATCCAGCGGGTGAGCGCCGCGCGGGTGGAAGTCGACGGGGAAATCGTCGGCGCCATCGACCAGGGCCTGCTGGCGCTGGTCGGCGTGGAGCCCCAGGACGACGAGGCGAGCACCCAGCGGCTGCTGCACAAGCTGCTTAACTATCGAGTGTTCGCCGATATTGAAGGTAAGATGAACCTTTCTCTGGGCGATGTCGGCGGCGGCCTGCTGCTGGTCTCGCAGTTCACCCTGGCCGCCGACACCCGCAAGGGCCTGCGGCCGAGCTTTTCCAGCGCGGCGCCGCCAGCCCGGGGCGCCGAGTTGTTCGAACATCTCGTGGATCAGGCACGAGCCCGTCATCCGCTGGTCGCTACCGGCCGGTTCGGCGCCAACATGCAGGTCCACCTGGTCAACGACGGGCCGGTGACCTTTCTTCTGGAGGCTTGAGCAGGCGGCAGTCCGTAACCGGGCCGCAGGATGATGGCAACTCGCATGCAACTAGAACAATGGCTCCCCGGAAGCCCAGGCCACAAGGCCGGGCAAGGGTTCTTCGCGTTGGCGGGGAATCATTCGGGCTCACCGGGGTCGGAATTCAATCGCCGGCACTTTGGCATTGCCAGGGCCGGCCTTGGTTTTTTCAAGTTCACGGACGAGGGGGACTCGTGATTTTTCGTTCCGTTCAACACACCGCTTCCCGTAATTTCCTGCGCGACCTGATGCTGGTCGGCTCCGCTTTCCTGGCCCTGGGCGCCTCTCACGCCTGGGCTTTCACCATCGATGACGTCGCCGGCGAGGCGAAGAAGCTGGCCAGCGAGAAGTACAGCGCGCCGACCAGCAACCTGCCGTCGGTATTCAGCGAAATGAAGTTCGCCGACTACCAGCAGATCCGCTTCCGCATGGACAAGGCCTACTGGGCCGACGAGAAGGAGCCGTTCAAGCTCAGCTTCTATCACCAGGGCATGCACTTCGACACCCCGGTGAAGATCAACGAGGTGACGGCCACCAGCGTCAAGGAGATCAAGTACGATCCCGCGCGTTTCGACTTCGGTACGCTGCAGTTCGACGCCAATGCCACCAAGGACCTCGGCTACGCCGGGTTCCGCGTGCTCTACCCGATCAACAAGGCCGACAAGCTCGACGAGATCGCCACCTTCCTCGGCGCCAGCTACTTCCGCGTGGTCGGCAAGGGCCACGTCTATGGCCTCTCCGCCCGCGGCCTGGCGCTGGACACCGCGCTGCCCTCCGGCGAGGAGTTCCCGCGCTTCCGCGAGTTCTGGATCGAGAAGCCCAAGCCCCAGGACAAGCACCTGGTGATCTACGCCCTGCTCGACTCGCCGCGCGCCACCGGCGCCTACCGCCTGGTTCTGCGCCCCGGCAAGGACACCGTGGTCGACGTGCAGGCCAAGGTGTTCCTGCGCGACAAGGTCACCAAGCTCGGCATGGCGCCGCTGACCAGCATGTTCCTGTTCGGCTCCAACCAGCCCTCGGAGCAGCACAACTTCCGTCCGGAGCTGCATGACTCCACCGGCCTGCAGATCCATGCCGGCAACGACGAGTGGATCTGGCGCCCGCTGAACAACCCGAAACACCTGTCGGTGAGCAGCTACGCGGTGGAGAACCCGAAAGGCTTCGGCCTGCTCCAGCGCGGCCGCGAGTTCAGCCGCTACGAAGACCTGGACGACCGCTACGATCTGCGCCCGAGCCTGTGGATCGAGCCGCGCGGCGACTGGGGCAAGGGCAGCGTCGAATTGGTCGAGATCCCCACCCCGGACGAGACCAACGACAACATCGTCGCCTTCTTCAACCCGGAGAAGCGCCCGGAGGCCGGCCAGCCGCTGGAGTACGCCTACCGCATGCACTGGACCATGGACGAGGACGCCCTGCATTCGCAGAAGGTCGCCCAGGTCAAGCAGACCCTGCGCTCGGTGGGTGACGTCAAGCAGGCCAACCTGATCCGCCAGCCCGACGGCAGCATCGCCCTGGTGGTGGACTTCGAGGGCGCCAACCTCAAGGTCCTGCCGGCCGACGCCGCGGTGACCACCCAGGTGAGCACCGACGACAACGCCGAGGTCAAGGAAAACAACCTGCGCTACAACCCGGTGACCCAGGGCTGGCGCCTGACCCTTCGGATCAAGGTGAAGGACCCGAAGAAGCCGACCGAAATGCGTGCGGCCCTGGTCAAAGATGGACAGACCCTGTCCGAAACCTGGAGCTACCAGCTGCCTGCCGATGAATAACACGACCACCCACAAGGCTCCGCTGGGCGAATACCTCGAGCACCTTCCGCTGACCGCGGAAGGGCGCGAGCGCCTGGCGCGCAGCGCTTCCTTCAGTGACCTGCACCAGCGCCTGGCGGAGGAGGCCGGCACCGCGCCGGTCGCCACCGACGATGCGGCGCTGGGCTCCATCGGCCCGCGCCTGCTGCTCGGCTACGGCCAGGAGCTGCAGGAAACCGGCATGCTCGGCCTGGACGACAACGGCCGCGCCTACCTCAAGGCGGCGCCGCCGATCCAGCGTACCAAGGTGCTCCCCGAGCCCTGGCGGACCAACGTGCTGGTTCGCGGCTGGCGCCGCCTGCTCGGCCGCGGCAACCCGTCCAAGCCCGCGCGCGACCTGCCCAAGGCGCGCTGGCAGCGGGTCGGCTCGCTGCGCCGGATGATCCTGCTGTTGCTGATGCTCGGCCAGACCAGCATCGCCACCTACTACATGAAAGGCATCCTGCCGTACCAGGGCTGGGCGCTGATCGACCTGGAAGAGATCAACCGCCAGACCTGGCTGCAGACCCTGCAGCAGGTGCTGCCGTACCTGATCCAGTTCGGCGTGCTGCTGCTCTTCGCCATCCTCTTCTGCTGGGTCTCGGCCGGTTTCTGGACCGCGCTGATGGGCTTCTGGGAGCTGCTCAGCGGCCGCGACCGCTACCGCATCTCCGGCAGCAGCGCCGGCAACGAGCCGATCGCGGCCGACGCGCGCACCGCCATCGTCATGCCGATCTGCAACGAGGACGTGCCGCGGGTCTTCGCCGGCCTGCGCGCCACCTTCGAATCGGTGGCCGCCAGCGGCGAGCTGGACCACTTCGACTTCTTCGTCCTCAGCGACACCTACCAGGCCGACATCGCCGTGGCCGAGGAACAGGCCTGGATCGAGCTGTGCCAGGAGACCAAGGGCTTCGGCAAGCTGTTCTACCGCCGCCGCCGCCGCCGGGTGAAGCGCAAGAGCGGCAACATCGACGACTTCTGCCGGCGCTGGGGCAGCCAGTACAAGTACATGGTGGTGATGGACGCCGACAGCGTGATGAGCGGCGACTGCCTGGCCAAGCTGGTGCGGCTGATGGAAGCCAACCCGGAGGCGGGGATCATCCAGACCGCGCCCAAGGCCTCAGGCATGGACACCCTCTATGCGCGCATGCAGCAGTTCGCCACCCGCGTCTACGGCCCGCTGTTCACCGCCGGCCTGCACTTCTGGCAACTGGGCGAGTCGCACTACTGGGGGCACAACGCGATCATCCGGGTGAAGCCCTTCATCGAGCACTGCGCCCTGGCGCCGCTGCCGGGCAAGGGCTCGTTCTCCGGGGCCATCCTCTCCCACGACTTCGTCGAGGCCGCGCTGATGCGCCGCGCCGGCTGGGGCGTGTGGATCGCCTACGACCTGGAGGGCAGCTACGAGGAACTGCCGCCGAACCTGCTGGACGAGCTCAAGCGCGACCGCCGCTGGTGCCACGGCAACCTGATGAACTTCCGCCTGTTCCTGGTCAAGGGCATGCACCCGGTGCACCGCGCGGTGTTCCTCACCGGGGTGATGTCCTACCTGTCGGCGCCGCTGTGGTTCTTCTTCCTGGTGCTGTCCACCGCGCTGCTGGCGGTGCACCAGCTGATGGAGCCGCAGTACTTCCTGGAGCCGCGCCAGCTGTTCCCGATCTGGCCGCAGTGGCACCCGGAGAAGGCCATCGCGCTGTTCTCCACCACCCTGACCCTGCTGTTCCTGCCCAAGCTGCTCAGCGTCATGCTGATCTGGGCCAAGGGCGCCAAGGCCTTCGGTGGCGTGATCAAGGTCACCCTGAGCATGCTCCTGGAGATGCTCTTCTCGGTGCTGCTGGCGCCGGTGCGCATGCTCTTCCACACCCGCTTCGTGCTGGCCGCGTTCCTCGGCTGGGAAGCGCAGTGGAAGTCGCCGCAGCGTGACGACGACGCCACGCCCTGGAGCGAGGCGCTGCGCCGCCACGGCATGCAGACCCTGCTGGGCCTGGCCTGGGCGCTGCTGGTGGTGTGGCTGAACCCGCGCTTCCTGTGGTGGCTGTCGCCCATCGTCGGTTCGCTGATGCTGTCCATCCCGGTGTCGGTGATCACCAGCCGCGTCAACCTGGGCCTGGCCTCGCGCGACGAGAAGCTGTTCCTCATCCCCGAGGAATACGACACCCCGCGCGAGCTGCGCTCCACCGACGAGTACACCTACCAGAACCGCTGGCAGGCGCTGAAGGACGGCTTCGTCCGCAGCGTTTCCGACCCGCTGCTCAACGCCCTGGCCTGCGCCATGGGCACCGCGCGCCACGCGCGCTCCGAGGCCATCGAGGCGGCGCGCCAGCGGCGCGTGCAGCAGGCCCTGGAAGGCGGTCCGCAGGCCGTCGCCGGCGAGGCCCGCCTGGCCCTGCTGAGCGACCCGGTGGCGCTGTCGCGCCTGCACCTGCAGGTGTGGGAAGGCGGCCATGAGAACTGGCTGGAGCCCTGGCGCAAGTCCGTGCAGGCCGACGCGCACAGCCCGGCGCTGCCGCTGGCGCCGCCGGCCGGCGCCGGCGTGGGCCTGCCGGCCGCGCAGTCCTGACCGCGAGCCGCTCCCCGTCACCAGGCGGGGAGTGGCAACGCCTTGCAACGGTTTTCCCGGCGCTTTACTGCTGCTAACCTGCGCCATCGATCCAGAAAGACTCCCGACGGACGGCGACAGAGGGTAGGATTCGCACCCTTCAGCGCCCGGCGAGGCTTCGCGCGGCATAAAGACCGCAGCTGGATGCCGTGCCGACGTGCGCACGACTCAATTTCGACTGTCTGGGAGTGTGGGGAATGAAAAAGTATCTGGCATCGCTGCTGCTGGGCGTCTGCGCCCTGGCCGGCGTGGGCGCGGCACAGGCCGGCGCGGTGGATGACGCGGTCAAGCGCGGCAGCCTGCGGGTGGGCATGGACCCGACCTACATGCCGTTCGAGATGACCAACAAGCGTGGCCAGATCGTCGGCTTCGAGGTCGACCTGCTCAAGGCCATGGCCAAGGCCATGGGCGTCAAGCTGGAGCTGGTCTCCACCAGCTACGACGGCATCATCCCGGCGCTGCTGACCGACAAGTTCGACATGATCGGCTCGGGCATGACCCTGACCCAGGAACGCAACCTGCGGGTCAACTTCTCCGATCCCTTCATCGTGGTCGGCCAGACCCTGCTGATCCGCAAGGAGCTGGAAGGCGCCATCAAGTCCTACAAGGACCTGAACGACGCCAAGTACCGCATCACCTCGAAGATCGGCACCACCGGCGAGTTCGTCGCCAAGAAGCAGCTGTCCAAGGCCCAGTACCACGGCTTCGACAACGAGCCCGAGGCGGTCATGGACGTGGTCAACGGCAAGGCCGACGCCTTCATCTACGACTCGCCCTACAACGTGGTCGCGGTCGGCAAGTTCGGCGCCGGCAAGCTGGTGTTCCTCGACCAGCCGTTCACCTACGAACCGCTGGCCTTCGGCCTGAAGAAGGGCGACTACGACTCGATCAACTGGATCAACAACTTCCTCAAGCAGATCCACGAGGACGGGACCTACGATCGTCTGCACGACAAGTGGTTCAAGAGCACCGACTGGCTGAAGGACATGGAATAATCCGCGTCCGACGCTGTTCGACCCGACGCGCAGGCCCCGGCCTGCGCGTTCGCATTTTCACGGTAAAGATACGTGACTAGAAGCAAACGCCCCACCTGGCCCTGGCATGGGCTGACCGCGCTGATCCTCCTGCTGATCGGCCTGGCCATCTGGTATTCCACCTCGCTGATTTCCTACGAGTGGCGCTGGAACCGCGTTCCCCAGTACTTCGCCTACCAGGCGGAGGAACCGCAACGTGCGGACGCCGTCTCGCGGGTGGAGAAGATCGAGGATTCCGGCCGCGAGGCCCGCGTCACCCTGGTCGACGACGACGGCAGGCAGCAGGTGCTGAACGTGGCCGGCGACAGCCTGCAGTTCTCCGAGAACGACGACGTCGGCGAAGGCGACGTGGTCGGCGTACAACGCCACTGGGCCGCCGGCCCGCTGGCCTGGGGCCTGTGGACCACGCTGTGGATCTCCTTCGTCTCCGGCGCGATCGGCCTGGCCATCGGCCTGTTCACCGGCCTCTGCCGGCTGTCGAAGAACCCCACGCTGCACGACCTCTCGACGCTCTACGTCGAGCTGGTGCGCGGTACGCCGTTGCTGGTGCAGATCTTCATCTTCTACTTCTTCATTGGCACCGTGCTCAACCTGTCCCGCGAGTTCGCCGGGGTGGCCGCGCTGGCGCTGTTCACCGGCGCCTACGTGGCCGAGATCGTCCGCGCCGGCGTGCAGTCCATCGCCCGCGGCCAGGACGAGGCGGCGCGCTCCCTGGGCCTGAGCGCGGCGCAGTCGATGCGCCACGTGATCCTGCCGCAGGCCTTCAAGCGCGTGCTGCCGCCGCTGGCCGGGCAGTTCATCAGCCTGGTCAAGGACACCTCGCTGGTCTCGGTGATCGCCATCACCGAACTGACCAAGAGCGGCCGCGAGGCCATCACCACCTCGTTCTCCACCTTCGAGATCTGGTTCTGCGTGGCCGCGCTCTACCTCGTCATCAACCTGCCGCTGTCGCATATGGCGAGCCGGCTGGAACGGAGGCTCGGACAAAGTGATTGAAGTCCGCAACCTGACCAAGGTGTTCGACACCCGCGGCCACGTGGTGCGCGCGGTGGACGACGTGACCACCCGCGTGGACAGGGGCGAGGTGGTGGTGGTGATCGGGCCCTCGGGCTCGGGCAAGTCCACCTTCCTGCGCTGCCTCAACGGCCTGGAGGAGTTCGACTCCGGCTCGGTGAGCATCGACGGCGTCGACCTGGCCAACCCGAAGACCGATATCAACGCCTACCGCCGCGAAGTCGGCATGGTGTTCCAGCACTTCAACCTGTTCCCGCACATGACCGTGCTGGAGAACCTGTGCCTGGCGCAGAAGGTGGTGCGCAAGCGCGGCAAGGCCGAGCGCGAGGAGAAGGCGAAGGCGCTGCTGGCCAAGGTCGGCATCGGCCAGAAGGCCAACGAATACCCCTCGCGCCTGTCCGGCGGCCAGCAGCAGCGCGTGGCCATCGCCCGCGCGCTGTGCATGGAGCCGAAGGTGATGCTGTTCGACGAGCCGACCTCGGCGCTCGACCCGGAGATGGTCGGCGAGGTGCTCGACGTGATGAAGGCCCTGGCGCTGGAAGGCATGACCATGGTCTGCGTCACCCACGAAATGGGCTTCGCCCGTGAAGTGGCCGACCGCGTGCTGTTCTTCGACCACGGCAAGTTGTTGGAAGACGCGCCGCCGGCGCAGTTCTTCGAACAGCCGGCCGATCCGCGGGCGCAGAGCTTTTTGCGGCAGGTGCTTTGAGTGCTTGGTGAATGAAGAAGCCGCCTCTTGGGGCGGCTTTTTTGTCACTTGTAGGAGCGAGCTTGCTCGCGAATGGGGTTCGCGGCAGGCGTTTTCGAAGAGCACCCTCTCCCCAGCCCTCGGCTGCGCGCCCCGCCCTGAAGAGAGAGGGGGCTTGTCCGTGCCGAGAGAAGTAATGGTTTCAGCCGGAACCTGCCGGGCTAACCGGCTAACTCTAAAACACCCACCTCTGCCCAACGGTCCCCTCTCCCTTCAGGGAGAGGGTTAGGGAGAGGGTGCGGAGTGGAGCCGACACGCCGTCGCCAAAGGGAAACACGGTTCGCGAGCAAGCTCGCTCCTACAGGACCAGGCCCTGCGCACAGCCAAGAAAAAACCGCCCCAAGGGGCGGTTTCTTCAGCAACTGGCACTCAACGGTTACGCGTCAGCAGCGCCGGGCGTTCGCCCTTGTCGCGGCGCGGTTCCAGTTCTTCCAGTTGCTCGGCGGTGGGGAAGCGGTCGCCGCGGACCAGGTCGCGCTTGTTGATCACCACCGGCTGGCGGGTCGGCTTGGCGGCGCCGTACTCGCTCGGCTCGCGCAGCGGCGCATCGCTCATCAGCGAGGGTTGGCCCTTGCCGCCGCGCTTGCGGGCGGCGCGCTGCTTGCCCTGGGCGTTGCCGCCCTGGCCGCCGCGGGCCTGGCCGTTGGCGTTCTTGCCGCGGGCGCCCTGGCCACCCTGGCCAGTGCCTTTCTGGCCCGGCTTGCTCTGCTTCTGGCCTTGGCCCTGAGCTTGGCCCTGGCCCTGACCGCGGGCACGCTGGCCCTGGGACGCCTGGCCCTGGCCCTGGGGCTGGCCGCCGCGACGGCGCTGGCCGCGTTGCACGTCCTTGTCCGGGAAGGGGCTGACGTAGTCGGCGCGGTTGCCGAAGTTGTCGTAGTCGTCGTCGAGGAACTCCTCGGGATCGCGGTTCTGGCCCTGCGCCGCCGGCTTGGGTTGCCTGGGCTGCTTGGGCTGGGCGTCGCCGCGCGGGGCCTGCTGAGCCTGCTGCTCGCCCTGGGCCTGGGCATCGCCCTTCTTCTTGCCGCGGCCGCCACGGCGGCGGCGCTTGCCGGCCGGCTTGTCGCCCTGCTCGGCGCCGGCGTCGGCATGGGCTGCCTCGGCGGCGGGCTGCGCCTGCTGCGGCTCCTTGTCCCTGGGCTTGCGCTCGCGCTTGGCCTTGTCCTTGCGCGGCTGGCGCTGGGGCTGTTCCTTGGGCTCGGGCAGGGCCACTTCCGGCAGCGCCACCTCGGGGTCGAAGCCCTGGGTATCGCCGGCGGGGATCTGCTGCCTGGTCAGGCGCTCGATGGCCTTGAGCAGCTTCTCCTCGTCCGGGGCCACCAGCGAGATGGCTTCGCCGCTGCGCCCGGCACGGCCGGTGCGGCCGATGCGGTGGACGTAGTCTTCCTCGACGTTGGGCAGCTCGTAGTTGACCACGTGGGGCAACTGGTCGATGTCCAGGCCGCGGGCGGCGATGTCGGTGGCCACCAGGATGCGCACATCGTTGGCCTTGAAGTCGGCCAGGGCCTTGGTGCGCGCGTTCTGGCTCTTGTTGCCGTGGATCGCGGCGGCCGGCAGGCCGTGCTTGCTCAGGTACTCGGCGAGGCGGTTGGCGCCGTGCTTGGTGCGGGTGAAGACCAGCACCTGCTCCCAGGCGCCCACGGTCACCAGGTGCGCCAGCAGGGCGCGCTTCTGTACCGAGGGGATGCGGAACACGCGCTGCTCGATGCGCTCGACGGTGGTGTTCGGCGGGGTGACCTCGATGCGCTCGGGGTTGTGCAGCAGCTTGTTGGCGAGGTCGGTGATGTCTTTCGAGAAGGTCGCCGAGAACAGCAGGTTCTGGCGCTTGGGCGGCAGCTTGGCGAGGACCTTCTTGACGTCGTGGATGAAGCCCATGTCGAGCATGCGGTCGGCTTCGTCGAGGACCAGGATCTCCACGCGGGAGAGGTCGACGCTGCCCTGGCCGATCAGGTCGAGCAGGCGGCCGGGGCAGGCCACCAGCACGTCGACGCCCTTGGACATGGCCTGGACCTGGGGATTCATGCCGACGCCGCCGAAGATGCAGGCGCTCTTCAGGGGCAGGTCGCGGGCATAGACCTTGAAGCTGTCGTGGACCTGGGCGGCCAGCTCGCGGGTCGGCGTCAGCACCAGCACGCGCGCCTGGCGCGGGCCGTGGCGGTGTTCACGGTCGGGGTGGCCTTCGGGGAACAGCCGCTCGAGCACCGGAAGGGCGAAGCCACCGGTCTTGCCGGTGCCGGTCTGGGCCGCGACCATCAGGTCGCGACCTTGCAATACGGCGGGAATCGCCCGCTCCTGGACAGGGGTGGGCTGGCTGTAGCCCGCCGCCTCTACTGCGCGGGCCAGCGCCTCGGAGAGACCGAGGGAGGAAAAGGACATGCGGGGTATTCCTATATGAGCCGGCGGCTGGCCGGCGAATGTGAAGTCACCAAGTTCTTCGAACTCCTCTGTACCCTCGTTCCCGTGGCGGGAAGAGGGACGGCGCGGGGCGCTGCGTATGCACCCATGGCCGAGCTACTGGCAGGGGCCCTCGCGGGCTCCTCCGGGGGCCGGCGGCAAGGGCCGCCGGCCTGGGGTTTGCGCCCGGCCCCGGAAGGGCAGAGGCGCTGCCAGCGCCGGCCTGCCGTTCAGAGCAGGTCCTGCTGGCGTAGGTGCTGGCGTATCTCCTCGAGCCTTGGGCCGAGGAGATGGCGCAACACCTTGTGGTTCAGCCATTCACCGAGCTGCTCTTGCACCGGCTGGTCGGGATGGCGCGCGATGACATTGGTCGCGGCCTTTTCCCACCAGACGGGGCCGCAGGCCCGGTCGAACTCGTTGTCGTAGTCGTGGCACCCGTAGAACAGCTCCAGGCTGAACTGGCGCATCGGGACCGGCAACGGCAGTGTTCTCAGCTTGTACAGCAGGCGCGCGGCCCGTGGTGGACGCGGCAGGCGGTCGGTCACCAGTTGGGTGTCGTCGAGAGCCAGGGGGCTGAGAAGGGACGTTCGGTGCTTGTGCAGCCAGGCCTGGACTTTCGCCCGGAACAACTGCTTGCGGCTCCAATAATGGTGGATGAGGTCGGTACAACCGACGGGTTCCAGTTGTCTGTAGGCCGCAATCGCCAGAACGAACTCTTCAAGATTATAGGCTGCGCGGGCAATTGGGTAGAGGTCATCCATCAATTCCAACGAACGGTCGAGTACGACGGCGTCTTCGCGGGTCAGTCCGATCACTCCGGAATTGATCAGCGGCGTCCGTTCGTCGGCCAGTCCGCGGGCTTTCAGGGGCTCGATCAGCTGGCGGTAGACGGGCGCCGGCGAGTCGCCAAGCCGGTGCCGCACGGCGTTGCACAGCAGGGCGCCGGGCCGCACCTGGGCGAACAGCCGGGCTGGCGATACGTGGAAGAAGGTGTCGGTGTCGATCAGCACGGCGGCGGGCAGTTCGTCGAGCGCCTGGCGCAGGGCCACGTGCTTGGCGCGGAAGTGATAGCCGTGCGGCCCGTACCAGCCGGCCAGGGTGCCTGCGTCGATGTGGCGCACCCGCACCGGCAGCCCGGCGTAGGGAGCGCCGTCATCGGTGACGACCTGGATGTCCAGGCGCAGCTGCGGCGTTTCCCGTGCCCGGGCGATGGCGCTGGCGATGCTGAACAGGGCTTCCTGATGGTAGGTCTGGCGACCGTACACGAGGTAGATCAGAGAGGGGGCATGTGCCATGCCATGTGGAACCTCTAGCGTCCTGGCCGGTGAACCGCCGCCCGTTGCGGGCGGCGGAACGCCGTTGCGCTAGCGGGGCAGCTTCAGGTTTTTCCACAGTGCCAGGCTGGGGTCGGCCTGGTTCAGCGTGTAGAAATGCAGCCCGGGGGCGCCGCCGTCCAGCAGACGTTCGCACATCTCGGTGATCACCTGCTCGCCGAAGGACTGGATGCTGGCGATGTCGTCGCCATAGGCTTCCAGCTGCTTGCGGATCCAGCGGGGGATTTCGGCGCCACAGGCGTCCGAGAAACGCGCCAGCTTGGAGTAGTTGGTGATCGGCATGATGCCCGGGACGATCGGGATGTCGACGCCCAACTTCTGTGCACGCTCGACGAAGTGGAAATAGCTGTCGGCGTTGAAGAAATACTGCGTGATTGCACTGTCAGCACCGGCCTTGACCTTGCGTACGAAATTGGCCAGATCGTGCTCGGAATTGCGTGCCTGCGGATGTACTTCCGGGTAGGCAGCGACCTCGATGTGGAAGTGGTCGCCGGTCTCGGCGCGGATGAACTCCACCAGTTCGTTGGCGTAGCGCAGCTCGCCGCTGGCCATGCCCATGCCCGAGGGCAGGTCGCCGCGCAGGGCGACGATGCGGCGGATGCCGGCGTCCTTGTAGTGGGCGAGCAGGGCGCGCAGTTCGGCCTTGGTGTCGCCGACGCAGGACAGGTGCGGCGCGGTGGGGACGTTCACCTCGCCGTCCAGCTGCAGGACGGTGACCAGGGTACGGTCGCGGGTGGAACCACCGGCACCGTAGGTGCAGGAGAAGAAGTCCGGCTTGTAGCCGGCCAGCTGGCGCGCGGTGGCCAGCAGTTTTTCATGCCCGGCTTCGGTCTTGGCGGGGAAGAACTCGAAGCTGAAGCGGCGATCGGATGTCGTCATGGAACAGATCCGCAAGAGGCTGTCGGGACGTGATCGCTGAAGGCTGAAGGCTGAAGGCTGAACGAAAAGGCAGATCGGTGCGCTTTTTCGTCCAGCCTCCAGCCTCCGGCTTCCAGCGGCTTTTTAGTAGCGGTAAGTATCCGGCTTGAACGGACCTTCGACGGTCACGCCGATGTACTCGGCCTGTTTCGGCGTCAGTTGGGTGACCACGCCGCCGAAGCCGCGGACCATCTCCAGGGCGACTTCCTCGTCGAGCTTCTTCGGCAGCACTTCGACGCTCAGGCGCTTGGCCTTCTCGGCGGCCGGCTGGTCGGCGAACTTGCGCTCGAACAGGTGGATCTGCGCCAGCACCTGGTTGGCGAAGGAACCGTCCATGATGCGGCTCGGGTGGCCGGTGGCGTTGCCCAGGTTCACCAGGCGGCCCTCGGCGAGCAGGATCAGGTAGTCGTCGTTGTGCGGATCGAAGCCGTCCTTGCCGGTGCGGTGGATCTTGTGCACCTGCGGCTTGACCTCTTCCCAGGCCCAGGTCTTGCGCATGAAGGCGGTGTCGATCTCGTTGTCGAAGTGACCGATGTTGCAGACCACTGCGCGCTTCTTCAGGGCCTTGAGCATGCCGGCGTCGCAGACGTTGACGTTACCGGTGGTGGTGACGATCAGGTCGATCTTGCCCAGCAGGGCAGCGTCGACGCTGGCCTCGGTGCCGTCGTTCAGGCCGTTCTTGTACGGCGAGACGACTTCGAAGCCGTCCATGCAGGCCTGCATGGCGCAGATCGGGTCGACTTCCGCGACCTTGACGATCATGCCTTCCTGGCGCAGCGACTGCGCCGAGCCCTTGCCCACGTCGCCGTAGCCGATCACCAGCGCCTGCTTGCCCGACAGCAGGTGGTCGGTGCCGCGCTTGATGGCGTCGTTGAGGCTGTGGCGGCAGCCGTACTTGTTGTCGTTCTTGCTCTTGGTCACCGAGTCGTTGACGTTGATCGCCGGGACTTTCAGGGTGCCGGCTTTGAGCATGTCGAGCAGGCGGTGCACGCCGGTGGTGGTCTCTTCGGTGATGCCGTGGATCTTCTCCAGCATCGCCGGGTATTTCTTGTGCAGGATCTCGGTCAGGTCACCGCCGTCGTCCAGCACCATGTTGGCGTCCCACGGCTGGCCATCCTTGAGGATGGTCTGCTCGATGCACCACTCGTACTCCTGCTCGGTCTCGCCCTTCCAGGCGAACACCGGGATGCCGGCGGCGGCGATGGCGGCGGCGGCCTGGTCCTGGGTGGAGAAGATGTTGCAGGACGACCAGCGCACTTCGGCGCCGAGGGCGACCAGGGTCTCGATGAGCACGCCGGTCTGGATGGTCATGTGGATGCAGCCGAGGATCTTGGCGCCCTTGAGCGGCTGGCTGGCGGCGTACTTGCGGCGCAGGCCCATCAGTGCCGGCATCTCGGACTCGGCGATGATCAGCTCGCGGCGGCCCCAGGCGGCCAGGGAAATGTCGGCGACTTTATAGTCGGTGAAACCGGCAGGCGTCATGACAGCGCTCATGCGTAACTCTCCATTCGTTGTCTGCGAATGGGCGCCGTTGATGCGTTAACGGCCGGCGGACGCCGACCGGGACGCGCCCCGTCCGAGCCTGACAAGCCTTGGCTTGCTGCAGCGCCCCTCGGAACGGGTGGCGGGAACGGCCGGAGCGGAGCCGGCCGGTGAAGCCTGCGGATTATAGCGATGCCGGGCGGCAAGCCAAAGGTTTTCCGTCGTCCGCCGGGCCCGCCCGCGCCGCGCCAGGGGCCGTGAATACCCTGGCGCGGCGGCGCGCGGGTTCAGATTACGCCCTGCTCGCGCAGCTTGCCGATGGCGGCGGCGTCCAGGCCGAGCACGCTTTCGAGAATCTGCTCGGTGTGCTGGCCGAGGGTCGGCGGGGCGTTGCGGTACTCGACGGGGGTCTGCGACAGGCGGATCGGGCTGGCCACCTGGGGCACGCTGCCGGCCAGCGGGTGCGGCAGGTCCACGCGCAGGCCGCGGGCGATCACCTGCGGGTCGGCGAACACCTGGGCCAGGTCGTTGATCGGCCCGCAGGGCACGCCGGCCTGCTCCAGCGCGGCGATCCACTGCGCAGTGGTGCGCATCACCGTGGCCTGGCGGATCAACGGGATCAGCACGTCGCGGTGGGCGACCCGCGCCTTGTTGCTGGCGAAGCGTTCGTCGTCGGCCCATTCCGGGTGCCCGGCCAGTTCGCAGAACTTGCGGAACTGCCCGTCGTTGCCGACCGTGAGGATCATGTCGCCGTCGGCGGTGGGGAAGTCCTGGTAGGGCACGATGTTCGGGTGGGCGTTGCCCAGCCGCCGCGGCGGGATGCCGGTGGTCAGGTAGTTCAGCGTCTGGTTGGCCAGGCAGGCCACCTGCACGTCGAGCAGGGCCATGTCGATGTGCTGGCCGATGCCGCTGACGTCGCGGTGGGCGAGGGCGGCGAGGATGGCGGTGGACGAATACAGGCCGGTGAGGATGTCGGTCAGCGCCACGCCGACTTTCACCGGGCCGGCGCCTTCCTCGGCGTCGGAGCGGCCGGTGATGCTCATCAGGCCGCCCAGGCCCTGGATCATGAAGTCGTAGCCGGCGCGCTTGGCGTAGGGGCCGGTCTGGCCGAAGCCGGTGATGGAGCAGTAGATCAGCTTCGGGTTGAGCTGCTTGAGCGACTCGTAGTCCAGCCCGTAGCTCTTCAGCCCGCCGACCTTGAAGTTCTCCAGCACGATGTCGGCCTTGGCCGCCAGCTCGCGCACCAGGCGCTGGCCTTCGGGCTGGGTGAAGTCGATGGTGAGGGATTTCTTGTTGCGGTTGGCCGACAGGTAGTAGGCCGCCTCGCTGGTGTCGCGGCCCTCGGCGTCCTTGAGGAACGGCGGGCCCCAGGCGCGGGTGTCGTCGCCGCTGCCGGGACGTTCGATCTTGATCACTTCGGCGCCGAGGTCGGCGAGGATCTGCCCGGCCCAGGGGCCGGCCAGGACACGGGAAAGGTCGAGAACGCGGATATGGGACAGGGCGCCGGACATAGAAGCTCCTGGGCTGCAGGCCACAGGCTGCAGGCTTCAGACGGAGCGCTCTTGCCTGCCGCCTGAAGCCTGCCGCCTGGAGCCGCTTTTTTTAGAAGAAGGCCTGGATGCCGGTCTGGGCGCGGCCGAGGATCAGCGCGTGGACGTCGTGGGTACCTTCATAGGTGTTCACCACTTCCAGGTTGACCAGGTGGCGGGCCACGCCGAACTCGTCGGAGATGCCGTTGCCGCCGAGCATGTCGCGGGCCATGCGGGCGATGTCCAGGGCCTTGCCGCAGCTGTTGCGCTTCATGATCGAGGTGATTTCCACCGCAGCGGTGCCTTCGTCCTTCATCCGGCCCAGGCGCAGGCAGCCTTGCAGGGCCAGGGTGATTTCGGTCTGCATGTCGGCCAGTTTCTTCTGGATCAGCTGGTTGGCGGCCAGCGGGCGGCCGAACTGCTTGCGGTCCAGGGTGTACTGGCGGGCGGTGTGCCAGCAGGCCTCGGCGGCGCCCAGGGCGCCCCAGGAGATGCCGTAGCGCGCCGAGTTCAGGCAGGTGAACGGGCCGCGCAGGCCACGCACTTCGGGGAAGGCGTTCTCTTCGGGGACGAACACGTTGTCCATCACGATCTCGCCGGTGATGGAGGCGCGCAGGCCGACCTTGCCGTGGATCGCCGGGGCGGACAGGCCTTCCCAGCCTTTCTCCAGGACGAAGCCGCGGATCTGGCCTTCGTCGTCCTTGGCCCAGACCACGAAGACGTCGGCGATCGGGCTGTTGGTGATCCACATCTTGGCGCCGGACAGGCGGTAGCCGCCGTCGACCTTCTTGGCGCGGGTGATCATCGAGCCCGGGTCGGAGCCGTGGTTCGGCTCGGTCAGGCCGAAGCAGCCGATGTATTCGCCGCTGGCCAGTTTCGGCAGGTACTTCTGCTTGGTGGCTTCGTTGCCGAACTCGTAGATCGGCACCATGACCAGGGACGACTGCACGCTCATCATCGAGCGGTAGCCGGAGTCGACGCGCTCGACCTCGCGGGCGATCAGCCCGTAGCACACGTAGTTCAGGCCGCTGCCGCCGTATTCGGCGGGGATGGTCGCGCCGAGCAGGCCGGTCTCGCCCATCTCGCGGAAGATCGCCGGGTCGGTCTGCTCGTGGCGGAAGGCCTCCAGCACGCGCGGGGCCAGCTTGTCCTGGGCGAACTGCTGGGCGCTGTCGCGAACCATGCGCTCTTCTTCGGTGAGTTGCTGATCCAGCAGCAGCGGGTCTTCCCAGTTGAAGCTTGCTTTGGTGGCCATCGGGTTACCTCGGGGCAGTGACAGGGTGTCCGACCAGTTTAGGCGGACGCAGTGCGGTCGATCCTAGTCAGCCGCCGACCGGTGCGGCAACCGACTAATTCGCACGCTGTTGTGCTATTTTCTCACTCCGTGATCGCCCGGGCCCCATGAAACGAATGTTTGAATGGCCTGTTTCCCGGGCTTCGCGGATCACGAGATTCCCAAGAGGCATTCGATGCGGCGCAAGATCCCCACCACCGCGGCGCTGGTCAGCTTCGAGTCGGCGGCGCGCCATGAAAGCTTCACCAAGGCCGCCGAGGAACTGTCGCTGACGCAGAGCGCCATCTGCCGGCAGATCGCCGGGCTGGAGGCGTTCCTCGGCGTCGAACTGTTCCGCCGCTCGCGGCGCGGCGTCAAGCTCACCGAGGCGGGGCTGGGCTACAGCCGGCGCATCGCCGCGCGGCTGGACGCGGTGGAGCGCGACACCCTGGCGGTGATGGGCCAGCAGGGCGGCGGCAGCATCGAGCTGGCGGTGGTACCGACCTTCGCCACCCAGTGGCTGCTGCCGCGGCTGAAGGCCTTCAAGGGGCTGTACCCGGAGGTCACGGTGAACCTGACCAACCGCACCCGGCCCTTCCTCTTCGCCGACACCGACTTCGACTGCGCGCTGTACTTCGGCGACGGCGCCTGGTCCGGCACGGTGAAGCACTTCCTCATGCGCGAGAACCCGGTGCCGGTGTGCAGCCCCGAGCTGCTCGAAGGCCGCGCCAGCCTCAGCGCCGAGGCGATCGCCGCGCTGCCGCTGATGCAGCAGACCACCCGGCCCTACGCCTGGCGCCAGTGGTTCGGCTCCCTGGGCATGAGCGTCGCCCACGACATGAGCGGCACCCGCTACGAGCTGTTCTCCATGCTCGCCCAGGCGGCCATGCTCGGCATGGGCGTGGCGCTGATCCCACCCATGCTGATCCAGCGCGAGCTGGCCGAGGGCCGGCTGATCGTGGCGATGCAACATGCCTATTTGAGCGAGCACGCCTATTACCTGATGATTCCCGAGCGCAAGGTGGAGTCCGCCATCGTCCGTGCCTTCCGCGACTGGCTGGTGGAACAGGCGCGCATCTACCGCGAGGAGGCCGGCCTGGGCTGATCCGGGCCGGGCGAGAAGCGGCGATCCGCGCGATAATTGCGCAGCCGGCGGGGCTCGACCCGTCATCGCGCTCACGAGGCGCAACCAGCAAGGAGTTCCCATGAATTTCCACACCCGCAAATGGGTAAAACCCGAAGACCTCAACCCCAACGGCTCGCTGTTCGGCGGCAGCCTGCTGAAGTGGATCGACGAGGAGGCGGCCATCTACGCCATCGTCCAACTGGGCAACCAGCGTGTGGTCACCAAGTTCATCTCCGAGATCAACTTCGTCAGCTCGGCGCGCACCGGCGACATCATCGAGATGGGCATCACCGCCACCGATTTCGGCCGCACCTCGATCACCCTGACCTGCCACGTGCGCAACAAGATCACCCGCAAGAGCATCCTCACCATCGACAAGATGGTCTTCGTCAACATGGGCCCGGACGGCCTGCCGGCGCCCCACGGCAAGACCGAGATCACCTACATCAAGGACCAGTTCAAGGACGACGACATCAACGAGGCCTGAGCCGGGGCCTGCCTCCGGGCCCGCAGCGACGCCGGAGGCTTTGCATCCGATCGGTTTCGTGTGAGCCTGTGCCCGCCCACGGCGGGTGCGGGCCAACGCTCCCCCGTCGTACCACCACAGAAGAAGACCGGGGAGACACCATGCAAGCGCCCATCGCATCCACGCTGCGCCGCCTCGTCGCAGCCACCTGCTGCGCCATCCTGCTGGGCGGCGCCGCCCAGGCCGCCGAGCCCAAGGCCGACCTCAAGCCCGAGGCCGGCACCTTCAAGATGGGCATGCAGCCCTGGCTGGGCTACGGCCAGTGGTACGTCGCCGAGCAGGCCGGGGCCTTCAAGGCCAACGGCCTGGACAAGGTCGAGCTGGTCAACTTCACCGAAGACAAGGACATGAATGCCGCCCTGGCCAGCGGCCAGATCGACGGCGGCAACCTCGCCACCCACACCGCCATGGCCATGGTCGCCGCCGGCCTGCCGGTGAAGATCGTCCTGCTGCTGGACCAGAGCACCAGCGCCGACGCGCTGATCGTCGACCCCTCGATCAAGACGCTGAAGGACCTCAAGGGCAAGCAGGTCGCCTATGAAGAGGGCACCACCAGCGACATCCTCCTGCACAGCGCCCTGCGCAAGGCCGGCCTGAGCCTGGCCGACGTGCAGCCGGTGCCGATGCCGGCGGCCAACGCCGGTTCCGCGCTGATCGCAGGCCAGGTGCCGGCGGCGGTGACCTACGAGCCCTACCTGAGCGCCGCCAGGCAGCAGAACCCGAAAGTGAACCTGCTGTACAAGGGCTCGGACGACCCGGGCATCATCAGCGACGTCTTCGTGGTCCGCGACGAGGTGCTCAAGCAGCGCCCCGGCCAGGTGCTGGCCCTGCTCAAGAGCTGGGAAGCCGGCCTGAAGCACTACCAGGCCCACACCGCCGAAGGCCGCGCGGCCATCGCCAAGGGCGTCGGCGCCGAGCCGGCGGAGCTTGCGAGCGCCTTCGACGGCGTGCGCTTCTATTCCCTGGACGAGAACAAGACCGAGCTGAAGGGCGCCTTCGTCAAGGACTCCTTCGCGCACATCCAGAAGGCCGCCACCGAAGCCGGCATCATCCAGCAGCCGGTGACCCCGGAACAGGCCGTCGACGCGCGCTTCGCCGAGGCGCTGTGACGCACCCCGCGCGCCGGCCACAGGGCCGGTGCGCGTTCCACTCGCTACCCCGAGCCCAGCATGAACGCCCGTAAACCCTCCCCGCTGTTCGTCATCGGCAAGCCGCTGGCGCGCACCCACCTGCTGCTGATCGGCGGCGGCGTATTCGTCCTGCTGGCCCTGGCCTGGTGGGCGGCCGGCGCCAGCGGCGCGGTGCCGAAGATATTCCTGCCGGCGCCCGGCGACGTCTGGGCGCGCATGCTCAGGCTGGCCGCCGACGGCACCCTGTGGGCCGACCTGAAGGTCAGCGTCTACCGCATCCTGGTGGCCTTCGCGATTTCCTCGGCGATGTCCATCGTCATCGGCGTGTTCGCCGGCTGCTACGGCTTCTGGAAGGCCGCCACCGAGCCGCTGGTGGACTTCGTGCGCTACATGCCGGTGGTGGCCTTCGTGCCGCTGAGCATCCTCTGGGCCGGCACCAGCGACTTCCAGAAATTCCTCATCATCTGGATCGGCACCTTCTTCCAGCAGGTGCTGATGGTGATGGATGCCATCAAGCGCGTGCCGCCGGACTTCGTCGGCCTCGGCCGGACCCTGGGCATGCCCGACCGGCGCATTCTCCTGAAGATCGTCCTGCCCAGCGCCCTGCCGGGCATCTGGGACGCCCTGCGCATCAGCCTCGGCTGGGCCTGGACCTGGCTGGTGCTGGCCGAGCTGGTGGCCGCCACCTCGGGCCTGGGCTACCGCATCGTGGTGTCGCAGCGCTTCTTCCAGACCGACACCATCATCGGCTACATCCTGCTGCTCGGCCTGCTGGGGCTGGTCACCGACCAGGCCATGCGCGCCGCCGAGCGCGTCCTGTTCCGCTACAACCGGAGGCGCGGCTGATGGCGACCCTGGAGATTTCCGGCCTGAACAAGAGCTTCGCGGTCGGCAGAGAGCGCCGCGAGGTGCTGCGCAACATCGACCTGACCCTGGCGGACAACGAGTTCGTCTCCATCGTCGGCACCTCCGGCTGCGGCAAGAGCACCCTGCTGTCCATCGCCGCGGGGCTGGAGGACTTCGACAGCGGCAGCGTCAAGGTCGACGGCGTGCCCATCGCAGGCCCCGGCCTGGACCGCGGCGTGGTGTTCCAGGCCTACACCCTGCTGCCCTGGCTGACCGCGCGGCAGAACGTCGAATTCGCCCTCAAGGCCGCCGGCCGCTCGCGCGCCGAGTGCCGCGAGATCGCCGCCGAGCACCTGCAGCTGGTGAAGCTGGAGAAGTTCGCCGACGCCTATCCCACCGAGCTGTCCGGCGGCATGAAGCAGCGCGTGGCGATCGCCCGGGCGCTGTCCTACCGGCCGAAGATCCTGCTGATGGACGAGCCCTTCGGCGCCCTGGACGCCATGACCCGCCACCAGATGCAGGAGTTGCTCACGCGCATCTGGGAGACGCACCGGCTGACGGTGATGTTCGTCACCCACGACGTCGAGGAGGCGGTCTACCTGTCCGACCGCATCGTGGTCATGGGCCTGGGCCCGGGGCGGATCAAGACCACCTTCGACGTGAACCTGCCGCGCCCGCGCCGCGAGGAGATGGCCGGCAGCGCCGAGTTCATCGAGCTGCAGCGCCAGGTGCTGCGCTCGATCCGCGAGGAAGAGGCCGGCGCCGCGGTGCTCTGAGGCTCACCAGCGGCCGGAGGCCCCGCCACCGCCGCTGGAACCCCCGCCACCGCCGAAGCCGCCGCCACCCCGGCCACCGAAGCCGCCCCCGCCGAAACCGCCGCCGCGCCCGCCACGGAAGAAGCCGGCCGGCAGCAGGAAGAAGGGGTAGGCGATGAGGGCGAAGACGAAGGCGCTGACGCCGTTGTTGACCAGCGCGGCGAAGCTGAAGGTCAGCACCAGGCTGAGCACGCCGGCCAGCACCCCGACGATCACGCTGCACACCACATAGCGGCCGAAGCTGCGCTGGCGCATGAACGGTAGCGGCAGCAGGCGCCCCAGCAGCGGCACGCCGGCCAGCAGGGCGAACAGCGGCAGCAGGCTGCCGGCCGGCAGGCCCAGGTCGTCGCCCTGGGTGGCCTGCTGGGGCTCGGGCAGCGCCTCGCCGTCGATCAGCTTCTCCAGGCTGTCCACCCCGGCCTGCACGCCGCCGGCGAAGTCGCCTTCGCGAAAGTGCGGGACTATCTGCTCGCGGATGATGCGCCCGGCCAGCACGTCGGTGACGGCGCCCTCCAGGCCGTAGCCGACCTCGATGCGCAGGGCGCGGTCGTCCTTGGCCACCACCAGCAGCGCGCCGTCGTCCACGCCCTTGCGGCCCAGCTTCCACTGCTCGAAGGCGCGTACCGCGTACTGCTCGATGCTCTCCTCGCCGGTGCTGGGAATCATCAGCACCGCCAGTTGCGCGCCCTTGCGCTGCTCCAGCGCCGCCAACTGCTGCTCCAGCCGCTCGCGCTGCTCGGCGTCGAGGGTGGCGGTGAGGTCGGTGACCCGCGCGCTCAGCTGCGGCACGGCCACCTCGGCCTGCGCCAGGCCCGCGCAGCACAGCAGGGCCAGCGCCAGCAGCCAGGCGCGCATGCTCATTGCGCCGGTTGCGGCTGCGGCGTGCCGAAATCGACCTTGGGCGCGGTGGAGATGGCCGCCTCGTTCTCCACGCTGAAGTTGGCCTTGGGCTGGTAGCCGAAGATCTTCGCGGTGATCACCTGCGGGAACTGGCGGATCAGCACGTTGTAGTCCTGCACCGCCTTGACGTAGCGGCCGCGGGCCACGGTGATGCGGTTCTCGGTGCCTTCGAGCTGCGTCAGCAGGTCCTTGAACAGGCCGTCGGCCTTGAGCTGTGGATAATTCTCGGTGACCACCAGCAGCCGCGAGAGCGCCGAGCTGAGTTCGCCCTGGGCCTGCTGGAAGCGCTGCATGGCCGCCGCGTCGCCGAGCTGGTCGGCGTTGAGGGTGGTGCTGCCGACCCTGGCCCGGGCCTCGGTGACCTGGGTGAGCACGGCGGCCTCGTGGGCGGCATAGCCCTTCACGGTGTTGACCAGGTTGGGCACCAGGTCGGCGCGCCGCTGGTACTGGTTGAGCACTTCGGACCAGGCCGCCTTGACCTGCTCGTCGCCGGCCTGCATGGCGTTGTAGCCGCAGCCGGTGAGCAGGGAGACGAGGACGTAGCAGCACAGGAACTTGAGCATTCGGGGCATGGCAGGGGACTCTGGCGATCGCGAAACCCCCAGTCTAGACCAGTCATGCCCCTCGGTGCGGAGCTGTATACGCACTTCAGGCCTTTCCGAGGCTTGCCGGGCATGGGGGGCGAGGCGCTAGAATCGCAACTGGTCTATACCAGGAAGCCCCGCCTTGTTCGCCACCGCCCTGGTGCTGCTCGCCGCCGTGCTCCACGCGGCCTGGAACACCCTCGTCAAATTCAGCGCCGACCGCCTGCTGGTGGTGGCCTGCATGGACCTCGTCGGCCTGCTCGTGGCCCTCGCCCTGCTGCCCTGGATCAGCCTGCCGCCGGCCGAGGTCTGGCCCTGGCTGGGCAGCGCCGTGGCCCTGCAGCTGGTCTACCGGGTGTTGCTGATCCAGGCCTACAAGGTCGGCGACCTCGGTCTGGTCTACCCGCTGATGCGCGGCCTGTCGCCGCTGGTGGTGCTGGCGCTGACGCTGCTGGTGGGTGGCGAGCAGCTCAGCGACCGGCAGGTCCTCGGCATCCTGCTGATCCCGCTGGGCATGCTGTTCCTGCTCAAGGGCGGCGGCGGTTCGCGGCTGCCCTGGATCGCCTTCCCCGTGGTGCTGCTGATGGGCCTGTGCATCGGCAGCTACACCTGGACCGACGGCCACGCGCTGAAGCGCTGGCCACAGCCGCTGGACTACCTGGTGTGGCTGACGCTGCTCTCCGGCGTGCCCTTCCCGCTGCTCGCCCTGAGCGCTCGCACCCGCGCCTTCGCGCGTTTCTGGCAGACGCAGTGGAAGCTCGGCCTGAGCGTCGGCATCTGCGTGATGGCCAGCTACGGCCTGGTGCTCTGGGCCATGCAGCTGGGCTCGGTGGCCGAGGCCGCGGCGCTGCGCGAGACCAGCGTGGTGCTGGTGGTGCTGTTCGGCATGCGCTTCCTCAAGGAGCCCTTCGGCCTGCCGCGCCTGTTGGCCTGCAGCCTGGTGTTGGCGGGGATGCTGGTAATGAAGCTCTGAAATTGGCGAACAGGCCGCGAGATTGGCCGCTTTGGCGCACGCATCCGCCCGCCGGCCACTGACGTTCGCCTATGCTTGGCGGCAACCTGCCACCTTCCCAGCCGACGAGACCTCCGTTCATGCCCATCGCCTTCTGGTGCATCCTGATCGCATTCTTCCTGCCCTACCTGGGCACCAGCATCGCCAAGTTCACCGGCGGCGGCTTCGACCCCCGGCAGAACCACGACCCGCGCACCTTCCTGGCCAGCCTGGAGGGCTACCGCAAGCGCGCCAACGTCTTCCAGCTGAACAGCTTCGAGGTCACCCCGGCCTTCGCCATCGCCGTGCTGGTGGCCTACGTGGTGGGCAACGCCGAGCCGGCGACCCTCGATACCCTGGCCATCGCCTGGCTCACCAGCCGCCTGCTCTACCTGATCTTCTACCTCGCCGACCTGGCGCTGCTGCGTTCGCTGGTGTGGTTCGTCGGCATGGCGCTGATCGCTGCCTTCTTTGTGGTCTCCGCCTGAACCGCAGCTGAACGGTTCGCGCATCGCTGCGGCGGATGGCCGCAGGCGGGCGCGCGGGCTCTGGATCAATGCCGGGCAGCGGCGGATAATCCGCCGCTCCCGTGTCTGGCCTGTCCTACAAGAGTCCGCTCATGAAGCTGAAGACCCTGCTCGTCCTGCTGTTGGCCGGTGCCGCCCTGGCCGGTTGCCACCGTCTCGATCCGAATTCCCCGCTGGCCAAGCGCCAGGCGATCTTCAAGCAGATGCTCCACGCCAGCGAGGACATGGGCGGCATGCTGCGCGGCCGCGTCGTCTTCGACGCCGAGAAATTCCGCGCCGATTCGGTCAAGCTCAACGAACTGGCCAGCCAGCCCTGGCAGTACTTCCCCACCAGCAAGCCGACCGACGAGGGCGGCGACAGCCGCGCCAGGGACGAGCTGTGGCAGCGCCAGCTGGAATTCCAGGCCGACGCCAAGACCTTCCAGCAGGCCGCCGCCGCGCTGGAGGCCAACACCCGCCAGGCCACCCCGACCACCGATGGCGTGCGCAAGGACCTGGCCGCGGTGGAAGATGCCTGCGAGGCTTGCCACAAGAAATTCCGGGCGCTTTGACGGGCGCTCCGCTTTTTGTAGGAGCGGATCTCATCCGCGAATCGCGCCGGAGATGACGGCTATCGCGGAGAAGCTCCGCTCCTACGGTCTAGGCCGGCGCGGCTTCTCGTAGGATGGCGTTGAGCGAAGCGATACCCATCAGCGCAACCGCATGGGTTTCGCAGGGGCTCAACCCATCCTACGGGACTGGTGGCCGCCGGCATGGACGCCCACCCGATGCGCGCCGACGTCTTCGCCTACGCCCCACGCGATTAAGGCACACCCCCGTAGGAGCGGGCCCTGCCCGCGATTCGCGCGCAGGGCGCGCTCCTACAGGTAGCCAGCCAGGCAACCAGCCCTGCTCTCACTCCTCCAACTCCCGCTTCGCCTGCTCCAGCTCCGCGCGGGCCTCGGCCAGCTTGTCCTTGCGCTTCTCGATCTTCTCCGCGTCGCCTTTGTTCATGGCCTTGCGCAGGTCGCTTTCGCGCTGGCTGACTTCGCGCTCGGCGTCCAGCACGCGCTGGGTGCGCTTTTGCGTCAGGCTGCCGTCGGTGCAGTAGGTGTGGGCTTTCTCCAGGGCGGTTTCCAGGCCGGCGATGGCGCCCTTGTCGCCACGGGCGCGGGCTTCTTCCAGCTTGCCGGCGATGGCCGCCTGCTTGGCGGCGCAGCCGGTCAGGGGCTGCTCGGGTTGCGCGGCGAAGGCGCCGGTGCAGAGCAGTGCGGCGAGGGTGAGGGTAATGGATCGGAACATTCTCGGGTCCTGCGTTACCAAATGAGATATCGATGCTGACGAACGTCTAGAGTTTGCCATTAAGCGCGCGCGTGGGGGTTGCCCCATGGCAGTCCGCGGCCTGGTCGATCCATTGAACGCGCTCCGTCGGGCGGAGCGGGGGAGGCTGGATGCGTATCGCGATTCGCCTGGTTCAGGCGCTGATCCTGCTGTTGCTGGCGGCCCTGCTGGTGGGCGCCTGGTACCTGCTGCCCGGCGAGCAGCTGCGCCCGCCGATGCTCACCGGGGTGAGCGAGGACAGCTCCCTGCGCGCCGGCGGCCTGCGCCGCGGCTACGTGCTCTACGTGCCGCCCAACCTGGCGCCGAACCCGGCACTGCTGGTGGTGCTGCACGCCTCGCGCAGCAACGGCCAGCTGATGCGCCGCGACAGCGGCTTCGGCTTCGACGCCCTGGCCGACCGCGACGGCTTCCTGGTGCTCTACCCCGACGGTTTCGAGGGCCACTGGAACGACTGCCGCAAGGTGGCCAGCTACAGCGCGCGCACCCGCAACATCGACGACGTGGCCTTCCTCACCCGGCTGGTGCGGCGGATCCAGCGCGAGCGCCAGGTGGACCCGCAGCGGGTGTTCTTCGCCGGCTACTCCAACGGCGGGCAGATGGCCCTGCGCATGGCCGCGGAGTCCGAGCTGCCGCTGGCCGGCATCGCCCTGGTGGCGGCCAGCCTGCCGAGCGCGGCGAACGACGCCTGCAGCGAGTCGCAGCGGGCGGTGGCGGCGCTGCTGATGAACGGCACGCGCGACCCGATCAACCCCTACGGCGGCGGGCGGGTGAAGCTGTTCGGCTTCGGCGACCGCGGCGAGGTGCTCTCCAGCGAGGCTTCGGCCGGTGAGCTGGCGCGGCGCAACGGCATCAGCGCGCCGGCGCAGCGCGAGCCGCTGACGCGCCCCGGCCCGGTCTGGTCGGAGCGCTGGCAATGGCAGGGCGAGGGAATGCTGCCGGTGGAACTGGTGAGCGTGCACGGCGGCGGCCATCTGTTGTCGCAGCCGGGCTATCGGCCGCCGCGCCTGTTCGGCATTGCCGACCCCGAACTGGACGGGCCGGCGGAGATCTGGCGCTTCTTCAACCAGTTGCCGGTGGCTCAGACTTCCACGGTGCCGTAGGCGTCGAAGCCGCCCTTCTCGCCCGGGTAGCCGCCCGGGTTGGCCACCACGCGGGCGCGGCCGATGCGGTAGTCCAGGGCATCGTGCACGTGGCCGTGCAGCCACAGGTCGCACTGCTGCACCAGGTGCTCCAGGTCCGAGGCGAAGGCCGGCGACAGGCTGTCGCCAACGTATTGCGGCGGAATGGAGCGGGCGCTGGGCGCATGGTGGGTGACCACCACGGTCGGCCCGGCGAAGGGCTCGGCCAGCTGCGCCGTCAGCCAGTCCCGCGAGGCCTCGAACAACTGCTGGCTGAGCGCCGGGGTGAAGGGCGCGGTGAACCAGTCGATGCAGCTGAAATCGGGCATCAGGCGCAGCGCGCGCTGCAGCGTCAGCGGCAGGCTTTCCTCGCCGTAGAGCAGGAAGTCCGTCCACAGGGTGGCGCCGAGGATGCGCACGCCGTCGATGACCACCGCGTCGTTCTCCAGGAAGTGGATATCCAGGGCGCGGGCCAGGTTGCGCATGGCCTGGGCCAGCTCCGGCAGGTCGGAATGGTAGAACTCGTGGTTGCCGGCGACGTAGACCACCGGCGTGTCGGGGAAGGCCTCGCGGGCCCAGTGCAGGCCCTGCAGGTGCTCGTGGATGTCGCCGGCCAGCACCACCAGGTCGGCGTCCACCGCGGGCAGCTCGCGGCGGCCGCCGAAGTGCTCGTGGTGCAGGTCGGAAAGGACGCGGATACGCATGCGGGTTGTCTCCTGGCCGGGTCCGGCATTGTGCGGCACGCCCGCGGCCTTGCCCAGCGCTTGACCTGGATCATGGCAAGGCCGAACAGCGGAAAATTCCCATACGAACTTCAGGGATGATTAAGGCCGAGCGCCCAGTCTCGGACCAGGCTCGCAATCAGGGAGGCCATATGAAGTTCGTAGGCATCGTCATCGCCACCATGCTGGCGGCGTTCGGGCTGGCGCTCGTGCTCGATCCGCCGGGTACCTTCGATATCTGGGTCCTGCGCAAGCAGGCCATCCTGCTGAGCGGCGTCGTCGCCTTCGCGCTGATGTCGCTGATCATGCTCCTGGCGGTGCGCCCGGCCTGGCTGGAGCGGCCGCTGGGCGGGCTCGACCGCATGTACCGGGTGCACCGCTGGGCGGGCATCCTGGCCATCAGCCTGGGCCTGCTGCACTACCTGCTGGAACTGGGCGGGCCGCTGCTGGCGAAGTTCGTCGCCAAGCCGGCGAAGGGGCCGCGGGTGGAGACCTTCCTCGAGCTCTTCCGCGGCTCGGCCAAGGAGCTGGGCGAGTGGTCGGCCTGGCTGCTCGCCGCCATGCTGGTGCTGACGCTCTGGCAGCGTTTCCCCTACCACCTGTGGCGCTACGTGCACAAAACGCTGGCGCTGGTCTACCTGGTGCTGGCCTTCCATGGCGTGGTGCTGGCGCCGGCCGGCTACTGGGCGCAGCCGCTCGGCTGGCTGCTGGCGCTGTGCGCGGCGCTGGGCTCGGTGTGCGCGCTGATCGCCCTGAGCGGGCGCATCGGCCGGCGGCGCACGTACCAGGGCGTGGTGGTGGCGGTGGCGCGGCCCGGCGAGCGCATGCTGGAGGTCACCTGCCGGCTCGGCCGCAACTGGCGGCACAAGGCCGGGCAGTTCGCCTTCCTCACCTGCGACCGCCTGGAAGGGCAACACCCCTTCAGCATTTCCAGCGCCGACCAGGGAAATGGCGAGGTGCGCTTCAGCATCAAGGCCCTGGGCGACTACACCCGGCGCCTGCAGGATGCCCTGGCGCTGGGCGATGCGGTGAAGGTCGAGGGGCCCTATGGCTGCTTCGACTTCCGCCGCGGCGGCGAGCGCCAGGTGTGGATCGCCGGCGGCATCGGTATCACGCCCTTCCTGGCCTGGCTGGAGGCGCTGCAGCAGCACCCGGCCGATGCGCCGGAAGTGGAGCTGCACTACTGCGTGCGCAGTCCCGCCGACGCCATCTACGCCGGGCGCCTGCGCGAGCTGTGCGACGGCCTGCCCAGCGTGGCGCTAAAGGTCCACTACAGCGCCGAGGAAGGTTACCTGCGCGGCGACGACCTGAGCATGGCGCCGGACGCCTCCGGTCGCTGGCCGAGCCTGTGGTTCTGCGGCCCGCAGGGCCTGGCCGACCTGCTGCGGCGCGACCTCGGCCGGCGCGGCATGCCGGCGCGCAATTTCCACCAGGAAGCCTTCCGCCTGCGCTGAGGGCTCAGAAGCCGGCTACCCCGGCCGCGGCGAGTTGCGCGCCCAGGCGCTGCACCTCGTGGTCGGCAAAGAAGGCCTGCAGTTGTCGGGCCCGGACCGGCCCGACGCCCGGCAGCTGGCGCCAGTCGCTGGCCTGCCGGGCGCTCAGTTCGGCCCAGTCTGCGGTGGCCGGCAGGCTGTCGACCTGGGGCACGCCCAGCGCCCGCAACCAGTGCTGGAAGGGACGCTGTCGCGCGGCGCGGAACTGGGCGTGCAGACGTTCGCCACTGTGCTCGGCGAAGCCCGGCAATTGGCGCAGGGTTTCCGGCGGCAGTTCCAGCCAGTCGAGCAGGCCGGATAACTGGCCGGCTTCCAGCAGTGCCTGCCAGGTGCCCGGTCCCACGCCTTCCAGGGCCAAACCCTGTTCGCCGCCCAGCCAGGTGAGGCGGGCGAGGAACTGTTCTTCGCAACCGGGCGTTGCCCGCCAGCAGCTGAGCGCGTGGTAGCGCCCGGACTCTGGAGGCTCTACCGCAAGGCGCTGCGGCGAGCGCCAGACCACGCTTTCCAGCCGCGGGATGGTCAGGCCGGCCAGGGCGATGGCCACCTGGTCGCCGGGGCGGATGTCCAGGGCCTGCCAGCGCCGCGTCGAGCCGAGGCTGACCTGGGCGATGCGGCGGTCGTCCAGCGTCACCGGTTGCAGCTCCAGCAGCGGCGTCACCCGCCCGGTGCGGCCGATTCGGAAATGCACCCGGCGCACCTCGGCCAGGGCCTGGCGGTAGGGGTATTTCCAGGCCAGCACCCAACTGGCGCTGCCGGCCTGCCAGGCCTTCGCGGCGGGGCGCGAGCCCTGGCGGACGACGATGCCATCGCTGGCGAAGTGCAGGGGGCTGCGGTACCAATGCTCGCGCTGGCGCTGGGCGTCCTCGAAGCCCGCCACCGGCAGCGTCAGGGCTGCGCTATCAGCAAGGCCCAGCGCCTTCAGGCGCTCCAGGCGCTGCGCCATGCTTTGGGGGCCGTGCGGCAACTCCCAGACGAACAGGCCGACCTGCGAAACCTGTTTGCCCGGCTCGCTGCGCGCCATCAGCCCGGCGACCTTGCCGCGGGCGCCGAGGCCGCCCCTTTGCGCCTGCACGTGGCCCGGCAGGCGCCAGTAGAGTTCGCCCTGCAACACCAGCCGGCCCGCGGCGGGCAGACGTTGCGGCACGGCCGGCAGGCGGCGGGCGTTGGCGGTCCAGTCCTGGCCGTGGAGTCCATCGCCGCGGCTGATGGCCTGGACCAGTTCACCGTCCTGGTAGACCAGCGTCACGGCCACGCCATCGATCTTGGGCTGCACCCAGAGGTCCTCGCGCCCGGCCATCCACTGGCGGACTTCGCTGGCGTCGGCGGCCTTGTCCAGGCCGGTATGGGCCGCGGGGTGACGCAGCTTGCCGCGGCTGGCCGGCAGCGGCGGGGGCGGCTCGATGGCGAGCTGTGGATAACAGCCGCGCCAAAGGCTGAAGCGCTGCCGGGCCTGGTCGTAGAGTTCGTCGGCGATCGGGCTTTCGCCGCGCTGGTGGTAGGCCTGGTCCCAGGCATCCAGTTGCTGGCGCAGGCCCAGCAGCTCTTCGCCGGCGCGCTGTTCGGGCCAGCCGGGGCAGGCCAGGGAGAGGGGAGGGAGGAGCAGCAGGGCTGAGGCGAGCAGGGCTTTCATCGGCGGGCTTCCTTGCGCCTGGAGGGGGTTCCAGGCTAGGTGCGCCGCCGCCGCGAAGGGGCCGGGTGGAGTGTGGGAGGTTTCCGGGATGTGGCGTTATCGCGAACAGGATTCAGGGAGCGTCGTGATTTCACTTCACGCCAAGCGGTGAATCCAATCGCGGACAGAGTCCGCTCCTACGTCCAAGCTTCCCTGAATCGTAGGAGCAACTGTCTCACCGACTGCGCCGAGCTGCTTTTCGTAGGATGGGTTGAGCTTGTGTTCTGCCGGGAGACATGGGTAACAGGTGTCGGGAGACATAGGTAACGCATTTAGGATCACGGAATTGCCGTATCGGGAGATCGAGCGATGCCGTGGAAGGAGTGCACACCTGTGTCCAGTCGATATGAGTTCGTTCTCCTGGCAGAACAGCCTGATGCCAACGTGCGGGAGCTGTGCCGGCGCTTCGAGATCAGTCCGAAAACAGCCTACAAGTGGCTTCGACGCTACCGAGAGCAAGGCGAACCGGGATTGCTGGATAAGTCCCGGCGTCCCTTGAGTTGCCCCCGCCGTAGCAGCGAGGACCTGGAGCACGCTGTCCTGGCCTTGCATGAG
>NZ_FOLS01000040.1 GCF_900112375.1 Pseudomonas citronellolis | reverse complement strand
AGGTCGCCGACCACCGACAGCGCCACCACCACGGCCGCGCAGGGCAGCGCCAGCAGCAGTTCGCGCACCGACCAGTCACGGTAGATGGCCACCGCGAAGGTGATCGCCAGGCTCAGCGCCAGGCCGCCGTAGAAGCCTTCCCAGCTCTTGCCGGGGCTGACCCGCGGCGCCAGCTTGCGCTTGCCGAAGGCCTTGCCGGAAAAATAGGCGCCGATGTCGGCGGCCCAGACCAGCACCATGACCGCGACGATCAGCCAGTTGGCCAGCGGCCACTGCTTGAGCACCACCAACCCCTGCCAGGCCGGCAGCAGGATCAGCAGGCCGATCAGCAGGCGGCGCCAGCGGCCGCCCCAGCTGGAGGCGCTGTCCGGGTAGGTGAGCACCATCACGGTAGCCAGCAGCCACCAGAGCACCGCCAGCAGCAGCACGGCGCCGGCCAGCTGCGGCAGCCAGTACAGCAGCAGCATCAGCAGCGCGACCACGCCGGCATAGCCGACGCGGGCCGGCTGCTCGTTGTAGCCGGCCAGGCGCGCCCATTCCCAGGCACCGAGGGTCACCACCAGGCCGATGAACAGCGCGAAGGCGAGGCCATCGAGGAGGAAGAAACCACCCAGCGCGATGGGCAGCAGCACCAGCGCCGTGATGATCCGTTGTTTCAGCATGACGGGGGGGCCTCGGCCTGCACCTGCTCGCTGGTCTTGCCGAAGCGACGCTGGCGGGTGGCATAGTCGGCCAGCGCTTCGCGCATCGCCGCGCTCTTGAAGTCCGGCCAGTAGAGATCGGAGAAGTACAGCTCGGCGTAGGCCAGCTGCCACAACAGGAAGTTGCTGATGCGGTGCTCGCCGCCGGTGCGGATGCACAGGTCCGGCAACGGCTGGTCGCCGGTGGTCAGGCAACCTTGGATCAGCCCGGGGGTGATGTCGTCCGGCACCAGGTGCCCGGCCTGCACTTCGCGGGCCAGGCGCTGGGCGGCCTGGGTGATGTCCCACTGGCCGCCGTAGTTGGCCGCCACCTGCAGCAGCAGCCCCTTGTTGCCGGCGGTGAGGTTCTCCGCTTCGCGCATGGCGGCTTGCAGCTCCGGATGGAAGCGGCTGCGGTCGCCGATGATGCGCAGGCGGATGCCGTTCTCGTCGAGCTTGCGCACCTCGCGGCGCAGGGCCATGAGGAACAGCTCCATGAGCGCACCGACCTCGTCGACCGGGCGCTGCCAGTTCTCGCTGGAGAAGGCGAACAGCGTCAGGACCTCGACACCGGCCTCGGCGCAGGTCTTGACCACCGCACGCACCGCGCTGACGCCGGCCTTGTGCCCGGCAACGCCGGGCAGCAGGCGCTTCTTCGCCCAGCGGTTGTTGCCGTCCATGATGATGGCCACGTGACGTGGCACCGCGGCCACCTGCTTGGTCTTGTCCATGACTGCAACCTGGCCGTCAGACGGCCATCAGATCCGTTTCCTTGGCCTCGAGGGCCTTGTCGATCTCGGCGACGAACCTGTCGGTAAGCTTCTGCACTTCGTCCCCGGCGCGACGCTCTTCGTCCTCGCTGATTTCCTTTTCCTTCTGCAGGTCCTTGAGCTGGGCCAGGGCATCGCGGCGGATGTTGCGCACGGAGACGCGGGCCTGCTCGGCCTCGGCGCGGGCCTGCTTGGTGAAGCCCTTGCGGGTTTCCTCGGTCAGGGCCGGCATGGGGACGCGGATGGTGGTGCCGGCGGTGGCCGGGTTCAGGCCCAGGTCGGAGGTCATGATGGCCTTCTCGACCGCCTGGATCATGCTCTTGTCGAACACGTTCAGGGCCAGGGTGCGGGAATCCTCGACGGTGACGTTGGCGACCTGGCGCAGCGGGGTGTCGGAGCCGTAGTAGGACACCATGACGCTGTCCAGGATGCTCGGGTGCGCACGGCCGGTGCGGATCTTGGCGAAGGCGTGACCCAGGGCCTCCAGGGCCTTGCCCATGCGCTCCTGCGCTTCTTTCTTGATCTCGTTGATCATGTCAATCCTCCTCGATCAGGGTGCCCTCGGCACCACCAACAACAATATTCAGCAGCGCGCCCGGCTTGTTCATGTTGAACACCCGCAGCGGCATTTTCTGGTCGCGGCACAGGCAGATGGCGGTCAGGTCCATCACGCCCAGCTTGCGGTCGAGCACTTCATCGTAGGTCAGGCGCTCGAACTTCTCGGCGTTCGGGTCCTTGAACGGATCGGCAGTGTACACACCATCGACCTTGGTCGCCTTCAGCACCACGTCGGCATCGATTTCGATGGCGCGCAGGCAGGCGGCCGAGTCGGTGGTGAAGAAGGGGTTGCCGGTACCGGCGGAGAAGATCACCACTTCGCCGCTGGCGAGGTGGCGCATGGCCTTGCGGCGGTCGTAGTGGTCGGTGACGCCGACCATGCTGATGGCCGACATGACGATGGCGGTGATGTTGGAGCGCTCCAGGGCGTCGCGCATGGCCAGGCCGTTCATCACGGTGGCCAGCATGCCCATGTGGTCGCCGGTGACGCGGTCCATGCCGGCCGCCGACAGGGCCGCGCCGCGGAACAGGTTGCCGCCGCCGATGACCAGGCCGACCTGCACGCCGATGCCGACCAGTTGGCCGATCTCCAGGGCCATGCGGTCCAGGACTTTCGGATCGATACCGAACTCTTCGCTGCCCATCAGGGCTTCGCCGCTCAGTTTTAGAAGAATGCGTTTATAGCGAGGTTGACGAGCGCTCAGCTGCTGAGCCATGACCTTTTTCTCCTGCGGCGATGTGGAATGCGGGGCGCCTGTCCGGGCGCCTGTCGGGGAAGCCTGGCCCTACCAGGCTAGCAGCGCCGCGAACCGACGAACGGTGCGAAGCCGCGGAGACCGCCCCGAATGGTCTCCCCACTTTGACGAAGAGGCCGCACGCGCGAGCGGGCAGCCTCTTCCGGGGCGACGGTGGAAACCGTCTTATTGCTTGGATGCAGCTACTTGAGCAGCAACCTCGGCAGCGAAGTCGGCCTCGGCCTTCTCGATGCCCTCGCCCACTTCGAAGCGAACGAAGGAGACGATCTCGGCGCCGGCTTTCTTGGCCAGTTCACCGACCTTGACTTCCGGATCCTTGACGAACGGCTGCTCGACCAGGCTGGCTTCGGCGAGGAACTTGTTGATGCGGCCCTTGACCATGTTCTCGACGATGTTTTCCGGCTTGCCGGCGATCTTGTCGGCGTTCAGCGCCAGGAAGATTTCCTTTTCCTTGGCCACGGCGTCTTCGGAAACCTGCGACGGGTCCAGGAACTGCGGGTTGCTGGCGGCGACGTGCATGGCGATGTCACGGGCCAGTTCAGCGTTGCCGCCTTTCAGGGTGACCAGTACGCCGATGCGGTGACCGTGCAGGTAGGCGCCGACCACGTCGCCTTCGGCGCGGGCCAGACGACGGATGTTGACGTTCTCGCCGCACTTGGCGACCAGGGCTTCACGGGCGGACTCCTGCTCGGCGATCAGCGGAGCGGCGTCGGTCAGCTTCTGCGCGACGGCCTTGTCCAGGCTGGCGGCGACGAAGTTCTTGAAGTCGTCCTGCAGGGCCAGGAAGTCGGTCTGCGAGTTGACTTCGATGATGGTGGCGGCCTTGGCGTCGTCGGCCACTTTCACCGCGATGGAACCTTCGGCGGCGATGTTGCCGGCCTTCTTGGCAGCCTTGATGGCGCCCGAAGCGCGCATGTCGTCGATGGCCTTCTCGATGTCGCCTTCGGCGGCAACCAGGGCCTTCTTGCACTCCATCATGCCCTGGCCGGTGCGCTCGCGCAGTTCTTTAACCAGTGCTGCAGTGATCTCTGCCATTTGCAAATCCTCTTGAGTTGGTTCTCAAAACCAGATCGCCCGGCGGGCCGGGCGGAATTCGGGAGTGGCAAAAAGGGGGCCAGGCCCCCTTTTTGCGCACCGCTGGACGTCTGGACGTCCCGGAATCAGCCTTCGGCGGATTCGGCCGGCGCTTCTTCGACGAACTCGTCGGCACCGCCCTGGGCGTTCTGACGGCCGCGCAGTACGGCTTCGGCCATCGAACCCAGGTAGAGTTGCACGGCGCGGATGGCGTCGTCGTTACCGGGGATGACGTAGTCGACGCCGTCCGGGCTGCTGTTGGTATCGACGATGCCGATGACCGGGATGCCCAGCTTGTTGGCTTCGGTGATGGCGATGCGCTCGTGGTCGACGTCGATCACGAACAGCGCGTCCGGCAGGCCGCCCATGTCCTTGATGCCGCCCAGGCTGCGATCCAGTTTTTCCAGATCACGGGTGCGCATCAGGGCTTCTTTCTTGGTCAGCTTGTCGAAGGTGCCGTCCTGCTGCTGGGTTTCCAGCTCGCGCAGGCGCTTGATCGACTGACGGATGGTCTTGTAGTTGGTGAGCATGCCGCCCAGCCAACGGTGGTCGACGTACGGCATGCCGCAACGGGCGGCTTCTTCGCGAACGATCTTGCCGGCGGAACGCTTGGTGCCGACGAACAGGATCTTGTTCTTGCCCGAGGCCAGGCGCTCAACGAAGGTCAGGGCATCGTTGAACAGCGGCAGGGTCTTTTCCAGGTTGATGATGTGGATCTTGTTGCGCGCGCCGAAAATGAACTTGCCCATTTTCGGGTTCCAGTAACGGGTCTGGTGGCCGAAGTGCACACCGGCCTTCAGCATATCGCGCATGTTGACTTGGGACATGATAGTTCCTCGATAAGTCGGGTTGGGCCTCCATGCATCCCAATGACCAACCCTCCGCACGTGGCGAGAAGGCACCCAGGTCATCGTGTCGATGCATGTGTGGGTTAGGCTCGAGCAGGCCATAGCCTGCAAAAGCGGGGCGCTTTATATCACACAAAGCCGCTGGAGGCTAGAAGCTGGAAGCCGGACGACGTACCGCCGCTCTTCGCTTTTCGCAGGAGCGAGCTTGCTCGCGAACGGCGTAGGCGCGAGTCCCGTTCGCGAGCAAGCTCGCTCCTACAAGAGCAGGCACTCCTCGCTCCAGCCTCCAGCCTCCAGCCTCCAGCCTCCAGCCTCCAGCCTCCAGCCTCCAGCCCCATAGAGCCTGCCGCCCGTGAAAATGGTAAGCTATCGCTTTTGCCGTCCGCCCCAGGAAATCCCAATGACCGTCACCATCAAGACGCCCGAAGACATCGAGAAAATGCGCATCGCCGGCCGCCTGGCCGCCGAGGTGCTGGAAATGATCGGCGAGCACGTCAAGCCCGGGGTCACCACCGACGAACTGGACCGCATCTGCCATGACTATATAGTCAACGTCCAGCAGGCCATCCCCGCGCCCCTGAACTACAAGGGCTTCCCCAAGTCCATCTGCACCTCGATCAACCACGTCGTCTGCCACGGCATCCCCAACGAGAAGCCGCTCAAGGAAGGCGACATCGTCAACATCGACATCACCGTCATCAAGGACGGCTACCACGGCGACACCAGCAAGATGTTCCTGGTGGGCAAGACCCCGGAGTGGGCCGACCGTCTGTGCCAGATCACCCAGGAATGCATGTACAAGGGCATTTCCGTGGTCAAGCCCGGCGCGCGCCTGGGCGACATCGGCGAGGTGATCCAGAAGTACGCCGAGAAGAACGGCTTCTCGGTGGTCCGCGAGTACTGCGGCCACGGCATCGGCAAGGTGTTCCACGAGGAGCCCCAGGTGCTGCACTACGGCCGCGCCGGCACCGGCCTGGAGCTCAAGGAAGGGATGATCTTCACCATCGAGCCGATGATCAACCAGGGCCGCCCGGAAACCCGCCTGCTGGGCGACGGCTGGACCGCCATCACCAAGGACCGCAAGCTCTCCGCCCAGTGGGAGCACACCGTGCTGGTGACCGCCGACGGCTACGAGATCCTCACCCTGCGCAACGACGAGAGCTTCCCGCGCACCAGCGCGTGAGCGGCGTTGCAATCTCGCCGACGGCTGGGTAGAACATAGAAATCCCGGCCCGGCACCCTCGCCGGGCCTGGCGCCACGCGCCCCAGGCCCGGACGATGACTTGCCCCTGCCCTCCCCCCATCCCAGAATCAGGAAGGCCGCCATGCCGCAGGTGGATCCCGAGTTGTTCGACCCTGGGCAGTTCCAGGCGGAACTGGCCCTCAAATCCAGCCCCATCCCCGCCTTCAAGAAAGCCATCCGCCAGGCCAACGAGGTGCTGGACGCGCGCTTCAACGGCGGCCGTGACATCCGCCGGCTGATCGAGGACCGCGCCTGGTTCGTCGACCAGATCCTGCAGCAGGCCTGGCAGCGCTTCGCCTGGTGCGAGGACGCCGACATCGCACTGGTGGCGGTGGGCGGCTACGGCCGCGGCGAGCTGCACCCGCACTCGGACATCGACATCCTGGTGCTGCTCGACAGCGAGGACCAGGAAGTCTTCCGCGAGCCCATCGAGGGCTTCCTCACCCTGCTCTGGGACATCGGCCTGGAAGTCGGCCAGAGCGTGCGCTCGGTGGCCGAATGCGCCGAGGAAGCGCGCGCCGACCTGACGGTGGTGACCAACCTGATGGAGTGCCGGACCATCTCCGGCCCCGACCACCTGCGCCAGCGCATGCTCGAAGCCACGGCCACCAGCCAGATGTGGCCCAGCGGCCAGTTCTTCCTGGCCAAGCGCAAGGAACAGATCCACCGCCACACCAAATACAACGACACCGAATACAACCTGGAGCCCAACGTGAAGGGCTCGCCCGGCGGGCTGCGCGACATCCAGACCATCCTCTGGGTGGCCCGCCGCCACTTCGGCAGCCTCAACCTGCACGCGCTGGTCAAGGAAGGCTTCCTGGTGGAAAGCGAGTCCAGCGTGCTGGCCTCCTGCCAGGAATTCCTCTGGAAGGTCCGCTACGCCCTGCACATGCTCGCCGGGCGCGCCGAGGACCGCCTGCTGTTCGACCACCAGCGGCGCATCGCCGGGATGCTCGGCTACCAGGACAACGACGCCAAGCTGGCCGTCGAGCGCTTCATGCAGAAGTACTACCGGGTGGTGATGGCGGTCTCCGAGCTGAACGACCTGATCATGCAGCACTTCGAGGAAGTCATCCTGCGCGCCGGCGAAGGCGGCCAGGTGACGCCGCTGAACAGCCGCTTCCAGGTCCGCGACGGCTACCTGGAGGTGACCAACGCCAACGTCTTCAAGCGCACCCCCTTCGCCCTCCTGGAAATCTTCGTGCTGATGGCCCAGCACCCGGCGATCAAGGGCGTGCGCGCCGACACCATTCGCCTGCTGCGCGACAGCCGGCACCTGATCGACGACGACTTCCGCCACGACATCCGCAACACCAGCCTGTTCATCGAGCTGTTCAAGTGCCGCGAAGGCATCCATCGCAACCTGCGGCGGATGAACCGCTACGGCATCCTCGGCCGCTACCTGCCGGAGTTCGGCCTGATCATCGGGCAGATGCAGCACGACCTGTTCCACATCTATACGGTGGACGCCCACACCCTCAACCTGATCAAGCACCTGCGCAAGCTGCAGCGCCCGGACATGGCCGAGAAGTACCCGCTGGCCAGCAAGATCATGGAGCGCCTGCCCAAGCCGGAGCTGATCTACCTCGCCGGGCTCTACCACGACATCGCCAAGGGCCGTGGCGGCGACCATTCCGAGCTGGGCGCGGTGGACGCCGAGCTGTTCTGCCAGCGCCACCAGTTGCCGCAGTGGGACACCCAACTGGTCAGTTGGCTGGTGCAGAACCACCTGGTGATGTCCACCACCGCGCAGCGCAAGGACCTCTCCGACCCGCAGGTGATCTTCGACTTCGCCCAACTGGTCGGCGACCAGACGCGCCTGGACTACCTCTACGTGCTCACCGTGGCCGACATCAACGCCACCAACCCGAGCCTGTGGAACTCCTGGCGCGCCAGCCTGCTGCGCCAGCTCTACACCGAGACCAAGCGCGCCCTGCGCCGCGGCCTGGAGAACCCGCTGGACCGCGAGGAGCAGATCCGCCAGACGCAGAGCGCGGCCATCGACATCCTGGTGCGCGACGGCATCGACCAGGACGACGCCGAGCAGCTCTGGAGCCAACTGGGCGACGACTACTTCCTGCGCCACAGCGCCGCCGACGTGGCCTGGCATACCGAGGCCATCCTCCAGCACCCGGACGACGGCACGCCGCTGGTGCTGATCAAGGAAACCACCCAGCGCGAGTTCGAGGGCGGCACGCAGATCTTCATCTACGCCGCCGACCAGCACGACTTCTTCGCCGTGACCGTGGCGGCGATGGACCAGCTCAACCTGAACATCCAGGACGCGCGGATCATCACCTCCACCAGCCTGTTCACCCTCGACACCTACATAGTGCTCGACGCCGATGGCGGCTCGATCGGCGACAATCCCCAGCGCATCGCCGAAATCCGCCAGGGCCTGGTGGACGCGCTGAAGAACCCCGACGACTACCCGAACATCATCCAGCGCCGCGTGCCCCGGCAGCTCAAGCACTTCGCCTTCGCGCCGCTGGTGACCATTTCCACCGACGCCTCGCGCCAGGTCAGCGTGCTCGAGGTCATCGCCCCCGACCGCCCGGGCCTGCTGGCGCGCATCGGTGGGCTGTTCCTGGACTTCGACCTGTCGGTGCAGAACGCCAAGATCGCCACCCTCGGCGAGCGCGTGGAGGACGTGTTCTACGTCACCGACGCGCACAACCAGCCACTCTCCGACCCGGACCTGTGCAAGCGACTGCAGGCGGCCCTGGTCGAGCAGCTTTCACAGGCCAACGGCCAGGAAACCGTTCCGGTCCGCATCAGCATCTGACGAGCGATTCACATGAACCCAGACCTCGACCTGCTCCAGCCCTACCCCTTCGAGAAGCTCCGCGCCCTGCTCGCCGGCGCCCAGCCGCCGGCCGGGCTGCCGCACATCGCGCTGTCCATCGGCGAGCCCAAGCACCGCTCGCCGGAATTCGTCGCCAAGGCCCTGGCCGACAGCCTCGACCAACTGGCGGTGTACCCGACTACCCTGGGCCTGCCGGCGCTGCGCGAAACCATCGCCGCCTGGTGCGAGCGCCGCTTCGGCGTCCCCGCAGGCTGGCTGGACGCCGCCCGCCACGTGCTGCCGGTGAACGGCACCCGCGAGGCGCTGTTCGCCTTCACCCAGGCGGTAGTGGACCGCAGCAAGAACGGCCTGGTGATCAGCCCCAACCCCTTCTACCAGATCTACGAAGGCGCGGCCTTGCTGGCCGGCGCGCAACCGCACTACCTGGCCTGCCGCGCCGGGAACGGCTTCAATCCGGACTTCGACGCGGTGCCGGCGGACGTCTGGCAGCGCTGCCAGATCCTCTTCCTCTGCTCCCCGGGCAACCCCACCGGCGCGCTTGTCCCCCTCGCCGAATTGAAGAAGCTGATCGCCCTGGCCGACGAGCACGACTTCCTGATCGCCGCCGACGAGTGCTACAGCGAGCTGTACTTCGACGAGCAGAACCCGCCGCCCGGCCTGCTCAGCGCCTGCGTCGAACTGGGCCGCTCGGACTTCAAGCGCTGCGTGGTGTTCCACAGCCTGTCCAAGCGCTCCAACCTGCCGGGCCTGCGCTCGGGCTTCGTCGCCGGCGACGCCGAGGTGCTGAAGAAATTCCTCCTGTACCGCACCTACCACGGCTGCGCCATGCCGGTGCAGACCCAACTGGCCAGCATCGCCGCCTGGCAGGACGAAGACCACGTGCGCGCCAACCGCGACCTGTACCGCGAGAAGTTCGCCGCGGTGCTGGACATCCTCGCCGGCGTGCTCGACGTGCAGCGCCCGGACGGCAGCTTCTACCTGTGGGCGAAAACGCCCATCGCCGACACCGAGTTCTGCCGTGGCCTGTTCGACCAGCAGCACGTCACCGTGGTGCCGGGCTCCTATCTGTCCCGCGAAGTGAACGGCGAGAACCCCGGCGCCAACCGAGTGCGCATGGCCCTGGTCGCCCCGCTGGCGGAATGCGTGGAAGCGGCCGAACGAATCAAGCGTTTCGTCCAGGCCAGGTAACGCCCTCCCCGCCCCTGTAGGAGCGAGCTTGCTCGCGAACAGACTCCGCTGGGGGGTTCGTTCGCGAGCAAGGACTAGGCGTCCCCCTCGCTCCTACGAAGAGCCTTTTACGGAGCCGCCTGTAGCCAAGGCCAAACGGCGGATAACGTCGAACGTTATCCGCCCTACGCCAGGCCCACCCGCGACGTAGGGCGTATAACCGTTCGCGGTTATACGCCGCCCCACCTGGGCCACAGCCCGCGCCGTGGTCAACCTCAGAGCCGCCTGTAGCGGCCCTACACCCACCGCCCCGCCTTGCTGGTCAGCCAGGCCTCCTGGGAGTCCAGGTCGCCGAGCACCTTGCGCATGGTCTCGTCGTCCACCAGGTTCTCCCGGCGCAGCTGGTACAGCTCCAGGCGCTGAGTGCGCAGCGCCTTGATGCGCAGGGCCTGGTCGGCCAGCTCCAGGCTGCGCGCCCGCTCCCGCGCCTCGGCGCTGTCCGGAGCCGGGTCGAGCTGCTGGCGGTACTCGGCCATCAACCGCGCCTTCACCTCCGCCAACCGCGCAGCCTCCTCGGCATCCACCTTCTCGCCGGCCGGCATTTCCTCCTTCTCCAGCATGCGGATGGCCGCCACCGCGGTGCGCCGCCATACCGAGCGGTACTCCAGCTCGGACTGGTCGTTGCTGGCCACCGGCAGCCCCTTGAGCAAGGCCGGCAGGCCCAGGGTGGCCGCCAGCAGCGAAACCAGGATCACCCCGGCGGCGATGAAGATGATCAGGTCGCGCTGCGGGAAGGCCTCGCCGCTGCCCAGCAGCAGCGGCACCGACAGCACGCCGGCCAGTGTCACCGCCCCGCGCACCCCGCCCAGCGCCGAGATCGCCGACAGCCGCAGCACCGGCTCGCCGGGCTTGCCGCCCAGCTCGATGCCCCACCAGCGCTCGAAGCGCAGAGACAGCTTCCAGTAGCACCAGACCCAGGCGAAACGCAGCAGGATCAGCACGGCGTACACCGCCAGCACGTAGAACAGCAGTTGCGAGGAACGCCACAGGCTGTCGCCGGCGTGGTGCGTCACCGACTTGAGGATGTCCGGCAGTTGCAGGCCCAGCAGCAGGAACACCACGCCGTTGAAGGCGAACTCCAGCATCGACCAGACGCTGCGGTTGAGCACGCGGGTATGGGTCTGCCGCGGCAGCAGGTCGGTCCAGCTCTGCATCATGCCCGCCGCCACCGCCGCGAGAATGCCGGAGACGCCCAGCTCCTCGGCGACCATGTAGACGGCGAAGGGCAACAGCAGCATGAGCACCACGTGGGTGGCCGGGTCGTCCCAGCCGCGGCGGATCATCCAGGCGCGGATGCGCCCCAGCAGCCAGCTCAGCACCACGCCGCAGGCCAGGCCGCCAATCGCCACCAGGAGGAAGCTCAGGCTGGCGTCGAGCAGCGAGAAGGCGCCGGTCATGGCCGCGGCCACCGCGAACTTGAAGGCCACCAGGCCCGAGGCGTCGTTCATCAGCGCCTCGCCCTGCAGCACGTGCATCAGCCGCCGCGGCAGGCGGTTCTGGGCGATCGCCGATACCGCCAGGGCGTCGGTGGGCGACAGCACCGCGGCCAGGGCGAAGGCGGCGGCCCAGGGAATCTCGGGAATCAGCAGATGGATGAAGGCGCCACCGCCAGCCACGGTGAACAGCACCAGGGCGAAGGCCATGGTCAGGATCGGCCAGCGCATCTGCCAGAACTCGCCCTTGGGCATGCGCCAGCCATCGGCGAACAACAGCGGCGGAATGAACAGGAACATGAACAACTCCGGGTCCAGCGCCACGTGCAACCCCAGGCTGGGCCAGGCCAGGACCGCCCCCGAGGCGATCTGGATCAGCGGCAGCGGCAATGGCAGCAGTTGCGCCAGCAGGCGCGTGCCCCCGACCACCAGCAGCAGGATGAGCACGGTATAAACGGTTTGCATCGACGATCTCCCAGTCGCCAGTTCGCGGCGCCCCATTTGAACATCCAGAGACGCTCTCCATCAGCCCCCGGGCGAGCAATAGACTATTGCAATCGCAAAAGAATCGTCCCGCCCTCCCCGCCCCCGCAAGTTCACGGGAAAATGGCATAATCCCGCGCTTGCCAAAGGAACGACGAGGAGCGCCGCCCATGACCCAGCGGACCATCTATGGAATCAAGGCCTGCGACACCATGAAGAAAGCCCGCACCTGGCTTGAGAAACACGGCGTCGACTATGCCTTCCACGACTACAAGACTAGCGGAATAGACCGCGCGCACCTTGAACAATGGTGCGCCGAGCATGGCTGGCAGACGGTCCTGAACCGCGCCGGCACCACCTTCCGCAAGCTCGACGAGGCGCAGAAAGCCGACCTCGACGAGTCCCGCGCGATCGAGCTGATGCTCGCCCAGCCGTCGATGATCAAGCGTCCGGTGCTGGACCTTGGCGACCGCACCCTGGTCGGCTTCAAGCCCGACGCCTACGCCGCCGCGCTGGCCTGATACTTTTTTTACCGTTTTTTCGAGGAACCACACATGTCCCAATCCCTCTTCAGCCTGGCCTTCGGCGTCGGCTCCCAGAACCGCCAGGACGCCTGGCTGGAAGTCTTCTACGCGCAACCGCTGCTGAACCCGGCCGCCGAGCTGGTCGCCGCCGTCGCGCCGATCCTCGGTTACGAGAACGGCAACCAGGCCATTGCCTTCAGCAACCAGCAGGCCTACCAACTGGCCGACGCGCTGAAGACCATCGCCCCGGCCCAGGCCGCCCTGCTCAACCGCCTGGCCGAAAGCCAGAAGCCGCTGGTCGCCACCCTGCTGGCCGAAGACGCCGCCCCCGCCTCCACTCCCGAGGCCTACCTGAAGCTGCACCTGCTCTCGCACCGCCTGGTCAAGCCCCATGGCGTCAACCTGTCGGGCATCTTCCCGCTGCTGCCGAACGTGGCCTGGACCAACATCGGCGCCATCGACCTGGCCGAACTGGCCGAGCTGCAACTCGAAGCGCGCCTGAAGGGCAAGCTGCTGGAAGTCTTCTCGGTGGACAAGTTCCCGAAAATGACCGACTACGTGGTCCCGGCCGGCGTGCGCATCGCCGACACCGCCCGCGTGCGCCTGGGCGCCTACATCGGCGAAGGCACCACCGTGATGCACGAAGGCTTCGTCAACTTCAACGCCGGCACCCAAGGCCCGGGCATGATCGAAGGCCGCGTCTCGGCCGGCGTGTTCGTCGGCAAGGGTTCGGACCTGGGCGGCGGCTGCTCGACCATGGGCACCCTGTCCGGCGGCGGCAACATCGTCATCAGCGTCGGCGAAGGCTGCCTGATCGGCGCCAACGCCGGCATCGGCATCCCGCTGGGCGACCGCAACATCGTCGAAGCCGGCCTGTACGTCACCGCCGGCACCAAGGTGGCGCTGCTGGACGACCAGAACAACCTGGTCAAGGTGGTCAAGGGCCGCGACCTGGCCGGCCAGCCGGACCTGCTGTTCCGCCGCAACTCGCAGACCGGTGCGGTGGAGTGCAAGACCAACAAGACCGCCATCGAGCTGAACGAAGCGCTGCACGCGCATAACTAAGTCAGAGCTGGAAGCTGGAAGCCAAAAGCCGGAAGCGGGCTGCACAAGGCTCTTCCAGCTTCCAGCTTCCAGCTTCAGGCTTACAGCCATGCTTCTTTCCCCCTGGCGCTCCGCCTTCCCTGCCCTCGCCGCGCTGGCAGCCGAGGAGCAGACCTACCTGGACAGCGCCGCCACCGCGCAGAAGCCCCAGGCCATGCTCGACGCCCTGGCCGGCTACTACGCCAGCGGAGCGGCCAACGTCCATCGCGCCCAGCACCTTCCCGGCGAACGCGCCACCCGTGCCTTCGAGGCGACGCGCACACGCCTGGCGCAATGGCTGGACGCCGGCAGCCCGGAACAACTGGTGTTCACCCACGGCGCCACCGAGGCCCTGAACCTGCTGGCCTACGGCCTGGAGCCACTGTTCGGCGAAGGCGACGAGATCGCCATCAGCGCCCTGGAGCACCACGCCAACCTGCTGCCCTGGCAGCAACTGGCGCTGCGCCGCGGAGCGAAGCTGGTGGTGCTGCCGCTGGACGACCGCGGGGTCATCGACCTGGAGGCCGCCAGGCAGCTGATCGGCCCGAGCACCCGCCTGCTCGCCGTGAGCCAGTTGTCCAACGTGCTCGGCACCTGGCAGCCACTGCCGGAGCTGCTGGCCCTGGCCCGCGCGCAAGGCGCGCTGAGCGTGGTGGACGGCGCCCAGGGCGTGGTCCATGGCCGGCACAGCCTGTCCGCTCTGGGCTGCGACTTCTACGTGTTCTCCAGCCACAAGCTCTACGGCCCCGAGGGCCTGGGCCTGCTCTGGGGCCGCGCGGACGCGCTGGCGCGCCTGCGCCACTGGCAGTTCGGCGGCGAGATGGTGCAGAACGCCGATTACCAGAGCGCGCACTTCCGCCCGGCGCCGCTGGGCTTCGAAGCCGGCACTCCGGCCATAGGCGCGGTGATCGGCCTGGGCGCCAGCCTCGACTGGCTGACCCGCCAGGACGCCGCGGAAATGGCCGCCCACGAGGCCCTGCTGCACGCCCAACTGCTGGCCGGGCTGCGCGCCCGCGACGGCGTGCGCCTGCTGGGCGAACCCCAGGCGGCGCTGGCCAGCTTCGTGGTGCGGGACGTGCACAGCGCCGACCTCGCCCATCTGCTCACCGAGCAGGGCGTGGCGGTGCGCACCGGCCACCACTGCGCCATGCCGCTGCTCAAGCGCCTGGGCCTGCCCGGCGCCATCCGCGTATCCCTGGCCCTGTACAACGACGGCGCCGACCTGGAGCGTTTCTTCCGCGCCCTCGACGGCGCCCTGGAACTGCTGCGATGAGCCTGCCCGAAGCCGCCCGCCAGGCACTGGAAGCCTTTGCCGGCCAAGCCTCCTGGGAACAGCGCGCGCGCCTGCTGATGCAGTGGGGCGACAAGCTGGAACCGCTGGACGAGCTGGAACGCAGCGAAGCCAACCGCATCCACGGCTGCGAAAGCCTGGTCTGGCTGGTGGCCGAACAGCGTGACGGCGCCTGGCACTTCCGCGCGACCAGCGATGCGCGCCTGCTGCGCGGGCTGATCGCGCTGCTGCTGGTGCGGGTGCAGGGGCTGCCGGGGGATGAACTGGCGCAACTGGACCTGGGCCAGTGGTTCAACGACCTGGGCCTGGGCCGGCAATTGTCGCCCTCGCGCAGCAATGGCCTGAATGCGCTGCTCCAACGCATGCGCGAACTCGTTTCGTAGGAGCGAGCTTGCTCACGAACAACCGAGTCAAGCTCAACTCCGGAGCGATATCGAAGTCCGTCCCCTCTCCCCAGCCCTCTCCCTGAAGGGAGAGGGGGCCGTATGGTGTGAAGCGCACTAACGGCGCTCACTGCTACTCCGATGTTGCCGGCAAACGCCGAGATATCCGCTGGCACGGACAGTCCCCTCTCCCTTCAGGGAGAGGGTTAGGGAGAGGGAGCGGAGTAACAGCAAACACCTCGATAACAGGTGAGCACCGTTCGCGTTAAGAGGGATTTCCAGCCGCGCTACGCTCCGAAGGCCGCCGCGCCCCCGCCACCAGCTTATCCACAGCCCTGGCCGCCGCAGCCATGCCGAAGGTGGCCGTAACCATCATCACCGCCCCGAAACCACCCGCGCAATCCAGCTTCACCCCTTCCCCGACGAACCCCTTGGCCTGGCACACGCTGCCGTCCGGCTTGGGGTAGCGCAGCTGTTCGGTGGAGAACACGCAGGGCACGCTGTAATGCCGCCCCGGCGTGCGCGAGAAGTTGTAGTCGCGGCGCAGCAGCGAGCGCACCTTGGCCGCCAGCGGGTCGTTGAAGGTCTTGTTCAAGTCGGCCACCTGCACCTGCGTCGGGTCGACCTGGCCACCGGCGCCGCCGGTGGTGACGATCTGGATCTTGCGCCGCTTGCACCAGGCGATCAGCGCCGCCTTGGCCGGCACGCTGTCGATGCAGTCGATGACGAAGTCCATGTCAGTGGTGATGCAGTCGGCCATGCTCTCGCGGGTGACGAAGTCCGCCACCGCGTGGACCTTGCACGCCGGGTTGATGGCGCGGATGCGCTCGGCCATCACCTCCACCTTGGGCTTGCCCACGGCGCCTTCCAGGGCGTGGACCTGGCGGTTGGTGTTGGTCACGCAGACGTCGTCCAGGTCGAACAGGGAAATCTCGCCGACGCCGCTGCGCGCCAGCGCCTCGGCCGCCCAGGAGCCGACGCCGCCGATGCCGACCACCGCCACGTGGGCCGCGGCCAGGCGCTCCAGGCCCCGGGTGCCGTACAGGCGGGCGATGCCACCGAAACGCTGATCGTCCACTACCATCACAGTGTCTCCGCAAAAAACGCCCGGCATTCTATAGGAAGGCGGGCGCCAGGACCGGCCGAATTGACGCCCGGCAAGGCCGGCGCCGGCTACCCGGGACATTCTACGCCGGCCCCGGAGCGCCGGACGGGAGCTATACACCCAGGGGGGTGCGGGGTAGGATGCGCGCCGACCCGTTCCCGGCTCCGAAACACCGACAGGAACCCGATCGCTCCATGCCATCACGCAAACTCGGCCTCAACCTGGTCGTCCTGGTCGCCCTGGCCGCCCTGCTCACCGGCGTCTGGGCCCTGTACAACCGCCCGGTGAGCGCGCCGGACTGGCCGGAAAGCATCTCCGGCTTCTCCTTCTCGCCCTTCCGCCTGGACCAGAGCCCGCAGAGCGGCCGCTTCCCCAGCGACGAGGAAATCCGCTCGGACCTGGAACTGGTCTCGCGGATGACCGAGAACATCCGCACCTACTCGACCAAGGGCAGCCTTTCCGACATCCCCTTCCTCGCCGAGGAGTACGGGATGCGCGTCAGCCTGGGCATCTGGATCAGCGCCGACGAGGCCGAGAACGAGGCGGAGATCGCCCGCGGCATCGAGATCGCCAACCGCTCGCGCAGCGTGGTGCGGGTGATAGTCGGCAACGAGGCGCTGTTCCGCCGCGAGGTCACCAAGGACCAGTTGATCGGTTACATCGACCGTGTCCGCGCCGCGGTGAAGGTGCCGGTGACCACCGCCGAGCAGTGGCACATCTATGAGAAGTACCCGGAACTGGCCCAGCACGTCGACCTGATCGCCGCCCACGTGCTGCCTTACTGGGAGTTCGTGCCCATGCAGGACTCGGTGCAGTTCGTCCTCGACCGCGCCCGCGACCTGCGCCTGAAGTTTCCGAAAAAACCGCTGCTGCTGGCCGAGGTCGGCTGGCCCAGCAACGGCCGCATGCGTGGCGGCGCCACCGCCACCCAGGCGGACCAGGCCATCTACCTGCGCGAGCTGACCAACGCGCTGAACAAGAAGGGCTACAACTACTTCGTGGTCGAGGCCTTCGACCAGCCATGGAAATACACCGACGAAGGCTCGGTGGGCGCCTACTGGGGCGTGTTCAACGCCGCGCGCCAGCCCAAGTTCAACTTCCAGGGCCCGGTGGTGGCCATTCCCAAGTGGCGCGTGCTGGCCATCGCCTCGGTGGTGCTGGCGCTGCTCACCTTCACCCTGCTGCTGATCGACAGCAGCGCCCTGCGCCAGCGCGGGCGGACCTTCCTCGCCGTGGTCTCGTTCGTCTGCGCGTCCATCCTGGTGTGGATCGGCTACGACTACAGCCAGCAGTACAGCACCTGGTTCAGCATCACCGTCGGCGTATTGCTGGGCATAGGCGCGCTGGGCGTGGTGATAGTGCTGTTCACCGAGGCCCACGAGCTGGCCGAGGCGGTGTGGACGCGCAAGCGCCGCCGCCTGTTCCTGCCGGTCACCGACGCCGAGGCCTACCGGCCCAAGGTCTCCATCCACGTGCCCTGCTACAACGAGCCGCCGGAGATGCTCAAGGAGACGCTGAACGCCCTGGCCAGGCTCGACTACCCGGACTTCGAGGTCCTGGTGATCGACAACAACACCAAGGACCCGGCCGTGTGGGAGCCGGTGCAGGCCCACTGCGAACTGCTCGGCCCGCGCTTCCGCTTCTTCCACGTGGCGCCCCTGGCCGGCTTCAAGGGCGGCGCGCTGAACTACGCGCTGCAGTTCGTCGCGCCCGACGCCGAAGTCATCGCGGTGATCGACTCCGACTACTGCGTCGAGCCGGACTGGCTCAAGCACATGGTGCCGCACTTCGCCGATCCGCAGATCGCCGTGGTGCAGTCGCCGCAGGACTACCGCGACCAGCACGAAAGCGCCTTCAAGCGCCTGTGCTACGCCGAGTACAAGGGCTTCTTCCACATCGGCATGGTCACCCGCAACGACCGCGACGCGATCATCGAGCACGGCACCATGACCATGGTCCGGCGCCAGGTGCTGGACGAGCTGAAATGGGCCGAATGGTGCATCACCGAGGACGCCGAGCTGGGCCTGCGGGTGTTCGAGCGCGGCCTCTCGGCGGCCTACTTCGAGCGCAGCTACGGCAAGGGCCTGATGCCCGACACCTTCATCGACTTCAAGAAGCAGCGCTTCCGCTGGGCCTACGGCGCCATCCAGATCATGAAGCGCCACACCGATGCCCTGCTGCGCGGCCGCGGCCCGGACGGCAGCAAGCTGACCGGTGGCCAGCGCTACCACTTCGTCGCCGGCTGGCTGCCGTGGATCGCCGACGGCATGAACATCTTCTTCACCCTCGGCGCGCTGCTCTGGTCGGCGGCGATGATCATCGTGCCCAAGCGCGTCGACCCGCCGCTGCTGATCTTCGCGATCCTGCCGCTGACGCTGTTCGCCTTCAAGGTCGGCAAGATCCTCTTCCTCTACCGCCGCACCGTGGGCGTGAACCTGCGCGACGCGCTGTTCGCCGCGCTGGCCGGGCTGTCGCTGTCGCACACCATCGCCAAGGCGGTGCTGTACGGCTTCGTCACCCGCTCCATCCCGTTCTTCCGCACGCCGAAGATGCGCGCAAGCCACGGCCTGCTGGTGGCCCTGGCGGAAGCCCGCGAGGAAGTCTTCATCATGCTCCTGCTGTGGGGCGCCGCCCTGGGCATAGTCCTGGTGCAGGGCGTGCCCAGCCCGGACCTGATGTTCTGGGTGGTGATGCTGCTGGTGCAGTCGCTGCCATACCTGGCGGCGCTGATCATGGCCCTGCTCTCCTCGCTGCCGCGCCCGCGCGAGGAAGAGGCGCTGAGCGGTTCCGAGCAGGTGGGCTGAACGGCCAGGCGATTTTCGTAGGATGGGTTGAGCCTTGGCGATACCCATGCGGTCATGGCGATGGGCATCGCCTCGCTCAACGCCATCCTACGAAAAACCATGCTCACTCATACGGTAGGAGCGGACCTTGTCCGCGATAGCCGGACACCCCGGCGCGTTTCGCGGATGAGATCCGCTCCTACGCCCCCGCACCCTGCTCCTTGTAGGAGCGCGCCCTGCGCGCGAAATCGCGGGCAGGGCCCGCTCCTACAGTTGGGCTCGGAGTCGGAGGCATCGTAGGAGCGAGCTTGCTCGCGAACGGACTCTTCGCTCCTACGCGCATCCTGCCAAGGAAACCGCTGCGACCAGACGACGCGCTGTCCCCGCGCTTTTGCTTTAAGATGTGCGCCTTTTCCGTTTCACCCTGGATGCCTTGCCCATGTCCCTGTCGCCGACCCTGGCCCTCGCCTGCGAGCTGATCCGCCGGCCCTCCGTCACTCCCGTCGATGCCGACTGCCAGCAGTTGATGATGCAGCGCCTGGCCGCCTGCGGCTTCGATCTGGAGCCGATGCGTATCGAAGAAGTGGACAACTTCTGGGCCCGCCGTGCCGGCCGCGATGGCGGCGAAGGCCCGGTGCTGTGCTTCGCCGGACACACCGACGTCGTCCCCACCGGCCCCGAGCAGGCCTGGCAGCACCAGCCGTTCGACGCCCTGATCGACGCCGACGGCATGCTCTGCGGGCGCGGCGCGGCGGACATGAAGGGCAGCCTGGCGGCGATGATCATCGCCACCGAGCGCTTCGTCGCCGAGCACCCGGACCACCGCGGCAGCATCGCCTACCTGATCACCAGCGACGAGGAAGGCCCGGCGCAGCACGGCACCAAGGCCGTGGTCGAGCGCCTGCGCGCGCGCAACGAGCGCCTGGACTGGTGCATCGTCGGCGAGCCGTCGAGCACCACCCTGGTCGGCGACGTGGTCAAGAACGGCCGCCGCGGCTCCCTCGGCGCCACCCTCAAGGTGCGCGGCGTGCAGGGCCACGTGGCCTACCCGCACCTGGCGAAGAACCCCATCCACCTGGCCGCCCCGGCCCTGGCCGAACTGGCCGCCGAGCACTGGGACGACGGCAACGCCTTCTTCCCGCCGACCAGCTTCCAGATCTCCAACATCAACGGCGGCACCGGCGCCACCAACGTCATCCCCGGCGAGCTGGTGGTGGTGTTCAACTTCCGCTTCTCCACCGAATCCATCCCGGAGGGGCTGCAGCAGCGCGTCGCCGCCATCCTCGACAAGCACGGCCTGGACTGGCACATCGACTGGGCGCTGTCCGGACTGCCGTTCCTCACCGAGCCGGGCGAGCTGCTCGACGCCGTGGCCGCCAGCATCCAGGCGGTCACCGGCCGGCAGACCACCCCCTCGACCTCCGGCGGCACCTCGGACGGGCGCTTCATCGCCACCCTGGGTACCCAGGTGGTCGAGCTGGGCCCGGTCAACGCCACCATCCACCAGGTCAACGAGCGGGTGCTGGCCAGCGACCTCGACCTGCTGAGCGAAATCTACTACCAGACCCTGGTGCGGCTGCTGGCATGAAAGACGTGAAGAAAGGCTTCTGCCTGGCCGCCACCCAACCCGACATCCCACCGCCGGTGCCGGCCCCGGAGCGGCGCTACGCCCTGCGCAGCTACCAGCTCAACCTGCGCCAGCGCAGCCTGCCACTGCTCACCGTGCTGAGCCCGCTGCGCACGGAGCGCAAGGACTGAGATGCTCACCTGCCCGATCTGCCAGGCGCCGCTGGAACACCTCGACAACAGCGTGAAGTGCCCCGCCGGGCACAGCTTCGACCGCGCGCGCCAGGGCTACCTGAATCTGCTGCCGGTGCAGCACAAGAAAAGCCGCGACCCGGGCGACAACGCCGCCATGGTCGAGGCCCGCCGCCAGTTCCTCGGCGCCGGCCACTACGCCCCGCTGGCCCGGCGCCTGGCGGAGCTTGCCGCCGAACGCGCGCCGGCGCGCTGGCTCGACATCGGCTGCGGCGAGGGCTACTACACCGCCCAGCTCGCCGAGGCCCTGCCCGATAGCGACGGCTACGCCCTGGACATCTCCCGCGAGGCGGTGAAAGCCGCCTGCCGCCGCGCCCCGCAGCTGACCTGGATGGTCGCCAGCATGGCCCGGGTGCCGCTGGCCGACGCCAGCTGCCAGTTGCTGGCCAGCGTGTTCAGCCCCATCGACTGGAACGAGGCCGCGCGCCTGCTGGCCCCCGGCGGCGGCGTGCTGCGCCTGGGCCCGGGCCGCGACCACCTGCTGGAACTGCGCCAGCGCCTGTACGACGAGGTGCGCGAGTACGTCGACGACAAGCACCTGGCCGACCTGCCGCCGAGCCTGGCCCTGGCCCATACGGAAAGCCTGAATTTCCGCCTGGCCCTGGACAGCCGCGAAGCCCGCGAAACGCTGCTGGCGATGACGCCCCACGGCTGGCGGGTCAACCCGCAGCGCCGCGAGCGCATCCTCGCCGAGCCCTTCGAGGTCACGGTGGCGGTGCGCTACGATTGGCTGGAACGCCAAACCCCCTGACGAGGACGCCCATGCGCCAACCGGATATCGAGATCTACCTGAAGGACGCCGACCAGGCCGCCGTCGGCGCCTGGCTGGCCGAGGCGCTGGGCCCCTGCAGCGAGTGGCGGCGCCAGGGCGAGACCTTCAAGTGCCTGGCCGACAGCCCGAACGGGATGATCCCGCTGACCTGGCTGCCGCAGGCGGTGGGCAAGTGGCACAGCCTGTTCATCGACAGCGACGCCACGCCCTGGGACGACGACCTGGCCTGCGCCAGGGCGGCCAACGCCGCGCTGGGCGTGGAGGTGCGCTGCGCACCGGGTGGCTGGAGCGAAGAACAGGGCGAGGAAGACGCCGACCGCTGGCTGAAGGTGACCGCCGAGGGCGTCGCCGAGATCACCTGGCGAACCGGCTGAAGCACGAAAACGACGCTGGCGCGATGCGCGGCGTCGTTGCTGAAGAGCCGGGCGCCAGGCGCCGGCTGGAAAACGAAGGCCCGTCTCGCGACGGGCCTTTGTCTTCGGGGGCTCAGACCTTGGAGACGTCTTCCGCCTGCAGGCCTTTCTGACCCTGGATCACCGAGAACTCCACTTTCTGGCCTTCGACCAGGGAGCGGTGACCTTCGCCACGAATGGCGCGGTAGTGGACGAAAACGTCCGGACCGCTGTCGCGTTGAATGAATCCATAACCCTTGGCGTCATTGAACCACTTGACGGTTCCGACCTCACGATCAGCCATTACCACACTCTCCAACTCGCTATTATTTTTGGGTGGCCCCCGGGAATGAGGACTGCAACGGCTCGACAGGCGGAGGGTTGTCCGCGTTGACCGTCCAGGGCCTTCGCCGCTGGATGGGCAATTCGAATAACGCCCCAATGACGACCGCGCTCCCGAGTATATAAATCAAAAGTTACAGCTGGAAAGCACTTTTTCGCCTCAGTGCCAGCACCGTGACCAATGCGGCCAAAGTGCCATTTTACGGGGCTTCCAGGGCCATCCTGGTGCACTTTGACGAGGTAACGGAGTTGTAAGTTTTGTCATTAGCGGCGTGCTGCAGCGCACATTTCCGCACACCCGCGGCGAAAGTTGCCGGGCAACACTTCACCCGCCCGGCCTTTCGAATACCTCAGGATTTCTTCGCGGTGAAATCCGCCAGGCGCCGGGCCAGCGCCTCGTACTGACTGGTTTCGAGGCGGTAGGCCCAGCCCTTGCGCGCCTGGATCTGGCCGTCGGCGAAGCCCTCGATGCGCTCCAGCAGCAGCCAGTTCTGTCCGCCCTGCTCCAGCACGCGCCCGCTCAGGCTGGCGCCATCGAGGGTCTTGAGCGCCAGGTTCAGCCGCGCCGGCCCCTTGAACTGCACCTGGTCCAGCGGCGCCGTTTCGCTGAAGGTCAGGGCGCCGAAGGGCGTGGCCATACCGTTGGCGACGGACTCGTAGGCCAGCCTGGCGTCCCCGGGCATCTGGCGTACCCGCAGGTTGGGCTCGCCGGCCTTGTCGCGGAACACCGTCAGGGTTTCCCCGCCGGGGTAGCTCACCGACACCTCGGCGATCTTCTCGAAGGGGATGCTGGTGATGCGCCGGTCCAGCCAGTCCAGCTCGTCGGGCGGCAGGCGCAGGTCCTTGTCGATCAGCCAGACCTGCTCGTCGCCGGGCTGGCGCACCAGGCGCCCGCCCTGCTGCGCGGCCTTGCCCACCAGCAGGTCCAGCGGCGCGCCGGTGCTGCGTTCGAGGGTCAGGCGCACGGCGGCGCCCTCGCCCTGGTCGGCGACGCCGAGCTGGGCGAAGTTGCCCGGCTCGCGGGTCTTGGCCTCGACCTTGCGCGCCAGCGCCAGATCATGCAGCAGGTCGCCGACCAGGCGCCCGGCCGCCGGGTAGCCGGCCTTGGCCGGCATCACCCAGCGCCCGTCCTGGCGCGCCACACGGATGTCCGGCTGGCCGGGGCGGCGCACCGTCACCGCGCTCACCTGCTGCACGTCCAGGCCCGGGAAATAGCGCACCTCCGCCGGCGGCGCCAGGCGGGCCGGCTCGCGCTGCAGCCAGGCGTAGAAGCCACCGAGCACCGCCACCAGGACCACCAGCAGGATCAGACTCTTGCGCTGCATGGCCGCCTCCTCAGGCCTGGCGCCGGCGGCGCCACCACCACAGGGCGAGCACGCCCAGGGTCAGCAGCAGCGGCACGGCGGCGATGTTGACGATCTTCAGGGTGCGGCCGAGGGACTCGATATCCGCGTTGAGCTGGAACTGCACGTCGCGCAGCTCCTTGCGGATGCGCACGCGCTCCTGGATGAACTGCTGCATCGCGCTCTGCTGCTCCGGCGTCAGCTCCAGGGCCTTGCCCGGGTCGGGGTTCTGCAGCGCGGCGAGCTTCTGCTCGGTGTCGGCCAGGCGCTGCTTGAGCGCGTCGGCCTTCTCGCGGAAGCGCGTCTCGGCCTGGCGCTGCAGTTCGTCCACCACGGTGAACGGGCGGCTGAAGCGCCCGCGCGAGCGCACGCTGATCAGCGCGTCGGAGCCGGCCAGGTTGTCCAGCGCGTTGATCACGAAGCTGGCGTTGTCGGCCCAAGGCTGCGGCACGCGCTGGCCGAAGAAGTCCTGCACCTGCACCCACATGCGGTCGGTGAGCAGGTCGGTGTCGGCCACGGCGATGACGTTGATGCTGTCGGCGCTCTTCAAGCCGTCCTTGCGGCCCTCGATGCCATTGGGGAAGGCGCTCTGCGCCGGGCCCTGGATGCGCGCGGCCATGACGTAGCGCTGGCCGGTGGGCTTGAGCTGGGCCATCAGCTCGCCGGGGTCGCGCAGGGTGGCGAAGCGCCGGGCGTCGAAGGGCATGGCCTGCGCCGAGCTCTGGATCAGCGGGGTGAAGCGGGTCTTCGCGTCCTTGAGCGGTTCGAGGATGCCGGCGGTGGCCAGGGTCAGGTTCTCCAGCCCGGCGGTGGCCACGTCGTTGGCGTCCAGCGCCTTGGCGTCGAGGTTCAGCCAGGCCGGGTGATGCGCCGCGCGCTGGCCCTGGCCCATGCTCACCGACATGGCGTAGCTGGCGTCGCCGAGCACCTTGCCCGGCAGTAGTTGCACGCCCCAGGCCCTGAACAGCGGCTCGAGATCCGAGGCCTGGTCGCCGGGGCCATCCAGCGCGGCCATGGGCGAGGACTTGTCGGCCTCGCTGAAGGGGTCGACGAAGGCCAGCAGCTTGCCGCCGCGCAGCACGAACTGGTCGATGGCGTAGAGCGTCTGTTGCGGCAGGTGCTTGGGATGCACCAGCAGCAGCACGCTGACATCGTCCGGGATGGCGTCGACGTCGGGCTTGAGGCTCTTCAGGTCGAACTGCTGGCGCACCTCGTCGAGCAGCATCCAGGGCGAGCTGGGCTGCTGCGTCTGCATGTCGAAGCCACCGGTCATCTGCAGGGTGCTGAGCACGCCCACCACCGGCCGCCTGGGGTGCGCCAGGGCGTTGACCAGGCGGCTGAGGTCGTACTCCAGGAACGCCTCGTGGTCCGGCTGGAAGAACGGGATCACCTGGATGTTGTCCAGGGCATCGGTGCCGGCCAGGCCGAAGTACAGGGTGTCGCCGCCCTGGTTCAGCGGCACCGCCTGCAGGCCGAACTCGGCGGCCTTGTCCTCCTCCTCGGAGAACGGCTGCGGGTCGATGACGTGCAGGCGGATCTTGCCGTCGGCCTCGCGCTCGTAGGCCTTGAGCAGTTCCTCCACGCGCTTGGCGTAGTTGCGCAGCGGGACCAGGTCCTTGCTGCCCTTGTCGGAGAAGAAGAAGTACAGGTTGATCGGCTCGCCGATGGAGCCCAGCACCTTCCTGGTGCCATCGGAGATGGTGTAGAGCTTCTGCTGCGTCAGGTCCAGGCGCGCGCCGGTGAAGGCCAGCCCGGACACCAGGTTGAAAGCCAGGAACAGCAAGGCGATGACCAGCAGCCCGGCGGCGGAATACATCAGTTTCTTCATGCGGGCTTCCTCAATCGGCTTTCTTCAGGTCGACCACCACCGCCGTGGCGGCGAGCCAGGCGACGATCAGGCTGGCGAAGAACAGCAGGTCGCGCAGGTCGATGACGCCCTTGCTGATCGCATCGAAACGCGTCAGGAAGCTCATCGAGGCCACCGCATCCAGCAGCCACTGCGGGGCCCAGGCGTTGAAGGCGTCGAGCACCAGGGGGAAGCCGCTGACGATGAACACGAAGCACATCACCACGGCGAGGATGAAGGCGACCACCTGGTTCTTCGCCAGCGCCGACATGCACGAGCCGATGGCCAGGTAGCCGCCGGCCAGCAGCCAGCTGCCGAGGTAGCCGGCGAGGATGGCGCCGTTGTCCGGCTCGCCCAGGTAGTTGACCGTGAGCACCATGGGGAAAGTCAGCAGCAGCGCGATGCCGGCGAACACCCAGGCGGCGAGGAACTTGCCGGTGACAGCCTCGAAGCGGGTGATCGGCAGGGTCATCAGCAGCTCGATGGAGCCGGACTTGCGCTCCTCGGCCCACAGGCGCATGGCCAGCGCCGGGATGAGGAACAGGTAGAGCCAGGGGTGGAAGTTGAAGAAGGCCGTCAGGTCCGCCTGGTTACGCTCGTAGAAATTGCCCAGGTAGAAGGTGAAGACCCCGGACAGCACCAGGAAGATGACGATGAACACGTAGGCCAGCGGGGTGGCGAAGTAGCTCGCCAGCTCGCGCTTGAAGACCACCGGCAACTGCTTCATGCCGCCTCCCCCCTGGTCAGGCTGCGGAACACCTCGTCGAGGCGGCCGCGCTCCACGTCCAGTTCGCGGATGCGCCAGCCACGCTCGGCGATCAGCGCATTCACCTGCGGGAAGATCACCTCGCCGGGCCTGGCCAGCAGTGTCAGGCTGTGTTCCAGCGGGTTTTCCTCCAAGGCCGCTACGCCCGGCAACGCGGCCAGGGCGGCGCGGTCCAGCTCGCCGTCGGCGACCAGGGTCACCGCCTGGTGGTAGCGCGAGCGGCTTTCCAGCTCGAAGGGCGTGCCGTCGGCCAGCAGGCGGCCATTGGCGATCACTACCGCGCGGGTGCAGACCGCGGTGACCTCTTCGAGGATGTGGGTGGAGATGATGACGATGCGGTCGCGGGCCAGGCCGCGGATCAGCTCGCGGACCTGGTGCTTCTGGTTCGGGTCCAGGCCGTCGGTGGGCTCGTCGAGGATCAGCACCCGCGGGTCGTGGAGGATCGCCTGGGCCACGCCGACACGGCGCTTGAAGCCCTTGGAGAGGGTCTCGATGGACTGCTCGCGGACACTCTCCAGTTCCAGCTGCTCGACCACCCGCGCCACCCGCTCGCGCTTCTGCGCGCCGCGGTAGCCGCGCACCTCGGCGATGAACTCGAGGAAGCCACGCACGCGCATGTCGCCATAGCAGGGCGCGCCCTCGGGCAGGTAGCCGATCAGGCGCTGGGCCTGGAGGGTCTGCGTCTGGATGTCGAAGCCATGGATGCTCGCGGTGCCCGAGGTGGGCGCGAGGAACCCGGTGAGCATCTTCATGGTGGTGGACTTGCCGGCGCCGTTGGGGCCGAGAAAGCCCAGGACTTCCCCCGGTTGCACACTGAACGACAGGTCGTCCACCGCGGTGTGCTGCGCGAATCGCTTCGTGAGTCTGCTTATTTCGATCATATCTCTCACCGTTGCGCCAAGAGCCCGCCGCGAACTCGGAACACACGGGGCAGACGAGCTCCCACAAAATGCCGCCGGGAATATATGAACCGACGGACGGCAGTGCAAGGCGAAGACTGTGACGAAAAAGTACACCGCCGTGCATGAAAATTTATTTAGGAATGCGGTCCTGTTCCTACACCGAAAGCGGCCGAGCGGAGGTCATAGCATGCTTCCAGGCTGCCGTCCCACCCTTTTGCCTGCCGTAGCGTTGCGGCACACTAGCGTCCGCTTGGTCGCCACCGAGCCCCGTTCAACTGCCTGCGAGCCCGTATGCCCCGTTACCCGTTCCGCCGCTTCGGCTTTGGCGTCCTGCGCCGCCTGCTCTACCTCTGGGTGCGCTCGGAAACCATCAACCAGTCGTCCCTGAGCCTGAAGATCGACCGCAGCAAACCGGTGCTCTACGTGCTGCAGCAGCCTTCGGTGAGCGACCTGGCGGTAGTCGACACGGAGTGCCGCAAGGCCGGGCTGCCGCGCCCGGTGATGCCCGTGGCGGTGGGCGGCAGCATCGAGCCGGCGGCCTTCTTCTACCTGACGCCGGAGCCCGACTGGCTCGGCCGCCAGGACAAGCGCGGCGCGCCGCCGGCGCTGGTGCGCATGCTCGCGGCCATCGGCCAGAACGGCGTGGACGACGCGCAGATCGTCCCGGTCAGCGTGTTCTGGGGGCAGTCGCCGGACAGCGAGAAAAGCGCCTGGAAGCTGCTGTTCGCCGACAACTGGGCGGTGACCGGGCGCCTGCGCAAGCTGGCGCGCATCCTCATCCTCGGGCGCAAGACGCGCGTGCAGTTCTCCGCGCCCATCCACCTGCGCGAGCTGGTCGACCAGGGCAAGGGCCAGGAGCGCACCCAGCGCATGGTCCAGCGCATCCTGCGGGTGCACTTCCGCAACCAGAAGACCGCGGTCATCGGCCCGGACCTCTCGCACCGCCGCACCCTGGTCAAGGGCCTGCTGCGCGCGCCCCTGGTGCGCCAGGCCATCCAGGAAGAGGTCGAGACGCAGCACCTCTCCACGGAAAAGGCCGAGGCCCTGGCCCTGCGCTACGCCAACGAGATCGCCGCGGACGTGTCCTACCCGGTGATACGCTTCCTCGAAGTCACCCTCACCTGGTTCTGGAACAAGCTGTACGAAGGCGTGCGGGTCAACCACATCGAGCGCGTGCAGGACGTCGCCCAGGGCCACGAGATCGTCTACGTGCCCTGCCACCGCAGCCACATCGACTACCTGCTGCTGTCCTACCTGCTGTTCCGCAACGGCCTGACGCCGCCGCACATCGCCGCCGGCATCAACCTCAACATGCCGGTGGTCGGCTCCATCCTGCGCCGCGGCGGGGCCTTCTTCATGCGCCGCAGCTTCAAGGGCAACCAGCTGTACACCGCGGTGTTCAACGAATACCTGCACACCCTGTTCAGCCGCGGCTTCTCCACCGAATACTTCGTCGAGGGCGGGCGCTCGCGCACCGGGCGCATGCTGCACCCGCGCACCGGCATGCTCGCCATCACCCTGCGCAGCTTCCTGCGCGACTCGCGCCGGCCGATCGTCTTCGTGCCGGTGTACATCGGCTACGAACGCGTTCTGGAAGGCCGCACCTACCTGGGCGAGCTGCGCGGCGCGGCGAAGAAGAAGGAATCCATCTTCGACCTGTTCAAGGTGGTGGGCGCGCTGCGCCAGCGCTTCGGCCAGGTGTGGGTGAACTTCGGCGAGCCGATCCACCTGGACAGCTTCCTCGAACAGCACGAGCCCGGCTGGCGCAAGCAGGAACTCGGCCCGGAATACCGCCCGGCCTGGCTGCCGGAAGCCACCAACCAGCTGGCCCGCGAAGTGGCCCGCCACCTCAACGACGCGGCGGCGATCAACCCGGTCAACCTGGTGGCCCTGGCGCTGCTCTCCACCAGCCGCCTGGCCCTGGACGAACGCGCCCTGGAACGCGTGCTGGACCTGTACCTGGCGCTGCTGCGCAAGGTGCCCTACTCGCCCAGCGCCACCCTGCCCGACGGCGACGGCAAGGCGCTGATCGAATACGTGAAGAGCATGAACCTGCTCGCCGAACAGAAGGACGCCCTGGGCCGTATCCTCTACCTGGACGAGCAGAACGCCGTCCTCATGACCTACTACCGCAACAACGTCCTGCACGTATTCGCCCTGCCGGCGCTGATCGCCAGCTTCTTCCAGAGCAACGCACGGATCAGCCGCGAACAGCTGCTCAACTACACCCGCGCGCTCTACCCCTTCCTGCAACAGGAACTGTTCATCCGCTGGGACCTGGACCAGCTCGACGCCGTGGTCGACCAATGGCTGGCCGCGTTGGTGGAACAGAACCTGCTGAAGCAGGACGGCGACGCCTACGTGCGCCCGGCGCCCAGCTCGCGAGAATACGTGCTGCTGACCCTGCTCGCCCGCGCCATCACCCAGACGCTGCAGCGCTTCTACATGGCCATCGCCCTGCTGCTCAACGCCGGGCAACGCCAGCTCAGCGCCGAGGAACTGGAAAACCTGTGCACCGTCATGGCCCAGCGCCTGTCCATTCTCCACGGCCTGAACGCCCCGGAGTTCTTCGACAAGACGCTGTTCCGCAACTTCATCCAGGCCCTGCTCGACCAGCGTGTGCTGCGCAAGGATGAAGAAGGCAAGCTGAGCTACCACGAGAAACTGGGCGAAGTGGTCGAAGGCGCGGCCAAGCGCGTGTTGCCGGCGGAGATCCGGTTGTCGATTCGGCAGGTGGCGCTCGAACGCCCGTCCCAGGAAGAAACCCCAGCCCCCGCCCCCTGATCTTCCAATCCCCCGGGGGCCGCCAGACGACAAGCGGTCGGCCCCCGTCAAAACCCGCGCACTCATAGCAATACGCCATGACTTCAAAAGCCTGAACCCCGTCACAGAAGGGCTGTGAGCCTTGACTCAGGGTGCCGCGGCTCTTACATTTCCCCGCTTTCATACATACATATCTGTAGGATCAAGGAACGTTCCCGTGTTCAAAAGGATATTGGTCGTCTGCGTCGGTAACATTTGCCGTAGTCCTACCGCAGAACATCTGCTGCGCCAGCGCCTGGCCGGCAGCGATATCCAGGTGAGTTCCGCCGGCCTCGGCGCCCTGGTCGACAAGCCCATCGAAAGCCACGCTCTCGCCGTCCTCCAGCAACACGGCGAGCAGCCGCACGAGCACAGCGCCCGCCAACTGACCTCCAGCTTGCTGCGCGAATCCGACCTCGTCCTGGTCATGGAAAAGCGCCACCTGCAAGGCGTCAGCCAGATCGCCCCTGAATCCCGCGGCAAGACCTTCCTGCTCGGCAAGTGGCAGGACGACCGAGAAATTCCCGACCCCTACCGCCAGAGCACAGCCGTGTTCGAGCACGCCTACGCGCTGATCGAACAAGGCGTCGACGCCTGGGCCAAACGTATTCGCCCAACCCGCTAAGCCTCACTGACGAAGAAGTAAAAGAAGCACGCCCATGCAGCAGCAAGCCCCGGTAGCCATCCACGACAAAGACGATGACGAGATCGACCTGCTAGGTCTGCTCGGCACCCTGATCGACCACAAATGGCTGATCGCCGGCATCACCGCGGGCTTCATGGCCGTGGGTGTTGCTTATGCGCTGCTGGCGACGCCGATCTACCGATCGGATGCGATCGTGCAGGTGGAGCCGAAGAAGCCCAGCATCCCGGGTCTGTCGGATATGGGGGATCTACTGGGGGCGCAGTCGGAAGCTATTACCGAGATTCAACTGCTGACTTCGCGTACGGTCATCGGCAAGGCGGTGGATAACCTCAAGCTGAATATCGTGGTGGAGCCGTCGCGGTTTCCGCTGATTGGTGGCTTCCTGGCCCGGCACTTCCGCCCGGAAACCCCGGATGAAGTCGCATCGCCGCTGTTCGGCCTGAGCCGTTTTGGCTGGGGTGGCGAGGAACTGAAGGTCTTCCAGCTCGATGTGCCGACTGCATTGCTGGAAAAGGACCTCACTCTGATCGCAGGAGAGAGTGGTTCCTACACCCTGCTGGACGATGATGACAATGTTCTGGTCGAAGGCAAGGTGGGGGAAGCCTATGACCGGCACGGTGTGAAAATCCAGGTCGAATCGCTGCACGCCAATCCGGGCACCCATTTTGACGTAGTGCGAGAGCGCCGCCTGACCACCATCCTGCGCTACCAGGACAACCTGAACGTGGGTGAGACCGGCAAAGAGTCTGGCATCATCAGCCTGTCGCTGGAAAATGACGAACCGGCGCGCGCCCTCCAGGTTCTGGATGAGATCAGCAAGCTCTATGTCCGCCAGAATGTTGAACGCGCGTCCGCCGAAGCAGCTTCCAGCCTGGAATTCCTGCGTGGCCAACTACCCGATGTGCGCCGCGAGTTGGAAAGGGCCGAAGATGCCCTGAGCGCTTATCAGACTCGTGCCAAGTCGGCTGACATAAGCCTGGAAACCAAGGCTCTGCTGGACCAGATAGTCGCTCTGGATACCAGCATTTCCGAGCTCAAGCTGCAGCAAGCAGAAATGGACCGCAAGTTCACCCGCCAGCATCCGGCCTACCAAGCCCTGCAGAAGCAGATCGGTGAACTTACCTCCAAGCAGAATGGGCTGTCGCACAGGGTAGAAGGCCTGCCGGAAACCCAGCAGGAACTGCTGCGCCTGACTCGCGACGTACAAGTCAGTACCGCCATCTACACGCAACTGCTGAACAAGGCACAGGAACTGGACGTGATGCGTGCCGGCGCCGTAGGTAACGTGCGCATCATCGATACCGCGGATGTGGATATCACCAAGCCGGTCAAGCCCAAGAAAGCCATGATTGTCCTGGTAGCCACGCTGCTGGGCCTGTTCTTTGCCGTCGGCCTGGTCCTGCTGCGCAAGGCACTGAACCGCGGTATCGAAACACCAGACGCCATCGAGCAGCTTGGGCTGCCGGTCTATGCCTCGATTCCCTACAGCGTTCTGCAGAAGGCAGAGGAAGACAAGCGGGATAAAGGCCGTGGACGCGCCGCCAAAGCGGCTCCACTGCTCGCCATGAGCCACCCTACCGACCTCGCCATCGAATCCCTGCGTAGCCTGCGCACCAGCCTGCATTTCGCCATGCTGGAAGCCGGCAACAACCGCCTGATGATTTCCGGCCCCAGCCCGGCGGTGGGCAAGACCTTCGTTTCCTCCAACCTTGCAGCCGTCATTGCCCAGACCGGCCAGCGCGTACTACTGGTGGACGTGGATATGCGCAAGGGCTACCTGCACAAGGTGCTCAACAGCGGCGAAGAGAATGGTCTCTCCGATGTCCTGGTCAAGCGTTGCGACTTCAACACTGCCGTACGCACCACCGAAATCGAGGGTTTCTACTTCATCCCACGCGGCCAGATCCCGCCGAACCCGTCCGAACTGCTGATGCACCCCAACTTCACGGCCTTCCTCGAAGAAGCCAGCCAGCAGTTCGACCTGGTGATCCTGGATACCCCGCCGCTGCTGGCAGTGACTGACGCCGCCATCGTTGGCCGCCAATCCGGCACCAGCTTGATCGTCACTCGCTTCGGCCTGAACCCGGCGCGGGAGATCGAATTGACCATCCGCCGCTTTGCGCAGAACGGCATCGAGCTGAAAGGCGCGATCTTCAACGGTGTGGAAAAGCGCGCCTCGGCCTACTACGGCTATGGCGGCTACGGCTACTACCATTACGAGTACAAATCGGATAAAGCCTGATCACTACAGCGGGCCATGGACGGGCCCCTTGTATGGATTCGTCGCTCCTGCGCAGGTGGGCATCGAGAAGCAGCAGGTGTAGTCAGACCTGCAAAGAGGGAAACATGCCGGACGCAACCGGAAAGCAGTGGTACCTGATTCAGTGCAAGCCACGCCAGGACATGCGCGCACTTGAGAACCTCGAAAGGCAGGGATACCGGTGCCTGCTTCCTATGCACCAAATAGAGCGATTGCAGAAAGGAAAGCTGCAACAGATAAGCGAGCCACTATTTCCTGGTTATCTGTTCATCCAACTTGATCGATTGGAGGACAATTGGCTGCCTATTCGCTCTACACGTGGTGTGACGCAGGTTGTCAATTTCGGTGGCCGACCGACATCTGTACCTTCCACAGTAATTAACAAGCTATTGTACGCAGAGCCCCTAGCCAAGCCGCTATTGGTGGCTGGCGACCGAGTCAGACTACACGATCCGAACTTCCAGGAGATCGAGGCCATTTTCATGGAGCGAAATGGAGATGAGCGTGTATTACTTCTTCTTAAATTACTGCAACGCGAAATCGTAGTGAAAGTACCATTGAGCAGCGTTGAGCGAATTCTCTCTTAGGCCGAGCAATGCGAAATGGAACGACAATCAAATATCTATAGCAGCTCATACACTAATAATTCGTAAAGCCTGATGTACTGTATGCAGTTTCTTTTCGATACCCCTTAGCAAGAGTTCAGAGATAAAGAAGATCAACATCAGTAAGCATTAAAGTCTGCCGTGCTAATTTTTGAGCCATAGAGATGCACGGGGAAAAGTTTAAAACTACCAGTCAGCAGCGTCCTCAGGAAATTGACCAATAATCCTGGGGCGGTAGCGTGTAAATTGCCAAGCATTGCGAAAGATAGCGACCATTCCGAGCTTCGACTTAATAATTATTCAGGCCCTACAGATCCTATCCCACTATGCTTGTGCCTAAAAATCAGATAAGCAGGAAATCAAAATGATAGTCGGCTATACCACGGGGGTTTTTGACCTTTTCCATATTGGACATGTCAATTTGCTGCGCAATGCCAAGAGCATGTGTGACAAACTAATTGTCGGTGTAACCTCCGACGAATTAGTCAGCTACAAGAACAAGAAATCCGTAATCCCCTTCGAGGAGCGACTTGAAATAGTACGCTCCATCAAGTATGTAGATGCTGTAATCCCCCAAGAAACAATGGATAAATTTGAGGCCTGGGAGAAGCTCAAATTTGATGTAATGTTTGTCGGGGACGACTGGTTTCAAAGCGAGAAGTGGGAGCAGTTGGATCACATGTTCAAAGAGGTAGATGTTCGAATCGTCTATTTCCCCTATACCAAGGGAACCTCATCCACCCTACTCAACGAAGTCCTCCTTAAAGTCAGAAACAGCACCATCTAAGGAATCGGATAAATGTGTGGAATTCTGGCCGCGATAGGCCGCATCGAAGATGCCGACTTTCTTCGTGCATTAAACTTGCAAAGCCATCGTGGGCCGGATGATTACGGTTACACCAAGGATGGAAATATTCATCTCGGCCATCGACGGCTAAGTATCATTGACCTAAATAGAGCGTCTAAACAACCCATGACCGCGGGAATGGGACTGTTGACTTGTGTGTTCAACGGAGAAATTTACAATTACAAAGAGATAAGAAACTCCCTAGAAAAAGCCGGGTATTATTTCAAAACCGAAAGCGATACCGAAGTACTAATCAATTCTTATCACTTCTGGGGAGAGCGCTGCCTAGAGCATTTCATAGGAATGTTCGCTTTCGTCATACTAGACAAACGTGACGGCAGTTTATTTATCGCCCGCGATCGCCTTGGAGTTAAGCCACTTTACTACTCTGAGCAATATGGGAATCTTATATTTTCCTCAGAAATCAAATCTATTAAATCAATAAACAACAAGAAATATGATTTAAATCTTTCAGCAATAAATTCTTATCTTTCGTATCGATACCCGATAGCAAACGACACCTTCTATGATGGTATTTTCCAACTCCCTCCTGGACACTACCTGAAAGTATCTACGGACCGTCAGCTTCGCCCCCAAAAATACTGGGACTTCTCTGATCAGATTGAAAAACAACGCGAAGACAGAGGCGAAGAATATTATCTAGAAAAAATTCGAGAAATATTCGAATCATCGGTCCGATATCGGATGATAGCGGATGTTCCTGTTGGCGCGTATCTATCCGGGGGAGTTGACTCCAGTGCGGTAGTAGCTGAAATGGCTAAAAACAGCAGAACTCCGATCCAGACTTTCACGATTGGATTCACTGAAGCCGGCTATAATGAGTTCAGTTTTGCCCAAGAAGTAGCAGAAAGATACGGAACGAACCACCACGAAATCATTCTATCTGGTGATGATTATATTGAGACGATGGAAGACCTCATTGATCTGAAAGATGCCCCCCTTGGCGTCCCTAATGAGGTCCCTCTTTATCTCATGTCAAAAGAACTCAAAAAGCACATTACCGTCGTCCTCTCAGGTGAGGGAGCTGACGAGATATTCGGTGGATATGGTCGAATATTCAGAGCAGCTGATGAGTATGAGAAACTGCAAAGACGAGATGCAGGAAGATCCTCATCAGCATTAACTGCTGCGCTAAACAAAAAATATCAAAACTCTAAGTTCACGAATGAGCTTGATCACTTCATATATCTGTACCAGTACACATCAACTCGTCAAAAGGAGTCTTTACTCGGCCCAGCCTTTGACTTAACAAGCCTTGAGGATAGATTACGCGATGTATTTTCCAGCGTATTCCGCCAAACTCCTTACGGAACATCATATCTAAACAAAATGATGTATGCATTTGAAAAACTGCATCTTCCTGGACTACTGCAGCGAGTGGACAGCACCACAATGGGGGCCGGTGTAGAAGCCCGAGTACCTTTCGTTGACCACCGCTTAGTAGAGTTCGCATTCAGCATCCCACCACAGTACAAGTTAAGTTGGAAGGCTTGCTCTAGTGAAGGTCACGACTTGGTGAGTGAAGCAATTTCCGAAATATTGGACACGCCCAAATACATCCTAAAAAAGTCTCAGGAGTCAAATCTGAGCAATAGAATACTGTACCGCAAGAAGATGGGCTTCCCAGTACCACTGAGTCGATGGTTTGGCGGCAAGTTCAATAGTTATGCCCGAAGCCTCCTCCAGAACGGTTCCCTGATCAGTGCCGGTTTGCTGCGAAAGGAAGCGGTAACCAGTCTTCTTGATCATGGTGATCTCGAGAATAATCACTCCCTCGCCATGAGACTTTGGATGCTGATCAACCTAGAGCTCTTCGTAAAAAAACTCTGAGTATAAACTTGTGCTCCCCAAGCTCTCATCGTTACTGAGGCACAGCGTATCTAAGAACGCCTTTGCGCTGACAATTAATCAGGCTAGTAACTATATCATCCCTCTATTACTTATTCCTTTCTTGACCAGGGCCCTTGGAGTATCGACGTTCGGCGAAGTGGCAATAGCTCTATCCGCCATACAGCTGTGCTTCATTTTTACCGACTATGGTTTTTCTATTTCGGCGACTCATGCAATTTCTCTAAACAGAGATAACCATAGATATATAGAAAGAAAAATTAGCCGAATATTCTTTGCAAAACTCGCACTTACATCAATAGCCTGCCTAACTCTCATAGCAACCCCAGCACTATTCCATAAATTTAATAATATAGAATCTCTTTTCTTTGCCGGCATTATTTCAGTCATTGCTCAGTCATTCCAGCCCACTTGGTTATTCCAGGGCTTGGAAAAAATGAAGAATATAACCATCTACAATGTTCTCACAAAATTCGTATATGCTGGATTGGTGATTTCTATTGTCAGAGGGCCTGGAGATGCAACACTGATTATCTATCTTTGGGGACTTGCAAACTTCCTTGGATTGATTGCATCGCTCTACTTAATGTACAAATCAGGGTTCAAGATAAGAACCGTCCCCTTGAGCGAAGTTATCAGCGAGATAAAAGAAAGCACACAGTACTTTTGGTCCCGCCTGGCGGTTTCTACTTACACAGCGGCCAGCACCCTGATAATTGGCTTGCAAAGCCCTATACAAGCTGCACAATTCAATGTGTGCGAACAAATCTACAAGGCGGCGCAGAATGCAACCTCACCAATTAACAGCGCATTATTTCCCTATATGGCTAAATACCAAAACTGGGGGCTCTTCATAAAAGTAGTCTCAATCACCGCGATTATACTTGGTCTTGGATGTCTATTTTTTTGGTTATTTTCGCCAGAGATAGTAAATCTCGTTTTCGGCGAAAACTACAACTCCATAACCCCCACGCTTGGCGTTTTCCTAGCCACCACAACAATCAACTACCTCGGTGTAAGCTTTGGGTACTCCGCATTCTCTGCACTAAACAGAACAGATATCGCAAACAAAACAGTCATGTTTGGCGCAGGCCTACACTTAATCAACATTTCAATTCTATACATTCTTGCAGACATAACAGCCTTCAATATAGCCATAGCAATACTGATTACAGAGAGCGCGGTTATGCTAATGCGGCTTATTTTTCTTGTCTTACTCTACAAAAGAAGTCCATTAAAACTCAAATCACCTTATGAGCAACTCTAAAAAGATTCTTCACACCCTCAGAGGCCTTGCTATAAAAGCACTATGGCTACTTCAACCCTTTTCGAAGCAAAAGTACATTGTGGTAGGCTCTGGGTTCAATCGATACATAGGTTATCCGCGATACCTATTCGAAGACTTCATCAAAGATCCAGAGCTTAGCAAAATAACATACTGGAGTTACTCCACCTCAAACCAAGTAGATAGCAACGTACCAAGCCATGAAAACTCGATAAAGAAATACTCATTAAAATGGTTCAAGATAATCTTCAATTCTCGCTGTCTAATTTTTTCACATGACTCGACAGATATAACCCCCATTCCACCGCCATGGTGCATCAAGATCAACCTCTGGCATGGTAGGCCATTAAAAACCATCGGCTTCGATAGCAAAATAGAACAGCAATGGATAAATTTTAAGCTATCTAATAACATCTCCCTTCCATACTCCGAATGGGACTATGTTTTTTCTTATGACAAGAAGCATCTGGAAATCATTTCCACAGCTTGGCGAATACCTATCGATAGAGTCATCCATAATTTCCCTAGAACGCCATACATACAAGCACCAAAAAAAGAAAAAGATCTTGGCCATATAATTCTTTACGCACCGACATTTCGTGACTATGACTATTTTCCAACACTTCTGAGTTCACCAGAACTTGAAAGCTGGCTACAAGAAAATAACTCAACACTACTCTATCGAGCGCACCCATCTAAGGGCAAAAAACTAATAAGCCCAGAAAATTACAGTCGTGTAATAGATGTTACTCTGGAGGCTGATTTGGACAAGCTCTTCGCCTCTGCATCAATTTTAATTTCAGACTACTCATCCATCACCTTTGACTTCGCGCTCACAGGAAAGCCAAACCTTCTTCTCTGGGATGATTTTTACGCATACAGTGCTAGTAATAGCCTATACGTCACACCTGAGGACGTACTTCCTGAGAGTCTGTTTAGCAACGCTCAGGAGATATTCAACCTTAGCGTCCTAGAGCTTTTAAGTCGGCCCAGCACGCCATTCGATCACAAACCAAACAAGCCGCTAGAAATTGAACAACTCAAAGAGATCATCAAGATCTAAAATAAATGTAATATTGGTTCTCATACTGCTAGACCAGATATTTTTCGGCCTAATCAAAAGGCTTATATTCTCGGAGGCTGGAAGAGACTCACTTTATTATGCCTATTTGGCGCTATTTCCGACGATCTGTACGCTATTATTTTTTATTACTCTCGCCCAGAAGAAGTTTACTCTTCCGTACCTAGGGAGCGTCACTACTCCATATTATTTCTTCATGCTCAACTTGTTAATAGTAACAATCTCAAATGGAGCTGATGAAAAGTCCGCATTAAGCTTCTTCCATACATACTACTTGCTTCTGGCATTACCGATCCTGGCTCATCTGACCAAAAAAGGCCTCGACATAATAACCCCCTTGCGAACAGCAATGTTAATCGCCCTGCCGATTGTAACAATCCATACAGCACTACACTTTACCTATGGAATTCTTCCCTTCGAGCAAAGTTGGGCTAATGATAGTTGGTCTTCGCTCTATATTGGCAGCGATGAAAACTCCAGGGTATTTCGCCCCTTTGCGTCCTTCGAAGATCCAGGATATCTGAGCACCTACTACCTCTTCACAGCACTCACATTGATAATTCGGCCATTCAAGAAGACTCGTTATAATACCCTAGTGATCCCAATGTGCCTCGCTCTTTCCGTCATTCCCTTGAAGAGCACTCCAGTTATAGCCTTCTTAATCTCGCTATTATTAATCTACATCGCAAAGCGTATTCGCCAGAAAATACTTCTAAAGCTTTGCTTGGCTGGAACGCTTGGAGCGATGGCACTTTTCATCACGACTATAAACTCATTAAACATCGGCACTATCAGCTCAAACAACTACATCCTCCAAGAGCGTTTGAGCCTCGGAACACTCAAGGCGCGGATGCTCAAATATAGTGAGATCCTCGAAAAAATTGAAGAAAACCCTCTTGGGCATGGCGCGGCTTTTATATCAATGGCCAATACAAGTGACCACAAAGGCTTTGTTGATTCAGACTCTCAATACCTGACCATTCTTGCAAACTTTGGAATCCAGGGTCTAATTCTCTATTGCCTAATCCTTTTCAGGGCAACCGATGCAATTAGAACCCTAAAGGGAAGAGCGCAATACGCACTGGTAGCTCCTCTATTCATTTCTATTATGTCATTTACCACCGAGATCCTCTCCACTCGTTTCATATTTCTGGTCTCGATAATTGTCACCTCCTACGCAATAGCAAGCAGCCATGAAAAGAAAAGGACTCTTCGTAGTACACATCCGCGGGCCATTAAATGGAGCAAAGGTGATATCCAAACTGATCCTTGATCATTACAATGACAATCACCTTTTTATAGATATCGCCTCAGCCTACAACGAAACTGGAAGCTCCGGGAAATTTAGCGTAAAGAAAATATTAGAATCCGCACTTCACACCTATAAGATAATTACATGCACTATCATTAAAAAACCAGATTTCATCTACTACTCCTTTACACCTACGGGATTCGCCAGAACTCGCGACTACTTTATAAATTTAGTACTTCGACTAATCGGTTCCAAGAAAATAATATTCCACTTCCATGCTGAGTTCGAAGAAGAAAAGAAGTACACCTTGCTCGACAGCTTTATATTCTCAAAAAGTCATGCTATTTGTTTAAACCCAGAACAATCTTGCAGACTTCAGAGTGCAACATCGATACTTAAACAGAACATACATCTCATACCCAATCGAATCATCGATCCCGACAAAGCATCTCAAATATCCATCCAGTCGCTTATAAGCCATCGTTTGAGTCGCCCACAAAAGAAATTACTTTTTCTTTCCAACCTTATGAAAGGAAAAGGTGCCGAGATAGCTATAAAAGCTTTTTTCACTCTCAAGAAGAGACACCCAGACATCGGGCTCATCATAGCTGGAAAAACACTAGACCACGATTACAGAAGCCTTCTCCATAAATTATGCCTTTCATCTCCAGAATACGCTAAAGACGTCGAGTTTTTCGGAGAGGCCAATGAAGAAGCCAAAGATTATCTTTATAGGAACAGCTCAGCTTTTCTCTTCACCAGCAAACTACCAGAAACGTTTGGGCTTGTGAATCTGGAGGCACTAAGCTACGCACTCCCTATATTTTCGCTCAAAACCCCTGCCTCTCATTACTTCATAAAAAATGGGGTCAATGGTTACATCGTCAGTGACGAAAATGATCTAGCTGAAAAGCTTGATACAGTTATATCGTCATCATCGAGGCTCGAGCGAATGATGCGAGCATCTGCTGAAAAAAGTAGAGAATTCTACAAGGACATTTTTTTCTCCGAGATCGATAATGCACTTGAAAGACTTTGACCAAAACTCCTATGCCATTCTTATAGTTACCCACAATCATGTGGACTACATCAAGAGCCTGATAGATTCCTGCCGGAAAATCCCCAACGTTGGCAAGTATATCTGTGATGCAGCCTCTACCGATGGCACCGCTGAGAAACTTGAAGCGGAAATTTCTGGAGATAGCAGTTTCCATCTAATCAAGAAAGATATTCTTGAAGGCTTTTCAAAAAACAACAACGACTTGGTTCGCGCATTCTCTCTTCATAATCGAAACTTGATATTAATAAATCCTGATTGTCACTTTGAAAAAGCAGCCTTCTTAACATTCATAGAGCGAATTTTAAGAATAGAGAACCTAGGAATTGCCGCCCCAGCACTATACTATCCTAATGGGTACCCCCAAGTTTCCTGGCGTAAATTCCCTTCCCTCAAAGAATTTATAAAAAACCGGCTCCCCGGTAGGCGGGCTAGTACCAAAAACCACTTCACAAAAGAATTTCAAGAAAAAACTTTTGATATCGAGTGGGCGCTCGGCGCGCTACTTTTCATATCAAAGAATCTTACGAGTACCCCACCTCTAGACGAGCGCTATCGCCTGTACTGCGAAGACTCTGACATTTGCATGAAAGCTCATGCATCTGGAATGAGGGTCATAGGAATCGATATCCCCGGCTTCTACCATGCACTACAAGAAAAAAGCTCAACCAAATTTCTCTCAAAATTCAACTACTGGAATCTGTGCAGCGGATTGAAATTCGCCATCAAGTGGAACTCCACTTATTTAAAAGTCACCAGAAAATTATCCAGGGCCAACTAATAAAGTTTCCAAACTTAACAAAAATCCTCCTATTGGCAACATTTAGCAGGCATTAAAATGAACAGAATGGACAGGGGAATATTACGTCCTCATCAAGCCAGTATTTCCGTTCTGCAGCGATTGCTCGACTTGCTGGTGATCCTCGCCAGCATGGCAGTCGTTGTGTTCTGGCACGGCGGAGACTTCGATCAGGAACATGTGATCGCCAGTCTGCTCGCCCTAGTGGTGTTCTACCTGCTGGGCGATTTCGGCCAGTTGTATGCGTCTTGGCGCGGTGAGCGCATTCGTGAGGAAGTACGCAAGGTTGGTGGTATCTGGGCCATCAGTTTTGTCGGCGTGTTTCTCAGCGATTATTTTTTTGTCAACATGCCATTCCTTGAGGACGTCGCACTGCTGCAATGGTTCAGCCTCGTATTGATTAGCTTATGCGGCTATCGGATCTTCCTACGCACGACCCTCAACGCGCTCCGTCGTAAAGGATTCAACACACGCTCGGTCGCCATAGCCGGCGCAGGCCCACTCGGTCAGCGGCTTGCTGCGAATATTGCTGGTGCCCCCTGGATGGGTCTGGACTTGCTCGGATTCTTCGATGACAAGCACCGCGATCCGGTTCGCCTAGGCAAAAGTAAAGTTAGATTGCCTATCTCGGGTGATCTGGAAAAGCTGGTCGAACAGGCGCGTGCTGGCGAAATCGACCGCGTCTACATCACACTTCCCATGCGTAGTGAAGCGCGAATCAAATGGCTGGTGGAACAGCTCAGCGATACCACCGCGTCGGTTTACATAGTGCCAGATGTATTCGTTTTCGAACTCTTGCACGCCCGCAGTCAGAACATCAATGGCGTGCCCACCATCAGCATTTTTGATAGCCCCATGACGGGGGCGAACTCAGTAATCAAGCGCTTGGAAGACATCATCCTGTCGGCGATGATCCTCTGCCTGATTGCTATCCCCATGCTGCTTATTTCGGTCACGGTGAAGCTCAGCTCCCCAGGTCCGGTGTTCTTCCGCCAGAAGCGTTACGGCATCGACGGCCGCCCCATCGAGGTGTGGAAGTTCCGCAGCATGCGGGTAATGGAGAATGGCGAAGATGTAGTACAGGCCACGCGTGGCGATGACCGCATCACATCCGTGGGTGCATTCATTCGTCGAACCTCTCTCGACGAACTACCGCAGTTCATTAATGTGCTACTGGGCGATATGTCCATTGTCGGTCCGCGTCCGCATGCCGTGGCGCACAACGAGCAATACCGCGGCCAGATCAGCAGCTACATGCTGCGCCACAAGGTCAAGCCGGGAATCACCGGCTGGGCGCAGATCAATGGCTGGCGTGGGGAGACGGATACGTTGGACAAGATGCAGAAGCGCGTCGAACACGACCTTGCCTACATCCACAACTGGTCCCTTTGGTGGGACCTGAAAATCGTTTTTCTCACAGTGTTTAAGGGATTCATCCACAAGAACGCCTATTGAGAGAACAGAAGGCTGAAGAGCTCCGGAACTCGCCATTAACCAAACCGCGGATCCTGGCAAGCCGAAGGCTTGGCTGGATTCAATGTCTGCAATGGCTGCGGGGCTTTTCTGCTTGCACTGGCCTCGTGCCAGCCTTAACCTTCCTTCTTTCTGAAGGAACGACCCCACAAGGAGTCTTAACGTGAAAAAACTGCTGACGTTCGCCGCCCTGGCGACCCTGAGCACGTCGCTGCTGGCGGCAGAAGCACCGGCCGACGCGCCGGCTTCTTCCGAACCGCTGACCCTGTCCACCCCGGTTGCCGGCGGTGTCACCGTAGGTGGCGCCATTGGTATCGGTGCTGCCGTAGTGGCAGCTGGCGTCGCTGCTTCCAATAGCGGTGGCGGCGGTGGCCATGACGGCACTCCGGGTACTACCGGTACCACTGGTACCACTGGTACCACCGGCACTAACTGATATCAGTCTGTAGCCGCTGAACCCTGCCGCCGCGTCATCGCGGCGGTAGGGTTCACTTCATTCCGTTTCCTATCAACTCCGTTCACGGCTTCCGGTCTCCCGGGCGTTGCCGTATCGGCTTGCTGCGTAGTTCCTTCCCATGATCCGCTCTTTATCCGTTGTCGTTGTCGCCGCTCTTTCGCTCCAGGGCTGCATGTTCGCCCCTGGCCAGAATATGGATACCAGCCGCATCGTTCGCGATGACTCCGCCGAGAGCAGCCGCGTCGAGCTGGTACAGATCACCCCCAAGCTGCTGGCGGTGAACGCCGCGACGGAGACTGGGAGCCAGGTGCCGGCCGAGTTGCTGGCCTACCATCCGCAGGACTACCGCATCGGGCCGACCGATGTTCTCTACATCACCGTCTGGGACCACCCCGAACTGACTGCTCCCTCCGGCCAGCAACAGCAGATCGATGCCAACGGTCGCCTGGTTCGCCCTGACGGCACCCTGTTCTACCCCTATATCGGCACCGTCAAGGTCGCAGGTCGGACCATCGAGGAGGTGCGCTCGGAGATCTCCAGCCGCCTGGCCCAGTATGTGGAAAGCCCGCAAGTCGACCTGGCGATCATGCGCTTCTCCAGCCAGAAGGTGATCCTCAGCGGCGCCTTCGGCAAAGCCGGCCCGCAGGCCATTACCGCTACCCCGCTCAGCCTGATGGAGGCGGTCAGCACCGCAGGTGTGAACACCGGCTCCGCCGACCTCTCCAACATGGTCCTCAAGCGCGATGGCCGCGAGTACAAGCTCAACCTGGACGCACTCAACGACCAGCAGCAGAGCCAGCTCTACAGCGTCTACCTGAAGGATGGCGACCAGATCTACCTGCCCTACAACGACCGCAAGAAGGTCTACCTGATGGGCGAGGTGAACAGCCCGCGCGCCATCACCTACAAGACCAAGTACCTGAACCTGGCCGATGCCCTGGGCAGCGTCGGTGGCCTGAACCAGGCCAGTTCCAACGGCAAGGCCGTCTACGTGATTCGCGGCGTTGAAGACCTGGAGCGCGAACCTGCCAAAGTCTTCCAACTGGACGCACAATCGCCCACAGCCTTCATCCTCGCCCAGCGCTTCAACCTGGAACCGCAGGACGTGGTCTATGTCGGTCCTGCTGGCGTCACCCGCTGGAACCGCTTCATCAGCCAGTTGGTACCGTCCACCACCATTCTGGGTACTGGTGCCAACATCAAGAACGACCTGAACGACGAATAACCCACCGAGCTCAGGTCGACCGACGTGAAACTCCTCCAATTCGCCGCCCTGGCTGGGGCGGCCTTGTCGCTATCCGCCTGCAACCCTCTGATGCAGGCGTCGTGGGATACCCTGCGCGCCGCCACCCAGGGCCCGAAGCCGCTTGAGCTGACCCAGGCCCAGGTGGATGCGGTGCCCTATTACCAGATCAAGCTGCAGACTCAAGGCGGCGAAGCCGTGATGGCGCTGGTGCGCCAGCAGGGCAATCTGCAGTTCTGGCTCGCCTCTACCCACCAGGTGCTGATGATGCGGGATGGCCTGGTGGTGCGCACAACCGGCTTCGGCGACAACCTCGCCGGCACGCACCTGGGTGCCGACTCGCCGTTCCACGCCGGCCTGCACAAGCTGGCGGATGGGCAGCGCAGTGAGCGCTGGATCGATCTGGCGAGCGGCTATCGCCTGGGGATTCCGGTGCAGAGCAGTTTCCACAAGGTCGGCCTGGAGCGCGTGAGCATCCTCGAGCGCGACTACGACCTGTTGCGCGTCGATGAAGACATCCGCGCTCCCCTGCTGGGCTTCAGCGCCACGAACAAATACTGGGTCGACCCCAAGGACGGCTTCGTGATGCAGAGCCTGCAACAGGTCACGCCCGACCTGCAGGTTGCGATCACCCAGTTGCGTCCGTATCGGGGGGCAGGCAAATGAGCATTCGCCTTCTCGCCCTGGCCGCACTGCTGCTGGCCGGCCCGGCCATGGCCGGCGATTCTGTCGAAGTTCGCGGCGACGCTGCCAGGTCCGGTCCCGTGGCCATTACCGCGACTACTCGCCTTGGCGACGTCTTCCGTGCCGCCCAGGTCGATGCCGAGAGCTATTGGCTGGGCGCCGCGTGGTTGCAATCGAAGCTTGTGCCGGAGCAGAAACGCCTGAAGGCCGGCATCCTGTTCGATCTGTCCATGCTGCAACAGAAAGCCCTGTTGGACGATCAGCCCACGCTTTCCACCCTCGCCAAGCGCCTCTATGACCAGGTGGCCAGCCTGCCGGTCAGTGGCCGACGCCTGCACCTGCTGGACCCTGTCGAGGTTGAAGTCACCCCGGCGCAGAACAGCCTGGTGTCGCCTGGCGACATTTTCATTTTCCCGGCCCGGCCGAGTGCGGTACGTGTGCTGGGTGCCGTGGCGGCCGACTGCTACTTCACCCACGTGCCGATGCAGCAGGCACGCGACTATTCCGCTGCGTGCCCGTCGCTGCCGGAAGCCGATCCCGACTATGTCTATCTGATCCAGCCGGACGGCCAGGTCACTCGCCTCGGCATCGCCCTGTGGAACCTCCAGGAAGGCCAGCCCGCTGCGCCGGGTGCGACCATCCTGGTACCGATCAAGTCGGCCGGGCCGGATAGCCCCGTCCCGCAGCTGAATGAAGAAATGGCCCAATTCATCGCCACCCAACCGTTGTCCGAGGTGGCGCAATGAAGCTCCGCTATTCCCTCTGCCTGCTGCTGCCCTGGGCCATGGCCCATGCCGAACCCCGCGACACGAGAAACGACTTCGGCATCATGGGGTTGATGCAGACGCCCACGGCGCGCATGGCGCCGGCAGGGGACGTCGCAGTCACCGCCAACCGTGTCGATCCCTATTCGCGCTACAGCTTTGCCCTGCAGCCATTCGACTGGCTGGAAACATCGTTCCGCTACACGTCCGTCAGCAACCGTCGTTACGGCGCCGAAGACTTCAGTGGCGACCAGAGCTACAAGGACAAGGCGGTAGACGCCAAATTCCGCCTGCTCCAGGAAAGCCGCTGGACACCGGAACTCGCGGTAGGCGCACTGGACATCGGCGGTACCGGCCTGTTCTCCAGCGAATACTTCGTCGGCAACAAGCGATTCGGGAACTTCGACGTCAGCCTGGGCATTGCCTGGGGGTACCTCGGTAACCGTGGTGATTTCAGCAACCCGCTGGGCTGGGTAGACGACAAGTACGACGACCGTCCAATCCCCACCAGCGATGTAGCCAATGCTGGTTCCTTCGACGCCAGTAACTATTTCCGCGGTTCTCCCGGCATCTTCGGCGGCGTACTCTGGCAAACCCCTTGGGATCGCCTGGCGCTCAAGCTGGAATACGACGGCAACGACTACAAGCGCGAACCGCTGAGTAACAACCAGGACCAAAGCTCCCCGATCAACCTCGGCTTCGTCTTCAAAGCCAGCGACTCGGTAGACCTGACCGCCGGCTGGGAGCGTGGCAACACCGCCATGTTCGGCATCACCCTGCACACCAACTTCGCTTCCCGCTCCGCGCCGGCCAAGACCTTCGACCCGCCGGCCGAACCGCTGCCGGCCAAGGCGCCGGACCTGCATCCGGACCAGGTGGACTGGGCGAACGTATCCAGGCGCCTGCAGAACAACGCCGGCTACAAGGTCGAGCGCATCACCCAGCGCGACAAGGAAATCGTCGTCTACGGCGAGCAGACCCGCTACCTCTACCCGCCCAAGGCGGTAGGGCGCGCGGCGCGCATCCTCGACAACAGCGTGGACGACGACATCAAGTACTTCACCGTGGTGGACAAGCGCTACGACATGCCGGTCACCGAGACCAGCGTACCGCGTGAGACCTTCCGCGAAGTGGTGAACAACGACCGCCCGCTGGACGACCTGCGCCGTGGCACCGAAAGCAACTGGCCGCTGCCGCACCAGGAGAAAGTGCTTTACACACAGAAGCCGGATCCGTTCAGCTACGGCCTCGGCCTGGGCTACAAACAGAACGTCGGCGGCCCCGACGGCTTCCTGCTCTACCAGTTCACCGCGGACCTGAACGGCGAATACCGCTTCACCCCGGACACCTGGTGGAGCGGCTCGCTCAGCGCCAACCTGCTGAACAACTTCGACAAGTTCAAGTACGACGCGCCGTCCAACCTGCCGCGCGTGCGCACCTACCTGCGCGAGTACTGGACCACCTCGGACGTGACCATGCCGACCTTCCAGTTGAACAAGGTCAAGCGCCTGGACGAGGACATGTACGGCATGGTCTACGGCGGCTACCTGGAGTCGATGTTCGCCGGCGTCGGTGGCGAGCTGCTGTATCGCCCGCTGGGCGAGCGCTGGGCCATCGGTGGCGACCTCAACTACGTACGCCAGCGCGATTTCGAGCAGGACTTCGGCCTGCGCGACTACAAGGTGCTCACCGGCCACGTCACCGGCTACCTGAAGACCGACTTCCAGGACGTGCTGGCCGCGGTCAGCGTGGGCCGCTACCTGGCCCGCGACTGGGGCACCACCATCGACCTGTCGCGCGAGTTCAGCAACGGCGTGCGCTTCGGTGGCTGGGTGACGCTCACCACCGCCTCCAAGGAAGAGTACGGCGAAGGTAGCTTCGACAAAGGCATCTACGTGTCGATCCCCTTCGACGAGATCATGAGCAGCTCGACCATGCGCCGCGCCAACCTGGCCTGGGCCCCGCTGACCCGTGACGGTGGCGCCCGCCTGGGCCGCAGCTACTCGCTGTATACCCTCACCGACGGACGCAACGTCGACATGTTCGACGGCAGCTTCAGCAAGATCACCGAGTAAGCCCCCAGCCCCGCCGCAACGGCGGGGCTGCTTGCTGCAGATCAGCGAAACCTCCGCTTACAACCCCTCTCACAACCTTTGCGCCTAAGCTGTGTCGGATGACGCCCGTTCTATCCGGAAGGAATCCGTCGATGAAGCTCACCGCCCTCCCCCTCTTGTTCATGACCGGCATGCTCGCCGCCTGCACTTCGAATTCGCCTTCGCAGAGTGCTTCGCTCAGTGGCGAGGTGTTCTACCTGCAGCGCATTGCGTTGCCGCCGGGAGCGCAGGTTTCGGTGAGCCTGCAGGATGTTTCCTTGGCCGATGCGCCGGCCGTGGAGCTAGCTTCGCAGACGCTGCCCGGCGGGCAGCAGGTGCCGGTGGCCTTCAAGCTCGATTACGACCCGCAGCGGGTCCAGCCCGGCCACAGCTATGCGGTCAGCGCGCGTATCGAGAATGCCGGCAAGCTGCTGTTCATCAGCACCGAGCGCCACAGCGTCAAGCTCGACGGCAGCGATCCGCAGCCGCTGCGCATCCGCGTCGACGCGGTGCGCTGATACTTCCCTCCTCTTCCGGCCGGGTTCCGTTGCCGGCCCGGCCTCGCTAAGCTTGCCCCTTCTTCCTTCGCCGAGACGCTCGGCGAAGGTTCCGCCCTGCCCCACAAGGAATCCCGATGCTGCGTTTCACCGCCCTGCTGGCCGGCGCCCTGTTGTCCGCCAATGCCTTCGCCCTGTCCCTCGCCAACCTCAGCCAGACCGACGCCAGCGGCGGCCTCAAGGATGCCTTGAGCCAAGGCGCGCAGATCGCAGTCAAGCAGTTGGGCAAGCCCGGCGGCTTCACTAACGATCCGGCCGTGCGCATTGAGCTGCCGGGCAAGCTGGGCAAGGCCGCCAAGGTGATGAAGCAGTTCGGCATGGGCGCCCAGGTCGACCAGCTGGAAGCCAGCATGAACCAGGCTGCCGAGGCCGCCGTGCCGCAGGCCCAAGCGCTGCTGGTGGGTGCGGTGAAGAAGATGACCGTGCAGGACGCCAAGGGCATCCTCGCCGGCGGCGACGATTCCGCCACCCAGTACCTGGAGCGCAGCAGCCGCGAGCAACTGCGCCAGCGCTTCCTGCCGATCGTCAAGCAGGCCACCGACAAGGTCGGCCTGGCCAAGCAGTACAACGCCTTCGCCAGCCAGGCCGCGGCTTTTGGCGTGGTCGATGCCAAGGATGCGAACGTCGAGGGCTACGTTACCGAGCAGGCGTTGGATGGGCTGTTCAAGGTGATCGCCCAGCAGGAGAAGGGGATTCGGGAGAATCCGGCGGGGGCGGCTACCAGTTTGGCGAAGAAGGTTTTTGGGGCGCTCTGAGGCACGCGGAACTCGTAGGAGCGAGCTTGCTCGCGAAGGGTGTTTCTCGATGGCTGCGGTGTTGGGTTCAAGAGCACCCTCTCCCCAACCCTCTCCCGCAAGCGGGAGAGGGGGCTGTCCTGAGCCGGGAGAGAATCCTGAGTCATCCTGAAACGCCTCACCCCACCTCGTCATTCCCGCGAACGCGGGACGCGGCTCCATCGCGAACAGCGCTTGCGCTGGCCCGAAGGGGAATAACCCAGTGACTGGCGGGTTCGCGAGCAAGCTCGCTCCTACAGGGTGCTCCCGGACCGTAGGGCGTATAACCGTTCGCGGTTATCCGCCGTTGGCCTGAGACGCCACAGCTCTACGGGTCCAGAGCGGTACCGGCGGGGTGGCTCAGAGCCTGGTCCAGGTTCTGGTGGAACCACTGCAGCGCCACTTCGTAGGTGCCGTGCCACAGGCGTTCGCTGGCGCCAGATCGGATGCCGTTCTGTACCCGCGTGGCCATGGCGAAGTCTTCTTCCAGGGCGGCGTAGAGGATTTCGTTGTTCTTCTCGAAATATCGCAGGGCCCTCTCCGTCTGCGGTTGTTCGGGCAGCAGCGTGTGGCTAAGTACCCGCGTCGCCAGCGGGCCGTCGGGGAACACACTGGAGAAGTCGATGTGGTCCGGCTCCACCAGCACCAGGGTGTTCGGCCAGAGGAAATACAGCAGGTTGCCGTGGCGGCGCAGGTCCCATTGCGCTTGCGGTTGCCCTTGCAGCTCGCGCAGGTTGCGCTTCACGTAGTAGTTGCGGATGTGCCGGCCGAAGCGCTCGAAGCTGCCCAGGTTGGGCCAGAACAGGTGGTCGATGGTGGCCTGGTGGGCCTTGGCCACGTGGTAGTTCTCCAGGAAGGTGTCCACCGTCAGCTTCCAGTTCACCGGGCGGCGGATGTCGCGCGGGTCGAAGAGGACGTGGTGGTCGATGGCGAAGCTGTCGAAGTCCGCGCAAATCGTCTCGCCGAAGAAGCCGTCCAGATCCAGCGCCGGCCCCGGTGACAGCCGCACCCAGACCGCGCCGAAGCGTTCGGCCACCGGCAGCTCGGTGAGGTTCAGGCAGGCCCGGTCGATGCCTTCGAAACCGTAGCCGTGGGGAATGCCGCGCAGTTGCCCGTCCGGGTTGTAGGCCCAGGCGTGGTAGGGGCAGACGAACACGCGGTTGCGCCCTGCCGCCTCGCTTACCAGTTGCGTGCCGCGGTGCTTGCAGACGTTCAGGAAGGCCCGCAGCCGGCCCTGCTCGTCGCGGGTCAGCAGCAGCGGCACCATCAGCTCGCGGGTGAGGAAATCGCCCTTGGGTATCTCGCCGGAACGCGCCACCAGCACCGGCTCGCGCAGCAGCACCTCGTCGCGTTCGCGGCGGTAGCGCGCCTCGTCCAGGTAGACGGAGACCGGCAACGACGACGGCTGTTCTGCGCCATCGGAAGCGCCCCGCTCGGCCAGGGCCAGGACCTTGTTCAACAACGCCACCTGGGTTGCGTGCTGCATGGGGTTCTCCTTCTGCTCAGTTCGACAGGGGCGCCAGCGCGCCGCGGATGAAATGCCAGAGCTGCCGCGCCAGTTGCGCGGCCGGCGGCCGGGGCTGGCGCGCCAGGGCTTCCAGCAGGGCCTGGCGCAGGCCGCCGAGGATCATCGCCGCGACCAGTTGCGCGTCCAGTTGCGCGTTGAGCTGCCCAGCGGCCTGGCCGCGGCGGATGTTGTCGGTGCCCTGGCGGATGTTCTCGGCGATGCGCCGGGCCTCCAGCGCCGCCACCTCGGGCTCGCGCGCCAGGCTCACCAGCACCAGCGGCGCCAGCGGTTCGGCGTAGACGAACTCCACCGCCCGCAGCACCCGCTGCTCCTCGCGCTCGCTCCAGTCCTGGGCCTGGGGCAATGGGTCGGCGACCATCACCTGGGCCTGGTAGCGGTCGTAGAAGTCCTCGGCCACCGCCGCCAGCAGCCCGGCGCGCGAGGCGAAGTAGCGGTAGATCAGCCCTACCGAGACGCCGGCGCGCTCGGCCACCCGCCCCACTTCCAGGCCGCCGCCGAACTCCAGCAGCTCGGTGCGCGCAGCCTCCAGCAGGCTGGCTCGGGTTTTCAGGGCTTTAGCCGAAAGGTCGGGCATGGCGGGACTCGCGGGGCCGGATAGGAAAAGTGAATTCAGTTTACTTATTTCATCCAGCAAGCCAAGCCCCGATTACCACAAGAGCAGCCCGGCCATGGGCGGCTGTTCACTTAAGCGATGTGTGGTGGTTCAGCGAAGGTGCTCCAGCCTGGCTCCGCTCCCTCACCCCAGCCCTCTCCCGGAGGGAGAGGGGGCTGTTCGGAGTGGGTGGGGAATTTGGAGTCATCCTGAAACGCCTATCTCCCCCTCGTCATTCCCGCGAACGCGGGAACCCAGTGGCTGCAGGGTTCGCGAGCAAGCTCGCTCCTACGAAGAGCAAAAGCAAAAGCGCGTTCGCTTTTGGACTTCCAGAGAAATAGCCGAGCGCACCGGAACGCCCCTTCAGAAGGCCGAGCGAAACCGGCGCTCAGGAGGTCATGCGACATGGATGTCGCGAGAGCCCCGCGGGCTACAGGGACGTACCCTCGGGGCGGGCCTCCGTGGCGGGGGAGTTCGCGAGGGTAGCCCGGCTCCATCGGGCCCGTATGTTGGGGCAAGCCTTTTTGGTTCCTTTTTGCGGGGGTGGCCTTCCACCGTTTGACAAAAGGGACTCGCCCGAGGGGGCGAAACAAAAAATCTCCGCAGACTCGGTGCGGCGCGCTACACCAAGCCCAATCCCGAAGAAGTCTCTGGGTTCCCGCGTTCGCGGGAATGACGGGGGGGTGAGGATCGGAGCGAGGAATCAGGATTCGCAAGCGAAGCCACAGCCCCTTCCATATGAAAAATGCCGTTTCCCCCAGCCAGAGAAACGGCATCCTCTCTTAAGTGAACAGCATTAGGCCATGAGCGAACCCTGCATGCTGTACCGTGTCGCCCCCCCACCCTCAACCGCCCCGAGCGCCTCAACGCCATAGACGACCGCATGCCCGCGGCCACAGCCCGGAAGGCGTGCGCTTCAAGGCGCGTTGCGAGGAGGTGGGCTTCGCCCAGGCAGTGCGCGAACGGGATTCGGGGGCACCGATTCCCTGAGCCGCAACGTCCCGCTCGTAGGGCGTATAACCGTTCGCGGTTATACGCCGCTACGCCTCGATCGACAGTCAACGCCATGGCCGAGCCCGAAGCGCCTCGCCATGGTGCTCCGAGGTCGATACCGAAGCAGCCTGGGGCCAAGGTCAATCGGCGTATGACCGCGAACGGTCATACGCCCTACGCAGGCTCCTGCTTCACCCTGAACCAGGCGGCGTAGAGCGCCGGCAGGAACAGCAGCGTCAGCGCCGTGGCGACGATCAGGCCGCCCATGATGGCCACCGCCATGGGCCCGAAGAACGCGCTGCGCGACAGCGGGATCATCGCCAGCACCGCCGCCAGCGCGGTCAGCACGATGGGGCGGAAGCGCCGCACCGTGGCCTCGATGATGGCGTGCCGGCGGTCCAGGCCGTGGGCGATGTCCTGCTCGATCTGGTCCACCAGGATCACCGAGTTGCGCATGATCATCCCGGCCAGGGCGATGGTGCCGAGCATGGCGACGAAGCCGAAGGGCTTCTGGAACACCAGCAGGAACAGGGTCACGCCGATCAGCCCGAGTGGCGCGGTGAGGAACACCATGGCCATGCGCGAGAAGCTGCGCAGCTGGATCATCAGCAGCGTCATCACCACCACCAGGAACAGCGGCATGCCGGCGTTCACCGAGTTCTGCCCCTTGGCCGAATCCTCCACCGTGCCGCCCACGTCCAGCAGGTAGCCGTCCGGCAACTCGGCGCGGATCGGATCGAGGGTCGGGGAAATCTGCTTGACCAGGGTGGCCGGCAGCGAGTCGTCGTAGATGTCCGCGCGCACGGTCACCGTCGGCAGGCGGTTGCGCCGCCAGATGATGCCTTCCTCGAAGCCGTACTCCAGGGTCGCCACCTGCGACAGCGCCACGCTGCGGCCGTTGTTGGTGGGGATGGCCAGGCTCGGCAGCTGCGACAGGTCCTGGCGCTCGCGGGCGTCGCCGCGCAGGAGGATCTCGATCAGCTCGTTGTCCTCGCGGTAGTAGCTGACGGTGGAGCCGGTCAGCGAACTCTGCAGGAACTGCGAGATGTCCCGGGTGCTCACGCCCAGGGCGCGGGCGCGGTCCTGGTCGACGTTGAGGAAGATCGCCTTGCTCGGCTCCTCCCAGTCCAGGTGCACGTTCACCACGTGGGGATTCTCGCGCATCTTCTCCGCGACCTTGCGCGCCAGCGCGCGGACTTCCGGAATGTGCTCGCCGGACACCCGGAACTGCACCGGGTAGCCCACCGGCGGACCGTTCTCCAGGCGGCTGATGCGGCTGCGCACCGTGGGGAAGTCCTCGGCCATGCGCTGGATCAGCCACTGGCGCACCTCCTCGCGGCCCTTCAGGTCCTTGGCCAGCACCACGAACTGGGCGAAGCTCGCCGCCGGCAGCTGCTGGTCCAGCGGCAGGTAGAAGCGCGGCGAGCCGGTGCCGACGTAGGCCACGTAGTTCTCGATGCCGGGATGCTCGGCGAGCAGCTTCTCCAGGCGCTTGACCTGCTCGGCGGTGGCGGCCAGCGAGTCGCCCTCGGCCAGCTTCAGGTCCACCAGCAGCTCCAGGCGCACCGACGGCGGGAAGAACTGCTGCGGTATCAGGCGGAAGGCGGCGATGGAGCCGACGAAGGCCAGCAGGGTCAGGACGATCACCGTCTTGTTGTGGCGCACGCACCACTCCACCAGGCGCCGGAAGTGCTGGTAGAAGCCCGTCGAGTAAGGGTCGTGGCCCTTGTCGCTGCCGCCGTGCTTTTCCGCATGGCGCTTGGCCAGATCCGGCAGCAGCTTGGCGCCCAGGTAGGGCACGAACATCACCGCGGCCACCCAGGACACCAGCAGCGCGATGGTCACCACCTGGAACAGCGAGCGGGTGTATTCGCCGGTGCCCGACTGCGCGGTGGCGATCGGCAGGAAGCCGGCGGCGGTCACCAGGGTGCCGGTGAGCATCGGGAAGGCGGTGCTGGTCCAGGCGAAGCTGGCCGCCTTGAGGCGGTCGTAGCCCTGCTCCATCTTCACCGCCATCATCTCCACGGCGATGATCGCGTCGTCCACCAGCAAGCCCAGCGCCAGCACCAGCGCGCCGAGGGAAATCTTGTGCAGGCCGATATCGAAGTAGCGCATGCAGACGAAGGTCATCGCCAGCACCAGCGGGATCGACAGCGCCACCACCAGGCCGGTGCGCAGGCCCAGGGAGAAGAAGCTCACCAGCAGCACGATGACCAGCGCCTCGGCCAGCACCCGGACGAACTCGCCCACACCTTCACGCACGGCGGCCGGCTGGTCCGACACCTTGCGCAGCTCCATGCCCGCCGGCAGGTTCTGCTGCAGGCGGTGGAACTCGTTTTCCAGCGCCTTGCCCAGCACCAGGATGTCGCCGCCGTCCTTCATCGCCACGGCGATGCCGATGGCGTCCTCGCCCATGAAGCGCATGCGCGGCGCCGGCGGGTCGTTGAAGCCGCGGTGCACCTCGGCCACGTCGCCGATGCGGAAGGTGCGGTCGCCCACGCGGATGGGGAACTGGCGGATGTCCTCCACCGAATCGAAGCGCCCGGAAACCCGCAGCTGCACGCGGTCGCTGGCGGTCTCGAAGAAACCGGTGGCGCTCACCGCGTTCTGCTCCTCCAGGGCCTTCTGCACCGCCGCCAGGGGCAGGCCGAGGGTGGCCAGCTTGGTGTTCGACAGGTCGATCCAGATCTTCTCGTCCTGCAGGCCGACCAGCTCGACCTTGCCGACGTCCTTGATGCGCTGCAGCTGCAGTTGGATGCGGTCGGCGTAGTCTTTCAGCACCGCGTAGTCGAAGCCCTTGCCGGACAGCGCGTAGATGTTGCCAAAGGTGGTGCCGAACTCATCGTTGAAGAACGGCCCCTGGATGCCCTGCGGCAGGGTGTAGCGGATGTCGCTGACCTTCTTGCGGATCTGGTACCACAGCTCGGGGATGTCCCTGGACTTGAAGTCCTCGCGGGCGACGAAGGTCACCTGCGACTCGCCCGGCCGCGAGAAGGAGACGATGCGGTCGTAGTCGCCGGTCTCCATCAGCTTCTTCTCGATGCGCTCGGTGACTTGGCGCGAAACCTCCTCGGCGGTGGCGCCGGGCCAGTTGGTCTTCACCACCATGGCCTTGAAGGTGAAGGGCGGGTCCTCGCTCTGGCCGAGCTTGGTGTAGGACAGCGCCCCGGCGATGCCCAGCAGCAGCATCAGGAAAAGTACGATCGGTCGGTTCTGCAGGGCCCAGGCGGAGAGGTTGAAGCGCATCCTGCGTCACTCCTTCGCCAGCAGCTTGACCGAACGGTTCTCGCGGTCGACCGGGCGTACCTGCTGGCCTTCGCGCAATACCTGGACGCCCGCGGCGACCACCCAGTCGTCGGGCTGCAGCCCTTCGAGCACCGGCACCCGGTCCTCGGTGTAGGGCCCGATGCGCACCGGCCGGCGGTGCAGGCTGGCATCCTTCGGGTCGACCACCCAGACGAACGGCTGGCCGCCCTCGGCGCTCACCGCCGCCAGCGGCACGGCCAGGGGCACGGCGCCCTCGCTGTGGATGTACACCCGGGCGCTCTGGCCCAGCTCGGCCGGCACCTTGGCATCGTCGAAGGCCACCCGCGCGGCGAAGGTGCGCGACTGCGGATCGGCGGCCGGCGACAGTTCGCGGATGTGGCCGCTGAAGCGCTTGTCCGGCTGCGACCACAGCTCGACGCTGACGCCCTCGCCGATGCGGAAGCGCTCGATGGCGTGTTCGGGGAAGCTGATCAGCACCTCGCGGTCGCCATCGGCGGCCAGGGTGAAGACCGTCTGCCCGGCGGCCACCACCTGGCCCACTTCGACGCGCCGCGACGAGATCACCCCGTCCTGCGGAGCGCGCAACACGGCGTAGTCGGCCTGGTTGCGCGCCACGTCGTACTCGGCGCGCACCTGCTTCATGCGCGCCTCGCCGGCGCGGTAGGTGTTCTCGATGTTGTCGAACTGCGACTGGCTGACCAGCTTGCGCTCCAGCAGCACCTTGTAGCGCTGATATTCCGAACGCACGGTCTGCAGGTTGGCCTCGGCGGCGGCGACCTGGGCGCGGTTGGCCTCCAGCTGCAGGCGCACGTCCTCGGGGTCGAGCTCGGCCAGCGGCTGGTCGCGGCGCACGCGCTCGCCGGTCTCCACCAGGCGCTTGGCCACCTTGCCGCCGATGCGGAACGCCAGCTCCGGCTCGTGGCGGGCGCGCACCTCGCCCGGATAGGCCTCGGTGACCGAACGCGCCAGCTGCGGCTGCACGACCATGGCCGGGCGCAGTGCCGGCTTGGCCGGTTCGCCGTTGCCGCAGGCGGCTAGGGTCAGGGAGAAGGCGAGAGGGACAGCGACGGACAAGGCATGGCGGAACATGATGTATGACCTTTCGCAAAACGCAGTTGAATTCTTATACTCGCCGGTATAGTAAGAATACAAAACCGACCAGTCCAGTATTTGAAGTGTAAAAAAAATGTCCCAGCCCACCCTCCCCACCGGCCCCGGCCGCCCCAAGGACCCGGCCAAGCGCCAGGCGATCCTCGAAGCCGCCAAGGAGCTGTTCGTGCGCAACGGCTACGACGGCAGCAGCATGGAAGCCATCGCCGCCGAGGCCGGGGTTTCCAAGCTCACCGTGTACAGCCATTTCACCGACAAGGAGACGCTGTTCTGCGAGGCGGTGCAGGCCAAGTGCGCCGAGCAGGTGCCGGAGCTGTTCCACGAACCGCCGGCCGACGCGCCCACGCAGGAGCTGCTGCTGAACATCGCGCGCGGCTTCAACCGCCTGATCAACAGCCCCGAGGCCATCGCCCTGAGCCGCCTGATGATCGCCCAGGGCGGGCAGAACCCGGCGCTGTCGCAGATGTTCTTCGACGCCGGCCCGCAACGGGTGCTGGACCAGATGCAGCGGCTGATCGCCCAGGCCCAGCGCAAGGGCGAACTGCGCGAGGGCGACGCACGCAACGCCGCCGAGCACTTCCTGATGCTGGTGCAGGGCTGCCTGCACTTCCGCCTGCTGATCGGCTGCGTCGAGCGGCCGCCGGTGGAGGAGAGCGAAAGGCATGTGCAGGAGGTGGTGGAGTTGTTTTTGCGGGCTTATCGGCCTTGAGGCGTATGCCGTGGGCGCTTCTCCTGTAGGAGCGAGCTTGCTCGCGAACGGTGCTCACCCAAGGCTTCGGTGTTGTGGCTTGACTCCGAACCTCGGCTGCGCGCCCCGCCCTGAAGGGAGAGGGGACCGTTTGGTGTGCTTGGATGTTTTGGAGTCAGCCGGCAACACAGAGGGTTTCCGGCTGAAACCACTCCTTCTCTCCGCACGGACAAGCCCCCTCTCCCTTCAGGGCGGGGCGCGCAGCCGAGGGCTGGGGAGAGGGAACGGACTTCGACCTCGCTCTGGAGCAGGGCCTGACACCATTGTTCGCGAGCAAGCTCGCTCCTACGAAAAGCCCCCGCTCAGGGCTTCAGGGACTTCAACGGATAGATGTCATACCGGCTCGACTTCCCTTCCAGGCTGTAGCTCGGCTTGGCGCCCTCGATGATCGGCGCCTTGCGCGGGCGCTTGACCACCACGCGGTGGCTGGCCAGGGCCAGGGCCGCCTGGAGCAGCGCCGGGGCGTCCATGTCGTCGCCCACCAGGGGGCGGAACAGGCGCATTTCCTTTTTCACCAGGGCGCTCTTGTCGCGGTGCGGGAACATGGGGTCGAGGTAGATCACCTGGGGCGCCTCGCCCTGCCAGGCGCCCATCAGGTCGATGGCGTTGCCCTGGTGCAGTTGCATGCGCGCCACTATCGGCGCCACTTCCAGGTCGTGCGCCGCGCGGGCCAGGCCGTCTTCCAGCAGGGCCGCGATCAGCGGTTGGCGCTCGATCAGTTGCATCTCGCAGCCCAGGGTGGCGAGGACGAAGGCGTCGCGGCCCAGGCCGGCGGTAGCATCGAGCACATGTGGCCGCACACCCGGCTGCACACCCACCGCCTTGGCGATCATCTGTCCGCTGCCGCCGCCGAACTGGCGGCGGTGGGCGGCGGCGCCTTCGAGGAAGTCCACGCGCACCGGGCCCGGCGAGTCCGGGCCCAGTTGCAGCAGTTGCAGGCCCTGCTCGCCCAGTTGCAGGGCGAAGTCCGCCGCGCCCTCCTCCGCCAGTTCCAGGCCCAGACGCCGGGCCCATTGTCCGGCGGCTTCAAGGTAATGGGGCTCCAGGGCCTGGACGATGATGCGGGGAGTGTCTGCGCTGGCGCTCATGCGGGTCGATCCGGTGCAAAAGCGCCGATTCTACCGCAGGCCCCGGCTCAGCGCCGGAACAGCGCGTTGAGGCGGGCGAAGGACATGCCTTCCTGGGTCGCCTCCAGGCGCCCGCCGGCCAGTTCGCTGGCGGCGTGGAAGAAGGCGCCGTAGGCCACCCGCGCCAGCGACGAACCCAGGCTGACGCGCTTCACGCCCAGCTCGGCCAGGTCGCTCAGCGACAGTTGCAGGGCCGGCGAGCCGACCAGCACGTTCACCGGCCGCGGCGCCACCGCGCGCACCACTGTGTCGATCTGCTCGCGGGTGGTCAGGCCCGGCGCGTAGAGCACGTCGGCGCCGGCCTCGGCGAAGGCCACCAGGCGGCGGATGGTGTCGTCCAGGTCGTCGCGGCCGTGCAGCAGGTTCTCCGCGCGGGCCACCAGGGTGAAGGGGAATTCCAGGGAATGCGCGGCCTGCACCGCCGCGCGCACGCGTTCAACCGCCAGTTCGAAGGGGTAGATGGGATCGTCCGGGCGGCCGGTCGCGTCCTCGATGGAGCCGCCCACCAGACCGATGCTGGCGGCCAGGCGGATGGTCGCCACGCAGTCCTCGGGCGCATCGCCGTAGCCGTTCTCCAGGTCGGCGGCCACCGGCAGCGGCGTCGCCTCGACGATGGCGCGGGCGTTGGCCAGGGCTTCCTCGCGGCTCACCTCGCCTTCGGCGTCGCAGCGGCCAAGGGCGAAGGCCAGGCCGGCGCTGGTGGTGGCCAGGGCCTCGAAGCCCAGCCCGACGAGCATTTTCGCCGAGCCGGCGTCCCAGGGGTTGGGCAGGACGAACAGGCCGTCGCGCCGGTGCAGGGCCTGGAAGGCCAGGCCGCGTTCGCGTTGGGTGGTCATTGGGGCGCTCTCCGTGCGAATGGGAGTTTGCAGGTTAGCGCAACCGTGGCCTCAGAGCAGGCCCAGTTGCTCGACTTCCGGCTGCGGCAGTTGCAACGCCGGCAGGCCCGGCAGGCGCTCGGCCAGCAGGGCGTGGAAGCGCTGTGCCTGTTCGGCGGCGCGATGATTGTCCGGGGTATGGAGGAATACGTGGGGCGTCAGGCCGTCCTCGATCCAGCCGGCCACCTTGTCCACCCAGGGCGTCAGGTAGGCCTGGTTGGCGTCCAGGTCCGGCCCGCCGATGAAACGCACCTGCGGGCTGTCGCTGAAGGCCGCCGGGCGCACCGGAATCCTCGGTTTCTTCGACTGCGCATGGCGCACCGCCGGGTCGTCGGACTGGCAGGCGAACAGCGCCCGCGAATCCAGGCAGATGCGCTCCACGCCGCGCTCGTGGAGCAGGCGGTTGAGCAGCCGCTCCTCCTCGCCCTTCTCGAAGAACGCCGGGTGGCGCACTTCCACGGCGATGCGCCGGGCGCCGAACTCGTCCAGCCAGGCGGCCAGCTCGCCCAGGCGCTGCGGGCCGAAAGCGGCGGAAAGCTGCAGCCACAGCGGGCTCACCCGGCTGCCCAGCGGCGCCAGCAGGTCGAGGAAGTCGCGAGTGGCGCCGAACTGCTCGCGCAAATCGCCCTCGTGGCTGATGTCGCGGGGCAGCTTGGCGCAGAAGTGGAAGTCCGCCGGCATGGTCTGCGCCCAGCGCTGCAACGTGTCGGCGCTGGGGCGGGCATAGAAGGTGGTGTTGCCCTCCACCGCGTTGAACACCTGGCTGTAGAAGCCCAGGGTGTCGGCCGGGCGCAGGTCGGCGGGGTAGAAGCTGCCGCGCCAGGCGGGCTCGTTCCACGACGGGCAGCCCAGGTAGTACGGCAGGCCCATCAGGCGTAGAGGTCGATGCCCAGCACTTCCGGGGCGTCGTAGCCGCCCAGCGGCAGGTTGGCGGTGCTGCTGTAGCTGGCCAGGGCCTGGGCGGCGCGGTTGCTGACCGGGCGCTGGTAGGCCAGGACGTCGCTGAGGACGATGGGCAGGCTGCCGCTGCCGGCGTTGCCCGGCTCCACGTAGCGCGTCTGCGCCTGCTGCTCCAGGCCCTGGCTGGCGGCCACCGAGGCCGGCTGCTCGCGACGCGCCTCGGCCTCGCGCATGACCTCGCGATAGGGCGTAACCGCGGTGCCGGGGCGGCTGCCGGAGTCGGGCGTGATGGAGTAGCTGGACAGGCCGTCGATGCGCATGTTCAGGGCTCAGCGGATAAGGATTTCACTCTAGCGAGCGCTCCAGGGCTTGGCAATCGCCGGTCAGCCGGCCTTGGGCGTGGCCACGTTGTCGCGCAGGTAGACCGGCTGCGCCTGGTCCGCCGGCACGGCATCGCCGCGTTCCCAGGCGAACAGCGCCAGGTCCAGCAGGTCTTCGGCGTTGGGCAGCAGGCTGGCGTCCTCGGCCTGCACCTTCACCGCCAGGCGCTCGCGGTAGCCCCAGCCGGTGCCGGCGCCGAACCAGTCGCCCTCGGCATCGCGCGGCAGCGCCGCGCTTTCCGGCGGCAGCACCGCCTCGGCGCCGGCCAGGCGCATCTCGCCCTGCTCCAGGCGGTAGCAACCCCAGTAGACCTCGTCCATGCGCGCGTCGATGGCGGCCGCCACCTGGCTGGCGCCGTGCTCGCGGTGGGCGCGCTGGGCCAGCACGGCGAGGTCGGAGATCGGCAGCACCGGCTTGTCCAGGGCGAAGGCCAGGCCCTGTACCACGCCGATGGCGATGCGCACGCCGGTGAAGGCGCCGGGGCCGCGGCCGAAGGCGATGGCGTCCACCGCGGCCAGGGCGATGCCGGCCTCGTCGAGCAGCTCCTGCACCATCGGCAGCAGGCGCTTGGCGTGCAGCCGCGGGATCACCTCGTGGCGGCTGAAACGCCGGCCGTCGTGCAGCAGGGCGACGGAGCAGGCTTCGGTGGAGGTGTCCAGGGCCAGCAGGGTGGGCATCGGGGTCTTCCGGCAAGCTGAAAAAGGGCGGGCATTATAAACGCCAAAGGCCCGCAAGCGGGCCTCTGGTGCAGGTCGGGCGGCGACTCAGCTGAGCGCGGCCAGGACCTTGGCGGTGATCTGGTCCACCGAGCCGACGCCTTCGACGCGGCTGTACTTCGGGGTGCCTTCGACGGCGGCCAGCTTCTGGTAGAAGTCGACCAGCGGCTTGGTCTGGGTGTGGTAGACCGACAGGCGGTGGCGCACGGTCTCTTCGCGGTCGTCTTCGCGCTGGATCAGGTCTTCGCCGGTGACGTCGTCCTTGCCGGCGACCTTCGGCGGGTTGTGCTCGACGTGGTACACGCGGCCGGAAGCCGGGTGCACGCGGCGGCCGGCCATGCGGCTGACGATCTCTTCGTCGTCGACGGCGATCTCGACCACGTGGTCGATGCTCACGCCGGCTTCCTTCATGGCCTCGGCCTGGGGAATGGTGCGCGGGAAACCGTCGAACAGGAAGCCGTTGGCGCAATCGGGCTGGGCGATGCGCTCCTTGACCAGGTTGATGATCAGGTCATCCGAAACCAGGCCGCCGGCATCCATCACGCTCTTGGCCTGCAGGCCCAGCTCGGTGCCGGCCTTGACCGCTGCGCGCAGCATGTCCCCGGTGGAGATCTGCGGAATGCTGAACTTCTCGGTGATGAAGCGGGCCTGAGTACCTTTGCCGGCACCGGGCGCCCCGAGCAGAATCACACGCATCGATATGCTCCTTAGTCTTGTTGAAAGCGAAATCCCGGATCTGCCTTATGGGGCCTATCTGAACATGCTTGAAATGGCGCAGGAATACGCCGAAAGGCTGATCAAGATACACAGCACACCCTGAGCGCACAAGCCACCGGAAAGTCGTGGCCGGGGCCGCTCAACCGGTGTTGCGCAGCCCCGCGGCGATGCCCGCCACCGTCACCAGCAGGGCCTGTTCCAGAGCGCCGCAGGCGTCGCCTTCGCAGCGTCTGGAACGGGCCAGCAGCTCCGCCTGGAGCAGGTGCAGCGGGTCCAGGTAGATGTTGCGCACGGCGATCGATTCGCGGGTTTCGGTGGCCTGCGCCAGCAGGCGCTGCTGGCCGGTCAGGCCGAGCACCACGCGCAGCGCCTGCGACAATAGGTCGCGTAAATGCGCACCTAATGGTCGCAGTTCCGATTGCACCAGACGTTCGTCGTAGAGTTGGGCGATTTCGCCGTCGGCCTTGGCCAGGACCATCTCCAGCATATCGATGCGCGCGCGGAAGAACGGCCACTGCTCGCGCATGCGCTGCAGCAGGCTGCCCTCGCCGCGGTCGATGGCGTTGAACAGCGCGGTCTCCCAGCCCAGCCAGGCCGGCAGCATCAGCCGCGTCTGCGTCCAGGCGAAGATCCACGGGATGGCCCGCAGGCTCTCGATGCCGCCCTGGCGGCGCTTGGCCGGGCGGCTGCCCAGGGGCAGGCGGCCGAGTTCCTGTTCCGGCGTGGCCTCGCGGAAGTAGTCGACGAACTGCGGCGTCTCGCGCACCACCTGGCGATAGGCGGCCAGGGAATCTGCGGCCAGACGCTGCATTTCCTCGCGCCAGGCCGGCTCCGGCGCCGGTGGCGGCAGCAGCGTGGCCTCCAGCACCGCGGCCAGGTAGAGGTCGAGGTTCTGCCGGGCGATGCCGGGCAGGCCGAACTTGAAGCGGATCATCTCGCCCTGTTCGGTGGTGCGGAAGCGCCCGGCCACCGAGCCCGGCGGCTGCGAGAGGATGGCCGCGTGGGCCGGGCCGCCGCCGCGCCCGACGGTGCCGCCGCGGCCGTGGAACAGCAGCAGTTCGACGCCATGGGCGCGGCAGATGTCCACCAGCGCTTCCTGGGCGCGGTACTGCGCCCAGGCGGCGGCCAGGGTGCCGGCGTCCTTGGCCGAGTCGGAGTAGCCGATCATCACTTCCTGCGGCCCGGACAGGGCTTCGCGGTAGGCGTCCAGGCCGAGCAGGCGATCGATGCAGGGGCCCGCGTTGTCCAGGTCGTCGAGGGTTTCGAAGAGTGGCACCACGCGCAGCGGCCGGCGCAACCCGCATTCCTTGAGCAGCAGTTGCACCGCCAGCACGTCGGACGGCTGGCCGGCCATGGAGATGACGTAGGAGCCCAGCGAGGCCGCCGGCACGGCAGCCGCCACGCGGCAGGTGGCCAGGACTTCGGCGGTGTCGGCGCTGGCCTGGTAGTCCGCCGGCAGCAGCGGGCGATGGTTGCCCAGCTCCTCCAGGAGGAATTCCTGGCGCACCGCCTCATCCCAGTCCTGATAGCGGCCCAGGCCCAGGTACTCGGTGATTTCGCTCAGGGCGGCGGCGTGGCGGCCGGAGTCCTGGCGGATGTCCAGGCGCGTCAGGAACAGGCCGAAGGTGGCGGCGCGGCGCAGGCTGTCGAGCAGCGCGCCGTCGGCGATCACGCCCATGCCGCAGGCGTGCAGCGAGCGGTGGCACAACTCCAGCGGCGCCAGCAGCTCGCGGTTGTCCTGCAGCACCGCCTCGGGTGCAACCTCGTCTTCGTTCAGCGCGCGCTGGGCCCAGGCCCGTGTGGCGCGCAGGCGTTCGCGCAGTTGCTTGAGCAGGGCGCGGTAGGGTTCGGCCACCTCGCCGGTTTCCGCCAGCAGCTCCTCGCTGGCCTGCTGCATGGACAGGTCGGCGGCCAGGCTGTCGACGTCGCGCAGGTAGAGGTCGGCGGCCATCCAGCGCGCCAGCAGCAGCACCTCGCGGGTGACGGTGGCGGTGACGTTGGGGTTGCCGTCGCGGTCGCCGCCCATCCAGGAGGCGAAGCGGATGGGCGCGGCTTCCAGCGGCAGGCGCTGGCCGGTGCAGCTTTGCAGGGTTTCGTCGACGTGGCGGAGGAAGTCGGGCACGGCCTGCCAGAGCGAATGCTCGATCACCGCGAAGCCCCACTTGGCCTCGTCCACCGGCGTTGGCCGGGTGCGGCGGATCTCGTCGGTGTGCCAGGCTTCGGCCACCAGCCGGCGCAGGCGCGTGTCCACCTGCCCGCGCTCCTCGGGGAGCAGGTCGGTGTGATCCTTGGCCGCCAGTTGCGCGGCCATGGCGTCGTATTTCTGGATCAGGGTGCGCCGCGCCACTTCGGTGGGGTGCGCGGTGAGCACCAGTTCGATGTCCAGCTGCGCCACCTGGCGCGCCAGCTCCGCCGGCTCCACCCCGGCCTTGCGCAGGCGCCCCAGCAGCTCGCCCAGCACGCGCTGCTCGAAGGGCTGCGGCTCCTTCGGCCCGCGGCGGCGGATGCGGTGGTACTGCTCGGCGATGTTGGCCAGGTTGAGGAACTGGTTGAAGGCCCGCGCCACCGGCAGCAGCTCGTCCTCGCCCAGGCCGTCGAGGGCCGCCGCCAGCTGCCGCGCGCCTTCGGCCGAACCGCGCCGCGCCGCCTTGGCGCCCTGGCGGATCAGCTCGACCTTGTCGAGGAAGGCCTGGCCGTACTGGCTGCGGATGGTCTGCCCGAGCAGTTCGCCCAGCAGGTGCACGTCCTCGCGCAGGCGCGCGTCGATATCCGCCATGGGGGTTCTCCGTGTCTGGATTTTCTTACAGTGCCGCCTGGCGACACTCACTGACAAGCGTGCGACGAACGCCCGCGATCCTGCTCCGACAGCGTCTAGGCTAGATGTGATCCCGAAGGATTCGGGAAATTCTTCCCGGCGGCTCCAAAAGGGCCGTCTTCCCCGCCGGCCACGAGCCGGCCCATGAGGTGAACATGAAGATCCGCGATCTGGTACGCCATTGGGAACAGAACGCCAGGGGGCGCATGACCAGCCACAGCTACAGCATCCCGCTGGACGTGGAAACCGCCGCGCGCCTGGCCGCGCTGCACGACATGTACCCCAAGCGCAGCGTCGAGGAACTGCTCGGCGAACTGGTCGGCTCGGCCCTGGAGGAACTGGAGGCGAGCTTCCCCTACGTGAAGGGGCAGAAAGTGGTGGCGCTGGACGAACAGGGCGACCCGCTCTACGAGGACGTCGGCCCTACCCCGCGCTTCCTGCAGCTGTCGCGCAAGTACCTGCATGAGCTGACGGGGCACAAGGAAGAGCCGAGCCATTCCTGACTGCTGTAGGAGCGGGCCCTGCCCGTGATTTCGCGCGCAGGGCGCGCTCCTACAGGGGTATGACGCGGCTGTCGCGGACGGAGCCCTACGGCGAGCACAGCATCTACCGCCTTCTCTCAATGCCGACCATGCACCCCGGGCACGTGCAGGTGCCCCGCCTCGGCGCAGGCTTCCGGCACCGCCGAAGGCTCGGCGGGCAGCTGCAGTTCACGGAGGATGCCGCAGTCCTCGCTGTTGCCGCTGCCGCTGCAGCGGGCGCGCAGGTCCTGCAGTTGTTGGCGCAGCGACTGCAGCTCGGCGATGCGCACTTCCACGTGGTGCAGGTGCTCGTCGATCAGCCGGTTGGCGGTGCCGCAGTCGGACTCGGGGCGGTCGCGCAGGCCGAGGAGGATGCGGATTTCCTCCTGGGTCATGTCCAGCGAGCGGCAGTGGCGGATGAACGACAGCCGCTCGACGTGGGCGTTGTCGTATTGCCGGTAGTTGCCGCCGGTGCGCGCCGGCTCCGGCAGCAGGCCCTCGCGCTCGTAGTAGCGGATGGTCTCCACCGGGCAGCCGGTCAGTTTCGCCAGTTCACCGATCTTCATCAGCCTGTCCTCCCGGAACCGCTTGACTCTGTAGTTGCTACAGGGTGTGCAATCGCAAGCATACCGTCAAATGGGAAACGACCTGATGACCGACGCCAACAGCCGCCAGCCTGGATGCGGGCCCTGCTGCCACGACCACGCCCCCGCCGCCGTGCATCGCCATGAACACGAGCATGGGCATGACCACCACCACGAGCGCCCGCGCCACGCCGAACCGGCGCTGGGCGCCGCCGCGGCCGCCGCCACCGGCGAGTTGCGCTGGAGCAGCCTGCGCATCGAGGCCATGGACTGCCCCACCGAGGAGCGCCTGCTGCGCGACGCCCTGGGCAAGCTGCCGGCGGTGGAGCAGCTGGAATTCAACCTGATGCAGCGCCTGCTCAAGGTGCAGCACCGCTTCGACAGCCTGGAGCCGCTGCAGAAGCTGGTCGCCTCCCTGGGCATGGAGGCCGAGGCCGTGGAAGACGGCCAGCCGCTCGCCAGCGCGCCGGGCAGGCACAAGCCCTGGTGGCCGCTGGCCCTGGCCGGGGTGCTGGCGCTGGCCGCGGAAGTCTGCGAGTGGTTCGCCCTCGGCCCGCAGTGGCTGGTGGCAGCCCTGGCCGTGGCGGCCATCCTCGGCGCCGGCCTGCCGACCTACCGCAAGGGCTGGATCGCCCTGAAGAACCGCGACCTGAACATCAACGCACTGATGAGCATCGCCGTGACCGGCGCCATGCTCATCGGCCAGTGGCCGGAAGCGGCCATGGTCGCGGTGCTGTTCGCCATCGCCGAGCTGATCGAGGCGCGCTCCCTGGAACGTGCGCGCAGCGCCATCCGCGGCCTGCTGCAGTTGGCCCCGGAACAGGCCACGGTGCTGCGCGACGGGCAATGGCAGGACGTGCCGGCCAAGTCGGTGGCCGTGGGCGAGCGCGTGCGCGTGCGCCCCGGAGAACGCATCGCCCTCGACGGCGAGGTGGTCGACGGCCGCTCCAGCGTCAACCAGGCGCCCATCACCGGCGAGAGCCTGCCGGTGGAAAAGCAGGCCGGTGAACCCCTGTTCGCCGGCAGCATCAACGGCGAGGGCGCGCTGGAGTATGCGGTGAGCCACGGCGCCGACGACAGCACCCTGGCGCGGATCATCCACGCCGTAGAGGAAGCCCAGGGCTCGCGGGCGCCGACGCAGCGCTTCGTCGATCAGTTCGCACGCATCTACACGCCAGTCGTGATCCTCATCGCCATCGCCACCGCGCTCATCCCGCCGCTGGCCTTCGGCGGCGCCTGGCTCGACTGGGTGTACCGCGCCCTGGTGCTGCTGGTGATCGCCTGTCCCTGCGCGCTGGTGATCTCCACCCCGGTGACCATCGTCAGCGGCCTGTCGGCGGCGGCGCGCACCGGCATCCTGATCAAGGGCGGGGTGTTCCTCGAACTGGGCCGCCAGTTGCAATGGCTGGCCCTGGACAAGACCGGCACCATAACCGAGGGCCGCCCGACGCAAACCGACTTCCACGGCCTGCGCGGTGACGAGGCGCGCGCCCGGCTGCTGGCCGCGAGCCTGGCGGCACGTTCCGACCACCCGGTGTCCCAGGCCGTGGCCCGCGCCGCCGAGGCCGATGGGCTGGCGCTGTACGGCGTCGACGCGCTGGAGGCCATCCCCGGCCGCGGCGTGAAGGGCGTGGTCGACGGCCGCCTGCACCACCTGGGCAACCATCGCCTGGTGGAGGAACTGGGGCTGTGCTCGGCAGCGCTGGAAGCACGCCTCGACGCCCTGGAGCAACAGGGCAAGACCGTCATCGTGCTGCTCGACGACGAAGGCCCGCTGGCGCTGTTCGCCGTGGCCGACGCGGTCAAGCAGACCAGCCGCGAGGCCCTCGTCGAGCTGCACGGCCTGGGCGTGAAGACACTGATGCTGACTGGCGACAACCCGCACACCGCGGCCGCCATCGCCGCCCAGGTGGGCATCGACCAGGCCCGCGGCAACCTGTTGCCCGAGGACAAGCTGCGCGAGGTCGAGCAGCACCAGGCCGGCGGCGCGCGGGTGGGTATGGTCGGCGACGGCATCAACGACGCCCCGGCCCTGGCCCGCGCCGACATCGGCTTCGCCATGGGCGCGGCGGGCACCGACACGGCCATCGAGACCGCCGGCGTGGCGCTGATGGACGACGATCTGCGCAAGCTGCCGCAGTTCATCCGCCTGTCGCGCCGCACCCACGCCGTGCTGGTGCAGAACATCAGCCTGGCGCTGGGCATCAAGGCTGTGTTCCTGGCCCTCACCCTGGCCGGCCTGGGCACCCTGTGGATGGCGGTGTTCGCCGACATGGGCGCCAGCCTGCTGGTGGTGTTCAACGGCCTGCGCCTGCTCCGCCTGCGCTTCTGAAAGCCGCGTCGCAGACATGGCCGCCCCGCCGGGCGGCCATTTTTTTTGAACCCTCGGACAAGTCCTCAAGTCCCCAGTAATACCTGGCCGCAACGGGACAACGCCGCAGCGCAGGGCTGCGAACGGCCGGGCCGGGCACCGCCCGCTGAGCATCCGCGTTCCCCAGACGAGAGGACTCGAACAATGGAACTGAAAACACACCAACCCCGCCTCGCCTTCCTGCGCACGGGCCTGCTGGCCGGCCTCGGCGCCCTGGCCCTGGCCGGCTGCGCCGGCAACCCGCCGAGCGAACAGATGGCGGTCACCGAATCGGCGGTGAACGCCGCGGTCAGCGCCGGCGGCCCGCAGTACGCGCCGCTGGAGATGAAGACCGCCCAGGACAAGCTCGGCCAGGCGCGCATCGCCCTCAACGACAAGGAATACGAGCAGGCCAGGCGCCTGGCCCAGCAGGCCGAATGGGACGCCCGCGTGGCCGAGCGCAAGTCGCAGGCGGTCAAGGCGCAGAACGCCGTCAAGGACGCCCAGCAGGGCGTGATGGAAATCCGCGAGGAAGGGCTGCAGAAGCTCCAGCAGCCACAGCAGTAGGCGCCCTTCCCCATTCCCCCCTCCGGATCATTAAGGACGACAGCCATGCGTAAACTCATCGCCCTCCCCGCCCTCTCCAGCCTGGCGCTGCTGCTGGCCGCCTGCGCCCACGAGCCCAACGCCAACCTGGAGAAGGCCCGCAGCGACTATTCCGCCCTGCAGGCGCAACCCCAGGCCACCCAGCTCGCGGCCCTGGAAACCAAGGACGCCGGCGACTGGCTGGCCAAGGCCGACAAGGCCTACCGCGACGGCGAGAAGCAGCAGGACGTGGACCAGTTGGCCTACCTGACGCAGCAGCGCATCAACCTGGCCAACCAGACCATCGCCCTGAAGAGCGCCGAAGGGCAGCTGCAGAACGCCTCGGCGCAGCGCACCCAGGCCCGCCTGGACGTGCGCACCCAGCAGCTCAAGGAGTTGCAGGCGAAGCAGACCCAGCGCGGCACCCTGGTGACCTTCGGCGACGTGCTCTTCGACCTCGACCGCGCCGACCTCAAGCCCGGGGCCAGCCACAACATCCAGCAGTTGGCCAGCTACCTGCAGCAGAACCCCGAGCGCAAGGTGCTGGTCGAGGGCTACACCGACAGCAGCGGCTCGGCCGGCTACAACCAGGGCCTGTCCGAACGCCGCGCCGATTCGGTGCGCATGGCCCTGCTGGCCCAGGGCGTGGACCCGGCGCGGGTGACCACCCGCGGCTACGGCAAGGACTACCCGGTGGCGAGCAACGCCAGCTCCTCCGGCCGCGCGCAGAACCGCCGGGTGGAGGTGACCATCTCCAACGACGCCAAGCCGGTGGTGCCGCGGTCGTCGGTGGATAGCGATTACTGACGCGGCTATCCATGTAGGAGCGCGCCCTGCGCGCGATTTCGCGGGCAGGGCCCGCTCCTACAGGTTACTTAGCCGGAACCACCGGCGCGCTTCGCGGATGAGATCCTACGGTTCCAGGACGCACGGCTTTTCGTAGGATGGCGTTGAGCGAAGCGATACCCATCACCA
>NZ_FOLS01000014.1 GCF_900112375.1 Pseudomonas citronellolis | reverse complement strand
GTGATGGACCTGTATTCGCGCAAGATCGTCGGCTGGGCGATGGCGCCGAACATGCTGGCGGAACTGGTCTGTTCGGCGCTACAGATGGCGATTGCTCAGCGGCAACCCGCGCCGGGCCTGGTGGTGCACTCGGATCGTGGTAGCCAGTACGCCAGCGAGGTTTATCGTGCGCTGCTCAGGCGGCATGGTCTGGTGTTGAGCATGAGCCGCAAGGGAAATTGCTGGGACAACGCGGTCATGGAACGCTTCTTCCTGAACCTGAAAATGGAGCGGGTCTGGCAACGTGACTATGCCAATCATGCTGAGGCTATGACCGATATTGCCGACTACATCGTCGGCTTCTACAACAACGTGCGCCTGCACTCCAGCCTGGGCTATCTGCCTCCCACCCGCTACGAGCGCAGGCCACCCAGACAACCTATCGAAGTGTCCGAAATTATTTGACCACCACATCGTGCCGAGTCATGGCGATGGGTATCGCTTCGCTCAACCCATCCTACGGGGGTGTTTCTCCTACAGGCCTACAGGTTAACGCCGAATTTCCCATCTGCGCCGGACAGCCCCCTCTCCCTTCAGGGCGGGGCGCGCAGCCGAGGGTTGGGGAGAGGGAGCGGAGTCAACCCAACGCACCAGAGTCGTCGGGAAACACGGTTCGCGAGCAAGCTCGCTCCTACAGGGGATGTGCCAGCGTGGCGCATGCGGGTGTGAAGATCTGATTCGGAGCAGACATCCCTGTCGATACTCCTCTGCTCAAGTTCAACCCCAGCCCGGCCATCCTTGGCCGGTCGTTCGCCGGCGCGACGCATGCGTCGCGTAGCGCCGGCTCACCCACATTTCGAATACCCGCAATTCAGGCAGGTCGCGCAACCGTCCATCTGCACCACCGCCATGGTGTTGCACTTGCCGCACAGTTGGGCGCCGGCGGGGAAGCCTTCGCCGGGTTCGGCCTTGTTGGTGCCCTGGGCCGCTTCGTAGGCCGCGCGCTTTTCCGCCAGGTACAGGCGCTGTTCCTCGTCGATCTGCGGGCCCTGCATCAGGCCGATGGCCACCAGGTGGCGTTCCACCACCGCGCCTATCTCGGCGACGATGGAGGGCATGTAGATGCCGCCGCGCTTGAGATAGCCGCCGCGCGGATCGAACACCGCCTTCATTTCCTCCACCAGGAAGGTGCAGTCGCCGCCCTTGCGGAACACTGCCGACATGATGCGGGTGAGGGCGACTATCCACTGGAAGTGGTCCATGTTCTTCGAGTTGATGAAGATCTCGAAGGGCCGGCGCTGCTCATAGGGCGTGTCGGGGTTGAGCACCATGTCGTTGATGGTCACGTAGAGCGCGTGCTCGAACAGCGGCGACTTGATCTTGTAGGTGGCGCCCACCAGGATCTCCGGGCGCTGCAGGGTTTCGTCCATCTTCACCACGGCCGCCGCCGCGGCAGCCTCGGCGCGGGCCTTTTCCTCGGCGACGTCGACCACTTCGAAGCTGCGGATCTTCTGGTTGATTTTCACTGGCATGGGATTCCTCCGCGGCTTCAGAACTTGCCGTAGTAGCCTTCTTTCAAGGCATCGAACAGGTTGGCGGCGGTGTGCGTCTCGCCGTCGTACTCCACTTCCTCGTTGCCCTTGAGTTCCACCGTGCTGCCGTCTTCCAGCTCGAAGCGGTAGAGGGTCTTCTCCAGGTCCGAGTCCTTGACCAGCACGCCCTGGAAGGCCGCCGGGTTGAAGCGGAAGGTGGTGCAGCCCTTCAGGCCCTGGCGCCAGGCGTAGAGGTAGATGTCCTTGAAGTCCTCGAAGGGGTAGTCGGTGGGCACGTTGGCGGTCTTGGAGATCGACGAGTCGATCCAGCGCTGCGCCGCCGCCTGGATGTCCACGTGCTGCTGCGGGGTGATGTCGTCGGCGGTGACGAAGTACTCCGGCAGGCGGTGCTTGCCGTCCTCGGCGTCGGGCACGGCCTTGGCGTCGACCTTGGCGCGGTAGGCCAGCAGCTCGTAGCTGAACACCGAGATCTTCTCCTTGGTCTTGCGCCCGGCGCGGATCAGGTTGCGCGAGTAGTGATGGGCGAAGCTCGGCTCGATGCCGTTGGAGGCGTTGTTGGCCAGGCTCAGGCTGATGGTGCCGGTGGGCGCGATGGAGCTGTGGTGGGTGAAGCGCGCGCCGTGGCGGGCCAGGGCCTCGACCAGTTGCGGGGCGTGCTCGGCGATGCGCTGCATGTAGCGCGAGTACTTGGCGTGGAGGACGCGCCCGGGCACCCGGTCGCCCGCCTTGAGGCCGTCGGCGGCCATTTCCGGGCGCTTGCGCAGCATTTCCGCGGTCACTTCGTAGTCCTGCGCCAGCACCGGCGCCGGGCCTTTCTCCAGGGCCAGGTCGAGAGCCACTTCCCAGCCCACCAGGGCCATCTCGCGCGCCACTTCCTCGGTGAACACGCAGGCCTCGGGGCTGCCGTAGCGCAGCTTGAGCATGGTCAGCGTCGAGCCCAGGCCGAGGAAGCCCATGCCGTGGCGGCGCTTGCCGAGGATTTCCTCGCGCTGCTGCGCAAGCGGCAGGCCGTTGACCTCCACCACGTTGTCGAGCATGCGGGTGAACACCCGCACCACCTCGCGGTAGCGCTCCCAGTCGAAGTGCGGCTCGTCGCCGAAGGGGTCGACGACGAAGCCGGTGAGGTTCACCGAGCCCAGCAGGCAGGAACCATAGGGTGGCAGCGGCTGCTCGCCGCAGGGGTTGGTGGCGCGGATGGCCTCGCACCACCAGTTGTTGTTCAGTTCGTTGACGCGGTCGATGAGGATGAAGCCCGGCTCGGCATAGTCGTAGGTGGAGACCATGATCATGTCCCACAGGTGCCGCGCCTTGACGCGCCCATAGACCTTGCAGGCGACGCGGCCGTCGTCGCCGACCAGGTAGTCGTCGTGGATCGGCCAGTCGCGCCAGAGCACCTGGGCCGGGTCGTCCAGGTCGACCTCGTCGCGCTCCTTGTGGTGCACCGGGAACAGCAGCGGCCAGTCGGCGTCGGCCTGCACCGCCTGCATGAAGTCGTCGGTGACCAGCAGGCTGAGGTTGAACTGGCGCAGCCGGCCGTCCTCGCGCTTGGCGCGGATGAACTCGCGCACGTCCGGGTGGGCGACGTCGAAGGTGCCCATCTGCGCGCCGCGGCGGCCGCCGGCGGAGCTGACGGTGAAGCACATCTTGTCGAAGATATCCATGAACGACAGCGGCCCGCTGGTGTGCGCGCCGGCGCCGGAGACATAGGCGCCGCGCGGGCGCAGGGTGCTGAACTCGTAGCCGATGCCGCAGCCGGCCTTGAGCGTCAGGCCGGCCTCGTGGACCTTCTGCAGGATGTCGTCCATGGAGTCGTGGATGATCCCGGAGACGGTGCAGTTGATGGTCGAAGTGGCCGGCTTGTGCCCCTGGGCGCCGGCGTTGGAGATGATCCGCCCGGCCGGGATGGCGCCATGGCGCAGGGCCCAGAGGAAGCGCTCGTACCAGTGCTCGCGGGTCGCCGCGTCCGGCTCGACGTCGGCCAGGGCGCGGGCCACCCGCTGCCAGGTCTCGTCGACGCTGGCGTCGATGGGCGTGCCGTCCTTCTGCTTGAGCCGGTATTTGCTGTCCCAGATGTCCTGGGACGCCGGCTGCAGTTCGAGTGCCGCCTGGTCTGTGCCCTGCGGGCGAGCATCGGTCTTGGCCATCCGCTGAAGATCCTCCCGTTGGTGCGCGGCCGGCTTGGAGCAGACCGCAATATCTAGTTATCCAATAAATACACGAAACTACATATTGTGTATTTAGTCCTGTCGGAGACTCTAGTACCCGGAAGAGGTATTTGCCTATGAGGCGATGGGACGCAGGGGGAAAGTGTAGGTGAGCGGGGGCGGGAGGGAGGGGTTGGGGTGGGGGCAAGAGCGCAAGAGCGCCCTCTCCCTAACCCTCGGCTGCGCGCCCCGCCCTGAAGGGAGAGGGGACCGTTCGGAGTGCGCTGATATTTCCGCGTTAGCCGGCTTGTACCGAGTTGCCGGCTGACACCAAATCCTTTCTCGGCACGGACTAGCCCCCTCTCCCTTCAGGGCGGGGCGCGCAGCCGAGGGCTGGGGAGAGGGAGCGGACCCCGATTCAGCACCATGGCCCATCACCATGGCATGGCCCGATGGGTATCGCTTCGCTCAACCCATCCTACAAGAGCACTCTCTCAGAGCTTCTCCAGACACCCGGCGAACTCGTCAGCCAGGTTACCCAGCAGCTTCTCATAGCCATTGGCATCGACCTTGACCGCCACGCCCAGGTCATCCAGCTCGGCCAGCTGCACCGGCAGGCCGGCGCTGAGGGTATCGGCCAGGCGCGGGCGGAGCGGCGGTTCGCTGAAGATGCACGACGGGCCGGCCTTCTGCAGCTGCGCGCGCATCGCAGCGACGTGCTTCGCCCCCGGCTGCACGTCCGCGGACAGGGCGAAGACCCCCGCATGGCGCAGGCCGTAGGCCTCCTCGAAATAGTCGAAGGCCTCGTGGAAGACGAAGTAGGGCTTGCCGACCAGCGGCGCCAGGCGCTGCTTCAGGCGCGCGTCGAGCTGTTCCATGCGCTCGTCGAAGGCCTTGAGGTTGGCCTGGTAGCGCCCGGCGTTGAGCGGGTCGGCGATGGCCAGGTCCTCGGCCATGCGCGCGGCGATGGCCTGGGCGTTGGCCGGCAGCAGCCAGAGGTGCGCGTCCAGGGTGCCGGGGCGGTGATCGTGGTCGTGATCCTCGTAGTCGGCGTGGCTCATGTTCTCGAAGTTGACGAACTTGCGCAGGTGCATGCCCGGCAGCTCCTGCACCGCCACGCTGGGGGCCTGGCGGGCCTGCAGCGGCTTGCCGAGGAACACTTCCATGTCCGGACCGATCCAGTAGAACAGCTGGGCCTCGCGCAGGCGGCGCACGTCCGAGGGGCGCAGGGCGTAGCTGTGCGGCGAGGCGCCGGGCGGCAGCAGCACGTCGGGGCTGCCCTCGCCGTCCTGGACGGCGGCGGCGATCAGTTGCAGCGGCTTGATGCTGGTCAGCACCTTGACCTCGGCGCTGGCGCCAAGGCTCAGGAACAGGGTGCAGCAGGCGAGGAGCAGGGCGGATGGGCGCAGGGACACGGCGGACTCACACGGGAAGGGAGGTAAAGGGTAATATAATAACGTCTCCGTACCCGAGCGTCGTCGCCGCATGTACAAGTTGATGCCCAACACCCCGCTGGCCTGCCGCCCGCACGACCACGCCACCTGCGTGGCCGGTGCCCTGGCCGAGGCCGACGCGCTCTGCGCGCGCCAGGGCGTGCGCCTGACCGAGCTGCGCCGGCGCGTGCTGGAACTGGTGTGGCAGAGCCACAAGCCGCTGGGCGCCTACGACATCCTCGCCGTGCTCAGCGAGGCGGACGGCCGCCGCGCCGCGCCGCCCACCGTCTACCGGGCGCTGGACTTCCTCCTGGAAAACGGCCTGGTGCACCGCATCGCCTCGCTCAACGCCTTCGTCGGCTGCAACAACCCCGAGCACGCCCACGAGGGCCAGTTCCTCATCTGCCGCGCCTGCCACACCGCCATCGAGCTGGAGCAGCCGGCCATCAGCCAGGCCATAGTCGCCGGCGCCGAGGGCGTCGGCTTCAGCGTCGAGACGCAGACCGTCGAAGTGGTCGGCCTCTGCGCCGCCTGCGCGCCCAAGCAGCGGGAGGCCTGATGAGCCAGCCCCTGGTCCGCCTCGAAGGGGTGGGCGTGCGCTATGCCGGGCAGGCGGTGCTGCAGAACGTCAGCCTGAGCATCGGCGCCGGCGAGATCGTCACCCTGATCGGCCCCAACGGCGCCGGCAAGACCACCCTGGTGCGCAGCGTGCTCGGCCTGCTCAAGCCCGACAGCGGCACGGTGTGGCGCCAGCCGAAGCTGACCATCGGCTACATGCCGCAGAAGCTCCACGTCGACCCGACCCTGCCGCTCTCGGTGCTGCGCTTCCTGCGCCTGGTGCCGGGCGTGGGCCGCGAGCAGGCCCTGGCCGCGCTCAAGGAAGTGGGCGCCGCGCAGGTGCTGGACAGCCCGCTGCAGACCGTCTCCGGCGGCGAACTGCAGCGCGTGCTGCTGGCCCGCGCGCTGCTGCGCAAGCCGCAGCTGCTGGTGCTGGACGAGCCCGTGCAGGGCGTCGACGTCGCCGGCCAGGCCGAGCTGTACCGCCTGATCACCCGCCTGCGCGACCGCCTGGGCTGCGGCGTGCTGATGGTCTCCCACGACCTGCACCTGGTGATGAGCACCACCGACCAGGTGGTCTGCCTGAACCGCCACGTGTGCTGCCACGGCCACCCCGAGCAGGTCAGCGGCGACCCGGCCTTCGTCGAGCTGTTCGGCCAGGACGCCCGCAGCCTGGCGGTCTACCACCACCACCACGACCATGCCCACGACCTGCACGGCGAAGTGGTGCCGCAGGGCGGCGCCGGCCTGGCGATCCACGGCAAACTGACCCCGGTCCACAAGCACGGCCCCGACTGCAACCATGGCTGATTTCCTTCTCTACGCGCTGCTGGCCGGGCTGTCCCTGGCGCTGGTCGCCGGCCCCCTGGGCTCCTTCGTGGTCTGGCGGCGCATGGCCTACTTCGGCGACACCCTGTCCCATGCCGCGCTGCTCGGCGTGGCCCTGGGCTTCCTGCTGGACGTCAGCCCGACCCTCGCGGTGACCGTCGGCTGCGTGCTGCTGGCCGTGCTGCTGGTGACCCTGCAGCAGCGCCAGCCGCTGGCCGCCGACACCCTGCTGGGCATCCTCGCCCACAGCACGCTGTCCCTGGGCCTGGTGACCCTGAGCTTCATGAAGGAAGTGCGGGTGGACCTGATGGCCTACCTGTTCGGCGACCTGCTGGCGGTGAGCCAGACCGACCTCATGTGGATAGTCGCCGGCAGCGCCCTGGTGCTGGGGCTGATCTGCTGGCTGTGGCGGCCGCTGCTGGCGATCACCGTGCACGAGGAGCTGGCGCGGGTCGAGGGCCTGCCGGTCACCGCCATCCGCCTGGCGCTGATGCTGCTGATCGCCATCGTCATCGCCGTGGCCATGAAGATCGTCGGCGTGCTGCTGATCACCTCGCTGCTGATCATTCCCGCCGCCGCCGCCCAGCGCCACGCCCGCAGCCCCGAGCAGATGGCCTTCGGCGCCACCCTGGTGGGCCTGGTGGCGGTGTGCGCCGGGCTTGCGCTGTCGTGGTTCAAGGACACCCCGGCCGGGCCGTCCATCGTGGTCAGCGCCGCGGCGCTGTTCCTGCTGAGTTTTGTCCTGCCGCGGCGGACGGTGTAGAATTTGTCGATTTTTTGATCAATCGAGAATGACTGGCATGAAGTCCCTTGCCCTCCGTCTGCTTTCCGTCCTCTCCCTCGCCCTGCTGCTGGGCGCGTGCCAGAGCCTGTCCGGCCAGGCGCCGAGCGGCTCCGGCTTCGAGGCCCGCCTGGCCGCCGGCCAGCTGGAAGCCGCGCAACTGCAGCTGGGCCAGGAGCACGAGGACGCCGCGCAGCTGGCCGAACGCCGCCAGCGCCTGGCCGACGCCTACCTGCAACGCAGCCGCGAGGCCCTGCAGGCCGGCGACGTCAACGGCGCCAGCAACGCCCTGGCCCGCGCCCGCTCGCTGATGCCGCGCGCCCCGGCGCTGGCCGCCGACGTCAAGGACATCGGCCAGCCCAAGGCCGCCGCCCCGGTCAAGTGCGAGCCCTGAAACCCGCGTCCACCCGTCTTATTCCATTTCGCACGGCCCTTATCCGAACAAGGATTAATCGGCTATAGGAAAGCAGGGTAAAATGCGCGGTTTTTGCCGAGCGCCTACGCTCGTTTGCCAGGACACCCCGGCAGAGCGCGCCATTCCCACACTTCGCCGTACCCACAAGGTTCGCCACGTGATCGAATTCCACGACGTCCACAAGACCTACCGCGTCGCCGGCCGCGACATCCCGGCCCTGCAGCCGACGCGCCTGACCATCGGCGCCGGCCAGGTGTTCGGCCTGATCGGCCACTCCGGCGCCGGCAAGAGCACCCTGCTGCGCCTGATCAACCGCCTGGAAGAACCCAGCGGCGGGCGCATCGTCATCGACGGCGAGGACGTCACCGCCCTCGACGCCGACGGCCTGCGGCGCTTCCGCCAGCGCGTCGGGATGATCTTCCAGCACTTCAACCTGCTGGCCTCCAAGACCGTGGCCGAGAACATCGCCATGCCGATGAGGCTGGCCGGCAGCTTCAGCGCCGCGCAGATCGCCGCGCGGGTGGACGAACTGCTCAAGCGCGTGGGCCTGCAGGACCACGCCCGCAAGTACCCGGCGCAGCTTTCCGGCGGCCAGAAGCAGCGCGTCGGCATCGCCCGCGCCCTGGCCTGCGGGCCCAAGCTGCTGCTCTGCGACGAGGCCACCAGCGCGCTGGACCCGCAGACCACCGGCCAGGTCCTGCAGCTGCTGGCGGAGATCAACCGCGAGCTGAAGCTGACCATCGTGCTCATCACCCACGAGATGGACGTGATCCGCCGCGTCTGCGACCGCGTGGCGGTGATGGACGCCGGCAGCATCGTCGAGCAGGGCGAGGTGGCCGACGTCTTCCTCCACCCGCAGCACGAGACCACCCGGCGCTTCGTCTTCGAGGCCGAGCGCGTCGACGAGGACGAGCAGCACGACGACTTCGCCCACGTGCCCGGGCGCATCCTGCGCCTGACCTTCCGCGGCGAAGCCACCTACGCCCCGCTGCTGGGCACGGTGGCGCGGCAGACCGGGGTGGACTACAGCATCCTCGCCGGGCGCATCGACCGCATCAAGGACCAGCCCTACGGCCAGCTGACCCTGGCCCTGGTGGGCGGCGACATGGAGGCGGCCATGGCCCAGCTGAACGCGGCCGAGGTGCATGTGGAGGTGCTGCGCGCATGAACGACTTCTTTATAAATATCGACTGGTCGGAAATCCTCCAGGCCAGCATCGACACCTTCTGGATGCTCGGCGGCTCGCTGCTGTTCACCGTCATCCTCGGCCTGCCGCTGGGCGTGCTGCTGTTCCTCACCGGGCCCAGGCAGCTGTTCCAGAACCGCGCGGTCTATGCCCTGCTGTCCTTCGTGGTCAACGTGCTGCGCTCGCTGCCGTTCATCATCCTGCTGATCGTGATGATCCCCTTCACCGTGCTGATCACCGGCACCTCGCTGGGCGTCGCCGGGGCCATCCCGCCGCTGGTGGTGGGCGCCACGCCGTTCTTCGCGCGCCTGGTGGAAACCGCCCTGCGCGAGGTCGACAAGGGCATCATCGAGGCCACCCAGGCGATGGGCGCCAGCACCCGCCAGATCATCTGCAACGCCCTGCTGCCGGAGGCCCGCCCGGGCATCATCGCCGCCATCACCGTCACCGCCATCACCCTGGTGTCCTACACCGCGATGGCCGGCGTGGTCGGCGCCGGCGGCCTCGGCGACCTGGCCATCCGCTTCGGCTACCAGCGCTTCCAGACCGACGTCATGGTGGTCACCGTGATCATGCTGCTGGTGCTGGTGCAGATCCTGCAGACCGTCGGCGACAAGCTGGTGGTCCACTTCTCCCGCAAATAACCACAAGGCCCGCGGGCCACAGGAAAATCCCAAAAGGAGCGATCCATGAAGAAACTGCTTGCCGCCTTCGCCGCCACCGCGGCGCTGTCGATCACCGGCGCCCACGCGGCCGAAACCCTCAGCGTGGCCGCCACCCCGGTGCCGCACGCGGAAATCCTCAACTTCGTCAAACCCATCCTGGCCAAGCAAGGGGTGGAGCTGAAGGTCAAGGAATTCACCGACTACGTGCAGCCCAACACCCAGGTCGCCGAGAAGCGCCTGGACGCCAACTTCTTCCAGCACCAGCCGTACCTGGACGAGTTCAACAAGTCCAAGGGTACCAGCCTGGTGGCCGTCACCGGCGTGCACATCGAGCCGCTGGGCGCCTACTCCAGCAAGTACAAGAAGCTCGACGAGCTGCCCTCCGGCGCCACCGTGGTGATCCCCAACGACGCCACCAACGGCGGCCGCGCCCTGCTGCTGCTGGCCAAGACCGGCCTGATCAAGCTCAAGGACGAGAAGAGCATCACCGCCACTCCGAAAGACATCACCGACAACCCGAAGAACATCAAGGTGCGTGAACTGGAAGCCGCGACCCTGCCGCGCGTGCTGGGCCAGGTCGACCTGGCGCTGATCAACACCAACTACGCCCTGGAAGCCAAGCTGAACCCGACCAAGGACGCCCTGGCCATCGAGGGTTCCGACTCGCCCTACGTGAACATCCTGGTAGCCCGCCCGGACAACAAGGACAGCGACGCCATGCAGAAACTGGCCGCCGCCCTGCACAGCCCCGAGGTGAAGCAGTTCATCCTGGAGAAGTACAAGGGTGCCGTGGTTCCGGCGTTCTGATAGCCGACCGCACCTTTGAAGAAGCCGCGCCCCGCAAGGGCGCGGCTTTTTTCTTGGCGGCTGTAAACAAGCTGCAACGGCCGGGGGGCTATAACGGTATTACCACGACTTCTTTCGCTTACAGACCGCTTTTCCAGATTCAGGCAGGGGAGAGCGGTCTTTTTTTGTCTGTGTTTCGCCCGCCGCCCCAACGCCCTGCGCTTTGCGCTCTACGCTCTCGTAGGAGCGAGATTGCTCGCGAACGGTGCCTCCCGGCGGCTTCGGCGCCATGGCTTTACTCCGTTCCCTCTCCCTAACCCTCTCCCTGAAGGGAGAGGGGACCGTTCGGTGTGCTTGGGCATTCCTGGGTTAGCCGGCAGCACCAGCGGTTTCCGGCTGAAACCATCACTTCTCTCGGCACAGACTGCCCCCTCTCCCTTCAGGGAGAGGGCTGGGGAGAGGGCGCTCTTCGAACAAACACCATAGGCCCGGCCGGAAATCCGTTCGCGAGCAAGCTCGCTCCTACGAAAAGCACAACACCCTCGACAACCCCCAGTGATCTTTATATTCTGCACAGCGAAACATAATTCCGTTAAAAACCACAATTACAACGGAGACGCTGAGCATGTCCGAGGTAGTGCAGGTCGAACGTCACGCCGACGTGGCCCTGATCAAGGTCGACAATCCCCCGGTCAACGCCCTGGGCCTGGCGGTGCGCGCCGGGTTGCTGCGGGCCTTCCGCGAGGCCGAGGCGGATGCCGCCGTGCGCGCGGTGGTGCTGGTGTGCGCCGGGCGTACCTTCATGGCCGGGGCGGATATCAAGGAATTCGGCAAGCCGCCGCAGGCGCCCTCGCTGCCCGAGGTGGTGGAAGCCATCGAGGCCTCGACCAAGCCCAGCGTGGCGGTCATCCACGGCACCGCCCTGGGCGGCGGGCTGGAAGTGGCCCTGGCCTGCCATTACCGCATCGCCCGGGCCGACGCCCAGGTCGGCCTGCCGGAAGTGAAGATCGGCCTGCTCCCCGGCGCCGGCGGCACCCAGCGCCTGCCGCGCCTGGCCGGTGTGGCACGGGCGCTGGAGATGATCGTCTCCGGCAACCCGGTGAAGGCGCCGCAGGCCCTGGAATACGGCATCCTCGATGAACTCGTCGACGGCGACCTGGCCGAAGCCGGCCTGGCCTATGCCCGCCGCCTGCTGGACGAGGGCCGCGGCCCGCGCCGCAGCGGCGAGCGCCAGGTACAAGGCGACGCCGCGCTGATCGCAGCCAAGCACGCCGAAGTGCAGAAGCGCATGCCCGGCCTGTTCTCCCCGCTGCGCTGCGTGGCCGCGGTGGAAGCCGCCAGCCGCCTGCCCCTGGCCGAGGGCCTGAAGCGCGAGCGCGAACTGTTCCAGGAATGCCTGGAGTCGCCGCAGCGCGCCGCCCTCATCCACGCCTTCTTCGCCGAGCGCGAAGCGGCGAAGATCGCCGGCCTGCCCACCGACACCCCGGTGCGCGAAGTACGCACGGCCGCGGTGATCGGCGGCGGCACCATGGGCGTGGGCATCGCCCTGTGCTTCGCCAACGTCGGCATCCCGGTGAAGCTGCTGGAAGTCGACGGCGCCGCCCTCGACCGCGCCCTGCAACGCGCCCGCGCCACCTACCAGGCCAGCGTCGAGCGCGGCAGCCTCGCCAGCGACGCAATGGAAAAACGCCTGGGCCTGATCCAGGGCGTGCTCGACTACGCCGCGCTGGCCGACGTGGACCTGGCAATCGAAGCCGTGTTCGAGAGCCTGGAGGTCAAGCGCCAGGTCTTCGAGCGCCTGGACGCGGTGTGCAAGCCCGGCGCCATCCTCGCCAGCAACACCTCGTCGCTGGACCTCGACGCCATCGCCGCCTTCACCCAACGCCCGCAGGACGTGGTCGGCCTGCACTTCTTCAGCCCGGCCAACGTCATGCGCCTGCTGGAAGTGGTGCGCGGCCGCGAGACTTCCGCCGAAGTGCTGGCCAGCGCCATGCAACTGGGCAAACGCCTGAAGAAGGTCGCGGTGGCGGTGGGCGTGTGCGACGGCTTCGTCGGCAACCGCATGATCTTCCAGTACGGCCGCCAGGCCGAGTTCCTCCTGGAGGAGGGCGCAAGCCCGGCCCAGGTGGACGCCGCCCTGCGCGACTTCGGCATGGCCATGGGCCCGCTGGCAGTGCGCGACCTCTCCGGGCTGGACATCAGCCACGCCATCCGCGAGCGCCAGCGCCCCGGCCTCGAGCCCGGGCAGACGCTGCCCACGGTGCTCGACCACCTGTTCGCCGCCGGCATGCTCGGGCAGAAGACCGGCGCCGGCTTCTACCTCTACCCGCAAGGCTCGCGCACCCCGCAGGACAACCCGGCGCTGCCGGCCATGCTGGAGCAAGCCGCTGCTGCCCGCGGCATCACTCGCCAGCCGGAGAGCGCCGAGCACATCGTCGAGCGCTGCCTCTTCGCCCTGGTCAACGAGGCCGCGCGCATCCTCGACGAGGGCATCGCCCAGCGCGCCAGCGACGTCGACCTGATCTTCCTCAACGGCTACGGCTTCCCGGCCTGGCGCGGCGGCCCGCTGTTCCACGCCGACCGCCTGGGCCTGGACCACGTACTGCAACGCATCCGCGAATTCCACCAGCGCTTCGGCGCCTGGTGGGAGCCGGCGCCGCTGCTCGAACGCCTGGTGGCCGAAGGCCGCCGTTTCGCCGACCTCTAAGGAACCGCCATGGACATCCACTTCACACCCGACGAACTGGCCTTCCGCGATGAAGTCCGCGCCTTCCTCCAGGCCAAGCTGCCGGCCGACATCGCCAGCAAGGTGCGCCTGGGCAAGCACCTGAACAAGCAGGACCACCAGCGCTGGCAACGCGCCCTCAGCGAGCAGGGCTGGTACGCCAGCCACTGGCCGGTGGAATTCGGCGGCACCGGCTGGAACGCCGTGCAGAAGCACATCTTCGAAGAGGAATGCGCCGCCTTCGGCGCGCCGCGCACCATCCCCTTCGGCGTGAACATGGTCGCCCCGGTGATCATCAGGTTCGGCACGCCCGAGCAGCAGGCCCACTACCTGCCGCGCATCCTCGACGGCACCGACTGGTGGTGCCAGGGCTACTCCGAGCCGGGCGCCGGCTCCGACCTGGCCTCGCTGAAAACCCGCGCGGTGCGCGAGGGCGACCATTACGTGGTGAACGGCCAGAAGACCTGGACGACCCTCGGCCAGCACGCCGACTGGATCTTCTGCCTGGTGCGCACCGACCCGGAGGCCCAGCAGCAGCGCGGCATCAGCTTCCTGCTGATCGACATGCAGAGCCCCGGCATCACCGTGCGGCCGATCATCACCCTGGACGGCGAGCACGAGGTCAACGAAGTCTTCTTCGACAACGTGAAAGTGCCGGTGCAGAACCTGGTCGGCCGCGAGAACGAAGGCTGGACCTGCGCCAAGTACCTGCTCACCTACGAGCGCACCGGCCTGGCCGGCATAGGCGCGTCCAAGGCGGTGCTGGCGCACCTCAAGCGCGTGGCCAGCCGCGAGCTGTGCGACGGCAGGCCGATGCTGGAAGACCCGCTGTTCCGTGCCCAGGTCGCCGAGGTGGAGATGCAGTTGATGGCCATCGAGATGAGCACCCTGCGCATCCTCGCCGCCGCCCGCGAAGGCGGCGTGCCGGGGGCGGAAAGCTCGATCCTCAAGGTCAAGGGCACCGAGATCCGCCAGGCCATCAGCCACCTGCTGCGCAAGGTCATCGGCCCCTACGCGCTGCCCTTCCTCGAAGAAGAATTCGAGCTGGGCGCCGAGCCGCTGCACGCCGACTACGCCAGCGCGCCGGCCAGCCAGTACTTCAACCTGCGCAAGCTGTCGATCTTCGGCGGCTCCAACGAAATCCAGAAGAACATCGTCTCGAAGATGATTCTCGAGCTGTGAGGGCGTGAGCATGGACTTCAAACTCAGCGAAGAGCAGCAGATGCTGCAGGACACCGCGGCGCGCCTGGTGCGCGACGAATACGCCTTCGACAGGCGCGAGGGCTTCGGCAACAGCGAGCTGGGCTACAGCGCCGGCTTCTGGCGCCAGCTGGGCGAGCTGGGCCTGACCTCGGTGTCGCTGCCCGAAGCCTACGGCGGCTTCGGCGGCGGCGTGGACAGCATGCTGGTGCTCACCGAACTGGGCCGCGGCCTGTGCCTGGAGCCCTACCTGCAATCGGTGGTGCACGCCGGCGGGCTGCTCGCCCAGCTTGGCAGCGAAGCACAGAAGGAAAGCTGGCTGCCGCGCATCGCCAGCGCCGAGGCGCAACTGGCGGTGGCCCTGGAAGAGCCGCAGAGCCATTACCAGTTGCACGACGTGCAGACCCGCGCGGAACAGGCCGGCGACGGCTGGAAGCTCAGCGGCCGCAAGGCGGTGGTGGTCGGCGGGCAGAGCGCCACGGCGCTCCTGGTTTCGGCGCGGGTATCCGGCAATGCGCGGGACAAGGCGGGCATCGGCCTGTTCCTGGTCGATCCGCAACAACCCGGTGTGCAGCGCCGTGCCTATCCGACCATCGACGGGCAGAAGGCTTGCGAGCTGTTCCTCGACGGCGCGGTGGCCGAGTCCGTCGGCGTTCCGGGCGAAACCCTGGCGGCGCTACGCTACCAGCAGGGCCGCGCCATCGCCGCGCAGTGCGCCGAAGCCCTGGGGAGCATGCAGGAAGCCTGCGCCCTGACCCTCGACTACCTGAAGACGCGCAAGCAGTTCGGCGTGCCCATCGGCAAGTTCCAGGTGCTGCAGCACCGCATGGTGGATATGCGCAGCGAGCTGGAGCAGGCCACCAGCATGGCCATCCTCGCCGCGTGCGTGGCGGACCAGCCGGACAGCGCCGAGCGCAGCCGCACCCTGGCGGCGGCCAAGTTCATCGTCACCCGCGCTGGGCGCTACATCGCCGAGCAGGCGATCCAGCTGCACGGCGGCATCGGCATGACCTGGGAATACGTGCTGGCGCACCATGCCAAGCGACTGGTGATGCTGGGTCACCAGTTGGGTGATGACGACCATCACCTGAAGGCTTATGCGGGGTTGATGGAGGTGGCGTAGGGCAGGCCTGCGGCCCCCTCACCCTAACCCTCTCCCGGAGGGAGAGGGGACCGTTCGGTGTGTGCGGGGAGGTTGGAGTCAGCCGGGAGCCCAGGCGTTTCCGGCTGAAACCCCACTCACAGCCGGCACGGACAGCCTGGGAGAGGGCTGGGGTGAGGGAAAAGCCCGAGCACCACCACCAACAGGCCCACCCCTTGTAGGAGCGAGCTTGCTCGCGAACCCGCCTCAGGCCCCCAGGCTCTCGATATCCCGCGCCAGCATCTCCAGCTCATGGGCCAACGACCCCTTGAGCGTTTCCTCACTCAACTGGAACGACGGCGCACCACAGGTCAGCGCCATCAGTCCCCCATCGGCCAAACGCAGCGGCACGCCAGCAGCACGCACATTGCGATCCCAATCACCAAGGGACAGGCAGAAACCATGCTCACGATATTCCTCGAAGGAACGCTCCAGCGACGCGCGCATGGCCGCCCAATCGCCTTCATGACGAGCTTCTAGGGCCTGCAGCAAATGCTCCCGCTCCTGCTCCGGAGTCGCCGCCAGGTAGGCACGACCCGCAGCAGTGGTAGCCAGCGGCAAGCGCACGCCGGCATCCATACGCAACGAGGTAGCCTCCGGCGGCCGGCAGTTCTCCACGTAGATCATCGACAGCCAGTCGCGGCAGGTCAGGCCCACGGTGGTGTTGGTGCGGCGGGCGAAGGCGTCCATATAGGGCTTGGCCAGCTGGCGCACGCGCAGGTTCGACACGTAGGCGTAGCCCAGGGCGAGCACGCCGGAATCCAGCTGGTACTTCTCGTGCTGCTGCGAATAGCTGAGGTAGCCGAGCCTGGTCAGCGTGTAGGTCATGCGCGACACGGTCGGCTTGGGCAGGCCGGTGATCCGCGCGATCTCCTGGTTGCCCAGCACCACCGAGCCGTGGGTGAAGGCGCGCAGCACGTCCAGGCCGCGGGCCAGGGCCTCGACGAACTTGCGGTCCTTGGGTGCGCTGGAGTCTTCGAAATCGTCGCTCATGCTGCCTCGGCTATGGGGGAAATAAGGGCCGGAGCGGCGTCCGGCGCGGGCGAACGATAGCAGATCGGCATGCCGCGGACAGCAGGGCGACGGGCCGTTGCACAGGCAAAGGCTATCGCATACCATCGATTTCGACATCATGTTTCGCAGAGCAGAATAACAATTCACTGATGGAGGGCGACGATGCCCGTCACTGCCGAAAGCCATGTCGCCGCGCAATTCGCCGCGCGCGGTTACCGCAACGTCCACGACCTGCTGCGCGACGCCAGCCGCGAACACCCCGAGCGCCCCGCCTTCTCCTGCGCCGGCAGCTGCCTGAGCTTCGCCGAGCTGGAGCGCCAGGCCGACGCCTTCGCCCGCTACCTGCGCCACTGCGCCGGCCTGCAACCCGGCGAGCGCCTGGCGCTGATGCTGCCCAACTCCCTGCAATACCCCATCGCCGCCTTCGGCGCGCTCAAAGCCGGGCTGGTGCTGGTCAACACCAACCCGCAGTACACCGCCGGCGAGCTGAGCCACCAGCTGCGCGACTCCGGCGCCGTGGCCATCCTGCTGCTCGATCGCCTGCTGCCGCTGCTGCGCAAGGTCCAGGGCGACAGCGCGGTGCGCCAGGTGCTGCTGACCTCGGTGGAAGACATGCAAGCGCCGCAGTACACCTGCGACGAGGCCGACGCCACGCGCTTCATGCAGGCCCTGCGCCTGGGCGCCGAAGCCCCGCCGCTGGACGCCGAGCCGGGCCTGGAACGCCTGGCGCTGCTGCAGTACACCGGCGGCACCACCGGCGTGTCCAAGGGCGCCATGCTCAGCCACTACAACCTGCTGGCCAACGTCATCCAGACCCTGGAGCTGTTCATGCGCCCGGGCCTGCTCGACCCGGCCAGCGACGTGCGCATCGCCCCGCTGCCGCTGTACCACATCATGGCCTTCTCCACGAACTGCCTCAGTTCCGTGGCCATGGGGCTGCACACCGTGGTGATCCGCGACGGGCGCAACCTCGACGAGATCATCGAGGCCATGCGCCGCTACCCCTTCACCCTGCTCAGCGGGCTGAACAGCCTGTTCGTCGGGCTGATGAACCACCCGGCCTTCGCCAGCCTGGACTTCAGCCACCTGAAATGGGTGACCAGCGGCGGCGCGCCGCTCAACCTGGAAGTCGGCCGGCGCTGGCAGGCGCTCACCGGCGCCCCGGTGCTGGAGGGCTTCGGCCTCACCGAGGCGTCGCCGGTGGTGTGCACCAACACCCGGCTGACGCCCTACCGCGAGGGCTTCGTCGGCCAGCCGCTGATCGACACCGAAGTGCGCATCGTCGACGAGGAGGGCAACCAGTGCCCGCTGGAAGTCCCCGGCGAGCTGTGCCTGCGCGGCCCGCAGGTGATGCGCGGCTACTGGGGCCGCCCGGAGGAAACCGCCCAGGTGCTGGACGCCGACGGCTGGCTGCGCACCGGCGACATCGCCCTGCAGGACGCCAACGGCCTGCTGAAGATCGTCGACCGCAAGAAGGACATGATTCTGGTGTCGGGCTTCAACGTCTTCCCCAACGAGGTGGAGGACGCGGTGATGCGCCACCCGGGCATCCGCGAGTGCATCGCCATCGGCGTGCCGGACGCGCGCAAGGGCGAGTCGGTGAAGCTGTTCGTCAGCCTGCGCGACCCGGCCCTGGACGCCGCCGCGATCATCGCCCACTGCCGCGAGCACCTCACCGGCTACAAGGTGCCGAGCTTCGTCGAGATTCTCGACGAACTGCCCAAGACCTCGGTGGGCAAGATGCTCCGCCGCCAGCTGCGCGACCTGGAAGAGCGACGGAACCCCACGCCGTGATCCCAGCGACTATGGTGAAGACAAGCCAGCCAGACGGGGACGCCACGTCCATGCCAGCCAGCAACCTTCCCGCGTTCCGCCGCATCGGCGTGATCGGCGCCGGCGCCATGGGCCGCGGCATCGCCCAGCTGTTCGCCAGCGCCGGGGTGCCGGTGCAGCTCTACGACAGCCGCGCCGAGAGCATCCAGCAGGCCCTGGACTTCAATCGCGAACTGCTCGAGCGCGCCGCCGCCAAGGGCAAGCTCGGCGCCGACGCCCTGGCCGCCACCCTGCAGCGCCTGCAAGCGGCGCACAGCCTCGACGAGCTGGCCGGCTGCGACCTGCTGATCGAGGCCATCGTCGAAGACCTCGGCGCCAAGCAGGCGCTGTTCGCCGAGCTGGAGGCGCGGGTGGCGGACGACGCGGTGCTGGCCAGCAACACCTCGTCGCTGTCGGTCACCCGCATCGCCGCGCGCTGCCGCCGCCCCGAGCGGGTGGCCGGCTTCCACTTCTTCAACCCGGCGCCCTTGATGCGCATCGTCGAAGTGGTGCGCGGCCAGCGCACCGACGAGGCGGTGATAACGCGCCTTTCGCGCCTGGCCGAACAAGCCGGGCATTTCCCGGCGGTGAGCCCGGACAGCCCCGGCTTCATCGTCAACCACGCCGGCCGCGCCTACAGCACCGAGGCCCTGCGCATCCTCGGCGAAGGCATCGCCAGCGCCGCGCAGATCGACCGCATCCTGCGCGACGGCGCCGGCTTCCGCATGGGGCCTTTCGAACTGTTCGACCTGACCGGGCTGGACGTTTCCCACGCGGTGATGGAGTCGCTGTACCAGCAGTTCTACCAGGACCCGCGCTACCTGCCCTCGCCGCTGGCGGCGCAGCGGGTGGCCGCCGGCCTGCTCGGGCGCAAGAGCGGCGAGGGCTTCTACCGCTACCGCGACGGCCAGCCGCTGCGTGAGCCGGAGCCGCAGCCCGAGCCGGTGCTGCTCGACCGGCCCTTCTGGCTGGACAGCCAGGACCCGGAGCTGCGCCACCATGTCGGCCAGTTGCTGATCCAGGCCGGGCTGGTGCTGGAGAGCGCCGAGGCGCCTTCGGCCCGCGCCATCTGCCTGGTCACCCCGCTGGGGGAAGACGCCAGCACCCGCATCGACGCCCTCGGCCTGCCGGCGGAGCGCAGCCTGGCCCTGGAAAGCTTCGGCGACCTCGACAAGCGCCGCGTGCTGATGCGCCAGCCGGCCCTCGACCCGCAGCTGGAGGCCCAGGCGCGCCAGGCCCTGGGCGCCGACGGCGTGCCGGTGGAAGTGATCAACGACTCCGCCGGCTTCGTCACCCAGCGGGTGATCGCCAGCATCGTCAACCTGGGCTGCGAGATCGCCCAGCGCGGCATCGCCACCCCGGTGACCCTCGACCGCGCGGTGCAACTGGCCCTGGGCTACCCCTTCGGCCCGCTGGCCTTCGGCGAGCACTACGGCGCGGCGCGCATCCTCACCATCCTCCAGGGCCTGCAGGCCTGCTACGGCGAACCGCGCTACCGCCCCAGCCCCTGGCTGCGCCGCCGCGTACAGCTGGACCTGCCGCTGCACGCCCCGGATGCGGCGGACTGAGAACAACTGTCCTACAGGCTGCGCCGAACCGCTCTTCGTAGGAGCGAGCTCGCTCGCGAACCGCATGGCACCACATTTGTTCGCGAGCAAGAACTAGGCGTCCCCCTCGCTCCTACGAGAAGCCGTGCCCGTCCGTAGGGTAGGAGCGCGCCCTGCCCGCGATTTCGCGCGCAGGGCGCGCTCCTACAGGGAAGCTACGCGGGTGGGGGTGGCGTAGGAGCGGACTCCGTCCGCGATAGGCCCAGCGCCGGCCCTGCCGGCGAAATCGCGGATAAATCCGCTCCTACGGGGTGAGGATGGAGCCCCCAGCCCCTCACCACCAATGCAACCGCTCCTGCAGGCACAGGAGAAACGCCATCGTAGGATGGGTTGAGCGAAGCGATACCCATCACCCCGGCCCGATGGGTTTCGCAAGCTCAACCCATCCTACGAAGATCGCCTAGGCGCAGGCATGCCTCACAACCACCGAAACCGCCCATCCGCAAGCTGCTCCAACGCCGCCTGCCGCTGCGCCGCGGGCAGCGCGCCGAGCCTTGCGGCCTGGGCATAGAACGCCGGCCAGTCGCCGTCGACCTGGCGGTATAGCGCGGCGAAGGCCGGCACCCACTGGTCGTAGAGCGCGAAGGGCAGCAGCGTGGCGTTGTTCAGCGGCCCGTCGATCCAGCCGTCGAACAGGCCCTTGCCACCCCAGCGCTGCGCTACCAACCGCCGGTATTCGCTACGCAGTCGCTCGAACTCGGCGGCCTTGCGCGCCCGCATGGCCTCCGGCGGCAGGCCGCTGGCGTAGAGCGCCTGCAACCGCGCCCGCGTCGCCAGCACCAGGGCCGCCAGCTCCTCGCGCTGCCGCGGCCCCGCCTCCGTCGGCAGCGGCTGCCCGCGCGAGGCCAGCCACTGGCGCAGCCCCTCCCGCTGCACGAAGACCGCCAGGGATTCGTTGAAGGCGCTGTCGCTGGGCAGGTACAGGCGCTGGTGGGCCAGCTCGTGGAAGATCAGCTCGGCCTGGTGCGCCTCGTCGCCGAGCATGGTGCTGAGGATCGGCGCATCCTCGCGCCCGGGAATGGTGAAGGCCGCGGCCGCGCCTATGCAGGTGTCCAGGCCCTGGCGCTGCAGCTCGGCCGCCGCGCGCCGGGCGGCATGCGGATCGTAGAAGCCGAGGTAGCTGACGCAGCCGGCGCGGGGAAAGCAGCGGTCGCGCGGCCGCAGGGAGAATTCGTCGGTGGCGAACAGGTTCCACACCGCGTAGTCCCGGCCCAGGTCGGCGTAACGGCGGTAGCTGGCGTTGTCCGGCAGGTCCAGGTGGCGGCTGGCGAAGTCGCGGGCGGCCACGGCGGCGGCGAGCAGGCGCCGGGTGCGCGCGTCGGTGCCGGGGTCGGCCAGCACCTCGGCCACCGGCAGGGCGTTGGCCAGCACTTCCCGCTGGCCCTCGTGCAACTGCTCCTGGTAGCTCCCGGCGGCGCAGGCCACCAGCAACGGCAGGCCCAGGCAGGCCAAGGCGCGATGGACGAAGCCCATGGCGCACCTCCATGCCCGTTGACCCGGGGCAGGGGGGCCATGGCGGCCCGCGCGAAGTCAAAAAATCGACTCTTTACGGGTGAGGCTAGCGCAGGCTGACGAATTCGCCGGTTTTCAGTCGCTCCAGCGCCGCCTGGCGCTCTTCCGCGGGCAGCGCGCCGAGCTTCTCGACCCGCGCATAGAACGCCGGCCAGTTGCCGCCGACCTGGCGCAGCAGGGTGGCGAAGGCCGGCACCCACTGGTCGTAGAGGCCGAATGGCAGCAGCTTGGCGTTGTTCAGCGGGCCGTTCACCCAGGCGTCGTAGGGGCACTTGCCGGCCCATTCGCGCTGGCACAGCGCGCGATAGTCGCGGCGCAGGCGCTCGAACTCGGCGGCCTTGGCGGCGCGCTTGTCGGCTTCGGGCAGGTCGCGGGCGTAGAGTTCCTTCAGGCGCTCGCGGGTGTCCAGCACCAGGCGGGTGAAGCCTTCGCGCTGGCGCACGCGGCTGGCCTGCTCCGGCGGCAGGCCGCGGAAGGCGCGCCAGCGGCGGCCGCCCTCCTGCTCGACGAAGCTGGCGTAGGACTCGTTGAAGGCGGTGTCACCGGGCAGGTAGAAGCGCTGGTGGGCCAGCTCGTGGAACAGCGTCTCGGCCAGGCGCTGGTCGTCCCAGCGCAGCATGCTGCTGATGATCGGGTCGTCGAACCAGCCGAGGGTGGAGTAGGCCTCCACGCCGCCGACGTAGACGTCCCAGCCCTGCGCCTTCAGGCGCTGCGCCTCGGCCTTGGCGCCGGCCTCGGCGTAGTAGCCGCGGTAGGCCACGCAGCCGGCGATGGGGAAGCAGTGGGTGAGCGGCTGCAGCGACAGCTCCGGCGTGGCGAACACGTTCCACACCACGTAGGGCCGGTGGATATCGCTGTACAGCCGGTAGCTGCGGTTGTCCGGCAGGGCCAGCTCGGCGCTGGCGAAGGCGCGGGCCTCCTGGGACAGCGCCAGGCGCTGGCGCAGCCTGGCGTCGCGGGCGGGGTCGGCGACCACCTCGGCCACCGGCTCGCGGGCCGCCAGCAACTGCAACTGGCCGTTGCCCAACTGGCTGTAATAGCCGGCGGTGGAACAACCGCCCAGCAGGAAGAATGCCAGGCAGGGAACCCAGCGGGGCAATCGGCGGTCGAGAAACGCAATACACAGGCGGGCGGGCATGCGCGGCACATTAGCACAGGCCCCTAACCGCCGCTGCCGACACAACAAGACCACCCTGGAGTGTACCCATGCGCCCGCTGCTGCTCGCCACCGGCCTGCTCGTCCTGAGCGGTTGCTCGCTGATCCTGCCGCAACCCGACCCCAACCGTGCCTGGATCGACCTCGACACCAACGGCCAGAGCGACCTCTCGGCCCTGCAGGTGGACGACCAGCCCTGGCACAGCACCCGCTACTTCGAAGTCGACCCCGGCCAGCACGAGCTGCGCGTGCGCTACCAGTTCCAGGTCGAGCCGCAGAACATCGGCTCCGAGGCCGCGGTTTCCGAGGCGATGTGGCGCGACTGCCAGCTGACCCTCAAGTACAAGGACTTCGGCGCCGGCCAGCGCTACCGCCTGGAGACCGGCAGCATCGGCTTCTATCCCTGGGCGCGGCTGTACGACCAGCAGGCCAATGAAATCGCCCGCGGCCGCACCGGGCGCTGCGAGAAGGTCTGAGCGAACGCGCCGCGGCGCCGCCCAGGGCGTATGCTGGGCGGATTCCCCGCTTCGAGCGACACCGCCATGGGCAAACTCCCGCTGCTGTTCCTGCCGGCCCTGCTGAGCGCCTGCGCCGGCCCGCTGCCGGCCCACGACCCGCAACTGGCCTGGGTCGACCTCTACACCCAGCCGGCCAACACCCTGCTCGCCGAGCGCCTGGACAAGCAGGTGCTGCGCGACGGCCGCTTCTTCCAGGTGCCGCCGGGCAAGCACGAGCTGGAAGTGCGCTACCAGTACGAGATTCCCGGGGGTGGCGGCGGCGGCCTGGCGATGAGCGACAACACCACGCAGATCACCTGCCGCGTATGGCTGACCTACGACAACTTCGCCCCCGGCCAGCGCTACCGCCTGGAAGTGCGCCCGCAACTGCGCAAGGCCCTGGCCCTGCTCACCGACGCCAACGGCCAGTTGGTGGCCAAGACCGATTTCCAGGGGCGGATGGACTGCGGGCTGTTCTGAGCCGGGCGGCTCAGTCGTCGTTCTTCTGGTAGATGATCTTGCGCGTGCCGCCCTCGCAGCTGCCGACCACCATGCTCGGGTCCTTCACCTCGGCGTTGGTGACTATCTCCAGGGTGTAGGCGGTCACCCCGGCGGACTGGATCTTGGTCTCGATCTCCGCCTTGAGTTCCTCGCACGGCTTGGTCTTCGCCTGGGCGGCGCCCGCGCAGGCCAGGGCCAGCATCAGCACGGCGAACTTGCTCACGGTCATGGCATTCCCTCGTCAGCCCCACCACGGGGCGCCCTATCCTAACGAGAGACAGCGCGGCGGCGACAGAGTGCCCAACGACGAAGGGGCGCCAATGGCGCCCCTTCGCGGTCCCGCGGCGGCTTCAGTGCCGCGAATAGACGATCTCCTTGCTGCCGCCCTCGCAGGTGCCGACCACCTGACGAGCGCCACCCGCGCCCTTGTCGACGACCTCCAGGGTGTAGCCCGAGACGCCCTTGGCCTGGAGTTTCGCGTCGATCTCGGCCTTGAGCTCCTCGCACGGCTTGCCGGCGGCCAGGACGCTGCCCGCCATGGCCAGCAGGCCGGCGGCCAACAACACTTTCTTCATGACTGGTGCTCCTTGCGTTGAGAAGGGCCCGCTGGGCCCGTGAAAACGGCCGCCCCGCGGCGGCCCCCGAAAGCCCCCGGCGCCCCGGCCCGCGGGCGCGCGGCGGCGAATGCCGGTCAGCTGTCGGCGATCTTGAAGCCGACCTTCAGCGTCACCTGGTAATGCCCCACCGCACCGTTCTCGATATGCCCGCGGGTGTCCACCACCTCGAACCATTCCAGGTTCTTCAACGACTTCGAGGCCTCGGCCAGGGCGTTGTTGATGGCGTCCTCGATGCTGGTGCGCGAAGACCCGACCAGCTCGATCTTCTTGTAGGTGTGATGGTTCGACATCGGCTTCTCCTTGAGCGCGCCCGGCGGCGCACAGTGCTGAATGTCCTCGTAGGACACTAGCCGAGCCCTGGAAGTGCAGCAAATTGCCGCCAGGGGCCAATTGCCGGCCGGGGCCCGGGATCTATAGAATGCGAAGCATTCTTATTTGCGCATACCTGGGATGACGCCCGTGTCCGGCACCTACTCCAGCAAGCTGGAATGTTTCTTCAGCGATCACCACCGCTGGCTGCTGCTGCACGTGCAGCGCTACCTGGGCAACCGCGCCGACAGCGAGGACACCGCGGCCGAGACCTTCTGCCAGCTGCTCGCCGCCCGCGTCGACCCGCAGGGCATCCAGCAACCGCGCGCCTACCTGTCGACCATCGCCCGCCGCCTGGTCTACGACCGCCACCGCCGCCGGCGCCTGGAGCAGGCCTACCTCGACTACCTGGCCGGCCAGCCCGAGGCCCTGGAGCCATCGCCGGAAGAACGCGCCCTGCTGCTGGAGGCGCTGAGCCTGGTCGACCGCAGCCTCAGCGGGCTGCCCCAGGAGGTCAAGCAGGCCTTCCTCTACAGCCAGCTCGACGGCTTGGGCTACGCCGAGATCGGCCACCGCCTGGGGGTGTCGGAACGCACCGTGGGCCGCTACATGAAGCAGGCCCTGCGGCAGATCTACCTCAATGAGCTGGTGCCATGAGCGGCATGCGCCTGGATGCGGCCGGCGAGCAGGCCATCGACTGGATGGTGCGGCTGCGCGCCGGCCACGCCGACGCCGAACTGCAACGCCAGCTGGACGCCTGGCTGGCCAGCGACCCGGCCCACGCCGAGGCCTGGGCGCGCCTGCAACGCGGCCTTGGCAGCCCCTACGACAGACTGCGCCGGCTGCCCGGCGCCAGCGAGCTGCTGCTGCGCCAGCACGGCGGCCGCCGCGACCTGCTGCGCGGCCTGGCCGGCCTCGGCCTGCTCGGCGCGGGCCTCTGGCTGGGCGCACGCAGCACGCCCGGGCGCGCCCTGCTGGCCGACCTGCGCACCGGCACCGGCGAGCGCCGCGACTTCGTCCTGGCCGACGGCAGCCACCTCTACCTCAACGCCGAGAGCGCCGTGGACATCGCCTTCGACGCCAGCCAGCGGCTGATCCTGCTGCGCCGTGGCGAACTGGTCGTGCAGGTCGCCGCGGACGCCGCGCGGCCCTTCGTGGTCCGCACCGCCCAGGGCGAGGCGCGGGCGCTGGGCACGCGCTTCCTGGTGCGCCAGGAAGCCGCCGACACCCGCGTGGTGGTGCTGGAGCATTCGGTGCGCGTCAGCCTGCCGGGCAGGCAGGACTGGCGCGACCTGCGCGAAGGCGAGGGCGCCTTGCTGCAGGCGGATGGCATCCAGCCGCTGCGCGGCCAGGCACGCCGCGCCGACTGGCTCAACGGCCAGTTGAGCGTCGCCGACGAACCGCTGGAGGCGGTGATCGACGCACTGCGTCCGTACCTGCGCGGCTACATCCGCGTCGAGCCGCGCGCCCGGCAGCTGCGGGTGCAGGGCGTGTTCCCGCTGGACCAGCCGGCCCGCGCCCTCGCCGCGCTGGGCGAGACCCTGCCGCTGCGCATCGAGCGCTATGGCCCCTGGCTGACCCTGGTCGGCCTTCGCGAGTGAAGGACGAAAAAATTTGCCGCATGGCTGTCCGGTTTTTTCGCGCCATCGCACCTAACTCCTGAAACAAGACACATTCTCAGGAGAATCCCGTGCCCACACCCTGGCCCCGCGCCTTCGCCACCACCCTCGTCCTGGCCGTCGCCAGTGCGCAGTCGTTCGCCGCCAACGGCCAGCGCCTGCACTTCGAACTGCCCGCCGCCAGCCTGGCCGAGACGCTCAACGCCATCGCCCGGCAGAGCGGCCAGGTGATTTCCCTGGACCCGGCCCTGGTCCGCGACAAGCGCGCTCCGGCCATCCACGGCGAGCTGAGCGCCGAGCAGGCGCTGGAGCGTGCCCTGCGCGGCAGCGGCCTGCAATTGAAGGTCACCGCCAGCGGCGCCTACAGCGTGGAACCCGCGCCCACCGACAGCGCGCTGGAAATGGGCAGCACCACCGTGACCGGCCAGGGCCTGGGCGCCACCACCGAGCACAGCGGCTCCTACACCACCGGCGACATGCAGACCGCCACCCGCCTGCCGCTGTCGATACGCGAGACGCCCCAGGCCGTCACCGTGATGACGCGCCAGCGCATGGACGACCAGGCGATGACCAGCATCACCGACGTGGTGCAGTACACCCCCGGCCTGTTCCTCAGCCATGCCGACGGCCCCGGCCGCCCTTCGTTCAGCGCACGCGGCTTCGACATCGACAACGTGATGTACGACGGCCTGCCCAGCGCCTACCAGGGCTGGACCATCGGGGTGCAACCGAACCTGGCGATGTTCGACCGCGTCGAGGTGATCCGTGGCGCGACCGGCCTGGTCACCGGCAGCGGCAACCCCTCGGCGGCGATCAACATGGTGCGCAAGCGGCCCACCAGCGCCCCGCAGGTCAGCCTGACCGGCGCCGCCGGCCGTTGGGACGACTACCGCGGCGAACTCGACGCCTCCGGGCCGCTCAATGACAGCGGCACCCTGCGCGGCCGCGTGGTCGGCTCCTACCGCGACGCCGACAGCTTCCGCGACGAGGAAGAACAGGACCACGGGCTGTTCTACACGGTCGGCGAGGCGGACCTGGGCGAGGACACCACCCTGACCCTGGGCTTCTCGCGCCAGGAGGACAAGACCAACCTGTTCTGGGGCGGCCTGCCGCTGGGCGTCGACGGCCATCACCTGGACCTGCCGCGTTCCACCTATCCGGGCAGCGACTGGGAGAACAAGGAGCAGAAGACCAACACCCTGTTCGGCAACCTCGAGCACCGCCTGGACCATGGCTGGACGCTGCGCCTGGCCGCCATGGCGGCGTCGCAGGACGGGCTGTTCTCCGGCACCTACCTGCGCCGCGACACGGCCCTGGACCTCTACCACCAGGCCTACCAGGGCCGCTACGACGAAGACCAGAACGCCTTCGACCTGTACGCCAGCGGGCCGGTGCGGCTGTTCGACCGCGAGCACGAGATCGTCGCCGGCGTCAGCCGCCGCGAAACCGACCGCACCACGCAGAACTACAGCGGCGGCGGCATAATCCCCATCGGCGCGGCGAAACCCGACTTCATCCGTTCCTACAAGGCGCATGACGTCACCACCCAGGAAGGCAGCTACCTCACCGGCCGCTTCAGCCTGGCCGACCCGCTCAAGCTGATCCTCGGCGGCCGCCTGGACTGGTACGAGTACGACGACCGCAAGAGCGACGCCGACTACAAGGTGGTGCGCAACGTCACCCGCTACGCCGGCCTGGTCTACGACCTGGACGAACACCATTCGCTCTACGCCAGCTACACCGACATCTTCCAGCCGCAGACGCAGAAGGACACCGGCGGCGCGCTGCTCGCGCCCATCGAGGGCAAGAACTACGAGATCGGCGTGAAAGGCGAGTACTTCGACGGCGCACTCAACGCCAGCGCCGCGGTCTTCCAGATCGACCAGAAGAACCGCGCCAGCCTGCTGGACGACCAGAGCGCCTGCCCGACCTTCCCGTCCGAGTCCTGCTACGAGGCGGCCGGGCTGGTGCGCAGCCAGGGCCTGGACCTGGAACTGCAGGGCGCGCTGAGCGAGTACTGGCAGGTGGGCGCCGGCTTCACCTACACCCGTGCGCGCTACAAGCACGACGCCGACCCGGCCAACGAAGGCCAGCGCTTCAGCACCGATACCCCCGAGCGGCTGTTCAAGCTCACCAGCCTCTATCACCTGCAGGGCCCGCTGGAGAAATGGCGCGTCGGCGGCAGCCTCTACTGGCAGAGCCGCATCTACAACGACGTGGACCTCGCCGACGGCAGCCGCTACCGGGTGGAGCAGGGCAGCTATGCCATCGCGGGCCTGGTGGCCGGCTACCGCGCCAACGAGCACCTGGACCTGCAGTTGAACGTCGACAACCTGTTCGACCGCACCTACTACTCGGCCATCGGCTACGACATCTACTGGGGCTCCACCGACACCTACGGCACTCCGCGCAGCTACATGCTCACCGCCAAGTACGACTTCTGAGCCCTCAGCGCGCCGCGCCGGCCAACTCGCCCCGCAACCAGCGGGCCAGGCGTTCGGCGCGGGCGTCGCCGCGCCGGGCCGGCACCCACAGCGCCAGGCGCGCGGCGGTTTCGGCGAAGCCCCAGGGCGCGGCCAGGCGGCCGGCGGCGAGGTCGTCGGCCACCAGCGCCTGGGGAGCGATGGCCACGCCCAGGCCGGCCACCGCCGCTTCCAGCAGGTAGTACAGGTGCTCGAAGCCCTGGCCCAGGTGCAGCGCGCCGGCGTCCAGGCCCTGGGCGAGCGCCCATTGCGGCCAGGCCTGGGGCCGCGAGGTGGTGTGCAGCAGCGCCTCGCCCAGCAGCGCCCGGGGTTCGGCCCGCTGCAGTTCGGCGAAGCGCGGGTGGCGCGGGCTGAGCACCGGGCCGATGCGCTCGGCGGCCAGTTCGAACACCTGCATGTCGGCCGGCCACGGCGGCTCGGCGAACAGCAGGGTGGCGTCGACGCCGCCGCGGCGCGGGTCCAGTTCGCCCTCGCTGGCCGAGAGTTGCAGGCGCAGTTCCGGCAGCTCGCGGTTCAGGCGGTCCAGGCGCGGGATGAACCAGCGGGCCAGCAGGCTTCCCGGGCAACCGAGCACGAAGGGCGCCTCGCCGCCAGCCTGGCGCAGCTCGGCGCAGACACGGCGCAGGCGCTCGAAGGCGTCGCCGCTGGCCTCGCCCAGGCGGCGCCCGGCATCGGTGAGTTTTACGCCGCGCCCGTCCTTGGCCAGCAAGGCCACGCCGAGGTCTTCCTCCAGTTGCCGCAGCTGCCGGCTCACCGCGCCGTGGGTGACGTGCAGCTCGGCCGCCGCCTGGCTCACGCCGCCGAGGCGGGCGACGGCATCGAAGGCGCGCAGGGCGTTGAGTGGGGGAAGGTCGCGGCTCATGGCGTTCAACCTGTGAGTTTTCCTGACATGTCCGGGCGATCTTATCGCTTTTCCCGCCCGGCCGGCAGTCGTATCCTCGGCACATTCCGTAGGAGCAACGACCTTGCGCCGAGGTGCTCTTCGTAGGATGGGTTGAGCTTGCGAAACCCATGCGGTTGCGCTGATGGGTATCGCTTCGCTCAACGCCATCCTACGAAAAGCCGTGCTTCCCTGGAGGTGTTTCGCACCCAGGGGCGCTCCTGCCTACCGACACCAGAGGAGCCTTCCCATGTCCACATTGCGCACCGGTCCCGACGCCAAGGGCCTGTTCGGCAGCTTCGGCGGCCAGTACGTCGCCGAGACGCTGATGCCGCTGATCCACGACCTGGCCCGCGAGTACGACAAGGCCAAGGAGGATCCGGAGTTCCACAAGGAACTGGCCTACTTCCAGCGCGACTACGTCGGCCGCCCGAGCCCGCTGTACTTCGCCGAGCGCCTGACCGAGCACTGCGGCGGCGCGAAGATCTACCTCAAGCGCGAAGAGCTGAACCACACCGGCGCGCACAAGATCAACAACTGCATCGGCCAGATCCTCCTGGCCAGGCGCATGGGCAAGCAGCGCATCATCGCCGAGACCGGCGCCGGCATGCACGGCGTGGCCACCGCCACCGTGGCGGCGCGCTTCGGCATGAAGTGCGTGGTCTACATGGGCACCACCGACATCGACCGCCAGCAGGCCAACGTCTTCCGCATGCGCCTGCTGGGCGCCGAGGTGATCCCGGTCACCGCCGGCACCGGCACCCTCAAGGACGCCATGAACGAAGCCCTGCGCGACTGGGTGACCAACGTCCACGACACCTTCTACCTGATCGGCACCGTGGCCGGCCCGCACCCCTACCCGGCGATGGTCCGCGACTTCCAGGCGGTGATCGGCAAGGAGACCCGCGAGCAGCTGGCCGAGAAGGAAGGGCGCCTGCCCGACTCCCTGGTCGCCTGCATCGGCGGCGGCTCCAACGCCATGGGCCTGTTCCACCCGTTCCTGGATGACGCCGGGGTGGAGATCATCGGCGTGGAAGCCGCCGGCCACGGCATCGAGACCGGCAAGCACGCGGCCAGCCTGAACGGCGGCGTGCCCGGCGTGCTGCACGGCAACCGCACCTTCCTGCTGCAGGACGAGGACGGCCAGATCATCGACGCCCACTCCATTTCCGCCGGCCTGGACTACCCCGGCATCGGCCCGGAACACGCGTGGCTGCACGACATCGGCCGCGTCGAGTACACCTCGATCACCGACCACGAGGCGCTGCAGGCCTTCCACACCTGCTGCCGCCTGGAAGGCATCATCCCGGCGCTGGAGTCCTCCCACGCCCTGGCCGAAGTGTTCAAGCGCGCGCCGAACCTGCCCAAGGACCACATCATGGTGGTGAACCTGTCCGGTCGTGGCGACAAGGACATGCAGACCGTCATGCACCACATGCAACAGGAGCAGCAAGCATGAGCCGCCTGCAGACCCGCTTCGCCGAACTGAAACAGCAGAACCGCGCCGCCCTGGTGACCTTCATCACCGCCGGCGACCCGGGCTACTCCACCTCGCTGGACATCCTCAAGGGCCTGCCCGAGGCCGGCGCCGACGTGATCGAGCTGGGTATGCCGTTCACCGACCCGATGGCCGACGGCCCGGCGATCCAGCTGGCCAACATCCGTGCCCTGGGCAACGGCCAGAACCTGGCCAGGACGCTGAAGATGGTCCGCGAATTCCGCGCCGGCAACGACAGCACCCCGCTGGTGCTGATGGGCTACTTCAACCCCATCCACTACTACGGCGTCGAGCGCTTCATCGCCGATGCCAAGGAAGCCGGCGTCGATGGCCTGATCATCGTCGACCTGCCGCCGGAGCATAACGAGGACCTGTGCCAGCCGGCCCAGGCCGCCGGGCTGGACTTCATCCGCCTGACCACCCCGACCACCGACGACAAGCGCCTGCCCACGGTGCTCGCGGGCAGCTCGGGCTTCGTCTACTACGTCTCGGTGGCCGGCGTGACCGGCGCAGGAGCCGCGACCCTGGAGCACGTCGAGCAGGCCGTGGCGCGCCTGCGCCGCCACACCGACCTGCCGGTGGCCATCGGCTTCGGCATCCGCACCCCGGAACACGCCGCCAGCGTCGCGCGCCTGGCCGACGGCGTGGTGGTGGGCTCGGCGCTGGTGGACAAGATCGCCAACGCGGGAAGCTCCGCCGACGCCGTGCAGGGCGTGCTGGGCCTGTGCCGCGAACTGGCCGAGGGCGTGCGCAAGGCGCGCTGAGGGCCCGGCAGCATGAGCGGGGCAATATCCAGCGATGGGTATCGCTTCGCTCAACGCCATCCTACGGGGGGCGGTGGGCAGGCTGCATAATGGGTCGGGTGTTTTTCCGCAGCGGCCCCAGTCCATGAACCTGCACAGCCTCCACCACGTTGCCCTGATCTGCTCCGATTACCCTCGCTCCAAGCGTTTCTACACCGAGGTGTTGGGGCTGCGGGTGGTCGCCGAGACCTACCGCGCCGAACGCGATTCCTGGAAGCTCGACCTGGCCCTGGGCGAGGTGCAGCTGGAGCTGTTCTCCTTCCCCGCCGCGCCGCCGCGGCCGTCCTATCCCGAGGCCCTGGGACTGCGTCACCTGGCCTTTGCCGTGGAGGACCTGGAAGCGGCGGTGGCCGAGCTGGAGGGGCAGGGGGTGCGCTGCGAGCCGATTCGTTGCGATGGGTTGACCGGTAAGCGCTTTACCTTCTTTGCCGATCCGGATGGGTTGCCGTTGGAGTTGTACGAGCGTTGATGGATTGGCCGCCGGCCTGTTGGGCGGAATCGCGGATGAATCCGCTCCTACCGTAAGGGCGGCCGGCTTACTCGCGAATGGTGCTTGCCTGGGACTTTGGGGTTGGGCTTTGGAGCGCCCTCTCCCTAACCCTCGGCTGCGCGCCCCGCCCTGAAGGGAGAGGGGACCGTTCGGAGTGCGCTGACGTTTCGGCGTTAGCCGGCTCATACCGAGTATCCGGCTGACACCAGATCCCTTCTCGGCACGGACTAGCCCCCTCTCCCTTCGGAGCGGGGCGCGCAGCCAGGGCTGGGGAGAGGGGCTCTTAGACCTACCAGCCAGCAGCCGAGAATCGCCTCCATACGGACAGGCACGGCTTCTCGTAGGATGGCGTTGAGCGAAGCGATACCCATCGCCATGGCGGAAAGTCGCGGACGGGTCGCCATGGAGCGAGGGGCGATCAAGGTCAGGCGGCGTATAACCGCGAACGGTTATACGCCCTACGTCTCTGGGTTATTCCCCTTCGGACCAGCGCAAGCGCTGTTCGCGATGGAGCCGCGTCCCGCGTTCGCGGGAATGACGGGTCGAGAGTCGTGTTTTCCAACGTCATTCCCGCGAACGCGGGAACCCAATAGACAGTTCAGGCCGGCATCGCCGCATCTCCCAGGGCGTTGCGCAGGCTGGCCAGGTCGCGCAGCGGCGGGGCGCCGAACAGGCGGCTGTATTCGCGGCTGAACTGCGAGGGGCTCTCGTAGCCCACGCGGTGGCCGGCCACCGCCACTTCCAGGCCCTCGGAGAGCATCAGCCGGCGCGCCTCCTGCAGGCGCAGCTGCTTCTGGTACTGCAGCGGGCTGAGCGCGGTGACTTCCTTGAAGCGGTGGTGCAGGGTCGAAGCGCTGAGGTTGACCTCGCGGGCCAGGTCGTCGATGCGCAGGGCCTTGTCGAAGTTGCGGTTGAGCCATTCGATGGCGCGGGTCACCCGGTGTGTCTGGCTGTCGGTCATCGCCAGGTCGTGCAGCAGGTGGCCCTGGGGCCCGCGCAGCAGGCGGTAGAGAATCTCGCGGATGTACAGCGGCGCCAGCATGGCAATGTCGCGCGGGCTGTCGAGCAAGCGCATCAGCCGCAGCAGGGCGTCGAGCACCGAGGTGTCCAGGCGCTGCAGGTAGATGCCGCGGCTGGCCGGGCGCGGGGTGCTGCCGGCCAGGCCGGCGTCGGCGATCAGCCGCGTCAGTTCGCCCGGGTCGATGTCCAGGCGCAGCGACAGGTAGGGCTTGTCCGGCGAGGCGTCGACCACCTGGCCGCACACCGGCAGGGTCACCGAGACCACCAGCAGGTTGAGTTCGTCGTAGCGGTAGATTTCCGGGCCGACGCGGATTTCCTTGCTGCCCTGGGCGATGACGCACAGCGCCGGGCGGTACAGGGTGGGCATGCGGCCTTCGCTGGGCTGCTCCAGGCGCGCCAGCGACAGCGATTCGACGGCGGTGTCGTGGACGCCGGAGACGCCATTGCAGTGGCGCTCGATGATGTCGGCCAGTTCCTGGCGGCTGGCGGCGACGGGGTCGTGGGGCTGCGACATACGGGGGCCTCCGAGAGTGGCGGCGTCCAGCTTACGCCCGGGCACACGCGGGAAGTGTGACAGGACGACGGACGCTGGAGGATCGGGCAAGCAATCGGCAGGATCGTACAAGCCAGCCGCCGCGGGAAGCCCCCATCATGCCAGCCAGGCCAGGGAATCCGCCGCTTCGGGCAAGGCGGCGAGGATGACGCAGGATCAGGCAAGAAGCCGACAGCATCCGTCTACCGCCCGCAGACGCCCGTCTCCTACTCTGGCACAACCGGGCCGAGCCCCCATTCCAGCGCCCGGGACAGGAGGAAATCGCTCATGGCCATTCGACAACCATTCGAACACCACCTGCTGATCCGCTCACGCCCCGGCCACGAGGCCGAGCTGGCGCAGCTGCTCGACCGCCTGATCAGCGCCGCGCACCAGTTGCCCGGCTGCCAGTCCTACGAGGTGCTGCTGCCGGCCACCAGCAGCGACTTCTGGCGCCTGCGCGGCCGTTGGGCCGATGCGCAAAGCCTGCAGGCCTACCTGGAACTGCCGCTGCAACAGCTGCTGGGGGAAATCCTCCAGCACCACGCCCTCAGCCTGCACACCCACCTGGACGCGCCGCGCGAGGAATCCCGCGCGGCGTGAGCCCCCTCAGTACTCCATGCGCCAGCCCAGGGTGAAGGTACGCCCGCGGCCCTGGTAGTCGTACAGGTAGGCCGGCCCGTAGGTCGGCGAGTAGAACAGCGTCGCCCGCTGCCCCCACACGGTGCTGTACTCGCGGTCCAGCAGGTTCTGGATGCCCGCGCTGAAGGTGCCGAAGCCCGTCTTGCGCTCCCCCATCAGGTCGAAGGTGGTGTAGCCGTCGATCTCGTGGTCGGCGTCGTCCTTCAGGCTCATGGCGTGGTTGGCCTGCAGGCGCGCACTGTTCAGCTCATCGTTCCAGCCGACGAAGGCGGTGGCCTTGGACAGCGAGGCGTAGCGCGCGTCGCGCTTGATCCAGTCGCCGTCGGCGTCCTCTTCCTCGGAACGCACCAGGTGCAGGGTGGTGCCGCCCTGCCAGCCGTTCTGGAAGTAGCGCGTCAGCGCGCCCTCGAAGCCGAAATCGCGGCTCTTCTGGTCGACCACGTCGATGGTCAGGGTGGCCTGGTCGGTGGTGATCACCTTGTCGGACCAGATGTAGTACACCGCCGTCTGCGCCTGCCAGTCCATGTCCGCGTAGCGCCAGCCCAGCTCGACCTGGCGGCTCTTGATGCCGGCCAGCGGGTTGTCGTCCACCGAGAGCCCGGGCTTGCCGTAGTACTTGGCCGGGTCGGGCAGGTCGAAGCCTTCGCTGTAGTTGCCCCACAGCTGGTGGCCGTTGTGGAAGTCGTAGATGGCGCCGAGGTTGAACAGGTTGACCTGGTAGTCGTTGTTACCGCCGGGCACGCCCTTGAAGTCGTCGACCTCGACGTCCATCTTCTGGTGCCGCGCGCCGCCGGAGAGGGTCAGGGCGTCGGTCAGCTTGTAGTCCAGCTGGCCATAGAACGACAGGCCGTCGACCACGTAGCTGGGGTAGCGCGGCGCGCTGCTGGCGGTGCTCAGGTCGAGGCCGCCGCTTTCCGAGGAGATCAGCTGGTCGAAGGTCTTCTGCTCGGCGTTGAAGCGCTCGTGGTCCAGGTCCACGCCGTAGGTGAGCTTCAGCTTGTCCCACTGCTTGCTGAACAGGCCCTTGAGGCCGCTGACCTCGAAGTTCTGCTGCGAGGCGGCGAAGTACACGCCGGTGCTGCCGGCCGGCTTGCCGGCGTTGTAGTAGGGGAAGGGGTAGAAGTTGTCGTCTTCCTTGCGGTAGTAGGCCTGCAGGTAGAAGTCCTGGTCCAGCAGGTTGGCGTGGTGGTAGTTGGCGTTGAGCAGCAGGCGGCGCGTCTGCGGCTCCAGGTCGGTGTCCATGCCGCTGCGGATCTGCGCGTCGTCCAGGTCCGAGGGGGCCTTGTAGTTCAGGTGCGGAAAGTAGATGCCGGTGCTGCCGTCGTTGCCCGAGTCGTAGTACTGGGCCAGCAGGTCCAGGCTCTGCTCGTCGGTGAACTGCGCGGTGAGGTTGCCCATGACATCGACGGTGCGGTTGTACTGCAGGTCGGTCTGGGTGTTGTCGATGAAGATCTGGTTGCCGGCGCCGTCGTAGAAGGCTTCGTTCTTCTCCGCGGAAACGCCCAGGCGCCCGCTCAGGCGGTCGCTGCCGCCGCTGACCGACTGGGCCAGGCGGGTGGAGAGGTCGTCGCTGTTGTTGAAGCCGCTGCTGGCGCCCAGCTGGCTTTCGAAGCGGGCAGCACCGGGCGCGCCCTTCTTGGTGATGATGTTGATGATGCCGCCGGTGGCGCCGCCGCCGTAGATGGCGCTGGCGCCGGAGAGCACTTCGATGCGCTCGACGTTGAACGGCGAGATGCTGTCGAACTGCCGCGACAGGCCGCGGGAGCTGTTCTGGCTGACGCCGTCGATCATCACCAGCACGTTGCGCCCGCGCATGTTCTGACCGTAGTTGGTGCGGCCTTCCGGGGCCAGGTCGAGGCCGGGGACCAGCTTGCCCACGGCTTCCTTGAGGCTGACGCCGGTGTCCAGCTGTTCGCGCAGCTGCGCCTGGTCCACCACCCAGACGGTGCCGGGGATAGAGCTGATGTCGGTGGGCGTGCGCGCGGCCACGCTGATCTGCGTCGGCGCCATGCTCAGCGGCTCGCCGCCGGCGGCCTTCTCGCGCTGCAACACCACGGTGCGCTCGTCGCTGAAGCTCCAGCGCATGCCGCTGCCGGAAAGCAGCTTGTCCAGCGCCTCCTCGCGGCTGTAGCGGCCGTCCAGGCCGGGGCTCTTCAGGCCCTGGACGTCCTCGGAGTTGAACAGCAGGTGCAGCCCGGCCTGGTCGGCGAACTGCGTCAGGGCGCTGTCCAGGCTGCGCGGCGCGATGTGCAGCTCGACGTCCTCGGCAGCCAGGGCCAGGGGGCTGGCGCCGCCGAGCAGGGCGGCCAGGGCCAGGGCGCGGTACAGCGGGGAGAGGCGGTGATGCATGCGGGGGTTTCCGTTCTTGTGGGCAGGGCGCGTTTGTTGGGAATTCTTCGCGTTCATGCCTACGACGAAACGGGGTGGGCGATCTTGCAGTGGGGGAGGGAAAAATTTTTCGTGGGGTCTGGTTTTGTATTTTGTAGGAGCGAGCTTGCTCGCGAACGGAGTTTCCAGGCGGCCTGGGTGCTTCGGTTTGACTCCGCTCCCTCTCCCCAGCCCTCTCCCTGAAGGGAGAGGGGGCTTGTCCGTGCCGAGAGGAGGAATGGTTTCAGCCGGAAACCGACGGCGCTGCCGGCTGACTCAGGAATATCCAAACGCTCCGAACGGTCCCCTCTCCCTTCAGGGAGAGGGTTAGGGAGAGGGCGCTCTCCAGCCCCTACGAAGAAACCGGCCTAACCACCACCAACCAAGGCAACCGCGTCACCCGCACCGGCTGCAACCGCTGCAACGTCTGCAACAACGCATCGGGATCATCCAGGTCGAACACCCCACTCACCTTGTGCCGCCGCAAGCTGGCATCGGTCAGCAGGATGCGCCCCGGCAGGTAGCGCTCCAGTTCCGCCAGCACCTCGCCCAGCGGGCGCTGGTTGAAGATCAGCTTGCCGCGCTGCCAGGCGCTGGCGCTGTCCAGGTCCAGCGGCTGCACCGGGCCGGGGGCGGCTTCTCCGCGATAGGCCAGGCGCTCGCCGGCGGCCAGGCGTACCGCCGGTTTGCCGCCGGCCTCCACCCGCACCACGCCCTCGCTGACCGCCACCTGCACTTCCGGGCCGCGGCTGTCGACGTCGAAGCGGGTGCCCACGGCGGTGACTTCGCCGTCGCCGGCGCGCACCACGAAGGGCCGCTGCGCGTCCTTGGCCACTTCGAACAGCGCCTCGCCGCCATACAGATGCAGGCTCCGGCGGCTGGCGGAGAAGTCCACCGACAGCGCGCTGGCGCTGTTCAGCCAGACGCGGCTGCCATCGGCCAGCTCGATCATCCGCCGCTCGCCGGTGCGGGTGGCGTAGTCGGCGTACAGGCCCGCCACTGGCGTGGGCAGCGCCAGCGCCACGGCCAGCGCGGCGACGCAGGCGGCCGCTGCCACAGCGACGAGGCGGCGCGGGCGCAGCAGGCGGTGGCGGCGCGCCGTGCGGGTGGCCGGCAGGGCGCCCCACAGCGCCTCGGCGCTGCGTGCGGCGCTTTCGTGCTCGGGGCTCTGCGCGCGCCATTGGGCGAACGCGCTGCGGCGGCCGGCCTCGACGCGGCCGGAATGCAGTTCCACCAGCCAGTCGATGGCCTGGTTCTCCAGGTCCCGGCGGCTCATGGCTGCGCCTCCCGCTGTTGCAGGTGGTCGCGGCAATGGCGCATGGCCTGGACGATGTACTTGCCCACCATGCTTTCGGAAACGCCGAGGCGGCGGGCGATCTGCGCGTGGGTCAGGCCGTCCAGGCGGTTCATCAGCAGCGCCTGGCGGGCCTTGGGCGGCAGCTGGTCGAGGGCGGCGTCGAGCTGTTCCAGGGCCTCGCGGGCCAGCAGGTTGCGCTCCAGGCCGGCGCCGGGGTCGCTGACCTCGTTGGCCGCCGTCTCCTCCACGTGCAGCTCGGCCAGCCGGCCCTCGCGACGCAGGTTGTCGATGGCCAGGTTGCCGGCCACGCGGAACAGGTAGGCGCGCGGGTCCTGCACTTCGGCTTCCGGGGCCTGGTCGGCCAGGCGCAGCCAGGTGTCCTGGGCGACGTCGGCGGCGCGCTGGTTGTCGCCCAGGCGGCGGGCGAGGAAGCGCAGCAGGTCCGCATAGTGCGCCTGGAAGCTCTGCAGGAGGTGGGAGGAGGCGAAACGCCGCATGATGACCGCGATACCCTGGAATGCCGGCCCGCCGTGGGCGGGCCGCCGGTAAAGCGGGCAAGCATACACCGAATCGAGAATCATTATCGAACTCAACCGAACAGCGACAGGTCCAGCGGCCGCACCGCGCCCATCCAGATGGCGTGGTCGCGATGGTCGCGCAGGTCGTCGCCGGTGTCCGGGTGGATGAACACCACCAGGCCATCGCGGTGCAGCGCCAGCCAGGGCACCACGGCGGCGAAGGCGTCGTTGCCGAAGGCCAGCTGGCAGCTCCAGTCCGGGTGCGGGCCGACCGGGCGCTGGTGCATGCGGCCCATCTTCACGCCGAACAGGCGCACCGCCTCCTCGCACAGCTGGCGGGCCTGCTCCAGGCTGTCGGCATCGTAGTAGACGTGGGCGTGGTAGCCGTGGATCTCGTTCATGGGTCCTGTTCCAGTTCGGCGCGCAGCCAGTCGACGAAGGGCTGCAGCAGGCGGGCGCGGCGCTTGCGCTCGGGCAGCACGGCGTAATAGCCGTAGCGCGAGGCGGCGCTCTCGCGGATGGGCCGGCACAGTAACCCCTGCTCCAGCAGTTCGTCGACCAGGTGGCGCCAGCCGATGGCCACGCCCTGGCCGGCGATGGCCGCCTGCACCAGCAGCGTGTAGTTGTCGAAGCGTAGCCCGGAAGCCTCCGGCGGGCGCGGCAGCTCCAGGGCGCGGAACAGCCCCGGCCAGTCGAACCAGCGGCTGTGGGCCTCGGGCTTCAGGTGCAGCAGCGGCAAGCGCTGCAGCTCCTCCAGCGGCAGCGGCGCCTGGCGCTCGCCCAGCAGGCGCGGGCTGCACACCGGGAAGACTTCCTCGCCGAACAGCAGCAGCGGCTCGCCATGCTTGAAGCGCCCGTCGCCGAAGGCGATGGCCACGTCCACGTCGCTGCGCAGGCTGCTGGGGCTGCGCTCGCTGCTCAGCAGGCTGACGTCCAGTTCCGGGTGCAATTGGCGGAAGCGCGGCAGGCGCGGCATCAGCCAGTAGGCGGCGAAGGCGAAGTCGGTGGCCACCTGCAGCACCTCCTGGGTGCGCCGGGCGCTGACCGCCTCGACGCCGGCCTCCAGCTCCGCCAGCCCGGCCTGCACGTGGCGCAGCAGCAACTGGCCGCTTTCCGTCAGAACGATCCCGCGGTGAACCCGGTCGAACAGACGTGCGCCGAGCAGCTTCTCCAGGCGCTTGATCTGCTGGCTCACCGCCGGCTGGCTGCTGCCCAGTTCGGCGGCCGCCGCGGTGAAGCCCTGCTCGCGGGCCGCGCACTCGAACACGCGGAGCAGTTCCAGGGGCAGGCTCATGGGTTCGCCACCCATAAGCTGACATTATCCGAAGCATGTATGGCCATGCGGTTTACCCCCTGCCGGTGCGGCGTGACACTGCTGTCACGCACTATTCCATAACAACCGTGCATAGGATAAGCCTCGCCATGCCACGTCCGAACATTCTCTTCATCATGGCCGACCAGATGGCCGCGCCCCTGCTGCCGCTGCACGACGCCGCCTCGCCGATCCGCATGCCCAACCTGGTGCGCCTGGCCGAACAGGCCGTGGTGTTCGATTCGGCCTACTGCAACAGCCCGCTGTGCGCGCCCTCGCGCTTCACCCTGGTCAGCGGCCAGCTGCCGACGAAGATCGGCGCCTGGGACAACGCCGCCGACTTCGCCGCCGACGTCCCCACCTACGCCCACCACCTGCGCCGCCTGGGCTACCGCACGGCGCTGTCGGGCAAGATGCACTTCTGCGGCCCGGACCAGCTGCACGGCTACGAGGAGCGCCTGACCAGCGACATCTACCCCGCCGACTACGGCTGGGCGGTGAACTGGGACGAGCCGGAGGTGCGCCCGAGCTGGTACCACAACATGTCCTCGGTGCTGCAGGCCGGGCCCTGCGTGCGCACCAACCAGCTGGATTTCGACGACGAAGTGGTGTTCAAGGCGCGCCAGTACCTCTACGACCACGTCCGCGAGCACGCCGAGCAGCCGTTCTGCCTGACCGTCTCCATGACCCACCCCCACGACCCCTACACCATCCCCCGCGAGTACTGGGACCTGTACCGCGACGAGGACATCCCGCTGCCGTCGGTGGAACTGGCGCAGCACGAGCAGGACCCGCACTCCCAGCGCCTGCTCAAGGTCATCGACCTGTGGGGCAAGCCGCTGCCGCCGGAGAAGATCCGCGACGCCCGCCGCGCCTACTTCGGCGCCTGCAGCTACGTCGACGCGCAGATCGGCGCGCTGCTCAGGACCCTGGAGGAATGCGACCTGGCCGAGAACACCCTGGTGGTGTTCTCCGGCGACCATGGCGACATGCTTGGCGAGCGCGGCCTCTGGTACAAGATGCACTGGTTCGAGATGGCCGCCCGCGTGCCCATGCTGATCCACGCCCCGGGCCGCTTCGCCGCGCGCCATGTGGCCGAGTCGGTGTCCACCCTCGACCTGCTGCCGACCCTGGTGGAACTGGCCGGCGGCGAGCTGCCGGCGGACCTGGAGCTGGACGGCCGCTCGCTGCTGCCGCACCTGCAAGGCCAGGGCGGGCACGACGAGGTGATCGGCGAATACACCGCCGAAGGCACCCTCAGCCCGCTGATGATGATCCGCCGCGGCGACTACAAGTTCGTCTATTCCGAACAGGACCCATGCCTGCTCTACGATCTGAAGAACGACCCGCGCGAGCTGGAGAACCTGGCCGGCTCCGCGGCGCACCGCGAGCTGTTCGACGCCTTCCTGGCCGAGGCCCGGCAGCGCTGGGACATACCGGCGATCACCGCCCGCGTGCTGGCCAGCCAGCGCCGCCGGCGCTTCGTCGCCGACGCCTTGCAGCGCGGCAGGCTGACCAGCTGGGACCACCAGCCGTTCGTCGATGCCAGCCAGCAGTACATGCGCAACCACATCGACCTGGACGACCTGGAGCGCCGCGCCCGTTACCCCAGACCCTGACCATAACCACAACCAGAAAAAGCCGAGGGGAGATAAGCATGACCAAGTTAAGTGCATTGCTGCTGGCCACCACCATGGCGCTGGCCGGCCAGGCCGCGCAGGCCGAGGACGACGCCTGCGCCACGGTGAAACTGGCCGATCCGGGCTGGACCGACATCGCCGTGACCAACGGCGTCGCCAGCTTCCTGCTCGACAGCCTCGGCTACCAGGCCAAGGTCGACACCCTTTCGGTGCCGATCACCTACGGCGGCCTGCGCGACGGCCAGGTGGACGCCTTCCTCGGCAACTGGATGCCGGCGCAGCAGGGCTTCCATGACCAGTTCATCGCCAGCGGCCAGGTCACGCGACTGGCGAAGAACCTGGAGGGCACCGAATTCACCCTGGCCGTGCCGACCTACGTCTACGACGCCGGGGTGAAGAACTTCGCCGACCTGCAGAAGCACGCCGACCAGTTCAACCACAAGGTCTACGGCATCGGCTCGGGCGCGCCGGCCAACCTGTCGATCCAGAAGATGATCGGCGGCAACGAGTTCGGCCTGGGCGACTGGAAGCTGGTGGAGTCCAGCGAGCAGGCGATGCTCGCCGAGGTCAGCCGGGCGGTTAAGCGCGAGCGCTGGATCGTCTTCCTCGGCTGGACGCCGCACCCGATGAACGTGAAGTACGACATGAAGTACCTGGCCGGCGGCGACAAGTACTTCGGCAGCACCGGCAGCGTCTACACCGTCACCCGCAACGGCTATGCCCAGCAGTGCCCGAACAGCGCCAAGCTGCTGGCCAACCTGAGCTTCGACCTGAAGATGGAGAACGCCATCATGGCCGAGGTGCTGGAGAAGAACGTGAAGAACGCCGACGCGGTGAAGGCCTGGATCAAGGCCAACCCGCAGGCCCTGGGCAAGTGGCTGGACGGGGTGAAGAGCCGCGACGGCGGCGATGCCCTGGCCGCCGTGCAGGCCAAGCTCTGACCGCCGATGGAGCGCCTGTATCGCTTGCTGCCGTTCCTAGCCTGGCTGCCGGGCCTCGGCCCGCGGGCGATGGCGCGGGAAGCCTGGGTCGGCCTGGCCGGCGCGGTGCTGGCCCTGCCGCAGTCCATCGCCTACGCGCTGATCGCCGGGCTGCCGCCGCAGTACGGCCTGTACGCGGCCATGCTGCCGGTGGTGGTGGCCTGCCTGTGGGGCTCCTCCAGGCACATGGTCGGCGGGCCCACCGCGGCCATCTCGGTGGTGCTCTACGCCACGGTGGCGCCCCTGGCGCCGCCGGGCAGCGAGACGTTCATCCAGTACGTGCTGCTGCTGACCTTCCTCGCCGGCATCCTGCAATGGGCCCTGGGCGCGATGCGCGCCGGGGTGCTGCTGAATTTCGTCTCGCACTCGGTGATGCTCGGCTTCACCCTGGGCGCGGCGCTGGTCATCGCCCTGGGCCAGTTGCCCTACCTGCTCGGCGTGGAAGTGCACAGCCGCGGCAGCGCCCTGGACGGCACGCGCCTGCTGCTGGCGCGGCTGGGCGAGTGCGAGCCGGCGTCCCTGGCCATCGGCCTGCTCAGCCTGGCGGCGAGCCTGCTGTGCCGCTGGCTGCGGCCGCGCTGGCCGGCGCTGATGTTCGGCCTGCTGGTGGCCAGCCTGACGGTTTGGGCGCTGCCCGCATGGTTCGGCGGCGTGGCGCGGGTGCGGGCCTTCGCCAGCGCGCTGCCGCCGTTCAGCCCGTTGCAGGTCGATGCGGCCGGCATCGCCGCGCTGCTGCCCGGGGCCCTGGCCTGCGGGCTGCTCGGCCTGGTCACCAGCCTGTCCATCGCCCGCGCCCTGGCCGCGCGCAGCCAGCAGGTGCTGGACGCCAACCAGGAAATCCGCGCCCAGGGCCTGTCCAACCTGGTCGGCCCATGGTTCTCCGGCAGCCTCTCGGCGGGCTCCTTCACCCGCTCCGGGCTCAACCTCGAAGCCGGCGCGCGCACGCCGCTGGCCGGGGTGTTCTCCGCCGCCTGGGTCGCGGTGCTGGCAGTGGCCGGCGCCGGGCTGATCACCCACATCCCGCTGCCGGCCATGGCCGGCGGCATCCTGCTGATCGCCTGGGGCCTGGTCGACCGCCCGGCCCTGCGCGCCCTCTGGCGCGGCAGCCGCAGCGAGTTCGCGGTGATGGCCCTGACCGCCGCGGCGACCCTGCTGCTGCCGCTGCAGAACGCCATCTACCTGGGCGTGCTGGCCTCGCTGCTGCTCTACCTGCGGCGCACCTCGCAGCCGCGAGTGGAACGCTGGCAGGCCAGCGAGGAGGAAGTGCTGCGGGTGGAAGGCTCGATCTTCTTCGGCGCCTGCGACTACCTGCAGCGCCTGATCCAGGCCAGCCAGGGCCGGCGCCTGGTGCTGGATGCCAGGCACGTGAACTTCATCGACTTCGCCGGGGCGCACATGCTGCAGCAGGAAGCCCGCCGGCTGGCCGGCGAGGGGCGGCACCTGGTGCTGCGCCATGCGCGGCCGAGGGTCCGCGAGGAATTGGCGCGGCAGATGGGCGAAGGCGCGGTTCTGCAGGTGGAGTAGGGAAGCGGCGAGGTGCTTTTCGTAGGATGGGTTGAGCTTGCGAAACCCATGCGGTTGCGGTGATGGGTATCGCTTCGCTCAACACCATCCTACGGGGGCATTGTGTTTGCCGGGAGGCGTAGGAGCGGACTCCGTCCGCGATTTATTCGCCCAGCGCACGGGGCATCCGGCGCTCAACCCGCCAACTGCCGCCGCAACTCATCCAACACCGGCCGCGAATCCGGCCGCACCCCGCGCCACAGCACGAAGGCCTCCGCCGCCTGCTCCACCAGCATGCCCAGGCCATCGATGCAGCGCGCCGCGCCATGCTCGGCGGCCCAGCGGTTGAAGGCGGTCGGCTCCTTGCCGTACATCATGTCGTAGCAGACGGTGTGCCCCGGGCGGATCAGCGCCGCGTCGATGGGCGGCAGCTCGCCGGCCAGGCTGGCCGAGGTGCCGTTGACGATCAGGTCGAAGGGTTCGTCGCGCAGGTCGAAGCCGCCGGCGCGCACCGGGCCCAGGTCGGCGAACTCGCGGGCCAGCTGCTCGGCCTTGGCCGCGGTGCGGTTGAGCACCACCAGCGCCGCCGGGCCCTCGGCCAGGAAGGGTTCGAGGATGCCGCGCACCGCGCCGCCGGCGCCCAGCACCAGCACGCGGCGGCCCTTGAGCGCCACGCCGTTGTTCACCACCAGGTCGCGAGTCAGGCCGGCGCCATCGGTGTTGTCGCCCAGCAGGCGGCCGTCGTCGAGCCTCTTCAGCGTGTTCACCGCGCCGGCGCGGCGGGCGCGCTCGGTGAGTTCACCGCACAGGCGGTAGGCGTCTTCCTTGAAGGGCACGGTGACGTTGGCGCCCAGGCCCTCGGCGAAGAACCCGCGGGCGGCCCCGGCGAAGTCGTCCAGCGGCGCCAGTTGGGCGTCGTAGGTGAGCGCCTGGCCGGTCTGCTCGGCGAACAGGCGATGGATCAGCGGCGACTTGCTGTGGCCGATGGGGTTGCCGAAGACGCAATAGCGGTCCATTGGAGTCCTGCGGGTGGGAAAACCGAAAGAGCGGCAGCTTGCCGGTTTTTGCGGCAAGCTGCCAGGCCGCGGTTCGCGAGCAAGCTCGCTCCTACGAAGAGCAGACGCGTACCTGTAGGAGCGAGCTTGCTCGCGAACCCTCGTCAGCTACCGGCGAGCCAATCCCGGTCCTGGAGGAAATACTCGGTCAGCCGCGCCTCTTCGCTGCCCGGCTCGGGCTTCCAGTCGTAGCCCCAGCGCACCTGCGGAGGCAGCGACATGAGGATGGATTCGGTGCGCCCACCGGACTGCAGGCCGAACAGGGTGCCGCGGTCGTAGACCAGGTTGAACTCCACGTAGCGGCCGCGGCGGAACTCCTGGAACTCGCGCTGCTGTTCGGTCCAGGCCTGGGCCTTGCGCTTGCGCACGATGGGCAGGTAGGCCTCGATGTAGGCGTCGCCGATGGCGCGCAGGAAGGCGAAGCTGGTGTCGAAGTCCCACTGGTTCAGGTCGTCGAAGAACAGGCCGCCGATGCCGCGCGGCTCGTTGCGGTGCTTGAGGTGGAAGTAGCGGTCGCACCACTCCTTGTAGCGCGGATAGACGTCCTCGCCGAAGGGCGCGCAGGCCTCGCGGGCGACCTTGTGCCAGTGCACGCAGTCTTCCTCGTTGCCGTAGTAGGGCGTCAGGTCGAAGCCGCCGCCGAACCACCACACCGGCTCCTCGCCTTCCTTCTCGGCGATGAAGAAACGCACGTTGGCGTGGGAAGTCGGCACGTGCGGGTTGCGCGGATGGATCACCAGCGACACGCCCAGGGCCTGGAAGCCGCGCCCGGCCAGTTCCGGACGGTGCGCGCTGGCCGATGGCGGCAGGCCGGCGCCGAACACGTGGGAGAAGTTCACCCCGCCCTTCTCGATCAGCGCGCCATCGCCGATCACCCGGGTGCGGCCACCGCCGCCGGCCGGACGCTCCCAGGCGTCCTCGATGAAGCGGGCGCCGCCGTCCTCGGCTTCGAGTGCGGTGCAGATGCGGTCTTGCAGGTCGAGCAGGTAGGCCTTCACAGCCTGGATAGGGTCGGTCACGGGATCACCTTGGAGCGGGAAAGCCTTGCGGCGCCAGGGCTGCAGGCCGGGAGAGGGGCGCAAGCATAGCATTCCCGGCCGCCATGCCATGCTTGACGGCGGTCAACAAGGCGGCTTGGATGAAAGACTTTTCCCAACGCGGCGCCGACCCCTCCGACGCCGCATGCAGCAGGAGATCGACATGGCCAAGCGCATCCAGTTCGCCCGCACCGGCGGCCCCGAAGTCCTCGAATACCTCGACTACACCCCCGCCGAGCCGGGCCCGAAGGAAGTCCGCGTACGCAACCGCGCCATCGGCCTGAACTTCATCGACAACTACTTCCGCAGCGGCCTCTATCCCGCCCCGGCGCTGCCCTCCGGGCTGGGCACCGAGGGCGCCGGCGAGGTGGAAGCGGTGGGCAGCGAGGTGAGCAACGTCAAGGTCGGCGACCGCGTCGGCTACGCCACCGGCCCGCTGGGCGCCTACAGCGAACTGCACGTGCTGCCGGCGGCCAACGTGGTGAAACTGCCCGACGCCATCGACTTCGAGACCGCCGCCGCGGTGATGCTCAAGGGCCTGACCGTGCAGTACCTGCTGCGCCAGACCTACAACGCCCAGCCCGGCCAGACCGTGCTCTGGCACGCGGCCGCCGGCGGCGTCGGGCTGATCGCCTGCCAGTGGGCCAAGGCCCTGGGGGTGAAGCTGATCGGCACCGTCGGCTCGGCCGCCAAGGCGGAGCTGGCCAAGGCCCATGGCGCCTGGGCGACCATCGACTACAGCCAGGAGAACGTGGCGGAGCGCGTGCTGCAGCTCACCGACGGCAAGAAGTGCCCGGTGGTCTACGACTCGGTGGGCAAGGACACCTGGCCGATCTCCCTGGACTGCGCCGCCCCGCGCGGGCTGATCGTCAGCTTCGGCAACGCCTCGGGCCCGGTGGACGGCATCAACCTGGGCATCCTGGCGCAGAAGGGCTCGCTGTTCGTCACCCGGCCGACGCTGTTCGGCTACGCCAACACCCCGGAGCGCCTGCAGGCGATGGCCGAGGACCTGTTCGGCATGCTCGTCTCGGGCAAGGTCAAGGTGGAGATCAACCAGCGCTACGCCCTGGCCGACGCGGCCAAGGCGCAGACCGAACTGGCGGCGCGGCGGACCACCGGGTCGACCATTCTGTTGCCTTGAGGGAAACAGCGGATAACGCCGTTGGCGTTATCCGCCCACGGGCACGGCTTCTCGTAGGAGCGAGCTTGCTCGCGAACCGAATTTGCCGGGAACAGTGGATGTTGGCGTTCAGAGCGCCCTCTCCCTAACCCTCTCCCGCAAGCGGGAGAGGGGACCGTTCGGTGTGTTCGGGGAATTTTGGTGTTAGCCGGCTACCGCGAGGTTTTCGGCTGGCGCCATACCATTTCTCGGCACGGACAGCCCCCTCTCCCTTCAGGGCGGGGCGCGCAGCCGAGGGTTGGGGAGAGGGGACGGAGCCAAACTAAAACACCGAAGTCACAGCTGAGCACTGTTCGCGAGCAAGCTCGCTCCTACGAAGAGCCCCGGCGCGGCATACAAGACAGTTGCTCCTACAGCCAGCGCCGAATTTCCCACCCATACCACACAGCCCGCCCTCAGGCCGGGCGCAAGGTCCGGCCGGTAACCAGGTCGCGGATCACGCTGGGGTTGCGCCGGCCGCCGAGCTTGCCGTCGAGCACGCCGTCCAATTCGCCGCGGAAGTACTGCTCCACCCGCAGCCGCGAGCGCGCCGCCGGGCGCCCGGCGGGGTTGGCCGAGGTGGACACCAGCGGGCCGGTCAGCGCGCAGAGTTCGCGCACCAGCGGGTGTTCGCTGACGCGCAGGGCCACGCTGTCGTGCTGGCCGGTGATCCACTCCGGCAGGCGCCCCTGGTGCGGCACCAGCCAGGTGTTCGGGCCCGGCCAGGTGGCGCCCAGGCGGTCCTGCCATTCCTGCGGCAGGTCGGCGAGCAGGAAGTCGAACTGGCGGATGTTGTCGGCCACCAGGATCAGGCCCTTCTCCACCGGCCGCGCCTTGATGGCCAGCAGGCGGTAGACGGCATCCTCGTTCCAGGGGTCGCAGCCCAGGCCCCAGACGGCTTCGGTCGGGTAGGCGATGACGCCGCCCTCGCGCACTATCCTGGCCACACGCTGCACACGCCAGCTGCTGATCATCGGCAAACTCCGGGGAAATAACGATTGCGCGGCAGTTTACGTGCTCAGCCGCCGCGATGCACCCAGACGCCGGCCTCGCAGGCCACCTTGCCTTCCAGTTCCAGCTCGGTCAGCGCCGCCAGCACCTGTGGCAGCGCCCAGCCACTGCCGGCGGCCAGCGCCTCGCAGCCCTGCGGGGCGGCGCGCAGCAGGTCCAGCAGTGGGTGCGTCTGCTGCTGCGGGGCCGGTTTGCTGACCGGTGCCTCGGCAGTCCAGCCGCTCAGGCCTTCGAGGATGTCGTCGATGCGCTCCACCAGGGTGGCGCCCTGGCGGATCAGCTCGTGGCAGCCGCGCGCGCCGGGATGGTGGATGGAGCCGGGAATGGCGTAGACCTCGCGGCCCTGCTCGGCGGCCAGCCGCGCGGTGATCAGCGAGCCGCTGGCCGGGCTGGCCTCCACCACCAGCACGCCCAGGGACAGGCCGCTGATGATGCGGTTGCGCCGCGGGAAGTTGTCCGGCCGCGGCGGGCAGTCCAGCGGCAGTTCGGACAGCAGCGCGCCGCCGCCCTCGACGATGCGCCGCGCCAGCCCCAGGTGCCGTCGGGGATACAGGCATTGCAGGCCCGTGCCGAGCACCGCCAGGGTGACGCCACCAGCTTCCAGCGCGCCTTCGTGGGCGGCGCCGTCGATGCCCAGGGCCAGCCCGCTGGTGATGGCGAAGCCGCCGCCGGCCAGGCTGCGGGCGAAGGCGCGGGCGGTGTCCAGCCCCGGGCGGCTGGCGCGCCGGCTGCCGACCACCGCCAGTTGCGGCCGGCCCAGGGCCGCGCGGGCGCCCTCGACGAACAGCAGCGGCGGCGCATCGCTCAGCTCCGCCAGCAGCGCGGGGTAGTCCTCGGCGTCCCACATCAGCAGGTGCCGCTCGGGCCCTTCCAGCCAGCGCAGAGCCTCGGCTGCCGCCTGGCGGGTGGTCTCGCTGCGCCGCGCCTCGGCGCTGGCCGCCGGCAAGCCCAGCGAGCGCCAGGCCGCGGCGGGCGCGCTGAGGGCGGCGGAGGCGCTACCGAAGGCCGCCAGCAGGGCGGCGAAACGCCGCGGCCCCAGTTCGGGCAGGGCGTGCAGGCGCAGGCGGGCTTCCAGTTCGGCGGGGGAGGGTTGGCGGGGCATGGCGGCAGTCCTTGGCGCGTTGACGGGAACCCCGACTATGCCGCGTCCGCCGGCCGCCGCCTGCCGGACGCTTCGGAAGATCCGGCCGGCAGAGACGAAGAACGCCGTCGTGGCAGCAATGTTGTTGATTCAAGCGATGTGTTGGTTCAGCGGAGGTGGCCAAGCCTGGCTCCGCCCCTCACCCCAACCCTCTCCCGGAGGGAGAGGGGGATGTTCGTGCCACCGGGGCTTCCGGCGTGGTCGGTGAATCCAATCGCGGACAAAGTCCGCTCCTACGCCCGAGCTTCCTGGAACTGTAGGAGCGGACTCTGTCCGCGATTCGGCGGATAACGCCGTACGGATTTCTCGAGAACTTTAGGCGCTGGGCTCAAGAGCACCCTCTCCCCAGCCCTCTCCCGCAAGCGGGAGAGGGGGCGGTCCTGAGTGGGCGGAAAATCTGGAGTCATCCTGAAACGCCTAACTCCACCCTCGTCATTCCCGCGTCCCGCGTTCGCGGGAATGACGGGGTTAGGTTGGGTGCAAAGGATCAAAGCTCGCGAGCCAAGCCATCCCCCACCCCATATGAAAAATGCCGTTTCCCCAAACAGAGAAACGGCATTCTTTCTTAAGTGAACAGCACTACCGCGGTGGCAGGGCTCTTCACACAGGCGCGCAAGTCAGGGATTGCGCACCTTGTCCTGCACTTCCAGCGAACGGTTGGCGGTAAGCACCAAGCCATAACTGAGACGGTTATAGGTACGGAAAATCATCACCAGCCCGGAACGCTCATCGGGGATCTTCACCAGGTCGCCGCTGACGCGGTCGCGCACCGTCTCGCCGAGCTTGTAGATGGCCAGCACGTTGCCTTCCTCCAGGCCATCGCGGCTGCCCTTGTCGATGGTCACCACGTCGTACTTGCCGATCTGGGTGACGCCGCGCGGCACGTCGATGATGCTGCCCTTGATCGGCGTCTTCGGCTCGCTGGGCATGAAGATCGAGGTCACCGCGCGCTCCTCGGTGGGGAACAGGCGGTCGCCTGGCCGCACTTCCTGGGTGGTGCGCGTCAGGTTGAGGGTGGCGATGTCGTCTTCCTTGGCGGTCACCCGGGCGCTGCCGACGTCCATGGCGTCGACGCCGAGGACTTCCTTGGTGTCCGGGTCGGAGTAGATCTTGCCCTGGCGGAAGATGCCGTAGCTGCCTTCCTCGGCCAGGGAGTCGCCGCGGGCGTAGGCGCGGTCGCCAGCGCCGCTGACCACGCGCTCGGCATCGCCGGCGACCATGTAGGGGGCCTTGCTGAAGTCACCCTCGCTGTCGACGATGCGGTTGGACAGCAGGAAGGCGTTGATCTTGTCCAGCGGGATGGTCGGCACCGCCTCGGCCATCGGCGTGCTGCGCACCTTGGGCGACAGCTTGATGGTGCCGTGGGAGGCGCCGCGGTTGAGCACCAGGCGCGGCTGGCCGTCGATGTACACCAGGCTGAGGACGTCGCCGGGGTAGATCAGGTGCGGGTTGCGAATCTGCGGATTCACCTGCCAGATCTCCGGCCACTTCCAGGGCTTGCTCAGGAACTTGCCGGAGATGTCCCAGAGGGTGTCGCCCTTGACCACCGTATAGCGGTCCGGGTGGCCATCCCTGAGTTCCACGGCACCCTGCGCCATGCTTCCTGCCGCCAGCAGCAGCACGGCGAGTAGTGTTTTCCTCATGCGGTGAATCCCTTTATTATGTATACACATGAAACGCCGGAAAGCCGCCCCTACCGGGCCTTCCAGGGTTTTTCGATGCTGCTCAGCATATTAGCAGCCGATTTTTACTTTATTCCACAAGTGCATCACAAACGCATATGGCCATTCTGAACATCCTCGAATTCCCCGATCCGCGCCTGCGCACGATCGCCAAGCCTGTCGAGGTGGTCGACGATAGCGTGCGCCAACTGGTCGACGACATGTTCGAAACCATGTACGAGGCGCCCGGCATCGGCCTGGCCGCCACCCAGGTGAACGTACACAAGCGCGTGGTGGTGATGGACCTGTCCGAGGACAAGTCCGAGCCGCGCGTGTTCATCAACCCGGAACTGGAAGCGCTCACCGAAGAGATGGGCGAGTACCAGGAGGGTTGCCTGTCGGTGCCCGGCTTCTACGAGAGCGTCGACCGCCCGCTGCGGGTGCGCGTCAAGGCGCTGGACCGCGACGGCAAGGCCTTCGAGGAAATCGCCGAGGGCCTGCTGGCGGTGTGCATCCAGCATGAGTGCGACCACCTGAACGGCAAGCTGTTCGTCGACTACCTGTCCAACCTCAAGCGCGACCGGATCAAGAAGAAGCTGGAAAAGCAGCACCGCCAGCGCGCCTGACACCCTCCTCCCCAAAGGCTTGCTCCGGCAAGCCTTTTTTCTTTAAGCGAGCCTACGCATGAGCCAAGCATTGCGCATCGTCTTCGCCGGGACCCCGGAATTCGCCGCCGAGCACCTCAAGGCCCTGCTCGATACCCCGCATGAGATCGTCGCCGTCTACACCCAGCCGGACCGCCCGGCCGGCCGCGGCCAGAAGCTGATGCCCAGCCCGGTCAAGCAGCTCGCCGCGCAGCATGGCCTGCCGGTGCTGCAGCCGCCGACCCTGCGCAACCCAGAAGCCCAGGCCGAGTTGGCCGCGCTGCAGCCGGACCTGATGGTGGTGGTCGCCTATGGCCTGATCCTGCCCCAGGCGGTGCTGGACATCCCGCGCCTGGGCTGCATCAACAGCCATGCCTCGCTGCTGCCGCGCTGGCGCGGTGCCGCGCCCATCCAGCGCGCCGTGCAGGCTGGCGATGCGGAAAGCGGCGTAACCGTGATGCAGATGGAAGCGGGCCTGGACACCGGGCCGATGCTGCTCAAGGTCGTCACCCCGATCAGTCCCGAGGACACCGGCGGCAGCCTGCACGACCGCCTGGCGCGCCTGGGCCCGCCGGCGGTGGTCGAGGCCATCGCCGGCCTGGCCGCAGGCACGCTCAAGGGCGAGGTGCAGGACGACGCCCTGGCCACCTACGCGCACAAGCTCAGCAAGGACGAGGCGAAGCTCGACTGGAGCCGCCCTGCCGTGGAACTGGAGCGCGCCGTGCGCGCCTTCGATCCCTGGCCGGTGTGCCACACCACCCTGAACGGCGAGCCGCTGAAGGTCTGGGCCGCGCGCCTGGGCGAGAGCAGGGGCGAGCCGGGGAAAATCCTCGGCGCCAGCCGTGACGGCCTGCTGGTGGGCTGCGGCGAAGGCAGCCTGCTGCTGACCCGCGTGCAGCTGCCCGGCGGCAAGCCGCTGGCCTTCGCCGACCTGTTCAACAGCCGCCGCGAGCAGTTCGCCACCGGCCTGGTGCTCGGCCAATGAGCCTCAGCCCGCGCCTCGCCGCGGCCCGCGCGCTGGCCGCCGTGCTCGCCGGCCGCGCCTCGCTGGGCAGCTCGCTGCCGCCGCAGCTGGAGCTGGTCGCCCCGCGCGACCGCGGCCTGACCCAGGAGCTGGCCTTCGGCGCCGCGCGCTGGCAACCACGCCTGGCGGCCCTGGCCGCGCGCCTGCTGCAGAAGCCGTTCAAGGCCGGCGACCGCGACGTCGAGGCGCTGCTGCTGGTCGGCCTGTACCAGTTGCTCTACACCCGCATTCCGCCCCACGCGGCCATCGGCGAGACCGTCGGCTGCGCCGACAAGCTGAAGAAGTCCTGGGCCAAGGGCCTGCTCAACGCCGTGCTGCGCCGCGCCCAGCGCGAGGGCGAAGTGCTGCTGGCCGACGTCGACCGCGACCCGGCCGCGCGCCTGGCCCACCCGCGCTGGCTGCAGAAGGCGCTGAAGCAGGCCTGGCCGGAGCAGTTCGAAGCCGTTTGCGCGGCGAACAACGCCCACCCGCCGATGACCCTGCGGGTGAACCGCCGCCAGGGCAGCCGTGACGCCTACCTGGCCGAACTGCAGGCCGCCGGCATCGAGGCCGCGCCCTGCGCCTACAGCCGCGACGGCATCCAGCTAACCCAGCCCTGCGACGTGCGCGAGCTGCCGGGCTTCGCCGAAGGCCGGGTGAGCGTGCAGGACGAGGCCGCACAGTTGGCCGCCGACCTGCTCGAACTGGCCCCCGGCCAGCGCGTGCTCGACGCCTGCTGCGCCCCCGGCGGCAAGACCTGCCACCTGCTGGAGGCCGAGCCGGGCCTGGCTGGCGTGCTCGGCGTGGACCTGGAAGAAAGCCGCCTGGTGCGCGTGCGCGAAAATCTGCAGCGCCTGCGACTAGATGCCACGCTGCTCGCCGCCGACGGCCGCGATACCGTCGCCTGGTGGGACGGCAAGCCGTTCCAGCGCATCCTGCTGGACGCGCCCTGCTCGGCCACCGGGGTGATCCGCCGGCATCCGGACATCAAGCTGACCCGCGCCGCCGAGGACATCCCGGCCCTGGCGCAGTTGCAAGGCGAGCTATTGGACGCGCTGTGGCCAACCCTGGAAGTCGGCGGCATCCTGCTCTACGCCACCTGTTCGGTGATGCCGCAGGAGAACCGCGAGTCGATCGCCGCCTTCCTCGGCCGCACCCCCGGCGCCCGCGAGCTGGACCTGGCCGGGCCCTGGGGCCTGAAGCAGGCGCACGGGCGCCAGCTGCTGCCGCAAGAGGGCGGGCACGACGGTTTCTACTATGCCAAGCTCATCAAGATCTCAGCCCGCTAGCACTGCACGGACGAGCGCGACCCCATGAAGATCATCATCCTCGGCGCCGGCCAGGTCGGCGGCACCCTGGCCGAGCACCTGGCCAGCGAAGCCAACGACATCACCGTGGTCGACACCGACGGCCAGCGCCTGCGCGACCTCAACGACCGCCTGGACATCCGCACCGTGCACGGCAAGGCCTCGTTCCCCACCGTGCTGCGCCAGGCCGGCGCCGACGACGCCGACATGCTGGTGGCGGTGACCAACAGCGACGAGGTGAACATGGTCGCCTGCCAGGTGGCCTACACCCTGTTCAACACGCCGACGCGCATCGCCCGGGTGCGCGAGGCGGCCTACCTGACGCGCACCGGCCTGTTCGACAACGAGGCCATCCCGGTGGACGTGCTGATCAGCCCCGAGCAGGTGGTGACCAACTACATCAAGCGCCTGGTGGAATACCCCGGCTCGCTGCAGGTGATCGACTTCGCCGAGGGCAAGGCCCAGCTGGTGGGCATCAAGGCCCACTACGGTGGCCCGCTGGTGGGCCAGGAGCTGCGCCAGCTGCGCGAGCACATGCCCAACGCGGACACTCGCGTGGCGGCGATCTACCGGCGCAACCGGCCGATCATCCCCCAGGGCGACACCGTGATCGAGGCCGACGACGAGGTGTTCTTCATCGCCGCCAAGGCCCACATCCGCGCGGTGATGGGCGAGATGCGCCGGCTGGAGGAGAACTACAAGCGGATCATCATCGCCGGCGGCGGCAACATCGGCGAGCGCCTGGCCGAGGCCATCGAGAACCGCTACCAGGTGAAGATCATCGAGATGAACCCGGCGCGCTGCCGGCACCTGTCGGACAACCTCGACAGCACCATCGTGCTCCAGGGCAGCGCCTCGGACCGCGACCTGCTGCTGGAAGAGAACATCAACGAGACCGACCTGTTCCTGGCCCTGACCAACGACGACGAGGCCAACATCATGTCCTCGCTGCTGGCCAAGCGCCTGGGCGCGCGCAAGGTGATGACGCTGATCAACAACCCGGCCTACGTCGACCTGGTGCAGGGCGGCGAGATCGACATCGCCATCAGCCCGCAGCTGGCCACCATCGGCACCCTGCTGACCCACGTGCGCCGCGGCGACATCGAGAGCGTGCACTCGCTGCGCCGCGGCGCGGCCGAGGCCATTGAGGTGGTGGCCCACGGCGACGCCAAGTCGAGCAAGGTGATCGGCAAGCGCATCGGCGAGGTGCACCTGCCGCCGGGCACCACCATTGGCGCGGTGATCCGCGACGAGGAAGTGCTGATCGCCCATGGCGACACCGTGGTGGAATCCGGCGACCACGTGATCCTCTTCGTGGTCGACAAGAAGCGTATCCGTGACGTCGAGCGGCTGTTCCAGGCCGGTCTGACGTTCTTCTAGGCTGTAGGCTGTAGGCTGTAGGCTGTAGGCTGTAGGCTGTAGGCTGTAGGCAAGAGCTTGACATGCCGCGACGGCACCGCATGCTGTTCGCCTCTAGCCTCTAGCCTCTAGCCTCTAGCCTCTAGCCTCTAGCCTCTAGCCTCTAGCCTCTAGCCTCTAGCCTCTAGCCTCTAGCCCTATGACCGATCCTCAATCCCTCGAAAAACTCCTCGCCAAAGGCATGGACAACCCGCTGCTGCGCTTCGGCCTGGGCAAGGGCTACCTGGACGCCGGCGATGCGGCGAAGGCCGCCGAACACCTGCGCCGCTGCGTGGAGCAGGACGCGAAGTACTCTGCCGCCTGGAAGCTGCTGGGCAAGGCCCTGCAGGCCCAGGGCGACCTCGAGGGCGCCCGCGCCGCCTGGACCGACGGCCTGGCCGCGGCCCAGGCCCATGGCGACAAGCAGGCGGAGAAGGAAATGACCGTGTTCCTGCGCAAGCTGGACAAGGCCAAGGGCGGCTGAGTCCGCGGCACCTTGTAGGAGCGGGCCCTGCCCGCGATTCGCGCGCAGGGCGCGCTCCTACAGGTGCAGACGAAACGCCATCGTAGGATGGGTTGAGCGAAGCGATACCCATCACCCCAGCCCGATGGGTTTCGCAAGCTCAACCCATCCTACGAAGAGCGCCTGGGCGTAGGGCGTACAACCGTTCGCGGTTGTACGCCATTGCCATGGCCTCAGAGCACCTCCGCCGCCACCGCGTCCACCGCGGCCTTGGCGATGCCCACTACCTCGTCCGCCTCGGCGCGGCTCAGCACCAGCGGCGGGGCGAAGCCGAGGATGTCGCCGTGGGGCATGGCGCGGGCGATCATGCCGCGCTCCAGGCACGCCGCCGAGACCTTCGGGCCCACCTTCAGCGCCGCGTCGAAGGGCGTGCGCGCCTCGCGGTCGGCCATGAACTCCAGCGCCGCCAGCATGCCGTCGCCGCGCACCTCGCCCACCAGCGGGTGGCCTTCGAAGGCCTGGCGCAGTTGCTGGTTGAGGTAGCCGCCGACGTCCGCCGCGTTGGCGGTGATGTTCTCGCGCTCGAGGATGTCCAGGTTGGCCAGCGCCGCCGCCGCGCAGATCGGGTGGCCGGAATAGGTCCAGCCGTGGCCCATGGCGCCTTCGCGGGTGGAGGCGCTGTCGATCACGTCCCAGACCTTCTCGCCGACGATCACCGCGGACAGCGGCGCATAGGCGCTGGTCAGGCCCTTGGCGGTGGTGATCAGGTCCGGGCGCATGGCGTAGCGCTGGCTGCCCATCTTGTCGCCCAGGCGGCCGAAGGCGCAGACCACCTCGTCGGCGATCAGCAACACGTCGTACTTCGCCAGCACCGCCTGGATCGCCTCCCAGTAGCCCTTGGGCGGGACGATGATGCCGCCGGTGCCCATCACCGGCTCGCCGATGAAGGCCGCCACGGTGTCCGGGCCCTCGGCGAGGATCAGGTTCTCCAGCTCCTGGGCGCAGTGGCGCACGAAGGCCGCCTCGTCCATGCCCGCCGGGGCCTTGTAGAAGTGCGGGCAGAGGGTGTGCCTGACACCTTCCACCGGCAGGTCGAAGTGCTGGTGGAAGCTGGCCAGGCCGGTGAGGCTGCCGGTGACGATGCCCGAGCCGTGGTAGCCGCGCTGGCGCGAGATGATCTTCTTCTTCTGCGGCCGGCCCAGCACGTTGTTGTAGTAGCGCACCAGCTTGACCTGGGTTTCATTGGCGTCGGAGCCGGAGAGGCCGTAGTAGACCTTCTTCATGCCCGCCGGCGCCCAGTCGCGGATGATCCGCGCGGACAGCTCGATGATCGCCTCGGAAGCGTGGCCGACGTAGGTGTGGTAGTAGGCCAGCTGCTTGGCCTGCTCATGGATGGCGTCGGCCACCTCGGTGCGGCCGTAGCCGATGTTCACGCAGTACAGCCCGGCGAAGGCGTCCAGCAGCTCGCGGCCCTGGTGGTCGCGGATGCGAACGCCCGAGGCGCCGGTGATGATGCGCCCGGGCAGGGCGCCGCTGGCGTGGTCGTGGGCGTGGGTGGAGGGGTGCATGAAGTGCGCACGGTCCTGTTCGAACAGCTTGGCGTAGTCGGTCATGGCGGTGTTCTCCTCAGATGGCGCCGTGGTGCAGGCAGAAGTACTTGGTCTCGACGAAGGGCTCGAAGCCTTCGCTGCCGCCCTCGCGGCCCAGGCCCGAGGCCTTCATGCCGCCGAAGGGAATGGGGTGGCCGGTGAACCTGGCGCCGTTCACCGCGACCATGGCGAATTCCAGGCGGCGCATCAGCGGCCACACCTGGTCGAGGCGCTGCCCACAAATGTAGGCGGCCAGGCCGTATTCGCTATCGTTGGCCAGTTCGACGGCCTGCTCCAGGTCGTCGTAGGCCATCACCCCGGCGATGGGCGCGAAGTTCTCCTCGCGCCAGATGCGCATGGCCGGGGTGACGTCGGCCAGCAGCGTCGGCTGGTGGAACCAGCCGCCCAGGGCATGGGGTTCGCCGCCGGCCAGCAGGCGCGCGCCGCGGTCGATGGCATCGCGCACGCGCTCGCCGGTGACGTCGAAGGCCGCCTGGTGCATCAGCGGGCCGATGTCGCTGCGCGGGTCGCTGGCCGGGCCCACGCGCAGTTCGCGCACGGCGGCGGCGAAGCGCTTGAGGAAGGGCTCGTAGAGTTCGCGGGCGACCAGCAGGCGGTTGGCCGCGCAGCAGTCCTGGCCGGAGGTCTGGAACTTGGCGTCGATGGCGAATTTCACCGCCTGCTCCAGGTCGGCGTCGGGCAGCACGATGAAGGGCGCGTTGCCGCCCAGTTCCAGCGCCACTTTCTTCACGTCCTGGGCGGCGGCCTGCAGCACCAGCTTGCCGACGCGGGTCGAGCCGGTGAAGCTCACCGCGCGCACGCGGCTGTCCTGCACCAGGGTTTCCATGGTCATCTGCGGCTCGCCCAGTACCACGTTGAAGGCGCCGGCGGGCAGCCCGGCCTCCTCGGCCAGTTGGGCCAGGGCGAAGGCCGAGTAGGGTGTCTCATGGGCCGGCTTGACCACCACCGTGCAGCCGGCGGCCAGGGCGGCGGCGGCCTTGCGGGTGATCATCGCCGAGGGGAAGTTCCAGGGCGTCAGCAGCACGGCCACGCCCACCGGCTCCATCACCGTGCCCAGGTGGGCGCCGGGAATATGGCTGGGGATGTTGCGGCCGTCCAGGCGCCGGGCCTGTTCGGCGAACCAGGGGATGAAGCTGGCGGCGTAGTCGATCTCGCCACGGGCCTCGGCCAGGGGCTTGCCCTGTTCCAGGGAAAGGATCTGCGCCAGGTCCTCGCGGTGCTGGCGGATCAGCTCGGCCCAGCGCAGCAGGGGCGCGGCGCGCCGGTCCAGGGACAACTTGCGCCAGGCCGGGAAGGCCGCGGCGGCGGCGTCCACCGCGGCGACTATCTGCTCGCGTTCGAGCAGCGGCACATGGCCGATGATTTCGCGGTTGGCCGGGTTCTCCACGGCGATGCTGGCGCCGCTGGCGCTGTGCAGCCACTGGCCGTTGACGTAGCACAGCGACTTGAAGAGCAGGGGATGGGCGTAGGACATGACGGCGTCTCCTCGCAGGTGGCATGGGGACCATCCTAGGGGGAGCGCCGTGGCGGTTTTTTCCTAAGGGCGGGGCGGCGACGGCAATTCTTTCCGCAGATGCGCCGCCGGCTTCGGGTTTTTCGCCCGCCTCAGCAGGCGCTGGCGGAGCGCCGGCCCAGGCCCTGGAGGATGGCGCGCAGCAGCACGCCGTAGAGCGGCACGAAGAGGATCAGCATGACCGCCAGCTTGACGCCGTAGTCCACCGTGGCGATCTCCACCCAGTGCTGCGCCATGAAGGGGTTGTCGCTGCGCCAGAAGGCGATGGAGAAGAAGGCGAAGGTGTCCAGCAGGTTGCCGAACAGCGTCGACACCACCGGGGCGATCCACCACTGGCGCAGCCGGCGCAGGCGGTCGAACACCTGGATGTCGAGGAACTGGCCGAGCACGTAGGCCAGGAAGCTGGCCAGGGCGATGCGCGCGACGAAGGTGTTGAACTCGCCCAGCGCGGCGAAGCCGCGGTAGCCGCCGTCCTGGAACAGCACCGAGACCACGTAGGAGGCCAGCAGCGCCGGCAGCATCACCCGGGCGATGACGCGCCGCGCCGGGCCCTTGCCGAGCAGGCGCACGGTGAGGTCGGTGGCCAGGAAGATGAACGGGAAGCTGAACGCGCCCCAGGTGGTCTGCCAGCCGAACAGGGTCATGGGCAGCTGCACCAGGTAGTTGCTGGCGATGATGACGAGGAGGTGGAAGACGACCAGGCCGGCCAAAGCGCCGCGCCGAGCCGCCGGGGAAAGCGCCGACATGCTGGATCCTTTTTCGTCGATGGGGTGAGGGAACCCATGCCCGGCCCTGTGCCGAGCGGGGCGCATTTTATAGGAGATTGAACTTGGAGTCAGGTTTTTTTGGGTGTTTTTTGTGCAGTGGGGTGGAGGGTTGGTGTAGGAGCGAGCTTGCTCGCGAATGGAGTTTTGCCGGGAGTCGTGGGTGCAGGGATTGAGAACGCCCTCTCCCTAACCCTCTCCCTGAAGGGAGAGGGGACCGTTGGGCAGAAACGGCTGTTCTGGAGTTAGCCGGCAAGCACGTAGTTCAAGGTTGGAACCCTGACCTGTCTCGGCACAGACTAGCCCCCTCTCCCTTCAGGGAGAGGGCTGGGGAGAGGGGGCGGAGCCAAGCCATTACACCGAAGCCACCGGTAGGCACCTGTTCGCGAGCAAGCTCGCTCCTACGAAAAGAAAACAGCGCGGCATCAGGCGCCTTCCAAGGCCTCCGCCGGTACCGCCGTATCCAATGTCTTGATCACCTTGGTAACGATGTAGGTGAAATACCGCTCGATCCCCAGGTCCTCCAGCAGCAGCTGGTCGATGAAGCGCTGGTAATGATCGATGTCCCGGGCCTGGATCATCGCGATGTAGTCCACCCCGCCGCCGGTGGCGTAGCAGAAGCCCACTTCCGGCGCCTGGTGCAGGCGCTGTTCGAAGCGGCGCATGTCCTGGGCCGTATGGCGGCCCAGGGTGATTTCCACCAGCACCTGCTGCTGGCGGAACAGCGCCGGCCAGTCGATCTGCGCGCGGTAGCCCTTGATCAGGCCGGCCTCCTCCAGCTTGCGCACGCGCTCCCAGGCCGGGCTGACCGAGAGGTTGATGGCCTCGGCCAGGCTGGACTTGGTGATGCGCCCGTCGCCGGCGAGGATGCGCAGGATCTTCAGGTCGTAGCGGTCGAGCTTGGTCATCGCCACCTCCGGCGCCGTGGCGCGCGCATCAGTCCAGGACCTCGGCGACCACCGCCAGGGTGTCGCCGCTCTGCACCAGGCCGGGGAAGTGCCGCGCGGCGAGGATGCCGCTGCGCCTGGCGCGGTACTCCACCGGCGCGGCGCCGGTGCGCAGCAGGTCGTGGACCCGCGCCAGCACCTCGCCGCGCTCCACGCGCTCGCCCAGGTCGCGGCACATCTCCAGCAGGCCATTGTGTTCGCTGGCGACGAAGCAGTCGCCGTCGGGCATGTCGAGCATCACCGAGGGCGCGTGCTCGACCTCGCCGCGCAGGATGCCGGCCTGCACCAGCACGTTGCGCACGCCGCGGCGGGCGATGGCCACGCTGCGCGCGGTGCTGCTGCCGCCGCCGCCCAGTTCGGTGGTGACGAACAGCTTGCCCTGCTCCTCGGCGGCGCTGTCGTACATGCCCACCGCGTCCAGCTCCAGCATGCGCATGGCGTAGGGCGCGGAGAACGCCCGCATCAGCGCCTCGCAGCCTTCCTGCTGGGCCTTGTCCGGCAGCACGTGGCAGGCGGCGAAGGGCAGGAAGTCGAGGGTGCGGCCGCCGGAGTGGATGTCCAGCACCAGGTCGGCCAGCGGCAGCAGGGTGCGCTGGAAGTAGTCGGCGATCTTCTGCGTCACCGTGCCGTCCGGGCGGCCGGGGAAGCTGCGGTTGAGGTTGCCGGCGTCGACCGGCGAGGTGCGCTTGCCGGCGAGGAAGGCCGGGGTGTTCATGTACGGCACGATGATCACCCGGCCGCGGATGTCCTCGGCGCGCAGTTCCTGGGCCAGGCGGCTGAGCGCCACCGGGCCTTCGTACTCGTCGCCGTGGTTGCCGCCGGTGAGCAGCGCGGTGGGGCCCGCGCCGTTCTTCACCACGCAGACGGGGATCATCACCGCGCCCCAGGCCGAGTCGTCGCGGGAATAGGGCAGCTTGAGGTGGCCGTGCTGCACGCCGTCGCGCTCGAAGTCGACGCTGGCGGCGATGGGGTTGTCGCGCAACTGGTTCATGGCCTCACTCCTTGACGAACAGCTGGCGCGGGTAGTCGCAGAAGGTCTGCACGCCGCCGTCGGTGATCAGGATGCTTTCGGTGATCTCCAGGCCCCAGTCGTCCATCCACAGGCCGGGCATGAAGTGGAAGGTCATGCCCGGTTGCAGCACGCTCTCGTCGCTGGGGCGCAGGCTCATGGTGCGTTCGCCCCAGTCCGGCGGGTAGCTGATGCCGATGGGGTAGCCGCAGCGGCTGTCCTTGTGGATGCCGAACTTCTGCAGCACGCCGAAGAAGGCGCGGGCGATGTCGCCGGTGGTGTTGCCCGGCTTGGCCGCCTCCAGGCCTGCGGCGATGCCTTCGACCACGGCCTTTTCCGCGTCGAGGAAGTGCTGCGGCGGCTTGCCCAGGTAGACGGTGCGCGACAGCGGGCAGTGGTAGCGCTTGTAGCAGCCGGCGATCTCGAAGAAGGTGCCGGCGCCGCGCTGGAAGGGCGTGTCGTCCCAGGTCAGGTGCGGCGCGCTGGCGTCGGCGCCGGTGGGCAGCAGCGGGACGATGGCCGGGTAGTCGCCGCCGTGGCCGTCGGCGCCGAGGATGCCGGTGCTGTAGATCTCCGCCACCAGCTCGTTCTTGCGCATGCCCGGCTCGATACGTTCGAGGATGTGCGCGTGCATCTTCTCGACGATGCGCGCGGCGATGCGCATGTATTCGATCTCGCGCGGGGATTTCACCGCGCGCTGCCAGTTGACCAGCGCGGTGGCGTCGACGAAGCGCGCCTGCGGCAGGTGGGCCTGCAGCGAGCGGAAGGCGGCGGCGCTGAAGTAGTAGTTGTCCATCTCCACGCCGATGGCCAGCGCTTCCCAGCCCCGCGCGGCGATGACCTCGCGGGCCAGGTAGTCCATGGGGTGGCGCTCGGTGGACTGCACGTAGTGGTCGGGGTAGCCGACGATGTTGTCGGCCTGCATGAACACGGTGCGCCGCGCGCCATTGGCGTCCTGGCCGCGGCCGAACCACACCGGCTCGCCGTCCAGCGCCAGCAGCACGCACTGGTGCACGTAGAAGGACCAGCCATCGTAGCCGGTGAGCCAGGCCATGTTCGACGGGTCGCTGACCAGCAGCAGCTCGATGCCGCGCTGCTGCATGCTGGCGCGGACCTTGGCCAGGCGCTGGGCGTATTCCTCCCGCGCGAAGGGGAGGTTGACGACGATTTCGGGCATGCGGAAATCCTCTGGGTGAGTGGTGTCACGGGGGCTCTTGTAGGAGCGAGCTTGCTCGCGAATCCGCCCAGCGCCGGCGCGGCCGAAGAATCTGTTCGCGAGCAAGCTCGCTCCTACAGGTGTTTGTCCGGTATGAAGCGGTCAGCTGTGGAACTTGAACCCCTTGCCCATGCGCTGCGCGCGCTGGAAGGCCAGGCCGGCGATGGCGGTGTCCTGGGCGCCGGTGCCGGTGAGGTCGCAGAGGGTCACGTCCCGGGGGCTGCGGCGGCCCGGGCGCTGGCCGGCGATGACCTGGCCGAGCTCGGCGAAGTCGGCGCCCGCCTCCACCAGCCCGGCCGCGATGGCGTGGTGCAGTTCGCCGAGCACGCGGGTCTGGCTCAGGCGGTCGGCGACGTAGCAGTCCAGCGCCGCCAGCGCGTCGGCGGCGATCTCGTTCTTGTGCTCGGCGTCCGAGCCCATGGCGGTGATGTGCAGGCCCGGGCGCAGGTGGCGCTTCTGGATCAGCGGCTCGCGGCTGGGCGTGGTGGTGATGGCGATGTCCGCGCCTTCCAGGGCTTCGTCGACGCTGGAACAGGCGACCACCGGGATACCCAGGGCGGTGCTCAGCTCGGCGGCGCACTGGTGCGCCTTGGCCGCGTCGCGGGCCCAGAGGCTGGCGCCCTCGATCGGCCGCACCAGGCACAGCGCCTTGAGCTGCAGGCGCGCCTGCTCGCCGGCGCCGAGGATGGCCACGCGGCGGGCGTCCTCACGGGCCAGCCACTTGGCGGCCACGGCGCCGGCGCAGGCAGTGCGCACGGCTGTGAGGTAGCCGTTGTCCAGCAGCAGGGCGTCGAGCAGGCCGGTGTGCGCGGACAGCAGCATCATCATGCCGTTGAGGCTGGGCAGGCCGAGCTTCGGGTTGTCGAAGAAGCCCGGGCTGACCTTGATGGCGAAGCGCGGCAGGCCCGGCAGGTAGGCGGTCTTCACGTCCACCTCGCCGTTGTGCTCGGGGATGTCCAGGCGCAGGATCGGCGGCATCGCCACCGCCGCCGTGGCCAGCAGGCGGAAGGCCTGCTCGACGGCGTCGAGGCTTTCAGTGTCCAGCGCCACGCAGGCGCGCAGGTCGGCTTCGCTGAGCAGGGTGACGTCAGCCATGCAGGTCTTCCTCGATGATGCGTTGGTGTTGTTCGATGGCGATGTTGCGGCCGCTGACGACCACCACCACCGGCCCTTCGGCGCTGATGCGGCCTTCCAGCAGCGCGGCTATGCCCACCGCCGCGGCGCCTTCGACCACCTGGCGTTCCTCGCGGTAGGCGTGGCGGATGCCGGCGGCGATGGCGGGTTCGTCGAGCAGGTGCAGCTCGTCGCAGTGAGCGCGGGCGAGGGCGAAGGTGTAGCGGTTGTCCAGGCCGATGCCGCCGCCAAGGGAGTCGGCGAGGCTCGGCAGTTCCTCCACTTCCACGGGCTGGCCGGCTTCCAGGCTGGCGGCCATGGCCGCGCCGCGGCGCATGCTGATGCCGTGCAGGCGGATCGACGGGTCGGCCGCCTTCAGCGCCACGGCCACGCCGCCGAACAATCCGCCGCCGGAGAGCGGCACCAGCACCTGGCGCACCTGCGGCAACTGTTCGAGGATTTCCAGGCCCAGGGTGCCCTGGCCGGCGATGATCTGCGGGTGGTCGAAGGGCGGCAGCAGCGCCGCGCCCTGTTCGCGGGCGATGCGCTCGGCCTCGGCCTGGGCGTCGTCCTGGCTGTTGCCGACGATGCGCACCTCGGCGCCGAGGGCGCGGATCGCCTCGACCTTGTTCGCCGGCACCAACTGCGACAGGCAGATGGTGGCCGGCACGCCCAGCACGCGGGCGGCATGGGCGAGGGCGCGGCCGTGGTTGCCGGTGGAGGCGGCGACCACCCCGCGGGCCTTCTGCGCGTCGTCCAGTTGGGCGATGGCGTTGCTGGCGCCGCGCAGCTTGAAGCTGCCGGTGGCCTGCTGCGACTCCAGCTTCAGGTACACCGGCGCGCCCAGCAGCGCGGAGAGGCTGGGCGAATGCTCCAGCGGCGTCTGCCGCACCAGGCCGCGGATGCGCTGGCGGGCGCGGTACAGCTCGATCAGGGGGATCTCGTTGGCCATGGCGGCCTCCCGACAATGCAGTCGGGCCGAGTGTATGAGCGGGAAATTGTCGCGATGAATGTACTAGGACGATGTCGTGGAGATTGTCATTCGTCGTGGTAATGGGCGATGGGTATCGCTTCGCTCAACCCATCCTACGGGGCCTCGAACCCACCTGTAGGAGCGGATCTCATCCGCGAATCGCGCCGGGACGTCCGGCTATCGCGGACAAGGTCCGCTCCTACGGGGAGAAATACCGTACTTCCCAGTAACTTGTAGGAGCGGGCCCTGCCCGCGATTCGCGCGCAGGGCGCGCTCCTACAAGGGGACGGGGCGGCGGCCCGTTCAGAAATCGTGGATCTTCGGGTACTGCTCGAACAGCTCGCGCATGTCGTCCAGGGCCTGGGCCATGCGTTCGTCGCTGCATTCGGCGCCCATGCACAGGCGCACTGCGCGCGGGCGGGGCGTGCCGCGGACCATGAAGGGGTCCGGCGAGGTCACGGCGATGTGCCGGTGGCGCAGTTCGCGCACCAGGCTGTCCAGCTCCCAGTGCTCGGGAATGCCCATCCAGCAGCTCAGGGATTGCGGCGCATGGCCCAGCAGGTGTTCGGCGAAACGCTCGGACACCAGCGCCTGGCGCGCCGCCAGCAGGCGCCGCTGGCGCTCCACCAGGGCCTGGGCGTTGCCGTTGTGGATCCAGCGCGTGGCCACCTCGGCCAGCAGCGGCGCGGCCATCCAGCTGTTCACCCGCAGGATGCTCTCGGTGCGCAGGGCCAGGCGCCGCGGCACCACCAGGTAGCCGATGCGCAGGCCGGTGAGCACGCTCTTGGTGAAGCTGGTGCAGTAGAACGACAGCTCCGGCAGATAGTGGCTCAGCGGCGGTGCACGGTCCTCGCCCAGCAGCGGGCCGTAGACGTCGTCCTCGATGACGTAGACGCCGAAGCGCTGGGCGATGGCGGCGATCTCCCGGCGCCGGGTGTCGCTCATCAGGCTGGAGGTGGGGTTGTTCAGGTTGGGCGTGCACACCAGCGCGGTGATGCGCTCGTTGGCGCAGAGGTCCTCGAAGTGCTCCGGGTCGATGCCCTCGCGGTCGACCTCCACGCCCTTCAAGGTGAAGCCGAGCACCTGGGAATTGCCGATCACCCCGTGGTCGGTGAGCTGCTCGCAGAGCACCACGTCGTCCGGCCCGGCCAGGGAGGCGAGGGCGAGGAATACGGCGTGGGCGGCGCCATTGGTGATCAGCAGGTCGTCGCGCTCGCAGCGCAGGCCTTGCTGCGCCAGCCACTGCGCCGCCGCCTCGCGGTGGCTGTCGAAACCGGCGATCGGCCGGCAGGCGCGCATCCACGGCTGGTCCGCCTCCTGCGCCAGCTGGCGGCAGGTGTCCTGCCACAGGCGGTCGTGCTCGTCGGTGTGGACGATGCTGGCGATGGAGAAGTCCACCAGCGCGCGCTCGGGGTGGTCGAGCATGTAGCGCGACACGCCCTCGGTCATGCGCCGCGAGACGAAGCTGCCGCGGCCCACCTCGCAACGCACCAGGCCCTGGCGCTCCAGTTCCTTGTATGCGTTGGTCACCGTCTGCACGCTGATGCCCAGGCCATCGGCCACCTGGCGCTGCGGCGGCAGGCGCTGGCCATCGTGCAGGCGGCCCTGTTCGATTTCCGTGGCGATGGCCTGGACCAGCGTCTTGTACTTGGATTCGCCGACCCGCAGGCCGGCCAGCGCGTGGCGCCAGCTTTGCATGATGGGCATTCCCCTTCGACCTCGGCACAGGGTGATGGATCAGGGCATTTCCATGGATTGTCCTAGTGCAATTCCGGCGCCGGAAAGCCTTTTGTATGCTCGGGCCGACCAGCCGCCCATGCCGCCGCCCCCGCGGCACAGGGCCGGCGCAGAAAAAAGCCATGGATGGGCGCGTCGCGACAGGCGGTTTTTTCCGCCGCGACGGCGCCGATCGGGAACAGCCGCAAGGCCGGACGGCTTAGTCTGCAACGCAACGAATGCCCTCTGTCGGGGCAGTACTTCGGAAGGCCCGCCCGGCGGGTCCCAACATAAGAACAACAGTCGCACGACATCGCTACCTGCCATCCACCGCCGCGTCCCAACACCACAACAAGGCCGGCACGAGAAGATCAGGAGATCCGAAGATGAGTACCGCCCCCCTTTCCCTCCATCGCCTGGGCCTGGCCTGTACCCTGCTGGCGGGCCTTGCGGCCAGCTTCGCCAGCCAGGCCGAGACCACCCTGGAACGCATCCAGAGCACCGGCACGGTGCGCATCGGCTACGCCAACGAGGCGCCCTTCGCCTACACCGAGACCTCCGGCAAGGTCACCGGCGAGTCGCCGGAGATCGCCACCAAGGTGTTCGCCGCCATGGGCGTGAAGAAGGTCGAGCCGGTGCTCACCGAGTGGGGCGCGCTGATCCCCGGGCTGCGCGCCGGGCGCTTCGACGTGATCGCCGCGGGCATGTACATCACCCCGCCGCGCTGCCAGCAGGTGATCTTCACCGACCCGCACTACCAGATCCCCGACACCCTGCTGGTGAAGCGGGGCAACCCGAAGAACCTGCACAGCTACGCTGACGTCGCGAAGAACCCGGACGTGCGCCTGGCGATCATGTCCGGCACCGCCGAGCTGGGCTACGCCCGCGCCGAGGGGGTGAGCGACGATCAGATCGTCCAGGTGCCGGACACCACCGCGCAGCTGCAGGCGGTGCGCGCCGGCCGCGCCGACGCCAGCGTCGGCACCGCGCTGACCATGAAGGGCCTGGCGGCCAAGGGCGGCGACAGTGTCGAGGCCATCGCCGACTTCAAGGACGACCCGGCGCACATCGGCTACGGCGCCCTGGCCTTCCGCCCGGAGGACAAGGACCTGCGCGACGCGGTGAACCAGCAGTTGAAGAAGTGGCTGGGCAGCGACGAGCACCTGCAGACGGTCAAGCCGTTCGGCTTCGACAAGTCCAACCTGACCGACAAGAGTGCCGCCGAGCTCTGCAAACAGTGACCGCAGGGGGCTCCGCCCCCTCGGCCGTTCCGTCGAACCTGTCGATACGGGATGCGCAACATGGGTGAATTGCTTCCACTGCTGATGGAGGGCGCCTGGGTCACCGTCCAGGTCACCTTCTTCGGCTCGCTGCTGGCGGTGGCGCTGGCCATCGTCGCCGCCCTCGGCCGCCTGGCGCCGTGGCCGGCGGTGCGCTGGCTGGCCATCGGCTACATCGAGCTGTTCCGCGGCACCTCGCTGCTGGTGCAGCTGTTCTGGCTGTTCTTCGTACTGCCGCTGCCGCCGTTCAACCTGGAACTGGGCGCCTACACGGTGGCCATCCTCGGCCTGGGCCTGCACATCGGCGCCTATGGCGCGGAGGTGATGCGCGGGGCCATCGGCTCGGTGCCCAAGGGCCAGTACGAGGCCGCGCTGGCGCTGAACATGACGCCGTTCACGCGCTTCCGCCGGATCATCCTGCCGCAGGCGCTGCTGTGCGCCATACCGCCGGGCACCAACCTGCTGATCGAGCTGCTGAAGAACACCTCGCTGGTGTCGCTGATCACCCTCTCGGACCTGACCTTCCGCGCCCGCCAGCTGGACCAGGCGACCTTCGAGACGCTGAAGATCTTCACCCTGACCCTGGTGCTGTACTTCGCCATGGCCCAGGCCATCGTCTTCCTCATGCGCCGCCTGGAACGCCGGCTGGGGCATGGGCGCATCCGGGGAGGCCTGTGATGAAGTTGTTCGACTGGCAATTCGCCTGGCAGATCCTGCCGCAGCTGCTGCACGCCTCGCTCAAGACCATCGGCATCACCCTGGTCGGCTTCGCCCTGGCGGTGGTCTTCGGCCTGCTCTTCGCCCTGGCCCGGCGCAGCCGGCACTTCTGGCTGTCGTGGCCGGCGGCCTGGCTGATCGAGTTCATCCGCAGCACGCCGCTGCTGATCCAGGTGTACTTCCTGTTCTACGTGCTGCCCAGCTACGGGCTGAACATGACCTCGCTGGTGGCCGGCACCCTGGGCATCGCCCTGCACTACGCCTGCTACACCGCCGAGGTCTACCGCGCCGGCCTGGAATCGGTGCCGCGCGGGCAGTGGGAGGCGGTCACGGCGCTGAACTTCTCGCCGTGGCGGGCCTACCGCCAGGTGATCCTGCCCCAGGCCATCCGCCCGGTGCTGCCGGCCCTGGGCAACTACCTGATCGCCATGTTCAAGGACACCCCGGTGCTCTCGGCGATCACCGTGGTGGAAATCATGCAGCAGGCCAAGAACATCGGTTCCGACAGCTTCCGCTACCTGGAGCCGATCACCCTGGTCGGGGTGTTCTTCCTGCTCATCAGCATCAGCCTGGCCGGCGTGGTCCGCCAGGTGGAAAAACGCACGGCACTGCCATGAAAGCGCCCACCGGAGGAAACCCCATGACCGTCCTGTCCATGACCACCCGGCCGCTGGCCGACGAGGCCCCGCGGGCACAGACCGCCCAGCCGATGGTGCGCTTCCGCGACGTGTGCAAGAGCTACGGCAGCTTCAGCGTGCTGAACCACCTGAACCTGGAGGTGGGCGCCAACGAGAAGGTCGCCATCATCGGCCCCAGCGGCTCGGGCAAGTCGACCCTGCTGCGCGCCCTGATGACCCTGGAGAGCATCGACAGCGGGGCGATCGAGGTGGACGGCGACCCGCTCACCCACCAGCTGCGCAACGGCGAACCGGTGCGCGCCTCGGAAGCCCACGTGCGCCGCGTGCGCGGCAAGATCGGCATGGTGTTCCAGAGCTTCAACCTGTTCCCGCACATGAGCGCGCTGAAGAACGTGATGGAAGCGCCGGTGCAGGTGCTGGGCATGCGCCGCGACGAGGCCCGCGAGCGCGCCGTGGAGCTGCTGGAGATGGTCGGCCTGGGCAACAAGCTGGAGCACTACCCCTCGCAGCTCTCCGGCGGCCAGCAGCAACGCGTGGCCATCGCCCGCGCCCTGGCCATGCGGCCGAAGGTGATGCTGTTCGACGAGGTGACCTCGGCGCTGGACCCGGAGCTGTGCGGCGAGGTGCTCAACGTGGTGCGCCGGCTCGGCACCGAGCACAACCTGACCATGCTGATGGTCACCCACCAGATGGGCTTCGCCCGCGAATTCGCCGACCGGGTGTGCTTCTTCCACCAGGGCAGCATCCTGGAGCAGGGGACGCCGGAGCAGCTGTTCGGGCACCCGCAGCATGAGCGGACGCGGTGTTTCCTGAGCGCGGTGAACGAGGCGAGTTGAGGGGGATGGTTGTAGGAGCGAGCTTGCTCGCGAACAGTGTTCCGTCGGAGGGAGTTGGCAGGGTTCCAAAGAACGCCCTCTCCCTAACCCTCTCCCTGAAGGGAGAGGGGACCGTTGGGCAGAACTGGGGGTTCTGGAGTCAGCCGGCAGCGCCGTTGGTTTCCGGCTGAAACCATTCCCCCCCTCGGCACGGACAAGCCCCCTCTCCCTTCAGGGAGAGGGCTGGGGAGAGGGAGCGGAGTCAAGCCAAGGCACCGAAGCCGCCGGCAGGCACCGTTCGCGAGCAAGCTCGCTCCTACGAAAAGCCATACCCATCCACACCATAGGAGCGGACCTTGTCCGCGATAGCCGGCCGTCCCGGCGCGATTCGCGGATGAGATCCGCTCCTACGCTGCCCTACCCTGTAGGAGCGCGCCCTGCGCACGATTTCGCGGGCAAGGCCCGCGGTTTCAGAACCGATACTCCGCACTCAGCAACAGGTTGCGCGGCTCCCCGTAGTAGCCGCCGTAGAAGGTGGTATCCAGCGCGCTCAGGTACTTCTTGTCGAACAGGTTGTTGACGTTGAGCGTCGTCGACAGCTGCTCGCTGAGCTGGTAGCGCGCCATCAGGTCGACCACCGTGTACTGCTCCTGCTTGGCCTTGACCGTCTTGCCCAGGTCCCAGGGCGTGTCGCTGAAGTGGATGCCGCTCTGCCAGTTGGCGCCGCCGCCGACGGTCAGGCGGTTCCAGGCGCCGGGCAGGCGGTAGGTGGTCCACAGCTTGAACATCTCCGCCGGCGCCACCGTGTTGATGCGCTCGCCCTCGCCATCCTTGGTGACGCTGTGGCTGTAGCTGGCGGTGAGGTTCCAGCCCGGCGCCAGTTCGCCGCCGGCCTCCAGGTCGAAGCCCTTGGTCCTGGCGCCCTGCACGGCGCGGTAGGCAGGTTCGTCGACGGTGCCCGGGACAGTCTGGCCGGGGTCGGCCTCGGCCAGGTTGTCCTGCTTGATCTCGTAGTAGGCGATGCTGGTGTTCAGGCGGCCGTCGAAGAACTCGCTCTTCAGGCCCACTTCGTAGTTGTCGCCCTCGCGCGGGTCCAGCGGCCGGCCCGTGCGGTCGCGCTCGCTCTGCGGGCGGAAGATGCTGGTGTAGCTGAGGTACACCGAGTGCTGCTCGGTGAGGTCGTAGACCACGCCAGCGTAGGGCGTCACCTGGCCGCTCTCGCGCATGCGCGTGGTGCTGCTGAAGTCGGCGAAGGCGGGCACCACGTAGTCCAGCGAGTAGCTGTACTTGTAGTCGCTGGCGCGGGCGCCGAGGATCACCGAGAGGGCGTCGGTGGGGCGCAGGCGGGTGGCCAGGTAGACGCCCTGCTGGTAGATCAGGGTGTCGTTGTCCATCAGCGGGCCCTCGGACACCGGGCGCGGCGTGCGGTTGTCCCAGGTGTAGATGTTCACCTCGCGGCCTTCTAGGTCGTCGAGGTCGGGGTCGTTGTGGTCCTCGTACTTCGACCAGCTGTAGCCGAGCACCAGCTCGTGCTCGCGGCCCAGCAGCTGGAACGGCCCCTTGGCCATCAGGTCGACGCCGGTCTGCTTCTGCCAGCCGCTACCGTCGCCGCCGTACAGGCGCAGGCCGTCGCCGGTCACTTTGTCCGGATAGCCCCAGCTGGCCGAGGCCAGGGACAGCTCGCGGGTGCTGTAGAGCTGGTTGAGCGCGAGCTTCAGCGACCAGTCGCCGGCCAGGCGCTGTTCCAGGGTGTAGAAGGTGCTGAGGGTGTCCTGGTCGCGGTGGCTCCAGCGCGAGGCCGGGTTGAACGAGCGCGGGAAGTCGGTCTGGCTGCCGTCGCTGTAGAAGATCGGGAAGCTGCCGTAGGAGACGCCGCGCGGCGCGTACTTCTGGTAGTCGACGCCGAAGGTGAGCAGGGTGCTGTCGCTCAGGTCGGCTTCGAGGATGCCGTAGTAGACCTGCTTTTCCTGCTGGTAGTGGTCGACGTAGCTGTTGTTCTGCTGGTAGGCGACCACGCTGCGCCCGCGCAGGCGGCCGTTGTCGGTCAGCGGCCCGGAGACGTCCGCCTCGGTGCGGTACAGGTCCCAGGAGCCGAGGCCGGCGCTGACGTGGCCCTGGAATTCGGCGGTGGGTTTCTTGCGCACCAGGTTGACCGTGCCCGAGGGGTCGCCGGCGCCGGTCATCAGGCCGCTGGCGCCGCGCAGCACTTCCACCCGGTCGTAGACCGCCATGTCCGACAGGCTCTGCGGCGTGGCGGTGGTGCTGGGGATGAGGGTGGTGGGCACGCCGTCGTACTGGAAGCTGTCCACCGCGTAGCCGCGCGACCAGATGTTGAAGCGCTCGCTGTCGTAGTGCTGCACCGAGATGCCCGGCGTCTGCTCCAGCACGTCGGTGAGGCTGTGCAGGCCCTGGTCGTCGATGCGCTGGCGGGTCATCACGCTGACCGATTGCGGCGTCTCGCGCAGCGACAGGCCGAGGCCGGTGGCGGTGCTGCTGGCGGCTGTGGTGTAGGAGCGGGTGGCTTCGCTGGGCGCGTCCGGCGCCAGCCCCGAGACCACGGTGTCGTCCATCTTCAGCGCCGCATCGGGCCGCGGCACCAAGGTGTAGCTGCCGTCGACCTGGCGTTCGGCCTGCAACCCGGTGCCTTCGAGCAGGCGGCCCAGGGCGGTTTCCACCGGGTAGGCGCCCTGCAGCCCCGGGCTGTGCTTGCCGGCGGTGAGGTTGGCGTCCACCGAGAGCAGCACCCCGGCCTGGCTGGCGAAGCGGTTCAGGGCCTGGTCCAGGCCGCCGGCGGGAATGGCGTACTGCTGCTGCGCCTCGGCCGCCCAGGCCGGCGGGCAGAGCAGCGGGGTGACGGCCAGCGCGGCGGCGAAGGTGCCGGGGCGCAGGGCGGCGGCCAGGAGGGCGAGGGGCATTCTGGGCATTGCGGGAGGTTCCTCTTGTGCGGGAGCTGCAGGGGGTTCAAGAGGTATCCCGGACGAGCCGGCGAAACCGACAAGCGCCGCAGAAGTTTTTTCGACAGACCGTTGGCGGGCGTATCAGGCGCGGCGTTCCACCGTCACCCAGTAGCGCGTGAGGTAGCTCACCCGCACCGGCAGGCTGCGCTCCAGGGCATCGAGCACGCGGCGGGTGTCGGCCAGCGGGAACACGCCGGTGAGCAGCAGCCCGGCGGCATCGTCGGAGCAACGCAGCAGGCCGGGGCGGTGGCGCCCCAGTTCGGCGAGGAACTGCCCCAGCGGCTGCCGTTCGGCGATCAAGCGGCCTTCGCTCCAGGCGCTGGCGTTGCTGTCTGCGGCCTGCAGCGCGCCGACGCCCTCGGCGCTGAACCACAGGCGCTGGCCGGCTTCCAGGCGCGCGGCAGGGGCATGCCGCGGCAGGATTTCCAGCTGCCCCTGGTAGAGGTCGACGCGGCTGCCGCCGTCCAGCTCGCGCACGGCGAAGCGCGCGCCATGGGTGCGGATGTCGCCGGCGGCGGTCTCGACCACCAGCGGCCGCGCTTCCCGCACGGCCTGGCAGAGGATTTCCCCGGCCAGCAGGCAGATGCGCCTTTGGCTGGCGTCGAAGCGGATGTCCACGGCGCTGTCGCTGTTCAGGTCCAGCTGGCTGCCGTCGGCCAAGCGCAGGTGGCGCCGCTCGCCCTTGGCGGTGCGCTGGTCGGCGAAGGTCTCGCGCCAGGGCAGGTCGCCGGCCAGGTAGGCGCTGCCGCCGGCGGCCAGCAGCAGGCCGAGCGTCTTCAGCAGGTCGCGGCGGCGGCGGTCCGGCAGTTCGCCCAGCACCTGGCGGGCGGTGGCGGCGGGGACGCTGGCCAGGGTGCCCTGCAGCTGTTGCAGGCGCTGCCAGGCGCGGCGGTGCTCGGGGTCGGCGGCATGCCAGGCGGCGAAGGCCTCGCGCTGGCCGGCATCCAGCTCACCGCCCCAGTGCAGCATCAGCCACTCGCTGGCGCGCTCGACCACGGCCGGGGCCACCGGCGCGTCGGGCCGCCTCATTCGTAGAGCACCTGGTAGCAGGCCTGGATGGCGCGGATCATATACTTCTGCACCGAGCTGAGGCTCACCCCCAGGCGCTCGGCGATCTGCGCGTAGCCCAGCCCCTCGAACTGCGACATGAGGAAGGCCGCGCACACCTTGGCGGGCATGCGTTCGAGCATGGCCTCGATGCGCAGCAGGGTTTCGACGATGATCGCGCGGGTTTCCAGCGACGGGGTTTCCGGCTCGGGCAGCTGGGCGATGCTGTCCAGGTAGGCCTGTTCGATGCGCTGCCGGCGCCACTGGTCGACCACCAGGTTGCGGGCGATCTGCACCAGGTAGCCGCGGCCTTCCTCGCGGGCCGGGTAGCGGCCGGAGACCAGCAGGCGCAGGAAGGTGTCATGGGCGATGTCGGCGGCGCGCTCGCGGTCGCCCAGGCGCCGCCGCAACCAGCCGTGCAGCCAGCCGTGGTGGTCGAGGTAGAGCTGCTGCAGGGTTTCCTTCGCACCAGTTGCCGCCGACATGGGCTGCCCATCCGCTCAATTGATAAGAATTATCATTCACGTCGTGGCGGCGGAATATACGGCCCAGCCAGGGCCGGCGGCAAGCGCGGGCGCGGCGAACTTCAGTCGGAGTCGACGAAACGCAGGCCGGCGCCCTCAGCGTCGGTGCGCATGACTTCCATCTCCAGCACCGGCGCTTCCATGGGCAGGTCCTGCACCTGGCCGTGCACGCGGGTGCCGGGAGCAAGCTCGGCCAGCGCCGCGTGACGCACGTAGACGCCGCCGTCGGAGAGGTCACGGGTGTGGCCGATGACCTCGCCGAAGCTGGGGTGGACGATCTTGATCCTGCACTTCATCGGGGTACGCGGGTACTGCCTCTGATTCGCCATGCTCGGCATCCGTCCGGAATGTCAGCGGCATAGTCGGCCCGATCCGCCGCCGCCGGTCAAGCGGCCAGTTGCCCCAGCAGCCAGAGGTTGGCGCCGCTGATGACCACGAACAGCAGCCAGGCCAGCGCGCGGGTCGGCCAGCGGTTGGCGAATTCGCCCATCAGCGCGCGGTCGCTGGTGAAGCGGATCAGCGGCCAGAGCGCGAAGGGCAGCTGCAGGCTGAGCACCACCTGGCTGAACACCAGCAGCTTGCCCACCGCCCTGTCGCCCATCAGCATCACCCCCAGCAGCGCCGGGATCAGCGCCAGGGCGCGGGTGATCAGGCGGCGTTGCCAGCAGGGGATCTTCATCTGCAGGAAGCCTTCCATGATCACCTGGCCGGCGATGGTGCCGGTGAAGGTGGAACTCTGCCCGGAGGCGAGCAGGGCGACGCCGAAGAGGATCGCGGCCAGGCCGGCGCCGACCAGGGGTTCGAGCAGGCGGTAGGCGTCCTGGATTTCGGTGACGTCGGCGTGCCCGGTCTCGTGGAAGGCCGCGGCGGCGAGGATCAGGATGGCGGCGTTGATCAGCAGCGCCAGGCTCAGCGAAACCACGGTGTCCAGCCGCGCCAGGCGGATCGCCGAGGCCTTGCCCTGGCTGCCGGCCACCGCGCGGGTCTGCACGATGGAGGAGTGCAGGTAGAGGTTGTGCGGCATCACGGTGGCGCCGAGGATGCCGATGGCCAGGTACAGCGGCTCGCGCTGGCTGAGGGTGTCCAGGCTGGGCACGAAGCCGGCGGCGACGTCCGGCCAGTACGGCTTGATCAGCACCAGCTCGACCACGTAGCAGGCGCTGATGGTGATGATCAGCCCCAGCATGATCGCCTCCAGGTGACGGAAGCGCTGGCCCTTGAGGCCGAGGACGATCAGGGTGTCGAGGGCGGTGAGGAGGATGCCGCCGGTGAGGTTCACGCCCAGCAGCAGGTGGAAGGCCAGGGCGCAACCGAGCACCTCGGCCAGGTCCGTGGCGACGATCGACAGCTCCGCCAGCAGCCACTGGACCTTGGCCATGGCCGGGCTGTAGCGCTGCCGCGAGAGCTGCGCCAGGTCCTGGCCGGTGACGATGCCCAGGCGCATGGCCAGGCACTGCAGGACCATGCCGGCGAGGCTGGACAGCAGCACCACGTAGAGCAGCTGGTAGCCGAAGCCGGAACCGGCCTCGATGGCCGTGGCCCAGTTGCCCGGGTCCATGTAGCCGATGGAGACCAGCAGGCCGGGCCCGGCGAACTGCAGGATGCGCTTCCACAGCGGCGCGCTGGGCGAAACGACGACGCTGCCCCTGACCTCGGAAGGGCAGAAGGGCGCGGTGGCGGTAGTCGGCAATCCCCACATGTCAGTTCAATACCACCTGGCTTCGCCTTCCGGGCGCTTCTTGAAGCGCTTCATGGTCCACATGTACTGGCTCGGGTAGTCGCGCACGTAGCGGGCCAGCTCGCGGCTCAGGGCGGCGACCGAGACTTCCATGTCCTTGTCGTACATGTCCGCCGGCGCGGCTTCGAGGATCACCTTGTAGCCGCTGCCGTCGGGCAGGCGCACCGCGTGGAAGAACACCCCGCGCGCCTTGCCGCGCGACAGCAGCGAGGGTACGAACTTGCTGGTCAGCGCGGTGGTGCCCAGGTAGGGCACGAACAGCCCCGAGCCCAGGTCCGGCTCCGGGTCGCAGGGAATGCCGACGCAGCCGCCGCGCCGCACTTCCTTGATCACGCTGATGATGCCTTCGGGGGTCGACGGCGCCACGCGGTTGCCCAGCTGCACGCGCTGCTTCTTCAGCAGATCGTCCACCGCCTTCAACTTCGGCGGGCGGTAGAAGATGATCGGCTTGGCGTAGGAGCAGTAGAAGTGGTTGAGCACTTCCCAGTTGCCCAGGTGGCTGGTGATGCCCACCAGGCCGTCGCCGGAGGCCAGGGCCTCTTCCAGCACCTCCATGCCCTCGACCTCGCGGATGTACTGCAGCGACTTCTGCGGCGGCCAGATCCAGGCGCAGGCGCTCTCGGTGAGGGTCCTGCCGATGTCCATCAGGCTCTGGCCCAGCAGCTTGTCCAGCTCCGCGGCGGACAGCTCGGGGAAGCAATGCGAGATGTTGATGCGCGCCACCTCGCGGGAGCGGTTGGGCAGCTTCCACATCAGCCAGCCGATGGCGGCCCCCAGCCCCTGCACCGCCCGCCAGGGCAGCATGGCGAACAGGCGCAGCCCACCCACCACCAAGGCACCTTTGAATTTCTCCACGGAATGCTCCTTCAGCCGAATGCGCACATTCTAACCAGCGGGCATGGGCGAAGGCGAAAGGCGACTGTCGATCAGGGCGATAGAGCAGCCCTTCGCACTGCTCTTCTCTTCGTAGGAGCGAGCTTGCTCGCGAACGAATGCCGCAGCGGGGCCATTCGCGAGCAAGCTCGCTCCTACGAGAAGCAGGGCGTCAGGACAGCTCGGCGTAACGGTCGCAATCGGTGGTGTGGTCCATCACCATCCCCGTGGCCTGCATGAAGGCGTAGCAGATGGTCGGCCCGACGAAGGTGAAGCCGGCCTTCTTCAGGGCCTTGCTCATGGCCTCGGCCTCGGGCGTCACCGCCGGGACGTCGCCACGGCCGCTGAAGTGGTTGACCTTCGGCTGGCCACCGACGAAGGACCAGAGGAATTCCACCGGCTCGGGCAGTTCCAGCCAGGCCCGGGCGTTCTGCCGCGCGGCCTTGAGCTTGGCCAGGTTGCGGATGATGCCCGCATCCTGCATGCGCTGCTCGATCTCCTCGTCGCTCATGCGCGCCAGGCGCTTGGGGTCGAAACCGAACAGCACCTCGCGGTAACGCTCGCGCTTGCGCAGCACGGTGATCCACGACAGCCCGGCCTGGGCGCCTTCGAGCACCAGCAGTTCGAACAGCGCCTGCGGGTCTCTCTGCGGCACGCCCCACTCGGTGTCGTGGTAGGCGATGTACAGCGGGTCGTCGTTGCACCAGAAGCAGCGGGGCATGGCGGTCGTCCTGACGGGGCGGAAGAAAGTCCCACTATAGCCGGAACACTGTATGAAGATACAGTCCAGTACCTGCTTCCCGCCGTTTGCGAATTCATCCGAAAACGTGCGTGCACCCCAAGCGGTACGCGGCTTCGGGTATACTGCGGGGTTTTCGTCGCATACCCAGCACAGGTGAAATTCGTGAGCCAGACTACGCCCGCCGTGCGCACCTTCCAGGACCTGATCCTCGCCCTGCAACAGTACTGGGCCGACCAGGGCTGCGTGGTGCTGCAGCCCTACGACATGGAAGTTGGCGCCGGCACCTTCCATACCGCCACCTTCCTGCGCGCCATCGGCCCGGAGACCTGGAACGCCGCCTACGTGCAGCCCAGCCGCCGCCCCACCGACGGCCGCTACGGCGAGAACCCGAACCGCCTGCAGCACTACTACCAGTTCCAAGTGGTGCTCAAGCCCAACCCGGAGAACTTCCAGGAGCTCTACCTGGGCTCGCTGAAGGCCATCGGCATCGACCCGCTGGTGCACGACATCCGCTTCGTCGAGGACAACTGGGAATCGCCGACCCTCGGCGCCTGGGGCCTGGGCTGGGAAATCTGGCTGAACGGCATGGAAGTCACCCAGTTCACATACTTCCAGCAGGTCGGCGGCATCGAGTGCTACCCGGTCACCGGCGAGATCACCTACGGCCTGGAACGCCTGGCCATGTACATCCAGGGCGTCGACTCGGTGTACGACCTGGTGTGGGCCGACGGCCCGTTCGGCAAGGTCACCTATGGCGACGTGTTCCACCAGAACGAGGTGGAGCAGTCGACCTACAACTTCGAGCACGCCAACGTCGAGAAGCTCTTCGAGCTGTTCGACTTCTACGAAAGCGAAGCCAACCGCCTGATCGAGCTGCAGCTGCCGCTGCCGACCTACGAGATGGTCCTCAAGGCCTCGCACACCTTCAACCTGCTGGACGCGCGCCGCGCCATCTCGGTGACCGAGCGCCAGCGCTACATTCTGCGCGTGCGCACCCTGGCCCGCGCCGTGGCACAGAGCTACCTGCAGGCGCGCGCGCGCCTCGGCTTCCCGATGGCCACCCCCGAACTGCGTGACGAAGTACTGGCCAAGCTGAAGGAGGCCGAATAATGAGCGCGAAGGATTTCCTCGTCGAACTGGGCACCGAAGAGCTGCCCCCCAAGGCCCTGAAGAGCCTCGGTGAAGCCTTCCTGGCCGGCATCGAGAAGGGCCTGAAGGCCGCCGGCCTGACCTACTCGGCCGCCCGTTGCTATGCCGCGCCGCGCCGCCTGGCCGTGCAGATCGACCAGCTCGCCGTGCAGCAGCCCGACCGCACCGTGAACCTCGACGGCCCGCCGCTGCAGGCCGCCTTCGACGCCAGCGGCAACCCGACCCAAGCCGCCCTGGGCTTCGCCAAGAAGTGCGGCGTGGACCTGGCGCAGGTCGACAAGAGCGGGCCCAAGCTGAAGTTCAGCCAGAGCATCCCCGGCCAGCCGGCCGTGGGGCTGCTGCCGGGCATCGTCGAGGCCTCGCTGAACGAGCTGCCGATTCCCAAGCGCATGCGCTGGGCCGCCCGCCGCGAAGAATTCGTGCGTCCGACTCAGTGGCTGGTGATGCTGTTCGGCGACGAGGTGGTGGAGTGCGAGATCCTGACCAAGAAAGCCGGCCGTGAATCCCGCGGCCACCGCTTCCACAACCCGGACAACGTGCTGATCTCCAGCCCCGCCAACTACCTGGAAGACCTGCGCAGCGCCCACGTGCTGGCCGACTTCGCCGAGCGCCGCGAGATCATCGCCAAGCGCGTCGCCGAACTGGCCGCCGAGCAGAACGGCAGCGCCATCGTGCCGCCGGCCCTGCTGGACGAAGTGACCGCCCTGGTCGAATGGCCGGTGCCGCTGGTGTGCTCCTTCGAGGAGCGCTTCCTCGCCGTGCCCCAGGAAGCGCTGATCACCACCATGCAGGACAACCAGAAGTACTTCTGCCTGCTGGACGCCAACGGCAAGCTGCTGCCACGCTTCATCACCGTGGCCAACGTGCAGAGCAAGGCGCCCGAGCACATCGTCTCGGGCAACGAGAAGGTCGTGCGCCCGCGCCTGACCGACGCCGAGTTCTTCTTCAAGCAGGACCAGAAGCAGCCGCTGGAGCGCTTCAACGAGCGCCTGAAGAACGTGGTGTTCCAGGCCCAGCTCGGCACCGTGTTCGAGAAGGCCGAGCGGGTTTCCGCCCTGGCCGCCTTCATCGCAGAGCGCATTGGCGGTGACGCGAAGAACGCCGCCCGCGCCGGCATCCTCTCCAAGTGCGACCTGGCTACCGAGATGGTCGGCGAGTTCCCGGAGATGCAGGGCATCGCCGGCTACTACTACGCAACCGCGGGCGGTGAGGCCAACGACGTCGCCCTGGCGCTGAACGAGCAGTACATGCCGCGCGGCGCCGGCGCCGAGCTGCCGGGCACCCTGACCGGTGCGGCGGTGGCGGTGGCCGACAAGCTCGACACCCTGGTCGGCATCTTCGGCATCGGCATGCTGCCCACCGGCAGCAAGGACCCGTACGCCCTGCGCCGCGCCGCCCTGGGCGTGCTGCGCATCCTCATCGAGAAGCAGCTGGACCTCGACCTGGGCGAGACCATCGCCTTCGCCGTCGGCCAGTACGGCGACAAGGTCAAGGCCGAGGGCCTGGCCGCCCAGGTCCAGGACTTCATCTTCGACCGCCTGCGCGCGCGCTACGAGGACGAAGGCGTGGACGTCGCCGTGTACCAGGCCGTGCGTGCCCTGACGCCGACCGCGCCGCTGGACTTCGACCAGCGCGTGCAGGCCGTGCAGGCCTTCCGCCAACTGCCCGAAGCCGAGGCCCTGGCCGCCGCCAACAAGCGCGTGTCCAACATCCTCGCCAAGGCCGAAGGGGAGGTGCCGCAGAGCGTGAATGCCGGCCTGCTCAACGAGGCCGCCGAGAAGGCCCTGGGCAGCGCCGTGGCGGCCGCCGAAGGCGAAGTGGCGCCGCTGGCCCGGGCGCGCGACTACCGCACCGCCCTGGCCCGCCTGGCGGCCCTGCGCGCACCGGTGGACGCCTTCTTCGAGGAAGTCCTGGTCAACGCCGACGACAGCGCCGTGCGCGCCAACCGCTACGCCCTGCTGGCGAAGCTGCGTGGGCTGTTCCTCGGCGTCGCCGATATCTCTCTGCTTGGCTGAAGCCAGTCGAAAGCCGCAAGCCCCAAGCTGCAAGCACGCAGTCTTGTGGCTTGCGGCCTGGAGCTTGCCGCTATGAAGTTATTGATCGTCGACCGCGACGGCGTCATCAACCTGGACTCCGACGCGTACATCAAATCCCTCGACGAGTGGATTCCCATTCCCAGCGCCATCGCCGCCATCGCCCGCCTGAGCAAGGCCGGCTGGACGGTCGCGGTGGCCACCAACCAGTCCGGCATCGCCCGCGGCTACTACGACCTGGCGACACTGGAAAGCATGCACGCGCGGCTGCGCGAGCTGGTGGCGGAGCAGGGCGGCGAACTGGGCCTGATCGTCCATTGCCCCCACGGACCCGACGAAGGCTGCGAGTGCCGCAAGCCGAAGCCGGGTATGCTCAGGCAGATCGCCGCGCACTACGACGTTCCGCTCAAGGGCGTATGGTTCGTCGGCGACACCCGGGGTGACCTGGACGCCGCCCTGGCCGTCGACTGTCAGCCCGTGCTGGTGAAAACCGGCAAGGGCGAACGTACCCTGGCCAAACCGCTGCCCGAAGGCACGCTGGTCTTCGACGACCTGGCCGCCGTCGCCTCCCACCTCTTGCCCTAAGGACCCGCTGACCATGTCGACAGTGCAGGCCATCAGAACCGTTCTTTTCTACCTGCTGCTGTCCGCCAGCGCCTTCCTCTGGGGCACCCTCAGCCTGCTGATCGCGCCCTTCCTGCCGTTCCGCGCGCGCTACCGCTTCGTGGTCCAGCGCTGGTGCCGCTTCGCCGTCTGGCTGGCCTGGCACATGGTCGGCGTGCGCTACCGCCTGAGCGGCCTGGAGAACATCCCGCAGAAGCCCTGCGTGATCCTCTCCAAGCACCAGAGCACCTGGGAGACCTTCTTCCTCTCCGGCTACTTCGAGCCGCTGAGCCAGGTGCTCAAGCGCGAGCTGCTGTTCGTGCCCTTCTTCGGCTGGGCCCTGGCCCTGCTCAGGCCCATCGCCATCGACCGCAGCCAGCCCAAGCTGGCCCTCAAGCAGCTCGCCAAGCAGGGCCACGAGCGCCTGCAGCAGGGCGCCTGGGTGCTGATCTTCCCGGAAGGCACGCGCATCCCCACCGGCGAGTTGGGCAAGTTCTCCCGCGGCGGCGCGGCCCTGGCGGTGAACGCCGGCCTGCCGGTGCTGCCCATCGCCCACAACGCCGGCCACTGCTGGCCGAAGAACGGCTGGGCCAAGCACCCGGGCACCATCGAAGTGGTGTTCGGTCCGGCGATGCACGCCGAAGGCGAGGGCCCGCGCGCCATCGCCGAACTCAACCAGCGCGCCGAGGAATGGGTGGCGCGGACGCTGCGCGAGATGGGCGAGCTGCCGGCGCAGGCAACCCCCAAGGCCGACGTGGCCTGAGGCGGATAACCCAGCTGTAGCGAACAGGGCCCAAAGGGCCCTGTTTTCGTTTCTGGCGCACGATAAGGCGTTACGGCAACCATCCCCTGGATTTTGTCCGATACGCCCTCCACGCGCGTCCCAGGCGGCCTATAAGCTCAAGGGCAGGCCCCAGGGAAGAGCGCTCGCCATGCCTTCGATCGAACCGCGTCCAGCCACCTCCATCCTGCTTCTGCGCGAAGCGGAGGAGGGCACGGGGCTGGAAGTCTTCATGCTGCTGCGCAATCCCCAGGTGGCCTTCTGCGGCGGCGCCCTGGTGTTCCCCGGCGGCAAGGTGGAACAGGCTGACGGCCATGCCCGGCTCCGTCAGCATTGCCTAGGCGCAGATGCCCTGGACGATGACGAACTGCGTTTCCGGGTGGCGGGGCTGCGCGAGCTGTTCGAGGAGAGCGGCATCCTCCTGGCACGGCGCAAGGGCAATGAACAGTTGCTCGACGGTGCCGAACTGATCGAGCTGAAAAGCCGCTGGCAGGGTCACCTCCAGGGCGATGCAGGTCGCTTCCTCGACCTGCTGCAGGAAGAAGCGCTGCACCTGGCCATCGACCTGCTGGAGCCCTTCGCCCACTGGATCACCCCGGCCTTCCTCGACAAGCGCTTCGATACGCGTTTCTTCATTGCTCCTGCACCGGTGGGACAGGCTGCTCTCCACGACGGAGGCGAGGCGGTGGACTCGCTGTGGATCAATCCGCTGCGGGCGCTGGAGGAGGGGGAAGCAGGGCGTCACAGTCTGGTCTTTGTCACCGCTCAAAATCTTCGTCTGCTGCTGGGCATCGACAGTCTCGCCCAGGCACTGGACATGGCCCGCCAACGCCCAAGGCGTAGCGTGCAGCCTTGGTTGGAGGAAATTGGCGGCATCCGTCATCTGTGTATTCCCGAGGATGCGGGTTATCCCGAGGCGGTCTTTCCGCTGAGACCCGGCGCGGGTTTCTGAATCCGTTTTCCGCATAAACGCCCTCCTTGGTCGGAGAGCGGCTTCGGAGCAAGCCCAACAATTGCCCTAATGGCGTTTCCTATAGGGAAGAGGCGTGAACCCGATCCTCCGCCCCGACCTCGCCATATCCCGGAAAAAAGAAACGTAGGGCGGATAACGCCTACGGCGTTATCCGCCGAATCGCGAACAGAGTCCTACGAAGAGCACCTCGGCGCAACCGGCAAGACAGTTGCTCCTACGGTTCAGGGAAGCACGGGCGTAGGAGCGGACTCCGTCCGCGATTGGCCTCACCAGCCCCGCCGAACGCCCCGGTGGCACAAAGAGCCCTGGCGTGAGAGATAAGCTCGAAAGAAGGCCATTTCGATGCCATTCCAGCAACCAGCACATATAAAAAACCCCGGCTGACCTTTCGGAGAGCCGGGGTTTTCAAGAGCAGCAGAGCAGCTAACGTCTAGCAGGATATCCGTTCGACGCTGTCAGCCCCCCCTCACACGTCCAGGTTCGACACCGCCAGGGCGTTGCTTTCGATGAAGTCGCGGCGCGGCTCCACGGCATCGCCCATCAGGGTGTTGAAGATCTGGTCGGCGGCGATGGCGTCCTCGATGGTCACCTTCAGCATGCGGCGCACGTTCGGGTCCATGGTGGTTTCCCACAGCTGGTCCGGGTTCATCTCGCCGAGGCCTTTGTATCGCTGGATGCTGTGGCGCTTGGTGCCTTCGGCCATCAGCCATTCCAGGGCTTCCTTGAAGCTGGAGACCGGCCGCTTGCGCTCGCCCTTCTGCACGTAGGCGCCTTCTTCCATCAGGCTATTCAGCTTGGCGCCCAACTCGGTGACCGAGCGGTAGTCGTTGCTGGCGAAGAAGTCGCGGTTGAAGGTCACGTAGTTGGACAGGCCATGGGCGACCATCTCCACCTCGGGCAGCCACAGGTGGCGCTCGCGGTCTTCGCGCAGGCTGGCGGTGTAGGTCAGGCCGGACTTCTCGGAAGTCTTCAGACGCGCCTGGTACTGCTCCAGCCAGGCCTGCATGGCGGCCTGGTCGCCCAGCTGCTCGACGTCGATGCGCGGCAGGTAGACGAAGTGCTCGGTCAGGTCCTGCGGGTACAGGCGCGACAGGCGGGAGAGGGTGCGCATGACGGTGCGGTACTCGTTGACCAGCTTCTCCAGCGCTTCGCCGGACAGGCCCGGGGCGCTTTCGTTGACGTGCACGCTGGCGTCTTCGAGGGCCGACTGGGTCATGTATTCCTCCATGGCCACGTCGTCCTTGATGTACTGCTCCTGCTTGCCTTTCTTCACCTTGTACAGCGGCGGCTGGGCGATGTAGATGTAGCCGCGCTCGACCAGCTCGGGGAGCTGGCGGAAGAAGAAGGTCAGCAGCAGGGTACGGATGTGCGAACCGTCGACGTCAGCATCGGTCATGATGATGATGTTGTGGTAACGCAGCTTGTCGATGTTGTACTCCTCGCGCCCGATGCCGCAGCCCAGCGCGGTGATCAGGGTGCCGACCTCCTGGGAGGACAGCATCTTGTCGAAGCGAGCCTTCTCGACGTTGAGGATCTTGCCCTTGAGCGGCAGGATCGCCTGGGTCTTGCGGTTACGGCCCTGCTTGGCAGAACCGCCCGCGGAGTCACCTTCCACGATGTAGAGTTCGGAGAGGGCGGGATCCTTCTCCTGGCAGTCGGCGAGCTTGCCCGGCAGGCCGGCGATGTCCAGCGCGCCCTTGCGGCGGGTCATCTCGCGGGCCTTGCGCGCGGCCTCGCGGGCGCGGGCGGCATCGATCATCTTGCCGACCACGGCCTTGGCTTCGTTGGGGTTCTCCAGCAGGAAGTCGGCGAAGTACTTGCCCATTTCCTGCTCCACCGCGGTCTTCACCTCGGAGGACACCAGCTTGTCCTTGGTCTGCGAGCTGAACTTCGGATCCGGCACCTTCACCGAGATGATCGCGGTCAGGCCTTCACGGGCGTCGTCGCCGGTGGTGGCGATCTTGTACTTCTTCGCCAGGCCTTCCTGCTCGATGTAGTTGTTCAGGTGGCGGGTGAGGGCGGAGCGGAAGCCCGCCAGGTGGGTACCGCCGTCACGCTGCGGAATGTTGTTGGTGAAGCAGAGGATGTTCTCGTTGAAGCTGTCGTTCCACTGCAGGGCGACTTCCACGCCAACGCCGTCTTCCTCGCGCTGGGTGTTGAAGTGGAACACCTGGTTGACGATGTTCTTGTTGGTGTTCAGGTACTCGACGAAGGCGCGCAGGCCACCCTCGTACTTGAACAGCTCTTCCTTGCCGGTGCGTTCGTCACGCAGCAGGATGCCCACGCCGGAGTTGAGGAAGGACAGCTCGCGGATGCGTTTGGCCAGGATGTCCCAGCTGAAATGGATGCTGGTGAAGGTCTCGTCGGAGGCCTTGAAGTGCACCTCGGTGCCCGAGCCATCGGTCTCGCCCACTGGGCGCAGCGGGAACTGCGGCACGCCGTGGCGGTAGATCTGCTCCCAGACCTTGCCTTCGCGGCGGATGGTCAGGCGCAGTTCCTCGGAGAGCGCGTTCACCACGGACACACCCACGCCGTGCAGGCCACCGGAAACCTTGTAGGAGTTGTCGTCGAACTTACCGCCGGCGTGCAGCACGGTCATGATGACCTCGGCCGCGGAAACCCCTTCTTCCTTGTGGATATCGACCGGAATGCCACGGCCGTTGTCGCGGACGGTGATCGATTCGTCGGTGTGGATGGTGACGCTGATCTCGCTGCAGTAGCCAGCCAGGGCCTCGTCGATCGAGTTGTCCAGCACCTCGAACACCATGTGGTGCAGGCCGGTGCCATCGTCCGTGTCGCCGATGTACATACCCGGACGCTTGCGTACCGCGTCCAGCCCCTTCAGCACCTTGATGCTGTTAGAGTCGTACGTATTGTTCTCGCTCATTCTTCACTCCCGAGGGTGGTCTGAGAGACATGCCCATGTTCCACGTGGAACATGGCAACCGGCGTGTCCGTTCGCCAGCCGTCCTTCAAAGGTTCAGGGTCGACACAGGTGATGAATACCTGGCAACCCAAGTCTTCAAGCAACCGGCACAACGAACGCCGGTGCTTTTCGTCGAGTTCCGAGGGCAGGTCGTCCACCAGGTAGACGCATTGTCCTCGCTTGGCCTGATTGATCAGGTGCCCTTGGGCGATACGCAGGGCGCAGACCACCAGTTTCTGCTGCCCCCGCGACAGGATCTCCGCCGCGTTATGCCCGCCCAGGCGAATTCGTAGATCGGCCCGTTGCGGTCCAGCCTGGGTATGCCCCATCTGCTGGTCGCGCAACAAGCTGCCGTTCAATACCTCGCTCAGCTCGCGATCCTTGTCCCAGCCGCGGTAATAGCTGAGGGTGAGCTGGTCCAACTGGATCAACTCTCCCAGCGTCTGTTCGAAGACCGGTTTGAGGGCCTGGATATAGGACCGCCGATAGCCATCGATTTCGTCGCTGGCAGTACACAATTCGCGATCCCAGGCAGCCTGCGAAGCACCGTCCAGTCTACCATGTCGGAGCCACGAGTTCCGCTGGCGCAGCGCCTTCTGCAGCCGCTGCCAGGCGACCATGAAGCGTTGTTCCACGTGGAACACACCCCAGTCGAGGAACTGCCGGCGAATCTTCGGCGCGCCTTCCAGCAAGCGGAAGCTGTCCGGGTTGATCAGCTGCAACGGCAAGGTTTCCGCCAACTGCGCAGTGCTGCGCGCATTCTGGCCATCGATGCGAATCTGGAACTCACCCTGGCGTTCCCGGGAAATACCCAGGTTGCTGGTCATGCCATTGGCAAGCTGAACCTGGCCGAAGACGGTGCAGGCGGCCTGTTCATACTGGATGACCGGTTGCAGGCGCTGGCTACGGAAGGAGCGGGCAAGGCCGAGCAGGTGGACGGCTTCGAGCACGCTGGTCTTGCCGCTGCCGTTTTCGCCGTAGAGGATGTTGATGCGAGGGGAGGGGGAGAAGGTCACCGGGTGCAGGTTGCGCACCGCGGTGACCGAGACGCGGGTCAGTGACATTCAGTGAAGGTCAGAGACGCATCGGCATGACGACGTAGGCGGAGTCGTCGTTGTCGGCTTCCTGCAGCAGGGCGCTGCTGTTGGCGTCGGAGAGGATCATGCGAACCTGCTCGGTGCCCATCACGCCCAGTACGTCCAGCAGGTAGCTGACGTTGAAGCCGATTTCCAGGCTGCCGCCGTTGTAGTCGACCTGCACTTCTTCTTCCGCTTCCTCCTGCTCCGGGTTGTTCGCCTGGATCTTCAGCAGGCCGGAGGTCAGTTGCAGGCGAATACCGCGGTACTTCTCGTTGGAGAGAATCGCGGTACGGCTGAAGGCCTCGCGCAGCAGTTGGCGATCACCGATCACCAGCTTGTCGCCGCCCTTTGGCAGCACGCGCTCGTAGTCAGGGAACTTGCCGTCCACCAGCTTGGAAGTGAAGGTGAATTCGCCGGTGGTGGCGCGGATGTGGTGCTGACCGAGGACGATGTCCACCTGGCCGTCCTGCTCGGTGAGCAGGCGCGCCAGCTCCAGGATGCCCTTGCGCGGCACGATGACCTGGTGGCGGTCCTGGGCTTCCGGCACGCCGCCGGTGAACGAGCACATGGCCAGGCGGTGGCCGTCGGTGGCCACGGCGCGCAGGGTGCCGCTGGAGACTTCCAGCAGCATGCCGTTGAGGTAGTAGCGCACGTCCTGCTGGGCCATGGCGAAGCTGGTGCGATCGATCAGGCGGCGCAGCTTGCTCTGCACCAGGCTGAAGGTCAGTGAGCCCGGGCCTTCCTCGACGGTGGGGAAGTCGTTGGCCGGCAGCGTCGACAGGGTGAAGCGGCTACGGCCGGCCTTCACCAGCAGCTTCTGCTCGTCGACGCGGATGTCGATCACCACGTCGCTGGGCAGGCTCTTGCAGATGTCCATGAGCTTGCGCGCCGGGACGGTGATCTCGCCCGGTTCGGCCGGCTCCTCCAGGGTGACGCGGCCAACCAGTTCGACCTCGAGGTCGGTACCGGTCAGCGACAGCTGCTGGCCCTGGACCACCAGCAGTACGTTGGAAAGAACCGGCAGCGTCTGGCGGCGTTCGACCACACCAGCGACCAGTTGCAGGGGTTTCAACAGAGCTTCGCGTTGAATGGTGAAATGCATGGTCTAATCCCTTGCCTCGTGGGGCTGCAGCTTGGCCTCAGGTGGTCAGCGTACGCAGCAGGTTCTTGTAGTCCTCGCGGATGTCCGCGTCGGATTCCTTCAGTTGAGCGATCTTACGACAGGCGTGCAGCACCGTGGTGTGGTCCCGACCACCGAAAGCCACGCCGATTTCCGGCAGGCTGTGGTTGGTCAGTTCCTTGGACAGGGCCATGGCCACCTGGCGCGGACGCGCCACCGAGCGCGAACGGCGCTTGGACAGCAGGTCGGCGATCTTGATCTTGTAGTACTCGGCGACGGTGCGCTGGATGTTGTCGATGCTGACCAGCTTGTCCTGCAGGGCCAGCAGGTCCTTCAGCGACTCGCGGATCAGCTCGATGGTGATCGGCCGGCCCATGAAGTGGGAGTGGGCGATCACCCTTTTCAGGGCCCCCTCAAGCTCGCGCACGTTGGAGCGGATGCGCTGGGCGATGAAGAAGGCCGCGTCGTGCGGCAGCTCCACCTTCGCCTGCTCGGCCTTCTTCATCAGGATGGCCACGCGGGTTTCCAGTTCCGGCGGCTCCACCGCCACCGTCAGGCCCCAGCCGAAGCGCGACTTCAGGCGCTCTTCCAGGCCTTCGATCTCCTTCGGGTAGCGGTCGCTGGTGAGGATCACCTGCTGGCCGCCTTCGAGCAGGGCGTTGAAGGTGTGGAAGAACTCTTCCTGGGAACGCTCCTTGCGGGCGAAGAACTGGATGTCGTCGATCAGCAGGGCGTCCACCGAGCGGTAGAAGCGCTTGAACTCGTTGATGGCGTTCAGCTGCAGGGCCTTGACCATGTCCGCGACGAAGCGCTCCGAATGCAGGTACACGACCTTGGCGTTCGGGTTCTTCTTCAGCAGGTGGTTGCCCACGGCGTGCATCAGGTGCGTCTTGCCCAGGCCCACGCCCCCATAAAGGAAGAGCGGGTTGTAGCCGTGCTTGAGGTTGTCCGCCACCTGCCAGGCCGCGGCGCGGGCCAGCTGGTTGGACTTGCCCTCGACGAAGTTCTCGAAGGTGAAGGTGCGGTTCAGGTAGCTGGTGTGTTTGAGCGCGCCCTCCACCTGCACGTTGCGCTCGGTGCGCACCGCGGGTGCCGACGGCATGGCCGCGGCGGCGGCGAGCGGGTCGATGCCCGGGCTGGACTCGTCGATGTCGGGCATCGGCTCCTGCACGTTGAGCTGCATCTGTTGCACCCGGCTGGCCGCTTCGGCCTGGGCCGGCGCCTCGGCCTGGTAGGCCTGGGCCTTGGCTGCGCGCACCTGCGCCGGCGACGGCGGCGGGGTGATGGTCGGCGCGGGCATCGCGTGGCTCTGCGGCATCAGCGCAGGACGCGGAGCCCGGCTGCGGCGGCTGCCGATGAGCAGCGAGAGGGCGGGAATCTGCCCGTTGCCACGCTCACCCAGCAGTTCGAGCAGACGCCCCATGTATTTTTCGTTGACCCAGTCCAACACGAAGCGGTTCGGTGCGTAGACACGCAGCTCCTCGCCCTCGGCCTCGACCTGCAGCGGCCGGATCCAGGTGTTGAATTGCTGGGATGGCAGCTCGTCGCGGAGCAATTCCACGCACTGCTGCCAGAGTTCCACGGACACGGGTATCCCCCAGGAGATTGGAAAGGAATGGAACGAAAAGGAAAGCGCAATTGTAGCCGTGCGCTAGCGACTTATCCACATGAGAAATCAACAAGTGGGCAAGCAAAATCAAGGCCTTAATGATGGCACATGGCAACAGCCGGCGCACCCTGAAAGTTGTGGATAACCCCTGCACCGATGGGGGGATGAACCGGGCTGGAAAGCTGTTGAGAACTTCCGCTGTGGACAAACCGGTCTTTCTTCCCCAGATTATCCACTGCCGCCGCACAGGAGGGTCACCGCTTCTCGACACCTTCGTCAAATCCGCCGTGCCACGAAAACAGTGGCCGGAATTGACTTATCCACAGATCTGGCGCTCCCTAGTAACAATCGCTTTCACCATCTTTTAAGAAACCTTTTCCTTGCTTTCTATTTCTGCAGAAAGCCGCTGAGCAATTACCGGCTGGTTGGAAATTGACCTGCACCGGTGTTTTCACTAGAATCGCCGGTCTCTTTAAACGGGGTCCCTGCGACCTCAGGTCATCAATCCAGGTACCGAACAATGAAACGTACTTTCCAACCCAGCACTCTCAAGCGCGCTCGCGTCCATGGTTTCCGCGCTCGCATGGCCACCAAGAACGGCCGTCAGGTTCTGTCGCGTCGTCGCGCCAAGGGCCGCAAGCGTCTGACCGTCTGATTCGCCCGGCACAGGTGGTGAGTCGAGGATTCGACCGGGAAAAGCGTCTTCTGACAGCCCGGCACTTCACAGCGGTCTTCGACTCCCCCAGCGCCAAGGTTCCCGGTAAGCACGTCCTGCTGCTGGCGCGCGAAAACGCTCTGGATCACCCCCGCCTCGGCCTGGTGATCGGCAAGAAGAACGTCAAGCTCGCCGTCGAGCGCAACCGCCTCAAACGCCTGATCCGCGAATCGTTCCGGCACAACCAGGAAGCCCTGGCTGGCCTGGACATCGTGGTCATTGCGCGCAAGGGGTTGGGTGAATTGCAGAACCCCGAACTGCACCAGCAATTCGGCAAGCTCTTCAAACGCCTGCTGCGCAACCGACCCCGGCCGGAAAGCGCAACCGAACCTCCGGGGGTCGCCGACAGTTCCCATGCGTAGACTGGCGCTGCTTCTCATCCAGTTTTACCGCTACGCCATCAGCCCCTTGATGGCCAGTCACTGTCGCTTTCACCCCAGCTGCTCCTGCTACGCGTACGAAGCCATCGAACACCATGGCTTCCTGCGCGGCGGCTGGCTGGCCCTGCGTCGCCTGGGCCGCTGCCATCCCTGGCATCCCGGTGGCTATGATCCCGTGCCGCCCGCCACTTCCAAGCACCGCCCATCCTCGACGGCCGAGTAACCATGGACATCAAACGCTCGATCCTCATCGTCGCCCTGGCTATCGTGTCCTATGCGCTGGTTCTCCAGTGGAACAAGGACTACGGTCAGCCTGAACTGCCGGCCCAGACCGCGTCGTTCAATCAGCAGCCCCAGGGCCTGCCGGACACTTCCGTGCCGGCCAGCGGCACTGCCAGCGCCGACGTACCGACCGCCCAGAGCGGCGAAACCGGGCTGCCCAGCGCCCAGCAACCGGCAGCCGCCAACGGCCAGCTGATCCAGGTGAAGACCGACGTCCTCGACCTGGCCATCGACCCGCGCGGTGGCGACGTGGTGCAACTGGGCCTGACCCAGTACCCGATGCGCCAGGATCGCCCGGACCTGCCTTTCGCCCTGTTCGAGCATGGCCAGCGCACCTACCTGGCGCAGAGCGGCCTGACCGGCACCGACGGTCCGGACGCCGCCGTGGCCGGCCGCCCGCTGTACAGCAGCGCCAAGCCCCAGTACCAGCTGGCCGACGGCCAGGACCAACTGGTGGTCGACCTGAACTTCGCCCGCGACGGTGTCAGCTACATCAAGCGCTTCACCTTCCACCGCGGCCTGAAGACCGACTGCAGCGACAAGGAAAAGGCGCAGAAGAAGCTCGACTGCATCAACCCGAACGCCTACCAGATCGACGTCACCTACCTGATCGACAACCAGAGCGCCAAGCCCTGGAGCGCCTCGCTGTTCGCCCAGCTCAAGCGTGACGCCAGCGCCGATCCGTCGTCCACCACCGCCACCGGCGTGTCCACCTACCTGGGCGCCGCGGTCTGGACCCCGGAAAAGCCCTACGTGAAAGTGTCCATGAAGGACATGGACAAGGAGCCCTTCAAGCAGAGCCTGCAGGGCGGCTGGGTAGCCTGGCTGCAGCACTACTTCGTCACCGCCTGGGTGCCCGCCAAGGGCGATACCCACAACGTGATGACGCGCAAGGACGCCCAGGGCAACTACATCGTCGGCTTCACCGGCCCGACCCTGAGCGTGCCCGCCGGCGCCAAGGGCGAGACCAGCCTGACCCTGTATGCCGGTCCCAAGCTGCAGAAGTACCTGGGCGAGCTGTCCCCGGGCCTGGAGCTGACCGTCGACTACGGCCCGCTGTGGTTCATCGCCCAGCCGATCTTCTGGCTGCTGCAACATATCCACGGCCTGGTCGGCAACTGGGGCTGGTCGATCATCCTGCTGACCATCGTCATCAAGCTGGCCTTCTTCCCGCTGTCCGCCGCCAGCTACAAGTCGATGGCGCGCATGCGTGCCGTTTCGCCGAAGATGGCCGCGATCAAGGAACAGCACGGTGACGATCGCCAGAAGATGTCCCAGGCGATGATGGAGCTGTACAAGAAGGAGAAGATCAACCCGCTGGGCGGCTGCCTGCCGATCCTGGTGCAGATGCCGGTGTTCCTCTCCCTCTACTGGGTACTGCTGGAAAGCGTCGAGATGCGCCAGGCCCCGTGGCTGGGCTGGATCACCGACCTCTCGGTGAAGGATCCGTTCTTCATCCTGCCGATCATCATGGGCGCCACCATGCTGGTCCAGCAGATGCTCAACCCGACCCCGCCGGACCCCATGCAGGCCAAGGTGATGAAGCTGATGCCGATCGTCTTCACCTTCTTCTTCCTGTGGTTCCCGGCCGGCCTGGTGCTGTACTGGGTGGTCAACAACTGCCTGTCCATTGCCCAGCAGTGGTACATTACCCGGCAGATCGAACGCGCCACGAGCAAGGCCAAGGCCGCCTGATCCCCGCGCTGTCGAACCACCTTCAGAACGCCCCCTCGTGGGGCGTTCTGCTATCCGGAGGAAAGCCATGAACGCAGCCCGTGAAACCATCGCCGCCGTCGCCACCGCCCAGGGCCGGGGCGGCGTGGGTATCGTCCGCGTCTCCGGGCCGCGGGCGCTGCCCATCGCCATCAGCCTCAGCGGCCGCGAGCCGCAGCCGCGCTTCGCCCACTACGGACCCTTCTATGACGACGAAGGCGAGGTGATCGACGAAGGCCTGCTGCTGTTCTTCCGCGGGCCGAACTCCTTCACCGGCGAGGACGTGGTGGAACTGCACGGCCACGGCGGTCCGGTGGTGCTGGACATGCTCCTGCAGCGCTGCCTGGAACTGGGTTCGCGCCAGGCGCGCCCCGGCGAGTTCAGCGAGCGCGCCTTCCTCAACGACAAGCTCGACCTGGCCCAGGCCGAGGCCATCGCCGACCTCATCGAGGCCAGCTCGGCTCAGGCCGCGCGCAACGCCGTGCGCTCGCTGCAGGGCGAGTTCTCGCGGCGCGTGCACCAGCTCACCGAACAGCTGATCCAGCTGCGCATCTACGTCGAGGCGGCCATCGACTTTCCCGAGGAGGAAATCGACTTCCTCGCCGATGGCCACGTGCTGTCGCAGCTCGATAAGGTCCGCGCGGAACTAGCCGGCGTGCTGCGCGAGGCCGGTCAGGGCGCGCTGCTTCGCGACGGCATGACGGTGGTGATCGCCGGCCGCCCCAACGCCGGCAAGTCCAGCCTGCTCAACGCCCTGGCCGGGCGCGAGGCGGCCATCGTCACCGACATCGCCGGCACCACCCGCGACGTGCTGCGCGAACATATCCACATCGACGGCATGCCGCTGCACGTCGTGGACACCGCCGGCCTGCGCGACACCGAGGACCATGTGGAAAAGATCGGCGTGGAACGCGCCCTCAAGGCCATAGGCGAGGCAGACCGGGTGCTGCTGGTGATCGATTCCACCGCGCCGGAGGCCGCCGATCCCTTCGCCCTCTGGCCAGAATTCCTCGACGAACGCCCGGACCCGGCGCGGGTCACCCTGATCCGCAACAAGGCCGACTTATCCACAAGTCCGGTAGGCATCGAGGAAAGCGCCGACGGCCACGTCACCCTCACCCTTTCCGCGCGCTCCGGCGACGGCCTGGAGCTGCTGCGCGAACACCTGAAGGCCTGCATGGGCTTCGAACAGACCGCCGAAAGCAGCTTCAGCGCCCGCCGCCGCCACCTGGAAGCCCTGCGCCAGGCCGGCCAGCACCTCGACCACGGCCACGCCCAGCTGCTGCTGGCCGGCGCCGGCGAACTGCTCGCCGAAGACCTGCGCCATGCCCAGCAGGCCCTGGGCGAGATCACCGGGGCGTTCAGCTCCGATGATCTGCTGGGGCGGATCTTCTCCAGTTTCTGCATCGGGAAGTGAGGCTTGATGGCCCCGTAAAGTAGAGCGCCTCATCATCCCTCTTTAATCTGCAAATCTTTAAGGATCGTGTATGGCGCGGATGTGGATGGTACGCGGTGAAGGCGGAAGTCTGTATGAAGCCTTCAGAGAACACGGAATTGCAGCGATCGGCTGGCGACAAATCTCGGCGCAAGCTAAACCGGGAATTGCCCGCAAGCAACTGATCGCCTTGTACCAATCGGCCGAGCCGCAAATGAAGCAAGGTTCCGTGATCTCTGGCGCCTCGCAAATGTGGCGCTTCGTCAATGAGATTCAGGACGGGGACTGGGCCATTACCTATTCCCCAGCCAACCGCGCCTACATGGTGGGTCAAGTCAACGGGCCTTCCGAACACCATCCCGAATGGGTCGAGCAAGGCATGCCATTGGCACGCAAAGTGCGCTGGCAACCCCAGGAACTGGCTCGTGACAATCTCAGCGCCAGCTTGAGGCGCTGGGCTGGCAGGGCAGCACTTACCGCCATCGAACTGGTGCTGAAGCAGGCGGAATCACTGTCGAGCGCTTGGTCGAAGTGATGACTGCATAGGGGGCTTGGTATGAATGGCAAAAAACTGATCCGCAACAGCACGGCCGAGTTTCTGATCTTCACTGGCCAGGCCGGCGAACAGAGCATCGAGGCCCGCTATGAGGACGAAACCCTGTGGCTGTCTCAGAAGCTGATGGCCGAACTGTTCGGGGTGGATGTGCGCACCGTCAGCGAGCACCTGAAGAACATCTTTGCCAGTCATGAGCTCGCGCCTGAGGCAACTATCCGGAAATTCCGGATAGTTCAGCAGGAGGGCCAGCGGGAGGTGTCCCGGGCGGTGGATTTCTACAACCTCGACGCCATCATTTCCGTCGGCTACCGGGTCAACTCCATACGCGCAACGCAGTTCCGCCAGTGGGCGACTGGTGTTCTTCGCGAGTTCGCCATCAAGGGCTATGTGCTGGATCGTCAGCGCATGGAAAACGGCAGCTTCCTGGGCGAGGACTACTTCGAGCGGCTGCTGGCGGAAATCCGCGAGATCCGCCTCAGCGAGCGACGTTTCTACCAGAAGATCACCGACATCTACGCCACCAGCGTGGATTACAACAAGGACGCACCGACGACCAAGGCATTCTTCGCCAAAGTACAGAACAAACTGCATTACGCCATCCACGGTCATACCGCTGCAGAGTTGATCCGTAAGCGGGCCGATAGCAGCAAGTCACATATGGGGCTGACTTCCTGGGCGAACGCGCCCGAAGGAAAGATTCTGAAAACCGATGTGGCCGTGGCCAAGAACTACCTGACCAAGGACGAGTTGGATTCATTGGGCCGTATCGTCAACGCCTACCTGGAATTGGCCGAGGATCGTGCTCGCCGCAAGATCCCCATGAGTATGGAAGACTGGTCCAAGCGTCTGGACGCCTTCCTGGAGTTTGATGACCGGGAAGTGCTACAGGACAGCGGCAAGATTTCTGCGAAACTTGCCCAGACACATGCGGAAAGTGAATTTGAGAAGTACAGAATTGTGCAGGATCGACTGTTTGAAAGTGACTTCGACAAGGCAGTGAAAAATCTGGCAGCCAGTGATCCGAACGCTCAAGATGACGGATAAGCCTCAGGTTCCCAGATAGATCGACGTCACTTTCAACCTTTCATGCCCGAGTTCATGGCTGATCTGCTGTCGGGCGTGTTGGTCACTCGATCGCTGGCTGGTACTAAGCTGAACGTTACCAAGGCCACCCGCTGCCTTGGCTCGGTCCGCGCTAAAGCGATACGCCAATTCCAGCAGAATCTCGGCCAAGCCTTTGCCGCAACAACCCATAGCCTTGACTCGAGCCCTGCGTCTCGCCCCTATCGGGTTTGCGCCTGAAAACAAACTCTCCAGTGACTTCGCTAACGGGCCGAAGCGATCGCCTCCGCGCGTTCACAGAGTTCGGCCACGCGACGCCTGGCGGTCCCAGCGCATGGCTCCGCAGCCGCGTCCAGCAGGTCCGGGTCGATCTCGAGGAACTCCACCAGGGCTTGCTGCGCTGTGGATAACTCCGTCAGGCCTGGCGGGACCTCGGGTTCCTCATCCTCAGCTTCCAGGAAAGGCGCATCCGCCAGCCAACCCAGGTAGAGCGGGCGCAGGTCGCCGCCCTGCAATTCCTCCCGCAATGGCAGCAGGCGCGGCATCCACTGCGTGCCATTGTCCACGGCGAAACGATCGAAGTTCTCGGTCTCGTCGAGCATCCAGTTGAAGCACCAATGCGAATCGCTGGCGACGATGGAAAAACGGAAGGAGGCGATGGCGAAGGGCAATACCCGTTCCGCCGGGAGGGCGGACCTGGGCAGCCGCAACGACAGCCGGCAGCTGGCAAAACTGGCGAAATAGACAAAGGCGTCGAAATAGCGCCGCATCCACTCATCCGGGTCGCCGTTGAGATCACCCCAGTTGTAATGGTTGGTGAAAGCGGTCGGAGTAATGACGGCGCGACCGGACCTGGCTCGCAGTTCGGCCATCTCTTGCGGGGTGAGCGGCCGATCGATGGCTGCGAATTCGTAGTACTGGTATTCACTCATGACTGGCTGTCTTGGTTCGGGTGAAGAGTGGCGATGGTACACGCTCGCTTCTGTCCAGGAACTCATTCCCAGGGGTTCGCGAGCAAGCTCGCTCCTACGAAGAGCAGTGCGCGTTCCCCACGTCTTGGTTTGAACACAGGAAGAAATGGCCTGTGGATAGCCCCTTTCCTTGCCCATATCCCTGGCAGCTTGTGGATTGATCTATCGGCGTAAACAACGAAACCACCGTGGAATCTGGCCTGGATCAACCTATTCACATGTCGCCCCGAATCCTGTGGAAAACTACCGTATAGCTACGTAGACAACCCGGTGGTCAAAACGGGGGATAACCGGCCTGTGCATAACCCTGCTTTCCATACACAGGCGTTCAACCGGAAATACCCCGCTTCCGGACACCTTCGGCACAGGTTTATCCTTCGCTTTAAATATCGCTGCAGAAGGGCTCAAGGTACTTATCCACAAAAATTGTCCACACCAAACATAATCACTAGCTCTAAAAAGATTTAAAAATTCCCTCTCTCTTTATTTTGTGAATGAAGCACTCCCTCGTGTGACGCACGAAATGCCGATTGGCTACTTTTCATACAGGTCCCTTCAATCGGCAGGGCTAAGCCCCTATACTGTGCGGCTCTCTTTTTCTTTCCCTGATCGACAGGCACGAGGTGCGTGGTGGATTTCCCTTCCCGTTTTGACGTGATAGTGATCGGCGGTGGCCATGCCGGCACGGAGGCCGCGCTGGCGGCCGCACGCATGGGCGTGAAGACCCTGCTGCTCACCCACAATGTGGAAACCCTGGGCCAGATGAGCTGCAACCCGGCCATCGGCGGCATCGGCAAGAGCCACCTGGTCAAGGAAATCGATGCCCTGGGCGGCGCCATGGCGCATGCCACCGACAAGGGCGGCATCCAGTTCCGCGTGCTCAACAGCCGCAAGGGCCCAGCCGTGCGCGCTACCCGCGCCCAGGCCGACCGCGTGCTGTACAAGGCCGCGGTGCGCGAGATCCTGGAGAACCAGTCGAACCTGTGGATATTCCAGCAGGCCTGCGACGACCTGATCGTCGAGCAGGACCAGGTGCGCGGCGTGGTGACTCAGATGGGTCTGAAATTCCACGCGGACCAGGTGGTACTGACCGCCGGCACCTTCCTCGGCGGACTTATCCACATCGGCCTGCAGAACTACTCCGGCGGCCGCGCCGGTGATCCGCCGGCCATCGCCCTGGCCAGGCGCCTGCGCGAACTGCCGCTGCGCGTCGGCCGCCTGAAGACCGGCACGCCGCCGCGCATCGATGGCCGCAGCGTGGACTTCTCGGTGATGACCGAGCAGCCCGGCGACACCCCGATCCCGGTGATGTCCTTCCTCGGCAGCAAAGAAGAGCACCCGCGCCAGGTCAGCTGCTGGATCACCCACACCAACGCGCGCACCCACGAGATCATCGCCGCCAACCTTGACCGCTCGCCGATGTACTCCGGCGTCATCGAGGGCATCGGCCCGCGCTACTGCCCGTCGATCGAAGACAAGATCCATCGCTTCGCCGACAAGGACAGCCACCAGGTATTCCTCGAACCGGAAGGCCTGACCACCCACGAGCTGTACCCCAACGGCATCTCCACCTCGCTGCCGTTCGACGTGCAGCTGCAGATCGTGCGTTCGATCCGCGGCATGGAGAACGCCCACATCGTGCGCCCGGGCTACGCCATCGAGTACGACTACTTCGACCCGCGCGACCTGAAGTACAGCCTGGAGACGAAAGTCATCGGCGGCCTGTTCTTCGCCGGCCAGATCAACGGCACCACCGGCTACGAAGAGGCCGGCGCCCAGGGCCTTCTCGCCGGCGCCAACGCCGCGCTGCGCGCCCAGGGCCGCGAGGCCTGGTGCCCGCGTCGCGACGAGGCGTACATCGGCGTGCTGGTCGACGACCTGATCACCCTGGGCACCCAGGAGCCGTACCGCATGTTCACTTCGCGCGCCGAGTACCGGCTGATCCTGCGCGAGGACAACGCCGACCTGCGCCTGACCGAGAAGGGCCGCGAGCTGGGCCTGGTCGACGACCGCCGCTGGGCGGCCTTCGAGGCCAAGCGCGAAGGCATCGAGCGTGAGGAACAGCGCCTGAAAAGCACCTGGGTGCGGCCGAACACCCCGCAGGGCGACGCCATCGCCGAGCGCTTCGGCACCCCGCTGGCCCACGAGTACAACCTGCTCAACCTGCTGGCCCGCCCGGAAATCGACTACGCCAGCCTGGCCGAGGTGACCGGCGCCGGCGCCGAGGACCCGCAGGTCGCCGAACAGGTGGAGATCCGCACCAAGTACGCCGGCTACATCGACCGCCAGCAGGAAGAGATCGCCCGCCTGCGCGCCAGCGAAGATACCCGCCTGCCTGTGGATATCGACTACACGGGCATCTCCGGGCTGTCCAAGGAAATCCAGAACAAGCTCGGCCAGGCCCGCCCCGAGACACTCGGCCAGGCCGGCCGCATCCCCGGTGTCACCCCGGCGGCCATCTCGCTGCTGCTGATCCACCTGAAGAAACGCGCCAGCGGCCGCCAACTGGAGCAGAGCGCCTGATGTCCCAGGTCACCCAAGCCCACGCCGACGAGCTCGTGCGTGGCGCCGCGGCGCTCGGCGTCGAACTCGACGAAGCCGGCCGCCAGGGCCTGCTCGCCTACCTCGCCCTGCTGGCGAAGTGGAACAAGGCCTACAACCTCACCGCGGTGCGCGACATTGACGAGATGGTTTCGCGCCACCTGCTCGACAGCCTCAGCGTCGTCCCGCACTTCCTCGCCGCCGGCGGCGACAACTGGCTGGACGTCGGCAGCGGCGGCGGCATGCCCGGCATCCCGCTGGCGATCCTGTTCCCGGACAAGCGCCTGACGCTGCTCGACAGCAACGGCAAGAAGACCCGCTTCCTCACCCAGGTGAAGCTGGAACTGAAGCTGCACAACCTGGAAGTTATCCACAGCCGGGTCGAGGCCTACCAGCCGGACCGGGCATTCAACGGCATCGTCTCCCGGGCCTTCAGCAGCCTGGAAGACTTCTGCAACTGGACCCGCCACCTCGGCGACGGCGAGACCCGCTGGCTGGCGATGAAAGGCGTGCACCCGGAGCAGGAGCTGACGGCACTCCCGGAAGATTTCCGGGTCGAAGCCGAGCACGCCCTCAGCGTGCCGGGTTGCCAAGGCCAGCGGCATCTGCTGATACTGCGCCGGAGCATGACGGGGACGGGGGAAAACCATGGCTAAGGTATTCGCGATCGCCAACCAGAAGGGCGGTGTCGGCAAGACCACCACCTGCATCAACCTCGCCGCCTCGCTGGTCGCCACCAAGCGCCGCGTGCTGCTGATCGACCTCGATCCACAGGGCAACGCCACCACCGGCAGCGGTGTGGATAAGTTGTCCCTGGAATATTCCATCTACGACGTGCTCACCGGCGAGGCCGACCTGGCCCAGGCCATGCAGTTCTCCGAGCACGGCGGCTACCAGATCCTCCCGGCCAACCGCGACCTCACCGCCGCGGAAGTGGTGCTGCTGGAGATGGACATGAAGGAGCACCGCCTGCGCCAGGCCCTGGCCCCGGTGCGCGAGAACTACGACTACATCCTCATCGACTGCCCGCCGTCGCTGTCGATGCTCACGGTCAACGCCCTCTCCGCCGCCGACGGCGTGATCATTCCCATGCAGTGCGAGTACTACGCGCTGGAAGGCCTGACCGACCTGATGAACAGCATCCAGCGCATCGCCGAGCGTCTGAATCCGACGCTGAGCATCGAGGGCCTGCTGCGGACCATGTACGATCCGCGCATCAGCCTGACCAACGACGTCAGCGCGCAGCTGCAGGAACACTTCGGCGACAAGCTCTACACCACCGTGATCCCGCGCAACGTGCGACTGGCCGAGGCGCCCAGCTTCGGCATGCCGGCGCTGGTCTACGACAAGCAATCGCGCGGGGCCATGGCCTACCTGGCGCTGGCCGGCGAACTCTCGCGCCGACAGCGCGCCGCCCGCAAAGCCGCCACCGCATGACCCATTAAGGAACCCGCATGGCCGTTAAGAAACGAGGTCTCGGACGCGGGCTGGACGCCCTGCTCAGTGGCTCCAGCGCCGCCACCCTGCAGGAAGAAGCCGTCCAGGCGGACCGCAAGGAACTGCAGCACCTGCCGCTGGACCTGATCCAGCGCGGCAAGTACCAGCCGCGCCGCGACATGGACCCCCAGGCTCTGGAAGAGCTGGCCCTGTCCATCAAGGCCCAGGGGGTGATGCAACCCATCGTGGTGCGCCCCGTCGACAAGGGCCGCTACGAGATCATCGCCGGCGAGCGCCGCTGGCGCGCCACCCAGCAGGCCGGCCTGGACACCATCCCGGCGCTGGTGCGCGAGGTGCCGGACGAAGCCGCCATCGCCATGGCGCTGATCGAGAACATCCAGCGCGAGGACCTCAACCCCCTCGAGGAAGCCGTCGCGCTGCAACGCCTGCAGCAGGAGTTCCAGCTGACCCAGCAGCAGGTCGCCGACGCCGTCGGCAAGTCCCGCGTCAGCGTGGCCAACCTGCTGCGCCTGATCGCCCTGCCCGAGGAGATCAAGACGCTGCTTTCCCATGGCGACCTGGAGATGGGCCATGCCCGCGCGCTGCTCGGTCTGCCCGAGGCGCGGCAGGTGGAAGGTGCGCGACATGTTGTCGCACGCGGCCTCACCGTGCGCCAGACCGAGGCACTGGTGCGCCACTGGCTCAACGCCCCCAGCGAACCTGCCAAGGTGGTCAAGTCCGACCCCGACATCAGCCGCCTGGAACAGCGCCTGGCCGAGCGCCTGGGCGCTCCGGTGCAGATTCGCCACGGCCAGAAGGGCAAGGGGCAACTGGTGATCCGCTACAACTCGCTGGACGAGTTGCAAGGGGTTCTGGCCCACATCCGCTAAGACCATCGTCTGTGTAGCGATAGTCGGAAATCACTACCCGGCTGTTGAATGGGTATGCCCGGCCCCCTATACTCTGCGCGCAATTTTGTCGGCACAAAGTATGCCAAGTTGTTGATTTGCGAAGCCGACGCCAGAGGACTTTGAGACAGATGGAACCCAGCAAGCCGAACCGCCTGCCCTTCCATCGCCAACCGGCCTTGCGCCTGTTGCTCGTCCAGCTGGCCGTGGTGCTTCTGGGGGCTGCCGTCCTGTTTTTCTCCCGGGGCGTGGTTGCCGGCTATTCTGGTCTGCTCGGCGGACTGATCGCCTGGCTGCCGAACGTTTATTTCGCATACAAGGCGTTCCGCTATAGCGGAGCGCGCTCGGCTCAGATGATCGTCCGCTCCTTCTATGCGGGCGAGGCCGGGAAGCTGGTTTTGACGGCAGTGCTCTTCGCACTGGCGTTCGCAGGCGTGAAGCCGCTGGAGCCCCTGGCTCTGTTCGGCCTCTACCTGCTGACCCTGATGGTCAGCTGGTGCGCACCCCTGCTGATGGGACACACATTTACAAGACCTTAGAGCGATTGAGGCAAACATGGCAGCAGAAAGCGCTTCGGGTTACATCCAGCACCACTTGCAGAACCTGACCTTCGGTCGTCTGCCGGAAGGTGGCTGGGGGTTCGCCCACACAGCCGAACAAGCCAAGGAAATGGGCTTTTGGGCATTCCACATCGACACCCTGGGCTGGTCGGTATTCCTCGGCCTGGTGTTCATCCTGATCTTCCGCATGGCGGCCAAGAAGGCCACCAGCGGTATTCCGGGTGGCCTGCAGAACTTCGTCGAGGTCATGGTCGAGTTCGTCGACGGCAGCGTGAAGGACACCTTCCACGGCCGTAACCCGCTGATCGCACCGCTGGCGCTGACCGTGTTCGTGTGGATCTTCCTGATGAACCTGATCGACCTGGTGCCGGTGGACTTCCTGCCGCTGGCCGCCGCGAAGATCACCGGCAACGAGCACCTGTTCTTCCGCGCCGTGGCCACCACCGATCCGAACGCCACCTTCGGCATGTCCATCGCGGTGTTCGCCCTGATCATCTTCTACAGCATCAAGGTCAAGGGCATCGGCGGCTTCCTCGGCGAGCTGACCCTGCACCCCTTCCACAGCAGCAACATGCTGGTGCAGATCATCCTGATCCCGGTGAACTTCCTGCTGGAGTTCGTCACCCTGATCGCCAAGCCGGTTTCCCTGGCCCTGCGTCTGTTCGGCAACATGTACGCCGGCGAGCTGATCTTCATCCTCATCGCCGTCATGTTCGGCTCCGGCATTCTCTGGCTGGGCGGCATGGGCGTGGTGCTGAACTGGGCGTGGGCGGTGTTCCACATCCTGATCATCACCCTGCAGGCCTTCATCTTCATGATGCTGACCATCGTCTACCTGTCGATGGCCCACGAAGACAGCCACTGATCCAAAGATTCTGACCGCTCCCCGCCACGTCGGCGGGGGCGGAAGGGAAGTTTCACCACCTTAACTTGCTTCAAAACTTAACCAACACGACAGAAAGTCGGGAGGAAAAATGGAAACTGTAGTTGGACTCACTGCTATCGCCGTCGCTCTGCTGATCGGTCTGGGTGCCCTGGGTACCGCCATCGGTTTCGGCCTGCTGGGCGGTAAATTCCTGGAAGGCGCTGCTCGCCAGCCGGAAATGGTTCCGATGCTGCAGGTGAAAATGTTCATCGTCGCCGGTCTGCTCGACGCCGTGACCATGATCGGTGTTGGTATCGCACTGTTCTTCACCTTCGCTAACCCGTTCATTGCTCAGGTAGCCCACTAATTTCCGGCCTCCGGAAATCCGTGACTGACAACGAACGAGCGAGGTGTTGGCGTGAACATTAATGCAACTCTGATCGGCCAGGCCATTGCGTTCGCCATCTTCGTCATCTTCTGCATGAAGTTCGTATGGCCTCCGGTCATCGCGGCTCTGCACGAGCGTCAGAAGAAGATCGCCGACGGTCTGGACGCAGCCAACCGTGCTGCTCGTGACCTGGAACTGGCCCACGAGAAAGCGGGCCAGCAACTGCGCGAGGCCAAGGCTCAGGCGGCCGAAATCATCGAGCAGGCGAAGAAAAGCGCCAATCAGATCGTTGATGAAGCCCGTGAGCAGGCCCGTGCCGAAGGCGATCGCATGATCGCCCAGGCCAAGGCCCAGATCGAACAGGAACTGAACAGCGTCAAGGATGCCCTGCGTGCCCAAGTGGGTGCCCTGGCCGTGTCCGGCGCCGAGAAGATCCTGGGTGCTTCGATCGATGCCAACGCGCAAAAGCAGCTGGTTGATCAACTGGCCGCCGAAATCTGAGCGAGGGCGATATGGCAGAACTGACCACGTTGGCTCGTCCTTACGCGAAGGCGGCTTTCGAGTACGCCCAGGCTCATCAGCAATTGGCCGATTGGTCCGCTGCTCTGGGTGTGCTGGCTGCAGTGTCGCAGGACGACACCGTGCGCCAGCTGCTCAAGGAGCCTCAGCTGACCGCGGCGGCCAAGGCCGATGCCCTGATCGACGTCTGTGGCGACAAGCTCAATGCTCCGGCCCAGAACTTCGTGCGGACCGTGGCTGAAAACAAGCGCCTGGACTTGCTGCCGACCATCTCCGAGATGTTCGAGCAGCTCAAGGCCGAGCAGGAAAAGCTGGTCGAGGTAGAAGTCGTGAGCGCCTTCGCCCTGGACCAGGAACAGCAGGACAAACTCGCCAAGGCTCTCAGCGCCCGGCTCAGTCGCGAAGTGCGACTCCATGCGTCGGAAGACGCGAGCCTGATCGGCGGCGTGGTGATCCGCGCCGGTGACTTGGTAATCGATGGCTCGGTGCGCGGCAAGATCGCGAAACTGGCTGAAGCGTTGAAATCTTGAGTTTGAAGGGGCAGCGGCATGCAGCAACTCAATCCTTCCGAAATTAGTGAAATCATCAAGGGGCGCATCGAGAAACTCGATGTCGCCTCGCAAGCGCGCAACGAAGGCACCATCGTCTCCGTATCCGATGGCATCGTGCGCATCTTCGGTCTGGCCGACGTCATGTACGGCGAGATGATCGAATTCCCGGGCGGCGTCTACGGTATGGCGCTGAACCTGGAGCAGGACTCCGTCGGCGCCGTGGTACTGGGTGAATACCAGGACCTCAAAGAAGGCATGAACGCCAAGTGCACCGGCCGCATCCTGGAAGTTCCGGTCGGTCCGGAACTGCTGGGCCGCGTGGTCGACGCGCTGGGCAACCCGATCGACGGCAAAGGCCCGATCGATGCCAAGCTGACCGACGCCGTCGAGAAAGTGGCACCGGGCGTGATCTGGCGTAAGTCGGTAGACCAGCCGGTGCAGACCGGCTACAAGTCGGTCGACGCCATGATCCCGGTAGGCCGTGGCCAGCGCGAGCTGATCATCGGCGACCGTCAGATCGGCAAGACCGCCCTGGCCGTCGACGCCATCATCAACCAGAAAGACAGCGGCATCCGCTGCGTCTACGTGGCCATCGGTCAGAAGCAATCGACCATCGCCAACGTCGTACGCAAGCTGGAAGAGAACGGCGCCCTGGCCAACACCATCGTGGTGGTTGCCAGCGCTTCCGAATCCGCTGCGCTGCAGTACCTGGCGCCGTACTCCGGCTGCACCATGGGCGAATACTTCCGCGACCGCGGTGAAGACGCCCTGATCGTGTACGACGACCTGTCCAAGCAGGCCGTTGCCTACCGCCAGATCTCCCTGCTGCTGCGCCGTCCGCCGGGCCGTGAAGCCTATCCGGGCGACGTGTTCTATCTCCACAGCCGCCTGCTGGAGCGCGCTTCCCGCGTTTCCGAGGAATACGTCGAGAAGTTCACCAATGGCGCCGTGACTGGCAAGACCGGTTCCCTGACCGCTCTGCCGATCATCGAAACCCAGGCTGGCGACGTGTCCGCGTTCGTTCCGACCAACGTGATCTCCATCACCGACGGTCAGATCTTCCTGGAAACCTCGATGTTCAACTCGGGCATCCGTCCGGCGGTCAACGCCGGTATCTCGGTATCCCGTGTTGGTGGCGCGGCCCAGACCAAGATCATCAAGAAGCTCTCCGGCGGTATCCGTACCGCACTGGCGCAGTACCGCGAACTCGCGGCCTTCGCCCAGTTCGCTTCCGACCTGGACGACGCCACCCGCAAGCAGCTCGAGCACGGTCAGCGCGTTACCGAGCTGATGAAGCAGAAGCAGTATGCGCCGATGTCCATCGCCGAGATGTCGCTGTCCCTGTACGCCGCCGAGCGTGGCTTCCTGCAGGACGTCGAGATCGCCAAGGTGGGCGCCTTCGAACAGGCGTTGATCGCTTACTTCCAGCGCGAGCATGCCGCTCTGCTGGCGAAGATCAACGAGAAGGGTGACTTCAACGACGAAATCGACGCGGGCATCAAGGCCGGCATCGAGAAGTTCAAGGCCACCCAAACCTGGTAAGCCGCAGCGGGGGCCGGTAATGGCCCCCGCCTGCTAACCCGATAGGTGTGAAATGGCAGGCGCAAAAGAGATTCGCAGCAAGATTGCGAGCATCAAAAGCACGCAGAAAATCACCAATGCCATGGAAAAGGTGGCGGTGAGCAAGATGCGCAAGGCACAAATGCGCATGGCGGCCGGCCGTCCCTACGCGGAGCGCATTCGCCAGGTGATCGGCCATCTGGCCAACGCCAACCCGGAGTACCGTCACCCGTTCATGATCGAGCGCCCCGTCAAGCGCGTCGGTTACATCGTGGTGAGCTCCGATCGCGGCCTGGCCGGCGGCCTGAACATCAACCTGTTCAAGGCGCTCGTCAAGGACATGTCCGCCCAGCGTGAAGCCGGCGCGGAGATCGACCTGTGCGTGATCGGTGCCAAGGGCGCATCCTTCTTCAAGAACTATGGCGGCAACGTGGTCGCAGCCATCAGTCACCTGGGCGAAGAGCCGTCGATCAACGATCTGATCGGCAGCGTCAAGGTCATGCTGGATGCCTACCTGGACGGGCGTATCGATCGCCTGTACGTGGTTTCCAACAAGTTCGTCAACACCATGACCCAGAAGCCGACCGTGGAACAGCTGGTTCCGCTGGTGGCCGAGGACAACGAAGACCTGAAACACCACTGGGACTACCTCTACGAGCCCGATGCCAAGGCCCTGCTCGACGGCCTGCTGGTGCGCTACGTGGAATCCCAGGTGTACCAGGCGGTGGTTGAGAACAACGCCTGTGAGCAGGCGGCCCGGATGATTGCAATGAAGAACGCTACCGACAACGCCGGTGACCTGATCAGCGAACTGCAGCTGGTCTACAACAAGGCGCGTCAGGCGGCGATCACCCAGGAAATCTCGGAAATCGTCGGCGGCGCTGCCGCGGTGTAAGAACAGGTTCAAAATTCAGAGGAACCAGACATGAGTAGCGGACGTATCGTTCAAATCATCGGCGCCGTGATCGACGTGGAATTCCCGCGCGATGCCGTGCCGAGCATCTACGAGGCCCTGAAGGTTCAGGGCGTCGACACCACCCTGGAAGTCCAGCAGCAGCTGGGCGACGGCGTGGTCCGTTCCATTGCGATGGGTTCCACCGAAGGCCTCAAGCGTGGCCTGAACGTGGAAAGCACCGGCGCAGCCATCTCCGTCCCGGTCGGTAAAGCGACCCTGGGCCGCATCATGGACGTACTGGGCAACCCGATCGACGAAGCCGGCCCCATCGGCGAGGAAGAGCGCTGGGGTATCCACCGCGAGGCTCCCTCCTACGCTGACCAGGCTGGCGGCAACGAGCTGCTGGAAACCGGCATCAAGGTGATCGACTTGGTCTGCCCGTTCGCCAAGGGCGGCAAGGTAGGCCTGTTCGGTGGCGCCGGCGTCGGCAAGACCGTGAACATGATGGAGCTGATCCGCAACATCGCCATCGAGCACAGCGGTTACTCCGTGTTCGCTGGCGTGGGCGAGCGTACCCGTGAGGGCAACGACTTCTACCACGAGATGAAGGACTCCAACGTTCTCGACAAGGTAGCCCTGGTCTACGGCCAGATGAACGAGCCGCCGGGCAACCGTCTGCGCGTGGCGCTGACCGGCCTGACCATGGCCGAGAAGTTCCGTGACGAAGGCCGTGACGTACTGCTGTTCATCGACAACATCTACCGTTACACCCTCGCCGGTACCGAAGTATCCGCACTGCTGGGCCGTATGCCTTCCGCAGTGGGCTACCAGCCGACCCTGGCCGAGGAAATGGGCGTGCTGCAAGAGCGCATCACCTCCACCAAGCAAGGCTCGATCACCTCGATCCAGGCCGTCTACGTTCCCGCGGACGACCTGACCGACCCGAGCCCGGCGACCACCTTCGCCCACCTCGACGCCACCGTGGTACTGTCCCGTGACATCGCCTCGCTGGGTATCTACCCGGCCGTCGACCCGCTGGACTCCACCTCCCGTCAGCTGGACCCGCTGGTCATCGGCCAGGAGCACTACGACACCGCTCGTGGCGTGCAGTACATCCTGCAGCGCTACAAGGAGCTGAAGGACATCATCGCGATCCTCGGCATGGACGAACTGTCCGAGTCCGACAAGCTGCTGGTGGCCCGTGCTCGTAAGATCCAGCGCTTCCTGTCCCAGCCGTTCTTCGTGGCAGAAGTCTTCACCGGCTCGCCGGGCAAGTACGTCTCCCTGAAGGACACCATCGCTGGCTTCAAAGGCATCCTCAACGGCGACTACGACCACCTGCCGGAGCAGGCGTTCTACATGGTCGGCGGCATCGAAGAAGCCATCGAGAAAGCGAAGAAGCTGTAATCCGTGCGCCCGGCAACGGGCGCTTACGTGAGGCAAGGGTATGGCTATTACTGTCCACTGCGACATCGTCAGCGCCGAAGCGGAGATCTTCTCCGGTCTGGTCGAGATGGTCGTTGCGCACGGTTCCCTCGGCGATCTGGGTATCGCCCCGGGCCACGCGCCGCTGATCACCGAGCTCAAGCCGGGTCCGATCCGCGTGGTCAAGCAGGGTGGCGAGCAGGAGGTGTACTACATCTCCGGCGGTTTCCTCGAAGTCCAGCCGAACATGGTGAAGGTCCTGGCCGACACCGTGATCCGCGCGGGCGACCTCGACGAAGCGGCCGCTCAGACCGCGCTGAAGGAAGCTGAGAAGGCTCTGCACGCCAAAGGTGCCGAGTTCGACTACAGCTCCGCTGCAGCCCGCCTGGCCGAAGCCGCAGCGCAACTGCGCACGGTCCAGCAGGTTCGCAAGAAGTTCGGCGGCTGAGCCGGCTCGCAACGGCCAGGGCCTTCGGAGTCGGCGACGAATCCGGGGCCCGGGCTTTAGCGACCTAGGGGAAAAGGGTAGCCTTGGCTACCCTTTTTCTTTTTCTACATCCAGCGTTACCAGGACGGTCCAACTTCATGTCCCTCGAAATCGTCATCCTCGCCGCCGGCCAGGGCACGCGCATGCGCTCGGCCCTGCCGAAAGTCCTCCATCCGGTCGCCGGCAAACCCATGCTGGCCCACGTGATCGATACCGCCCGTGGCCTCGCCCCGCAGCGCATCCACGTGGTGATCGGGCATGGCGCCGAACGGGTGCGCGAGCGCCTGCAGGCCGATGACCTGAATTTCGTGGTCCAGGAACAACAGCTGGGCACCGGCCACGCCGTGGCCCAGGCCGCGCCCTACCTGAGCGCCGAGCGTGTGCTGATCCTCTACGGCGACGTGCCGCTGATCGAGTTGCCGACCCTCGAACGCCTGCTGCAGCAGGCCAGCGCCGAGCAGCTGGCGCTGCTCACCGTGGAACTGGACGACCCCACCGGCTACGGCCGGATCATCCGCGGCCAGGACGGCGAGGTGAAGGCCATCGTCGAGCAGAAGGACGCAAGCGCCGAGCAGCGCGCCATCCGCGAGGGCAACACCGGCATCCTCTGCGTGCCGCGCCAGCGCCTGGAAGGCTGGCTGGGCCGGCTGTCCAACGCCAACGCCCAGGGCGAGTACTACCTCACCGACGTCATCGCCATGGCGGTGGCCGACGGCCTGCGCGTGGCCACTGCGCAACCCCAGGCGGCCATGGAGGTGCAGGGCGCCAACGACCGCCTGCAGCTGGCTGAGCTGGAGCGCTTCTACCAGCTGCGCATCGCCCGCCGCCTGATGGCCCAGGGCGTGACCCTGCTGGACCCGGCGCGCTTCGACGTGCGCGGCGAGGTCAACGCCGGCCGCGACGTGCAGATCGACGTCAATGTGGTGCTGGAAGGCCGCGTGGACATCGAGGACGAAGTACAGATCGGCCCGAACTGCACCATCCGCAACAGCGTCCTGCGCCGCGGCGCCATCATCAAGGCCAACAGCCACCTGGAAGGCGCCGACGTCGGCCCCGGCAGCGACGTCGGCCCGTTCGCCCGCCTGCGCCCCGGCAGCGTGCTGGAGAGCCAGGTGCATGTGGGTAACTTCGTCGAACTGAAGAACGCCCACCTGCACGAGGGCGTGAAGGTCGGCCACCTGACCTACCTGGGCGACAGCGAGGTCGGCGCGCGCACCAACATCGGCGCCGGCACCATCACCTGCAACTACGACGGCGCCAACAAATGGCGCACGGTGATCGGCGAGGACGTGTTCATCGGCTCCAACAACTCCCTGGTGGCGCCTGTGGATATCGGCGCCGGCGCCACGACCGGCGCGGGTTCCACCATCACCGCCGAGGTCCCGGCGCAGACCCTCGCGGTCGGCCGCGCCAAGCAGCGGGTGATCGAGGGCTGGAAGCGCCCGGAGAAGATCAAGAAGTCCTGAGGGACTGTGGATAAACCGACATCCACACCCGCGCGGCGCCTGCCGTGAAGTTATGCACAGGCGCCCACGGCCGTCGCGTCCCCGGCTGATTCATCCACAGGGACGGCTTTCTGCCCGGCGTCCAGGCGCCGGTCGTTCTGTCCTGGAGTTATCCACATGCTCGGCGTCGCCGTCCTGATCTTCCTGATCACCGACCCCTTCGGCAACATCGCGGTGTTCCTCGCCGCCCTCAAGTCGGTGCCGGCCGAACGCCGGCTCAAGGTGGCGCTGCGCGAACTGCTGTTCGCCCTCGGCCTGCTGCTGCTGTTCCTCACCCTGGGCGAGCACATCCTCACCGGCCTGGGCCTGTCCAAGGAGGCCACCGGGATCGCCGGCGGCATCATCCTCTTCGTGGTCGCCATGCGCCTGATCTTCCCCACGCCCCAGGGCGTGCTCGGCGACATGCCCGACAGCGAGCCGCTGCTGGTGCCCCTGGCCACCCCGGCGGTGGCCGGACCCTCGGCGCTGGCCATGCTGATCACCCTGCGCACCACCTACACTGGTCCGCTATGGGAGCTGTACCTGGCGGTGATCCTGGCCTGGGCCGCCACCGCGCTGATCCTGCTGCAGGCTTCCTTCCTGCAGCGCTTCCTCGGCCCGCGCGGGCTCACCGCCGTGGAGCGCCTGGCCGGCATGCTGCTGATCATGCTCAGCGTCAACATGCTGCTGCAGAACCTGCGTAGCGTGCTGCACATCGTCGGATGACCGTGGAGCCACCATGCGCCACCTGTGCCTGATGTTCGCCACCCTGCTGCTGGCCGCCTGCGCCGGCCGGGGCGGCCTGGAAATCGACCGCGAGCACCCCTCGCGCAACCAGGACAGCCGTGTCCAGTACATCATCATCCACTACACCTCGGCGGACCTGCCGCGCTCGCTGCAGCTGCTCACCCGCGGCGAGGTCAGCGCCCACTACCTGATCGGCGCCAACCCGCCGACCATCTACCAGCTGGTGGACGAGAACCGCCGCGCCTGGCACGCCGGGCAGAGCGAGTGGCAGGGGCGGACCTGGCTGAACTCCACCTCGATCGGCATCGAGCTGGTCAACCCGGGCTACCGCGAGACCCCCGAAGGGCGGGTGTGGACACCTTATCCACAGGGCCAGATCGACGCTCTCATCCTGCTGCTGAAGGACATCGTCAAGCGCCAGGGCATCACCGCCGAGCACATCCTCGGGCACAGCGACATCGCCCCGCAGCGCAAGGTCGACCCGGGCCCGGCCTTCCCCTGGAAGCGCCTGGCCGACGCCGGTCTGATCCCCTGGCCGCAGCCCGGCGACCTGGCGCATCGCCTGGCCGAGCTGAACGGCCAGCTGCCGGCGCCCGGCTGGTTCCAGCAGCAGTTGGCGCGGCATGGCTACGCGGTGCCGCTCGATGGCCAGCTGGACGAGGCAACGCGCAACGTCATCGCCGCCTTCCAGATGCGCTACCGGCCGGCGCGCTTCGACGGCGTGCCGGACCTGGAGACCGCCGCGCTGCTGCTGGCGGTGCCCACCTCCATGGCCGCGCCGAAGGTTCAGACCGGCAGCAGCATGTAGATGCGCGTGCCCTGGCCGGGCTGCGAGCGCACGCCGATGCGCCCGCCGTGCAGCTGCACGATTTCCTTGCACAGGGCCAGGCCCAGGCCGGCGCCGCCGCTGCGCCGGCCCACCTGCACGAAGGGCTCGAAGATGCGCGCCTGCTGGCTGTAGGCGATGCCCTCGCCGGAGTCCTCCACCGCCAGCATCACCCATTGGCTCTGGCGCTGGGCGAGCAGCTGCACGCTGCCGCCCTTCGGGGTGTGGCGCAGGGCGTTGCCCAGCAGGTTGTCCAGCACGCGCTCCAGGCGCAGGCGGTCGACGCTGAGGACCGGCAGCTGGTCCTCCAGCACCATCCCCAGGCCGATGCCCTCGGCCTGGGCGCGGGCGAGGAAGCGCTGGCGCGCCTGCTCCAGCAGTTCGTCCACCGCACAGGGCTGGCGGTCGAGCTTCTGCTGGCCGTCCTGGTAGCGGGAGAAGTTCAGCAGGTCGTCGATCAGCCGCACCAGGCGCCGCATTTCCTCGTCCACGGTATCGGCCAGCTCGCGCTCGCGGCTGCCCTCGGGCAGCGCCAGGCGTTCGCGCAGCAGGGCGAAGGCCATGTGCAGGCCGGTGACCGGGGTGCGCAGCTCGTGGGACGCGCGCAGGACGAATTCGCTGCGCACCCGCTCGAAGGCGCGCAGTTCGGTGACGTCGCGCAGCACCAGCACCGCGCCCATGTTGCGCCCGTCGTCATGGGTGACCGGGGCCAGGGTCCAGGCCAGCAGGCGGTTCTCGCCGCCGATCTCGACCTCCAGGTCCTGGGGCGTATCGCCCATCGACTCGCCCTGCAGCACCAGGCCGGTGGCCTGCAGCAGCTCCTGGTTGTCGATCAGCTCGCCCAGCAGCTGGCCATGAGGATCGGCCTGGGAGAACAGCTGGCGGCTGGCCACCGGGTTGGCGTGCTCGATGCGGCTGCGCCGGTCGATGATCACCAGGCCGTCGTCGATGCTGTCGAGCACTGCCTGCAGGCGCCGCTGGCCGGCCAGCACCGCCTCGATGTTGGTCTCCTTGTACTCGGCCAGGGCCTGGGCCATCAGGCCGAAACGCCGGCTCAGCGAGGCCATCTCGGCTTCCCGCGAGACCGGCAGGCTGACCTCGAAGTCGCCCTTGCCGATGCGGTCGGCGGCCTGCGCCAGGGCCTCGATGGGCGCGCCGAAGCGGCGGGCGATGCCGTGGGCGGTGACGAAGCCGATCACCAGCATGGCCACGCCCACCAGCCCCAGCAGGCTGGCGATCAGCCAGGCGTGGCGGCGCGAGCTGCGCTCCGCGTCGCTGATGGTCTGGATGGCGTGGTTGTGCAGCGCCAGCAGGTACTGGTGCAGGGAGGTGAAGGTGCGGCTGAAGTCGCTCTCCACCACCAGGCTCCAGCGGTTGCTGCCGGAGGAGCTGACCTGGCCCTGGAACTCCTGGTTGGCCTGGTCGATGCGCTCGTAGAGGGTGCGTTCGACGTCGCTGGCGGCTTTCGCCCGGCCTTCGGCGAGGTAGCGGTCGAACTGCTCGCGCAGCAGCACCAGGCGCTGCGCGTCGGGGCTGTCGCTGAGCAGCTGGGCCAGCTGGTCGTCCAGGGACTGGCGCAACTGCTGGCTGCTGGCGATGGTGGCGAAGTTGTGCGAGATCAGCCGTTCCTGCTCGCGGCCCATCAGCATCACGCTGAACACCCCCAGCAGCAGGCCGATCAGGGCCAGGGTGATCAGCGCCGAGATGCTCAGGAACATCCGCGAGCGCAGGGTCAGCGCGCGCTTCACAGGTTGTACTGCTTGCGCTTGCGGTACAGGGTGGAGGCGTCGATGCCGAGGATCTTCGCCGCCTGGTCGAGGGTCGGGGCGCTGGCCATCACCGAGGCGATGTGGGCCTTCTCCAGCTCCTCCAGGCTCAGCGCCTCGCCGACCCGCGGCACGACGGCGGCGCCGCTCTGCTCGCCGAGCCCCAGGTGCTCGGGCTCCACCAGTTCCTGGTTGCAGATGATGCTGACGCGCTCGATCACGTTGCGCAGCTCGCGCACGTTGCCCGGCCAGGCGTACTGCCGCAGCAGCGCGGCCGAGGCCGGGCTGAAGCCGCGGGCCGGGCGCCCGTAGTCCTTGACGAAGCGGGCGAGGAAGCGCTCGGCCAGGCCCTGGATGTCCTCGGCGCGCTCGCGCAGCGGCGGCAGGTTGAGGACGATGACGTTGAGGCGGTACAGCAGGTCCTCGCGGAACGCCCCCTGAGCCACCATGCCGGCCAGGTCGCGGTTGGTGGCGGCGAGGATGCGCACGTCGGCGCGGCGCGTCACCGGGTCGCCGACGCGCTCGTATTCCTTGTCCTGGATGAAGCGCAGCAGCTTGGCCTGCAGCGGCAGCGGGAAGTCGCCGATCTCGTCGAGGAACAGGGTGCCGCCGTCGGCCTGGCTGATCCGCCCCTGGGTGCTCTCGCTGGCGCCGGTGAAGGCCCCGCGGTTGTGGCCGAACAGCTCGCTTTCCATCAGCTCGGCGTTCAGCGACGGGCAGTTGATGGTCACGCAGGATTTCTTCGCGCGCTTGCTCCAGGCGTGGATGGCGCGGGCCAGCTCGCCCTTGCCGGAGCCGGATTCGCCGAGGATGAGGATGTTGGCATCGGTGGCGGCCACCTGGCGCGCGGTCTCCAGCACCGCGGTCATCGCCGGGCTGTGGGATTCGAGCTGCTCGGCCTGGCTGGCCTGGGCGCCCTCCAGGGCCTCCAGGCGCGCGGTGAGCTGGCGCACCTCCAGCTGCTTGGCCGCGGCCAGGCGCAGCTGCTCGGGGCTGCAGGGCTTGACCAGGTAGTCGGCGGCGCCGGCCTGCATGGCGTCCACGGCGGTGTCCACGGCGGAATGCGCGGTGACGATCACCACGCGCATCCAGGGCGCCTGCAGGCGCATCTGGGCCAGCACGTCCAGGCCGTTGTCCTCGCCCAGGCGCAGGTCGAGGAGGCACAGGTCGAAGACCTGGCGTTGCAGCAGGGCCTCGGCCTGGGCCGCGCTGGATGCGGTGGCCACGCTGTAGCCCTGGTCCTCCAGGCAATAGCGGAAGGTGCGCAGGATGGCGGGTTCGTCGTCGACCAGCAGGATTCGGCCAAGCGTCTCCGGAGTAGGGTCCATTCGAGGTGCCTCGTAGTAGGAAATTCCTTTCGCGTATGCGCCTTTTAGTCCAGGAAATTTCTTGCAAGTTGCAATGAAAGTTAGACGCATCTCTGAAGGACATCGGCGCCTCTGGCGAAGGAAAGCGGGTGGGAAGGGGGACGGCCTGCCGGGTCCCGTGCAAAACGCACGGCCGGAACCGGCCTGTCGTGCAGGATGCGCGCTGCCGGCGGCCCGCTGATTTTTACAAGCCGTTGTTTTCAAAAGGATTAGTCAAAGTCATCGACCTGGCACGCGGCGTGCGAGACAGGTTGCGGGAGGCCCGGTGCACCCGCACCGGCCGATCACCAGTCCTTCGGGAGGAGCACGTCGATGAACGCTGATGGAGCCAAGGGGGATTCGCTGGGGCGGCTGCTGTTGCTGGCCGTCGCCGTGGTCGTACTGCTGGACCGTTGGTATCCGGTCGCTCCACAGCCTTCCGCCGCGCCGGTGCAGGAACCTGTGTCCAGCGCTTTCCTCGGACAGCCATTGAGGCTGCAGGATGAACGAATGGCCATCACGGAAGAGGCCGCCAGCACCGCGGTGGTCCGCCAGACCTCGCGGGTGAGCTGGGTGTTCTGAGGGGCGCGCACCGCCTTTCCATGACAGAGGAGACATTCCATGCTGAGCTGGGCTCTCACATTCCTGATCATCGCCATCATCGCCGGGGTACTCGGCTTCGGTGGCATCGCCGGCGCCGCGACCAGTATCGCCAAGATTCTCTTCGTGCTGTTCCTGGTGCTCTTCGTCATCTCCTTCTTCGTCGGGCGGCGCCGTGGCTGAGCCGCGCCCGCTGCGTCGGTTCCTGCTCGCGCTGCCGCTGCTGGCGGCCGGGCAGGGGTGGGCGGCCGACAACGATGCCATCTACCGCCTCAACGAGTTGCTGGACAGCGACCCGCAGTACCGCGAGACCTGGCAGGACCTGGTGAAGAAGGAAGAACGGCTGCCCGACTGGGTGATGAACCTGGACGGCACCGCCACCCCCATGCAGGTAGAAGAGGAGGACGGCGACAAATACCTGGTGGGCGAGTTGTGCAAGGCCCACGACTGCGCGGCCAACCGCCTCTACGTGGCCTTCAGCTGGAACAAGAAGGATGCCTACGCGCTCTACGTGCAGGTGCCGGAAAACCTGCCGCCGGACAAGTCGCCCAGCCGCCACGCCAGCTTCCGCTGGCTGGGCGAGCCGGACGCCGGCATGCAGCAGTTGCTCGACGAGCAGCTCAAGGCCGATCCGAACTGGTACTGAAATCCGCGCCGGCAATGGCGCATGACCAGGGGGCCGGGATGCTGGGGGGAGTGGTGAGCCCGCAGCGACCCAGGGGTACAGGGAGTGCCTCCGATGAGGGCCGGGTCGGGTGTGAGGCTGTGAGGGGGAGCTTCGATGGCTTCTGTGGAGCTTGTGGCAGTTATGGAGCTTGTGGAGCTTGAAGGGCCCCTCTCCCCAGCCCTCGGCTGCGCGCCCCGCCCTGAAGGGAGAGGGGGCAGTCCGTGCCGAGACAAGGAAGGTTTCAAATGGAAACCTTCGGTGTTGCCGACTGACTCCTGAACATCCAAGCACACTGAACGGTCCCCTCTCCCTTCAGGGAGAGGGTTAGGGAGAGGGCGCTCTTAAGGCCCCATCCCCCCACCTCCAACTTCCCTGATATCAATCAACCCCGACCCACCCCCCTGGCCCCCTAAAATATCCCCGCCGCGCCTGGTCACCCGGACGACCATCCATCGCGAACTGCAGGCCCCCACGCCTGCGTCACGGCAGCGCACCCGCGGCAGGGAAAGCGAATTCCTCCCCGGGCCTCGCTTTCCATCCACAGGGTTCGAAAAAAGCGGCCGCCACGGTCTTTTCAGCCCAATCCCATGCAAAAAAGCAATGGCCCGCGGGCCTGGAACACCCGTTCCATTTGCTTTTCCCCATGCCGATTGTGCATGGGGTAGCCGTTTCCGGCATTAGACGCGAAGAAGGGGGGTGGGAATCATGCGCCCTTTTTTTCGCCACCCCGGCCATCCCGGCGGCGGGCGAAACCCCCGACTTCCACAAGAACCAAGGGTGAACACACTATGGGCAAAGCCAAGCTCAGCCTCGCCTGGCAGATCGTCATCGGTCTGGCACTGGGCATCGCCATGGGTACCGTGCTGAACCACTTCAGCGCGGAGAAGGCCTGGTGGATCAGCAACATCCTGCAGCCGGCGGGCGACATCTTCATCCGCCTGATCAAGATGATCGTGGTACCGATCGTCATCTCCTCGCTGATCGTCGGCATCGCCGGCATGGGCGACGCCAAGAAGCTCGGGCGCATCGGCCTGAAGACCATCGTCTACTTCGAGATCATCACCACGGTGGCCATCGTCGTCGGCCTGGTGCTGGCCAACCTGTTCCAGCCCGGCGCCGGCATCGACATGAGCACCCTGGGCACGGTGGATATCTCCAAGTACGCGCAGACCGCCAAGGAAGTGGAACACCACCACGCGTTCATCGAGACCATCCTCAACCTGATCCCGTCGAACATCTTCGCCGCCATGGCCCGCGGCGAGATGCTGCCGATCATCTTCTTCTCGGTGATGTTCGGCCTGGGCCTGTCGTCGCTGCCGGCGCCCACCCGCGAGCCGCTGGTGAAGATGTTCCAGGGCGTGGCCGAGGCCATGTTCCGCGTCACCCACATGATCATGCTCTACGCGCCGGTCGGGGTGTTCGCGCTGATCGCCGTGACCGTCGCCAGCTTCGGCTTCGCTTCGCTGCTGCCGCTGGCCAAGCTGGTGCTGCTGGTGTACTTCGCCATCGCCTTCTTCGCCTTCATGGTGCTGGGCCTGGTGGCGCGGCTGTTCGGCTTCTCGATCATCAAGCTGATGCGCATCTTCAAGGACGAACTGGTCCTGGCCTATTCCACCGCCAGCTCCGAGACCGTGCTGCCGCGCATCATCGAGAAGATGGAAGCCTACGGCGCGCCCAAGGCGGTGAGCAGCTTCGTGGTGCCCACCGGCTACTCCTTCAACCTCGACGGCTCGACGCTGTACCAGAGCATCGCGGCGATTTTCATCGCCCAGCTCTACGGCATCGACCTGTCCATCGGCCAGCAGCTGATGCTGGTGCTGACGCTGATGGTCACCTCCAAGGGCATCGCCGGCGTGCCGGGCGTGTCCTTCGTGGTGCTGCTGGCCACCCTGGGCAGCGTCGGCATTCCCCTGGAAGGCCTGGCCTTCATCGCCGGCGTCGACCGCATCATGGACATGGCGCGCACCGCGCTGAACGTCATCGGCAACGCCCTGGCGGTGCTGGTGATCTCCAAGTGGGAAGGCATCTACGACGGCAAGCAGGGCGCGCTCTACTGGCAGGCGGTGGAACAGGGCCGCGGCGAAGAACTGCTGAGCGACGCCCGGCAGAGCACCGCGCACTAACTCTGTGCCGCCCCTGTAGGAGCGAGCTTGCTCGCGAACCCGCCCCGCCGCGGAGCCGTTCGCGAGCAAGCTCGCTCCTACGAAAAGCCGTACCAGCAAGGCCCCGGCGCTGTCCGGGGCCTTGGCGTTTCTGGCAGCGATGGACGCGCGCCGTTATCATCGCGGCCAACGTCCTTGGGGGGGATACCCATGCTCAACGGCCTCTGGCTCGGCTTTTTCCTGGTCGCGGCGGTCACCGCGCTGTCGCGCTGGCTGCTCGGCGGCCAGGCCGACGTGTTCGCCGCCATGGTCGAGAGCCTGTTCGCCATGGCCAAGCTGTCGGTGGAGGTCATGGTCCTGCTGTTCGGCACCCTGACGCTCTGGCTGGGCTTCCTGCGCATCGCCGAGAAGGCCGGCCTGGTGGAGCGCCTGGCGTGGCTGCTGGGCCCGCTGTTCCGCCGGCTGATGCCCGAGGTGCCGGCCGGCCACCCGGCCATCGGCCTGATCACCCTGAACTTCGCCGCCAACGGCCTGGGCCTGGACAACGCCGCCACCCCCATCGGCCTCAAGGCGATGAAGGCGCTGCAGGAACTCAACCCCAGCAGCACCACGGCGAGCAACGCGCAGATCCTCTTCCTGGTGCTCAACGCCTCGTCGCTGACGCTGCTGCCGGTGACCATCTTCATGTACCGCGCGCAGCAGGGCGCGGCCGACCCGACCCTGGTGTTCCTGCCGATCCTCCTGGCCACCAGCGCCTCGACCCTGGTCGGCCTGCTCTCGGTGGCGGTCATGCAGCGCCTGCGCCTGTGGGACCCGCTGGTGCTCGCCTACCTGGTCCCCGGCGCCCTCGCCCTTGGGGCCTTCATGGCGCTGCTGGCCGGGCTTTCCGCCACGGCGCTGGCGCAACTCTCCTCGCTGCTGGGCAACCTCACCCTGTTCGGCCTGATCGTGCTGTTCCTGGTGCTCGGCTGGCTGAAGAAGGTGCCGGTCTACGAAACCTTCGTGGAAGGGGCGAAGGAAGGCTTCGACGTGGCCAAGAACCTGCTGCCCTACCTGGTGGCGATGCTCTGCGCCGTCGGCGTGCTGCGCGCCTCCGGGGCCCTGGAGATGGTGCTCGGCGGCATCCGCTGGACGGTCGAGGGCCTGGGCTGGGACACCCGCTTCGTCGACGCCCTGCCCACCGCGCTGGTCAAGCCGTTCTCCGGCAGCGCGGCGCGCGCCATGCTGCTGGAGACCATGCAGAGCCAGGGTGTGGACAGCTTCGCCGCGCGCCTGGCGGCCACCGTGCAGGGCAGCACCGAGACCACCTTCTACGTGCTGGCGGTGTACTTCGGCTCGGTGGGCATCCAGCGCGCCCGCCACGCCGTGGGCTGCGCCCTGCTGGCCGACCTGGCCGGGGTGCTGGCGTCCATCGGCGTCTGCTACTGGTTCTTCGGCTGAGGCCCGGCCGTTTAATTAACAAAAGCGGAAAATATTTGAATATCCTTATTCTTCTGAAGTTTCTTTCAGAAACAATTGGGTAATTGGATTTTTAATTAAGGATTCGCGCCACTTAATACGGTTAATTTTCCATAAGAACTTTCCTTTAATCGAAATTAGATTTTCCTCAAACCAAATTAAGGAAAATCGCAATGAGAGGGAAAGTTAGCTGCCTGGCGCTGTGCGCCCTGCTGGCCGGCTGCAACGGCTGGGTGAAGCCGGAAGTCGATGGCCAGCTCAATTCGCGTTATTTCACGGTGCTGTCCGGCCTGCCGGCGCCGGGGCTGATGGTGGCTTCGGCGGTGCAGTGGAATGCCGACTATGCGGTGACCGCGGCCCACGTGCCCTACCTGTCGGACCTGGCCTATTCCTGCAGCACCCGCTGCGACCTGGTGTTCATCCGCCGCAAGGCCGACGGGCCGCTGCCGCACTGGCGCGCACCGCGCAACGGCGAGGCGGTGACGGCGCTGGGCAGCAGCACCCTGCTGCTGCCGGTGAGCTCCCGCGGGCGGGTGTGGCCGGTGCCCTACCGCAACCTCAACGAGCCCAACGAGGAGCTGTACGGCATCCATGACGCGGCCCTGGCCCAGGGGATGTCCGGCGGGCCGCTGGTGGCGGCCGACGGCAGCGTGCTGGGCATGAACATCGGCTACAAGGGCACGGCCTGGGGCGGCGTGCAGCACCCGGGGCTCAAGGGCGCCAAGCGCATCAGCGTGTTCGTGCCCTACGCGGTGATCGAGCGCGAATGGAAGCTGTTCCAGGTCAAGCTGGCGCGGGAACGGGAAGCGGAAATGGGGCGCCGGTTGCAGGCGAGCAATCCCTAGGCAGGAATGGCGTTTGCCATGCCTGCTGATTTTTTGTGAATTTTCCGACGAGCTGTCACGAAGCTTTCACCAGCCTTTCAAACCCTTGTAATTCGGGCCTTTCAGCCATTTTTCATTTGATCTCGGGCAGTTTTTACACATAGGGTTACAAATATCTTCCCGGCCGCTGCCTGCCTGCTCGCATCCGGGAAGGGCCCCGTGATCGTCAGAATGGTGTTTCCCATGGCTTCCAAGAATTCCAAGGCCAAGGCCGTGTTCCGCGTGGTCAGCGGCAACTTCCTCGAGATGTACGACTTCATGGTGTATGGCTTCTACGCCACCGCCATCGCCAAGACCTTCTTCCCCGGCGACGATCCCTTCGCCTCGCTGATGCTGTCGCTGGCCACCTTCGGCGCCGGCTTCCTGATGCGCCCGCTGGGAGCGATCTTCCTCGGCGCCTACATCGACCGCCACGGCCGCCGCCAGGGCCTGATCATCACCCTGGCGCTGATGGCCATGGGCACCCTGCTGATCGCCTTCGTCCCCGGCTATTCCACCCTCGGCGCGCTGGCGCCGCTGCTGGTGCTGCTCGGCCGCCTGCTGCAGGGCTTCTCCGCCGGTGTCGAGCTGGGCGGCGTGTCGGTGTACCTGGCGGAGATCGCCACCCCCGGCAAACGTGGCTTCTTCGTCAGCTGGCAGTCCGCCAGCCAGCAGGTGGCGGTGGTCTTCGCCGGGCTGCTGGGGGTCATCCTCAACCACTGGCTGAGCCCCGCGGAGATGGGCGAGTGGGGCTGGCGCGTGCCCTTCTTCGTCGGCTGCATGATCGTCCCGGCGCTGTTCGTCATCCGCCGCTCCCTGGAGGAGACCGAGGCCTTCCAGCAACGCAAGCACCACCCGCGCCTGGGCGAGGTGCTGCGCTCCATCGGGCAGAACTTCGGCCTGGTGCTGGCCGGCACCGCCATGGTGGTGATGACCACCGTGTCCTTCTACCTGATCACCGCCTACACCCCGACCTTCGGCAAGAACGAGCTGCACCTGTCGGACTTCGACGCCCTGCTGGTGACCATGTGCATCGGCCTGTCGAATTTCTTCTGGCTGCCGGTGATGGGCGCGCTGTCCGACCGCATCGGCCGCCGCCCGCTGCTGCTCGCCGCCACCGTGCTGGCGCTGCTGACCGCCTATCCGACGCTGTCCTGGCTGGTGGCCGAGCCCAGCTTCGCCCGCCTGCTGACGGTGGAGCTGTGGCTGTCGTTCCTCTACGGCAGCTACAACGGCGCCATGGTGGTGGCGCTGACCGAAGTGATGCCGGCGGACGTGCGCACCACCGGCTTCTCCCTGGCCTACAGCCTGGCCACCGCCACCTTCGGCGGCTTCACCCCGGCGGCCTGCACCTGGCTCATCCACGCCCTGGACAACAAGGCCGCCCCCTGCCTGTGGCTGAGCGGTGCGGCGCTGCTGGGCCTGGTCGCCACCCTGGTGCTGTTCCGCCGCCGCGGCCGCGCGGCCACTTCCGGCGGCGCGCTGGCCGGCGCCTGAGGGCCTGCGGCGCTTTGCCACTGGCCAACCCCGGCCGGTCTTGACCTCGGTCAAGGGTGGCCAGGGGCGGCAGGAGAAGGATAGGTCAATGACATTTCCTTCTTCTCCTCGGAGACAACGCCATGCCCACCCCCCTGCACCAGCAAGCCGCGGCGCTCGCCGCCGGCGGCCATGACCACTGGATCGAGACGCTCGACGACGGCAGCCACGTGCTGATCCGCCCGCTGCGCGCGGAAGACCGCGAGCTGGAGCGCAACTTCCTCGAACGCCTGTCGCCGATGACGCGCAAGCTGCGTTTCCACGGCGAAGTGAAGATCAGCGACGCGCTGCTCGACAGCCTGATGGACGTGGATTACCAGGACAACATGGCGTTCGTCGCCCTGGTGCACGACGACGGCGAACTGCGCGAAATCGGCATCAGCCGCTACGCCAAGGTGGATGCGAACCAGTGCGAATGCGCCCTGACCACCGCCGACGACTGGAAGCGCCGGGGCCTGGGCAAGGCGCTGATGCGCCACCTGATCGACGTGGCGCGGCGCAACGGCTTCGTCCAGATGTACAGCATCGACCAAGCCATCGACCGCGACATGCGCGACCTCGCCGTGGAACTGGGCTTCCGCGCCCAGCGCGACCCGGACGACGCCACCCGGGTGATCCGCCGCCTGGCGCTGTAAGACTCAGCGCTTGCGCCGGCGGCACCACAGCCACAGTGCCGCCGGCGGCAGCAGCACCAACAGCACCGCGCCGGCGGCCAGCGGGTAGACCATGTCGTCGTCCAGCAGCGGCTTCTCGATGCGCAGGTAGCCTTCGTCCTTGAACAGCTGGTGCGCCGTGTCGTTGGCCCGTTGCAGGCTGACCTTGGCCAGGCGCCGGTCCTCGTTGGGGAACTGGCTGCCGTCGTAGTCGCCCAGCGCGCCCCAGTAGTAGTCGGCGAGGCTGGCGTTGCTCGGCGTGCTCCAGGCCAGCTGCGCCCGCTGCACCCGCTGGATGCGGGCGAAGCGCTGGGCGTCCAGGCCGTGCTGGCGGATGTTCTCCACCACCTCGCGCAGGGCCTTCAGGGTGGCGTCCTCATCTTCCCGGGCGATGTCCGCGTTGAGGCTGAGGAAACCCTGGTTGGCGTAGGACGTGCGCTCGCTCCAGGGGCCGTAGGACAGCTCGCGATGGACCCGCAGGTCGGCATAGAGCGCGTCGCTCAGGTAGGCCTGCAGCAGGTCGAGGGCGGCGCCGTCGGCCTCGGCCGGCTCGGGGAAGATCCAGTGCACCACCGCGCCCTCGCCGAACAGGCCGCTGTCCAGCGTCCGCTGGCGCGTCGCCGGGCCCTGCATTTCCGGCAGTTCGCGGCGTTCCGGCGTGGTCCGGTCGGGCAGGCTGCCGAAGGTGTGGCTGAGGTAGGCGGGCAGGCGCGGGTCGAGGTCGCCGACCACGATCAGCGTCATGTTGGCCGGCACGTACCAGTCGCTGCGCAGCTTCTCCAGCTGGGCCTGGGTCAGGTGCGCCACCTGCGGGCGCTCGGCGCAGGCCAGGCCGAGTTCCACGGCGAGCTGTTCCTGGCCCGGGCGGCTGGTGTTCTGGTGGTCGAGGAAGCGCTGCAGGTGCGAGTAGTGGCCGCCGTCCTCGCGGATCAGCACCTGCTTGGTGGCCTCTACCTTGGCCTTGTCCAGTTGCGTGCGGGTGAGCACTTCCAGCAGCAGGTCGAGCACCTGGCGCTGGGTGGCCGCCGGCGCCTCGATGACGAAGGTGGTGTCGCCCTCGCTGGTGTAGGCGTTCCACTGGCCGCCCAGGGCCTGCATGCGCGCTTCTAGGTCGGCCTCGTCGCCGCCGTCCAGGCCGCTGAAGAACAGGTGCTCCAGCAGGTGCGGCAACTGCCGGTCATGGCAGGTGAAGTCGGAGAAGCCCACGCCCACCACCAGGCGGATGGACACCGAGCCGCGCTGGCTGGTCGGCTTGAACAGCACGCCCATGCCGTTCTGCAACTGGTAGCCCTCCACGGTCGAGCGCGAATCGGCCAACGACCAGCCGCCGCCGAGCAGGAACAGGAGGGGGAGGAACAACCAACGCATGGGCCAAGCCTGGAAAAAAGCAAAGCCAGGAGAATAGCGGATTGCCGCTGATCCACCTACCCATGGGCGGCACCCGTGGCGACGGGCTGCGACCTGCCCGTGCCCGGTCTATCATCAGGCGTGGCGCGATGGGTGATTGATGGCCTTTCGCTAGCGGCAACGCCCTGCCGCATCGCCCAACGCGGAGGCCGCACCCATGCGCGTCCTGATCACCGGCGCGGCTGGCCACATCGGCCAGAACCTGCTCAACGAACTGGCGGTCCAGCATGGCGACTGGACGCTGGTGGCCGCCGACGTGCGCAGCCTGCCGACGCAGCACCTGCGGCCGAACATCGAGCCGGTGCAGCTGGACATAGGCCACCCCAGGCAGGTCCGCGAGTGCGTGCGGCAGTGGCGCCCGCAGGCCATCGTGCACCTGGCCTCGGTGGTCAACCCGCCGCCGCAGATGTCCGCCACCCGCCTGCACACCATCGAGGTCGGCGGCAGCCGCGCGCTGTTCGAGGCGGCGGTGGAGCACGAGGTGGGCCAACTGGTGGTGGCCAGTTCCGCCGCGGCCTACGGCTTCCACCCGGACAACGCCGAGCTGATCGACGAGAACCAGCCCCTGCGCGGCCAGTCGCAGTTCCTCTACGCCCGCCACAAGCACGAGATCGAACAGCTGCTGGCCGGCCTGCGGCAGAGTTGTCCACAGCTGCGCCAGCTGGTGCTGCGCCCCGGCACCATCCTCGGGAGGGGTGTGCACAACCCGGTCACCGACCTGTTCATGGGGCGTTCGGTGCTGGGGATAAGTGGCCGCTGCAGCCGCTTCGTGTTCATCTGGGACCAGGACGTGGTGAACATCATCCGCCAGGGCCTGGAGCAGGGCAGCGAGGGCATCTACAACCTGGCCGGCGACGGCGCACTGAGCCTGCGCGAGATCGCCGGGCTGCTGCGCAAACCCTACCGCACCCTGCCGGCGCCGCTGCTGCGCGGCGCGCTGGCCATGCTGCGGCCGCTGGGCCTGGCGCCCTTCGGCCCGGAGCAGGTGGATTTCATGCGCTACCGTCCGGTGCTGGACAATGCGAGGTTGAAGCGGGAGTTCGGGTATCAGCCGCGGTATTCGAGCCGGGAGGCGTTTCTGGCGTTCATCGCGGCGCGGGGGTTGCGGGCGGGGTAGGGGGAACTGTGCTGCTGGGGGCTTTTCGTAGGAGCGAGCTTGCTCGCGAACGGGGCTCAGTTGTGACTTCGGTGTTTTGGTTTGGCTCCGTTCCCTCTCCCCAGCCCTCGGCTGCGCGCCCCGCCCTGAAGGGAGAGGGGGCTAGTCCGTGCCGAGAAAAGGCCTGGCTTCAGCCGGCAATTTCGGTGCTAGCCGGCTAACTCAGGAATACCCACGCACTCCGAACGGTCCCCTCTCCCTTCAGGGAGAGGGTTAGGGAGAGGGCGCTCTGAACCCCAACACCCGCAGCTCCCAGGAAACACCATTCGCGAGCAAGCTCGCTCCTACGAAGAGCCGCGCCCTTCATTCAAGCGTTGCGCCGCCCCTCCCAGAAATGCCCCGCCATCATCCTCAACCCCGCCGCCAACTCCGCCACCCGCGCCGCACTGGCCTGGCTATGGCTCGCACTGGCGGCATTGCCGTCGGCCGACTCACGAATGGCCAACAGGCTGCGTTCGATCTCCTCGCTGGCGCAGCCCTGTTCCTCGATGGCCCCGGCGATCTCCAGGCTCATGCGCTGGATCGCCGAGACCTGCCCGGCGATCTCCTCCAGCGCGCCGGCGGCGCGGCCGGCCTGGTCGAGGCTGGTGTGGGCCTGTTCGCAGCTGTGGCGCAGGGCCTGCACCGAGGCGCCGGCGCCGCGTTGCAGGTCGCCCACCAGCCTGTGGATATCCAATGCCGAGTCGGCGGTGCGCGAGGCCAGTGCGCGGACTTCGTCGGCCACCACGGCGAAGCCGCGCCCGGCCTCGCCGGCGCGGGCTGCCTCGATGGCGGCGTTGAGCGCCAGCAGGTTGGTCTGCCCGGCGACTTCCTGGATCACCTGCAGCATCCGCGAGATGCCCTCGCTGTGCCCGTGCAGTTGCTCCACCGCCTCGCTGGCGCGGCGCACCGCGTCCTCCAGGGTGGCGAGCTGGCCGCGGGTGGCCTGCACCTCGCCCTGGCCGGCCTGGGTCACCCGCTCGCTGCATTGCGCCGCCACCGCGCTGTGCTGGGCGTGGCGCGCCACTTCCTGGACGCTCTGCGCCAGCTGCTGCATGGCGCTGGCTACCTGGTCGGTCTCCTGCTGCTGGCGGCGCGTGCCGGCGCTGCTGTCGGCCACGGTGCCGGCCAGCTGCCCGGCGTGTTCGGCGAGCTGGCGCGAGGCCTCGGCCATGCGCCCGACCACCGCGCCGGTCTCGGCTTCGAGCATGCGCAGGGCGAAGTCCAGCTCGCCGAATTCGTCGGTGCGGCCGCTGTACAGGCGCTGGCTCAGCGGGTTGTCGGCGACCTGCCGGGCGCGCGCCAGCAGGGGCCGCAGCGGCTGCAGCTGGTGCGCCAGCCAGGCGCCGGAAAGCAGCAGGGCGAGGCCGAAGGCCAAGGGCGCGGGCGCCAGGTACGCCAGCAGCGCGCCCAGGGCCTGCGCCAGGCCCAGGCCTACTAGCAGCCGCGGCAACAGGCCCAGGCGTGGCCGGCGCGGCAGCCAGCCGGCGCGCATGCGCGCGTACAGCTGCTCGGCGGCCTCGACCTCGGCGACGCTGGCGCGGGTGCGCACCGACTGGTACTCCGCCACCTTGCCGCCATGGCGGATCGGCGTGACGAAGGCGCTCACCCAGTAGTGGTCGCCGTTCTTGCAGCGGTTCTTCACCAGGCCCATCCAGCTGCGCCCGGCCTGCAGCGTCCGCCACAGGTGGGCGAAGGCGGCCGGCGGCATGTCCGGGTGGCGCACGCGGTTGTGGTTGTGCCCCAGCAGTTCCTCGGCGCTGAAGCCGCTGATGCTCAGGAAGTCCGGGTTGACGTGGCTGACCGCGCCCTTGAGGTCGGTGGTGGAGAGGATGTTGGCGCTGGCCGGCACCTCGACCTGGCGCCCGCTGACCGGCAGGTTGAGCTTCATCGGTGGGTCTCCATGGCCGCGGGGTGCAGGATGTGGGGCGGCAGCGGCGGGCTGAACAGGAAGCCCTGGGCGAAGCGGCAGCCTTCCTTGCGCAGGAATTCCAGGTGCTCGGGGTGCTCGACGCCCTCGGCCACCACCTCCAGGCCGAGGCTGCGGCCCAGGCCGACGATGGCGCGGCAGATGGCGCTCAGCTCGGGGTCGTCGGGGACCTTGCCGATGAAGCTGCGGTCGACCTTCAACAGGTCCAGCGGGAAGCGCTTGAGGTAGCCCAGCGACGAGTAGCCGGTGCCGAAGTCGTCCAGCGCCAGGCGCACGCCGTGGGCGGCCAGCTCGCGCAGGCAGGCGAGGGTCTCGGCGCCGTCCTGCATCATCAGGCTCTCGGTGATCTCCAGCACCAGGCTCTGCGGCGCCAGGCCGGTCTCGGCGAGGATCTGCCGCACCCGCTCGGCGAAGCCCGGCTGCTGCAGCTGGCGGATGGACAGATTCACCGAGCAGTACAGCCAGCCCTGGCCGTCGCGCTGCCAGGCGCGGGTCTGGCGGCAGGCCTCGCGCAGCACCCAGTCGCCGACGCGGACGATCTCGCCGGACTCCTCCAGCGCCGGGATGAACTGCAGCGGCGACACCGGCTGGCCGTCGCGCTGCCAGCGCAGCAGCACTTCCACCGCGATGGGCCGCGGCGGGTCGACGTCGATGCGCAGGATCGGCTGGTAGTGCAGGCTGAATTCACCGCGCTCCAGCGCCTGGCCCAGCGCGCTCTCCAGCTCCAGGCGGCGCTGCGCGGCGGCCTGCAGCTCGCTGGAGAAGCGCGCGTACTGCGCCTTGCCGGCCTCCTTGGCGCGGTACAGGGCCAGGTCCGCGGCCTGCAGGGTGTCGATCGCCTGGCCCTCGGCGATCAGCCCGGTGATGCCGATGCTGGCGCTGACCACCAGGGTGCGGCCGTCCAGGTGCAGCGGCTGGTGCAGGCAGTCGAGCATGCGCTGGGCGACCTGTTCGGCGTCGGCCAGGTTGGCCATGTCGTCCAGCAGCACCACGAACTCGTCGCCGCCGAAGCGCGCCAGGTGGTCGCCGGGGCGTAGGCAGCGCAGCAGGCGCTGGGCCACCTCCACCAGCACGCGGTCGCCGACGGCGTGGCCGAGGCTGTCGTTGATCAGCTTGAAGCGGTCCAGGTCGATGAACAGCAAGCCGGCCTCGCGCGCGCCGGGGCGGCTCTGGCGTTGCAGGGCCTGCTGCAGCAGCTCGTCCAGGCGCAGGCGGTTGGCCAGGCCGGTCAGCGGATCGTGGCGCGCGGCGTGGCTGAGCTGGTGCTCGCTGGCCTTGCGCTGGCTGATGTCGCTCTGCGAGCCGGCCATGCGCCCGTCGGTGATCACCCCGCGGGCCTGCACCCAGAGGTAGCCGCCGTCGCGCTGGCGGATGCGGTACTCGTGGTTGAGCAGGGCGGCGCTGCCGCGCAGGTGGGCGTCGATGGCCTGGCGCAGGCCGGGCAGGTCGTCGGGGTGCACGCGGGCGAACCAGCTGGCGCTGCCCTCGCCGAGGCTGTCGCGGCTCAGGCCGAGCATGCGTGTCCAGCGTTCGGAAACGTACAGCCGGTCGTTGGCCAGGTCCCAGTCCCAGATGCCGTCGTTGGCCCCGCGCAGGGCCCGGGCGAAGCGCGCCTCGCTGTCCTCCAGGGCCTGGCGCTGGGCGGCGCCGTAGGTGTCGATGGCCAGCGACATGTCGAAGAACACCCGCTTGAGCAGGCTGGCGAAGGTCGCTGCCTGCGGCGCGTCGCCGAGCAGCTCGTCGAGCATGTGCTGCAGGTACAGGCGGTAGGCGCCCAGGTACCACTTCAGCTCCACCCCCACCTGCTGGTGGACCAGGCCGATGCGCAGGCGGTCGCGCACGTAGCCGCCGTCCTGCGGGGCCTCCCAGAGCTGCTCGTAGTACTGCGCCTGGCTGCGCTTGAGGCGCTGCAGGGTGGCCGGTTCGGAGAGGATGGCCGCCAGCGGCGGGAACTGGCCGAGGTGCGCGTAGAGCTGTTCGATGAAGCGCGCGTGGCTGTCGCCGCGCTCGGCGGCGGCCTGCTGCAGGCGCTGCTCGTCGGCTTGCTGCCAGTGCAGGTAGCGCAGGCGCTGGTCGATCTCCGCCGGCGACAGGCCGATGCGGTCGAGCATGTGGTCGAGCTTCGGTCCCAGGCCCATGCTTGCCTCCTTGTTTTTCTGCGGGCATGAAAAAAGCGCCGCGCCCGTCGCACGATGAATTCGGCGACAGGCGCGGCGCTTTGTCTTGCAGGCCCTTGGCGTCCTGCCCGGCAAAGCCGGCTTCCGCGGTGGCGGAACGTTGGTCGGGGTTTTTTACACCATCGGCGGGGAGGCGGACAACTCCCGCAATGCGGCCTCCAGGCGCCGCCGCAGTTGCCCCAGCTCGCGCGAGCGGAAGGCGTGTCGGCTGCGTTCGAGCACGCCGACGGCGTCGGCCAGCAAGGCGTGCAGGCGCGCGGTATCGCTCAGCGCGGCATCCTTGAACCAGCGGCACAGCGGGGCCTGCTCGCAGTCGCCGGGGCCGGCGAGTACCGCGCAGGGCACCTGGTAGACCGTGAGCAGGGCGCGCACCTGGCGCGCCACGCTCTCGTCCTGGGAGGTCACCAATAACTGGGCCGGAAGCCGGCTAAGGGTCATGGCGTCATGCTCGTGGCTGGCAAAGGGCCACCACCCTAGCCGAACGCCATGCCCGGGCATTGACGCGGATCAGTCCCGCGGCGAGCTGCCACACGCCGTCTGCCGGCCGGGCCCTCAGCCGGCCGCGCTGGATCCCGGCGGCACGCCGTGGCCCGGCGGTTGGGCGGCATCTTCCAGGGCCTGCTCGACGTAGTCGTCCTCGGCCTCCTCGCCGCTGCCGGCCTCGGGATTGTCGAGGACGGCGTAGGCGATGGCGCAGAACAGCGAGTTCAGGCGCTTCATGTCGGCGATCAGGTCCAGGTGCAGCGAGCTGGTCTCGATGCTCTGCACCACCTGCTGGCGCAGGCGGTCGACGTGGGAGTGGGCGTAGCGGCGTTCCTGCAGGCGGAAGCGCTGCTTGGCCCGGCGCAGGCGCCGCGCGCCTTCCTGGTCGCCGTTGAGGAACACCGACAGGCTCAGGCGCAGGTTGACCAGCAGCTGGCTGTGCAGCGCGGTGATCTCGGCCAGGCCGTTGTCGGAGAAGGAGCGGCTGCGCGAGGTCTTCTTGTCCTGCACGGCGCTGAGCATGTGCTCGATGATGTCGCCGGCCTGCTCCAGGTTGATGGCCAGTTCGATGACCTCGGCCCAGCGCCGGCTGTCGCGCTCGCTCAAATCCTCGCGGGGCATGCGCGCCAGGTACAGCTTGATCGCCGTGTAGAGCGCGTCGACGTCGTCGTCGAGCTTGCGGATCTCCTTGCCCAGCAGCGGGTCGCCGCCGCGGGTCACCTGCAGCAGGTTGATCAGCATCTGCTCGACGATGTCGCCCATGCGCAGCGTCTCGCGCACCGCGTTGACCAGCGCCAGGCTCGGCGTGTCCAGCGCCGCCGGGTCGAGGTGGCGCGGGCGCACGCGGTCCTCGGGGGCCGCGCGGTCGGGCATGATGCGCGTGCAGAAGGCGGCCATCTGGGTGGTCAGCGGCAGGCAGGCGAGGCAGCGCACCGAGTTGTAGAGCACATGGAAGGCGATCACCAGCTCCTGGGTGCGGAACGGCCAGCCGTCCACCCACTGCGCCAGCGGGCCGATCAGCGGCAGTACCAGCACGCAGCCGGCGACCTTGAACAACAGGCTGCCCAGGGCCACCCGGCGGCCGGCGGCGTTCTGCGAGCTGGAGCCGATCAGGGCGAGGATGCCGGTGCCCAGGTTGGCGCCCACCACCAGGCACAGCGCGACCTTCAGCGAGATCACCTTGGAGGTGGCGAGGGTCGCGGTGAGCAGCACGGCGGCCAGGCTGGAGTAGGAGATCATGGCGAACAGCGCGCCGGTCAGGGCGTCGAGCATGACGTCGCCGGTGAGGCTGGAGAACAGCACCTTCACGCCCTTGGCCTGGGTCATGGGTTCCGCGGCCTCGACGATCAGCTGCAACGCCAGGATGATCAGGCCCAGGCCGATGAACACCCGGCCCAGCTGGCCCAGGCGCGTCTGCTTGCGGGTGAGGAAGAAGATCACCCCGAAGAAGATCAGCAGCGGCGACAGCCACGACAGGTCGAGGGTCAGCACCCGCGCCATCAGCGCCGTCCCGACGTCGGCGCCGAGCATGATCGCCAGCGCCGGGGCCAGCGCCATCAGGCCGCTGGCGACGAAGGAGGTAGCCAGCAGCGCGGTGGCGTTGCTGCTCTGCACCAGTGCGGTGACGCCGATGCCGGCGGCGAAGGCCAGCGGCCGTTTCTGCACGCTGCGGCTGAGAATGCGCCGCAGGTCGCTGCCGTACACCCGGAGGATGCCGGTGCGCACGATATGCGTGCCCCACACCAGCAAGGCGACGGCGGAAAGCAGGTTGAGCAGTGTCAGCATGGCGGCCCCCCTCGTTACTGCATGGCCGCCCAGGCGTGACTACGCTGTGGGACGACTCTGGCCGATTTTTCTGTCATCTAATTGTCATGGTAGACCCTCGCAGTCCCGCAAGGGTTCGACAAGATGCTGATTCGTCGGGGCGTTTCCCTTGAGTAAAGCCGTTGGGGCGTAACCCGGGGGAGTTTTTGCAGGGAATCTCGGACGTAGGAGCGGACTCTGTCCGCGATTGAATTTGCTGGCCACGCCGGACCATGGCGGTGACGATGGGTAACCCATCCTACGGGCGTTGTGTTTGCCGGAATGCGTAGGTGCAACTGTCTATTGGGTTCCCGCGAACGCGGGAACCCAGAAACAGCGTAGGACCTTGTCCGCGATAGCCAGCGGTGTCGGCGCCATTCCCCTGTAGGAGCGCGCCCTGCGCGCGAATCGCGGGCAGGGCCCGCTCCTACAGGGGTATCCGAACCGCGGTTTCTCCCGGCCATCGCCGCGGGCTAGACTGCCCCGGACACCACCGCCAGCGGAAACCCCCGATGCCCAAGCGCCTTCTCGCCACCCTGCGCCTGTTCCTCGCCCTCGGCCTGATCCTGGGCCTGGGCGCCTGCGCCAGCCTGTTCGGCAACGACCCGCTGAAGATCGACCTGGTGGGCCTTGAGCCCCTGGCCGGACAGGGCATGGAAGCGCGCTTCGCGGTCAAGCTGCGGGTGCAGAACCCCAACGACCGCGACATCGACTACGACGGCGTGGCCCTGGACCTGAGCATCAACGGCCGCCCACTGGCCAGCGGGGTGAGCGACCAGCGCGGGCAGGTGCCGCGCTTCGGCGAGGCGCTGCTCAGCGTGCCGGTGAGCATCTCCGCCTTCCGCCTGGTGCGCCAGGCCTGGGGCCTGGGCAACGCGCCGCCGCGCCAGGGCATGCCCTACGAAATCAGCGGCAAGCTCGGCGGCGGCCTGTTCGGCACCGTGCGCTTCAGCGACAAGGGCACCCTGGAGTGGCCGGCCGGGGCGCCCTTGCCTACGCTCTAGGGCGCTACTGGCCGGGAATGTCCCGGCGCAGCTGCACCGGCTCGACCGGCTTGCGCCCGCGCGCCGTGCGCATGCGGATGTTCAGCGCTTCCACCGCCAGCGAGAAGGCCATGGCGAAGTAGACGTAGCCCTTGGGCACGTGGACCTCGAAGGCTTCGGCGATGAGCACGGTGCCGACCACGATGAGGAACGACAGCGCCAGCATCTTCAGCGACGGGTGCTTGTCGATGAAGTCGCTGATGGCGCCGGAGGCGAGCATCATAACCAGCACCGCGACGACGATGGCGGCGACCATCACCGGTACGTTGGAGACCATGCCCACCGCGGTGATCACTGAGTCCAGCGAGAACACGATGTCGATGATGGCGATCTGCACGATGGTGCCGAGGAAGCCGCCGAGCAGGCTCTTGGGCTGCTGCTCGGTCTCGTCCTCGCCTTCCAGGCCGTGGTAGATCTCGCTGCTGCTCTTCCACAGCAGGAACAGGCCGCCGAAGAACAGGATCAGGTCACGCCCGGAAATGCCCTGCTCGAACACCGTGAAGAGGTCGGCGGTCAGGCGCATCACCCAGGTGATCGACAGCAGCAGGAGGATGCGCGTGACCATCGCCAGGGCCAGGCCGAACAGCCGCGTGCGCGCCTGCAGGGCCTTGGGCATGCGCCCCACGAGGATGGAGATCATGATGATGTTGTCGATGCCCAGGACGATCTCCAGGGCGGTCAGGGTGAGGAGCGCGACCCAGATTTCCGGGTTGGTCAGCCATTCCATTTACGGTTTTACCAGTCGTCAGTCGTTGAACAGGGGGAACAGCCCCAGCAGCAGGGCGGCGGCGAGGATAGCGAGACAGACCAGCACTGCCCAGCGCAGGGTGAAGCGCTGGTGGTCGCCGAAGTCCACCTTGGCCAGTCCCACCAGCAGGTAGGTGGAGGGCACCAGCGGGCTGAGCAGGTGCACCGGCTGGCCGACGATCGAGGCGCGGGCCATTTCCACCGGGGTGATGCCGTACTGCGCGGCGGCCTGGGTCAGCACCGGCAGCACGCCGTAGTAGAAGGCGTCGTTGGACATGAAGAAGGTGAACGGCAGGCTGACCAGCGCGGTGATGGTCGCAAGATACGGCCCCAGCGCCGGCGGGATCACCGCCAGCAGGCTCTTCGACATGGCCTCGACCATCCCGGTTCCGGAGAGGATGCCGGTGAACACGCCGGCGGCGAAGATCAGCGAGACCACCGCCAGGACGTTCTCGGCGTGGGCGCCGATGCGCTTCTTCTGCTCGAGGATGCACGGGTAGTTGACGATCATGGCGATGCCGAAGGCGATCATGAACAGCACCGGCATCGGCAGCAGCCCGGCGATCAGCGTGCCCATCAGCACCAGCGTCAGCGCGCCGTTGAACCACAGGAGCTTCGGCCGCCGCGCCTCGGGGTATTGCGAGACGCTGACCTCGGCCGCGTCCAGGTGCTCGCCGGGCAGGTGCAGCTGGCCCAGGCGCGCGCGCTCGCGCTTGCCGTAGGCCCAGGCGATGCCGAACACCGTGGCCAGGCCCGCGACCATCGCCGGGATCATCGGCACGAAGATGTCCGCCGGGTCCACGTGCAGGGCGCTGGCGGCGCGGGCGGTGGGGCCGCCCCAGGGGGTCATGTTGAGCACGCCGCTGGAGAGCATGATCAGGCAGGCCATCAGCAGCGGGCTCATGCCCAGGCGCTGGTACAGCGGCAGCACCGCGGCCACGCAGATCATGTAGGTGGTGGAGCCGTCGCCATCCAGGGAGACGATCATCGCCAGCGCGGCGGTGCCCATCGACACCTTCAGCGGGTCGCCCTTGACCAGCCGGAGGATCTTGCGCACCGCCGGGTCGAACAGCCCCGAGTCGATCATGATGGCGAAGTAGAGGATGGCGAACATCAGCATCACCCCGGTCGGCGCCAGGGTGCGGATGCCGTCGAGCATCATCGGCCCCAGGCCCGCGGCGAAGCCGCCGAGCAGGGCGAAGGCGATGGGCACCAGGATCAGCGCGATGAGCGCCGAGAGGCGCCGCGTCATGATCAGGAGCATGAAGGTCGCCACCATGGCGAAGGCGAGCAGGGTCAGCATCGGGAAGGCCTCCGTCGGGTTCAGCGCGGCGGGTGGCCGGGCAGGGACGGGGCGGGTCGGCGGTTCAAGCGTGTCATGGCATCACCCGTGTTGTTCTTGTGTGGATAACCTGCCGCCGGGCAGCGGAGGGGAGGGCGGATGCTAGGGGCTCAAGCTTTCAGCAGCCTTTCTTGGGAAAAACCGGCGATCGTCGGCGAAGAGCTGGTGTTTCCGGATATTTCAGAACGGGCTTTTCGTAGGAGCGAGCTTGCTCGCGAACGGGGATTTCCCGGCGGCTGCGGTGCCATGCGGTTCGCGAGCAAGCTCGCTCCTACAGGAAAGGGCGCTCTCGGGGCATTCCCCCGCCCCGTTGCGGTGCACCGCGGGAAAAACGCCGGATTCGCTTGAATCCCCCGCCCCGCCTGGGTTATCCATGCTTCGCCCTTTCGCTGAAGCCATGGATACGCCGTATGACTTTCCCAGTGCCAGCCCACCTTGCCGAAGGCGCCGACAAGCCCGCCGGCCGCATTCGCCAGAAGAACGAGGAAGTCATCCTCGCCGCCGCCGAAGAAGAGTTCGCCCGCCACGGCTTCAAGGGCACCAGCATGAACGCCATCGCCCTGCGCGCCGACCTGCCCAAGGCCAACCTGCACTACTACTTCAGCAACAAGCTGGGGCTCTACACCGCGGTGCTGGGCAACATCCTCGACCTCTGGGACAGCACCTTCAACCACCTGTCCGCCGAGGACGACCCGGCCACCGCCCTGGCCGGCTACATCCGCGCCAAGATGGAGTTCTCCCGCCGCCACCCGCTGGCCTCGCGCATCTTCGCCATGGAGATCATCAGCGGCGGGCAGTGCCTGAGCAGCCACTTCAACCAGGACTACCGCGCCTGGTTCCGCGGCCGCGCGGCGGTGTTCGAGGCCTGGATCGCCGCCGGCAAGATGGACCCGGTGGATCCGGTCAACCTGATCTTCCTGCTCTGGGGCAGCACCCAGCACTACGCCGACTTCGCCACCCAGATCGCCTTCGTCACCGGGCGCAAGCGCATGTCCCGGCAGGACTTCAGCGATGCCGCCGACCAACTGATCCACATCATCCTCAAGGGCTGCGGGCTGACGCCGCCGGCCACGGCATGAGCTTCACCCTCGCCGGCCCGGCCAGCTACGCCGAGGAAATCCGCAAGAGCCGCTTCACCTGCCTGGCCGCGCCCATCGCCAGCGAGGCCGAGGCCCAGGCCTTCCTCGCCGCCCACCGCGACGCCAGCGCCGGGCACAACTGCTGGGCCTGGAAGCTCGGCGCGCAATACCGCTTCAGCGACGACGGCGAACCCGGCGGCACCGCCGGGCGGCCGATGCTCGCGGCCATCGAGGGCCAGGCCATGGACCGCGTGGTGGTGCTGGTCAGCCGCTGGTTCGGCGGCATCAAGCTCGGCACCGGCGGCCTGGCCCGCGCCTACGGCGGCTGCGCGGCCAAGTGCCTGCAGGACGCCGCGCGCATCGAACTGGTGCCCAGCACCCGCCTGGCCTTCGCCTGCGGCTTCGCCGAGCACGCGCTGCTCAAGGCGCGCATCCTCGCCCTGGGCGCCGGCATCGAGGACGAGGTCTACGGCGCCGAGGGTGTGGATATCCGCCTGAGCCTGGCCGATGCGAAGGTCGAGGAACTGCAACGCCTGCTCGGCGACCTCAGCCGCGGCCGCATCCAGGCCGCCCGCCTCGACGACTGAAGGCAATTATCCCCAGGGCTTTTCCAGCGGACGCGGGTTTTTGTCCCCGGTTCCTGTGCGGCATCCTGTGGACAAACTGTGCCCCCTCCTTTCCAGGCCACGCCAGCCGTGGCCTGCATAGCATTGCGCAGAATTTGTGCAAACGACGGAAAAGGCCGTCTGCGGCTATCCCCGGATAGCGTGGGCAAGGCTGTGGAAAAACTGTCGATGAAGGCTCCGGGAGCAGACATTCCGGGGTTTGCGAGAGGCTGTACGTTTTTTGTTCTGTAACGGGCTGAAAGCCGCGCCAATCAAGGGCTTAGGCCAGGTCTTGAAGCCTCGGAAAAGGGGCCTGTACAAGTCCGGTATAAGCCCTTGGCAAGCTGTGAATATCCTGGTGGAAAACTGTGCCATGGGCGGTACTTATGCAGGGCTGGAGAAGGAGCGGGGAGAAGCCGGTGGAATCGGGGTTTTCCACGGATGGGCGAATGGATTGCTCACAGAGGCCGTGGACAGTGTTGTGGATATCCTCTGGGGAAAACTGCCCATGCCAGAACCACCGCCGGCTGGCGAAAACTGTACGTTATTTGAGCAAAAAGCCCCGGAATTGCTGGGCTGCAGAAGGGTATCCACAAATCGAAGAGGCAAAAAAGTGTTCATGGAGCCTCCCTGTGGAAGCCTGCCGCCTGTGGACAGCGAAAACCGCTTTTCAACAGTGGATAACCGAGCCCGATCGGGACGTCGGCGGTTCGCGAGCAAGCTCGCTCCTACGAAGAGCCGGTACGGTGCCGACCTGTAGGAGCGAGCTTGCTCGCGAACCCCCCCCACCCGTCACAAGCGGAACTGCCCCATCTGCCGCTGCAGGTCGTCGGCCAGGCCGCGCAGGGCCTGGCATTGTTCGCGGCCCTGGTGCACCTCGCCGGCGGTGGCGCGGGCCAGGTCGGCGATGCCCTGGACGTTGCGGTTGATCTCCTCGGTGACCGCGCTCTGTTCCTCGGTGGCGGCGGCGACCTGGTGGTTAATGTCGCTGATGCGCTCCACCTGGTCGGCGATGGCGCCCAGCGAGGCGCCGGCGCGCTGGCTGGCGGCCAGGCCCTCGCCGGTGGCCGCCTGGCCGGACTGCATGGAGCCGACCGCCTGCTCGGCGCCCTGCTTGAGGCGCTGGATCATCGCCTGGATCTCGTCGGTGGAGCCCTGGGTGCGCCCGGCCAGGGTGCGCACCTCGTCGGCCACCACGGCGAAGCCGCGGCCCAGCTCGCCGGCGCGGGCGGCCTCGATGGCGGCGTTGAGCGCCAGCAGGTTGGTCTGCTCGGAAATGCCGCGGATCACCGCCAGCACTTGGTCGATGGTCGCCACCTGGGCCGCAAGGTCACCCACGGCCTCCGCGGCCTGGCCGATCTCGGCGGACATGCGCTCGCCATGCTGCAGTGCGCCGCCCACCACCTGGCGCGCCTGGCCGGCTTCGCCGCGGGCCTGCTGCGAGGCGCTGGCGGCCTGCTCGGCGTTGCGCGCGATCTCCTGCACGGTGCTGCCCATTTCGTTCACCGCCGTGGCCACCATGTCGGTCATCTCCTGCTGGCGACTGGCGTGTTCCGCGGTGTTATCCACAACCCGCGCCACCTCGGCCACGCTGCGTTGCAGCTGCTCGCTGGTGGCCAGTACCGCGCCGATCAGCTGGCGCTGGCCTTCGAGGAAGCGGTTGAAGCCACGGGCCAGGTCGCCCAGTTCGTCGGCGCGGGAATCGTCCAGGCGACGGGTCAGGTCGCCGCCGCCGGCGCCGATGTCCAGCAGCGCCGTGGTCACCTGGCGGATCGGCCGCACCAGGCCGCGGGCCAGCAATACCACCAGGCCCAGGCAGAGCAGCGCCACCGCCGCGCCGGCCAGGCCGGAGAGGCGCAGGGCCTGGCGCGCGTCGGCGTAGACCTCGGCCTCCGGCACCTCGCTGACCAGCGTCCAGCCCAGGTCGCGCAGCGGCAGGCTGGCGGCCAGGTAGGTTTCGCCGTCGCGCTCGAAGCGGCTGCTCTGGAAGCCCGGATGGCCGAGCAGCGCCCGCGCCGCGTCACTGCCCACCAGGTCGGCCAGGGCCTTGCCGCGGGCCCGGGCCGGGTCGGGGTGGATCTGCACCTGGCCGTCGTTCTTCACCAGGTACACGTGGCCGGACTGGCCGAAGCGGAAGTCGCGGATCAGTTTCGACAGCTCGTCCATGCGCAGGCCCAGGCCGGCGATGCCCAGCAGCTTGCCGTCGCGCTCGACGCGGCGGTCGATGAACAGCGTGAGTTCGCCGCTGCCGACGTCGGTGTCGATGTTCAGCACCTGCGGCCGGCCGCTGTCGACGAAGCGGAAGTACCAGGCGTCCTGCGGGTTGTCGCGGGACAGGGTGCGTTCCTTGCCCTTGTCGCTGTAGTAGGCGTCGCTGGCCTGGCTGGCGATGAGCGCGGCGAAGGCCCGCTGCGAGCTGCGGATGCCGCCCAGGTAGCGGACGAAATCGGCCTGCCGCGCCGGGTCCTCGCCGGCGGCCAGCCAGTCCTGCACCAGGCTGTTGTCGGCGATGCCGGCGGCGGCGGTGAGCGGGCCGGTGAGCTGGCGCTCGAAGTCGTTGGCGATGGCCTGGATGCTCGCCGGCAGCGCCTGTTCGAGCAGGTAGCGCTCGCTCAAGCGGTTGACCAGCACGGCATAGAGGCCGAGCACGATGAGCAGGCTGAGCAGCAGGGCGCTGCCCATGCTGAGGATGAGTTGGGTCTGGATGCTGCGAAGGCGCATGTTCTTCTTGTCCTCTTGGCACGCGGCGAATCCGTTCGCGGTGGGAGACGGGCGTAGGGAAGGGGCCGAAGGGGTTATCGGCGGGTACGGGAAAAACTGTTGTCCCGTCGGTCAGGTTTTTTCGGCGGTGCGGGGCGGATCAGGTTCGATCCCCGCCTCGCTGCACAGCGCCTTCCATTCGACGCCGCTGCGCGTGGTGCGTGGCGGGGCGTCCTGGTGATAGCGGGCGATGACCTGGGCGGCCACGGCGATGGCCACTTCCAGCGGGCGCTTGCCGGGCACCTCGGGCAGGCCGATGGGGCAGTGCATGGATTCGATGGCGGCTGTGGAAAAGCCGCGCTGCTCCAGGCGCATGTGGAAGCGCTGGGCCTTGGTGCGCGAGCCGATCATGCCGAGGAAGCCGGCGTCGCCGCGCTTGAGCACGGCCTCGGCCAGTGCGTAGTCCAGCGGGTGGTTGTGGGTCATGATCAGGTAGTAGCTGCCCGGCGCGGCTTTATCCACAGCCTCCAGCGGGTCGTCCAGCAGGCTGCAGCGCACCCCTGTGGGTAACTCGGCGGGGAATTCCGCGGCGCGGCTGTCCACCCATTCCAGGCGCAGCGGCAGCCCGGCCAGCAGCGGCACCAGGGCGCGGCCGACGTGCCCGGCGCCGAACAGCAGCACCTGCGGCCCGCGCACCGCGAAGCATTCGAACAGCAGGCTGGCGCGGCCGCCGCAGCACTGGCCCAGGCGCGCGCCGAGGGGGAAGTGCTCCAGGCTCTGCGCGTCCTTGCCGGCCAGCAGCAGCTGGCGGGCGTGCTCGGTGGCGGCCAGTTCCAGGTGGCCGCCGCCGATGGTGTCGTAGCAGGTGTCGGCGGTGACCAGCATCTTGCAGCCGGCCTCGCGCGGGGTGGAGCCCTGCACGCCGATGACGGTGACCAGCACGTAGGGCTCGGCGCCGTCGCGCAGGCGGGCGATGGCGTCCATCCAGGTGGGGGTCATGGGGTGGGCTCCTGGGGTGGGTTGCTGGTGTTGGTTGGGTGTTTCTGTGCTGGCGGTGAGTTGGGTTCCCTCTCCCCAGCCCTCTCCCTGAATGGAGAGGGGGCTGCTTCGGTGTGGCGGGAAAGTAATGGCGCTGGAGATTTATCCACAGTTTCCGGCTGACTCCGTTGCTGAGCCCCGCTCAGGACGGTCCCCTCTCCCTTCGGGAGAGGGCTAGGGTGAGGGCATGCCGCGTCTTCCAGCGAACTATCCACAGCCCACCCCTTCAACGCCTCGCACGCCCACAGCACCCGCTCCGGAGTAGCCGGCGTATCCAGCGCCGGGCTCACCCGGTAGTCCGCCAGGCTGGCGATGGCGTCGCGCAGGGCCGACCACACCGAGATGGCCAGCATGAACGGCGGCTCGCCCACGGCCTTGGACAGGTACACGCTGTCCTCTTCGTTGGGCCGGTTGAACAGCGCCACGCGGAAGTCCTCGGGCACGTCGCTGACGGCGGGGATCTTGTAGGTCGCAGGCCCCGTGGTGAGCAGGCGGCCCTTGGCGTCCCACTTCAGTTCCTCGCTGGTCAGCCAGCCCATGCCCTGGACGAAGCCGCCCTCGATCTGGCCGATGTCGATGGCCGGGTTCAGGCTGCGGCCCACGTCGTGGAGGATGTCCACCCGCAGCAGGCGGTATTCGCCGGTCAGGCTGTCCACTTCCACCTCGGACACCGCCGCGCCGTAGGCGAAGTAGAAGAACGGATGGCCCTGGCCGATCTCGCGGTCGTAGTGGATCTTCGGCGTGCGGTAGAAGCCGGTGGCGGACAGCTGCACCCGCGCGAAGTAGGCGGCCTGCACCACTTCGGCGAAGTCCAGCGCCTTGTCCCGGACTTGCACCTGGCCGTGGGCGAAGCGCACTTCCTGCGGCGTCACGCCCTCGCGCGCGGCGAGGAATTCCGCCAGCCGCGCCTTCAGCGTGCGGGCCGCGTCGCGGGCGGCCATGCCGTTCAGGTCGGTGCCGCTGGAGGCCGCGGTGGGCGAGGTGTTGGGCACCTTGTCGGTGCGCGTGGCGGTGATCGCCACGCGCTCCAGCGGCACCTGGAATTCCTCGGCCACGATCTGCGCCACCTTGACGTTCAGGCCCTGGCCCATCTCGGTGCCGCCGTGGTTCAGCTGGATGCTGCCGTCGGTGTACAGGTGGATGAGCGCGCCGGCCTGGTTCAGGTGCTGGGCGGTGAAGCTGATGCCGAACTTCACCGGGGTCAGCGCCAGACCGCGCTTCAGTACCGGGCTGCCTGCGTTATAGGCAGTGATGGCGGCGCGGCGGGCGCGGTAGTCGCTGCTGGCTTCCAGGCGTTCGATCAGCTCGCCCAGCAGGTTGTGTTCCACGCGCTGGTGGTAGGGCGTGAGGTCGCGGCCGCTGCCCCCGTAGAGGTTGAGCTTGCGCACGTCCAGCGGGTCCTGGCCGACGGCGCGGGCGATGTCGTCCATGGCGCGTTCGATCAGCATCATCCCCTGGGGCCCGCCGAAGCCGCGGAAGGCGGTGTGCGAAACGATGTTGGTGAAGCTGCGGTAGCCGGCCACGGCCACGTCGGGGATGAAGTAGGCGTTGTCCGCATGGAACATGGCGCGGTCGACGATGGCGTCGGAGAGGTCCGGCGAGTGGCCGCAGTCGCCCACCACTTCCAGTTGCGCGGCGAGCAGCCGGCCCTCGGCGTCGAAGCCCACGCGGTAGCGGTTGTGGAAGGGGTGGCGCTTGCCGGTGGCGCGCATGTCGTCGGCGCGCGGCAGGCGCAGCTTCACCGCGCATCCGGTCTTGCGCGCCAGCAGCGCGGCCAGGCAGGCCCAGGGCGCGGCCTGGGTTTCCTTGCCGCCGAAGCCGCCGCCCATGCGTCGCACTTCCACGGTGACCTTGGCCAGGGGGATGGCCAGCACCTCGGCCACCAGCTTCTGCACTTCGCTGGGGTGCTGGCTGGAGGTGAACACGAACATGCCGCCGTCGTCCGTGGGCTGCGCCATGGACACCTGGCCTTCGAGGTAGAAGTGCTCCTGGCCGCCGACGAACTGGCTGGCCTGCAGCACGTAGGGAGCGGCGGCCAGGCCGTGCTCGGCGTCGCCGCGGCGCATGAAGTGCGGCGGGCGCACGAAGCGCTCCTCAGCCTTGGCCCGCAGCGGGTCCAGCAGCGGCTGCTCCTCGGCGTACTCCACCTTGGCCAGGCGCACGGCGCGGCGGGCCTGCAGCTGGGTTTGCGCGGCCACGGCGAACAGCGCCTGGCCGTGGTACTTCACCCGCTCGCCGGCCAGCAGCGGGTCGCCGGGGAATACCGGGCCGATGTCGGTGTGGCCGGGCACGTCGTCCAGTGTCAGCACGGCGACCACGCCGGGAGCGTTGCGCACAGCCTCCAGGTCCAGCTTGTGGATAACCCCGCAGGCGATGTCCGTGAGGCCGACGGCGGCGTGCAGCAGCTCGCGGGGTTCCTTGATGTCGTCGACGTAGCGCGCCGCGCCGCTGACGTGCAGCTCGGCGCTGTCGTGGGGCCGGGCCTGGCCGGCGCTGCGGGTTTCGCTGGCGCCGCCGTTGGCGGCCAGGGGAGGCAGGCTACGCATGGCGCACCTCCGCAGGGGTTGCCGTGTATTCCACTAATGCGCGTTGCAGCAGGTTCTGCGCCACCTTCAGGCGATAGGCGGCGCTGGCGCGCAGGTCGTCGATGGGCTGGAAGTCCTCGGCCAGGGCGGCCTGGGCCGCGGCCACGGCGGCAGCGTCGAACGCCCGGCCGCTCAGCGCGGCCTCGCTGCGGCGGCCGCGCAGCGGGGTGGCGGCCATGCCGCCGCAGGCCAGGCGCGCCTCGCGCACCAGGCCCCGCTCGTCGAAGTCCAGGCGCAGGGCCAGGCATACGGCGGAGATGTCGTCGTCGCGGCGCTTGGAGACTTTGTCCACACGGTACAGCTGGCCATCGACCAGCCTGGGGATAACTACCGCCTCGATGTATTCGCCCGGCTGCAGCACGCTCTGCCGGTAGCCGGTGAAGAAGCCGTCGATGGGCACCTCGCGCACCTGCCCGGCGCGACGCAGGCACAGCCGCGCATCCAGGGCCAGCAGCACCGGCGGCATGTCGCCGATGGGCGAGGCGTTGGCGATGTTGCCGCCGAGGGTGCCGCGCTGGCGGATCTGCAGCGAGCCCAGGCGCTCCAGCAGCTCGGGCACGCCGGGGAAGGCATGCAGGGCCTCCAGGCAGTCGGCATAGGGCCGCGCGGCGCCGATCAGCAGGTGATCGGGGTGTTCCTCCAGGCGGCGCAGCTCGGCCACGCGCTCCAGGTGGATGAGTTGCGGGAAGCGCTTCAACGCCTGGGTCGCCTCCAGGGCCAGGTCGGTGGCGCCGGCCACCAGGCGCGCCTGTGGATAGTTCATCAACAGGGTGTCCAGCTCTTCCAACGAGGTGGGCAGCCAGGCGTGCTGCTCACCGTCGTCCAGGCTGGCGCCGGCGGGCAGGGCGCGCAGGCGTTCGGCGGTGGCGCGGGCCGAGGCGTCGAAGCGATCGGTGCTGGCTTCGCCGGCGATGTGCCGGGCGGCGTCGAGGATCGGCCGGTAGCCGGTGCAGCGGCACAGGTTGCCGGAAAGCGCGGTCAACGCGCTCTCGCGGTCGTGCTTGCAGGCCGCATGGCGCCAGGCGAACAACGACATGACGATGCCCGGGGTGCAGAAGCCGCACTGCGCGCCATGGCAGTCGACCATGGCCTGCTGCACCGGGTGCAGGCGTTCGCCCTCGGCGAGGCTTTCCACCGTCAGCAACTGGCGGCCGTGCAGCGAACCCAATGGGGTGATGCAGGCGTTCACCGCGCGGTAGCGCAGGCCCTCGCCATCGGGCTCGGCGAGCACCAGGGTGCAAGCGCCGCAGTCGCCGGAGGCGCAGCCCTCCTTGGTGCCGGTGCGCCCCAGTTGGGTGCGCAGGTAGTCGAGCAGGCTCGTTTCCGGTGCCAGGCCGTCCACCTGGCGCAGCTCGTCGTCGAGCAGGAACTGGATCATGCGTAACCTCGCTGGAGCGCGTTCGCGCTGCCCGCCGGGGAGCGGGCCTGACGCGGCGGCAAAGCTGTCCATATGGTCAGGTAATGCACGAACTCTGCCAGCCGAAAGGGCCGGCTCCATAAGCAAAGCATAGGCTTGCAGCGCTTTTTGACCAGCTGGCCAGGAAATTGCTTCGGCCCCCGCCACTGGTGAATCCCCGACCGAGCCCACCCATGCCCACAGCCCCCATCCCCCGCCTGGAACTGCGCGCCATCAGCAAGCGCTACCCGGGCTGCCTGGCCAACGACCGCGTCGACCTGAGCATCCTCCCCGGCGAGATCCACGCCCTGCTCGGCGAGAACGGCGCCGGCAAGAGCACCCTGATGAAGATCATCTACGGCGTCACCCGCCCGGACAGCGGCGAACTGCTCTGGGACGGCCGCGCGGTGAGCGTGAAGGACCCGGCCCAGGCCCGCGCCCTGGGCATCGGCATGGTGTTCCAGCACTTCTCGCTGTTCGAGACGCTGAGCGTGGCGGAGAACATCGCCCTGGCCCTGGGCGCCGCTGCCGGCACCCCGCGGCAGCTGGCGCCGCGCATCCGCGAGGTGTCGCGGCGCTACGGCATGCCGCTGGAGCCGGAGCGCCTGGTGCACGGGCTGTCCATCGGCGAGCGGCAGCGGGTGGAGATCGTCCGCTGCCTGATGCAGGACATCCGCCTGCTGATCCTCGACGAGCCGACCTCGGTGCTCACCCCGCAGGAGGCCGAGGAGCTGTTCGCCGTGCTCCGGCGCCTGGCCGCCGAGGGCTGCAGCATCCTGTTCATCAGCCACAAGCTGGGCGAGGTGCGCGCGCTCTGCGAACGCGCCACGGTGCTGCGCGGCGGGCGCGTTTCCGGCGACTGCGCGCCGGCGCAGTGCTCGGACCTGGAGCTGGCGCGCCTGATGGTCGGCGACGCCGAGGGCCTGGCCGCGCGCTATCCCAAGGCGCGCGGCGGCGAGCCGCTGCTGCAGCTGAGCGGCCTGCACTGGCGCAGCGCCGACCCCTTCGGCGTGTCCTTCGCCGGGCTCGACCTGGAGGTGCGCGCCGGCGAGATCGTCGGCATCGCCGGGGTCGCCGGCAACGGCCAGGACGAACTGCTCGCCCTGCTCAGCGGCGAGCAGCGCCTGCCGCGGGCGCACGCCGAGCAGTTGCGCATGGCCGGCGAGCCCGCCGCCCACCTGCCCCCGGATGCCCGCCGCGCCCGCGGCCTGGCCTTCGTCCCGGCCGAGCGCCTGGGCCATGGCGCGGTGCCGGAGCTGAGCCTGGCCGACAACGCCCTGCTCACCGGCTTCCAGCAGGGCCTGGTGCGTCACGGCCTGGTGCGCCAGGGCAAGGTGCGCGCCTTCGCCGAGGCGATCATCCAGCGCTTCGCGGTGAAGGCCACGGGCACCCAGGCCGTGGCCCGCAGCCTGTCCGGCGGCAACCTGCAGAAGTTCATCCTCGGCCGCGAGATTCTCCAGCAGCCGCGCCTGCTGGTGGCGGCGCACCCGACCTGGGGCGTGGACGTCGGCGCCGGCGCGGTTATCCACAGGGCGCTGATCGCCCTGCGCGACGCCGGCGCGGCCATCCTGGTGGTGTCCGAGGACCTCGACGAGCTGTTCCTGCTCAGCGACCGCATCGGCGCGCTCTGCGCCGGCCGGCTGTCGCCGCTGGTGGACACCGCCGCCACCGATCCCCTCGCCGTCGGCCGCTGGATGGCCGGGCAGTTCGACCACGCCGCCTGAGGAGCCGAACATGCTGTTTTCCCTGGAACCACGCGGCCAGCAGTCGCGCCTGATGCTGCTGGTCTCGCCGCTGCTGGCCGGCCTGCTCACCCTGCTGTGCGGCGCGGCGCTGTTCGCCGCCCTCGGCCACCCGCCGTTGGCCACCCTGCACACCCTGCTGATCGAGCCGGTGCAGGACTGGTACGGCGTCGGCGAGCTGCTGGTGAAGGCCACGCCCATCCTGCTCTGCGCCCTGGGCCTGGCGCTGGCCTACCAGGCGCGCATCTGGAACATCGGCGCCGAGGGCCAACTACTCATGGGCGCCCTGGCCGGCAGCGCCATGGCCCTGCAGCTGCTGGGCTGGGAGAGCCGCTGGGCGCTGGCCTGGACGCTGCTCGCCGGGGTCGCCGGCGGCGCCGCCTGGGCGGGCCTGGTGGCCTGGCTGCGCACGCGCTTCAACGCCAACGAAATCCTCACCAGCATCATGCTCAACTACATCGCCCTGAACCTGCTGCTGTTCTGCGTGCACGGCCCGCTGAAGGACCCGCAGGGCTTCAACTTCCCGCAGTCGGCGATGTTCGCCGAGTCGGCCCTGCTGCCGGCGCTGTTCGATGGCAGCCGCGTGCACCTGGGCGCGCTCTTCGCCCTGCTGGCGCTGGTGGCGGTGTGGGTGCTGGCGCAGCGCAGCTTCGTCGGCTTCCAGATCCGGGTGCTGGGTCTGGACCGCCGCGCCGCCGGCTTCGTCGGCTTTCGCGAGACGCGTCTGGTGTGGCTGGCGCTGCTGCTGTCCGGGGCGCTGGCCGGGTTGTCCGGCGTCTGCGAGGTGACCGGGCCGATCGGTCAGTTGGTGCCGCAGGTGTCCCCCGGCTACGGCTACGCGGCCATCACCGTGGCCTTCCTCGGCCGCCTGAACCCGCTCGGCATCCTCTTCGCCAGCCTGCTGATGGCGCTGCTCTACCTGGGCGGCGAGACGGCGCAGATGAGCCTGAACCTGCCGCTGGCGCTGACCGGGCTGTTCCAGGGAATGATGCTGTTCTTCCTGCTGGCCTGCGATGTGTTGATCGGTTATCGGCCGCGCTTCGCGCGGGGCTTCAGGCTGCAGGCTACAGGCCTCAGGCGGAGCGCTGCGGTGTGATTTTTTGAATGGAGCGGGCCTGCCTGCTCCGGATTTGAGGCACTGGGTTGCCGCGTTCGCGGGAATGACGGGTTGGAGAGGGACGCGTAATCCCACTCCCGTCATCCCCGCGAACGCGGGGATCCAGAAACGCTGTAGGAGGCCCCGCAGCGGGGTCTGTTCGCGAGCAAGCTCGCTCCTACAGGGATTGAATTGAGGGGAAATGATGGACATCGATCTACTGAACAACGTGCTCTACGCCATGGTCCGCACCGGCACGCCGTTGCTGCTGGTGGCTCTGGGCGAGTTGGTGTGCGAGAAGTCCGGGGTGCTCAACCTCGGCCAGGAAGGGATGATGCTGTTCGGCGCGGTGGTCGGCTTCATGGCCGCCTTCGCCAGCGGCAGCCTGTGGCTGGGGGTGTTGCTGGCGGTGCTCGCCGGGGTGCTGCTGGCCAGCCTGTTCGCCGCCGTGGCCCTGGGCCTGAACGCCAACCAGGTGGCTTGCGGCCTGGCGATGACCATCTTCGGCGTGGGGCTGTCGTCCTTCGTCGGGGCGGCCTGGGTGGGCAAGCCGCTGGCGGGCTTCGCGCCCATCGCCGTGCCTGGGCTGGCCGGCCTGCCGCTGGTCGGGAAGATGCTCTTCGCCCAGGATGCGCTGGTCTACCTGACGTTCGCGCTGTTCGCCGGCGTCGCCTGGCTGCTGCTGAAAAGCCGCGCCGGGCTGGTGCTCCAGGCGGTCGGCGAGAACCCCGACGCGGCCGCCGCCATGGGCCTGCCGGTGGTGCGCGTGCGCACCATGGCGGTGCTTTTCGGCGGCGCCATGGCCGGCCTGGCCGGGGCCTACCTGTCCCTGGCCTACACCCCGATGTGGGCCGAGAACATGAGCGCGGGCCGCGGCTGGATTGCCCTGGCGCTGGTGGTGTTCGCCAGCTGGCGGGTGTTCCGGGTGCTGCTCGGCGCCTGGCTGTTCGGCCTGGCGAGCATCCTGCATCTGGTTGCCCAGGGCGTCGGCCTGAGCATCCCGGCCAACCTGCTGGCGATGCTGCCCTACGTGGCCACTATCGTGGTCCTGGTGCTGCTCTCCCGCGATGGGTTGCGCACCCGCCTGTTCGCCCCGGTGTCGCTGGGGCAGCCGTGGAAGGCCGGGCACTGAGGGCTGTCACGAGGTGGTCGTGTCGGTTGTGCAGGATGGAGGATGGCATCGCTCATCGATAGCGATGCTCTTCCTTTTATAAGTCCGCTGATAGAGAAAGCCAATTTATTTGATGGCCTAAATCAATGGGCCATCCGGGCTAATAGCGGATAATCTTGCCCACGTCGAATTTCATAACCAATTCGATCAACCCATCTCTACGAGGAATGCCGAATGAACCTGATCAACACCCAAGTCCAACCGTTCAAGGTCAACGCCTTCCACAACGGCAAGTTCATCGAAGTCACCGAGCAGTCCCTGAAGGGCAAGTGGTCGGTCCTGATCTTCATGCCGGCAGCCTTCACCTTCAACTGCCCGACCGAGATCGAAGACGCCGCCAACAACTACGCCGCCTTCCGCGACGCTGGCACCGAAGTCTACATCGTCACCACCGACACCCACTTCTCCCACAAGGTCTGGCACGAAACCTCCCCGGCCGTGGGCAAGGCCCAGTTCCCGCTGATCGGCGACCCGACCCACCAACTGACCAACGCTTTCGGCGTGCACATCCCGGAAGAAGGCCTGGCCCTGCGCGGCACCTTCGTGATCAACCCGGAAGGCGTGATCAAGACCGTCGAAATCCACAGCAACGAGATCGCTCGTGACGTCGGCGAGACCCTGCGCAAGCTGAAAGCCGCCCAGTACACCGCCGCTCACCCGGGCGAAGTCTGCCCGGCCAAGTGGAAAGAAGGCGAGAAGACCCTGGCCCCGTCCCTGGACCTGGTCGGCAAGATCTAAAAACGGCCGGGAGGCTGTTGCGCAGCGCTGATGCTGCGTTGCGACCAGGCGCGGGCTTGTCATTTACAGCTCGTAAACTCCGCGCCCGCGCCTGGTCGCGCCTTGCCTGAGCGCTTGCTCACGACGTCTCCCAATCCGTTTTGCGCAATACCCCAAGGGTGCCGCCGGCACCCTTCCTACCCAAGCCCAAAGCGTGCCGTAGGGCGGGCCAGCGTGCCTGCCGGGGAACCCTTTTGCCCGAATTTCGTAGGAGCTGAATTCATGTTGGACGCCAATCTTAAGACCCAGTTGAAGGCCTACCTGGAAAAGGTCACCCAGCCGTTCGAGATAGTCGCGTCCCTCGATGACAGCGACAAATCCCGCGAGCTGAGCGAACTGCTGCACGACATCGTCGGCCTGACCGACAAGATCACCCTGCGCGAAGACGGCGGCGACGAACGCAAGCCGTCCTTCTCGCTGAACCGCCCGGGGGCGGACATCGGCCTGCGTTTCGCCGGTATCCCCATGGGCCACGAGTTCACTTCCCTGGTGCTGGCCCTGCTGCAGGTCGGCGGCCACCCGTCCAAGCTCGAGCCCGAAGTCATCGAGCAGGTCAAGGGCATCCAGGGCAGGTTCGAGTTCGAAACCTACTTCTCGCTGTCCTGCCAGAACTGCCCGGACGTGGTCCAGGCGCTGAACCTGATGGCGGTGCTCAACCCCAACATCCGCCACGTCGCCATCGACGGCGCGCTGTTCCAGGACGAGGTGGAAAAGCGCCAGGTCATGTCGGTGCCGAGCATCTACCTGAACGGCGAAGTCTTCGGCGCGGGCCGCATGGGCGTGGAAGAAATCCTCGCCAAGATCGACACCGGCGCCGCCGCTCGCGAAGCCGAGAAGCTGGCCGCCAAGGAAGCCTTCGACGTGCTGGTGGTGGGCGGTGGCCCGGCTGGCGCCTCGGCGGCCATCTACGCCGCGCGTAAGGGCATCCGCACCGGCGTCGCCGCCGAGCGCTTCGGCGGCCAGGTGCTGGACACCATGGCCATCGAGAACTTCATCTCGGTGAAGGAGACCGAAGGCCCGAAACTGGCCCGCGCGCTGGAAGAGCACGTGAAGCAGTACGAGGTCGACATCATGAACCTGCAGCGCGCCAGCGCGCTGGTCCCGGCGAAGAACGCCGGCGAGCTGCACGAAGTGAAGTTCGAGGGCGGCGGCAGCCTCAAGGCCAAGACCGTGATCCTCGCCACCGGCGCCCGCTGGCGCGAGATGGGCGTGCCCGGCGAGCAGGAATACAAGGCCAAGGGCGTGTGCTTCTGCCCGCACTGCGACGGCCCGCTGTTCAAGGGCAAGCGCGTGGCGGTGATCGGCGGCGGCAACTCCGGCGTCGAGGCGGCCATCGACCTGGCCGGCATCGTCGCCCACGTGACCCTGCTGGAATTCGACAGCAAGCTGCGCGCCGACGCCGTGCTGCAACGCAAGCTGTACAGCCTGCCCAACGTGGACGTGATCACCAGCGCGCTGACCAGCGAAGTGAAGGGCGACGGCCAGAAGGTCACCGGCCTGGTCTACAAGGACCGCAACTCGGAAGAGTTCAAGTCGGTGGAGCTGGAAGGCATCTTCGTGCAGATCGGCCTGCTGCCGAACACCGAGTGGCTCAAGGGCAGCGTCGAGCTGACCCCGCGCGGCGAGATCATCGTCGATGCGCGCGGCGAGACTTCGCTGCCGGGTATCTTCGCTGCTGGTGATGTGACCACGGTGCCGTACAAGCAGATCGTGATTGCGGTGGGTGAGGGGGCGAAGGCTTCGTTGTCGGCCTTCGATCACCTGATCCGTAGTTCTGCGCCGGCTTGATGGGCTAGTGCTGGTGAAGGCGCCCGGTTCACTTGAGTGAGCTGGGCGTTTTTCTTTGTGGGTGTTTTGCTTAGGGTCGATGGTGTTCGGGGGTGAGTTGTGTTCCCTCTCCCCAGCCCTCTCCCTGAAGGGAGAGGGGGCTAGTCCGTGCCGAGAGATGGAAGGGTTTCAGCCGGACACCTCCGGCGTCGCCGGCTGACTCTAAAACACCCAGCCCTGCCCAACGGTCCCCTCTCCCTTCAGGGAGAGGCTTAGGGAGAGGGCAGCGGTATCCCCACCACACCAGCAACCACCGGCGAACACCTTCTCCTCGTAGGAGCGAGCTTGCTCGCGAACGGCTTGGCACCGGGCCCCGACAGGTTCGCGAGCAAGCTCGCTCCTACGAAAAGCCTCCAGCCTCAAGCCCGTAATCTTCAAAGAATCGGCGAAACCACCCGCGGTGTTGCCGGCTGACTCTAAAACACCCAGCCCTGCCCAACGGTCCCCTCTCCCTTCAGGGAGAGGGTTAGGGAGAGGGCAGCGGCATCCCCGCCACACCAGAAACCACCGGCGAACACCTTCTCCTCGTAGGAGCGAGCTTGCTCGCGAACGGCTTGGCACTGGGCCCCGCCAGGTTCGCGAGCAAGCTCGCTCCTACGAAAAGCCTCCAGCCTCAAGCCTCCAGCCCGTAATCTTCAAAGAATCGGCGAAACCAACCGCGCCACCCGCATCCCCAACTGCTGCAACTGCCCGCTGCGCTCCGTGCCCAGCTCCACCGCCTGCTCGAAATCCGCCAGCAGCATGCTCTCCACGTCGCGGGCGAAGGCTTCGTCCACCGTCACCAGCATGATCTCGAAGTTCAGCCGGAACGAGCGGTTGTCCAGGTTGGCGCTGCCCACCGCGGCGCAGTCGTGGTCCACCAGCACCACCTTCTGGTGCAGGAAGCCCGGCTGGTAGCGGTACACCTTCACCCCGGCGCGCACCGCGTCCTGGGCGTAGAGGCTGGAGGCGGCGTAGACGGTGCGGTGGTCCGGGCGCGAGGGCAGCAGGATGCGCACGTCCACGCCGCGCAGCGCGGCCAGGCGCAGGGCCGAGCTGACCGCCTCGTCGGGGATGAAGTACGGGGTGGTTATCCACACCCTTTCGCTGGCCGCGTTGATCATCTCGACGAAGAACAGCGAGCAGGTTTCCTGCTTGTCCGCCGGGCCGCTGGCCAGCACCTGGCAGATCACCCCCTGCTCGTCGTAGCTGTCCGGCAGCAGCAGGGTGGGCAGGGCGTGGGTGGCCCAGAACCAGTCCTCGGCGAAGCACTCCTGCAGGCAGGCCACGGCCGGGCCGCGCAGTTCCACGTGGGTGTCGCGCCAGGGCGACAGCGGCGGCTTCTCGCCCAGGTACTCGACGCCGACGTTGTGCCCGCCGACGAAGCCGCGCAGGCCGTCGACCACCACCACCTTGCGGTGGTTGCGGAAGTTCAGCTGGAAGCGGTTGATCGCGCCGTGGCCGGTGCTGAAGGCCTGCACCTGCACGCCGCCGACGCGCAGGCGCTCGACGTAGCGCCCGGGCAGACCGTGGCTGCCGATGGCGTCGTAGAGCAGGAAGACTTCCACGCCGTTGGCCGCGCGCTCCAGCAGCAGCTGCGCCAGGCGCTGGCCGAGGGCGTCGTCGCGGACGATGAAGAACTGCACCAGCACCACCTGCCTGGCCTGGGCGATGGCCTCGAAGATGGCGTCGAAGGTGGCCTTGCCGTTGACCAGCAGGCGCACGTGGTTGTTCGCCAGGGTTGGCATGCGCGCCAGCGCGGACAGCGCCTTGAGCGCCTTGTAGTTCTCCGACTGGCTCGCCGTCAGGGCTTCCTCCACCCAGGGCCGCCAGTCCAGCTCGGCGGCGGCCAGGTGCATCTCCTCGTTGGCCTGGCGCCGCGCGCCGATGTAGGCGTCGAAGCGGCTGCGGCCGAACACCAGGTAGGGCAGCAGGGTGAGCAGCGGCATGAACACCAGGGAAATGGCCCAGGCGATGGCGCCCTGCGCGGTGCGCACGGTGAGCACCGCGTGGACGGCGGCGACCACGCCGAGGATCTGGATGGCCACCAGGAAATGGGCGATGTAGGCGGAGTAATGCATGCGCGCGAACGAGTCCTTCTGCCGTGCGTGTTCCCGCAGCTTAGCCTCGCTCGGGGGGCCGCGGCCATCCCGGCAGTTCGCCACGCCAGGTTTCGTAGGCCTTGCCCAGGCGCAGCACGGCCACGTCGGCGAAGCGCGGGCCGACGATCTGCAGGCCGATGGGCATGCCGGCGGCGGTGAAACCGCAGTTGATCGACAGCGCCGGCTGCTCGGACATGTTCCAGGGCACGGTGAAGCAGATGTGCTCGAAGGGCAGCGCCGGGTCGTTGGTGGGCGAGGCCCACTCGGCGGGGAAGGCGGCCACCTGGTTGGTCGGGCTGAGCAGGCAGTCGATGCCGTGGAACTGCTCGGCGGCGCGCTTGCGCATCTCGAAGGTCTGGTTGAAGCCGCGCACCGCCTGCACCCCGGAGACCTGCGCGCCGCCTTCGGCCCACTGGTAGATGTAGGGCAGCACCTGCACCCGGCGCTCGGCGGGCAGCGTCTCGATCTCGGCCCACAGGCGCGCGCGCCAGAACAGGTCCAGGCCGTCGAGCAGCCCGCGGTCGAGGATCGGCTGCACTTCGATGATCTGCGCGCCGGCCTCGGCGAAGCGTTGCGCGGCGGCCTCCACCGCGCGGCGCACTTCCGGCTCGGGCTGCAGGCCGCAGCCGGGGTCCAGTTGCAGGCCGATGCGCAGGCCACGCACTTCGGCCGGGCGGATGTTCCAGTCCAGCTCGGCCGGCGGCAGGCTGGTGGCGTCGCGCCAGTCGGCGCGCGACAGGTGCTTCATCAGCAGCGCGGTGTCGTCCAGGCTGCGCGTCATGGGCCCGGCGCAGCGCCCGGTGTAGTAGGGGTCGATGGGAATCCGCCCGAGGCTCGGCTTGAAGCCCACCAGGCCGCACCAGGCGGCCGGCAGGCGCACCGAGCCGCCGATGTCGGTGCCCACGTGCAATGGGCCGTAGCCGGCGGCAGCGGCCGCCGCGGCGCCGGCGCTGGAGCCGCCGGGGTTCATCGCCAGGTTCCAGGGGTTGCGCGCCAGCTTGTGGAAGCTGGACAGGCCGGAGGAGAGCATGCCGAAGTCCGGCACCGTGGTCTTGGCCAGCAGGATGGCCCCGGCCTCGCGCAGCCGCGCGGTGGGCGGGGCGTCCCGGGTGGCGGGCAGCAGCGGCACGGCGGCGCTGCCTTGGGGAATCGGGTCGCCGACACTGGCGATGAGTTCCTTGATGGTCACCGGCACGCCATCCAGTTCGCCGCGCGGCTCGCCTTTCAGCCAGCGCGCCTCGGCCTCCCGCGCCTCGCCCAGGGCGCGTTCCGGGGCATAGGCGTAGAGCGCGCAGAGGTGCGGCTCCCAGCGTTCGATGTGGGCGAGCAGGTGCTGCAGGTATTCCACGGGGGACAGCTGGCGCGAACGGTACAGGGCCAGTAGCTGGACGGCAGTGAGATCGTGCAGCGCGGTCATGGGGGACTCCGGCGGGGGGCCATGGCACAACCCTAGCCTATTGCGGGGGTGGGCAGCGGCGTAGGGCGGATAACGCTCCGCGTTATCCGCCGTTTGGCCTTGGTCGTCGAACGGGGTGGTTCAACCGGGCAGCGGGCTAGGTGATTTGGGAGAAGCCGGTGGTTTGGGGTGTTCTGGCCCACCCGTTGCCCTCTCCCCAGCCCTCTCCCTGAAGGGAGAGGGGGCTAGACCGTGCCGAGAGGAGGAAGGGTTTCAGCCGGTAATCTCTGTGCTAGCCGGCTAACGCCGAAACATCAGCGCACTCCGAACGGTCCCCTCTCCCTTCAGGGAGAGGGTTAGGGAGAGGGCGCTCTTCAGGGGAAGCCCCGAAGCCCCGGCAGAACACTGTTCGCGAGCAAGCTCGCTCCTACGAAAAGCAAAGAGCAAAGAGCGCGAACGAGTGCGACTCAGGGCCGCGGCACCAACGCCGGCAACAGCTGCCGCGAAATCGCCTCGCGCACCGCCGGCAGCAGCGTCGCGTTGCCGCCCAGCATCTCCTCCACCAGCCGGCGCAGGGCCATGGAGCGTTCGGGAGTGAGGGCGCGCACCGCGTATTCGCAGGCCTGTTCCGCGGTGACGTCCGGCGGAACGGCAAAGCCCAGCGCCTGCAGGCGTTCGCGGAAATCGTCCTGGTCGATCAGGTCGGCGTGCATCATCGCGGAGTCCTCCGTGAGGTTGGGCTTCCCCGGATTCTCGGAACAGCGCCGGCCGGGCGCAAGCACCCGGCCGACGGAGTGTCCTTCACAGGCAAGAGCAGGTCGTTTTCCGACCGGGACGGCCCGCGACCGGCTTTAGTTCAGGCCCAGCTTGCCGCGCATGGTCGAAAGGTCTTCCGCCAGGGTGTTGACCGGCCCGGCCAGGGCCTTGCGGTCCTTGGCGCTGAGCTTGTCGTAGGTCTGGTAGCCGCCCTCCTTGGTCTTGTACTTGGCGAGGATGCCGTCGACCGTGGCGAAGTTCTTCTCCACCTTGGCGACGAAGGCCGGGTCCTGCTTGGCCAGTTGCGGGCGGAACAGCTCGACGATCTTCTTGGCGCCGTCGACGTTGCCCTGGAAGTCGTACAGGTCGGTGTGGCTGTAGCGGTCTTCCTCGCCGCTGACCTTGGTCGCGGCCACTTCTTCCATCAGCGCGGCGGCGCCGCCGACCACCTTCTCCGGCGGGAAGGGCAGGCCTTCCACGCGCTTGCGCAGCTCGTGCACGTCGGCCATCAGCTTGTCGGCCAGCGGGCCGAGGCCCTCGGTGCTGTTCTTGGTGAACAGGCCGTACTCGATGCGGTGGAAGCCGGTGAAGTCCGGGGCGTCGACCTTTTTCTCGTGGTCGTCCTCGCGGGAGTCGATGGCGCTGTCCAGGTCGCTGAACAGCTCGGCCACCGGTTCGATCGACTCATAGAACACGCGGGTCGGCGCGTAGAGCTTCTTCGCCGTGGCCAGGTCGCCCTGCTTCACCGCGTCGGTGAACTGCTGGGTGCGCTTGACCAGCTCGTCGAGGTTGTCGGTGACGTAGAGCTTGTAGTCGGCGATGGGGCCGACCAGGTCCAGCGGCGAGCCGGTGACGGCGAAGGTGGCCAGCGGCGCGGCGAGCAGGCCGAGGCTGAACAGCAGGGCGAGGGAGGTGCGTTTCATGTCCGATGGCTCCAGTGCGTTGTCGTTGTTCAGGCCAGCAGGCTGCGGCCGAGGAAGTCGTCCGGCCCGGTGACCCCGGGCAGGACGAAGAAGTAGCCGCCGCCTTGCGGCTTCAGGTATTCCTCCAGCGGCTCGCCGTTCAGGCGCGTCTGCACGGCGATGAAGCCGCGCGCCAGGTCCGCCTGGTAGCAGATGAACAGCAGGCCCATGTCCAGCTGGCCGTTGCTGGCCGCGCCGTTGGAGTAGTTGAACGGCCGGCGCAGGATGAGGTTGGCCTGGCTCTGCGCGGTGCGCGGGTTGGCCAGGCGGATGTGGGCGTCCAGCGGCGTGCGCTTGCCCTCGGCGTCGCGGGCATAGTCCGGCACGTCGGTTTCCACCCGGCCGTCGTGGGGCGCGCCGCTGGCCTTGATCCGGCCGATGATGCTTTCCTGCTCCTGCAGCGGGGTGCGGTCCCAGCGTTCGACGAAGTTGCGGATGATGCGCACCGCCTGGTAGCTGCCGCCCGCCGCCCAGGCCGGCTCGCCGCTGCCGGGCTGCACCCAGACGATGCGGCGCATGGCCGCCTCGTCGCTGGAGTCGGGGTTGGCCGAGCCGTCGCGGAAGCCCAGGAAATTGCGCGCGCTCTCGGTGGTCTGGCCGGGGCGGCTGGGCTGCACCGGCACGCTGCCTTCCTGCTTCCAGCGCACCAGCAGCAGGTCCGGGGTGTTCTTCACGATGTCGCGCAGGGCGTGGATGTTGGTGTCCGGGGTGTTGGCGCAGAACTGCAGGCACAGGTCGCCGTGGCAGCGCGCCGGGTCCAGGGCGTCGTTGGGGAAGCCGGCCATGGGTTGCAGGTGGCGTGGCTTGCGCGCGGCCAGGCCGAAGCGCTCGTCGAACAGCGAGTCGCCCACCGAGACGGTGACGGTCAGGTTGTCCGGGATCACCACCGGGCCGAGGATGCCCGAGTCCAGCGGCGGCAGCTTGGGGTCGACCTGCTGCACCGCTCCGCCGGCCATGAGGAAGCGGATGCGCTCGTCGAGCACCCGGAACAGCCGCTCCAGGCCGGCGCGGTCGCTGGCCAGCACGTCGAAGGCGACGATCATCCCGGCCGCCGGGCGCGGCGTGACGATGCCCGGCTGGTGGCGGCCGAACCAGGCGTTGCGCTCCTGGGTGCGTTCGCTGGCCGGCGCGTGGGTGACGGCCGCGGTGTCGGCTGCCCGCGCCGGGCCCGCCAGGCTGGCGCCGGCCAGGGCCACGCCGGCGGCGCCGAGGCCGAGCAGCACGCGGCGGCGTTGGGCGTTGGCGGGGCTGTCGTCGTTACTGTGCATCGGTACTTCCTCGGATCAGGGTTGGGCCAGGCCCAGGGCCGGCGCCACGGCGTCCAGCGCCTCGGCCAGGCGGGCGGCCGCGGCGGCCAGCTGCTGGCGCTGGGCGGCCGTGATCTGGTCGTAGGGCTTGCCGGCCAGTTGCGCGAGGCCGGTGTCGAGCGCCGCGGCGGCGGCGTCCAGGCGCGCGGGCAGTTCGGCGGCCTTGCGTTGCAGCAGCGGGCGCAGCAGGTCGATGACCTTGCGCGCGCCCTCCAGGTTGGCGGCGAAGCCGGCCAGGTCGCTGTGGCTGTAGCGTTCCTCGTCGCCGTTCACGCGTTGCTCGGCCAGGTTGCGCAGCAGCCGCGCGGTGTTGCCGGAGAGCTGTTCTGGCGGCAGCGACTGGGCCATGAGGGCGTCCTTCAGGGCGGCGACGTCGGCCTGCAGTTGCGTGGCGACCGGCGCCAGGCCGGCGGTCGAGTCCTGGGCGAACAGGCCGTACTCGATGCGGTGGAAGCCGCCGAAGGCCGGGTCCTGCTCGCGCTGTTCGAAGGCGTCGGCGCGCGGGGCGATGCGGTTGTCCAGCTCGGCCAGGCGCTGGGCGCTGGCGGCGATGCGCTGGTAGGCGGCGCGGCCTTCCAGGTAGTGCGTGCGCGCGGCGCCGAGGTCGTTGGCCGCCAGGGCCTGACTCAGGGCCTCCAGGGCGCGTTGCAACTGGCGCAACTGGCCGGCCAGGTAGACGCGGTATTCGGCCAGCGGGGCGACGAAGTCCAGCAGCGGCGAGCGCGCCTGCTGGGCGGCGCTGGCGGCCGCGCTGGGGGTGACGTGCAGGCTGCCGTGGGGGTTGCTGAGCAGGCCGCAGGTGACCTGGTAGTCGCCGGGGGCGAGGTAGGCCGAGAGCGACTGGCTCATGCCCGGGGCGATGTTCTCGCGTTCCTCCACCACCATCACGCCGTCGAGGATTTCCCACTCCACCGCGCGGTCGGAGCGGTTGAGGATGCGGAAGCGCGCCTGCCCGGCCGGCACGCTCAGGGCGTTGGGTTGGCAGCCGTGGGGCAGCACCGTGACCTGTACTTCGTCGTTTTCCAGCTTGGCCTGGTGGGCATGGCGCGCGGCGTAGTAGAAGGCCGCCGCGGCGAGCACGGCCAGGGCCGCCGAGGCCGCCACCGCGGCGTTGAGCAGCAGGCGGCGGGCGCCCACCGGCGGCTGGGGTTCCGGCAGGCTCATTCGGCGGTGCTCCGGGCAGGGGCCGCGGGGCGCGGCGGCAGGAAGAACAGCGTCAGGCTCAGCGCCAGGTAGGCCAGCCAGGCGCCGAGGGTGCTCAGGGTGGGGCTCTGCTGGTAGCCGAACAGCCCGGCCAGCAGCGAGCCCAGGGCGCCGTCCTCGGGCAGGCTGGCGCCGCTGTCCCACAGGGGTGCCTGCAGCAGGTTCCAGACCCCGGCCTCGTGCAGCGAGCGCACCGCGTTGGCGAGGATGCCGGCGGCCACCACCAGGATGAACAGCCCGGTCCAGCGGAAGAAGCGCGCCAGGTTCAGGCGCACGCCGCCGCTGTAGATGCCGTAGCCCAGGGCCACCGCCAGCGCCAGGCCGAGCAGCGCCCCCAGCGGCGCCCCGGGGCCCTCGCTCTGCTGGAACACGGCGAGCAGGAAGAACACCGTCTCCAGGCCCTCGCGGGCCACGGCGAGGAACACCATGGCGATCAGCGCATAACCCTGGTGGCGGGAGTGGAAGGCCTGGTCCAGTGCGGCCTGCAGCTCGCCCTTGATGGAGCGCGCCATCTTGCGCATCCAGAACACCATGGAGGTGAGGATGGCCACCGCGGCCAGGCCCACCAGGGCCTCGAACAGTTCCTGCTGCTTCTGCGGGAACTCGGCGCTGGCCAGCTCCAGCCCGGCGCCGACGAACAGCGCCAGGGCGGCGGCGAGGAACACCCCGATCCACACCGCCGGCATCCAGTGCGCGCGCCCGGTGCGGCGCAGGTAACTGGCGATGATGCCGACGATGAGCGCGGCCTCCATGCCCTCGCGGAGCATGATCAGGAAGGGGACCAGCATGGTTTCACCTGGGGCAGGGCCGCGCGGCGCGGGGATCGGCGGCGGCTGAGAATGCAAACAAGAAGGATTCTCGATGTCGTCGCCTTAAGGATTGCTTAAGGGGCCGTGCCTAGTTTCGTTGCCTGTCCGCGGCGGATACGCGCACGTCGTTTTCGGCAAACCCGAAGTTGGCGAAGCAGCCACACTGGAGCCATACCGCTGCGGTCGATACCGAAGTAGGTGCTTGTCACACTGGGAGCCTTGACGGCTCGCTTTCGTCCCCTGTCGCGCGTCGGGCGCGGCGGGGGATTTTTTTGTTGTTCGCCCTGGCTGGCTTTTCGTAGGAGCGAGCTTGCTCGCGAACCAGGTCTCCCGGTGGTACTGGCGCGCTGGGTTGACTCCGCTCCCTCTCCCCAACCCTCTCCCTGAAGGGAGAGGGGGCTTGTCCGTGCCGAGAGAAGTGATGGTTTCAGCCGGAAACCTTCGGTGTTGCCGGCTGACTCCAGAACATCAGCATCTGCCCAACGGTCCCCTCTCCCTTCAGGGAGAGGGTTAGGGAGAGGGCGTTCTTCAGGATATGCACCGAACCTGACCAGCAGAACGCCATTCGCGAGCAAGCTCGCTCCTACGAAAAGCGGAAAAGCGGAAAAGCGGAAAAGCGGAAAAGCGCCTGCGCTCAATCCAGACGGCGGGCCAGCGCCTCGAACAGCGCCTCATACAACCTGTCCACTTCCGGCAGTTCCCGCGCCCGCAGGCAGCCGTGGACCAACCCCGGACCGGGAAAATAGTCCACCTCCACCCCATCCCTGCGCAGCCGCTCGGCGTAGCGCCGCCCGTCATCCCGCAACGGATCGAACTCGGCCACACCCACGAACGCCGGCGCCAACCCAGCGAAATCATGGGCACGCAAAGGCAAGGCAAGAGGCCGATGCCGTTGCAATGGATCAGGCAAATAGGCATCGATGCACACCCGCATGTCAGCGGCGGACAACAACGGCGCATCCGCACACTCGACTCGCGAATCCGTAGCCTCGTCACCCAGGGCCGGATAGACCAGCACCTGGACCCGCGGCTGCGCCTCGCCCGCATCGCGCAGGGCCAGGCACAGGGCGGCGGCCAGGTTGCCGCCGGCGCTGTCGCCGGCCACCGCCAGGCGGGTGCGGTCGAGGGGTTCGTCCAGCGCGCCGTCGCACAGGGCGCGCCAGGCTGCCAGGCTGTCCTGCAGGGCGGCGGGGAAGGGGTGTTCCGGGGCCAGCCGGTAGTCCACCGCCACCACCAGCAGTCCCAGGCGGGCGGCCAGTTCGGCGCAGAAGAGGGCGTGGGAGTCGAGGTCACCGAGCATCCAGCCGCCGCCGTGGAGGAACAGCAACGCCGCCCAGCCCGTTGCCGGCGGTGTGCCCGCCGGACGGAACAGGCGCAGTGGCGGCAGGCCGGCCAGGGCCAGGTCGCTCACCCGCAGGCCCGGCGGGCGCGGTGGGGTGAAGGCGGCGGCCATGCGCGAGTAGGCCTTGCGCTGTGCCGCCAGTGAGGGATCGGCGCTGACGAAGGCGCGGGTGCGCGCGACGAAGTCCGCCATGCCGGCGGACAGCGGGTACTCGCGCGCCATGTTCAGCCCGGCAGGCCGATCACGCGGCCGACGTGCGCCGGCCGCGGCAGGCCGCGGTGCGCCTCGGCCAGGGCCAGCACGCGCTCCAGCACCACGCCCTCGAAGGGCGCCGAGCGCGGGCCGTCCAGGCTCACGTGCAGCAGCATCTGTTCGCTGGCCGCCAGCGGTTCGTCCTCGCCGGGGCGGTGCAGCGTGTGGTGCACGTGCAGGCGCTTGCGGTCGTGGGCCAGCAGTTGGGTGCGCACTTCCACCGGCTCGCCCTGCTTCACTTCGTGCAGGTAGTTCAGGTGCACCTCCAGGGTGAACAGCGAGTGGCCGCTGGCCTCGCGGCTGGCGCTGTCCAGACCCAGGTGGTCCATCAGGGCGTCGGTGGCGTAGCTGAAGATCAGCAGGTAATAGGCGTCGCGCAGGTGGCCGTTGTAGTCGGTCCACTCGGTCAGTACCGGGGTTTCGTAGGTTTTCAGGGTGGGCATGGGTGCGCTTCCGACAGAGCCCCTCTCCCCAACCCTCTCCCGCAAGCGGGAGAGGGGGCGGTTCGGAGTGGGCGGATAGACAGGGTAGAACCTGATCAGGATTTCGCGAGCTAGAGCAGAACAAGGCAAAAACAGGCGGGGACGCGGAGTTTACTTGCCGTAAATGAGCAGTCACCGCCTGTTTTTAACGCAGTTATGCCGACGCGCAGCAAATCCTGGCAGGTTCTTAGTCGACGAAGGCGAAGCCGTGGCGTGCCTTGGTGTCCTTGATGGCGCCGAGCACTGCCAGCAGGCAGTCGTCGCGGTAGCGTTCCAGCTCGGCGATGCTGCGGTTGCCCTGCTGTTCGCTGGTGCCTTCGACCACCTTGTCGATCAGCGATTCGGTCAGTTCCGGCGCCGGCAGGTAGGTCCAGGGCAGTTGCAGGGCCGGGCCGAACTGGGCCATGAAGTGGCGCATCCCGGCGTTGCCGCCGGCCAGGGTGTAGGTCAGGAAGGTGCCCATGAACGACCAGCGCAGGCCGGCGCCGAAGCGGATGGCGTCGTCGATCTCGCCGGTGCTGGCGACGCCGTCGTTGACCAGGTGCAGGGCTTCGCGCCAGAGCGCTTCGAGCAGGCGGTCGGCGATGAAGCCGGGGACTTCCTTGCGCACGTGCAGCGGGCGCATGCTCAGGCTGCGGTACACCGCGATGGCCGCCTGGATGGCCGCCGGGTCGGTCTTCTCGCCGCCCACCACTTCCACCAGCGGCAGCAGGTACACCGGGTTGAACGGGTGGCCGACCACGCAGCGTTCGGGGTGCGTGGCGTCGGCGTAGAACTCGCTGGGCAGCAGGCCCGAGGTGCTGGAGCCGATCAGCGCGTTGGGCTTGGCGGCGGCGCTGATCTTGGCGTGCAGCTCGCACTTCAGGTCCAGGCGCTCGGGGGCGCTTTCCTGGATGAAGTCGGCGTCGCGCACGCATTCCTCGATGGTGTCGACGAACTTCAGGCGTTCCTGGGACGCGCCGGGCACCAGCCCGGCCTTCTGCAGCGCCGGCCAGGCGTTGGCCACGCGCTGGCGCAGGGCGGCCTCGGCGCCCGGCGCCGGGTCCCAGGCGACCACGTCGAGGCCGTGGGCCAGGGCGCGGGCGATCCAGCCGCTGCCGATGACGCCGCTGCCGAGGGCGGCGAAGGTCTTGATTTCGGTGATGTAGGACATGAAGGGCTCCAGCGGGAAAGGGGGATTGCCTGTAGGAGCGAGCTTGCTCGCGAACCGGGTCCGCTGCGGAGCCGTTCGCGAGCAAGCTCGCTCCTGCGAAAAGCGGGTTTCAGGGGCGGGGCTTGAGGTTCATCTTCTTGCGCCCTTCGGCCGGGGTGAGGGCGCGGCCGCCGAGGCGTTCGATGATCTCGATGGCGCGCTCCACCAGGCTGCCGTTGCTGGCGTGCACGCCGCGGTCCAGCCAGATGTTGTCTTCCAGGCCCACCCGCACGTTGCCGCCCAGCAGCATGGCCTGGGCGACCATGGGCATCTGCGAGCGGCCGATGCCGAAGCCGGCCCAGGTGAGGCCCTCGGGGATGTTGTCGGCCATGGCCTTCATGGTGGTGGTGTCGGCCGGCGCGCCCCACGGGATGCCCAGGCAGATCTGGATCAGCGGGTCTTCCAGCAGGCCTTCCTTGAGCATCTGCTTGGCGAACCACAGGTGGCCGGTGTCGAAGATTTCCAGCTCGGCCTTCACCCCCAGTTCGGTGATGCGCTTGGCGCCGGCGCGCAGCTGGGCCGGGGTGGAGACGTAGATGAAGTCGCCGTCGCCGAAGTTCAGGGTGCCGCAGTCCAGGGTGCAGATTTCCGGCAGCAGCGCCTCGACGTGGGCCAGGCGCTCCAGCGGGCCGACCAGGTCGGTGCCGGCGCCGAATTCCAGGGGCTGCTCGCCCTTGCCGATCTCCAGGTCGCCGCCCATGCCGGCGGTGAGGTTGATGATGACGTCGGTGTCGCTCTCGCGGATGCGCTCCACCACTTCGCGGTAGAGGTTCACGTCGCGGCTGGGCTTGCCGGTCTGCGGGTCGCGCACGTGGCAGTGGGCCACGGTGGCGCCGGCCTTGGCCGCCTCGATGGCGGCGGCGGCGATTTCCTTGGGGGTGACGGGAATGGCCGGGTGCTTGCCGACGGTGTCGCCGGCGCCGGTCACTGCGCAGGTGACTATGACTTCATGGTTCACGGTGGCTGTCCTTTCTTCAGGCATAGGGGTTCCCTGCGCGGCGGGCGGGCCGCGCAAGGGTGGGGCGTGGTTGGTTTACTTGAGGCTGGCGACGAAGGCGGGCTCGGCCGGCTTGCCGTCGAAGGTGGTCACCCCGGCGAGCCAGGCCTTGAGCTGGTCGGGATGGGCCTTGAGCCAGGTGCGGGCGGCGTCCAGCGGCTGGCTGCGGTCGAGGATGGGTTCCATCACCTGGCTGACTTCCTGGCTGCTGAAGCGCAGGTTGTGCAGCAGCTTGGCGACGTTGCCGCACTGCTCCTGGTAGCCGGTGGCAGTCATGATGGAGACGGTGGCGGCGCCTTCGTTGGGGCCGAACACGTCGTCGCTGCCGGTGAGGTATTTCATGTCGATCTGCAGGTTCATCGGGTGCGGTTTCCAGCCGAAGAACACCACCCACTGCTGGCGCTTGATGGCGCGCTTGACCGCGGTGAGCATGCCGGCCTCGCTGGACTCGACGACCTGGAAGCCCTTCAGGCCGAACTTGTCCTTGGCGATCATGTCCGCGGTGATGCGGTTGGAGCCGCTGCCCGGCTCGATCAGGTAGATCTTGTTGTCCAGCTTGTCGCGGAATTTGGCGATGTCGGCGAAGGTCTTCAGGCCGCCGTCGTAGACGTAGGTGGGCACCGCGTAGGTGGACTGCGCGTCGCCCAGGGTGGCCGGGGTGATGACTTCGATCTGCTGCTTGTCCAGGTAGGGCTTGGCCACCGGCTGCATGGTCGGCTGCCAGTAGCCGAGGAAGACGTCGAGCTGCTTGTCGGCCATGCCGGCCAGGATGATCTGCTGCGAGGCGCTGGTCTGCTTGACCTTGTAGCCCAGGCCGTCGAGCAGGGCCTCGGCCACGGCGCTGCTGGCCACCACGTCGGTCCAGTTCACCGAGCCCATGCGCACGTTCTGGCACGACGCCGGCTCGGCGGCCCAGGCGCTGCTGACCAGGGTGAACAGCGCGGCGCAGGCGCCCGCTTTGATCGATAGCTTCATGACTTCTCCTCAAGGCCTTTGCGGCAGTGGTTATCGTTGTTGTGTCATGGCCCCGCGAGGCGGTGGCTGGTGTTCAAATTACGCACAGCCTGCGACGGAAAATCGCACTCCGGCGACCTGCACTTGCACGCTGGCGACCTCGGCCATTGCCAGGGCCGGGCAAATGTTCCATACCAACGGATCGCCGCTCGAATCGCCTGGATGACGCCATGTCGAATGACTTCTGGTTCCTCCTGCTGCCCGGTTTTTCCCTGATGGGGTTCATCTCCGCCGTGGAGCCGCTGCGTGTCGCCAACCGCTTCCGCGGCGGGCTCTACCGCTGGCACCTGCTGAGCGTCGACGGCGGCCCGGTGCTGGCCAGCAGCGGCATGTCGATGAACGCCGACGGCGCCCTGGAGGCCCTGGGCCGCGGCGACACGCTGTTCGTGGTGGCCGGCTTCGACCCGCTGCAGGCTTGCACCCCGGCGCTGCTGCACTGGCTGCGCCGCCTCGACCGCGAAGGCGTGACCCTCGGCGGCATCGACACCGGCAGCTTCGTCCTCGCCGAGGCCGGGCTGCTCGACCGCCATCGCTGCACGCTGCACTGGGAGGCGCTGGACGCCTTCCGGGAGACTTATCCACAGTTGCAGGCGACCCAGGAGCTGTTCGAGATCGACGGCTCGCGCATCACCTCCGCCGGCGGCACGGCGTCCATCGACCTGATGCTCGACCTGATCGCCCGCGCCCAGGGACCGGAGCTGGCGGTGCAGGTTTCCGAGCAATTCGTGGTCGGGCGCATCCGCACCCGCCAGGACCACCAGCGCCTGCAACTGGCGACGCGCTACGGGGTGACCAACAAGAAGCTGATCCAGGTGCTGGGCGAGATGGAAAGGCACACCGAGCCGCCGCTCTCCACCCTGGACCTGGCCGAACGCATCCAGGTCACCCGCCGCCAGCTGGAGCGCCTGTTCCGCCTGCATCTGCATGACACGCCGTCGAACTTCTACCTCGGCTTGCGCCTGGACAAGGCCCGGCAGTTGCTGCGGCAGACGGAGATGAGCGTGCTGGAGGTGGGGCTGGCCTGTGGGTTCGAGTCGCCTTCGTATCTGTCGCGCAGTTATCGGGCCAGGTTCGGAGTTTGTCCGCGGGAGGATCGGGGGGTGTTTGTGGGTGGGGCTTCGGTGGGGGCTTCGAAGAGCCCCTCTCCCCAGCCCTCTCCCTGAAGGGAGAGGGGGCAGTCTGTGCCGAGAGAGGTGATGGTTTCAGCCGGAAACCTTTGGCGCTGCCGGCTGACTCATGTGGTGGTCAAATAATTTCGGACACTTCGATAGGTTGTCTGGGTGGCCTGCGCTCGTAGCGGGTGGGTGGCAGATAGCCCAAGCTGGAGTGCAGACGCACGTTGTTGTAGAAGCCGACGATGTAGTCGGCGATATCGGTCATAGCCTCGGCATGATTGGCGTAGTCACGTTGCCAGACCCGCTCCATTTTCAGGTTCAGGAAGAAGCGTTCCATGACCGCGTTGTCCCAGCAATTTCCCTTGCGGCTCATGCTCAACACCAGGCCATGCCGCCTGAGCAGCGCACGATAAACCTCGCTGGCG
>NZ_FOLS01000012.1 GCF_900112375.1 Pseudomonas citronellolis | reverse complement strand
GAGTCATCCTGGGACGCCTAACCCCACCCCGTCATTCCCGCGAACGCGGGAACCCAGGGTTCGCGAGCAAGCTCGCTCCTACGAAAAGCAAAAGCAGCTCTGCTCTGGCTTTTGCTCTTGGGATTTCCAGAGAAACATCCGCGCGCACCGGAACGCCCCTTCAGAAGGCCGAGCGAAACCCCCGCTCAGGAGGTCATGCGACATGGATGTCGCGAGAGCCCCGCGGGCTACAGGGACGTACCCTCGGGGCGGGCCTCCGTGGCGGGGGAGTTCGTGAGGGTAGCCCGGCTTTATCGGGCCCGTATGTTGGGGCAAGCCTTTTTGGTTCCTTTTGTGGCGTTTGACAAAAAGGGACTCGCCCGAGGGGGCGAAACAAAAAACATCCGAGCACGCCGAAGCGGCGCAAACACACCCAAACAAGAAGTCTCTGGGTTCCCGCGTTCGCGGGAATGACGGGGGGGGGAGGATGGCGCCTGACTGACAAGCCGCTCAGGACAGCCCCCACCCCAATCCCTTCCACTCGTCCGCCAAACACCCCCAACGTGAACTTGCGCCCAGGCCCGGCTACTACTGTATAAAGCGCCCCAGTCAATCGAGAGGCCCCTGCCGTGGAAGACGTCATCGACCAATTGCGTGAACTCAACGAGCCCGTCCCTGTCCCCCTGGAGCTGCCGGACGAGGAACTGCTGGTGGAGATCGAGGAAGAGCTGCTGATCGGCCTTCCGTCGGAATTCCGCGAGTTCCTCCTCAAGGTCAGCGACGTCATCTACGGCCGCCTGGAGCCGGTCACGGTGACCGACCCACACTCCCATACCTACCTGCCGGAGGTGGCCGCGGTGGCCTGGGCGATGGGCCTGCCGCGCGAGCTGATACCGCTCTGCGCCGATGGTGACGACTACTATGCGGTGGCCCAGGACGGCGAGGTGGTGCTCTGGGCGGACGGCGAACTGACCGAGGAAACCTGGGACTCGGTGTGGACCTGGGCACGCGACGTATGGTTGGACACCTGAGCCCGGAGCACTGAATTTCCAAGCGGAGCGGTTGTCACAGTGGCTACCGAGCGTGTACCCAAACCTTCTGCCAAGGCCGGTCCACGATGTCCCTTGGAGACTCTATGAAGCTGAAATTCCTACTCCTCAGCGCGCTGCTGTTCGGCCTGGCCGGCTGTGCCGACAAGGCCGTAGTGATGCTGAACGACGGCAGCGAGGTCCTGGTAAAGGACCATGCCGATTTCGACAAGTACCACGACTACTACGAGTTCGAGCAACTCGACGGGCAGACGATCCTCATCCGCAAGGAAAACGTCCGCTACATCAAGACCGAGTGACGCGCCCTCAGCGCGTCACGCTCGCCCCCGACTCCAGCGCCAGCAGATTCAGCAGGTATTGGCCGAAGTAGGCCAGGTCCTGCTCGACGGCCGCCCGCGCGCCGCGGGCATCGCCCCGCCGGATGGCGTCCAGGGCCTGGCCGTGGAAGTCGTTCAGGCGCAGCGACAGGTCGGCGCCGGTGAACAGCCGGTTGAAGAAAGGCCCGACCTGCAGCCACAGCGCCTCGATCATGCGCAATAGCGTAGGGTTGCCGCAGGCGCGGTAGAGCGTCAGGTGGAAGCGGCTGTTGTGCTCCAGGTAGGCCTGCACGTCGCGCCGCCGCACGGCCTCCTCCATGGCTTCGGTACAGGCCTGCAGGACCTCGATGTCCGCCCCTTGCAGGCGCGGCACCCCGTCCTCCACCGCAAGCCCCTCCAGTGACTGGCGAATCTGCAGGATCTGCAGGAAGCGCTCGCGGGTCATCAGCGGCACCCGCAGCGAGCGCTGCGGCTCGCCCTCCAGGGCACCCTCGGCGACCAGCCGCTGCAACGCGGCGCGCACCGGCATCGGGCTGGTGCCCCATTCGTCGGCCAGATCGCGGATCTTCAACCGCTCGCCTGGCTGGAAGCGCCCGCTGAGCAGGGCCTGGCGCAGGTTCTGGTACAGCTGTTGCTGGAGGTTCTCGGCCATGGCGTCACTCCGCGCAGGCCGGCGGCGCCGGCAGTTGGGCGAAGGTCAGGCTGCAGTTGTGCGTCATCTTCTTTTCCCTTGTTCCGATCAGGCATTCGCGGCGAGCGCCACCCGGCCTTGCCAGTGCGCTCCCATGAGCCATTCTGGTTTGTGATCACAAATTCTGTTGAGAAGAAAGATTAACAGGCGTCTCGCAGCATGTATTGACTTTTTTGTGATCACAAACGGAAGATGTGCAAAAAAACAAACGAGGTGTGCAAGATGACCGCCAGCGGAATCGCCCAACAGGCCGTGGATGTGTTCACCGCCCGCGAACGCCAACGCTTCCTGGAACAGAACCCGAAATCCGTGGCCCTGGCCGAGCGCGCGCGCAACTCGCTGTACGCCGGCGTGCCCATGCACTGGATGGCCGACTGGTCCACCCCCTGCCCGCTGTTCGTCGAGCGCGCCAAGGGCGCCCGCTTCTACGACGTGGACGGCCACGAGTACGTCGACTTCTGCCTGGGCGACACCGGCACCATGTTCGGCCACTCGCCGGACCCGGTGGCCCGCGCCATCGCCGAACAGGCCAACAACGGCCTGACCACCATGCTCCCGGGCGAAGACGCCGTGGTCTGCGGCGAACTGCTGGCCGCGCGCTTCGGCCTGCCGTTCTGGCAGGTCACCGCCACCGCCACCGACTCCAACCGCTACGTGCTGCGCTGGGCCCGCGCCATCACCGGGCGCAACACCCTGCTGGTGTTCGACGGCTGCTACCACGGCACCGTCGACGACGTCATGGTGCGCTACCGCGACGGCGAGACCGTGCCGCGCTCCGGCCTGGTCGGCCAGGCCTACGACCTGACCCAGTACAGCCGCTCCATCCCCTTCAACGACGCGGCAGCGCTGGAAGCCGCGCTGGCCAGGGGCGACGTCTGCGCCCTGCTGTGCGAGCCGGCGATGACCAACATCGGCATGGTCCTGCCCGATCCGGGCTTCCTGCAGAAGTGCCGTGAGCTGACGCGCAAGTACGGCGCGCTGCTGATCATCGACGAAACCCACACCATCTCCACCGGCATCGGCGGCTGCACGAAACTGTGGAACCTCGACCCGGACTTCTTCGTGGTCGGCAAGCCGATCGCCGGCGGCGTGCCCTGCGGCATCTTCGGCTGCAGCGCGGAAATGGCCGAGAAGATGCTCGCCTCGCGGCAGAAGGCCCAGGAAGACAGCCATGGCCACGGCCACAGCGGCATGGGCACCACCCTCTCGGCCAACGCCCTGGCCATGCACTGCATGCGCGCCAACCTGGAACAGGTGATGACCCAGGCCGCCTACGAGTACATGCTGCCGCTGGCCAGGCGCCTGGCCGACGGCTTCCGCCGGCTGATCGCCAAGCACGGCCTGAAGTGGTCGGTGACCGAGCTGGGCGCGCGCAGCGAATTCCAGTTCTGCCCGGTCTCGCCACGCACCGGCGCCGAGGCCGAAGCGGCCTTCCACGACGAACTGCAGATGGCCCTGCACCTGTACCTGATCAACCGCGGCATCCTGATCACGCCGTTCCACAACATGACCCTGTGCTGCCCGGACACCAGCGAAGCCGACGTCGACCGCCTGATCGACACCCTCGACGCGGGCATCACCGAGCTGCTGGCGATTCCTGGCGCGCGGGAAGCTTGATGCAACGCGCCCCTGGGCCCACCCGAAATACCGTCGCAGGAGCGGACTCCGTCCGCGATGCCTTCCGCCGCCTGCCGGCGGATCGCGGATGAATCCGCTCCTACGGTTCCAGGAAGCACTGCTCTTCGTAGGATGGGTTGAGCTTGCGATACCCATCACCACAGCTGCACCCGAACCTGTAGGAGCGAGCTTGCTCGCGAACGCTCTTTGCAAATCCGCAGCGGGGCGGGTTCGCGAGCAAGAACTAGGCGTCCCCCTCGCTCCTACGAAAAGCAAAAATCCCCGGCGCCAAGCGCCAACCGAGGACCATCATGCAATTCGCCGATCGAAAGGAAGCCGAAGCCTTCCTCGCCGCGCACCCCGAGGTGCGCAGCATCGAGCTGTTCATCATCGACGCCAACGGCATCCCGCGCGGCAAGCTGCTGCACCGCGATGAGCTGCTGGCCATCTACGACAACGGCCGGCCGCTGCCCAGCTCGATCCTCGCGCTCACCGTGCAGGGCGAGGACGTCGAAGGCACCGGGCTGGTCTGGGAAGTCGCCGACGCCGACTGCTGGACCTACCCGCTGCCCGGCAGCCTGACCCTGCAGCCCTGGCGCAGCTCGCCCACCGGCCAGCTGCAGGTCAGCATGCACCCGACCCAGGGCCTGCCGGCCACCCCGGCGGACCCGCGCCAGGCGCTGGTGCGTGTGGTCGAGCGGCTCAAGGCCGAGGGCCTGCACCCGGTGATGGCGGTGGAACTGGAGTTCTACCTGCTGGACAAGCAGCGCGACGCCCAGGGCCGCCCGCAGCCGGCGCTGCAGATGAACGGCGTGCGCCCGCAGGCGCCGCAGGTCTACGGCGTGTACGAGCTGGAACAGGTACAGCCCTTCCTCGACGACCTCTACGCCGCCTGCGAGGCCCAGGGCCTGCCGGTGCGCACGGCCATCTCCGAATACGCCCCCGGCCAGCTGGAACTGACCCTGGAGCACCGCTTCGACGTGCTCCAGGCCATCGACGAAGGCGTGCGCTACAAGCGCCTGGTCAAGGGCGTGGCCAACAAGCACGGGCTGCAGGCCTGCTTCATGGCCAAGCCGTTCGGCGACCGTGCCGGCAGCGGCATGCACCTGCACGTCAGCCTGGCCGACGAACAGGGCAACAACCTCTACGCCAGCGAGCTTTCCGACCTTGAAGGCCCACAAGGCACGCCGCTGCTGCGGCACTCCATCGGCGGCATGATGGCCACCCTGCTCGACTCCCTGGCCATCTTCTGCCCCAACGCCAACTCCTTCCGCCGCTTCCAGGCCAACAGCTACGCGCCGCTGGCCAAGAGCTGGGGGGTGAATAACCGCACCGTGTCCTTCCGCGTGCCTGGCGGCCCGGCCAAGAGCCGGCACATCGAGCACCGCATCTGCGGCGCCGACGCCAACCCCTACCTGGCCGCCGCGGCGATTCTCGCCGGCATCCACAAGGGCATCCGCGAACAGCTCGACCCGGGCGCGGCCATCGAGGGCAACGGCTACGAGCAGGCCCGCGAGTTCCTGCCCACCGACTGGCTCACCGCGCTGCGCGCCCTGGAGGCCTCCAGCTGGGCCCGCGAGGCGCTGGGCGAGGAGTTCCTCAAGGTATTCCTGGCCATCAAGTGGGAGGAATACCGGCAATTCATGGGCGAGGTCGGCGAACAGGACTGGCGCTGGTACCTGCACCACGCCTGAGCCACGGCGACCATCAGTCGCCTACGAAAGCTCCAGCGGGATTTACGAAAAAATTACCCTGGCAAAGCGAAGATTCTGGTCTTTTCTTGGTCAGTAGAGACAGAGGGCCGCCCGTGCGGCCCTCTTCCTTGCGGCGTGCCGCCACTGCCTGACGGCGCGCCGTTTCCCTATCAGGCAGGGAGATCACTCAGTCAATGAGCACACCCGTTGTTCTGATCACCGGGGCCGCCGGCGGCCTCGGCAAGGCCATCGCCAAGCGCTTCGCCCAGAGCCACTGGCGCATCGCCGCCACCGACGTCGACAAGAGCGGGCTGCACGCGCTCAACGCCCAGGTGCCGCTGGATGCCAGCGCCGTGGCCGACCTGCGCCGGGCGGACAACTGCCAGAGCCTGGTGGCGGACATCCTCGCCCGCACCGGCCGCCTGGACGCGCTGGTCAACGCCGCCGGGGTCTGGCGCGAGGGGCCGGTGGAGAGCTTCAACGAGGACGACTTCGACCTGGTCCTGGGGGTCAACCTCAAGGCCGCGTTCTACATGTGCCAGGCCGCCACGCCCTACCTCAAGGACAACCGCGGCTGCATCGTGAACATCTCCAGCGACTCCGGGCGCCAGGCCTACCGCGGCTCGGCGGCCTACTGCGCGAGCAAGGCGGCGCTGACCATGCTCACCCGCACCCTGGCCCTGGAGCTGGCCGCGGACGGCGTGCGCGTCAACGCCATATCCCCCGCCGACATCGCCACGCCGATGCTCGACTACCAGGCCGAGCGCTACGGCCAGGGCAACCCCGCCGCCTACAAGCTCGGCCTGCTGCGGGATTATCCACAGGGCAAGGAAGCGCGCTTCATCCGCCCGGAAGAGGTCGCCGACCTGGTCTGGTACCTCTGCGGCCCGCAATCCGAAGCCATCACCGGCGCCGACCTGGCCATCGACTTCGGCCTCTCCGCCGGCCGCTGAGCCGCGCCGCGCGCCAATCTCCCGGCGATTGGCGCGCGCCCCTGTTCGCCGGGGCCAATGGGGGGTATAGAAAAGAGTGTGTCGCGGGGCTGGGCGCAGTGCGTCCAGTCTTGGCACCCCCCACCCGCCTTGCGAGAGCGATATGGAACCCGGCAACCACCAACTCAGCATGACCGTCCTGATGACCCCGGACATGGCCAACTTCTCCGGCAACGTCCACGGCGGCACCCTGCTCAAGTACCTCGACGAGGTCGCCTACGCCTGCGCCAGCCGCTACGCCGGCCACTACGTGGTGACCCTCTCGGTCGACCAGGTGATCTTCCGCGAGCCGATCCACGTCGGCGAACTGGTGACCTTCCTCGCCTCGGTCAACTACACCGGCCGCACCTCCATGGAGATCGGCGTGAAGGTGGTCACCGAGAACATCCGCGAGAAATCCGTGCGCCACACCAACAGCTGCTTCTTCACCATGGTGGCGCTGGACGACGAGCGCAAACCCACCGCCGTGCCGCCGCTGCAGCCGGTCACCCGGGAGGAGCGCCGGCGTTTCGCCCAGGCGCAGCAGCGTCGCCAGCTGCGCCAGGAACTTGAGCAGCGTTACCAGGCAATTCGTGAAGAATGGGACAAGGATGCCGACATTTCTTGACAAGATTTCTCAAGTGCCGCTGAAAAAGTCCAGCGCGTCAACGAGTTAACCTTGTGCGTTGGCAAGGCCGAAAGCCTCGCCAGCGCCTAGACTTGCCCAATCCGCGGGTTTGCCCCCGTGATCCACCTTCGAACCACCACCCTCCCGGGGCGGCGGTTCCCTGCGTGCCCGGAGCCCAGACCATGCACCACACACCGCTACTGACCACCCTCGCCGTCGGCTTCGTGCTGGCCTTCATCCTCGGCGCCCTGGCCAACCGCCTGCGCATCTCGCCGCTGGTCGGCTACCTGCTGGCCGGCGTGCTGGCCGGGCCCTTCACCCCCGGCTACGTCGCCGACCAGGCGCTGTCGACGGAAATCGCCGAACTGGGGGTGATCCTGCTGATGTTCGGCGTCGGCCTGCACTTCTCGTTGAAAGACCTGCTCTCGGTGAAGGCCATCGCCATCCCCGGCGCGGTGGTGCAGATCGGCGTGGCCACCCTGCTCGGCATGGGCCTGGCCTGGATGATGGGCTGGCCGCTGGGCGGCGGCCTGGTGTTCGGCCTGGCGCTGTCGGTGGCCAGCACCGTGGTGCTGCTGCGCGCCCTGGAGCAACGCCAGCTGATCGACACCAAGCGCGGGCGCATCGCCATCGGCTGGCTGATAGTCGAAGACCTGGCCATGGTCCTCACCCTGGTGCTGCTGCCGGCTCTGGCCGGCACCCTCGGCGGCAAGGCCGAGGACGGCGCCAGCGGCGGCATCCTGCTGCCGATCCTGCTGACCCTGGGCAAGGTGGTGGCCTTCGTCGCGGTGATGATCCTCGGCGGCCGCCGCGTGGTGCCCTGGGCCCTGGAGAAGATCGCCGCGACCGGCTCGCGCGAGCTGTTCACCCTCGCCGTGCTGGCCATCGCCCTGGGTATCGCCACCGGCTCGGCGGTGGTGTTCGGCGTGTCCTTCGCCCTCGGCGCCTTCTTCGCCGGGATGATCCTCAACGAATCCGAACTCAGCCACGAGGCGGCGGAAAACTCGCTGCCCCTGCGCGACGCCTTCGCCGTGCTGTTCTTCGTCTCGGTGGGCATGCTGTTCAACCCGGCGATCCTGATCCACGAGCCGCTGCCGGTGCTGGCCACCTTCCTGGTCATCGTCTTCGGCAAGTCGGTGGCCGCCTACGTCATCGTGCGCCTGTTCGGCCACCCCAACAGCACCGCGCTGACCATCGCCGCCAGCCTGGCGCAGATCGGCGAGTTCTCCTTCATCCTGGTCGGCCTGGGCGTGACCCTCGAACTGCTGCCCGAGCAGGGCCGCGACCTGGTGCTGGCCGGCGCCATCCTGTCGATCCTGGTCAACCCGCTGCTGTTCATCGCCATCGAGCGCCTGCAGGCGCGCAAGGAAGGCGCCCAGCCCAGCGAGGCCCAGGCGCAGGACGAGGACCTGCCGCCGCCGGTGCGCGAACACGAGCACGCCATCCTCATCGGCCACGGCCGCGTCGGCGAACTGGTCAGCGCGCGCCTGCAGAAGGACGGCACGCCGCTGGTGGTGATCGAGGACAAGCGCGAGAAGGCCGCCGAACTGCGCGAGCGCGGCCTGAGCGTGGTGGTCGGCAACGCCGCCAACCCGGAAGTGCTGGCCCTGGCCAACATCACCACGGCGCGCTGGCTGCTGATCGCCATCCCCAACGGCTTCGAGGCCGGGCAGATCGCCAGCCGCGCCCGCGCGGCCAACCCCGAGCTGGACATCATCGCCCGCGCGCACTTCGACGCCGAGGTGGAATACCTGGAACAGAACGGCGCCAACCTGGTGATCATGGGCGAACGCGAGATCGCCCAGGGCATGTACCAGCGCGTCGAGCAGCAGCACGACACCCCTGCGCCGCAGCCGGATGGGTTGCCGCAGTCGGCTTGAGTTCGCGGCGGGCGCCGAGCGCTTTCGGCCCCGCCTCGACGACAGGAGTTGACGCCGCCCTCAGATCGCCTTCGCCTCGAAACGCACCCGCGGGTGGGCGATGCGGTCCTGGGCGCGCACCAGTTCCAGTTCGTAGCTGCCGCAGTGCTGGGTCTCCAGCAGCACTTCGTGCACCGCCGCGGCGGTGAACTCGAAGGCCGTGCAGGGCGCCTCGCCCAGCAGCAGGCGGGCCAGGAACAGGCCGGAAGTCAGGTCGCCGACACCCACCGGCTGGCGCGGGAAGGCCAGCAGCGGGCGGCGCAGGTGCCAGCTGCCCTCGGCGCTGACCAGCAGCATCTCGAAGGCGTCCGACGGCTTGCCCGGGTAGTTCAGGTGCTTCACCAGCACCGCCTTCGGGCCGCGCGCCAGCAGGCTGCGCGCCATCTCCACGCAATCCTGCAGGGATTGCGGGCTGCGCTGGCAGAAGCTGTCCAGCTCCAGCTGGTTGGGGCACAGGTAGTCGGCCACCGCGGCGGCCTCCTGGAGCAGGAACTCGCCGACTTCCGGGGCTACGATGCAGCCCTTCTCCGGATGGCCCATCACCGGGTCGCACAGGTAGATCGCCCGCGGGTTGGCCTCGCGGATGCGCGCCAGCGCCTCGAGGATCGCGCGGCCCTGGGCGGCGCTGCCCAGGTAGCCGGAGAGCACGGCGTCGCAGTTGCCCAGCTCGCCGATGGCGGCGATGCCCTCCACCAGCGCCGGAATCTGCTCCGGCGGCAGCACCTGGCCGGTCCAGTGGCCATACTGGGTATGGTTGGAGAACTGCACGGTGTTCAGCGGCCAGACGTTCACCCCGACGCGGCGCATCGGGAACACGGCGGCGCTGTTGCCGGCATGGCCGAAGACGACGTGGGACTGGATGGCGAGGACGTGGGGAGTGCGCGACGACATGACGAATTCCTGCAACTGGATGTGTCAGTATGGGGCGCAAATCACCACCTGGGAACCGGCGGCTCTCGCCGCTTTCCTACAGACTCGGTAAGCTGGAGCGCCTCTTCCCGAGCGGAGCCTTGAAGTGACCTTGGGCAACCTTTTCGTATTCCTCCTGCTGGCCACGGCCGCCGCCTGGTGGTGGCGCGCCCACGGCATCCGCGAGCGCGCCCTGCAGCTGGCGCGCCAGCATTGCGCGCGGCAGGGGGTGGAGCTGCTCGACGAGAACGTCGCCCTGCGTCGCCTGCGCCTGCGCCGCGGCGCCAACGGCATGCTCTGCCTGGCCCGGGAATACGGCTTCGAGTTCACCGCCAGCGGCCAGGACCGCTACGACGGCAGCATCACCATGCTCGGCCAGCGCCCCGGCCCGATCGAGCTGGAGCCCTTCCGCTTCCACCCCGAGCCCCACGAGGTGCGCGCGGTGGTGGAGATCGCCCAGGCCCTGCCGGCGCCCGCGGCCGAGCCGCAGGCGCCGCGGCACAAGGCCGAGGTGGTGCGACTGGACGAGTGGCGGCGCAACCACGCCGACAAGAAGGTCGGCGACTAGCTACTCGTGCCCGAGCAGGAAGCGCGCCACCCGCTCGGCGCTGTCCTGTGGATATTCCTGCATGAAGCAATGCCCGCCGGCGACGCTCTGCCCGCCGACGTGGGTGTTCTGCGCGCACCAGCGGGCCACCGACCTGGGCACGAAGGGGTAGGTCTGCTCGCCGAACAGCACCAGGGTCGGCGTGCTCACTTTCGCCAGCGACGGCCACAGGCGCTTGGGGAAGGAGCTGAAGATTTCCGCCTCGCGGCTCGGCCGGCATTTCAGCTCGACGCCGTCGTCCACCGCCTTGATGGCGTTCTCCACATAGGCCCATAGCGCCTCGTCGGTCCAGCCCTTGAAGATGCCGCGGCCGTGCAGGCCGGCGTAGGCGGCGGCGCGGTCCGGCCACTGGCTGCGCCGCGCCCTGGCCTTCTGCACCATGGCCCTGCGCTCGTGCAGGCCGAGCACCTCGGACAGCGCCATCACGCCGATCATCGCCGGGGTGAACAGCACCGGGTCGAGCAACGCCGCGCGTTCGAACAGCTGCGGATGGCGCGCCAGGATCAGGCTGCTGAGCACCCCGCCGAAGCTGTGCCCGCAGGCGTAGCGCGGCACCTCGCCGTAGACCGCGCGGCCGGCCTCGAAGGCCTCCACGGCCATCTCGGCGTTGCGGTTCCAGCCATGGAAGCGCCCGCCGTGGTCGCTGTCGCCGTGGCCCTGGACGTCGCACAGCCAGAGGTCGAAGTCCCGCGCCAGGTGCTTGAGCATCGGCTCGTAGGCCCGCCCGCAGAAACCATTGCCATGCAGGAAGTGCAGCAACGGCTTGCCGCTGGGTTCGCTGCGCCAGCCACGCAGGGTGAAGCCGGCGGAACAGGAATGGGACCAGGCGATCAGCTGCATCGGACGTTCTCCTCGAGGGTCGCGCAGTGTAGCGACCCGCGGCCGCGCCGGACCAGTGCCCGGACGTGCTATGGTCGCGCTCCGCCAACCCGCACCGAGCGCCATGAGCCCGAGCCGTCCCCTGCGCCTGATCCTCGCCAGCCTGCTGGTGCTGGCCGGCCTGCTGCTGTCGGTGTACTGGGCCGGGGAGAAGGCGCGGCACCGCTCGCTGCTCGCCGAGGCCGAGGCGGCCCACGAGCAGCTGGGGCTGTACGTCAGCTCGCTGCGCACCCTGCTGGAACGCTACCGCAGCCTGCCGGCGGTGCTGGCCCTGGACCCGGAACTGCGCCAGGCCCTGGCCGGCCCGGTCGCGGGTGAACTGCAGCGGGCGCTGAACCTGAAGCTGGAGCGGATCAACGCCGCGGCGCGCTCCTCCACCCTGGAACTGCTCGACCGCGACGGCCTGGCCGTGGCCGCCAGCAACTGGCGCCTGCCGACCAGCTACGTCGGCCACAACTACGCCTTCCGCCCCTACTTCCGCCAGACCATCGCCCAGGGCACCGGGCGCTTCTACGCGGTGGGCGTGACCACCGGCATCCCCGGCTACTTCCTGGCCAACGCGGTGCGCGACGAGGCCGGGCGCTTCCTCGGCGCCATCGTGGTCAAGCTGGAGTTCCCCGACCTGGAACAGCAGTGGAGCCAGACCCCCGACCTGGTGCTGGTCAGCGACACCAAGGGCATCGTCTTCCTCGCCAACCACCCCGGCTGGCGCTACCGCGAGCTGCAGCCGCTGGACACTTTCGCCCGCCTGGAACTGGCGCAGACCCGCCAGTACGACCGCCAGCCGCTGAGCCCGCTGCGGCACCGCACCCTGCAGCCGCTGGGCGAGGACAGCCGCCTGGTGCGCGTCGGCGCCAAGGACGATGAAACCGACTACCTCTGGCAATCCCTGAGCCTGCCCGACGACGACTGGACCCTGCACCTGCTGCGCGACGCCCGCGGCGTGCAGAGCGACGTCGCCACCGCGCGCCTGGCCGCCGCCGGGGCCTGGCTGACGCTGGTGTTCCTGGCCCTGCTGCTGCAACAGCGCTGGCGCATCGCCCGCCTGCGCCAGCGCAGCCGCGAGGAACTGGAGCAACTGGTGGAACAGCGCACCGCCGCCCTGAAAACCGCCCAGGACGGCCTGGTGCAGGCCGCCAAGCTGGCGGCCCTGGGGCAGATGTCGGCGGCCCTGGCCCATGAGATCAACCAGCCGCTGACCGCCCAGCGCATGCACCTGGCCAGCGTGCGCTTGCTGCTGGACGCCGGGCGCAGCGACGAGGCGCGCGCCGCGCTGGCGCGCCTGGACGACCTGCTGGAACGCATGGCCGCGCTGACCGGCCACCTGAAGACCTTCGCCCGCAAGACCCCCGGCGGCCTGCGCGAACGCATCGAACTGGGCCACGTGCTGGACCAGGCCCTGCAATTGCTGACGCCGCGCATCCGCGCCGAGCAGGTGGAGATCAGCCAGGTGCTCAGCGTGCCGGCCTGGGTGCTGGGCGACGCCATCCGCCTGGAGCAGGTGCTGGTCAACCTGCTGCGCAACGCCCTGGACGCAGTGGCCGGCGCCGAGCGCCCGCACATCGGGGTGGCGCTGCGTCGCGAGGACCCGTACTGGATTCTGGAAGTCGCCGACAACGGCGCGGGCATCGCCGCCGAGCACCTGGGCAACGTCTTCGATCCCTTCTTCACCACCAAGCCGGTGGGCGAGGGACTCGGCCTGGGACTGGCGGTATCCTACGGCATCGTCCACGAACTCGGCGGCCGCCTCGAGGCCGCCAACCGTCCCGAAGGCGGCGCGCTGTTCCGCCTGGTGCTGCCCGCCGCGAGCGAAGAGACATGACCGAACACGTGATTTTCGTCGATGACGAAGCCGCCATCCGCGAAGCCGTGCAGCAGTGGCTGCAGCTGTCCGGCTTCACGGTGCGCCTGTGCAAGAGCGCCGAGGAGTGCCTGAAGAACCTGGAGCGCGGCTTCGCCGGCGTGGTGATCAGCGACGTGCGCATGCCCGGCACGGACGGCCTGGCCCTGCTCGAACGCCTGCAGCAGCTGGACCGCGACCTGCCGGTGATCATGGTCACCGGCCACGGCGACGTGCCCATGGCGGTGCAGGCCATGCGCGACGGCGCCTACGACTTCATCGAGAAGCCCTTCACCCCCGAGCGCCTGCTGGACAGCCTGCGCCGCGCCCTGGAAAAGCGCCGCCTGGTGCTGGAGAACCGCCAGTTGCGTGAACAGGCCACACTCAAGGACCAGGTGGAGTCGCGCCTGCTCGGCGTGTCGAAGCCGATGGAAGCCCTGCGCCGCCAGGTGCTGGCCCTGGCCGGCACGCCGGTGAACGTGCTGATCCGCGGCGAGACCGGCGCCGGCAAGGAGCTGGTCGCCCGCTGCCTGCACGACTTCGGCCCGCGCGCCGACAAGCCCTTCGTCGCGCTGAACTGCGCGGCCATCCCCGAGCAGCTGTTCGAGAGCGAGCTGTTCGGCCACGAGAGCGGCGCCTTCACCGGCGCCCAGGGCAAGCGCATCGGCAAGCTGGAGCACGCCAACGGCGGCAGCCTGTTCCTCGACGAGATCGAGAGCATGCCGCTGGCCCAGCAGGTCAAGCTGCTGCGCGTGCTGCAGGAGCAGCAACTGGAGCGCCTGGGCTCGAACCAGAGCATCCGCGTCGACCTGCGGGTGATCGCCGCGACCAAGCCGGACCTGCTGGAAGAGGCCCGCGCCGGGCGCTTCCGCGAGGACCTGGTGTACCGCCTGAACGTCGCCGAACTGCGCCTGCCGCCGCTGCGCGAAAGGCGCGAGGACATCCCGCTGCTGTTCGAGCATTTCGCCCAGTTGGCCAGCGAGAAGCTCGGCCGCGAGGCGCCGCCGCTGAGCACCGCGGAACTGGCGCGGCTACTGGCCCACGACTGGCCGGGCAACGTGCGCGAACTGGCCAACGCCGCCGAGCGCCACGTGCTCGGCCTGGACCGCGCCGCGCAACTGGAAGCGCCGGCCGGCAGCGGCCTGTTCGAACGCATGGAAGCCTACGAGGCCGAATGCATCCGCCAGGCCCTGAGCCAGTGCAAGGGCGACATCAAGGCGGTGATGGAACTGCTCGGCCTGCCACGCCGCACCCTCAACGAGAAGATGCAGCGGCATGGGTTGAGCCGGGGGGAGTTTCGCGGGGAGGGTTGACGATCGTAATTCCCCGGAACCGTAGGGACGGGAGACACCTCACCGTAGGATGGGTTGAGCGAAGCGATACCCATCGCCATGGCCGCATGGGTTTCGCCAAAGCTCAACCCATCCTACGAAGAGCCCCGCACCGGGGTGCTCTTCGTAGGAGCGAGCTTGCTCGCGAACCGCATGGCACCGCGTTTGTTCGCGAGCAAGCTCGCTCCTACGAGAAGCCATGCTCGCAGCGATCACAACCCTGTTGCCAGCTCGCCGGCCTTGCCGCGCTTGTGCAGCACCGCCAGGTACACCAGGCCCACGGCGATCCAGGCCAGGCCCAGGTACTGGGCGTCGGCGCTCATGCTGACCAGCACGTAGCCGATGATCGCCAGGCCCACCAGCGGGCACAGCAGGTGGCGCACCACCTTGCCGCTCTTCTGGCGGATGAAGTAGTGGTTGATCACCGCCAGGTGCAGCAGGCAGAAGCCGGTGAGCGCGCCGAAGTTGACCAGCGAGGTGAGCACGTCCGGCGCGTCGAGGAAGGCGATGCCGATGCCCAGCGACAGCACCGCCACCAGGTACAGGCTGACGTGGGGCGTCTGGTAGCGCGGGTGGACCTTGGCCAGTACCCGCGGCAGCTTGCCGTCGCGGGCCATCGAGTAGAGCAGTCGCGACACCGCCGCCTGGGAGGTGATCGATACCGTCACGCCCCAGGCCAGCGCGGTGGCCACCGCGGTCAGGGTCGACAGCCACTTGCCGCCGGCGGCCTCGGCTATCTCGTAGAAGGCGGTGTCGGCGGACTGGAAGGTCATGCCCGCGGCCAGGTCGGTGGCCAGCCAGGTCTGCAGGACGAAGATGCCGCCCATGACGAACAGCGCGATCAGCGAGGCGCGGCCGATCTGCTTGGCCGGGTCGCCCTTGACCTCTTCGGCGAGGGTGGAGATGGCGTCGAAGCCGAGGAACGACAGCACGGCGATGGACACCGCCTTCATCACCAGGCCGAGGTCGAAGTGCTCCGGCTGGTACAGCGGCGCCAGGGTCAGCCGGCCGCTGCCCATACCGCCTTCCAGGGCGTGGTAGCCGACCACCAGGAAGATCGCCAGGACGATCATCTCGGCGATCAGGAACAGCAGGTTGAAGCGCGCGGCGAAGGTGATGCCGCGCAGGTTCACCAGGGTCGCCGAGACCAGGAAGGCGAGCATCCACACCAGCTTCGGCACTTCCGGGAACAGGTGGTTGAGCGCCAGCGCGCTGAACACGTAGAGCAGCGGCGGGATCAGCAGGTAGTCCAGCAGCAGCACCCAGCCGGCGAGGAAGCCGACGTGCGGGTGGATGCCGCGCTGGGCGTAGGAATACACCGAGCCGGCGATGGGGAAGGCGCGGGCCATGGCGCCGTAGCTCAGGGCGGTGAAGAGCATCGCCAGCATGCCCACCAGGTAGGCCATGGGCACCATGCCCTGGGAGTCGGCGTGGACCCAGCCATACACGCCGAAGGGCGCGATGGGGATCATGAAGATCATCCCGTAGACGACAAGGTCGGTCAGGGAAAGACTGCGGCGGAGCTGTTGCTGGTAGCCAAACTGTTCGATGGCCATGGGGGAGTCCTCTCGATTCGGCAGCTTTGTCGTTGTTGTCTGCGCCGCGAGCGCGACGGCGTTTCTTGTTCTTGGGCTTACAGCCAGGGCGCCAGGCGCTCGGCCCAGGCCTGGACGGCGGCGGCTTCGCGCAGCCCGTCGTTGCGGATTTCCAGGAGCACGGCGTCGATGCCGCGCTCGTCGCCGTGCACCGGCACGGTCATGTCCTCGGCCGGGTCGATGTCGTAGGGCTGGTTGGCGCCGATCTCGCCGCCGCCCTGGCGCAGGCCGTCGACTATCCGCTGCGCATAGCCTTCGGCGCGGCCATAGAGCACGCCGGCGATCCACGGCCGCGGCACGCCGCGGTAGCTCGGGGTGAAGCTGTGCACGCCGACGATGCGCGTCGGTTGCCCGGCCGCCTGGCGCTGGTCGATCAGCTCGGCCAGGGCACGGTGGAAGGGTTCGAACAGGCGCGCCTGGCGTTCACGGCGGTTCGCCTCGCCCAGCCCCAGGTTGCCGGGGATGGGGTAGACCTCGCTGTGCTCGGGAATGCTGTCCGGCGCCGCCAGCGGGCGGTTCAGGTCGATCAGCAGGCGCGAGTAGCCGGCCGCCAGCAGCGGCGCGTCGAGGCGCTCGGCCAGTGCTTCGGCCAGGGCCAGGGCGCCGATGTCCCAGGCGATGTGCTCCTGCGCCGCGGCGTCGTCCAGGCCGAGCTGCGCCAGTTCCGCCGGGATGTAGCGGCTGGCGTGCTCGCAGACCAGCAGCACCGGGCTCTTGCCCTGCGGGTTGAGCAGGCGGAACGGCGGCTCGCGGTAGATCCCGCTTTCAGTAGAGGCTGGCATAGCGTTGGCACACCTGGTCGTCGGTGAGGTCGCGGGTCAGCGCCAGTTCCTGGCGCTTCATGGCGAAGTAGGTCTGCAGCAGCGCCGGCGGCAGCTGCGCGCAGAGCGTGTGATCGTCCATCAGCAGTTGCAGGGCTTCTTCCAGCGAGCCGGGCAGCGCGCGGATGCCGAGAGCTTCGCGCTCGGCAGCGCTCAGCGAGTCCGGGTCGACGTCGGTGACCGCGCTCAATGCCAGGCGCTCCTGCAGACCCAGGCGGCCGGCGATGAGCACCGCGGCCATGGCCAGGTGCGGCGAGGCGGTGGCGTCCATCGGGCGGAACTCCAGGTTGAACTGGCGCGCCAGCGGCTTGCCGCCGAGGCTCACCACCGGGCAGATGCGCAGCGCCGCCTCGCGGTTGCGCAGGCCCAGGCAGGCATAGGCGGCGCTCCAGTGGTGCGGCTTCAGGCGCAGGTAGGAAACTGCCGTCGGCGCGCTCAACGCGCACAGAGCCGGCAGGTGGCGCAGCACGCCGGCGGCCCAGTGGCGTGCGGTCTGCGAGAGGTTGTCCGGCTGCTCGGCATCGTAGAACAGCGGGGTGCCGTCGAGGCCCTGCAGGCTCAGGTGCAGGTGCACGCCGTTGGTGACCTCGCCCGGCGCGCGCAGCGGCGAGAAGCAGGTGCCCAGGCCCATCTGGCGGGCGATCTCGCGGGTCAGCTCGCGCACGTTCACCGCGCGGTCGGCGGCGGCCACGCCCTGGGTCGGGCGGCAGGTCACCTCGTACTGCAGGCGGCCGTATTCGGGGAGGAACATCTCCGGTTCGGCGCCGGCCTGCTCCAGCGCCGCCATCAGCCAGCCGGGGAAGTTGCCGGCGGCGCGCTGGGCCTGCAGCGAGAAGGCGCCGCCCGGGCCTTCGGGCAGGCCGAGCAGGGTGAATTCGTGTTCGAAGGCGGCGGTGACCTGCAGGCCCAGCGCGCGGTAGCGGGCGATCTCCTCGCGCAGCAGGGTGCGCGGGCACACCGGCCAGGGCGTGCCGTCGGTCTCCACCAGGTCGCCGTGGTAGTAGTCCAGCGGCGGCGCCAGCGGGTCCGGGCCCTGCTCCAGGTACAGGCGCGCCTGCGGGTCGGGCAGCAGGCGCAGGTCGCCGTGGCTGCCCCAGGGGTTGTCGTCGGCGATGATGTCCTGCGGCGTCAGCGCGCTGTTCGCCGGCACCCAGCCGCAGCCGCTGGCCAGTTGCTCGGCGACCGCGGCGGCCGGCAGCGAGCGGCCGCGGGTGACGCCGGCGAGGTCGGTGGTGACGAAGCTGCTCAGGTGCAGCGGCCCGGTGGCTTGGCTCATGGCGTGCTCCGCGGTCAGGCGAGGTCGGCGATACGCGCCAGCACCGCGTCGGTGTCGGCGATCCAGCAATAGCCCTTGATGGCTTCCAGGCAGGCCTGGTGGCGCTCGGCGGTGTGGGTGGCGCAGGCGTCCTCGACCAGGGTCACCAGGTAGCCGCGGTCGGCGGCGTCGCGCACGGCCATGTCCACGCACTGGTCGGTGACCACGCCGCAGACGATCAGGTGGCGCACGTTGAGGTTGCGCAGTACGTAGTCGATGGCGGTGGAGTTGAAGACCCCGGACGAGGTCTTGGGCAGGACGATTTCGTTCTCGGCCGGCGCCAGCGCATCGATCACCTGAGCGTCGGGGTGGCCCTTGGGCAGGTGCATGTCCGACAGCTTGTGGTCCAGGGAGCGGTCGCGGCCGTCGGCGGTGAGGCTTTCGATGATGGTGTGCAGCACGTTCTGCCCGGCGCCGCGCATGGCCGCCAGCAGGCGCTGCTGGTTGGGGATGACCTGACGCTCCACGCGCTCGTAGAAGTAGCGGGCCTTGTCCGCGTCGACGTGGGCGTCGCGGCCGGGGATGACCCAGGCGTTCTGCATGTCGACGAAGAGGATGGCGGTTTCGCCGCGGCGGTACGGCAGGTCGCGGGGCGACGGGTGGGGCAGGCTGAACATGGTCATTCCTCGAGCAGATGGGCGTTGAACGCGGCGCGCAGTTGGTCGATGCCGTCCAGGCGTTCGTCGAGCTGGCTGTCGCTGCGCGCTACCAGGCTGGCGATGAGCGCCTCGACCTGGGCCATGGCCGGCACCAGCGAGTCGAACGGCGAGGGAGATTCCACCGGCGCGCTGACGATCAGGTCGGCCAGCTCGCGCAGCGGCGAGGCGTAGATGTCGGTGAACAGCACCACCCGCGCGCCGCGGGCCTTGGCGGTCTGCGCGACGAGCTGGGCCTGGGCCTGGTAGCGGCGGTAGTCGAACAGCACCAGCAGCGACTGGCGGTCCATGTCGTGCAGCAGGTCGGGCAGCGCCATGCCGTCGTCCAGCCACAGGCAGCCGCCGCGCAGCAGGCGCAGGTGGGTGACCAGGTAGCCGGCGAGGAAGCGGCTGAAGCGCCCACCGTGGCAGAACAGGCGCAGGCGCGGGTCGAGCAGCCAGTCGCCGAGCAGGCGGATGTCATCGGCGCGGGTCAGGTTCAGGGTGTGCTGCAGCTTGTCCGAGGCGTCGGCCAGGTAGCTCGACCAGGGGTCGTCATGCTCCATGCGCTCGCGGCGTTCGGCGAGCAGCGTGCGCGGCGAGCGCAGGCGGTCGTCCACCTCGATCAGCAGGGCGTCCTGGAACTCGCCGTAGCCGGCGAAGCCGAGCTTCTTCACCAGGCGCAGGATGGTCGGGTCGCTGACCCCCGCCTGCCGCGCCAGGCGCGCCATGGGGCCCAGGCCCAGGCGCGGGTAGTCGTCGAGCAGGGCACGCAGCACCTTGCGTTCGGCCGGCGTCAGGGCGACGTCCGGCGCGGCCAGGCGGTCTTTGAGGCTGGACATGGCAGCTCCCTTGGAGGTTGTGCCTGGTCTTGTAGTGAATATTTCAAAGTATTGCAAATACTTTGTTTATGTTCGATTCACTACATTTACGCTGCGCCGACAACCCGGCCACTCTAGGGCGGGCCGTTGGGCAGGAAGGTTTTTTCCGGGCAAAAAAACGGCCGCTGAGTGCAGCGGCCGGAAAGAAGACGTCGATTGGAGCAATCGGATATCGGCGTCGGGAAGCAAGGCCAGTCGGCGTTGGAGGAACCGGCTGGCGTGAGGGGCGGAAGTTCGCAGTCACCGCCCCTCGGTGACACATCAGGCTGATCGTGTCGGGCCTGCCGGGAGAGCCCGGCAGATAAAGACAAGTTTATTGACCTATCTATTTCCAATAAAGCGCGAAGGCGGCGAAAGACTTTTTCATAAAATGAAAAGATCACCGCCCCCGCCGGGATAAAAAAACGCCGCATTTCGTATGCGGCGCAAGGCATTGGGAATACCGGCTCACGCTCCGGGCTTCCCGGGGGAAAGTAACGCCGATCAGGAATCGGCGTTGGACTGGGCAGCGGCCTTGCCGGCGGTACGCTCGGCGTCGGAGGCCTGCTGGGCAGCGGCGATGGCGGCCTCGTTGGCTTTCACCATCTTGTCGGTCATCAGTCGGGACTCTTCGGCGAAGCTCAGTTGCACGAAGGACAGCGAGCAAACGGACAGCAGGGCAGCAACAACAAGTTTACGGGACATGATTTTCGAACCTTTGATTAGCCCCGCTCAGTGGGGGCGATGCAAAGGTTACGACTCGGTGACAGGCGGAAAAATAGCTGGCTCACCAACAGACCATTGCCTGAAAAGCAACAATCCGTTTTCAGGCCCAGTGCGCGGGATCGTTCATCACCTGCTCGTCGGCGTCGAAGGCCTTGGGCAATTCTTCCTTGAGGAACTCCACCCAGGTGCGGATCTTCGCGTCGAGGAAGCGCCGCGACGGGTAGAGCGCGAAGATCTGCCGCACGTGCAGGCTGCGCTCGGGCAGCACGCGCACCAGTTCGCCCTGGCGCAGCGCCGGCGCGGCCACGTAGCTGGGCAGCAGGCAGATGCCCATGCCGGCGCGGGCGGCCCCGGCCAGGGCCTCTGCGACGTTGACCATGAAGGTGTCGCGCGGGCGGATCACGCTCGACTCGTCGTCTTCCTCGAAGGCCCAGCCTTCCGGGAAAGTCGGGTCCTGCAGGCGCAGGCAGCGGTGCTCGCGCAGGTCCTCGATGGCGCGCGGGGTGCCGCGTTCGGCCAGGTAGCCGGGGCTGGCGCAGAGCACGCTGTAGATGGTGCCGAGGGTCTGGGCGACGTACTCGGAGTCGGGCAGCTCGCGGTCGCGGGTGATGACCACGTCCTGGCCTTCTTCGAGGATGTCCGGCTGGCGCTGGGCCAGGGTCAGCTCGATGTAGACCTCGGGGTGCTGCTGGCAGTAGCGCGAGATCAGCGGGATCAGGTGCTGCTGGCCGAGCCCGGTCAGCGAGTGCACGCGCAGCCGGCCGCGCGGGCGCAGGTGCGCGCCGTTGGCCTCGGCTTCGGCTTCTTCGACATCAAGGAGGATTTCCCGGCAGCGCTGCAGGTAGCGCTCGCCGGTCTCGGTCAGGGCCAGGCGCCGCGTGGTGCGGTGCAACAGGCGCGCCTGCAGGAAAGCCTCCAGGTCCGAGACCACGCGGGAGACCTGGGCGGTCGACAGGCCCAGGGCATTGGCGGCGGCGGTGAAGCTGCCGGCATCGACCACGCGGGCGAAGACCCGCATCGCATGAAAAGTGTCCACTGTTGCCCCGTCTGCAAAACTGAATCGCAGTATAGGGTCATTTTCCCGGAACAGTTGCCGGGTATAGTGGCAACCAGGTCGCTGCAGCAGCGATGGGTCCATCAGGCCCATCGTTTGGCACCCGGCACACCAGCCGCTTGCCAACACTCCCCCGCGCATACCCGGCTGCAGCGGCTGCCCTTTTCCTCCAAAGGCGCACGTCTTGATTGATGTGCGCCTTTTTTCGTTTGGGGTGAGTGCATCGAACCGTAGGAGCGAGCTTGCTCGCGAACCCTGGAGCGCCGCATCCCTATCCCGTCATCCCCGCGAACGCGGGGAACCAGCGACTTCCAGCGCGAACATCAGCCACTGGGTTCCCGCGTTCGCGGGAATGACGAGGTTTCAGTACGGTGCCGACGCGCCGCTCAGCGCGGCAGCGGGTAGAGGCGTTCGTCGAACTGTTCCAGGCGCGGGAATTCCAGGGGCTGGTCCTGATCCAGATGCTGCAGGCGGTCCTGGTACTGGCGCAGGAAGTCCTGGCGCGCGTCGTTGCTGATGTAGGGCACGTGCCAGGCGACGAAGGGCGGCAGGACGGTCATGCCGGTGTAGGCCAGGGTGCCGCGCAGGATCGGCCGCAGCATGTCTTCCAGCGGGCCGTGGATGGCGCCTTCGCCGAACATGTGCTCGCGCCCGCCGAGGGTCACCGTCACCAGCGCCTTCTTGCCGGCCAGGCCGCCCTGGTCGTAGAAGCGCTTGCCGCCGTAGCAGATGCCCGAGACCAGCACGCGGTCGAACCAGCCCTTGAGGATGGCCGGGGCGGAGAACCAGTAGATCGGGAAGTTGAAGATCACCAGGTCCGCCCAGAGCAGCTTGTCCAGCTCGGCCTGGATGTCGGCGGCGATGGTCTGGTGCTTGGCGCCTTCGCGCTGTTCCAGGGCGTAGACCAGGTAGTCCGGATTGGCGCGGGCGCCGAAGTCGGCGGCGCTGGCCACCGGGTTCCAGTTCATCGCGTAGAGGTCGGAGACCTGTACTTCGTGGCCCTGGCCCATGAGGGTTTCCTCGGCCAGTTGGTAGAGCGCGGTGCTGAAGGACTGGGGTTCGTTGTGGGCGTGGATGATCAGTACGTTCATGTGGATTCCTGGCTAGAAAAGCGCTACTTGGCGGATTGGCGTACTGGCTCAGCACCCTCTCCCCAGCCCTCTCCCTGAAGGGAGAGGGGGCGTTCGTGTTCATCCTGCAGCGCCCTCTCCCGCCGGTAGCACCGAAGCGCTTTTGCCCCCTCTCCCGCTTGCGGGAGAGGGCTGGGGAGAGGGCGCTCTTCAGACGGTGCTCAGAGTTGAATGGCCTTGTGTTCGACGAACTCCGCCAAACCCTCCTCGCCCCACTCACGGCCGTTGCCGGACTGCTTGTAGCCGCCGAAGGGCGCGCGGTAGTTGAACGCGCCGCCGTTGACGAAGCATTGGCCGGCGCGCATCTGCCGGGCGAGGCGCAGGCCATCCTCGCGATCGCCCGCCCAGACCGCGCTGGACAGGCCGAACGGCGAGTCGTTGGCGATCTGCAGCGCTTCGGCCTCGTCGGCATACGGGATCAGGCACAGCACCGGGCCGAAGATTTCCTCGCGGGCGATGCGCATCGAATTGTTCACGTCGGCGAACAGCGTCGGCTGCACGTAGTGGCCGCGCTCCAGGCCGAACGGCCGTTCCGCGCCGCCGCAGAGCAGGCGCGCACCCTCCTCCTGGCCGACGCGGATGTAATCCAGCACGGTGCGGCGCTGGCCGGCCGAGCACATCGGGCCGAGGAAGCTGTCGGCGTCGAGCGGGTCGCCCAGCTTCAGCGCCTCGGTCTCGGCGCGGGCGATCTCCAGCGCCTCGGCGTAGCGGCTGGCCGGCAGCAGCATGCGCGTCAGCGCGGTGCAAGTCTGCCCGGAGTTGATCATCACGTCCTGCACGCCGTGGCGCACGGCGGCCGCCAGGTCGGCGTCGGCTGTGATCAGGAACGGCGACTTGCCGCCCAGCTCCAGGCACACGCGCTTGACCGTCGGCGCCGCCGCTTCGGAAACGCGGATGCCCGCCGTGGTCGAGCCGGTGAACGAGACCATGTCCACGTCCGGATGCCACGCCAGCGCCTCGCCGACTTTCGAGCCGGGGCCGCTGACCAGGTTGAAGACGCCGGCCGGCAGGCCGATGGCGTCGATCATCTCGGCCAGCAGGAAGGCGTGCAGCGGGGTGTCCTGGCTCGGCTTGACCACCACCGTGCAGCCGGCGGCCAGGGCCGGGGCGAGCTTGCCGATGAGCTGGTGCAGCGGGTAGTTCCAGGGGTTGATGAAGGCGCACACGCCCACCGCTTCCTTCACCACCAGCGAGTTGCCGACCTCGCGCACCTCGTCCATGTGCGCGGCCAGAGGGGCGTAGCTTTCCAGGCCCTCGATCGGTCCGTCGACCTGGACCATGCGGCACCACTGCACCGGCATGCCCAGCTCGGCGGTGATCAGCGCGGCCATCTCGTCGGCGCGCGCCCGCAGCTGCTCGGCCAGGGCGCGGATGTAGCCGGCGCGCACGCTGGAAGGTGTTTGCGACCAGGCCGGGAAGGCGCGCCGCGCGGCTTCCACCGCGCGGTTCACGTCGGCCTCGGCGCCCAGCGGCACGCGGCCGATGGTCTGTTCCGTGGCCGGGTTCTGCACCTCGGCCAGGCCCTGCCCTTGCGGCGCTACCCAGGCGCCGTCGATGTACAGCTGCAGGCGGTCATGCATAGCGCTTCTCCTTGAGCAGTTCGGCGGCGCACAGGGCAATGCGTCGGCAGGCTTCGCGCAGCGGCTCGGCGCCGAGCACCAGGCCCAGGCGGATGTGCCCGGCGGCGCTGGGGCCGAAGGCTTCGCCGGCCAGCACCGAGACGCCGTGGCGGTCCAGCAGCAGGTCGGCGAAGTCCTGGGCGGAGAGGCCGGTGGGGCGGATGTCGACCATCACGAACATGCCGCCGTCCGGGCGCAGCGCGCGCAGGCCGACGCAATCGGCGAGGCAGTCGAGCACCAGGTCGCGGCGCTGGCGGTAGGCCTCGCGCATGGCTTCCAGCTCCGGCAGCTGGGCTTCCAGCGCGGTGCAGGCGGCGTCCTGGACGAAGTCCGGCGAGCCGTAGAGCATGCACAACGCGAGGTTTTCCAGGTGGCCGCAGAGCGCCGGCGGGCCGACTACCCAGCCCACCCGCCAGCCGGTCATGGCGTGGGACTTGGACAGGCTGTTGAGGGTCGCGGTGCGCTCGGCCATGCCCGGCAGGCTGGCCGGGCTGATGTGCTCACCGTCGAAGATCAGTTCGCTGTAGACCTCGTCGGAAATCATCCACAGGTCGTGTTCGATGCACAGCTCGGCCAGCGCCTCCCAGGTAGCGCGCGGCAGGCTGGCGCCGGAGGGGTTGTGCGGGCTGTTGATGGCGATGGCGCGGGTACGCGGCGTGACCAGCTTCGCCACGTCCTCGGCCTGCACGCGGAAGCCGTGCTCGGAGCGCACCGACACCGGCACCACCTTGGCCCCGCAGGCGCCGAACACCGCCTCGTAGGTGACATACATCGGCTCGGCGACTATCACCTCGTCGCCCGGGTTGAGCACGCACTGCGCCACGGCGTAGAGCGCGCACTGCGCGCCGGCCAGCACCACGACGTCGTTCGCGTCCACCGCCTGGCCGCTGCGTTGCGTGTGGCGGCGGGCGATGGCCTCGCGCAGGTTGCGCTTGCCGCGCACGTCGGAATAGTGGGTGTTGCCGGCCAGCAGGCTGTCGATGGCCGACTGCACGATGGGCGCCGGGGTGTCGAAGTCGGGGTCGCCCACAGACAGCAGCAGAATGTCGTCGCCCTGCTCCAGGCGCGCCAGGGCGCGGTAGTGGATGTCCCAGGCGGCCGCGCCGTCGCCGGCGATGCGTTGGGTGAGGTTCGAGAAGCGCATGACGGGGAGTCCTTCAATGCGCCGGGGCCTGCGCCCCGGCGGGTGCAACGGGGCCTACTTCGCGCAGGCGTGTTTCAGCTCGATCAGGGTCACGCCGGGGTGGGCGAAGCCTTCGCGCAGGTCGCGCTCCAGCTCGTCCAGGCTCTGCGGCTGGCGCATCTCGCAGCCGTAGGCGCGGCCGAGCAGGGCGAAGTCCGGGTTGCGCGGCAGCACGCCGACCGGCTCGATATCCAGGCCGAGCATGTCGTCGCGGATCTGCCCGAGGGCGTCGTTGTTCCACAGCACCACCACCAGCGGGCTGTCCAGCTCCTCGGTGGCAGTGGCCAGTTCCTGCGCGGTGTAGAGGAAGCCGCCGTCGCCCACCAGCACCAGGCCGGGGCGCTCCGGCGCGCCGAACTTGGCGCCGATGCCGGCCGGCACGCCGTAGCCGAGGGTGCCGTAGCCGGTGGGGTGCAGCCAGCCGCGCGGCGCCTGACTGGGGTACAGGTAGTTGGCGGTGTAGGCCAGCTGGGTCATGTCGCTGGCGATGAAGGCGTTGGCCGGCAGCGCCTTGGCGATGCGTTCGAGGATCGCCTTGTGGATAAGCTGCAGCGGCGCGTGGCTGGCATCGAGTTGCTGGCGCAGCTGGGCGACGCGGTCGATGGCGCTGCCGGCGTCGCGCTTGGCGACCGGCAGCGCGGCGAGCAGCGCTTCTGCGGTGGCTTTCGAATCGCCCAGCAGGGCCACGGCGCTGGGGTAGAAGTCGTTGAACTTGCGCGAGTCGAGGTCGACGCGGATCAGTTCGCCGTTCAGCGGCAGGCGCTCGCGCCAGTAGTCGGTGTCGGCCATCTCGGTGCCGATGGCCAGCACCACGTCGGCCTCGGCGATCATGTCCCAGCCGGCCTGGGTGCACAGAGTGGCGCCGGCGGACAGCGGCGCTTCCGGGGCCAGCAGGCCCTTGCCGGCGACGCTGGTGAACAGCGGCGCGGCCAGGCGCTCGCTGAGCGCGGCCAGGGCGTCGGCGGCATGCAGCGCGCCGCCGCCGGCGATGATCATCGGCCGCTTGGCCGCGGCGAGTTTATCCACAGCCTGGCGCAGCGCGGCGGCGGCGGGCTGGCCACGGCCGGCGCGGCGCACCACTTCGTGGGTCCAGTCGCGGGCGATGGGCGCGGCGAGCACGTCCAGCGGCACCGAGATGTGCACCGGGCGCGGACGCTCGCTGTCGAACACGGCGTAGGCGCGGGCGATCAGCTCGGGCAGGTCTTCCGGGGTCAAGGCAACCGCCGAGAACGCGGTGATCGGCGCGGTCATGGCGCGCTGGTCCTGGGTCTCGTGCAGGCAGCCCCAGCCCTTGCCCAGGCTGGCGGTGTGGTTGACGCTGGAGATCACCAGCAGCGGGATGGAATCGGCGTAGGCCTGGCCGATGGCGGTGGCGGCGTTGGTCACCCCCGGGCCGGTGATGATGAAGGCCACGCCGGGCTTGCCGCTGACGCGCGCGTAGCCGTCGGCCATGAAGCCGGCACCCTGCTCGTGGCGGGTGAGCACATGGCGGATGCCGCTGCCGGGCAGGCCGCGGTACAGCTCCAGGGTGTGCACGCCGGGGATGCCGAACACGGTGTCGACGCCGTAGTTGGCCAGCAGGCGGACCAGGGCCTGGCCGCCGGTGAGGGTCTTCTGTTGTTGCATGGGCAAATCCTCGTCTGTCCGGCGACGTGTGTGATCGCCGTTCGCGCCGTAGCGCTCTTGCCCCCTCTCCCGCTTGCGGGAGAGGGCTGGGGAGAGGGGCTCTTCGCCGGCCGCATCGGTGCGTCGGCCCGCCACCCTCTCCCCCAGCCCCTCTCCCTGAAGGGAGAGGGGAGCGTTCGTGTTCCCCTTCAGGTCCTCAGGCGTCGGCCAGCCGTATGAGCGCATCCACCGCCACGGCGCCTTCGGCGTTGACCAGCAGCGGGTTGACGTCCAGTTCCAGCAGGCCGTCGGCGTGCTCGCAGGCGTAGTCGGCGACCGCGCGGATGGCGTCCACCAGCTTGTCCATGTCCACCGCCGGGCGGCCGCGGAAGCCGCTGAGCAGCGGTGCGCTGCGCAGGCTCAGCAGGGCGTCGCGGATGGCCGCGTCGGTGGTCGGCAGCAGCAGGCTGCGGCTGTCCTTGAGCAGCTCGACGAGGATGCCGCCGGCGCCCAGCACCAGGGCCAGGCCGAAGCCGACCTCGCGCTTGATGCCGACGATCAGCTCGGCCAGTGGCGGGCTGGCCATGCGTTCCAGCAGCACTTGCTCGAACTTCAGCTGCGGTGCGTGCTTCGCCAGGTTCTCGCGCATGTCGAACAGCGCCGCTTCCAGGGCCGCTTCGTTGCGCAGGTTGAGCGCCACGCCGCCGGCCTCGGTCTTGTGCGGCAGCTCGGCGCTGACCGCCTTGAGCACCAGCGGATAGCCCAGGTCGGCGGCGGCCTCGCGGGCCTGGCCGGGGGTGCTGAGCACGGCGGCCGGCAGCGGCAGGCCGAAGGGTTTCAGCGCCTGCTTGGACTGCCACTCGTCGAGCAGCCGGCCCTGGCCGTCGATGGCCTGCGGGCACAGCGGCACCAGCGCCGCTTCACCGCGCGCCAGCAACGCGTCGCGGCGCTGGCGGTAGTGGGCGATGCGGCCCCAGGCGGCGAGGCCATCTTCCACACCCTGCAACGCCGCCACGCCGTGGCCGTGCAGCAGTTCGCGGGCGTGGGCCGGCAGCAGTTCGGGCAGCGCCGAGGCGATGAAGCCGACCTTGTCGTGGCGTTTCAGCGCCGCACAGTAGAGTTCCAGCAGCAGGTCGCACTGCGGACGTTCGCCGGTTTCCTCGCCGGGGTAGTCGAGTACCAGCAACGCAGCGTCGGCCGGCGTGCGCAGGGCGCTGTCGAGCATCCGCTCCAGCGCCGGGCCGTCGCCCCAGATGGCGGTGGTGAAGTCCAGCGGGTTGGCGATGTTGGCGTAGTCCGGCAGCACCTGGGCCAGTTCGGCGCGCTGCGCGTCGACCAGCCTGGGCAACGGCAGGCCGTTGCGTTCGGCGTAGTCGGCGATCAGCCCGGCGTCGCCGCCGGAGCAGGCCAGCGCGGCCAGGCTCGGGCCGGCCGGCAGGTTGCCGCAGGCGGCGGCCTTGAGGGTTTCGATGAAGCTCACCGGGCCACTGACGCGGATCACCCCGAGGCGGTCGAAGAGCGCGTCGTACAGCGCGTCGGAGCCGGCCAGCGAGCTGGTGTGGCTGAGCGCCAGTTCCGCGCCGATCTGCGATACGCCAGTCTTCAGCGCGATCACCGGGATGCCTTTCTGCAGCGCCTTGTAGGCGGCGCGGGCGAAGCCGGGGACGTTCTTCAGGCCTTCCAGGTGCAGGCCGATGGCGGTGACGCGCGGCTCGTCGAGCAGCACGTCCATCAGCTCGGCCACGCCCAGCTGGGCCTGGTTGCCCACCGAGGCCATGTAGGCGATCGGCAGCGAGCGGTCGCTCATCGACAGGTTGTAGGCGAAGTTGCCGCTCTGCGTCAGCACCGCCACGCCCTTCTCGACGATGTGCCCGCCGTGGGCCACCGGCCACAGCGCGGCGCCGTGCAGGTAGTCGAGCAGGCCGTAGCAGTTGGGACCGAGCAGGGCCATGTCGCCGGCCACATCGAGCAGGCGCTGTTGCAGGGCCTGGCCCTCGGCGCCGGTTTCGGCGAAGCCGGAGGCGTAGCAGATGGCGCCGCCGGCGCCCTTGGCGGCCAACTCCGCGACCGCGTTCAGGGTCAGGTCGCGGTTGGTGGCGACGAACACCGCGTCCGGGCCTTCGGGCAGCTCGGCGATGCTGCGCACGCAGGGCACGCCTTCCAGCTCGTCGTATTGCGGGTTGACCAGCCACAGCGGCCCGGCGAAACCGCCCTCGGCGCAGCGCTTGAGCGCGCGGGCCATGCTGCGGCCGCCGATGAAGGCCAGGTGACGGGGCGCCAGCAGGCGCTTGAGGTTTTCGCGTTGCATGGTCCGGACCTCAGCGCAGCAGCGGCCGCAGCAGTTCGCGGGAGATGATGTGGCGCTGGATTTCCGAGGTGCCTTCCCAGATGCGCTCGATGCGCGCGTTGCGCCAGATGCGTTCCACCGGGCCTTCGTCCATCAGGCCCATGCCGCCGAAGATCTGCACGGTCTCGTCGGCGACCTTGCCGAGCACTTCGCTGGCGAACAGCTTGGCCATGCCGGCCTCGCCGTCGGTCATGCTGCCCTGGTCCATCTTCCACGCGGTGTGCAGGGTCATCAGCTCGGCGGCGCGGATCTGCGTGGCCATGTCGGCCAGCTTGAAGGAAATGCCCTGGTAGCTGCCGATAGCCTGGCCGAACTGCTTGCGGTCGGCCGACCATTGCAGGGCCAGGTCCATGGCGCGCTGGGCCTGGCCGACGCAGTTGGCGGCGACCATCACGCGGCCGGCGGTGAGCCAGGCGTTGGCCACTTCCCAGCCCTTGTCGACTTCGCCGAGGACCTTGGAGGCCGGCACGCGGCAGTCGTCGAAGAAGATTTCGTAGGTGTGGTAGCCCTTGTTGCTGACGCATTTCGGGCCGCGGCGCACGGTCATGCCGGCGGTGCCCTTGTCGACCAGGAAGGCGGTCACGGCGTTGCGCTTCTTGCCGTTGCGCTCGTAGGTGTCGGTGACGGCGAAGACGATGGCGAAGTCGGCGTGCCCGGCGTGGCTGATGAAGTGCTTGGCGCCGTTGATGACGAAGTCGTCGCCGTCGCGCACGGCGCGGGTCTTGATCGAGTTGGCGTCGGAGCCGGCGCCCGGCTCGGTGAGGGCGAAGCAGTCGATCTTCTCGCCGTTCACGCAGGGCAGCAGGTAGTCCTGCACCTGCTGGCCCTTGCAGGCCATGAGGATTTTCGACGGCCGCGCGACGAACACGTGCAGCGCCCAGGAGACCTTGGACAGCTCGCGCTCGACCAGCGCCTGGGACAGGTAGTCGAGGCCGCCGCCGCCGACTTCCTCGGGCATGTTGAAGGCATAGAAACCGGCGGCCAGCGCCTTGCCGCGAATCTGCGCGGCGAGCTCCGGCGACACCGCGTCGGCGCGGTCGACTTCTTCCTCGTGGGGCAGCAGCTCTTTCTCGACGAAAGCCTTGACCGCCTCGACGAGCATTTCCTGTTCCTGGGTCAGTTTGAAATCCATGGGGAATACCTCGCCGCTCAACGGCCTTGGAAGTGGGGGGAACGTTTCTCGGCCACGGCGCGCAGGGCTTCGGCGGCGTCCTCGCTGCGGCCGCAGAGCAGCCCGGCGGCCTGCTCGGCCTCCAGTTGCTGGGCCAGCGTGCGGTTCGCGCCGTCGCGGATCAGGCGCTTGGTCTGGGCGAAGGCGAAGGTCGGGCCGGCGGCCAGGCGCGCGGCGAATTCGCCGACCTGGGCCTGCAGTTGGTCATCGGCGACCACTTCGCCGACCAGCCCGGCGTTCAGCGCGCGCTCGGCGTTCCACAGTTCGTCGAGGAACAGCAGGCGCTTGGCCGCTTCGGCGCCGATCAGCCGCGGCAGGTGCCAGCTGGCGCCGGCATCCGGGCAGTAGGCCATGCCGGTGTAGCCGGCCTTGAAGCGCGCCGAGGCGCCGGCGATGCGGAAGTCGCAGCACAGGGTGAGGTCCATGCCGGCGCCGACGGCGGTGCCGTTGACCGCGGCGATGGTCGGCTTGTCCAGGCCGTGCAGGCGACTCATCAGGGCGTGGGCGGTTTCGGTCCAGCCGTAGGTTTCCAGCTCGCCGCGGGCTTCGGCCTCGGCCCATTCGGCGAGGTCGGCGCCGGCGCAGAAGCTGCGGCCCTCGCCGGTCAGCACGATGACGCGCACGGCCGGGTCGACGGCGCAGGCGTCGAGCAGCGCGTGCAGGTTCTTCAGCGTGGGAACGTCCAGCGCGTTGCGCTGTTCGGGGCGGTTCAGGGTGATCCAGGCGATGCCGTCCTGGACCCGGCTGAGCGGGGATGCGTGAGTCATGCTGGCCTCGTTGTTGTTGTCGCATGAGGGCGGTGTTGGCCACCATACTAAACAAGTGTTCAACAAGACGGCAATGCACCCGTTCGGGGGGCTTGTAACGCCCCGCCGGACGGCGGGAAGGCCGCGCGGTGCGGGGGCTGTGGGGATTCGGAAGGGTTTTCCCCGGGACCTTGTTACAACTTCGCACAAACGGCCCTGCGGGCTCTTCGTAGGAGCGAGCTTGCTCGCGAACCGCATGGCAGCGGAGCCGCTGGGAAATCCGTTCGCGAGCAAGCTCGCTCCTACGAGAAGCCGAAAAGCGAAAAGCCCCGCAGGGCGGGGCTTCGTGGGTTCAGCCGATACTGGGCACCGCCTCGCTGACCCCCTGCGGGCGCTTGCGCTTGAGCACGTAGTAGGCCAGGTAGCAGGCGGCGATGAAGCCGAAGCCCCAGTACAGCGACGGGCGCTGGGTCGGGTCCATGGCCAGGAACACGAACAGCGAGCAGCAGATGGCGATGCAGGCCAGGGGGATCAGCGGGAACAGCGGCGCGGCGTATTTCAGGTCGGCCACGCTGCCGCCCTTGGCCATGTGTTCGCGGCGGAAACGGTACTGGGCGTAGGCGATGACGATCCAGGTCACGGTGCCGGCCATCCCGCTCACCGCCATCAGCACCATGAACAGGGTGTCGGCGGCGACCACGCTGGTCAGCAGCGAGAGCAGGGCGAAGGCCAGGCTGATCAGCAGCGCGTACAGCGGCACGCCGCGGGAACTGAGCTTGGACAGGCCCTTGGGCGCCATGCCGGTCTTGGACATGGCCCAGAGGATGCGGGTGGAGGCGTACAGGCCGGAGTTGCCCACCGAGAGGATGGCGGTGAGGATGACGAAGTTCATCAGGTCCGCCGCGTAGGGGATGCCGACCATGTCGAACACCTGCACGAACGGGCTTTCCACCAGCCCGGCCTTCTGCCAGGGGACGATGGCGGCCAGCACGATGATCGCCAGCACGTAGAAGATCAGCACGCGGAACACCACGTTGCGCACGGCGCGGGGGATGCTCTTCTCCGGCTGGTCGGTCTCGCCGGCGGCCACACCCATGATCTCGCAGCCCTGGAAGGCGTAGACCACCGTCATCATCACCGCGAACACCGCCGACAGGCCGTTGGGGAACAGCTGGTCGCCGACCAGGTTGTTGAGCATGGGGGCCGGTGCGCCGTCGTTCAGGTGGATGCCGCCGAAGATCACCAGCACGCCAACGATGATGAAGGCGAGGATGGCCGCCACCTTGATCCCGGCGAACCAGTACTCGGCCTCGCCGAAGGCGCGGGTGGCCAGAGCGTTGAGGGAGAACAGCACGACCACGAAGAAGCCCGACCAGAGCCAGATCGGCACTTCGGGGAACCAGCGCGTCATCAGCATGCCGGCGGCGGTGAATTCCAGGCCGACGGTGGAGGCCCAGCTCATCCAGTACACCCAGCCGATCATGAACCCGGTGGCCGGGCCGATGAAGCGCGTGGCGTGGGCCTGGAAGGAGCCGGAGACGGGCATCTGCACCGACAGCTCGCCCAGGCAGACCATCACCAGGTACATCAGCAGCCCGGCCACCAGGTAGGCCAGCACGGCGCCGGCCGGGCCGCCCTGGTTGATGGTGACGCCGGCGCCCATGAACAGCCCGGTACCGATTACTCCGCCGAGGGACAGCATGAAGATGTGGCGGCTCTTGAGCGCGCGGGTGAGCTGGATCTTCGAATCAGACATGGCGCACCCCCGCTGAACGGCGGGCGCGGCGAAGCGGAACTCTACGTTGGATCATTGTTGTTATCTCCAATCAGTCAGAGGCCGTGGCTCGTGGCACGGATACCGCCGGATTATTCGAAGGGGATGTAAGGTCGCGTTGAACGGCGGGATCGAAGATGTAAAAAGCTGTAAGGAATTTGTAGCGGGCTAGTCCCCACGCCCTCGGGATAACGTCCGGCTAACTCCGAAACATCCAAGCCTGCCGAACGGCCCCCTCTCCCTTCAGGGCGGGGCGCGCAGCCGAGGGCTGGGGAGAGGGGACGGAGTCAGCCGAACGCACGGAGTTCATCTGGGAGCCCGCAACCCTCTCCCTAACCCTCTCCCTGAAGGGAGAGGGGACTGTCCGTGCCAGCGGGAAATGCGTGCCTCCCGGTAAGCCATGCGGCTATGCATGCTTTTCGTAGGAGCGAGCTTGCTCGCGAACCGCATGGCACCGCAGCCGCCGGGGAGTCTGTTCGCGAGCAAGCTCGCTCCTACAGGAGGTGCGTCCTGGCGGTGCTGAGTTGCGTGTCGAGTCTTTCGCTCCAGGCTTGCAGCGGTTCGCCGGCCAGGGCCGCTTCTTCCAGGCCGTGCAGGCATTCGCCCAGGCCGCGCAGGCCCATGGAATGGCAACTGCCGGCCAGGCGGTGGGCCAGGCCGGCGGCCTCGCTGGCATCGCCGGCGCGGATGGCTTCGTGCAGCAGCGGCAGTTGCTGTGCCAGCAAGTCGCGCAGCACGCCCAGCAATTCGCTCACCCGGTGCTCACCCAGCAGTTCGCGGTGAGTCGCCAGCACCTGCTCGTCGATCACCCCATCCGCCTCGCGCTCGGGCACAGGCGCGTGCAGGCTGGCCAGCGCACGGCGCAAATCATCGACCCGCAACGGCTTGGCCAGCACGCCTTGCATGCCGGCTTCGAAGTAGGTGCGCACCAGCGCCGGCTGCACGCTGGCGGTGAAGGCGAGGATCGGCGTTTCCCGGTTGCGCCCGCCCTCCTGGCCGCGAATCGCCTGGCACAGTTCGATGCCGCCCAGGCCTGGCAAGTGCATGTCCAGCAGGATCAGGTCGAAGGCCTGCTCGCGACAGGCGACCAGCGCCGGTTCGGCATCCTCGGCCAGGCGCACGGCGTGACCGTCTCGCTCCAGCAGCCCCTGGGCCACTTCGCGATTGAGCGGCACGTCCTCCACCAGCAGCACGCTCAGGGCACGTTCGCCGCGCGGGGCCGCCTGCGGTTCCACCACGGGAGCCAGCGCGGCTTGCAGCTCGACCTCGAACCAGAAGGTGCTGCCCTGCCCTTCCCGGCTGCGCACGCCGATGCGCCCGCCCATGGCTTCCACCAGGCGCTTGCTGATGGCCAGGCCCAGGCCGCTGCCGCCGTAGCGGCGGGTGACTTCCTCGCTGGCCTGGGTGAAGCGCTCGAAGATGCGCGCCTGCACCGCCTCGGGAATGCCGATGCCGTCGTCGACCACCGCAAAGCGCAGGCGCTGGCTTTCACCTTGCTGCGCCAGCAGTTCCACCTCCACGCGCACTTCGCCGCCCTCGGTGAACTTCACCGCGTTGGCCACCAGGTTGCTCAGCACCTGGCGGAGGAACTGCTCGGCGCCGCGGCAACGGCGGCGCACATCGTCGTCCAGGTGCAGCGACAGGCGCGTGGCGTTGGCCGCCGCGCGGGGTTCCAGCAGCGTCAGCACTTCGTCGAGCAGTTCGCCGAGGTCGAAGTCCACCGGCTCCGGCAGGCTGGCGCCGTCCTCCAGCTTGGCGAAGTGCAGCACTTCGTTGAGCACCGCCAGCAGGCCCTCGCCGGCCTTGTGCAGGGCGTGCAGGCGCTTGCGTTCCAGCTCGCCGAGGGGCGCGTCGCGCAGCAGTTCGGCCATGCCGAGGATGCCGTTGAGCGGGGTGCGGATTTCGTGGCTCATGGTGGCCAGGAAGCGGCTCTTCGCCTCGTTGGCCGCCTCGGCCTCGTCCTTGGCCCGGCGCAGGCTGGCGGTGCGCCGCTCGACCTGGCGCTGCAGTTCGTCGCGCTCTTCGCGCAGGGCCTGGCGCATGTCGTCCAGGGAATGGGCCACGGTGTCGAGTTCGTCGTCTTCGGCGCGGATGCGCTTGTCCAGGCGCAGCGGCTGTTGCAGGTCGCCGCCGGCCATGCGCCCGGCGAACTCGGCCATGCGCTCCAGGTGGCGCGTCACCAGCTTGTGGAACAGCCAGCTCAGGGCCACCGCCAGGCCGCAGAGGAACAGACCCATCCACAGCAGGTTGCTCAGCCCGCCGTGCCACAGGCGGCGGTAGACGGCGCCCTGGTCGATGGCCACGGCCAGCTCGCCAAGGGCGCGCAGCTCGCCGTCCGGCGGCTGGTAGCTGAGCGGGAAGTGTTCGACGCGCAGCGGGCCGGGGGCCTGGATGTCGCCCTGGATCAGGTTGAAGTCGGCGCTGGCGAGGCTCGCCCAGGCGATATCGGGGAAGTCCACCAGGCCGTGCAACTGCACGTTGAGCTGGGCCTGGTTGAGGTCCCACAGGCTGCGCTCGAAGCTGGCCAGGTAGCCGCTGCGGATCAGCTCCAGGCGGGTTTCGATGTCGCGCATCTCGCGGCGGTATTCCAGGTACAGCTGCAGCGCGCCGGCCAGCAGGGTGAAGCACAGGCTGAAGCCCAGCACCCGCAGCAGCAGGCGCCGCGCCAGCGGGCCGGGGGCGCGCAGGGCCCTCATGGTTGCGCCCCGGCGGCGAGCATGGCGCGGTAGTCGCGCTCGCTCTCATCCAGCCAGCGCGCCAGGCTGCCATCGGCCTGCAGGCGTTGCAGGGCCTTGTCGATCTCGCCCAGGCGCGCCTGCAACGGCGAATGCCGCGACACCGCCAGGCGCAGGTAGTCGACGGTGATCGGTTGCGGCGCGTCCACGATGTCCTCCCCGCCGGGCAGGCGCTCGACCAGCAGCCGCCCGGTGCGCCGCTCGTAGGGGATGAAGTCGATGCGCTGGCGGATCAGCTTGCCGAAGTTCTGCGTGCTGTCGGAGACGTACTCGATGTTGTCGTGGCTGGCGACGAAGCGGTCGAACGCGGCGCCGTAGCTCTCGCCGAAGAGCAGGCCGCCGCGGTAGCGGGAGAGGTCGTCAAGCGTCTGGAAGCGCACCGGTTTGCGGCGGTTGTAGAACAGCGCCACTTCCTCGCGCAGCACCGGCGCCTCGGCGAAGGCCAGGCCCTGGTCGCGTTGCGCCGTGCGGTAGGCCAGGACCACGTCGACGCGGCCGGCGGCGGCGTCCATCAGGCAGCGTTTCCAGTTGCCCAGCACCACCACCTGCACGTCGTAGCCGAGCCCGCCGAGCACGCTCTTCACCACCTGCGGCGCCAGCCCGCGCACTTCATGGCCGTCGCTCCAGGACACCGGCGGGTACACCGGATAGTCGCAGTAGCGCACGCGCTCGGCGGCCGGCGCCAAACCACACAGGGTCAGGGCGAGCAGGGCCAGCCAGCGCACGTTCAGGCGTCGCTGGGGGCGGCGGTGAACAGGTAGCCGGCGCCGTGGATGGTGATGATCAGCTCGGGTTCGGCCGGGTCGTCGCGCAGCTTGCGGCGCAGGCGGCCGACCAGCACGTCGATGGAGCGGTCGTTGGGCAGCCACTCGCGGTTGCGGATCTGGTCCATCAGCTGGTCGCGGCTGAGGGTGTGGCCACTGTTGCGCAGGAACACGCTGAGCAGCTGGAACTCGCCGTGGGTGAGCAGGGTTTCGCCGCCGTCGCGGTCGACCAGGCGCCGCCGGTCCGGGTCCAGGCGCCACTGGGCGAAGCGCTTGAGCGGCTGGCGCGCCGGCGTTGCCGTGGCCGGCGCGCGGGCATGGCGCACGCGGCGGATCAGGTTCTTCGCCCGCGACACCAGCTCGCGCGGGTTCGGCGGCTTGATCACGTAGTCGTCGGCGCCGCATTCCAGGCCGACGATGCGGTCAATGTCGTCGTTGCGCCCGGTGATCAGGATGATGCCCACCTCCGAGCGCACGCGCAGTTCGCGGGTGAGGGTCAGGCCGTCCTTGCCGGGCAGGCGGATGTCCAGCAGCACCAGGTCGAAGGGCGGGCCGCCCTGCTCGGCTTCGGCCAGGCTGGCCTCGGCCTGTTCGGCGGTGCTGGCGCAGGCCACCTCGTAGCCCTCCCCGGCGAGGTAGGACTGGAGGAGTTCGCGGATCAGCGGATCGTCGTCGACGATCAGTACACGGGGAGCCATCGCCAATACCCTGCTGCGGCCGCCGGCGAGGTCGCGGCGGATTTCTTATTAGAGGATGGACGCCCGTGGGAAATTTCCCAGGGGCCGGCGCAGAGTAGCGATTGCTGAACGGCCGATCAACAGTCCGCCGGCCGACGGCTGAAGCGCTGCCGCCCGCCGGCCTGCAGGCCGTCGACCCAGGCCTCGCAGACCTGGATGCCCTGTTCCGCGGTGAAGGTGTTGGGGTTCAGCCCGGATTCCAGCCACAGGCCGTCGAGCATGGCGGACAGGGCGATGGCGGCGAGATCGGAATCGAAGTCGGCCCAGCCTTCCTCTTCGGCCAATTGGTTCAGCGCCTGGGCCAGCAAGGCGCGGTACTCGCCGTAGGAATGGTCGTGGGCGCGGTTGATCGCCTCGGCGGTCTTCACCGCGCCCCAGAACGCCAGCCAGGCGTCGAGCAGTTGCGGGTCGAGCAGTTCGGCGCTGAAGGAAGCGCGGAAGAACGCCGACAGGCGCGCGCGAGGGTCCGGCGCGGCCTGGTCGATGGCCTCGCGCAGCAACTGCATGACGCGCCCGGTGACCGTCAGGTAGGCCTCGGCCACCAGCTCGTCCTTGCCCGCGTAGTGGTGGTTGATCAGCCCCACCGAAACCCCGGCCTCGGCGCAGATCTTGCGGATCGACGCACCCTGGAAGCCGTGCTGCTTCAGGCACGCCAGGGTGGCCTCGATCAGCAGCGCCTTGCGCTGTTCGGGTTCCAGCCGGGAAAAGCGCACTGCCTGGTTCATCGCCTGCCGCTCCTGTGTCCAAGGCCGCCAATCTGAACGAATGTGCAACAGCATACCAGCCCCACCCACCCATTCGGGGAATGGCCCGGCGACGGCTGGCGGCGGACAGTGGCCACAGCCGACACGACCCTCGAAAACAACCACAGGTGGGAGTGACATGTACAAATCCTTCGCAGCGATCCTGGGCACGGCCCTGCTGCTGAGCCCCTTGCTCGGCCAGGCCGCGGACGCCGACGGCGCCAAAACGCTGAGGCTGTACAACTGGACCGACTACATCGGCGAGCACACCATCGCCGACTTCGAGAAGGCCACCGGGATCAAGGTGGTCTACGACACCTTCGACTCCTACGAGACGGTGCAGGGCAAGCTGCTGCCCGGCCGCTCCGGCTACGACCTGGTGGTGCTCAACGCCGCGCTGGTGCCGCCGCTGCTCAAGGCCGGGGTGTTCCAACCGCTGGACAAGAGCAAGCTGCCCAGCTGGAGCAACCTCGACGCCGAGGTGCTCAAGCACCTGGAGCACTACGACCCGGGCGTGCAGTACTCGGCGCCCTACACCTGGGGCAGCAACGGCATCACCTACAACATCGAGAAGATCAAGCAGCGCATGCCCGACGCGCCCATCGGCTCGCTGGCGATGCTGTTCGATCCCAAGGTGGTGTCGAAATTCGCCGACTGCGGGGTGACCATCATCGATTCGCCCACCGACGTCATCCCGCTGGCCCTGGCCTACCTCAAGCGCGACCCGAACAGCGCCAACCCCGAGGACCTCAAGGCCGCCCAGGACCTGCTGCAGTCGATCCGCCCGTACATCCGCAAGTTCGACTCCACCAGCTACCTCAACGGCCTGGCCAACGGCGACCAGTGCATGGCCATGACCTGGTCCGGCGACTACGCCACCGCCCAGGCCCGCGCCGACGAGGCGGGGGCCAAGGTCAAGCTGGGCTACTTCGTGCCCAAGGAAGGCTCGCTGATCTGGTTCGACGACTTCTACATCCCGGCCGACGCGCCGCACGTGGCCAACGCCCACAAGTTCATCGAGTACATGCTGCAGCCGAAGGTGGCCGCCGACGTCAGCGACTACATCCGCTACGCCACCAGCAACGGCGCGGCCAAGCCGCTGCTGGCCGCCGAGGTGCGCGACGACCCGGCGATCTACCCGGATGCCGAGACGCGTTCGCGGCTGTTCACCCAGAAGGTCCAGGGGCCCAAGGCTACGCGGCTGATCACCCGGACGTGGAATGCGGTGAAGACGGGGACCTGAGTTTTCGTGACTGACTACTGACTTAAGAGCCCCCTCTCCCCAGCCCTCTCCCTGAAGGGAGAGGGGGCCGATAGTGCCGAGATGACTGATGGCGCCCTCCTGAAACGCTCAGGCGACGCCAGATCCGGCAAGGAAGTTCGGAGCCTCAGCCCGCTCCGAACGATCCCCTCTCCCTTCAGGGAGCGGGTCAGGGAGAGGGAAACGGAATTAACGAGTTGAAACCGCAATATCGAGGTACTGCCATGACCACCCCATCCGCCGCCTTCTTCGCCCAGTTCGATGACGAAAAGCTGGTCGCCGCCGACAAGGCCCACTACGTGCACGGCTACCACGTGTTCGACGACCACCGCGAGAACGGCGCGCTGAACATCGCCGCAGGCCAGGGCGCCTACATCTACGACACCAAGGGCAACCGCTACCTGGACGCCGTGGGCGGCATGTGGTGCACCAACATCGGCCTGGGCCGCGAGGAAATGGCCGAGGCCATCGCCGAGCAGGTGCGCCAGCTGGCCTACTCCAACCCCTTCTGCGACATGGCCAACGTCACCGCCATCCAGCTCTGCGAGAAGCTCGCCGAACTGGCCCCGGGCGACCTCGACCACGTGTTCCTCACCACCGGCGGCTCCACCGCCGTGGACACTGCCTACCGGCTGATCCAGTACTACCAGAACTGCCGCGGCAAGCATGCCAAGAAGCACATCATCAGCCGCGTCAACGCCTACCACGGCTCGACTTTCCTGACCATGTCGCTCGGCGGCAAGGTGGCCGACCACCCGGCCGAGTTCGACTTCCTCAAGGACTTCATCCACCACATCTCCTGCCCCAACCCCTACCGCGCGCCGACGGGCATGACCGAGGGCGATTTCCTGGAATTCCTGGTCAAGGAATTCGAAGACAAGATCCTGGAACTGGGCGCGGACAACGTGGCGGCCTTCTTCGCCGAGCCGATCATGGGCTCGGGCGGCGTGATCATCCCGCCCAAGGGCTACCACAAGCGCATGTGGGAGGTGTGCCGGAAGTACGACCTGCTCTACGTCGCCGACGAGGTGGTGACCTCCTTCGGCCGCCTGGGCGCGTTCTTCGCCTCCGAGGACGTGTTCGGCATGCAGCCGGACATCATCACCACCGCCAAGGGCCTGACTTCCGGCTACCTGCCGCTGGGCGCGTGCATCTTCTCGGACCGCATCTGGAAGGTGATCGCCGAGCCGAACCAGGGCCGCTGCTTCAGCCACGGCTTCACCTACAGCGGGCACCCGGTGAGCTGCATCTCGGCGCTGAAGAACATCGAGATCATTCAGCGCGAGAACCTGCTGGAGCACGTCAAGGACGTCGGCGCCTACCTGGAGCAGCGCCTGCAGGAGCTGGCCGACCTGCCGCTGGTGGGCGACGTCCGCTGCCAGAAGCTGATGGCCTGCGTCGAGTTCGTCGCCGACAAGCGCAGCAAGACGCTGTTCCCCGAGGAGCTGAACATCGGCGAGAAGATCCACCTGCGGGCGCAGAAGCGCGGCCTGCTGGTGCGCCCCATCGTGCACCTGAATGTGATGTCGCCGCCGCTGACCATCACCCGCGAGCAGGTCGACGAGGTGGTCGACACCCTGCGCGAGGCGATTCTCGAAACCGCCGAGGACCTCAAGCGCAGCGGCGACTACGCGGGGCACTGATGCGCGGACGCGGCGCTTTGCACCTGGTCGGCGGCGGCCGTATGCTGCCGACCATGAGCACACCGGCCACCCCACTCGACACCCCACCCAACAGCCCGGCCCTGCATGCCTGGCATGCGGGGCTGGCGCGCGCCATGGCCGCGGTGGCCACGGCGGAATTCCCGGCGCGGCTGGTGGAGGCACTCGGCGCGCTGGTGCCCATCGAGTCCTCGCTGTTCGGCCTGGAGCGCAAGGGCCAGCCGCCGCGCCACCTGTTCCAGCACGGCATCCCCACGGAATACCGCGAGCCGCTGACCGAGCGCTACTACGCCCGCGGCTACCTGCTCGACCCCTTCTGCCTGGCCATGGAAGGCGGCCTGGCCGAAGGCTTCTACCCGCTGGCGGAAATCGCCCCGGACGACTTCTTCGCCAGCGAGTACTACAAGACCTACTACCTCAAGTGCGGCTCGGTGGAAGACAGCCACTACATCGTCGACCTCGACGCCCAGCGCAAGCTTTCCCTGTGCGTGTACCAGGGCCGCAGCGGCGCGCGCTTCAGCGAGGAACAGACCGAGCTGCTGCGCGCCGCGCTGCCGCTGGTGCGCGAGCTGTGCCGGCAGTTCGAGAGCCGCGGCGGCCTCGACCTGCTGCTGGCCGGCGGCGACGCCGGCGCGCAACCGGCGGCGGCGCTGAACCGGCACATCCGCGAAGCCTTCATGAACTTCGGCGGCGACTGCCTGACCGAGCGCGAACGGGAAATCGCCCACCTGCTGCTGCGCGGCCATTCGGTGAAGTCCAGCGCGCGGGTGCTGGACATCTCGCCGGAGACAGTGCGCATGCACCGCAAGCACCTCTACACCAAGCTGGAGATCAATTCCCAGGCGGAGCTGTTCTCGCTGTTCATCGACTGGCTGACGCGCGACGGGCCTGCCTGAACATCGATCGCCCCATGTAGGAGCGCGCCCTGCGCGCGATTCGCGGGCAGGGCCCGCTCCTACAATGCGGATATACCGCGGACGGAGTCCGCTTACGCTGTTTTCTGGGTTCCCGCGAACGCGGGAACCCAGCGACTTCGACGCCGTGCCTCGTCCGCGATTCGCCTGGCGCGATGGCGCCCACGCCCTTCCCAGCCCGGGCCCTCCCCAGGCATGCTAGAGCATTCCCCCGCCCTCCCGAGGAAACCCCATGTTCCGACGCTGGCTCCCCGCCCTGCTGCTGGCCGCCGCCCTGCCGCTGCAGGCCGCCGAATCCCGGCCGACCTACGGCCCCGAACTGGAACGCTTCAACTACGCCTACCCGGTGGGACACTTCAGCTTCGCCTCCCAGGGCAAGCACGTGCACATGGCCTACATCGACGTGAAGCCGGCCAAGCCCAACGGCCGCACGGTGGTGCTGCTGCACGGCAAGAACTTCTGCGCCGGCACCTGGGAGGCCAGCATCGCCGCCCTCAGCGCCGCCGGCTACCGGGTGGTGGCGCCGGACCAGATCGGCTTCTGCAAGTCGACCAAGCCGGAGCACTACCAGTACAGCTTCCAGCAACTGGCCAGCAACACCCACGCCCTGCTGGACAAGCTCAGGCTGCACAAGGTGACCATGCTCGGCCACTCTACCGGCGGCATGCTCGCCGCGCGCTACGCGCTGATGTACCCGCAGCAGGTCGAGCAGCTGGTGCTGGTCAACCCCATCGGCCTTGAGGACTGGAAGGCCCTGGGCGTGCCCTACCGCACCCCGGACCAGTGGTACGAGCGCGAGCTGAAGACCAGCGCGGAAAGCATCCGCAAGTACGAGCAGGCCACCTACTACGCCGGCCAGTGGAAGCCGGAGTACGACAAGTGGGTGAACATGCTCGCCGGCCTGAACAACGGCTCCGGCCACGAGCGTGTGGCGTGGAACTCGGCGCTGCAGTACGACATGATCTTCACCCAGCCGGTGGTCTACGAGTTCGGCCAGATCCAGGCGCCCACCCTGCTGATGATCGGCACCCAGGACAACACCGCGATCGGCAAGGACGTCGCCCCCGAGCCGCTGCGCGCCAAGCTGGGCAACTACGCCGAGCTGGGCAAGCGCACCGCCCAGGCCATCCCCCACGCCACCCTGGTGGAGTTCGACAAGCTCGGCCACGCGCCGCAGATCCAGGACCCGCAGGCGTTCCACGCGGCGCTGCTCAAGGGTCTGGCCGAGCTCAAGCATTGAGTCCGGTTTCCCGAATGCGGGCCGCGCCAACGCGCTCTTCGTAGGAGCGAGCTTGCTCGCGAACGGATTCCCCGGCGGCTGCGGTGCCGTGCGGTTCGCGAGCAAGCTCGCTCCTACGAGAAGCCATGCCCGCCTCGCGAACGGTTACGCAAAACGAAAACGCCGGGCATCTGCCCGGCGTTTTCGTTGCCTCGGCCCGTCAGCCCAGGTTCTTGCCCAGCAGCGCGTGGTACAGCTCGCTGTCGCCGAGCACGCCGACCACGCGGCTCTGCTCCTGCAGGACCAGCTTGTGGCCGGTCTGGTAGCGGATTTGCAGCGCGTCGCGCATGCGGATGCTGACGTCCACCAGGGTCGGCTCGTGCTTGAGCTTTTCCACCGGGTCGCCCGGGCGCCATTGCTGCAGGTCGATGATGTTGCTGCCCTGGCGCGCGGTCTTGATCTGGTTGGTCTCGGTGAGGCCGATCCAGCAGTCGCGGCCCTGGTCGAAGCACACCTCGCCGTCCTGCCGGCGGCACTGGTCCAGGCCGCGCATCAGGCTGGAGCCGCACAGCACGTTGAGCGGGTTGGTGTGGGCGACGAAGGTGCGCACGTAGTCGTCCGCCGGGTTCAGCACGATCTCCTCGGGCTTGCTGTGCTGGATGATGCGGCCGTCCTTCATGATGGCGATGCGCGAGCCGATCTTCAGCGCCTCGTCGAGGTCGTGGCTGACGAAGACGATGGTCTTGTGCAGTTGCCGTTGCAGCACCAGCAGTTCGTCCTGCAGCTGCTGGCGGATCAGCGGGTCCAGCGCCGAGAAGGGCTCGTCCATCAGCAGGATGTCGCCGTCCATGGCCAGCGCGCGGGCCAGGCCGACACGCTGCTGCATGCCGCCGGAGAGTTCGTCCGGGCGCTTGTCGCGCCACTGCGACAGGCCCACCAGTTCGAGCTTCTCGTCGATCACCTTCTTCCGCTCGGCGGCCGGGCGGCCCTGCATCTCCAGGCCGAAGCCGATGTTCTCGGCCACGGTCAGCCAGGGCATCAGGGCGAACTTCTGGAACACCATGGCGATGCGCTTGGTGCGCATGGTCTTGAGCGTCGCCGGCGAGCAGTTGGCGACGTCCACCTGCTGGCCCTCGTGCTCGATCAGCAGCTTGCCGCGGCTGACCGTGTTGAGGCCGTTGATGCAGCGCAGCAGGCTCGACTTGCCCGAGCCGGACAGGCCCATCATCACGCAGATTTCACCGCGCTCGACGTCCAGGTTGGCATCCTCCACGCCCAGCACCTGGCCGGTGCGCTTGAGGATTTCCTGGCGGCCCAGGCCTTCGTCGAGCAGGCGCAGGGCTTCCTTGGTGTTCTTGCCGAAGATGACATCGACGTTCTTGAATTCAATCGCAGCCATGGTTGCTTACCTCCCCCGCAGCGAGCGTTGCTTGCACACCCGGTCGAGCAGGATGGCGAGCAGGACGATGGCCAGGCCTGCCTCGAAGCCCAGGGAGATGTCCGCGGTGTTCAGCGCGTTCACCACCGGCTTGCCGAGGCCGTCGGCGCCTACCAGCGCGGAAATCACCACCATCGACAGCGACAGCATGATGCACTGGGTGATGCCGGCGCCGATGCTAGGCATGGCGTGCGGCAGTTCGATACGGGTCAGCAGCTGCCAACGCGAGCAGCCGAAGGCCTTGCCGGCGTCCATCAGCTCCGCCGGCACGTCCTGGATGCCCAGGCAGGTGAGGCGGATGGGCGCGGCGATGGCGAAGATCACGGTGGAGATCAGCCCCGGCACCACACCCAGGCCGAACAGCGTCAGGGTGGGGATCAGGTAGACGAAGGTGGGCACCGTCTGCATCAGGTCCAGCAGCGGGCGCAGGGCGGTGTAGAACCAGGGCTTGTGCGCCGCGACGATGCCCAGGGGCACGCCGATGGCGACGCACACCAGGGTGGCGAAGATGACCTGGGCCAGGGTCTCCATGGTTTCCTGCCAGTAGCCCAGGTTGAGGATCAGCAGCAGCGAGGCCAGGGCGAACAGCGTCAGGCCGATGCTGCGCTGGATGAAGTGCACCAGGCCCACCAGGATGGCGGTGAGCAGCAGCGGGTGGAACCACAGCAACCCGCCGGTGACACCGTGGATGAGGAACTCGAGGACATCCGAGATCTTGTCGAAGACCGCCGAACCATGGCGGGTGAGCCAGTCGACGAAGGCGGCGATGTGCTCACCGAGGGGGATCTTGTGTTCAGTCAGAAACATAGTGCGGGCCCATCAAGCAAGGTGGAAGCGACCGGCCAGGGTCACTTGGCGAAAGCGACCTTGGCCGCGGCGAGCGCCGGCTTGCCGTCACGCGTGGTGACGCCAGCCAGCCAGGCATCGAGCAGTTCCGGGTGATCCTTCAACCAGGCCTTGGCCGCGTCCTCGGGCTTCTTGCCCTCGTTGAGCACGGCGTCCATCAGTTTGTTTTCCATGTCCAGGGTGAAAGTGAGGTTGGTCAGCAGCTTGCCGACGTTCGGGCACTCCTGGGCGTAGCCCTTGCGCACGTTGGTGTAGATGGTCGCGCCGCCGTAGTTGGGGCCGAACACGTCATCGCCACCCTGCAGGTACTGCATCTTGAAGCGGGTGTTCATCGGGTGCGGTTCCCAGCCGAGGAACACGATCCACTGGCTGCGGCGGTCGGCGCGGCCCACCTGCGAGAGCATGCCGGCCTCGCTGGACTCCACCAGCTTGAACTTGCCCAGGTCGAACTGGTTCTTGTCGATCATGCCCTGGACCAGGCGGTTGCCGTCGTTGCCCGGCTCGATGCCGTAGATCTTGCCGCCGAGCTTGTCGGAGAACTTGGCGATGTCGGCGAAGGTCTTCAGCCCGCCGTCGTAGGCCGCCTGGGTGACCGCCAGGGTGTACTTGGCGCCCTCCAGGTTGGCCCGCACGGTTTCCACCGAGCCGTTGTCGGCGTAGGGCTTGATGTCGTTGGCCATGCTCGGCATCCAGTTGCCGAGGAAGACGTCGAGGTCCTTGTTCGCCAGCGAGCGGTAGGTCACCGGCACGGAAAGCATGTTCACCTTGGTGGTGTAGCCGAGCGACTCCAGCACCTGGCGAGTGGTCGCGGTGGTAACGGTGATGTCGGTCCAGCCGACGTCGGAGAAGCGAACCGTGCCGCACGACTCAGGTTCAGCGGCCTGAACCACCAGCGGCGTACTCAGGGACACAGCCAGTAGCAAAGACTTGCAACCTTTCATGAGCGTACTCCTCTACGGGATGGGGCGATCTGCGTGGGTTTCTAGGTGGGCCGCGCCGGGACGCGGGCCCTTTCTTCGTCGATTCGGAAACGATCATGGAACAGGAAAAATCCGCCGCATACCGGGTGCGTCGCAACCAGTGCAGGCGAAGTCGCAATCAGCACCAGGGGTGTCGCATCCAGTTCCACGGCCCTGTTCCGGCAGCCCGGAGACGTCGCCCTCACTGCTGGGCGACGGCCTTGGACTGGGCCTGGGCGCGCGGCTGCACGCCCTTGAGCCAGGCATCGCGCACCTGCGGGTTGGCCTGCAACCAGTCCTTGGCGGCCTGGCGCGGATTGCTCCGTTCATTGAGCACCGCGTCCATCAGGCGGTTCTCCATGGCCAGGTCGAATTTCAGGTTGCGCAGCAGCTGCGCGACGTTCGGGCATTCATCAAGATAGCCGGCCCTGACGTTGGTGTAGACGGTGGCGCCGCCGTAGTTCGGGCCGAAATAGGCATCGCCGCCTTCCAGGTAGCGCATCTGCAGGCGGGTGTTCATCGGGTGCGGTTCCCAGCCGAGGAACACGATCGGCTGCTTGAGGGCGCCGGCGCGGCGCACCGAGGCGAGCATGTCGGCCTCGCTGGACTCCACCAGCTTGAAGTCGCCCAGGCCGAAGGCCTTCTCGGCGATCATCCTGCGGATCAGCTGGTTGCCGTCGTTGCCCGGCTCGATGCCGTAGATCTTGCCGCCCAGCTGCTCCTTGAACTTGGCGATGTCGGCGAAGCTCTTCAGGCCGGCGTCGTAGGCGTACTGGGGAACGGCGAGGGTGTACTTGGCGCCCTCCAGGTTGGCGCGCACGGTCTGCACCCGGCCGTCGTCGGCGTAGGGCTTGATGTCCGCGGCCATGCTCGGCATCCAGTTGCCGAGGAAGACGTCGATGCGCTTCTCGGCCATGGCCTTGTAGGTATCGGGAACGGAGAGACGCTCGACCTTGGTGCGGTAGCCCTGTTCACTGAGCACCAGGCGGGTGACGGCGGTGGTGACGGTGATGTCGGTCCAGCCGACATCGGCGAAACGGACCAGCGAGCAGGACTGTGGTTCGGCGGCCTGGGCCAGGCCAGAGCAAAGAACGGGTAACGCCAACAGCGACAACAGAAGACACTTCATGAGGTCAGCCTCTAGCAATTACGGGGAGGGGTCAAGCGCAGGTCCGAAGGCGAAACCATAGCCGTTCGTCGACCGCTAATCATGAAACACCCCGAAATATGGGGCTGTCGACTGATTGATGTTGTCTATCGACTGCGTCTCAAATTCGTAATTATTTGTCGCATAAGCGACATCGATTGGCACGATTCTTCCCATGTCGCACGCCGCGGCGCTTTTGGATAAGGCCAAGTCGGTGCCGGACGCCGGCCTAGCCGGCCGAGGGCCGATGATGCCCCGCATCAGGGGTGCCCGCGGGCGCTCCGCATCACGCCCAGTTCCTGCGGAGGCCGGCATGGCTATCAGTGTGTTCGACCTGTTCAAGATCGGTATCGGCCCCTCCAGCTCGCATACCGTCGGCCCCATGCGCGCCGCCGCCCTGTTCGTCGGCGCCCTGCGCGAGCGCCAGCTGTTGTCGCGCGTCGACCGCGTCGAAGTGAAGCTCTACGGCTCGCTCTCCGCCACCGGCGTCGGCCACGGCACCGACCGCGCCGTGATCATGGGCCTGATGGGCGAATGGCCCGACCGCATCGACCCCAGCCAGATCGCCCCGCGCATGGCCGAGCTGCTCGGCAGCGGCGAGCTGATCCTGGCCGGCGAGCGGCGCATTGCCTTCGACTGGGTGCGCGACATGCGCCTGCTCGAGGAGAACCTGCCCTACCACCCCAATGCCATGAGCCTGATCGCCTACGAGAGCGACGCCGAGCTGTACGCCGACACCTACTACTCCATCGGCGGCGGCTTCGTCGTCGATGCCGAGCAGGCCGCCGCCGGTTCCCTCGACCAGGACGCCACCCGCCTGCCCTACGACTTCAACAGCGCCGCCGAACTGCTGCAGCTGTGCCGCCGCCACAACCTGCGCGTGTCCCAGCTGATGCTGGCCAACGAGCGCATGTGGCGCAGCGACACCGACACCCGCGAGGGCCTGATGCGCATCTGGCGCGCCATGCAGGACTGCGTGAACAACGGCCTCAAGGCCGAGGGCATCCTCCCCGGCGGCCTCAACGTGCAGCGCCGCGCCGCCCGCCTGCATCGCAACCTGCTGGAGATCGGCAAGCCCAACGTCATCGGCTCCACCCTCAGCGCCATGGAGTGGGTCAACCTCTACGCCCTGGCGGTGAACGAGGAGAACGCCGCCGGCGGGCGCATGGTCACCGCGCCCACCAACGGCGCGGCCGGGATCGTCCCGGCGGTGCTGCACTACTACATGCGCTTCAACCCCGATGCCAGCGAGCAGGACGTCGTGGACTTCTTCCTCGCCGCCGCCGCGGTGGGCATCCTGTGCAAGAAGAACGCCTCCATCTCCGGCGCCGAGGTGGGCTGCCAGGGTGAGGTCGGCTCAGCCTGCGCCATGGCCGCCGCCGGCCTGGCCGAAGTGCTCGGCGCCAGCCCCGAGCAGGTGGAGAACGCCGCCGAGATAGGCCTGGAACACAACCTCGGCCTGACCTGCGACCCGGTCGGCGGCCTGGTCCAGGTGCCCTGCATCGAGCGCAACGCCATCGCCGCGGTGAAGGCCATCAACGCCGCGCAGATGGCCCTGCGTGGCGACGGCCAGCACTTCATCAGCCTCGACCAGGCCATCCGCACCATGCGCGACACCGGCGCCGACATGCACGACAAGTACAAGGAAACCTCCCGCGGCGGCCTGGCCGTCAGCATCATCGAGTGCTGACCCTCTTTTGCTCACTCCGCGCGCCCGGCGCCACCTTTTGGCGCAGCGTCGCGTCGTTATCGGACAGGTCTGACAAGCGTTACTTTCGGAAAATGCTGGCACCCGGCAGCCACGGGCCGAGTGCTACCAAATGCCCCAGAGGCCACGCCCCATAGGCATTTGCGACATGCCAGGCGTCGCATCCAAGCTCCCAAAAGCGCCGTTCCCAGGCGCTTTTCTTTTTTTATTGAACGCTCAATCAATATAGGCACGGCATTTGCCTTGCTCTTGGAAGCGGTGGTGACCTGCGGGTCACCCAGGCAGAAAACAAGCATAAGAAAGCCCCTCAGGGGCAACCGTGACTAGCGTGAGGAGATCGAGCATCATGAATGCTTTCAACCCCGGAGTTCCCCCGCAAAACCGAGCTCCGCAGTCCATCGGCTTCCTGCTGCTGGACAACTTCACCCTGATCTCCCTGGCCTCGGCGGTGGAACCGCTGCGCATGGCCAACCAGCTCTCCGGCAGGGAGCTGTACCGCTGGCACACCCTCACCCTCGACGGCCGCCAGGTGTGGGCCAGCGACGGCCTGCAGATCACCCCCGACGCCAGCACCGACGGCGCCCCGCCGATGGATTCGCTGATCGTGGTCGGCGGCGTGGGCATCCAGCGCAGCGTCACCCGCGAGCACGTAAGCTTCCTGCAGACCCAGGCGCGCCTGGGCCGCCGCCTCGGCGCGGTGTGCACCGGCAGCTGGGCGCTGGCCCGAGCCGGCCTGCTCGACGGCTACGACTGCAGCGTGCACTGGGAATGCCTGGCGGCGATGCAGGAGGCCTTCCCGCGGGTGGCCATGAGCACCCGCCTGTTCTCCATCGACCGCAACCGCTACACCTCCTCCGGCGGCACCGCGCCGATGGACATGATGCTGCACCTGATCGGCCGCGAGCACGGCCGCGAGCTGTCGGCGGCGATCTCCGAGATGTTCATCTACGAGCGCATCCGCAACGAGCAGGACCACCAGCGCGTGCCGCTCAAGCACATGCTCGGCACCAACCAGCCGAAGCTGCAGGAAATAGTCGCGCTGATGGAAGCCAACCTGGAAGAGCCGATCGACCTCGACGAGCTGGCGGTCTACGTCAACGTCTCGCGGCGCCAGCTGGAGCGGCTGTTCCAGAAGTACCTGCACTGCTCGCCGTCGCGCTACTACCTGAAGCTGCGCCTGATCCGCGCGCGCCAACTGCTCAAGCAGACCTCCATGTCGATCATCGAGGTGGCCTCGGTGTGCGGCTTCGTCTCCACCCCGCACTTCTCCAAGTGCTACCGCGAATACTTCGGCATCCCACCGCGCGACGAACGCCAGGGCCAGCCGATCGGCCAGCCGGTGATGGTCATGCCGATACCCCAGGACCTGGCGCTGATGCCGCACTCCTCGGCGATCTCGGCGCTGAGCCAGGCGCAGGGGGAGTCGACCTTTGCCAGTGTGAGGGTTTGAGGGGGCTTTTTGCTCCGACGGCGTATAACCGCGAACGGTTATACGCCCTACGTTCTTTACCTGTGACGGCGGTGTCTCGGTTTGGCTCCGCCCCTCTCCCTAACCCTCTCCCTGAAGGGAGAGGGGACCGTTCGGTGCGCTTGGATACTTCAGAGTCAGCCGGCTACTCCACAGGTATCAGGACGAAACCATACCTTCTCTCGGCACGGACAAGCCCCCTCTCCCTTCAGGGAGAGGGCTGGGGAGAGGGTGCGGAGGAGACCTGAAACACCCATGCAACCGGCAAACACCGTTCGCGAGCAAGCTCGCTCCTACAAGTCAGTGCCACCGACCAACTGTGGATAACCGCGAACGGTTATGCGCCCTACGTCCTTCACCTGTGGCGTTGGTGTCTCGGTTTGGCTCCGCCCCTCTCCCTAACCCTCTCCCTGAAGGGAGAGGGGACCGTTGGGCAGACACGGATGTTTTGGAGTCAGCCGGCAACACCGAAGGCTCCCAGCTGGAACCATACCTTCTCTCGGCACGGACAAGCCCCCTCTCCCTTCAGGGCGGGGCGCGCAGTCGAGGGCTGGGGAGAGGGTACGGAGGTGACCTGAAACACCCATGCCGCCGGCCAGCACCATTCGCGAGCAAGCTCGCTCCTACGAACAGCCGTCAGGCCACAGGACGTAGCTCAACCACTCGCCACAGCACTCGCCACGCACTTGTCCCGCCCACTGCGCTTGGCCTCCAGCAAGGCCGCATCAGCACGGCTGAGTGTCTGCGAGTAGCTCTCGCCCAGGCGGTATTCGGCCACGCCGAAGCTGGCGGTCACCGACAGCGCCTCGGTGCCCACGCGCACGGCCAGCGAGCGGATGTCCTGGCGCACCCGGTCGATCACCTGGTCGGCGTCGGCCATGGCGGTTTCCGGCAGCAGCAGGAGGAACTCCTCGCCGCCCCAGCGCCCGCACAGGTCGTACTGGCGCAGCGCGGCCTGCATGGTGCAGCCGATCTCCACCAGCACGCGGTCGCCCACCTCGTGGCCCCAGTTGTCGTTGACCTGCTTGAAGTGGTCGATGTCGAGGATCACCAGCACGTAGGGCTTGCCGCTGCGCTGGGCGCGCTCGCTTTCCTCGCGCAGGCGCTCCATCAGCAGGCGGCGGTTGCCGATGCCGGTCAGCGGGTCGTGGGTGGAGGCCTCGCGCAGCGCCACGTTGAGGTCGCGCATCATGTTCTGGTAGCGGTCGGAGATGCGCGCCACCTTCTCCAGCTGGCGCAACTGCTTGTGGTAGCGCTCGGACAGCGTCGAGTTCTGCGCCCGCGCCATCGACTGGAAACCGTCGGAAATCCGCGCGATGCGCTCCAGGCGCGCGAGCTGGTCGAGGGACTGCTGGTGCTTCAGGAACAGCGCCTCGCGCAGCGGATGGTCGAAATACTGCGGGTCGGCCAGCAGCTCCTCGATCAACAGGTCCAGCTCGCGTTCGCTGTTCATGGCATCACTCGTCGTAGGGCTGTATGACGAACGGGAAGCTACAGTCTTCGCGGAATTCCTCGGCCAGTTCGGCGACGCGCTCGTTGCGGCGGTCGTAGTGCCAGCTCACCTGGGTCTTGCGGCCGCCGGTGTGGGCCTCTTCGAGCAGGTCGAAGATATCCATCATCGCCTTGATCGAACTGGTATTGAGGTATAGCAGACGCAGGTCCAGGGCCAGCGGGCGCTGTTCCTCGGCGAGGAAGCGCTGCACCCATTCGATCACCTGGCCGAAGAGTTCGTAGGAGTTCTCGGGATAGGAGTCGCCCTGCATGGCCAGGACGCCGGCTTCCCAGTCACCGTGGATCGACGGGGTGGACTGGGTGCCGCTGATGTGAAGGTCACTCATACCTTTGTATTCCTGAAACGCGTGGTCAGATCACGGCGCGCAGACTGAAGAACGCGCGCCCATCGGGTTGTTCGGTAAGGGAGGTCTGCAAGGGCATGCCGGACTTGCGGGCGATGTCCAGCAGGCCCAGGCCGGCACCGCTGCTGACCCCGGAATCGCGCGGGCGGCGCAGCTGCTCCTTGTAGGCCGCCTTGAGCTGGGCCTTGTCGAGCCCGGCGATGGCCTCGATGTTGCGCACCAGCTCGCGGCCGTCCGCCAGCTCCACCAGGTTGCCGGCGGACACCACGTAGTGGCCGTCGTCGTCGCGGGCGATGGCCACGGTGGCCGAGGCGTCCTGGTCACCGTAGCCACGCTGGGTGGCGTAGTGGCGGATGTTCTGGGTCATCTCGATGTAGACCGCGAAGACGTCCATGGCCTCGCTGGGGTGCGCCTGCTCGGCCTGCATGTAGTTGCGCAGGGCGTGGCCGATCTCCTCGATCAGGCTGCGCGAGATCGGGCCGTTGAAGCACAGCAGGATGCGTTGTCGGGTGTAGCTTTCACGCATGGCCAACAGGTCTAGTGTCTCCATGGCGTACTCCTACTCGAATCGGAAGGACAGGATGGTGATGTCGTCGCGTTGCGGCCGTTCGCCCTGATAGTCCGCCAGGGTAGCGGCAAACACCCGCGCCTGCTCGGCCAATGGCAGACGTGAATGACGGCGCAGCAGTTCGGCGAAGCGGCTGTTGCCGAAACCGAAGCCGTGCTCGCCACCGGCCTGGTCGAGGAAGCCGTCGGTGCACAGGTAGAAGGTCCAGCCCGGCTCCAGCGGCAGCTGGATATTCTCGTACTCTCCCTGGCGCTTGTCGCCGATGGCGCGTCGGCCGCCCTTGTATTCGCGAACCTCGTCACCATTGCTGGCGAACAGCGAGATCTTCGCCCCGGAGAAATGCAGCAGCCGGCGGCCGTGGTCGACGCGCACGAAACCGGCGTCCATGTTGGTGGCCAGGGCCTGGGTCACCCGCTCCTGGCTGATCATGCCGCGCATCACCTGGTCGGTCTCGCGCAGGATCGACGCGGGGTCGTGGCTCTGCACGCTGTCGATGGCGTGGTCGATGGCGGCCAGCGCCAGCATGGTCATGAGCGCGCCGGGCACGCCGTGGCCGGCACAGTCGACCACGCCGATCAGGCTGTCCTCGCTGCCTTCGCGGTAGATGTAGAAGTCGCCGCCGACCACGTCGCGCGGCTTCCACAGCACGAAGTGGTGCTGGCCGAGGGACGACTGCAGTTGGCGGTCGGGCAGGATGGCGCGCTGGATCAGGCTGGCGTAGTCGATGGAGTCGCCGATCTTCTTCTGCGCCGCGGCCATCTCGCGGTTGGCCTGCTCCAGGGCCTGGGTGCGCTGGCGCACCTTGTCCTCCAGGTCCTCGGTGTGCCGGCGGACCTGGTTGGCCATGCTGGCGAAGGCGTCGGACAGCTCGCCGATCTCGTCGCCGCGGGACTTGGGCAGCGGGTTGTCGTACTGCCCGGCGGCGATCGCCTTGGCCGACTGGCGCAGCCCGCGCAGCGGCTTGAGCAGCAGCAGCTCGACGGTGTAGGCGAAGCCGATCAGCAGCAGCGCCAGCAGGCCCAGCAGGGTGCCCGCCAGCGGCCAGATCCAGCGGCTGTCGAGCACCTGCGCGGCGTGCAGGTCGACGGCGCTGAGCACGTGCCAGCGCAGCTCGGGAATGTACGCGGTGGCCAGCAGCTGCCGCTTGCCGTCGAGGGTGGCCCAGAAGGTGCGCACCTCGCCCGGGTGCGCCTGGGCGTCGTCCAGCACCTGGCGCAGGCCCTTGCGTTCCTCGTCGCTGGCCAGCAGGTCGAAGACCCGGTGGCCGCCGTTGTCGGCGGTGCCGGCGCCGGAACTCAGGGCGATCAGCTTGCGGTCCGGGTGCGCCTGGATGGCGCCGTCGGCGTCGACGATCATCGGCGTCACCCCGGGCTCGCGGCGCGAGATGAACTGGTCGAGGAAGGCGGTCAGGTCCAGCCCGCCGCCGGCCAGGCCGACCTTGTGGTTGCCGGCGATGACCTGGACGTTGAACCAGACCTTGGTGGCGCGCAGCTTGGCGTCGTAGTTGACGTTGATGTTGTAGGGGCTGTCGCTGGCCATGGTCGCGAAGTACCAGGCGTCCTGCGGGTCGTCGCGGCTGAGGGTGTAGCGCGGTGCGTTGGACAGCGGCGAGGTGGAGTCGTTGAAGTAGTAGTGCAGCGAGGAGTCGACGATGACGAAGTAGGAATACTCGCCCTGGTCGCCGCGGTAACCGTCGGCCTCACGGAAGAAGCGCGTGCGCCGCTCGGAACTGCTCTCGTCCAGCAGCCAGTCCTGGGTCACCACCGACTCGGCCAGGCGCCGCGACAGCGACAGCTCGCGGATCACCGGGGCGAGGATCTTCTGCTGGTTGAGCAGGGTGAAGTTCTTCGCATAGGCCAGGCCGAAGTGCGTACGGATGTCCTCCATCGCCTTCCAGCCGAGCAGCACCGCGGGAACCAACGCCAGAACGCAGGCCAGTAACAGCGCTACCACCGATTTGCCGCGCAATCCCCATCGTGCCGCCATGGCTGTCCCCAGAAATCCCGTTCGCCGAGTCAGTGTCGTTCTTTTGGCGAAAGCGCAATTGTGCAGGCGAGCCTTTCCCCAGGCAATGCAAATTAATGGCTATTTGCCATATTTTTGACGTCATCCGACTGACTCATTCTAGACGCGATTTCCCCCACCGCCACGGCGCCCCCGCAGCGGCACGGGGAGGCGGTCCTCCCGGGGTCTTGCGCCTCAGCCGGAGGCGAAGGCCGCGCGCAGTTCGCCCAGGTTGGCGAAGTAGTGCGCCGGGCTTTCGGCCAGCAGCTCCTCGCGGCTGCCGAAGCCATAGCCGACGCCGGCGGCGCTCAGGCCGTTGCGGTGCGCGCCGATCAGGTCGTGCTTGCGGTCGCCGATCATCAGCGTCTGCGCCGGGTCCAGGCCTTCGAGGCGCAGCAGGTGCTCGATCAGCTCCACCTTGTTGGTGCGGCTGCCGTCCAGCTCGCTGCCGTAGATCACCTTGAAGTGCCGGGCGAAGTCGAAGTGCCGGGCGATCTCGGCGGCGAACACGGTGGGCTTGCTGGTGGCGATGAACAGCGTGCGGCCCTGGCCGCCGAGCAGCGCCAGCAACTCGCCGACGCCATCGAACACCCGGTTCTCGTACAACCCGGTGTCCTTGAAACGCACCCGGTAATGGTTCACCGCCTCCCAGGCCCGCGCCTCTTCGAAGCCATAGGTGCTCATGAAGCACTGCAGCAGCGGCGGACCGATGAAGTGCTCGAGCCGGCGCAGGTCCGGCTCGTCGATGCCCAGCTGTGCCAGGGCGTACTGGATCGAACGGGTGATGCCCTCGCGCGGGTCGGTGAGGGTGCCGTCGAGGTCGAAGAGGATGTTCTGGTAGTGCATGGGCGAGGCTGCGGCAGGAAGAATCGAACCGGAAGCATACAACTGGCCTCCGTACCGACCAAACGCCCATGCAATGACTTCCTGCCCTTTTTCTGGAGCCTCTTGCGAGTCCCATGAAAGTCAATGGCTTGGAGAGGCCCCTGAAAAAAGGGTTATGCGTGTGTATAGGGTGCTTTCTCGTGGGAAGTCAGGGGGTTGAGGAGTAACATCTCTACTTCACTGCCGTATAGGCAGCTAAGAAATGGGCGACCGGGTGCAGCGGGATGACAACCAGCTTCACTGCCGTGTAGGCAGCTAAGAAAAAGCACGCCGGCCTGATCACCGACCTGCGCGACTTCACTGCCGTGTAGGCAGCTAAGAAATACCGGCCGGGCCGTTCCATTTGCTTCGTCGTCTTCACTGCCGTGTAGGCAGCTAAGAAACAGCCCAGCGAGGTATCCAGTACCGGCTGCCCCTTCACTGCCGTGTAGGCAGCTAAGAAAAACCCCGAGCTGGTCAAGACGGGACTGGACCGCTTCACTGCCGTGTAGGCAGCTAAAAAGCATCGCCCCCTCGGAAGAGCATTCCTGCGCGCCTCATTGCCGTACAAGCAGAGGCGCCCAGTCGCCCCCGCGCCGCCTGTTGCCTTATTCGGCATAGCCCTCGGCGATGTGCTGGTCCTTCAGCTTCACATAATTGCCAGCGGTATAGGCGAAGAAGGACCTTTCCTTGTCGCTCAGCGGGCGGGCCTTCTTCGCCGGGCTGCCGACGTAGAGGAAGCCGCTCTCCAGCACCTTGCCCGGCGGCACCAGGCTGCCGGCGCCGAGGATGACTTCGTCCTCTATTACCGCGCCGTCCATGACGATGCAGCCCATGCCGACCAATACGCGGTTGCCGACGCTGCAGCCATGCAGCAAGACCTTGTGGCCGACGGTCACCTCGTCACCGATGGTCAGCGGGAAGCCGTCGGGGTTGTAGGGGCCGGCGTGGGTGATGTGCAGCACGCTGCCGTCCTGGATGCTGGTCCGGTTGCCGATGCGGATGCGGTGCATGTCGCCGCGGATGGTCACCTGCGGCCACACCGAGCTATCGGCGCCGATTTCGATGTCGCCGATGAGCACGGCGCTGGGGTCGACGAAGACGCGTTCGCCGAGTTTCGGCGTTTTACCCTGATACGAACGTATGGCCACGATAGTTTTCCTTCAGGCTGCGGATGCCGTCGATTGTATTTAAGATGGCCGGGTGTTTCCTCAGCCAAGGTTGCCACCGTGAGCGCGAATCCCCTTCTGCAGTCCTACGACCTGCCGCCCTTCTCCGCCATCCGCCCCGAGCACGTGAAGCCGGCCATCGAGCAGATCCTCGCCGACAACCGCGCCGGCATTGCGCGCATTCTCGCCGAACAGGGCGCCAACCCCAGCTGGGACGGCCTGGTGCTGGCCATGGACGAACTGCACGCGCGCCTGGGCGCGGCCTGGAGCCCGGTGAGCCACCTCAACGCCGTGTGCAACAGCGCCGAGCTGCGCGAGGCCTATGAAGGCTGCCTGCCGCTGCTCTCGGCCTACTGGACCGAACTGGGCCAGAACCGCGAGCTGTTCAAGGCCTACGAGGCCCTGGCCGCCAACCCCGCCGCGGCGAACTTCGACGTGGCGCAGAAGACCATCCTCGAGCACGCCCTGCGCGATTTCCGCCTGTCGGGCATCGATCTGCCGGCCGAGCAGCAGAAGCGCTACGCGGAAATCCAGGCGCGCCTGTCCGAGCTGGGCAGCCGCTTCTCCAACCAGCTGCTGGACGCCACCCAGGCCTGGACCAAGCACGTCACCGACGAGGCGGCGCTGGCCGGCCTGACCGACTCGGCCAAGGCGCAGATGCAGCAGGCCGCGCAGGCCAAGGGCCTGGACGGCTGGCTGATCAGCCTGGAATTCCCCAGCTATTTCGCGGTGATGACCTACGCCGACGACCGCGCCCTGCGCGAAGAGGTCTACGCCGCCTACTGCACCCGCGCCTCCGACCAGGGCCCCAACGCCGGGCAGAATGACAACGGCCCGGTGATGCAGGAAATCCTCGACCTGCGCCAGGAGCTGGCGCGCCTGCTGGGCTACGCCAACTTCTCGGCGCTGTCGCTGGCGACCAAGATGGCCGAATCCCCGGAGCAGGTGCTGCACTTCCTGCGCGACCTGGCGGTGCGCAGCAAGCCCTACGCGCAGCAGGACCTCGACCAGCTCAAGGCCTACGCCGCCGAGCAGGGCTGCGCGCAGCTGCAGAGCTGGGACTCCGGCTACTACGGCGAGAAGCTGCGCGAGGCGCGCTACAGCGTGTCGCAGGAAGCGCTGCGCGCGTACTTCCCGGTGGACAAGGTGCTGTCCGGCCTGTTCGCCATCGTGCAGAAGCTCTACGGCATCCAGATCCGCGAGCTGCATGACTTCGAGCGCTGGCACCCGGACGTGCGCCTGTTCGAGATCGAGGAGAACGGCCAGCACGTCGGGCGCTTCTACTTCGACCTCTATGCCCGCGCCAACAAGCGCGGCGGCGCCTGGATGGACGGCGCCCGCGACCGCCGCCGCGACGCCGCCGGCCAGCTGATCGCCCCGGTCGCCTACCTGGTGTGCAACTTCACCCCGGCGGTGAACGGCAAGCCGGCGCTGCTGACCCACGACGAAGTGACCACGCTGTTCCACGAATTCGGCCACGGCCTGCACCACCTGCTGACCCGCGTCGAGCATGCCGGCGCCTCGGGCATCAACGGCGTGGCCTGGGACGCGGTGGAGCTGCCCAGCCAGTTCATGGAGAACTGGTGCTGGGAGCCCGAGGGCCTGGCGCTGATCTCCGGCCACTACGAGAGCGGCGCGCCGCTGCCCCAGGACATCCTGGAGAAGATGCTGGCGGCGAAGAACTTCCAGTCCGGCCTGATGATGGTGCGCCAGCTGGAGTTCTCGCTGTTCGACTTCGAGCTGCACACCAGCCACGGCGACGGCCGCAGCGTGCTCGACGTGCTCAACGGCGTGCGCGACGAGGTGGCGGTGATGCGCCCGCCGGCGTACAACCGCTTCGCCAACAGCTTCGCGCACATCTTCGCCGGCGGTTACGCGGCCGGTTACTACAGCTACAAGTGGGCCGAAGTGCTGTCGGCCGACGCCTTCTCGCGCTTCGAGGAAGAGGGCGTGTTCAACCCGCAGACCGGCGCGGCCTTCCGCGAGGCCATCCTGGCCAAGGGCGGCTCCCAGGAGCCGATGGCGCTGTTCGTCGCCTTCCGCGGCCGCGAGCCGTCGATCGACGCGCTGCTGCGCCATTCCGGCCTGACCGGGGAGGCTGCGTGATGGCCGAGGTGAAGAAGCGCTTCATCGCCGGCGCGGTATGCCCGGCCTGCAGCGAGCAGGACAAGATCCTGATGTGGGACGAGGACGGCGTGCCGCACCGCGAGTGCGTGGCCTGCGGCTACGCCGACACGCTGAATGCCCAGGGGCAGTCGGTGCCGAAGGAGTTGGCTACGCGGGTCAATACCAGTGGGTTGAAGAAGCCGGATGATCCGAAGGTGCAGGGGGTGCAGTTCTTTCCTAATCCGAAGCTGAAGAAGAAGGATTGAGGTTGCTGGGGGGATTGGTGCTGGGGGTTTAGAGCGCCCTCTCCCTAACCCTCTCCCTGAAGGGAGAGGGGACCGTTCGGCGTGTTCGGGGGTTTCGGCGTTAGCCGGCAAGCTCAGCGACATCCGGCTGAAACCATTTCCTCTCTCGGCACGGACTAGCCCCCTCTCCCTTCAGGGCGGGGCGCGCAGCCGAGGGCTGGGGAGAGGGAGCGGAGTCAACCCGACACACCAGAGCCACCGGCAAACCAGATTCGCGAGCAAGCTCGCTCCTACAACCCCCTCCCCCTCCTCACCAACCACTCCTCCAGCGCCGCCGCCGGCAAGGGCCGCGAGAACAGGTAACCCTGGGCCACCGGGTAGCCCTGCTGGCGCAACAGCTCCAGTTGCGCCTCGTCCTCCACCCCTTCGGCGACCACCATCAGCTCCAGGCTGCGGCCGATGTTCATCACCGCGTCGGTCAGCGCCTGCGCCGCTGCGCCGGCGTTCAGCTCGGCGACGAAGCTGCGGTCGAGCTTCAGTTCGCTGATCGGCAGGCGGTGCAGGTAGCCGAGACTGGAATAGCCGGTGCCGAAGTCGTCCATCGACAGGCGCACGCCCAGGCCATGCACGGCGCGGAGGATGTCGAGGGTCGCCGGGTGGTTGTCCAGCAGCATGCCTTCGGTGATTTCCACCACCAGGTCGGTGCCGGCCAGGCCGTTGCGCTGCAGCAAGTCCTGCAGGCGCACCGGCAGGTCGGGGTCGCGGAAGTCGGCGGGGGACAGGTTGACCGCCACCGCCGGAACGTGGATGCCGCGCCGGCGCCAGTCGGCCAGTTGCCGGCAGGCCTCGCGCAGCACCCACTGGCTGAGTTCGCCGATGATGCCGCACTCCTCGGCCAGGGGGATGAAGCGGTTCGGCGCCACCGCGCCGAGTTGCGGGTGGCGCCAGCGGGCCAGGGCTTCCACCGCGTGCACGCGGCCGTCGTCCAGGCGCACCTGGGGCTGGTAGTGCAGGCTCAGCGCCTGGCGCTGCACGGCCTCGCGCAGCGCGCTTTCCAGGGCCAGGCGTTCCTGGGCGCGCTGGTTCATCTCTTCGCTGAAGAAGCGGTAGCTGCCGCGCCCACCGTTCTTCGCCTGGTACATGGCGATGTCGGCGCGGTGCAGCAGCGTCTCCATGTCCCGGCCGTTGCTGGGGAACAGGCTGATACCGATGCTCGCCAGGGTGATCAGGCTGACGCCGCCCACCCGGTGCGCCAGGGCCAGGCGGGCGAGGATGCGCTCGGCGATCTGCGAGGCGAGCAGGCCGCCGCAGTACGGCAGCACCACCACGAACTCGTCGCCCGACAGGCGCCCCACCAGGCCCTGCTCGCGCACCACTTCCTGCAGGCGCGCCGCCACCAGGCGCAGCAGCTCGTCGCCGGCCGGGTGGCCGAGGGAATCGTTGATCTGCTTGAAGCGGTCCAGGTCGATGAACAGCACCGCCATTTCCGCCTCGTCACTCTCGATGCGCGTCATCGCCTGCTCGGCCTCGGCCAGCAGCAGGCTGCGGTTGGGCAGGCCGGTGAGGGTGTCGTAGAAGGCCAGTTGGCGGATGTGCGCGCGGGCTTCCTCGCGCTCCAGGGCCAGGGCGCAGAGCGGCAGGCTGACGTCCACCAGGCGCAGGTGCAGCTCGTCCGGGCCGCGGCACTGCTCGTAGTAGAAGGCGAAGGTGCCGATGACGCGGCCCTCGCTGTTCTTGATCGGGCTCGACCAGCAGGCCTTCAGGCCCAGGGGCAGCGCCAGATGGCGGTAGTCGTCCCACAACGGGTCGCTGGCGATGTCGCTGACCATCACCGTCTTGCCCCGGTAAGCCGCGGTGCCGCAGCTGCCGGCGCGGGGGCCCATGCGCGCGCCCTCGATGGACTGCGAGAAGGTCTCCGGCAGGCTCGGCGCAGCCAGCGGGTGCATGCGCCCCTGGGCGTCCACGCGCAGGATCGAGGCCTTGACCTCCGGGGCGATGCGCTCCACCTCGCGGCATACCAGGTCCATCACGTCCACCAGCGGGCGCTCGCGCACCAGGGCGTCGAGCACCTTGTTCTGCAGCACTTCATGCAGCTTGGTGTGGGTGATGTCGGTGAGCAGCATCACCGAGTTCACCGGCTGGCCGCGGGCGTCGAGGATGGGGTTGGCCACCACCGAGCACCACAGCGGCCGGCCGATCAGGTCGCGCACCAGCTCTTCGCTGCGGAACAGCCCGGCGCCGGCCTGGCGCCAGCGCCGCACGCTGGCCTGGGGCACCTGCAACAGCTCCGAGGGATAGCGCCCCTGGGCCTGCTCGGCGTTCCAGCCGAACATGCGGCTGAAGCCGGCGTTGACGTAGAGGATGCGCCCCTCGCGGCCGGTGACGATGACCGCGTTGTCGGTCTCGTTGGCGGCCAGCGACAGCACGTCCATCTGCTCGCGCTGGCGGCGCTGCAGGGTGCAGTCCTTGACGAAGGCGGTGAGCAGGCGCTTGCCGTCGAACTCGATGTGCGAGATCGACATCGAGCCCCACAGCCGGCTGCCGTCGCGGCAGCGCATCGGCACCTCGCTGCGGCTGCCGACGATGCCCTCGGTCTCCAGGCTGGCGTCCAGGCGCGGGCGCACCTCCTGGGGCAGCAGCAGGCCGACGTCCTGGCCCAGCACCGCCTCGCGGGAATAGCCCCACAGGCGCTCGGCGGCGGCGTTGAACAGCAGCACGCGGTTGTGCTCGTCCAGCACCACCACGCCATCGATGGCCTGTTCGAGAATCTGCGCGAAGACATCCGGGAGCTGGTCGTAGGGCATGGCTGGCATCCATCTCGGAAACGCACTTGGGCTTTCTTCCTGCATGACAGTGCCCTCGGGTGGCCCACCAGGAAAGCGTAGTGGCTGAAATACTGGCACGGCTAATAGCCATTTGACATATCGCCTGGACCGCCTATCTCGGAAACATTGGAGAACCGCAGCGCCGCCCGGCGGACTAGGCTATTAGGCATTTGCAGGAAGGAGCCGCCAGTGCCCCCTCGCCCCTCCCCCGACACCACAGTCTCCGACAGGGAGCACAGCGGACGTGCTTGACCGTTACCACCTGCTCCAGTCCCTGCGCGCCACGCGCGTCTCGCGCATGCCGGTGAACCCGGTGCTGCAGGAGGTGGCCACGCCCACCGGGCAGGTGCTGTTCTTCCTCCTGCTCGGCGGCGGCCTGGTCTACACCTTCGGCAACCTGGCCCTGGACATCCTCGCCCAGGGCGGCCAGCTGCGCCCCAGCGGCACCCTGCTGGTGCTGGCCCTGGCGCTGCTGATCGCCCTGGGCTTCGAGTTCATCAACGGCTTCCACGACACCGCCAACGCGGTGGCCACGGTGATCTACACCAACGCCCTGCCGCCGCAGGTAGCGGTGGGCTGGTCGGGGCTGTGGAACCTGCTCGGCGTACTCTTCTCCAGCGGCGCGGTGGCCTTCGGCATCGTCACCCTGCTGCCGCTGGACCTGCTGTTGCGGGTGGACAGCGCCGCCGGCCTGGCAATGATCTTCGCCCTGCTCGGCGCCTCCATCCTGTGGAACCTCGGCACCTGGTGGCTGGGCCTGCCGGTGTCGTCGTCGCACACCCTGATCGGCTCCATCGTCGGCGTGAGCCTGGCCCACGGCGTGCTGAGCGGCACGCTGGGCATCGACGGCAGCGCCTGGGAGCAGCTGCAGAAAGTCGGCTACGCCCTGCTGCTGTCGCCGCTGCTGGGCTTCCTCGGCGCCGGCCTGCTACTGCTGGGTATGCGCGCGGTGGCGCGGCGCAAGACGCTGTTCAGCGCCCCCCAGGGGCGCCAGCCGCCGCCGCTGGGCATCCGCGCGCTGCTGGTGCTGACCTGCACCGGGGTGTCCTTCGCCCACGGTTCCAACGACGGGCAGAAGGGCATCGGCCTGATCATGCTGATCCTCGCCGCGCTGATGCCGCTGAGCTTCGCCGTCGACCGCGGCCAGGCGCCGGCCCAGGTGCAGCAGCTGCGCGAACTGGCGCACCGGGCCGAACTGCAGCTGCGCCGGCTGGCCCCGGAAGATATCCCCATGGCCCCGCTCCGGGTGCTGCTGGACTACCAGAGCGAACAGCGCCTGACCCCCGAGGTGCTGCCGGCGCTGGCCGCGCAACTGCACAACATAGGCGCGCGCCTGCGCGGCCACGACGACCTGAGCGGGCTGCCCGACGACGAGGTGCTGGCGCTGCACAACGAGCTGTACCTGAGCGTGGAGACCATCCGCCAGCTCGACCGCACCGAGCAGGTCTTCGACGTCGACACCTGGAGCACCCTGCAGGCCCTGCGCGACCGCAGCCTGGACACCGTCCAGTTCATCCCGCCGTGGGTCAAGGTGGCGGTGGCCCTGGCCCTCGGCCTGGGCACCCTGGTGGGCTGGCGGCGCATCGTCACCACCGTCGGCGAGGGCATCGGCAAGCAGCCGCTGACCTACGCCCAGGGCGCCAGCGCGCAGCTCACCGCGATGCTCACCATAGGCGCGGCGGACATCTATGGCCTGCCGGTGTCCACCACCCAGGTGCTCTCCTCCGGCGTCGCCGGGACCATGACCGCCAACGGCAGCGGCCTGCAATGGCAGACCATCCGCAACATGCTGCTGGCCTGGGTGCTGACGCTGCCGGCGGCGATCTGCCTGGCGGCGCTGCTGTACTGGTTGTTGCGGGTGTTGATCTGAGGTCGGCAATGGCATGAGCGCCGGCCCTGCCGGCGGAATCGCGGATGAATCCGCTCCTACGGGGTGCGGGAGAAACACTCTCGTAGGATGGGTTGAGCGAAGCGATACCCATCACCATTCGTAGGGCGTACAACCGCGAACGGTTGTGCGCCGTTGCCCAACCCGATGTCGGGTTCGGAGCGCCTTGAGGCGGGGCTTCGGGTTTGGCTCCGCAGGGGGCCTGGAGCCATGGTCAAACGGCGGATAACCGCGAACGGTTATCCGCCCTACGCCCGGCCATCCATCGGCAGGGGCTGTCATTCGCATGGGAATACTGTATTTATATACAGTACTTTCTGGAGTCAGCCCATGTCCTCTCCCCTGCCGCCGCGTGGCCGCGGCACCGCCAGCAATCCGCACAACCGCTTCGCGCCGACCCGCAGCGAGGCCGAGGACGACGGCTGGTACCAGGACGAGGCGCCGCCCTGCCGCGCCACCGAGGTGCGGATGGAGCAGGCGAAGACGGTGATCAGCCGCAACCAGTCGCCGGACGTCGGCTTCGACCGCTCGATCAACCCCTACCGCGGCTGCGAGCATGGCTGGATATGTTCAGCGATAGGTGCCAACGTCAAAAGCGGGTTTCCGGTTGCTAGACGCCCGGCAAACGGTGCGTTTAAGTCGACTTTCGGAGCCATTGGCTAAATCCCTCGAAGCATGGATGATGCCTAGACATTCCCGGCGACCTGACCACCGGGTAAACGATCAAAATGCTCAAGGATTCGACGATGCTACAAAGCTATGCTTTCCGTAATCGCGATGGTCTATTAGGGATTTTTCAAAAAGAGGACGACATAGTTCACCTGTATGTTGATAGCCAGTTCTACACATACGAATGCCGAAATTGGAAGGAATGGACTCAACAAGCTGAAAGTGATTACGATAAAAGATTTGCCGGTGGTGACACTTCAAAACCAACAGAAAAGTCAATTTATTTTTATCTACTTAGATTTTGCGAAGGTATTAATATCGACGTGCTCGACTTGGTTGAAGTCGCCAATCCCGGATTTTTCTTCTCGCGAATCAGCAGAGGAAATTTTCAATTCAATTACGTGGGCGATAGCTACTACCAAGAAATTAGAGCCTACCAAGCGATTCAGGATTCACTAGATTCACTCCTTTACGTCGTTGAACCGTCAGAAACAAATTTCGATTCTTACGGCCATAAGATACGTGAGCTTTTGATTTTGGCATGTACTGAGGTCGAATACCTTTTGCTTAGGGTATTGATGGAAAATGGATACCCGCAACAGAAAACCTATAAAACTACCGACTACATTCACTGCTTACCAATACTCAAGCTAAATGAATACAAGGTGGTATTGGGTCAATATCCGAATTTAAAAGTTTTCCAGCCATTTGCGAACTGGAACAAGCAATCACCGACGCAAACGCTTGAATGGTATGACGCATATAACTCAGTGAAGCATAATCGAGGTGGAAGCCTGAAAAATGCCAACTTCAAGAATTTACTTGACGCGATTGCTGCCATTCATATTTTGCTAGAAGCTCAATATGGTAAAAATATTTTCCACAAATGGACTCAATACAAAGACGCCAAGAGTGTGTTTGAGAGCATTTCAAGACCTACATGGCAGCCCTCAGAGATTTCGGTACCAATTTTCGAAGGTTATGAAATAAATCCTAAATGGGTCGGTGCTCTACAATATTTTGCCTGTAACCCGATTCCTAGCAAACCGCCGAAACCGAAATGCGGAACGTGTGGTAAATGACCTTATGGATAAAAGCGGGGTTTACCGGTTGCTATACGCCCGGCAAACGGTGCGTTTTAGATCGAGGTGGTTTTGAGTGCAGGGACTTGTACCTGTGCGAAAAATCACCGGATACGCGGTGTATGGCCGCTACGCGGTGCGGTGCAGTGGCCCCGCTATTCTGGTGGTCGCTTCGCTTCCTAAAAAGAAAGTTCAAAGGCGAAATAAACCGCCAAGGTATCAAGATTATTCCGCTTGTGGATAAAACGGAAAATTGACACAAGAAACGAAAAAAGCCCTTTATTGGGCCTTTTGTTTTTGACTAGCTTTAATATTTGAGCATATCAACTAAAACTTTATAATGCGGTATTTTTTCATTAAATACGGCCATAAACTCAACGCCGCCGAACTCAAAGCATGGGTGAAAAAGTGATTGCCTTGTTGCTTTCTTTTCTTCACTTTCTAGCTCTTGATAGTCATAAGGCTTGCTACCAGCAATCAAAGTAAAGTAACCAATGTTGCATTTTATTTTTTTAAAAACTCGTCCGTTTTTTACAAGTGATATTCTTACAACGTATTCTTTTCTAACTTCTTGAAATTTGAAAAAGTCAGTTTCAGGTTTTTCTATAAATACTTCCCACACTGCCGGGTCAAAATCAACTTTATTGGTCGCTTTCTTCTCAACGTCAGAGGCGAGATAATCAGTATATTTTTTTATTTGAGAAAGCGAAGAAACTGATTTGTATGTTTTCGCAACGCAAAGTTTTATCGCCGCAAAATCATAGTCATGCTCATCAAGGTCAATAATATGGATCTTTTTAGATCTCGCCTCTGTGTATTCATCGGACTTGAAATAGTCCTTAAATACAGCATTTGCGACATTTATACCAGTCGCGTAATTGCTCACAATGAAATACTTGTTTGATCTGTGGTTTGTGTATGTTGTGTCTTTGCTGAGCACGGCAGCAGAACGAAAAGCATCGTAAGCTAATTGTCTAACGTCGAATTTCTTTGGTTTAGTGATAATTGTATTTAGCATAAATCTCCTTTTTTGATTTCATACTTTTATTAAATCATATTAAAAAACCTTGTCAAATTAAACCGCCAAACTTTTTGATAGTTAAATGGTTATTGTCAAACCCTATTTGAAATTAAGGTTCAACGTTAAATATATTTTCAACCTGCTATTGACACGAAGTTAATGGCTTATTTAAGCCATAAATCGACTGTCGTAAAAATGGTAACTTCGAAAAATATCGGAAATTTCTTAAAATAATTTTGGCGATATTTTCATAAAAATATTTTTGCGGAATAAACCGCCAAGAACTCACTGGCATAAAAAAAGCCCCGGTGAAGGGGCTTCATGGTGTCGCTAGATTTTAGATCTTTTCGGCTTTCAGTTTGTCGATCAAAGCTTCAAACGTATCAACCTCGTTTTTCTTCATCAAGTCAGCTAAGAACAAAGCATAAGTCTTAAATCCTTTGTCTTTCATTGCTTGACTAGCAATGCCTTGCTTAGCTTTCTTCAAAATGAACTCAACGCCATCAATCGTAACTTTCCACTTATCGCTAGGCTCTTTAGGAGTCTTCGGTACGTTCTCGCTCACGCTTTTGCGTGTTTTAGCCGGGGTTTCTAAGTGATAGTAGGAAAGCACCACACTAACAAAATCAGCCTCGTTATAGCCGTGTTTCTCCCGCAAAGCATCCAGCTCTTCAACCAGATCAAGCACTTTGGCTTCGTTTGCATCAGCTTTAAGACTTTCGATCTGTGCTTCTAGCGATTTTTGCTGTGCAAGTAGATCAAGCAATTTAGACATTTCAACGATCCATGGTTGGGTTTTTCAGGATCATAATTTCAAAAAATTAGCTTGTCAAAATAAACCGCCAAGGATAAAGCAGTTAAGGGTTTAAGATTTTAGATCCACCAGAATGGCTTTTGACGTTCTGCCCTCATATTATATATAGATTTACGTAGTAAATATCTTATACCCCCTTACAACATTCAAAAAAGCCCGCAAGAATAAGAGAAATCTAAAAATTTGGGTTATAGCATTTTATTTTTATTCGATTTTGGGTTAAAGCATTTTATTTTTTTTAGGGGTTTATACTTAGAATATTGAGTTTTTCAAAAGCATTAAAGTATGGTTAAAGCAATTTATAAACTTTTTCCTGTTTTTATCCTTGTAATTTCTTTTTTTAATGGTTCAATATAAGTGTTAACAAGGAAAAATTAACCGTGGAATATAAATTAAAAGAAATCATTGGAAAAAACGGCAAGCCTCGTAGAGTACGAGCATTAACTACATTTATTTCAGTACCTAGAATTTTTCTAGTTCTGCCGCTTTTCAATATCATCAATAGTAGCGAAGGTTTTGGCGATACTATCAAAATTGATAAGCATCAAAATGCTAGAAATATAGAGTTCACAAACGTACAGCTAACGATAGACAATGACTTTGACGTTTTTCTATTTATATTAAGAAGGGTTTTGAATAGCAATAATACATCAATTGAGTTCACGACCAGCGAAATGATGGATGAATTAAAAATCGACAAAGTTAATAGAGCACAGTACTTAAAGACTTTTATTAAGTCGGTTGAACGACTAAGCAAAATACACGTCAGGTATATTGATTATGTCAACGGCGAATGGGAACGTAATTTTTTCAGTTTTATTGACGGAAAACTTACAAAAACAAAAGGCGTGATTGAAGTTTCAAAATTTTTCATTCAGTTTTTTGGAAGCCTTAAAGAGCTTTATGAGTTAAACCCTGAAATTTTAAGTGCATTAACAAAGTACCAACGTATTTTGTACGTCTTGTATGTGTGCAACAGAATGAGCACAACAAACCATTTTAGCGTTGATATGCTCAAAGAAAGATTCAACATCAACAGTGAAAAAATGCCTGACAAAACATTCATTAAAAGCATTCGAGATGCAAATAATGATCTTGTGTTCCTTGGTTTGATTACCGGCTTTCAAGAAATTAAAGAATTAGATAATCAAGGAAAAAACAACAGCCCGAAAAAGCCGACCGAAAAGTTTGAGGTTGATTACTCGTACAAATCACTTTATCCAAAAGTAGAAGAACTTGAAAAATTAAAAGAAAAGGCTGAAATACTTAAAGCTCAAAAGAGACAAAAGAAAGCTGTTAAAAAACTGAATTTAGACGCTTTTAATGATGATCTAGATGACGCATTCAAAGAAGAAATTGAACGCCAAAACAACATAAATAAAGAGGTGGAATAATGGAAGAACAAGAAATCAAAGAAATCGACTTAAAGCACGTCAGCGTTGCCGCTCAGGCGTTGATTACGCACATTGAAAGCATATTGCCAAAGATCCCTAGTGACCGCGTTAAAACGCTCGTAGCGATGAAATTAAGCACTGCCATTAGCCAAGGTGGTAATGAGGCTATGTTGCGTCAGATTTTGCTTTTAGCTGTTACAGCAATCGAAAGTAGTGAACTCATAGAACACAAAATGGACACGAATGATCTTCAATACAATATTATTACTGGGGAAATACTAAGTGAAATTGACTGTATCCCTGCGATGAATCAAATCATAAAAGTGAAAAAAGAAGTGGAAGATTCATTGAAAAGCAAAGGACCAAAAAACAACCAAAAACCGCCAGCGGTTTAACATCGATCAGGAGCAAGATGAATGTAAGAAATGTAATCACTTTTTTAACGCTGCTTTTCCTTCCAATCGTCGCATTCGCTGATGATGCAACCGCCGCCCGTGTTGAACTCATTTCGGCCAACATCGTGCTAATCAAGCGTGTTATTTTCTTGATCGGATTTATCGTATTTATTTCGGGTGCGTACAAGCTCACTTTGATTACCGAACAAGGTAATAAAATGGGAAAAAGTGTCCCGCTCGTTTTCCTAATTGTTGGTGCTGTTCTTATGAATATTACGCTTGCCATTGGTGTATTCGGTAATACCTATTTTAAAGCCGGTGATTTCTGTTTTGTCGTATCAGATGACGCGATAAATAACGCTTGTATGAATACGGAAGTATCGGGCCTTACAGGTGAAGTAAAAGCACGAATTGAAAAGCTTTCAAGCGGTAGCACTGCTGAAGAATTTTTGCAAAATTTTCAAATCATCATCGGTATTTTTCAAGTTATCGGATTGATTTATTTCGCTGTCGGGAGTTACGGGATTGCACAAGTTTCAAACGGATCATCAAAAGAAAATGGCTATGGAAAACCCATAATCACGATGTTTGCATCTGCTTTGATTGTTGATATTCCACACACTGCAATGATGGCGATCAATACGCTCGAAAAAATCGGAATCAACTTTTAAATTAACCAAGGAGGAAATTATGAAAAAAACGATGTTGCTTTTAACGCTTTTATACTCAGTCAATGCTTTTGCTGTTAATGATTTTTGTGAAGACGGTTGCACACTTAAAGAAATCGAGGCGAAAAACAAAGCGAATTACAAAACCCATGAACAATGGGTAATTCATAATGAAGCACTTGAAGCCGAGGAATATCGCCAGTGGGTTCAAGAACACCGTGAAGCACAAGCTAGGGCAGATGCTTTGCCTAAATCTGTTTACGTCCCCGGCACGCAATACAGGACGTGTGTGCAAGACGTTTATGAGCAAGCCGCTGGCTTCCTTGGTGAAGATGCAAATACTCAAATTTCAGTCAGTCAAGACACTAGTGAAAAATGTAGTTTCATCGTCACTAGATTTGATGATCAAAGTCATGCTTGCGAAAATCTTTCAGCACTGTCAGGAATGGCGAGAATGATGAGTTATCAAGAAGAAACATGTAGATATGAGAAAGAAAAGTGGAGGTTATACGAACAGTATAGAGATGTAGTTTATACGCCAGCATGGACGCATAGCGTTGAGCTTGAATATTTGAATAAATTGAAACCTATCGAGCTGAAACACAAGGAAAATGTAGATAAATGGATTGAGCAGGAAAAACAAAAAAACAAAAAAGGGGGAGCACTATGAACAAAGAAAGTTGGGTTGATGTAATTGAATATTTAGGTATTCGTATCGTTACTAAAAAGCAAGAAATTGAATACTACAAAAATAATGCCGGTTACACCAACGAAGAAAAGAAAAAGCTAATTAACGAACGTTTGCACTACATCAAATCGTTAGAAGCTGAAATTTTTTACATCACGTTTTTCATAAAATAACAGAAGCCCCAACCGGGCTTTTTTCTCGTATTTGATTTTTTAATATTATTATATATAATAATATTAACAACATCATTTCCAACATGAAAAATTCAAAAATTCTTTTCTATTCTCACTTCGCAGTGATTGCGTCAAGTGCCTTTTTACTTTCAGTTTTGTCTTCAATGCCAGAAGCCATACCAACGCACCACTTGATATTTTTAATCGGCATTCAAGTATTCGCAGTTTTTTGTTTATACAAATTGCACTGCATTGCCAAGAAAGGAGAACAAACAAACAACAATAACGAGGTATCACAATGATCAAGCTTTCACTTTTAACCATCGCATTATTTTCTTCAATTTCCGTTCAAGCGGCTTATGTCATAAAAATCCCTATGGAGCAAAATCTAGGTGGTTCATTGCCAACCAGTTCAATCGCCTTCGTTGGTGGAATCGGTGGGGGTTCTACTTCACCAGTAACGCCAGATCCAAAACCAGAAGAACCAGAGCAAAAACCAGAAGAACCATCAAGGGAAAGCGTTTGTGCTTCTGCGAAGCAAAATGTTATCAGCATCGCAGCATCACAAAATTTAGGCGTAACCGTTAAATACATTTCGCCGTTACCGGCTGACAAATGCGTTTTAATGGTTATGTCTATTGGGAAATTTACAGATAAAGCGGCATTAGTAAATTTTGGCAACTCAGTTGCAAGATTGAATATTGAAAATTATTCAATTGGAATTGAAAGATACAGCAGCACGACAGTAGATATGTTTATAAGCTCTGTAACGACTGACGTAAGCACACAAGCTGATAAAATTTGGTCACGATACCAAACAGACAAGAAATAAAAAGAACGCCTAAAAAGGCGTTTTTTAATCGGGTCTTGGCATGTTTCGTCTTCTCCTTTCGTTTTGATAATGTACATCTTCCGCTTCATTTTTTTGAGTTTGAATTCCTGCGTCAAGAGCACGCATTTCAGAAAGCTTTTCTTCCATAGTTCCCGCTGAAAAGCTGTTTGTCATATCACTCATTTTATCTAATGCACCATCAAGCAAACTAGCAGCGATTTCTACGGTTTTACTCCCGACAGCTTTTGCTGCACCGCCAATGCCGTTTTCGTTTTTTGGATCTTTGGTTTTTTCGACCGGTTTTCCAGTTGGTAAAGACTTAGTGTTATTTTGCTCAGTTGGCTTCTTGAACGCTTGGTTTTCAAGCTTCATTTTTTCAAGCTGTGCTTTGTCTTGTGCAGTCGGCTCATAGCCTTTGAGTGAATAACCTTTTTTATCAAGATTCATCATGTGAAATTGAAGCCATACCACACGCTTGAATGCTTCATCACCTTTGATATGCAAGGTGTCTGATTTGCCGCTCTCAGTGAGCTTTTGCAAGCCCGCTTTGATCACCATTGGGCTAATGCTATTGAAATGAGCGGTGCCGTTTGCATAGCTGAACGCTTTGCGGTGCGAGCCTTTGAAACGGTATGAATGACCATCATCAGTATCGAAACGAGTATCAAGGACGCGGTTAGATTTAATCCTGCGTTCGGTAATGGCTGATTGTTGATCATGAAAATCACCGCCAATGCTTCCAAAATCACGCACAGGGGCCGTTTTCACGCCAAGACGTGCAAGCGTGTCGGAGAACTGGGGATCGTCGCCAAAACGGGCTTTTAGAGCTTTATACGATGCACCGACATCGGAAGCCTTGAAGATCTGGCCGTCTTTCTCCAGGGAATAGCCAGTGTTGCCGTTGAGGATCAGGGTGTAGCCATCGGCATCAAGGAATTCGAGGAACTCGCCAGCGGTCATAGCTTTGTCAGTCGAAGCATTTACAGCTTCTTTAAATTTTGACTTTTCAGACTTGATACCGCGATTTTCAAGCCTGTATTCGTTCGATGGTTGGGGATTTGTAGGCATTTCGGGTTTTAGGAATTTTCTGTTTTCAACGACTTTCAAACCATTTTCGATTTCTGTTTTGTGAAGAGCTTTTTCAAACAAAGCATAATCGTAAAGCTGTTCGTATACCTTGCCGCTGTTATCTCTTTTATTCCAGATCAAGTGAACATGGATTTTATCCGTATCAGTGTGAACGGCCCAGCGGTGCCTGTGTTTGTCTATATTAAGAACCTCACGCCATACGCCCAAGGCTAATTCAGCCGCTTTTTCGGGTGTGATTTTATCGGAAGCGTCAAAGCTGATCATTTCGTGCAAGCCTTGAACTTCTTGTTTTCTTCCCGTTTTACCATCGTGTTTATTGTTAACCTGATCGCACTTCTTAACGCCCAGCTTCACATAATCTTTGATACTGGTGCTTTCAAATTTTACTTCACTACCGCCAACCAATGCGGCTTTTGATAGTGCATAATTCATTGAACGGCCTATGGCTGCACTGTCAGGTAATTTGCTTAATTTTTTCCTGATCATTTTTTACCTCTCTTCTTGATTACTGTTTTTTTTGTTCTTGTAGAAATCCAATCAGATAGATAATCAAAACGTGATGTTGATTTTTCGATGACTCTCAAAGCCGCGACGATTGTCTGTCTATTTTTTTCTGTAAGTTGTTCATCGGAATTCAATTTAGTCGAAATTTGGTTAATGTTGTTGCCGATGCTTTCCAACTGACTTTCAATGTCTTTCAAGGTTTCTTGAATTTTTTCAGCAGAAGCAATTAAAGCAGGATTATTGAACTCGACTGTTTGAGCAAAGCCATCGTTAATGACTTTTTTGATTATTGCTGTTTTAGTCATTGATAGACTAGAAGCGAGGGTGTTTAGTTTTTCTATGTCTTCTCTTCTAACGCGGATTGATATTTTGTCTTGTGCCATGTTTCTCCTGATCGATGTGTTTTATTTGGTGAACAAAGGCCGGGGCCTGTTGTTCGTTTACATCAAATGTTTCCTTCTGCTAAATCAATGATTGCGATTGAAATAGCCTTTATAGCTGACTGTTCGCTTTCCGTTAAATCTGTGTAACCTTCACGATCACCATCTGCAAGGCGTTCGATAATATCGCATAGAGTTGTGATTAATTGGCTTGTGGCGTGCTCGCTGAACATGCCACTCATAAAGCGATTATAAGAATATGAGTCATATCCTAGATGACGATTACAAATATCATTAACTACTATATTTAGAGCCTTGAACCTTTCAAGCCTTTCGGTTTTAAATTCAAAGTAAAGTGCTTGGTCGTTTCTTGGTGCTGCTTTAAATCTGCCGATAATATGCTCATAAGCATTTGAGATCTTAATCGCTTCCATCTGAGCGGCTGCACGACTTTCAGCATCTTTTTCATTAATAGTGTTTTGTTTTTTGATAACCGTTTCACCTATTGGTGTAACAATTTCATCACCAAAGTCAAAGTCATTGCTATCTTCAAAATCGAAATCGTTAGTGTCTTTTTTGTCTGTCATAATTTTCCTCATTTTTACGTTGGTTTTTGAACAATGAGCATCAGCTAATTGTTCGGGTCTTGCTTTTGATTTCCTGTAATGTCCGAAAGCATTACAGGGACTTGCTTTTGCTTTACCATTTTCAAACGAAGTGTAGAAAATCAAGTAGGAAACGGAATAAAAAAGCACGGAGTGTTTTTTATGACCGGCAATTTAACGAAGTTAAATGTCGGACGTTTCCATTGCTTGCCTGTTCTTTCTAGACTTCATATAAATGTTGTATCATATATTTTAATGTTTTCAATAGCGTCCGACATTTTTGTCCGACATAGAAAGCGTCCGACATTTTTGAAAACGTATGACAAAACGTCCGACATTTAACCGTTTGATTTTTAGACCGCATAAAAAAAGGCCATCTATAAATAGACAGCCTCTTTAATAAGTTTGATGGTTAGACTTATTGCGGTGCTTTATTCTTGTGATTGATAACCTGCTTTAAGATCAAACCGTTCTTCGTCCTCTGGCTCAAATTCAGGCGGCTCAAATCCTATGATCTGATCTCCGGTGTTGCCATCTTGATCTATAAATCGCTGGACGCCGTTAAAGAATTCGATTTCAAGGCCGGTTTCGAGATAGTCAATACGAATATGCTTAATGATCTTTTTAAGTTCGCTGTTGTATCTCACACGTTTTTCAATGGATTCATCAGAGCGATCATAAATTATTTCGCTAATGTCATTTGATTTCAAACCAGAGAACGATTTTTCGGACATGTATATTTGATCAAGCTTTTTACTTTCGCTTTCGATTTCTTGATCTATGTGTGTGCGGTTGCTTTCTAGTTCTGCGATCAACTCGTTGTAAGTAGATGGTATGGTTTTACCACTCATAATCATGTTTTTAACGTCAATCTTGAAGTCGTCAAGCCTGCTAGTTATTTGATCTCTGTTCGCTTTCATTTTCATGATTTTTGTTTTCAGTTCCTCGGCCTGTGTGTTTTCTTCTAGCAAGGCAGAAACATTCAAACCATCTGTGAAAGCAAAGAACATCGAAAACAGTTTTTTGCCACGAATCGACAATTGACCAAAATGACTATTTAGATCGCATTTGCCAGTCATCGAATTTGTGCAAATAAAATAATCTCTTTCACCCTTATTCATATAGCGGATGGTGCCACCACACCACTTGCAATAAATCAGGTCACGAAAGACGTTATATCGTTGATTAGAGTATCTACCGGCAAAAGGTCTACGGGATTTGATGACTTCTTGAACTTGATAGAAAAGTTTTTCATCGACAACAGCCGGGTAATAATTTGGTATGGCTTCGCCTTCGTCTTTCCGTTTCAGTTGTCCAGATTCGTCATAATGGATTTTTTGCGGCGAATGTTCGCCAATAAGCTTTCGATTACTCAATAGGTATTGTGTCTGGTGAATGGCGAGCTTTTCACTATATAGTTCGTTATATTCTCGCGTAGCTTCTTGTAGACCTTTCGACAGTGAAAGCTTGAAAAGCGTGTTAATTCGTTCGACTTTTGCATGATCAATGACAAAGGCGTTATTTTCGACTTTTAGCCACGTTGGCACCTTTTTAGTAACGATTTCACCGGCCCGCATTTTCTCGCGATTAAATCGCCATGCTTTGCTTGAAAAATCGCTTTTCCGCTCGCTCTCTGCGTTCGCACGTTCAAACTCTACAAGGGCACTGATCCAGTCTCCAAAATCGAGATTTTCAGCGTCATAGATTTTGTTTTTATCAAGAATGACAATCTTGATACCGGCGTAAAGCAGATCGGTAAAAATCTTATTACTGCGAACAATTTTGTCCCGCGAAAGCCGGTCGAAGTTTTCGATCAACAGATATGAACCCTTGTCGATTTCACCCATGCGGACTTGCCGCAGGAATTGACCAAGCACACCTTCGGCCCCTGCGTTTTTACCCCTGTGTGCTGACGTACCAGCGTCTTCAAGGTGTCGATCAACGTCTAGACCATGCTTAGTGACGAAAGCGTCTATAAGCTCGTTTTGGCGGGCACGGGTGCTGCCGTCCTCTTGGCGGGTCGATGAGAATCGAACGTAAGGAAAGCATTTTTTGGTCATTTTTAGTCACCCCGTGCGATGGAACGTATAGCCTAACATGTCTGCATCTACTGCTTCGCGCGGCCCAGCCACGCCTACTGGGACCTGTCGCCGGGCATCGACTTCGAGACGCGGCTGATCGCCAAGACCAACCTCGCCGAGCGCCTGGAGGCGGAGCTTAGCAAGCCCGGCTACGTGCCGCGGCCGATCGCCCTGGGCATCAACACCGATGCCTACCAGCCGCTGGAGCGCGAGCAGCGCCTGACGCGCCAGGCGCTGGAAATCCTGCTGCGCTTCCGCCACCCGCTGCACATCATCACCAAGGGCTCGCTGATCCTGCGCGACCTCGACCTGCTGGGCGAACTGGCCAGCCTCAACCTGGTCAGCGTGGCCTTCAGCCTCACCACCCTGGACAACGAGCTCAAGCGCATCATGGAGCCGCGCACCGCCAGCCCCGGCGCGCGCCTGCGCGCCATGCGCACCCTGCACGAGCACGGCGTGCCGGTCAGCGCGGTGCTGGCGCCGATGATCCCGATGGTCAACGACATGGAGCTGGAGCGCCTGCTGGAAGCCGCCCGCGACAACGGAGCGCGTTCGGCCGGCTACATCCTCCTGCGCCTGCCGCTGGAGATTTCCGAGCTGTTCCAGCAATGGCTGCAGGCGCACTTCCCCGACCGCGCCGAGCACGTGATGAGCCTGATCCGCCAGAGCCGCGGCGGCAAGGACTACGACAGCCGCTTCGGCACGCGCATGCGCGGGGAAGGCGTGTTCGCCGAACTGCTGGCCAAGCGCTTCCAATTGGCCGCCCGCCGCCTCGGACTGGACCGCCGCGACTACGGTGGGCTGGACTGCTCGCTGTTCCAGGTCCCCCGGGCGCAGATGAGCCTGTTCTGAGGCGGCGCATTCACATCATCGGGCCATGATAGCTTGTCGGCATCATCGGCGATCTTGCCTCAAAAACATCTGTAACGTGCGAGATAGAGCGATTATTTAATTTTTGATTAATCTTCCTTGTCTAGGGTTGCGTGAACAGGATGACCCCACGGTCACGAAAGTCATTTCCCATCGTTTGTGCCTTTTCGCCAGGCGCGAGACGTCGGCAAGCATGGGAAAATCCATCGACACTCTTCGAGGCTCATGCAATGAACGACAAATCGCACGGTGAGGAGCACATCACGGAGAATGCCGACGAGGCCCTGCGGCGCATCGTCGAAGGTTTCCGCCAGTTCCGCCAGGAAGTCTTCCCGCAACAGGAAGCGCTGTTCAAGAAGCTCGCCCATGCGCAGAACCCGCGCGCCATGTTCATCACCTGCGCGGATTCGCGCATCGTCCCCGAACTGATCACCCAGAGCTCGCCGGGCGACCTCTTCGTCACCCGCAATGTCGGCAACGTGGTGCCGCCCTACGGGCAGATGAACGGCGGCGTGTCCACCGCCATCGAATTCGCGGTGATGGCCCTGGGCGTGCAGCACATCATCGTCTGCGGGCATTCCGACTGCGGCGCCATGAAGGCTGTGCTCGACCCGCAGACGCTGGAGCGCATGCCCACGGTGAAGGCCTGGCTGCGCCACGCCGAAGTGGCCAAGACGGTGGTCGAGCAGAACTGCGGCTGCGCCAGCCACGACACCCTGGACATCCTCACCGAGGAGAACGTGGTGGCCCAGCTCGACCACCTGAAGACCCACCCCTCGGTGGCCGCGCGCCTGGCCAGCGGGCAGTTGTTCATCCACGGCTGGGTCTATGACATCGAGACCAGCCAGATCAAGGCCTACGACGCCGAGGTGGGCCATTTCCGCCCGCTGGACGGCGAAGGCCCGATGCCCATGGCGACGCCGCGCCCGCGCTACTCGCAATCCTGACCCTCATGGGCACGGCGCCCACCTCCACAACGACAGCCGTGCCCGCTTCCTGACCTGACACCTGCCCGAACCCCGCGCCGGCCCGCCGGCGCGTCCTGACAACCTGCGCGTGTCGATGCCGCTGACCCGGCGTCGTGGGCTTTCTCGCGCCCGAAAAAGCCAAGGAGGACAGCGCCATGCCCGTTCCCCAACCCCTTCATGCGCCCCTGCGCGCCCTCAAGGACAACCTGCCCCGCGACCTGCTGGCCTCGGTGGTGGTCTTTCTCGTCGCCCTGCCGTTGTGCATGGGCATCGCCATCGCCTCCGGCATGCCACCGGCCAAGGGCATGCTCACCGGCATCGTCGGCGGCCTGGTGGTCGGCCTGCTGGCCGGCTCGCCGCTGCAGGTCAGCGGGCCGGCGGCGGGCCTGGCGGTGCTGGTCTTCGAACTGGTGCGCAGCCACGGCATGGCCATGCTCGGGCCGATCCTGCTGCTGGCCGGGCTGATCCAGCTGATCGCCGGGCGCCTGCGCCTGGGCTGCTGGTTCCGCGTCACCGCGCCGGCGGTGGTGTACGGCATGCTCGCCGGCATCGGCATCCTCATCGTGCTGTCGCAGATCCACGTGATGCTCGACCTCCAGCCACAGGCATCAGGGCTGGACAACCTGCTGGCCTTCCCCGGCGCCCTCGCCGCCTCGCTGGGCAACGGCCCGCAGGCCCTGGCCCTGGGCCTCGGCACCATGGCGCTGATGTGGAGCTGGGAACGCTTCCGCCCGGCGCGCCTGCGCTTCCTGCCCGGCGCCCTGCTCGGGGTGAGCGCGGCGACCCTGGCGAGCCTGGCGCTGCCCATGGACGTACTGCGGGTGGAAGTGCCGGAACAGCTCAGCCAGGCCATCGACTGGGTCCGCCCGGCCGACCTGCTGCGCCTGGCCGAACCCGAGCTGCTGCTGGCGGCCCTGGCGGTGGCCTTCATCGCCAGCGCCGAGACGCTGCTCTCCGCCGCCGCGGTGGACCGCATCCACCAGGGGCCGCGCTCGGACATGGACCGTGAGCTGTCCGCCCAGGGCGTCGGCAACCTGATCTGCGGCCTGCTCGGCGCGCTGCCGATGACCGGGGTGATCGTGCGCAGCTCGGCCAACGTGCAGGCCGGCGCCCGCAGCCGCCTGTCCGCCATCCTCCACGGCCTCTGGCTGCTGGCCTTCGTCGCCCTGCTCGGCGGGCTGCTGCGGCAGATCCCCATCGCCAGCCTGGCCGGGGTGCTGGTCTACACCGGGCTCAAGCTGGCCGATCCCAAGGCGCTCACCGGCCTGCTGCGCTACGGGCGGATGCCGGCGCTGGTGTACCTGGCCACGGCTTTGGGCATCGTCCTCACCGACCTGCTCACCGGCGTACTGGTGGGCTTCGCCCTGACCCTGCTCAAGCTGGCGCTGAAGGCCGCGCGGCTGAAGGCCAGCCTGCACTACAACGGCGCCGGCGACGAAGCCGAGCTGCGCCTGGTGGGCGCCGCCACCTTCCTGCGGGTACCGCAGCTGGCGCGCCTGCTGGACCAGGTGAAGCCGGGCACCACGCTGCACGTGCCGCTGCAGCACTTGCGCTACATCGACCACGCCTGCATGGAACTGCTGGAGGACTGGGGCCGCGCCGCGGCGGCCAAGGGCTGCCGGCTGAGCCTGGAAAACCACGGCCTGCGCCGCCGCCTCGAAGGCCGCGCACGGCGCGAGGCGGGAGCGGCAGGTTCGTAGGATGGGTTTCTGCTGTCATGCCGCGACACTCATGACAGCCGGATCGCGGATGAGATCCGCTACACCGTGCTACCCGCGCTCGGAGCCTGCGGTCCCCTCACCCTCTGGAAGAGGGCAAGCCCGAGCACCAATGCATTCCCATGTAGGAGCGCGCCCTGCGCGCGAAATCGCGGGCAGGGCCCGCCTACACCTCCAGGGAAGCACGGCTTTTCGTAGGATGGTATTGAGCGAAGCGATACCCATCACCACGGCAGCATGGGTATCGCAAGCTCAACCCATCCTACGAAGAGCGCATCGGCGCAAGACAGTTGCTCCTACCGTATGGGCAAGGCACGGCCTCTCGTAGGAGCGAGCTTGCTCGCGAACCGCATGGCACCGCGCTTGTTCGCGAGCAAGAACTAGGCGTCCCCCTCGATCCTACGAAAAGCACCTCGGCGCAGCTGGAAAGACAGTTGCCCCTACATTCCGGCTCGCTCAGGCCCGGCGGCGTTCGCGCTGGTCGATCAGGTACTGCAGGCGGAACAGGTGACGGTAGCCGGCTTCCCAGGCCCCATGACCGGACTTCACATTGATGTGCCCGGCATCCGGCAGGATCAACGTCTCGGCGCCCCAGGCGCGGCCCAACTGCAAGGCGCGCTGCGGACTGCAGGCGGCGTCGTTGTCCGAGCCCACCAGCACGCTGGGAAAAGGCAGGGCGTCCAGGGCGATGGGGGCGAAGTTGCGCAGCGCCGCGTGGCAGGTCTCGCGCTCGACGTCGGCAGGCGCCACCAGCAGGGCGCCTGCCACCTGGGCCAGGGCCCTGGGCCCGGCGCGGCGGGCCCAGGAAGCGACGGTGACGCAGCCCAGGCTGTGGGCGATCAGCACCACGCGGCCGGGCTGGCGGCGGATCTCGCGGTCCAGTTCGGCGACCCAGTCGACATGCCGCGGCGTCACCCAGTCGCGCTGTTCCACCCGCGAGGCGTTGGGCAGCGCGCGCTGCCAGTGGCTCTGCCAGTGCTCGTCCTCCGAGCCGTGCCAGCCGGGCACCAGGACATAGCGGACGCGTTCGCTGCGCATGGGTTCATCCCCCTGAAAGTCGTCATGGGGAGGCAGTGTAGGTGGGCTTCGTCAATAAATTAAGGAATAAAAAATGCTTTGCTTATGCTGCATTTGCTTATTCCCGCACTTCTTGATTCGCGACAAGTACGCAGGGGGCTGGAAGGCGTTGAATCGACGCTGGGCCCACTCCCTCCAGGCAATTCCCCATGGCGAAGAAATTCCCCCTGCACCCCGCCCACCCCGAACGCATCTGCTGGGGCTGCGACCGCTACTGCCCGGCCTCGGCCATGGGCTGCGGCAACGGCTCCAGCCGCACCCAGCACCCCGTCGAGATCTTCGGCGAGGACTGGGCGGACGAATCCGCCTGGGGCCTGGACGAGACGCCCGCACAACTGATCGAGGTACGCCAGCCGGCGCCCTGATTCAGCCGGAGGCCTTGGCGCAGCAGCGCGCCAGCAGGGCTTCCAGGTTCAGGTCAGGCATGGCGCAGGCGCGCAGCGCGCTGACCGTCTGCTCGACGTATTCGCGGGTGGTGCCGAAGTGCCCCTGGGCGCTGTCGAACACGCGCTGCACGACGCTGTCCGGCAGCGAGCCGGCGTAGCTGGGCAGGTGGCGTTCGAGGACGAAGCCCAGGGCGCGCACCCGGCGGCCATCCTCCAGGCGGCAGCTGAGCCATTCCGGGCGGTAGGAGGCGTAGGGCATCTCGCGCTGCCAGAGGGCGAACAGGTTGGCGTCCAGACCGTCGTCGGGCAGCCGGTAGGCGAAGCCGCCGCAGGAGCCGCCGCGGTCCAGGCCGAGCACCAGGCCGGGCATCTCCGGGGTGCCACGGTGGGTCAGCGACCACAGGTAGAGTCCGCGGTGGTAGCCGTGCACCCGCGCACGGCTGGCCTCGGCCACCGGGAACTCCGGGCGCCAGATCAGCGAGCCGTAGGCGAACAGCCAGACGGCGCCGCCGCCGTGCTCGGCCATGGTGATTTCCAGCGAGGCGCGCAACTGCTCCGCGCTGAGTCGTTCCGGCGCCCCCAGCGCCGGTGGATAGAAGGGGCCGTCCAGGTTCATAGACGTGCTCATGCGTAACCCCCAAGGTACCTCACGCTCTGAAAACTTAGCGGATGTGACCTTTTGACAGAAGGGCCAGCTGCGCAAGACACCTTTGCGCGGACGAACGGCGATACCGCCGGTCCGGATGGCGAAAACGCGGGAAAAGAGCCGGAAAAAAAGAGGGCCGCGCGGGGCGGCCCTATCACCAAGATCTTTGCTGGCGTGGGGTGCCAGTGGGTGTGAGGTACCCGACCAGCAGTAGAACAGCCGCCCATGACAGGCGCATGACGGTCACTTGCCGGCGTGCCATTGGCCCTTGCTCTGGCTTTCGCAGAACGGCTGGAGGAAGCGCGCGTCGCTGGCCACACCGTAGTAGTGGATGTCCTGGCGGTAGGGGCTGTTGGGCACCTGGGCGTTGTTGCAGACGCCGAAGGCGCCGCTGGGGCAGGCGTCGGCGTAGGTCACCTCGACCTGCTGGTCCTTCAGCTGCGGCTGGCAGAAGCCCTCGTGGAACAGCTTCGCCGGGATGCTGCGGTTCTGCTGGCAGACCTTCACGTCGAGGTTCTTGCCGCGGCTGTGCACCACGCAGGCTTCGGCGTGGGCAAGGGCTGGCAGGGCGAGGCAGGACGACAGGAGCAGGGCCGGCAGACGCATGAAGACGGGGTCCTTTGAGCGAAGGGCCGACTCTAGCGCTTTTCCCCGCCCTCGTCAGGCGGCAACATGGCGCCATGCTCGAACAGATTCCCACCCATGTGATCGGCGGCCCACTGGGCGCCGGCAAGACCAGCCTGATCCACGACCTGCTGGCCCAGCGCCCGCCTGGCGAGCGCTGGGCGGTGCTGGTCAACGAATTCGGCCAGGTCGGCCTGGACGCCGCGCTGCTGGCCACCGACGCCGACGGCGTGGCCATAGGCGAGGTGGCCGGCGGCTGCCTGTGCTGCGTCAACGGCGCGCCTTTCCAGGTCGGCCTCGCCCGCCTGCTGCGCAAGGTGCGGCCGCAGCGGTTGTTCATCGAGCCCTCCGGCCTCGGCCACCCGCGTACCCTGCTGCGCCAGCTGGGCGAGGCGCCCTGGCGCGGCGTGCTGGCGCCACAGCCGCTGCTGCTGGTACTGGATGCCGCGGCGCTGGCCGCCGGGGCCTCGCTGCCGGAGGCGCAGCAGGACGCCCTGGCCGATGCCGCGCTATTGGTGCTGAACAAGAGCGAAGGTCTGGATGAAGAGGCCCGCGAGCGTCTGCAAGCCAGCCTGCCGGCGTTGCCGCTGGTGTGGACCGAGCAGGGGCGCCTGCCCTTCGCGAGCCTGCCGTTCGTCGCTGGGTTCGATTCGGCAACGACGACGGAACTGCCGGCCCCCGCGGCCGAACTGCCGGTGCTGCTCACCCGCGCCGCGCCCCTGCGGCAGGTGCATAGCGATGGCGGGCACCAGGCTGTCGGCTGGCGCCTGCACGCCGACTGGCGCTTCCGCCGCGCGGCGGTGGAGGCCTGGCTGGCCGGCCTGGACGGCTTGCTGCGGGCCAAGGCGGTGCTGCATTGCGAGGACGGCTGGCAGGCCTGCAACCGGGTGACGGGCGCCGAACCCTGGCGGCCCAGCGCCTGGCGGCGGGACAATCGGCTGGAGCTGATCTTCGCCAAAGAGCAGGATCCGCAGGCGCTGCAGCAGCAAATGTTGACCTGCGCCTGGTTGCCGGATGGCCAATAAGGTTGCCATACCCGGGGCGAATGATAATAATTATCAGATTCTGTCATTTCTCCACAGGCTTCTCCCATGTCGCCATCGCAATCGCGCTCGCCGGCGAGTTCCACTCTCGTCGCGTCCGCCGCGGAACTTCCTTCGTCTTCCGACAGCGACGAAGGACTCTCGCTGCCCTGCGTCAGCGCCCAGCGTGGCAATGAAGCCAACCTGCGTCTGGTGGACTGCTCCGGCGCCCGCCGCGACGAGGAAGTGCCCGTCTCCGAACTGCTGATCCCCTACGCCGCGCCGGTGGAGGGGGTGGAAGAAGCGGAGCAGCCGCCCCAGCAGGCGGGCTGGTGGAAGTCTTCCGGGCTGTCCGTGGTGCTGCACCTGGCCGTGGTCGCCGGCCTGGTCTGGGCCGTGCCCAGCCCCGACGAGCTCAACCTCGGCCGTGGCGAAGTGCCGACCATGCAGGTCAGCGTGGTGCAACTGCCGCCCAAGCCTGAACCGGTGAAAGAACCGCCGGCCGCCGCGCCCGAGCCGCAGCCGCCGCAACCCACGCCGCCGGAGCCGGTGGTCGAGCCGCCCAAGCCGGAGCCGCCGAAACCCAAGCCCAAGCCGGTGGAAAAGGCGGTGCCGAAGAAGGCACCCAAGCCCAAGCCGAAACCCAAGCCCGAGCCCGAGCCGGCCGAGGAAGCCCAGGCCGAGCCGACGCCGCCCGCCCCGCCGCCGCCTCCGGCCGCGCCGACCGTGGGCCAGAGCACCCCGGGCGCCCAGGCCGCCCCGACCGGCACCCAGGGCCCGGCCGGCCTGCCCACCGGCAGCCTCAACGACAGCGACATCAAGCCGTTGCGCATGGAGTCGCCGAAATACCCGCTGATGGCCCAGCGCCGCGGCATCGAAGGCCACGTGAAGGTGCTGTTCACCATCACCGCCGACGGCCGCATCGACGACATCCAGGTGCTGGACTCCTCGCCGCCGCGGATGTTCGACAACGCCGTGCGCCAGGCCATGGACACCTGGCGCTTCGAGCCGCGCATCAGCGGCGGCCGCATCGTCGCGCGGCAGGCGACCAAGGTCTTCTACTTCAAGCTGGAGGGGCGCCGCTGAGGGGGTCTTCTGCTGGTGAAAAAAACGCGCCTTTGGGCGCGTTTTTTGTTTGGGGTGGTGGGTGTTGTAGGAGCGAGCTTGCTCGCGAATGGCGTTTACCGGCAGTGGCTGTGTTTCGGATCAACTCCTCCCCTCTCCCCAGCCCTCGGCTGCGCGCCCCGCCCTGAAGGGAGAGGGGGCTTGTCCGTGCCGAGAGAAGGAATGGTTTCAGTCGGAAACCAACGGTGCTGCCGGCTGACTCCAGAATATCCAAGCACACCGAACGGTCCCCTCTCCCTTCAGGGCGGGGCGCGCAGCCGAGGGTTAGGGAGAGGGGGCTCTTCAGGACACGCACCGAAGCCATCAGGCAGAGTTCCGTTCGCAAGCAAGCTCGCTCCTACAACGTGCTCCCCTGCAGCCCGTAGGATGGGTTGAGCGAAGTGTTACCCATCACCAGGCTCCGATGGGTTTCGCAAGCTCAACCCATCCTACGAAAAGCGCTTTGGCGCAGTCGGTCTTACAGAAACAGCCCCTCAAGGCAACTCAAACCCACCCGCCGCCTTATGCAGCGCCCGCAGGTGCGCACCAAGCTGCTTGAGATTGGCCTCCAGCGCCTGCAACTCCTCGCGGCGCTCCGGCTCCAGCAGCGCGCGGACTTCCTGGTCGAGGTCGTCGCTAAGCTGGCGCAGGCGGGCCTGGCGGGCCTGGGTCTGCTGTTCCAGGCGCGTTGACTCGCCCGGCTGCGGCAGGCCGTAGCCGCTGTCCAGCAGCTCCGCCGGTTGGCTGAGGAAGCCGCTGTCGTCGAGGATCTGCTGCAGCGTCTTGCCCGCCGCCACCAGCTTGGGGTCGGCGCGGGCGTCGTCGCGGTGGCCCAGGTACAGGCGCTTCAGCTCGTCCTGGGCCAGCTGCAGCTGGCGCCGCAGCGAGGCCTGCTCCAGCAGCAGCATGGCGGCGCTGGCGCGCAGGTCGGCCTTGTCGAACCAGGCGCGGCGCTCGCTGGCGGGCAGGGCCAACCAGTCCTCGACCTTGCTCTGGGGAATGTCCAGGCGCTGGCGCAGCACCTCGAACATCGCCTGGTAGCGGTCGCGGAAGGAGTCGAAGCGGTAGCCCAGGCGCAGTGCGCTCTTGGAGTCGTCGAGCACGCTGGCGTCGGCCAGGCCGCGGTTCTCCAGGATCTGCACCACGCCGTTGGGGGTGATGCTGTCGAGGTCCTGCAGGCGCGGGTCGGGAATGCCGCTGCGCAGCAGCTTGAGGGTTTCCACCGCGCAGTTGTTGGAGATGAAGTAGTAGTTGCCGTCGTAGCCCCAGTGCACCTGCATGGCCCGCTCCACCAGCTCGTCGATCTGCTGGCGATTGAGCTTGAGCGGGATCGAGGCCAGGCTGCGCAGCTCGATCTTGGTGTATTCCTCGATCACCTGGGACAGCGGCAGGACGAACAGCCGCGACGGATAGGATCCGGTCAGGCCATCCCAGCTGGACAGCTGCAGGTCGCCGACGAAGGCGCGGTAGGACAACACCAGGTGCTGGTCCAGGTCCAGCCGGCAGTCCGGGCCGCGCGGCCGGCCCGGGGCGCAGACCACCAGGCGCAGCATGGCGTGGCCCCAGCGGCTCATCCACTGGTCGTTGGCCTCGGCCAGCAGGTAGTCGACCTCGTAGACGCGCTCCGGGTCCAGCCTGCCCAGCGGCTGGCGGCCGAAGTCGCGGCCGGCGTTGAGGTAGGCGAAGGACGGCGCGCAGGCCTGGCGCTGCGGGCGTTCGCCGAAGCGCTCGGCGTAGTAGCGGTACAGCGCCGGGCGGCGGCAGGCGTAGCTGGGGTCGAGGACGAAGTACTCCATGTTCACCGCGACGAACTCGCGCGGGTTGCTCAGCTCGTAACGGTCCGGGCTGCGCAGGACGAAGCGGTTGTCGTGCTCGCGCTGACCGCGCTTGCCGGCCAGTTGCGGCCAGCCGGCGAGGTCGAGCAGGCGCGGGTCGTCGGAGAGGGTGAAGCGGCGGTTGGCCTGGCCGCGGCACTCGGCGCCCTCGCCGATGCGTCCGATGCTGTCCTGCTGGCGCGTGCAACGCTGGATCAGCCGAGCCTCGGCGGGCAGCCAGAGGTGGCCGCGGTCGTACAGGTGGGTCAGCTCGTGGACCACAGTAGCCTGCAGCTCGCGGCGCAGGGTGCCGTGGCTGCGGCCAGTCTTGATAGTGGCGGCGCTGCCGTCGGTGAGGGCGGCCAGGTACTTGCGGTTCAGCGCGATGGCGCCGGGGCGCAGGGCCTGGCCCATGCCGTTGCCCGGCAGGTCGTCGCGCCATTGCACTTCGACGCGGCGGTCCAGGGCCTGGACGAAGATCGGCGGCAACGCCTGGCGGACGTCATCCAGCAACTGCTGGCTGGCCTGGCGCTGCGCCGGGGCGAGGCCGTCGGGCAGCAGCTCCAGGCGCAGGTCGGCCTGGGCGCCGGCGGCGACGAGCAGGCCCAGTGCCGCCAGAGCGCGGCGGCCGCGGGGGATCACAGAGCGAGAATGGCTTCAGCCAACTGCTGGTCGGAGGCGTCGCGCGCATCCGGTACCTTCTCGCGGACCACCTTCAGCGCCGCTTCCAGCTGCGCGCCGCGGATGGCGCCTTCACTGGCGACGAAGCTGGCGGCGTCGTCACGGGCCTCGCGGACGATCTTCATGTCGCGGATCGAAGTGGTGGTGTCGGAGGTGAAGTCCACGCTGCGGCCGATGGCGTTGGTGGTGATGTTGAACAGGCGGATGACCGAGTGGGCCTGGGCGCTGGAGGCGCAGGCGGCCAGCAGCAGGCCGAGGATCAGGGGGCTCTTGGGGATCGAGCTGAGGCGCATGGGAGTCTCCGAAACGGCAGCGGGCGCTGCTCACGACTGACTATTGGGCAAGAATGGCTTCGGCCAGTTCCCGATCGTTCGCCGCGAGCTCCGGATGCTGCGTGCGCAGCCAGCGCAACGCCTGTTCCAGGCGCGCTCCGCGCACCCGGCCGTCGGTGGCGATGTAGCTGGCGGCATCATCGCGGGCGGCACCGAGCAGTTTGTTCTCGAAAGGCGTACTGGTGACTTTGCTGGTCACGTAGCTGCTGCCGGCGACGAACATGGTGGTCTGTTCGAAGGCCAGCACGGGGGTGGCCAGGCAGAGGCCGGTGAGCAGGAATAGCAGGCTGCGCATGGGCTATGGCGATCGGAAAAGCACAGCCGCCAAGGCTAACGGAATGTGCCGGCAAGAGCCAGCCTTGCAGGCCCGGTAGACGCTCTGAAAAGGCGCCTCCGGGCGAAGAGCGGGGGTCAGATGACCAGGATCGCCTGGGCCAGCTGCAGGTCGTTGGCGGCCAGGCTCGGCAGCTTGCCGCGAATGTGCCGCAGCGCCGCTTCCAGATGCGCGCCGCGCACCTGCCCGTCGGTGGCGACGAAGGTGGCGGCGTCGTCGCGGGCGTCCAGGACGATCTTGTCGTCGCGGAAGGAGTTGGTGATGTCGGTGGTACCGTCGGAGGTGGCCTTGGTGGCGCCGACCAGCGCATCGGTGGTGACGATGAAGCTGCTGGCGAAGGCGCCGCTGGCGCAGGTGATCAGGGCGGCGGCGGTAAGCAGGCGCAGACGATTCATGAATGGACACTCCCAGTCGAGATAAAACCGCGCGGCCAAAGCTGCCGCGCGCTACCGATGCAGACTAGCGGAGCCCGCCCCCGGCGGCCAGCCGCTCAGCGCCAGAAAGGTTTTGAAAGTTCCCGCTCGCGCTGGCAACGGTCGATGCCGGCGTCGGCCAGTTCGCGTTCGTTGAACTGGGCGAGAAGGTAGCGGGTGCGAGCGTTGTGGCGCCACTGGCCAAATGCTGCGCGCAGGCGCCGGAACAGGAAGGTCAATCGTGGGGTGGAGCCGTTGAGTTCGAGTGCACGTTCCATGTTTGCCGACCTCGGTCGCTGGTGGGCAATACAGGTTGGCAGGGGCGGCTATCGCCCGGCAGGGCCAGGCAGGGGAAATTCGGGGAGAACAGTCAGGCGGCAGTGACAACTGTTATGGCCGCTTTGAGCGCGTCTGTTCGGGCACGCCTGCCCAATGACGGAGCAGCGGATTCGGGAGGGCTGAAAACAGTACGGGCCGCTACCTGGGAAGGGAGCGGCCCGTTACGGGTGACCGGTACAGTCCTGCTGGCTTACCGCGGACCGTAACAGTTTGAAGCTGTATTGCTTATTTCCAGAACGGCTTGTTCAGCTCGGCGTAGCGCTGGGCTTCGCTGATGCCGGCGTCGGCCAGCAGGCGCGAGTCGAGGCGGGCCAGTTGGCGGCGGCTCTCGATGCGGCGCTGCCACAGGCGGACGGTGCCGACCAGGCTGCGGTGGGCGGTGGAGGAAGAACGGATGTTGCTGACAGTGGCGGAACCGAGGGTACGTTCCATGATTTTCGTCCTTCCCGCTTTTGGCGGGTAGTGGGGTTGCGGAAGTTGTTGAGGAGTATCTTCTGACTTTTTGGTCAGCCGCGATAGGTACAGTTGCCTTGAATTAAATAGCGTCAGCGAATTGTTTCAGCAAACTGTAATGGCGATTTTGGGGCGAACTGTACCGCTGCGCTCCATTGTGGTGCACAGGCGGCGGGGGATTGAGGATTTTCAGCAGGTCTGCCGGGGATGGCAGTAGGAGAAGTGGAACAGTCGCTGTGGGATAAAAAACTGTTCGGAAGTGTTTTTACGTGGTTTTTTTCCGACTGTCCACCCTGGCGGGCCATTCTTTGTGGAATGGCCCGCCAGGCATGCCGGATCAGCTGGCGGCGAGCATGTGGCCGCGTTCTTCCAGGTTGATGTGCCAGTTCATGGCTTCGCGCAGGATGTGCGGGGTGTGCCCGCCGCGCTGGCAGGCGGCCTCGAAGTAGGCGGCCAGGGCGTCGCGGTAGGACGGGTGCACGCAGTTCTCGATGACCACCCGGGCGCGCTCGCGCGGCGCCAGGCCACGCAGGTCGGCCAGGCCCTGTTCGGTGACGAGGATGTCCACGTCGTGCTCGGTGTGGTCGACGTGGCTGACCATGGGCACCACGCTGGAGATGTTGCCGCCCTTGGCGATGGACTTGGTGACGAAGATGGCCAGGTGGGCGTTGCGGGCGAAGTCGCCCGAGCCGCCGATGCCGTTCATCATCCTGGTGCCGCCGACGTGGGTGGAGTTGACGTTGCCGTAGATGTCGAACTCCAGCGCCGTGTTGATGCCGATGATGCCCAGGCGCCGCACCACCTCGGGGTGGTTGGAGATTTCCTGCGGGCGCAGCACCAGCTTGTCCTTGTAGCGCTCCAGGTTGCCGAAGACGTCGGCGTTGCGGCGGCTCGACAGGGTGATGGAGCTGCCCGAGGCGAAGCGCAGCTTGCCCGAGTCCATCAGGTCGAAGGTGGAGTCCTGCAGCACTTCGGAGTACATGGTCAGGTCTTCGAAGGGCGATTCCATCAGGCCGCACATCACCGCGTTGGCGATGCTGCCGATGCCCGCCTGCAGCGGCGCGAGGTTCTTCGCCAGGCGGCCGGCGTCCACTTCGCGCTTGAAGAAGTCGATCAGGTGGTTGGCGATGGCCTGGGTCTCGCTGTCCGGCGGCAGCACGGTGGAGGGCGAGTCGGGCTGGTTGTTGATGACGATGGCGACGATCTTCTCCGGCGGGATCGGGATGGCGGTGCTGCCGATGCGATCGTCGACCTTGGTCAGCGGGATCGGTGTGCGGGTCGGCCGGTAGGTCGGGATGTAGATGTCGTGCAGGCCTTCCAGGTTGGTGTTGTGCGCCAGGTTGATCTCGACGATCACCTGCTTGGCGAAGATCGCGAAGCTGGCCGAGTTGCCCACGGAGGTGGTCGGCACGATGTGGCCTTGCTCGGTGATGGCCACGGCTTCGATCACCGCGATGTCCGGCAGCTTGAGCTGGTGGTTGCGCAGCTGTTCGACGGTTTCCGACAAGTGCTGGTCGATGAACATCACCGAGCCGTCGTTGATCGCCTTGCGCAGGGTGCTGTCGACCTGGAAGGGCATGCGCCGGGCCAGCACGCCGGCCTCGGTCAGGTGTTTGTCGAGGTCGTTGCCCAGGCTCGCGCCGGTCATCAGGCTGATCTTCAGCGGCTGCTGCTTGGCGCGCTGGGCCAGGGCCTCCGGCACGGCCTTGGCTTCGCCGGCGCGGGTGAAGCCGCTCATGCCGACGGTCATGCCGTCCTGGATCAGGGCTGCGGCCTGGTCAGCAGTCATCACCTTCTCGAGCAGGGAAGGCAGGCGCACGCGATCACGGTACATGGAAAAACCTCAGGCTTTATGGGGAGTGCAAGGCGGCCAGTCTAGGGATTCGGCGATTTTTCGCCCTTATACCAAGGTCGAAAAATCGCCCCACCACTGCCTTCCTTACTACCAAAGTCCAGAGGGTTTTCCTTTGCGGCAAAGCAAGACACCGGCGCGCGGCCGGTGTCTTGTGGATCGACGGCTGTCGTTATTCGACGGCCTTGACCATGTCTTCGATGACTTTCTTGGCGTCGCCGAAGACCATCATGGTCTTGTCCAGGTAGAACAGTTCGTTGTCCAGGCCGGCGTAGCCGCTGGCCATCGAGCGCTTGTTGACGATCACGGTCTTGGCCTTGTAGGCCTCGAGGATCGGCATGCCGGCGATCGGCGACTTCGGATCGTTCTTCGCCGCCGGGTTGACCACGTCGTTGGCGCCCAGCACCAGCACCACGTCGGTCTGGCCGAACTCGGAGTTGATGTCTTCCATCTCGAACACCTGCTCGTAGGGCACCTCGGCCTCGGCCAGCAGGACGTTCATGTGGCCCGGCATACGCCCGGCGACCGGGTGGATGGCGAACTTCACGGTGACGCCGCGGTGGGTCAGCTTCTCCGCCAGTTCCATCAGCGCGTGCTGGGCGCGGGCCACCGCCAGGCCGTAGCCGGGGACGATGATCACGCTGTCGGCGTTGGTCAGCAGGAAGGAGGCGTCGTCGGCCGAACCGGACTTCACCGGGCGGGCTTCCTTGGCGCCAGCCGGGCCGGCGTCGTCGGTGCTGGCGCCGAAGCCACCGAGGATGACGTTGAAGAACGAGCGGTTCATCGCCTTGCACATGATGTACGAGAGGATGGCGCCCGAGGAGCCCACCAGGGAGCCGGCGATGATCAGCATCGAGTTGTTCAGCGAGAAGCCGATGCCCGCCGCGGCCCAACCGGAGTAGGAGTTCAGCATCGACACCACCACCGGCATGTCGGCGCCGCCGATGGGGATGATGATCAGCACGCCGAGGATGAAGGCCAGGGCCAGCATCAGGGCGAAGGCGGCGAGGTTGCCGGTGAACATGAACACCAGGCCCAGGCCCAGGGTGGCCAGGCCCAGCACCAGGTTGAGCATGTGCTGGCCGGCGAACTGTACCGGTGCGCCCTGGAACAGGCGGAACTTGTACTTGCCCGACAGCTTGCCGAAGGCGATCACCGAACCGGAGAAGGTGATGGCGCCGATGGCCGCGCCGAGGAACAGCTCCAGGCGGTTGCCGGTGGGGATGGTGTCGCCCAGATGCTGGACGATGCCCAGCGACTGCGGCTCGACCACGGCGGCGATGGCGATGAAGACCGCGGCCAGGCCGATCATGCTGTGCATGAAGGCGACCAGCTCGGGCATCTTGGTCATCTCGACGCGCTTGGCCATGATCGAACCGGCGCTGCCGCCGATCAGCAGGCCGACCAGGATGTAGCCGATGCCGGCGGCGGCGTTGCCGCCCTCGACCAGTTGCGCGCCGAGCTTGAACACCAGGCCGACGGTGGTGAGCACGGCGATGGCCATGCCGACCATGCCGAACAGGTTGCCGCGCCGCGAGCTGGTCGGGTGCGACAGGCCCTTCAGGGCCTGGATGAAGCAGACCGAGGCGATCAGGTACAGCAGGGTGACGAGGTTCATGCTCATGGTCAGTGTTTCTCCGCCGGCGCTTTCGGCGCTTTCTTCTTGAACATCTCCAGCATGCGGCGGGTGACCAGGAAGCCACCGAACACGTTGACCGCGGCCAGGGCCACGGCCAGGGTGCCCATGATCTTGCCCAGCGGGGTGACGGTCAGGGCGGCGGCCAGCATGGCGCCGACGATGACGATCGCCGAGATGGCGTTGGTCACCGCCATCAGCGGGGTGTGCAGGGCAGGGGTGACGTTCCATACCACGTGGTAGCCGACGTACACGGCCAGCACGAAGATGATCAGGTTGTAGATCCCGTGGGAGATCAGCATTTCTTCCATCGTCTTTCACCGGTCTCTAGGCCGGGCAGAAGCCCGGCGGGTTCTTCTTTATTAAGGAGGGCTCAGCCGTTCTTGCGCACGGCCTGGCCGTCGCGGCACATCAGGCAGGCGGCGACGATGTCGTCTTCCAGGTTGACCTTGAAGCCTTCGGCGGAGAGGGTCAGCTTGAGGAAGTCGAGCAGGTTGCGCGCATACAGGGCCGAGGCGTCCGCCGGGACCATGGCGGCCAGGTTGGTGTGACCGACCAGGGTCACGCCGTGCTTGACCACCACCTGCCCGGCTTCGGTCAGCGGGCAGTTGCCGCCTTGGGCCGCGGCCAGGTCGATGACCACCGAGCCCGGTTTCATCTCCTGCACGGTGGCTTCGTGCAGCAGGGTCGGCGCCTTGCGGCCCGGGATCAGCGCGGTGGTGATGACGATGTCGGCCTGCTTGGCGCGCTCGTGCACCGCCTTGGCCTGGCGCTCCATCCACGAGGCCGGCATGGGCCGGGCGTAACCGCCGACGCCTTCGGCGCACTCGCGCTCCTCGTCGGTCTCGTAGGGCACGTCGACGAACTTGGCGCCGAGGGATTCGATCTGTTCCTTCACCGCCGGGCGCACGTCCGAGGCCTCGATCACCGCGCCCAGGCGCTTGGCCGTGGCGATGGCCTGCAGGCCGGCGACGCCGGCGCCGAGGATCAGCACGCGAGCGGCCTTAACGGTACCGGCGGCGGTCATCAGCATGGGCATGAAGCGCGGGTAGTGGTTGGCCGCGAGCATCACCGCCTTGTAGCCGGCGATGTTGGCCTGGGACGACAGCACGTCGAGGCTCTGCGCCCGCGAGGTGCGCGGGGCGGCTTCCAGGGCGAAGGCGGTGATGCCGCGTTCGGCCATGCGCGCGATGTTGTCGTTGTCGAAGGGGTTGAGCATGCCGATCAGCACGGCGCCCGGCTTCATCTGCGCCAGTTCCTCGGCGCTGGGGGCGACCACCTTGAGCACCAGTTCGGCGCCCAGGGCGTCGGCGGCGGAGCCGATCTTCGCCCCGGCGGCCTCGAAGGCGCTGTCCGGCTGACAGGCATTGATACCGGCGCCACTCTGAACGATCACCTGGTGGCCTTGGCCAACCAGTTTCTTGATGGTTTCAGCGGTGGCGGCGACCCGTGTTTCACCGGCATGGGTCTCGAGAGGGACACCGATCTGCACTCACAAATCTCCTGCGTGATCCTTGAGTAGTCCGGCGCCGGAAGGCGGCCGGGTTGTCGAACTGGCAACGCATGCCGCGAAAGGGCGGGTCCAGAACCCGCTGGGCGTCGGCATTGTGCAATCGAGCCACTGGGTCGGCAAGAAGTTCTGAAGTAGTACTGAAAAAGGACTACAAGTCACGTTGGGACCCGTAGTTCCCCCGTCCCGGCAAGGGGCGCGTGCGCCCTGGCTTTTAGCCTAATTGCCTATTGTGACCGGGGGAAAACGCTATCCCTGGTGTGAATGTTTGCTCATCAGAACCCCCGGCAACCCGGTGAGAGGCCCGTCAATCCTGCCTCAGGCGTATCTATAGGTGTTAATTAATGTTTTTAATCCGAAATATGAGTGATCACTGATGCCTGGAATTCCGTAGCAGATTTTTTACATTGACTACAGAGTCAGGAAATCCCTGGCGACCGCCTCACAGCGCATGTTTCCTGGCTTTCGGGCGGGCGTCGGGGCAGGCCTTGAAAAACAGACTAGTCCAAGGCTGTGCAGGCGGGTGATGAAAAAAAAGAACGGCCACCCGAGGGTGGCCGTTGCCTGGCTGCGACAAAGCAGCGCGGTGAATGGGCCGGCTGCGCGCCGGCGAATGGCTCAGCCCTGGTCGGCGAGCACCTTGGGCAGCTGTTCGGCGAGCTTGGCGTTGTTCAGCGGGGCGCGGATGAAGCCGTGCTGGGTGCCGTCCGGGCCGATGATGACCAGGTTGCCGCTGTGGTCGACGGTGTAGTTGGGCTTGCTGGTGTCGGCCGGGATGTAGGGGATGCTCATGGCGTTGGCCAGCTTCTGGATGGCCTCGTCGCTGCCCACCAGGCCCTGGAAGCCGGCGTTGAAGAAGCCCAGGTATTCCTTCAGGCGTGCCGGGGTGTCGCGGTGCGGGTCGACGCTGACGAATACCACCTGCAGCTTCTCGCGCGCCTCGGGGGCCAGCTTGCCCTGCAGCTCGCGCAGCTGCGCCAGGGTGGTGGGGCAGACGTCCGGGCAGAAGGTGTAGCCGAAGAACAGCAGGCTCCAGCGGCCCTTGAGGCTGGCGGTGTCGAACGGCTTGCCGTCCTGGTCCTGGAAGGTCAGCGCCGGCACCTCGCGGCTCTGCGGCAGCAGCACGATGCCGGCGTCGAGCAGCGCAGCGGGGTCGAGGCGGTGTTTCTCGGTGAGGACCTTCTGCACGGTGAGGCCGAGGATGACGGCGACTATGGCTACCAGGATGAGGACGGTCTTGTTGACTCGGGACATGGGGTTCTCGTGGTCGGGAGCGGTCGAGGGGCGTTCATGGGCGTAGGGCGTATAACCGTTCGCGGTTATACGCCGCTACACCCAAGCCCGCAGCCAACTCCCAGGTCAACCCCGGAGCCGCCTGGGGCCAAGGTCAAACGGCGTATAACGCGGAGCGTTATACGCCCTACGACTCCTGTCACAGCGCCATGTGGATGGGCAGGTAATGGTCCACCAGCAGGGCGATGAACAGCAGGAACAGGTAGGCGATAGAGTACTTGAAGGTGCCGATGGCCGCATGGGGCTTGCTGTCACGGTACAGCGCCCAGGCCCAGTCGAGGAAGCGAGCGCCCAGGGCCAGCGCGGCGAGCAGGTAGACCAGGCCGCTCATGTGGATGGCGAAGGGCATCAGGCTCACGGCGAACAGCACCAGGCTGTAGAGCAGGATGTGCAGCTTGGTGTAGCGCTCGCCGTGGGTCACCGGCAGCATCGGAATCTCGGCCTTGGCGTACTCGTCCTTGCGGTGCAGGCACAGGGCCCAGAAGTGCGGCGGCGTCCAGGCGAAGATGATCAGCACCAGCAGCAGCGGCTCGGCCGACAGGTGCCCGGTCACCGCCACCCAGCCGAGCATCGGCGGGGCCGCGCCGGCCAGGCCGCCGATCACGATGTTCTGCGGCGTGGCGCGCTTGAGGAAGCCCGTGTAGAGCGCCGCGTAGCCCAGCAGCGAGGCCAGCGTCAGCCAGGCGGTGAGGGCGTTGGTGAAGGTCAGCAGCAGGCTCATCCCGGCCAGCGCCAGGAGCAGGGCGAAGCCCAGGGCCACGCTGGGCGAGAGCCGCCCCTCCACCAGCGGGCGGCGGTGGGTGCGCGCCATGATCGAGTCGATGCGCCGGTCCACCACGTGGTTCACCGCCGCCGCCGCGCCGGCGCACAGGCCGATGCCCAGGTTGCCGAACAGCAGCACCGTCCAGGGCACGCCGCTGCGGGTGGCCAGCAGCATGCCGATCAGCGAGGTGATCAGCATCAGCAGGACCACCTTGGGCTTGGTCAGCTCCAGGTAATCGCGCCAGCCGGGTTGGCTGCGGGTGCCGCTCAGTACGCTGGCCATGTTCGACTCTCCGTTCGTTGAATGAGGTTCAGCCTTGCGAGGGGTAGGCCACCGGCCGTTCCAGCGCCGGCAGCGTGCGCGCCCTGCCGGCCGCAGCGACCTTGGCCACGCTGACCGGGGCGCGCAGGCGGTAGTTGACCAGCACCAGGCTCAGCAGCAGGCAGGCGCCGCCGCCGTTGTGCGCCACCGCCACCGGCAGCGGCAGGTGCAGCAGCACGTTGCTGATGCCCAGGCCGACCTGCAGCGACAGCGCCAGCAGCATCAGCGCGGTGGGGTAGATCAGGCCGACGCGCTGCATGCGCCAGGCCAGCACCAGCAGCACCGCCACCACGCAGAAGGCGCCCATGCGGTGGGTCATGTGGATGGCCGTGCGGGCGTCGCTGTCGAGCTGCCCGCCCAGGTAGTTGGGGCCGATGTGCTGGGTCAGGTGGAAGCCGTTGGCGAAGTCCATCTGCGGCCACCACTGGCCGTGGCACATGGGCAGGTCGATGCAGGCGACCGCCGCGTAGTTGCTGCTCACCCAGCCGCCCAGGGCGATCTGCAGCACCACCAGGGCCAGGGCGAAGGCCGCCAGGCGGCGCGGCGCGCCGGCGCGTTGCAGCGGTTGCACGGCGCCGGACAGGCGCAGGGCGAGGAGGAACAGCAGCGACAGGGTGGTGAAGCCGCCGAGCAGGTGCGCGGTGACCACCTGCGGCCACAGCTTGAGGGTCACCGTCCACATGCCGAAGGCGGCCTGGGCGATCACCACGCCCAGCAGCAGCAACGGCAGGCGCAGCGGCTGGCCGTCGCGGCCGCGGCGCAGCAGGGCGTGTACCGCCAGGCCGGCGATGAGCAGGCCCAGGGTGCCGGCGAAGTAGCGGTGGATCATCTCGTTCCAGCCCTTCTGCGCTTCCACCGGGGCCTCGGGGAAGTGCTGCTCGGCGTGGGCCAGCTGCGCCTCGCTGCTGGGCACGTGGATGAAGCCGTAGCAGCCGGGCCAGTCCGGGCAGCCCAGGCCGGCGTGGGTGAGCCGGGTGTAGGCGCCGAGCAGCACCACCACCAGCGCCAGGGCGGTGGCGAAGGCGGCGACGTAGAAGCCGGGTTTACGCGGTGTGTTCGTCATGCACAGCCCCCGTTCTTGTTGTTGTCGTGGCCTGCGCTCAGCCGATGTGGGAGAGCTTCAGCAGCAGTTGCAGGTCGCCGAGGATCTGCTTGCCGTTGGCGCCGGCGGCGTAGCGCAGCACCAGGTTGCCGTGGGGATCGACTATCCACAGCTGCGGCGCCTGCTCGCCGGCGGCCGGTTGCAGGGCGTAGCGCTTCAGGCGCGGGTAGTCCTTGTCCAGCTGCGCCTGGAAGTCCGCCGGCAGCGCCTGGGCGGCGGCCAGGGCGTGCTCGGCGCGGTTGGCGTCGCGGTTCAGGCCGATGTTGATCTGCCGCGCCAGGTACACCAGCTGCTGGCAGTCGGCGGCACAGGTAGCGGGGGCGGTGACCAGCAGTTGCCAGCGGTCGCTCGCGGCGTCGGCCTGCACACCCAGGTCGGCGGGCGTGCTGCCGTTGGCGATCAGCTCGCCATGGTAGCTGCGGCTTTCCGGCACCCAGAAGCGGAACTTGTACATGCCGGTGGCCAGCAACATCGGGCCGAATACCACGGCGAGGATCAGCAGCAGCTGCAGGCGCCCGCGGTTGCGGCGGCGCAGCTGGGTTTCATCGAGGGTCAGGCTGGTCATGGGCGGGCTTCTCCCGTGCGCGGCGGATGCCGAGGTAGAGGTAGAGGGCGAACAGGGCGGTGGCCATGGCGAACCACTGCACGGCGTAGCCGGTGTGGCGTTCGGGGGCCATGGCGACCACCGGCCAGTTGGTCTCGAAGGCGGCGTCGCCCGGTTCCAGGCGCAGCTCCAGGGCCAGGCCGTTGCGGTCCAGGGCCTGCCAGGTGGCGTCCGGGTCGACGCGGGTGATCAGTTGCGGCCAGGCCTGCTGCCGCGCATCGGCCAGTTGCAGGCCGCCGGGCGGCGGGATGTAGGCCCAGGCGTCGAGCAGCAGGTCGCCGGCGGGCGTATCGAAGGTCGGCGGCACGCGGCGGTTGGGCCAGGGCAGCCAGCCGCGGTTGACCAGCAGCCAGAGGCCGCTGGCCTTGTCATGGAAGGGTTGCAGCACCTCGACGCCAGCGGCGCCGTCGCGGGTGCGGTTGTCCAGCAGCAGGGTATGTTCGGCGTCCAGGCGGCCCTGCAAGCGCACCCGCACGTAGGCGGGGTTGGCCAGGCGTTCGAGCTGCGCGGCGGGGATGGGCGCCGCCTCGCGGCGTGCTTCGGCGGCGGCCAGCAGCACGCGTTTCTCGGCGGCGCGGGAAAGCTGCCAGCAGCCTAGGGCGACCAGCAGCGGGAGCAGCGCCAGGACCACCAGGGTCGGCGCCAGGCCCGGCCGGAAGACCGCCGCCACGCCGTGGCGCGGGCGGGAGTCGATGGCGTGCTGGCTATACTGCAAGTTACCCCCTCAGCAATCGGAGCCAGGTCATGCTCAAGGCCGCGATCGTCGTTCTGCTGCTGGCCACCGTGGCCAGCCTGTTCAGCGGGTTGTTCTTCCTGGTCAAGGACGAGGGCCACGGTTCCCGTGTGGTCAACGCCCTTACCGTGCGGGTCATCCTCGCCGCCCTCACCCTCGCCCTGGTCACCTGGGGCTTCTACTCCGGGCAACTGGTCACTTCCGCTACTTTCTGACTTCCTGCTCTTGCTCTTCGTAGGAGCGAGCTTGCTCGCGAACCAGCCCCGCTGCGGAGCCGTTCGCGAGCAAGCTCGCTCCTACAAGGGCGTGCTTCCTCAAAGCACATACACAAAGATGAACAGCCCGATCCACACCACGTCGACGAAGTGCCAGTACCAGCTGGCCGCCTCGAAGCCGAAGTGGTGCTCGGCGTCGAAGTGCCCGCGCAGGATGCGGATCAGCATGATGCTCAGCATCAGCGCGCCTATGGTCACGTGGGCGCCGTGGAAGCCGGTGAGCATGAAGAAGGTGGTGCCGTAGATGCCCGAGCCGAGGGTCAGGCCCAGTTCGCTATAGGCCTCGTGGTACTCGTGGGCCTGCAGGAACAGGAAGGCCACGCCCAGCGCCACAGTGATCGCCAGCCACAGCTTCAGCGGGCCGCGGTGGTTCTTCTTCAGCGCGTGGTGGGCGAAGGTCACGGTGAAGCTGGAGGTGACCAGCAAGATGGTGTTGATCAGCGGCAGCTTCCACGGCTCGATGACTTCCTTGGGCGGCGGGAACAGCTTGTTGTCCGGGTTGCTCAGCAGCGGCCAGGTGTACTGGAACTCCGGCCAGAGCATGTGGGCGATGCCCTTGTGGCCCTCGCCGCCGAGCCAGGGCCCGGCGAAGTGGCGGATGTAGAAGAGCGCGCCGAAGAAGGCGGCGAAGAACATCACCTCGGAGAAGATGAACCAGCTCATGCCCCAGCGGAACGAGCGGTCCATCTGCGGGCTGTAGAGCCCGGAGCGGCTCTCCTTGATCACGTTGCCGAACCAGCCGAACAGCATGTAGGCGACGATCAGCCCGCCGGCGAAGAGGATCCAGGGCCCGTGGGAGGCTTCCTTGCCGGCGCTGTAGTCGTTCATCCAGGTGCCGACGCCGAACAACGTGGTGAGCAGGCCGATGGTGGCGATGATCGGCCATTTGCTCTGCGCGGGGACATAGTACGGATCGTGGGTTGCCATTCTTGTTCTCCTGGGCCGGTCAGCGGTCGTTGCTGGCCACCGGTGGCTTGCGTGCGGTGATGTCGAACAGCGTGTAGGCGAGGGTGATGCGGTGGACGTCCGCCGGCAGGTCGCGGTCGACGATGAAGCGCACCGGCATCTCGATGCGCTCGCCGGGCTGCAGGACCTGCTGGGTGAAGCAGAAGCACTCGGTCTTGTGGAAATAGCGCGCGGCCGTGGAGGGCGCGATGCTGGGGATGGCCTGGGCGGTCATCGGCTTATTGGTGGGGTTCTGCGCGACGAACAGCATCTGGTTCACCGCCCCGGGGTGCACCACGATCATTTCGCTCTCGGGGCGGAATTCCCAGACCATGTCGATGTTGTTGTTCGCCACGAAGTCCACCTTCACCTGGCGCGCCATGTCCACCTGCTGGAGGCTGCCCTGGTAGGCGCTGCCGGAAGTCTTGCCGTTGATGCCCAGGGCCTTGCACATGACGTTGTAGATCGGCACCAGGGCGAAGCCGAAGGCGAACATGGCCACCACCACCACCAGCAGGCGGGTGACCAGCTTGCGCGTCTCGATGTTGCCGTCGCTCATGGAGTTTCTCCTGTAGGAGCGAGCTTGCTCGCGAACCAGCCCCGCTGCGGAGTCGTTCGCGAGCAAGCTCGCTCCTACGAAGGGCGGTTCACTTCACTTCCGGCGGGGTGCTGAAGGTGTGGTAGGGCGCCGGCGAGGGCACCGTCCACTCCAGGCCTTCGGCGCCGTCCCAGGGCTTGGCCGGGGCCGGCTTGCCGCCGCGGATGGTCTTGATGACGATGAACAGGAACAGCAGCTGGGTGGTGCCGAACAGGAAGGCGCCGATCGACGAGACCATGTTGAAGTTGGCGAACTGCAGGTTGTAGTCCGGAATCCGCCGCGGCATGCCAGCCAGCCCCAGGAAGTGCATGGGGAAGAAGGCCATGTTCATGCCGATGAACGAGAGCCAGAAGTGCAGCTTGGCCAGGGTCTCGTCGTACATGTGCCCGGTCCACTTGGGTATCCAGTAGTACACCGAGGCGAAGATGCCGAAGATCGCCCCGGGCACCAGCACGTAGTGGAAGTGCGCCACCACGAAGTAGGTGTCCTGGTACTGGAAGTCCGCCGGGGCGATGGCCAGCATCAGCCCGGAGAAGCCGCCGATGGTGAAGAGGATGACGAAGGCCACGGCGAACAGCATCGGCGTCTCGAAGGTCAGCGAGCCCTGCCACATGGTCGAGGCCCAGTTGAACACCTTCACCCCGGTGGGCACGGCGATCAGCATGGTGGCGTACATGAAGAACAGTTCGCCCACCAGCGGGATGCCGACCACGAACATGTGGTGCGCCCAGACGATGAACGAGAGGAAGGCGATCGAGGCGGTGGCGTAGACCATCGAGGTGTAGCCGAACAGCGGCTTGCGGCTGAACGCCGGGATGATCGCGCTGACCGCGCCGAAGGCCGGCAGGATCATGATGTACACCTCGGGGTGGCCGAAGAACCAGAACACGTGCTGGAACAGCACCGGGTCGCCGCCGCCGGCCGCGCTGAAGAAGCTGGTGCCGAAGTGGATGTCCATCAGCATCATGGTCACGCAACCGGCCAGCACCGGCATCACCGCGATCAGCAGGAAGGCGGTGATCAGCCAGGTCCAGACGAACAGCGGCATCTTCATCAGCGTCATGCCCGGGGCGCGCAGGTTGAGGATGGTGGCGATCACGTTGATCGCGCCCATGATCGAGCTCATCCCCATCATGTGCAGGGCGAAGATGAAGAAGGTCACGCTGTGCGGGGCGAAGGTGGTGGACAGCGGGGCGTAGAAGGTCCAGCCGAAGTTGGGGCCGCCGCCGGGCATGAACAGGGTGCTGACCAGCAGGCCGAAGGCCGCCGGCAGCAGCCAGAAGCTGAAGTTGTTCATGCGCGGCAGGGCCATGTCCGGCGCGCCGATCATCAGCGGCACCATCCAGTTGGCCAGGCCGACGAAGGCCGGCATCACCGCGCCGAACACCATCACCAGGCCGTGCATGGTGGTCATCTGGTTGAAGAAGGCCGGCTCGACGATCTGCAGCCCCGGCTGGAACAGCTCGGCGCGGATCACCATGGCGAAGGAGCCGCCGAGGAGGAAGGCGCAGAAGCTGAACCACAGGTACAGGGTGCCGATGTCCTTGTGGTTGGTGGTCAGGACCCAGCGCATCAGGCCCTTGGCCGGGCCGTGGTGGTGCTCGCCGGCGTGCGAATGCTCGGGATGGTCGATCACAGCGCTCATCGCAGGCTCCTCGTTATTTTTGCTTCTGCTTGTAGGCCACCACGTCTTGCGGTGTGACCATGTCGCCGTCGTTGTTGCCCCAGCTGTTGCGCTCGAAGGTGATCACCGCGGCGATGTCCACTTCCGAGAGCTGCTTGCCGAAGGCCGCCATGGCCGTGCCCGGGACGCCGTTGAACACGGTTTCCAGGTGGTGCTCCTTGGGCCCGGTGACGATCTTCGAGCCCTTGAGCGCCGGGAACATCGGCGGCATGCCCTGGCCCTCGGGCTGGTGACAGGCGGCGCAGATGGTGTGGTAGACCTTGTCGCCGCGGGCGACGAGTTCTTCCTTGGTCCACTCCTTGCTGGTCAGCTCCTTGAGCTTGATCGCCTCTTCCTTGCGCTCGGCCAGCCACTTGTCGAAGTCCGGTTTGGACTTCACGTCGACGACGATGGGCATGAAGCCGTGGTCCTTGCCGCACAGCTCGGCGCACTGGCCACGGTAGATGCCGGGCTCGTCGACCTTGGTCCAGGCCTCGTTGACGAAGCCGGGGATGGCGTCGCGCTTGACCGCGAAGGCCGGCACCCACCAGGAGTGGATGACGTCGCTGGAGGTCACCAGGAAGCGCACCTTGACCCCGGCCGGCAGCACCAGCGGGTTGTCCACCTCAAGCAGGTAGTGCTCGTCCTTGGGGTCCTTGTTGTGGATCTGCTCCTGGCTGGTGGCCAGGTTGCTGAAGAACTCCACGTCCTGGCCCAGGTACTTGTACTGCCACTTCCACTGGTAGCCGGTGACCTGCACGTCCAGTTCCGGCTCGGTGGTGTCGTACATGTGGATGAGGGTGCGGGTGGCGGGAATGGCCATCACCACCAGAATCAGGAACGGCACCACGGTCCAGAGGATTTCCACCACGGTACTCTCGTGGAAATGCGCCGGCTGCTGGCCGGTGGAGCGGCGGTGGACGATCATCGACCAGAACATGGCACCGAAGACGATGATGCCGATGACCACACAGATCCAGAAAATGGTCATGTGCAGGTCGAACACGTTACGACTGACCTCGGTCGCCCCCGGGGTCATGTTCACCGTCCAGGCGGCGTGCGCCGGAGCGAACACGAGGAGCGACAGCAAGCCCATCCAGGTACGCGGATGTCGCAGCATTCGGGTTCCCCTTATCGTTGTTCTTATCCCGCCGGCAAATGCCAGCGGCCAAGGGAGCGACCGCCAAGACAGCAAACTTTGACCGCCGAGCCTCGGCACGTTCAAGGCAGGCCGGGTTCATCAGGTTCAGGTGTGTCGAATCGGAGTATAGCCAGGGGTTGCGACATAACAACGCAGCGCAAAAAACTCCTCCGCAATTGCGAAAGGTGCTCTCAAAGCCACGCCGCCTGCGGCTTTGCGCTACCATGGTGGCGGCTTGATATGCCCGAACCTCATAAAGGTTGCGTGATTATGACGATCGCGTCTTAGCTCGCCGACCCGCCCGGCTAAGGTCTTTCTTCACTTTCCAAATCGAGTTGTCTTGGAGTTGTCATGAATATCGCAGCACTGCGCGAACTGATTCAGCAGGCCCACCAGCTCGAGACGCGCAACGGGCACCTGGCGCGGCTCATCCACAGCCAGATGGCGGGCCTGCACCCGAGCATCAACCTGAGCGGCGACGATGCCGTCCAGGTGCTCACCCGCTTCGTCCACGCCTATATCGAGCAGGTCCCCGAGTTCCTCGAAGCCGCCACCAGCGTGGCGCGCAACGCCGGCATAGAGGAAAGGATCAAGCCGGTGCTGAAGGTCGCCGAGCACTTCTTCCTGACCCCGCCCGACCTGCTGGCCGGCCACGACGGCCTGGACGCGCTGCTCGACGAGGCCTACCTGGCGCACCGTCTGGTGGAGGAAGTGAACGACCGCTACATCGCCCACTTCGGCCAGCCGCTGATCCCGCTGGACACCACCGTGGCCAACCTGGTGGCGCACCAGCTGATCGGCGAACCCTTCGCCAACCAACTGGACGAGGCCGTGCACCACGCGGTGGACTCGATGCTCGACGACAGCGTCTTCGCCAGCCCGGCGGCGCAAGCCTACCGCGCCCGCCTGAGCGACCCGCAGACGGTCACCGCCTGGAAGCAGTGGCCGTGCCTGTCGCGGCGTTTCGGGGTGGAATTGCATCTGAATTGATGCGCCTGGGGCCCCTGTAGGAGCGGGCCCTGCCCGCGATTCGCGCGCAGGGCCCGCTCCTACGGTTCCAGGAAGCACGGCTTTCCGTAGGATGGCGTTGAGCGAAGCGATACCCATCAGCGCAACCGCATGGGTTTCGCAAGCTCACCCCATCCTACGAAGAGCACCTCGGCGCAAGACAGTTGCTCCTGCCATACCGGCGGGCACGGCTCGCTCCTACGAAGAGCGCTCCGGCGCTGCCGGCAAGACAGGACCCGGCCTCCTCAGTCTTCTTCCTGCACCGCCTTGTACCCACTGGCCAGGCGCTGCTGCACGTCCTGCGGCACGGGGTTGTAGTGGCTGGCCTCCAGGGTGAAGAAGCCCTGCCCGGCGGTGATCGCCTTCAGCCGGTTGGCGTAGCCCTCCAGTTCCGCCAGCGGCACCTGGCCGCGCACCAGGGTGGCGCGGGCCGACAGCGGTTCGGTGCCCAGCACCTGGCCGCGGCGCCCGGTGAGGTCGGCGGTGATGTCGCCCAGGCGCGCCTCCGGCGCCGTCACCGCGATGTTCACCACCGGCTCCAGCAGCATGCCGCCGGCGTTGCGCAGGGCGTCGAACATGGCCTTGCGCCCGGCGGCCTGGAAGGCGATGTCCTTGGAGTCCACCGAATGGCTCTTGCCGTCGAACACCGTGACCTTCACGTCCTCCACCGGGAAGCCGGCCAGGGGCCCGGCGGCCAGCGCCGCGCGCACGCCCTTTTCCACCGAGGGGATGAACTGCCCCGGGATCACCCCGCCCTTGATGGCGTCGACGAACTCGAAGCCGGCCCCGCGCGGCAAGGGCTCCACGCGCAGGAACACCTCGCCGAACTGGCCGGCGCCGCCGGTCTGCTTCTTGTGCCGGCAGTGCCCCTCGGCCGGGCGCGTGGCCGTCTCGCGGTAGGGCACGCTGGGCGCTCGGGTGTTCACTTCCAGCTTGTAGCTGCCGGTCAGGCGCTCCAGCAGGTAGCGCAGGTGCAGTTCGCCCATGCCGCGCAGCACGGTTTCCTGGGTGGAGGCGTTGTAGTCCAGGCGCACGCAGGGGTCCTCGGCCAGCAGGCGCTGCATCACTTCGGCCAGGCGCTGCTCGTCGCCGCGGCGGCCGGCCTCGATGGCCAGGCCCTGCATGGGCGTGGGGAAGTCCAGCGGCGCCAGGCGGATGTGGTCCTCGTCGTGGGAATCGTGCAGGACCACGTCGAACTCCAGCTCCTCGACCTTGGTCAGCGCGCCGAAATCGCCGGGGATCAGTTGCGGCACCTCCTCGTGGCGCTTGCCCTGCAGGCGCAGCAGGTGGCCGACCTTGAACGGTTTGCGGCCGTCCCCGGCGAACAGCTGCATGTCGCGGCGCACTGTGCCCTGGTGCACGCGGAACACCGCCAGGCGGCCGACGAAGGGGTCGATCACCACCTTGAACACATGGGCCAGCACGTGGGCTTCGGGGTCCGGCTGCGAGCGAAAGGGCCTGGCGCCGCCCTGCTCGTCCAGCCGCTCGAACAGCGGCGGGTTGCCTTCGGCAGGGTTGGGCGCCAGCCGCGCCAGCGCCGCCAGCAACTCGTCGACGCCGGCGCCGGTGCGCGCCGAGACGAAGCACAGGGGAATCAGGTGGCCTTCGCGCAGGGCCCGCTCGAAGGGCTCGTGCAGTTCCTCCGGCTGGATCGAGCCCTGCTCCAGGTAGCGCGCCATCAGCTCCTCGTCGACCTCCACGACCTGGTCGACCAGCGCCTGGTGCGCCTCCTCCACCGAGGAGAAGTCCGCCTCGCCGGCGGGCGCGAAGAAGCAGTCGGCCACCCGCGTCGCCCCGCCGGCCGGCAGGTTGAGCGGCAGCACTTCCTTGCCGAAGGCTTCACGCAGGTCGGCCAGCAGCGTCGGCAGGTCGACGCGTTCGGCGTCGATCTTGTTCACCACCAGCATCCGGCACAGCCCGCGCTCGGCGGCCCAGTCCATCATGCGGTGGGTGTTCAGCTCGATGCCGTTCTGCGCGTTGACCACCACCAGCGCGGTCTCCACCGCCGCCAGGGCCGGCAGCGCGTGGCCGATGAAGTCGGGCAGGCCGGGGGTATCGATGAGCTGGACGTGCGCGCCCTCGTGCTCGAAGTGCGCCAAGGCGGCGGACAGCGAGTGGTGGTAGTCACGCTCCAGCGGGTCGGCGTCGCACAGGGTGTCGCCGCGCTCCAGCGAGCCCATCGCGGGGATGGCGCCGCTGCGCTGCAGCAGGGCTTCGGCGAGCAGGGTCTTGCCGCTGTCGCCATGGCCGACCAGGGCGACCGTGCGGATCTGTTCGACCGAGTAGTTCGACATGGGGCACCTCCCAGGCAGGGTAACGGCAAGTATAGGTAGCACCTCGGGACTCTCTGGGCAAAAAACAGCCAGGCGCCACGAGCCCAGCGGGCATGCCTGCCGCAGCCGTTTCACCACAGCTTTTCCACAGCTTGCTGAAGACCGCTTCCACAGCCATTGTGGACAGTTCGGCAAACTCGTCGGGGATGCTGGCAGGCCTTGCGCCACGGGCCCTTCAGCACAACGCTGGCGATTTTTTGGGCAGTGCTGCGCAAGCCCCGGAACGCCTGTCCAGCAGCAGTTTATCCACAGCTTTGTCACAAGCCGTTCAACAGAAGCCGTGGACAGCCCGCGACGATTCGCCGCCGGTTTTTTCCGCAGCGCCCGGAGACAGGGCCATTGGCGAAAAAACCAGCAATGCCTGGCAGGCCCCGCCGCTTCGCTCGTACAGCCATTCACCGACAGCTTTTCCACAGCTTTCCAGTGCCTCGCTCCACAGCCATTGTGGGCAACTCGTCGGCCACCGGAGGGTCACGGCAAGTGCTTGAAAATCAAGGCGCGCAGCGGAAACAAGGTCAAAAAACGTACAGCCGCGCGCAGGCCCCGCCAGGCCTGGCGCGAAGGTATTCATTCACACTTTATCCACAGTGCGGCCAACAGATTCCGGGGGCAGAATCCAGCCCACCGAGCAAACGCCGAGCGCCCTGGCCCGGCCCAGCAGCCATGCGGCCGCCAACCGCCTGCACACAGCCCGGCCACAGGCTGCGCACAGGGTTTTCGACAGATTCGGTGGACAACTCAGGTGGCGGCGCCCATCACCTGGCGAATGTCCTGCGCCAGGGCCTCGACACGCTCCAGCTCGGTGTCCCAGGAGCACATGAAGCGCGCGCCGCCGGCGCCGATGAAGGTGTAGAAGCGCCAGCCGCGCTGGCGCAGGGCTTCCAGGGCCGGCTCGGACATCTGCAGGAACACCCCGTTGGCCTCCACCGGGAACATCAGCTGCACGCCCGGCACGTCGGCCACCCGCTGCGCCAGCAGGCGCGCGCACTGGTTGGCGTGGTTGGCGTAGTGCAGCCAGGCGTCGTCCTGCAGCACCCCGACCCAGGGCGCGGCGAGGAAGCGCATCTTCGAGGCCAGCTGGCCGGCCTGCTTGCAGCGGTAGTCGAAGCCTTCGGCCAGCTCGCGGTCGAAGAACAGGATGGCCTCGCCCACCGCCATGCCGTTCTTGGTGCCGCCGAAGCACAGCACCTCGACGCCGGCCTTCCAGGTCAGCTCCGCCGGGGTGGCGCCGAGGAAGGCGCAGGCGTTGGAGAAGCGCGCGCCGTCCATGTGCAGGTGCAGGCCCAGCTCGCGGCAGGTGGCGCTGAGCGCGCCCAGCTCGTCCGGGCGGTAGACGGTGCCGACCTCGGTGGCCTGGGTGAGGGTCACCACCCGCGGCTTGGGATAGTGGATGTCCTGGCGCTTCAGGGCGATTTCGCGAATAGCCGCGGGGGTCAGCTTGCCCTGCTCGTCGGTGCGCGCCAGCAGCAGCTTGGAGCCGTTGGAGAAGAACTCCGGGGCGCCGCACTCGTCGGTCTCGACGTGGGCGGTCTCGGCGCAGATCACGCTGTGGTAGCTCTGGCACAGGGCGGCCAGGGCCAGGGAGTTGGCGGCGGTGCCGTTGAAGGCGAAGAACACCTCGCAATCGGTCTCGAACAGCTCGCGGAAGTGGTCGGAGGCGCGCGCCGTCCACTGGTCGTCGCCGTAGGCCCGCTCATGGCCGCGGTTGGCCTCGGCCATGGCGGCCCAGGCTTCCGGGCAGATGCCGGAATAGTTGTCGCTGGCGAATTGCTGGGAAATGTCGAACATCGAAAGCTGCCTCGGGAAGAGAAGAGTCATCCACAGGCAGCGTAGCGAAATCGCAGCTTTTGTAGGAGCAACAGTCTTGCCGGCTACGCCGAGGCGCTTTTCGTAGGATGGGTTGAGCCTTGGCGAAACCCATGCGGCCGGGGTGATGGGTATCGCTTCGCTCAACGCCATCCTACGACGGCTCGCGATGGGGGCCGTTCGTGCCACCGAGGCGTCCGGCGTGGCCGGGAATCCAATCGCGGACAAAGTCCGCTCCTACGCCCGTGCTTTCCTGGAACCGTAGCAACTGTCTTTCAGGCTGCGCCGAGGTGCTCGTCGTAGGATGGGTTGAGCTTGCGAAACCCATGCGGTGGTGATGATGGGTATCGCTTCGCTCAACGCCATCCTACGGCGGTTCGCCGTGCCACCGAGGCGTCCGGCGTGGCCGGGGCCAATCGCGGACAAAGTCCGCTCCTACGCCCGTGCTTCCCTGTAACCGTAGGAGCGGACTCTGTCCGCGATTCGGCGGATAACGCCGGAGGCGGCCGGTCAGGGCAACGCCGTCAGCTTCATCTGCTCGACGATAGGCACGAACAACTGCCGCATGGACTGGGTGCTGCCGCCATTGGGCTTGTCCGGGCTGCTCAGTGTCAGCACGTAGCGCCCCTTGATCAGCCCGGTCAGGCTGGACTCACCCGCCTCGCCCTTGGCCGGGGCGACTACGCCCAGGGGATCGCCCATGCGGGTGGTGTCGATCACCGGCAGGTAATCCTCGCCACCGAACTTGTCGGCAGTGCCATTCTTGATCGCAGTCTCGCGAGTCTTGTTCAGCAAGGTCAGGCTGGAATGCGTCATGTCGCGCAGCTTGTCCTGCACGCCGCGGTAGGCGATGGCCTGCTCGCTATTGGCATCCTGGGCCGGCGCCGGCATGCCGGTGTCGATCAGGCTGATCTCCAGGTGGCGGCTGCCGTCGGCGGTGCCGTACACCAGCTTGGCGTCGTTGTAGCCGCATTCGCGGGAGATGAACGGGTAGCCGTATATTTCCTTGCTCGGCGGCAGGGCCTTTTCCAGCGGGTGGCCGGTGCAGCTGTCGGCCGGCGCCGCGGCGGCCGCGGCCTTCTCGGCCTTGGCCTTGTCGTCGCCACCGCCGCAGCCGTGGAGGGTCGCGCCGAGCATCAGGGCGCTGAGCAGGATCAGGGAGCGTTTCATGGCGTCCTCGGGTTTGACAGTGGCGGCATTCTAGCCGCGGGCGGCGCGGCGCGCAGCAGTGGCCCGGTGGCAGCCAGGTGCATTTTCAGCTCGGGAGCGGACATCTTTTCCCCGGCCGGCAGCCGCAAAGCGACGGCAGTCGGGGCAGCCTGCTTTTCTTGTTCTTCTGCGACATGCGCGGGGGGCGCCGCCGGGCCTCGGCTTGCACCCCTGTCGATGTCGCGCCGACGCCTTCGCGGCCGCCGCGGGCCCGGCGCAGACGAAGCAGGGACGGGCGGTGCAGCGCGCGGGTAGGTTTGGGCATTTTGACGTCGCAAACAGGCAAATGGGGGGGCTGGCTATTGCGCACAATCGATCGCAACTGGCTAATACCGACCCCTTCGCGCCGAGCCCCGCCAGGCTCCCGGCGCGGGCGGTCAGGGCAGCCTCCACCCACAAGCGACGCGCCTGTCGCACGGAGACCGCGATGTTCAGCAAGCATGACCAGATCCAGGGCTACGACGACGAACTCTTCGCCGCCATGACCGCCGAGGAAGAACGCCAGGAAGACCACCTGGAGCTGATCGCCTCGGAGAACTACACCAGCAAGCGCGTCATGCAGGCCCAGGGCAGCGGGCTGACCAACAAGTACGCCGAAGGCTACCCGGGCAAGCGCTACTACGGCGGCTGCGAGCACGTGGATAAAGTCGAGCAGCTGGCCATCGACCGCGCCAAGCAACTGTTCGGCGCCGACTACGCCAACGTCCAGCCGCACTCCGGCTCCTCGGCCAACTCGGCGGTGTACCTGGCGCTGCTCAACGCCGGCGACACCATCCTGGGCATGAGCCTGGCCCACGGCGGCCACCTGACCCACGGCGCCAAGGTCTCCTCCTCCGGCAAGCTGTACAACGCCGTGCAGTACGGCCTGGACACCGCCACCGGGCTGATCGACTACGACGAGGTCGAGCGCCTGGCCGTGGAGCACAAGCCGAAGATGATCGTCGCCGGCTTCTCCGCCTACTCCAAGACCCTCGACTTCCCGCGCTTCCGCGCCATCGCCGACAAGGTCGGGGCGCTGCTGTTCGTCGACATGGCCCACGTCGCCGGCCTGGTGGCCGCCGGCCTGTACCCGAACCCGCTGCCCTACGCCGACGTGGTCACCACCACCACCCACAAGACCCTGCGCGGCCCGCGCGGCGGCCTGATCCTGGCTCGCAGCAACGAGGAGATCGAGAAGAAGCTCAACTCCGCGGTGTTCCCCGGCGCCCAGGGCGGCCCGCTGATGCACGTGATCGCCGCCAAGGCGGTGTGCTTCAAGGAAGCGCTGGAGCCAGAGTTCAAGGACTACCAGGCCCAGGTGATCAAGAACGCCAAGGCCATGGCCGAAGTCTTCATCGACCGCGGCTACGACGTGGTCTCCGGCGGCACCGACAACCACCTGATGCTGATCAGCCTGGTCAAGCAGGGCCTGACCGGCAAGGAAGCCGACGCCGCCCTCGGCCGCGTCGGCATCACGGTGAACAAGAACGCCGTGCCCAACGACCCGCAGAGCCCGTTCGTCACCTCGGGCATCCGCGTCGGCACCCCGGCCATCACCAGCCGGGGCCTGAAGGAAGAACAGAGCCGCGAGCTGGCCGGCTGGATCTGCGACGTGCTCGACCACCTGGGCGACGCCGACGTCGAGGCCAAGGTGGCCACCCAGGTCGCCGGCCTGTGCGCCGACTTCCCGGTCTATCGTTGAGATTCCCGCGGCCCTTGCTCCGTAGGAGCGGGCCCTGCCCGCGAATGGCCGAAAGCATCGCGGGCAGGGCCCGCTCCTACAGGTAGAACGCCGCGACACGAGATTTTCAGGAGCACCCCACATGCAACGCTACTCCGGCTTCGGCCTGTTAAAGCACTCACTGAGCCACCACGAGAACTGGCAGCGCATGTGGCGCACGCCCACGCCCAAGCCGGTGTACGACGTGGTCATCGTCGGCGGCGGCGGCCACGGCCTGGCCACGGCCTACTACCTGGCCAAGGAACACGGCATCCGCAACATCGCGGTGGTGGAGAAGGGCTGGCTGGGCGGCGGCAACACCGCGCGCAACACCACCATCGTCCGCTCCAACTACCTGTGGGACGAGTCGGCGCAGCTCTACGAGCACGCCATGAAGCTGTGGGAAGGCCTGTCCCAGGACCTCAACTACAACGTCATGTTCTCCCAGCGCGGCGTCTACAACCTCTGCCACACCCTGCAGGACATGCGCGACGGCGAGCGCCGCGTCAGCGCCAACCGCCTCAACGGCGTGGACGGCGAGCTGCTGAACGCCCAGCAGGTGGCCGAGGAAATCCCCTACCTGAACTGCACCAAGAGCGCCCGCTACCCGATCATGGGCTCCACCGTGCAGCGCCGCGGCGGCGTGGCCCGCCACGACGCGGTGGCCTGGGGCTTCGCCCGCGCCGCCGACGCCCTGGGCGTGGACCTGATCCAGCAGACCGAGGTCATCGGCTTCCGCAAGCAGGACGGCGCGGTGATCGGCGTCGAGACCAACCGCGGCTTCATCGGCGCCAAGCGCGTCGGCGTGGTCACCGCGGGCAACTCCGGGCACATGGCCAAGCTCGCCGGCTTCCGCCTGCCGATCGAATCGCACCCGCTGCAGGCCCTGGTTTCCGAGCCGCTGAAGCCGATCATCGACAGCGTCATCATGTCCAACGCCGTGCACGGCTACATCAGCCAGTCGGACAAGGGCGACCTGGTCATCGGCGCCGGCATCGACGGCTACAACGGCTACGGCCAGCGCGGCTCCTATCCTGTGATCGAGCACACCCTGCAGGCCATCGTCGAGATGTTCCCGGTGCTCTCCCGCGTGCGCATGAACCGCCAGTGGGGCGGCATCGTCGACACCACCCCGGACGCCTGCCCGATCATCGGCAAGACGCCGGTGAAGAACCTGTTCTTCAACTGCGGTTGGGGCACCGGCGGCTTCAAGGCCACCCCAGGCTCCGGCAACGTCTTCGCCGCCACCCTGGCGACCGGCGAGCCGCACCCGCTGGCCGCTCCCTTCTCCATCGAACGTTTCCACTCCGGCGCGCTGATCGACGAGCACGGCGCGGCCGCCGTCGCACACTAAGAGGGCCTTCACCATGTTGCATATCTTCTGCCCCCACTGCGGCGAGCTGCGCTCCGAAGAGGAATTCCACGCCAAGGGCCAGGCGCACATCCCGCGCCCGCTGGACCCCGGCGCCTGCACCGACGAGGAGTGGGGCGACTACATGTTCTTCCGCGACAACCCGCGCGGCATCCACCACGAGCTGTGGGTGCACGCCGCCGGCTGCCGGCAGTACTTCAACGCCACCCGCCACACCGTGACCTACGAGATCCTCGAAACCTACAAGATCGGCGAGAAACCCAGCGTGACCAGCGCCGAGAAGAAACCCGCCGCCCAGCCCGCAGTCGCGAAGGCCTGAACATGAGCCAGATCAATCGCCTTTCCCGTGGCGGTCGCATCGACCGCAGCAAGCCGCTGACCTTCACCTTCAACGGCCAGCAATACCAGGGCTTCGCCGGCGACAGCCTGGCCGCCGCCCTGCTGGCCAACGGCGTCGACGTGGTCGGCCGCAGCTTCAAGTACTCCCGCGCCCGCGGCATAGTCGCGGCCGGCGCCGAGGAGCCCAACGCCATCCTGCAGATCGGCTCGCGCGAGGCCACCCAGGTGCCCAACGTGCGCGCCACCCAGCAGGCCCTGTACCCGGGCCTGGTGGCCAGCAGCACCAACGGCTGGCCGAACGTGCAGAACGACCTGATGGGCGTATTCGGCAAGGTCGGTGGCAAGATGATGCCCCCCGGCTTCTACTACAAGACCTTCATGTACCCGCAGTCCATGTGGCTGACGTACGAGAAGTACATACGCAAGGCCGCGGGCCTGGGCCGCGCGCCCACCGAGGTCGACCCGGACAGCTACGACTGGATGAACCGCCACTGCGACGTGCTGGTGGTCGGCGCCGGCCCCGCCGGCCTGGCCGCGGCCCTGGCCGCCGCGCGCACCGGCGCCCGGGTGATCCTGGCCGACGAGCAGGAAGAGTTCGGCGGCAGCCTGCTGGACACCCGCGAGACCCTCGACGGCAAGCCCGCCGCCGAATGGGTGGCGCAGGTGCTGGCCGAGCTGAAGTCGCTGCCGGAAGTCGTGCTGCTGCCGCGCGCCACGGTGAACGGCTACCACGACCACAACTTCCTCACCATCCACGAGCGCCTCACCGACCACCTGGGTGAGACCGCGCCGCTGGGCCAGGTCCGCCACCGCGTCCACCGCGTGCGCGCCAAGCGCGTGGTGCTCGCCGCCGGCGCCCACGAGCGGCCGCTGGTGTACGCCAACAACGACCTGCCGGGCAACATGCTGGCCGGCGCGGTCTCCACCTACGTGCGCCGCTACGGCGTGGCGCCGGGCAAGAAGCTGGTGCTCTCCACCAACAACGACTACGCCTACCGCGTGGCCCTGGACTGGCAGGAAGCCGGCCTGGAAGTGGTGGCCATCGCCGATGCCCGCGCCAACCCGCGCGGCGAGTGGGTGGAAGAAGCCCGCAAGCGCGGCATGCGCGTCATCACCGGCAGCGCGGTGATCGAAGCGCGCGGCAGCAAGCGCGTGAGCGGTGCGAAAATCGCCGCCATCGACCCCGTCCGCCTGAAGGTCACCGCCCCCGGCGACTGGCTGGACTGCGACCTGATCGCCAGCTCCGGCGGCTACAGCCCGGTGGTGCACCTGGCCTCGCACCTGGGCGGCAAGCCCGAGTGGCGCGAGGACATCCTCGCCTTCGTCCCTGGCGAGGGCCTGCAGAAGCGCATCTGCGCAGGCTCGGTGAACGGCGTGTTCCGCCTCGCCGACAACCTGCAGGACGGCTACAACGCCGGCACCCAGGCCGCCGAGGACGCCGGCTTCAAGGCCGTCGCAGGCGAGCTGCCGAAGGCTTCCGAGCGTGTCGAGGAGCCGACCGTGGCGCTGTTCCAGGTGCCCCACGAGAAGCCCACTTCCCGTGCGCCCAAGCAGTTCGTCGACCCGCAGAACGACGTCACCGCCGCGGCCATCGAGCTGGCCTGCCGCGAGGGCTTCGAGTCCATCGAGCACGTCAAGCGCTACACCGCGCTGGGCTTCGGCACCGACCAGGGCAAGCTGGGCAACATCAACGGCCTGGCCATCGCCGCCCGCGCCCAAGGCAAGAGCATCGCCGAGACCGGCACCACCATGTTCCGCCCGAACTACACCCCGGTGACCTTCGGCGCCGTGGCCGGCCGCCACTGCGGCCACCTGTTCGAGCCGGTGCGCTTCACCGCCCTGCACGCCTGGCACGTGAAGAACGGCGCCGAGTTCGAGGACGTCGGCCAGTGGAAGCGCCCCTGGTACTTCCCGAAAGCCGGCGAGGACATGCACGCCGCCGTGGCCCGTGAATGCCGCGCGGTGCGCGAATCGGTGGGCCTGCTGGACGCCTCCACCCTGGGCAAGATCGACATCCAGGGCCCGGACGCCCGCGAGTTCCTCAACCGCGTCTACACCAACGCATGGACCAAGCTGGACGTGGGCAAGGCCCGCTACGGCCTGATGTGCAAGGAAGACGGCATGGTCTTCGACGACGGCGTGACCGCGTGCCTGGCGGACAACCACTTCGTCATGACCACCACCACCGGCGGCGCCGCCCGCGTGCTGGAGTGGCTGGAGCTGTACCACCAGACCGAATGGCCGGAGCTGAAGGTGTACTTCACCTCGGTCACCGACCACTGGGCCACCCTGACCCTGTCCGGCCCCAACAGCCGCAAGCTGCTGGCCGAGGTCACCGACATCGACCTGGACAAGGACGCCTTCCCCTTCATGACCTGGAAGGAAGGCAAGGTGGCCGGCGTGCCGGCGCGGGTGTTCCGCATCTCCTTCACCGGCGAGCTCTCCTACGAGGTGAACATCCAGGCCAACTACGCCATGGGCGTGCTGGAAGCCATCGTCGAGGCCGGCAAGAAGTACGACCTGACCCCGTACGGCACCGAGACCATGCACGTGCTGCGCGCCGAGAAGGGCTTCATCATCGTCGGCCAGGACACCGACGCCTCGGTGACCCCGGACGACCTCAACATGGGTTGGGCCGTGGGCCGCACCAAGCCCTTCTCGTGGATCGGCTGGCGCGGCATGAACCGCGCCGACTGCCTGCGCGAAGACCGCAAGCAGCTGGTCGGCCTCAAGCCCACCAACCCCATGGACGTGCTGCCCGAAGGCGCCCAGTTGGTGTTCACCACCCAGCAGTCGATCCCGATGAACATGGTCGGCCACGTCACCTCCAGCTACATGAGCAGCAGCCTCGGCTACGGCTTCGCCCTGGCGGTGGTCAAGGGCGGCTTGAAGCGCATGGGCGAGAAGGTCTACGCGCCCCTGGTCGACGGCCGGGTGATCGAGGCGGAAATCTGCAGCTCGGTGTTCTACGACCCGAAAGGCGAACGGCAGAATGTGGATTAAGAGCAGCTGCAAGCGGTAAGCGAAGGCCGAGCCCTCCTCCGACGGGGGGAGGGTGAGAGGATTCCAGGGCGCACGGCGCCCCAAGGTGAATACGAATGAGCAAGGCAAACCTCTACCAGCAATGCCCCGAAGCCGGGGTGAAAGTCGAGACCCCGCTGCACCACGCCGAGCTGGACAAGCTCGCTGGCCGCAGCGTCGCCAACGCCGGCATCACCCTGCGCGAGAAAAAGCTGCTGGGCCACCTGACCCTGCGCGGCAGCGCCCATGACGCGGCCTTCGCCGAAGGCGTGCACAAGGCCCTGGGCCTGGAGCTGCCGGTGGCCCTGACCCTGGTGGCCAAGGGCGAGGTCTCGCTGCAGTGGCTGGGCCCGGACGAGTGGCTGCTGATCGTCCCCGGCGGCGAGGAATTCACTGTTGAGAAGAAGCTGCGCGAAACCCTCGGCGAAGACCTGCACTACTCGGTGGTCAACGTCGGCGGCGGGCAGACCCTGCTGGAACTGTCCGGGCCGAAGGTGCGCGAGCTGCTGATGAAGTCCACCAGCTACGACGTGCACCCGAGCAACTTCCCGGTGGGCAAGGCGGTGGGCAGCATCTTCGCCAAGTCCCAGTGCGTGATCCGCCACACCGGCGAAGACACCTGGGAACTGGTGGTGCGCCGCAGCTTCGCCGACTACTTCTGGCTGTGGCTGCAGGACGCCAGCGCCGAGTACGGCCTGCAGATCGCCGCCTGATCCCGGCGGGCGGGCCATCCGGCCCGCCCTCCCGCGTCGCCACCGGAGCCACGTCATGAGCCGCACCCCCGATACCTGGATCCTCACCGCCGACAGCCCGAGCCTGCTCGGCACCGTCGACGTGGTGACGCGCTACCTGTTCGAACAGCAGTGCTACGTCACCGAGCACCACTCCTTCGACGACCGCCTGGCCCAGCGCTTCTTCATCCGCGTGGAGTTCCGCGCCCCGGCCGGCTTCGACGAGGCGGCCTTCCGCGCCAGCCTGGCCGAGCGCGTCGAGCCCTTCCAGATGAAGACCGAACTGACCTCGCCGGGCTACCGCAGCAAGGTGGTGATCATGGTCTCCAAGGCCGACCACTGCCTGAACGACCTGCTCTACCGCCAGCGCATCGGCCAGCTGCCGATGGACGTGGTGGCGGTGGTCTCCAACCACCCGGACCTGGAGCCCCTGGCGCGCTGGCACGGCATCCCCTACCACCACTTCGCCCTCGACCCGCAGGACAAGGCCGCCCAGGAAGCCAAGGTGTGGCAGGTGATCGAGCAAAGCGGCGCGGAACTGGTGATCCTCGCCCGCTACATGCAGGTGCTCTCCCCCGAGCTGTGCCGCAGGCTGGACGGCTGGGCGATCAACATCCACCACTCGCTGCTGCCCGGCTTCAAGGGCGCCAAGCCCTACCACCAGGCGTACCAGAAGGGCGTCAAGCTGGTCGGCGCCACCGCCCACTACATCAACAACGACCTCGACGAGGGCCCGATCATCGCCCAGGGCGTCGAGGCCGTGGACCACGCCCACTATCCCGAGGACCTGATCGCCAAGGGCCGCGACGTCGAATGTCTGACGTTGGCGCGGGCCGTTGGTTATCACATTGAGCGGAGGGTTTTCCTCAACGCGAATCGGACGGTGGTGCTTTAAAGAGCCGCTGGAGGCTGGAAGCCGGAAGCTAAAGGAAAAAGCCGGAGCCCAAGCCCCGCTCAGGACGGCCCCTCTCCCTTCGGAGCGGGGCGCGCAGCCAGGGTTGGGGAGAGGGGCTCTTGGAGGCTCCCCCCGAAAGCCACTGGGTTCCCGCGTTCGCGGGAATGACGAAAAGGGGAATCACCACCCTCCCCCGTCATCCCCGCGGACGCGGGGGACCAGCAACAGGCAACACCGACAGACCCGCCGGCTGCCAGCAGTACCCCGGCCCTGTCGCGCAACAGACGACATCCCAGTGCAAAGCCGCGTGGCCGCCGCGCCGCGCATTTGTACCCACAACGACAAAGAGGAATGCGTATGTCTGGCAATCGTGGTGTGGTTTATCTCGGCCCAGGTAAGGTCGAAGTTCAGAACATCCCCTATCCCAAGATGCAGGACCCGCAAGGCCGGCAGATCGACCACGGGGTGATCCTGCGGGTGGTCTCCACCAACATCTGCGGCTCCGACCAGCACATGGTGCGCGGCCGCACCACCGCGCCCACCGGCCTGGTGCTGGGCCACGAGATCACCGGCGAGGTGGTGGAGATCGGCCGCGGCGTGGAAACCATGAAGATCGGCGACCTGGTCTCGGTGCCCTTCAACGTCGCCTGCGGCCACTGCCGCACCTGCAAGGAGCAGCACACCGGCGTCTGCCTGACGGTCAACCCGGCCCGCGCCGGCGGCGCCTACGGCTACGTCGACATGGGCGGCTGGGTCGGCGGCCAGGCCGAATACGTGCTGGTGCCCTACGCCGACTTCAACCTGCTGAAGCTGCCGGACCGCGAGAAGGCCATGGAGAAGATCCGCGACCTGACCTGCCTGTCCGACATCCTGCCCACCGGCTACCACGGCGCGGTCACCGCCGGCGTCGGCCCGGGCAGCAGCGTGTACATCGCCGGCGCAGGTCCCGTCGGCCTGGCGGCTGCGGCTTCTGCCCGCCTGCTGGGCGCCGCGGTGGTGATCATCGGCGACGTCAACCCGACCCGCCTGGCCCACGCCAAGGCCCAGGGCTTCGAGATCGCCGACCTGTCCAAGGACACCCCGCTGCACGAGCAGATCGCCGACCTGCTGGGCGAGCCGGAAGTGGACTGCGCGGTCGACGCGGTGGGCTTCGAGGCCCGCGGCCACGGCCATTCCGGTTCGCAGCACGAGGCCCCGGCCACCGTGCTCAACTCGCTGATGGGCATCACCCGGGTGGCCGGCCAGATCGGCATCCCGGGCCTGTACGTCACCGAGGACCCGGGCGCGGTGGACGACGCCGCCAAGCACGGCGCGCTGAGCATCCGCTTCGGCCTGGGCTGGGCCAAGTCGCACAGCTTCCACACCGGCCAGACCCCGGTGATGAAGTACAACCGCCAGCTGATGCAGGCGATCATGTGGGACCGCATCAAGATCGCCGACATCGTCGGGGTGGAAGTCATCACCCTGGACGAAGCGCCCAAGGGCTACGGCGAGTTCGATGCCGGCGTGCCGAAGAAATTCGTCATCGACCCGCACAACCTGTTCCGCGCCGCCTGAGGCCGGCCAGCGCTCCAACCGCGGCGTCCCCGCCGCGGTTTCTCTCCAGGGGAGCCTTCGGGCTCCCTCTTTTTTTTGCGCGGCATTCCCCTGTAGGAGCGGGCCCTGCGCGCGAATCGCGGGCAGGGCCCGCTCCTACGGTAAACATGACGCCCCGTGCCTCAACGGCCCCTCACCCTAGCCCTCTCCCGGAGGGAGAGGGGATCGTTCGGCGTGTGCGGGGAAGGTTGGAGTCAGCCGGAGACAAAGGACTCCGCGCCGCATGCTCTTCGTAGGAGCGAGCTTGCTCGCGAACCGCATGGCAACGCGTTTGTTCGCGAGCAAGGCCCTGCCGGCGCAATCGCGGATAAATCCGCTCCTACAGGGAGACTCCGTGCCTCAACGGCCCCTCACCCTAACCCTCTCCCGGAGGGAGAGGGAGCCGTTCGGCGTGTGCGGGGAGGCTGGGGTCAGCCGGAGACAAAGGACCCACAGCCGGTACGCGCCACGTGCTCTTGGTAGAAAAGCCGTGCTTCCCTGGAGGTGTAGGAGCGGACTCCGTCCGCGATATCCACAGCAGGCCGAGTACGACAGGGACTTCATGGCGCGGCACGGCCGGCGAGCCCGGACTAAGCTGACGGCTCCCCTTTCCCGGAGCCCGCCATGTCGCTGACCAGCCTTCTCGTCCCCTCGTTCACCCACATGCTCACGAACCTCTCGCAATGGCTCGACAAGGCCGCCGCCCATGAAAGCGCTGCCGGCAACGACGTCGACGAACTGATGGCGCAACGCCTGGCGCCGGACATGTACCCGCTGGCCGCGCAGGTGCGCTTCGCCTGCTTCCAGGCGCTGGAGCCGACCTACCGCCTACGCGGCCTGGCCGTTCCGCAGGCGTGGCTGCAGGTGCGCAACGACGGCTGGGCGTCGAACGAGCGGCCGGGCACCCTGGCCGAGGCCCGGGCCTGCATCGCCGAAGCGCTGGCGGCGCTCGCCGATCTGCCCGGCGACGCGCTCGATGGCCGGCCCGAGGCGCCGATCGCGCTCGACCTGCCCAACGGCATCATCTTCGACATGGACAGCCAGCAGTACGCCCGCGACTGGTCGTTCCCGCAGTTCTATTTCCACTGCATCACCGCCTACGCCATCCTGCGCAGCCTGGGCGTCGAACTGGGCAAGGCCGACTACGTCGCGCACGTGCTGACTTACCTGCGCCCGGGCACGCTGCCGCAGGCTTGATGCCGGCCTACAGGCCGAGCTTCTGCGCCATGCGCTCGATAGCCTGGCGCTGGAAGGCGCGGAAGTCCGCGTCCGGCTGCTGGCCTTCGAGCATCGGCAGGAAGGGGTCGACCACTTCGGTAGCCACCCCGGCCAGTTCCTCGATCACCGCGTGGCCGCAGAAGGGCACGTAGGCTTCGGCGTAGCCGCCCTCGTGGACCAGCACCAGGCGCCCGTCGCACAGGCGCTCGGCGGCCTCGCGCACGCTGCGGGTGAGGGCGCGGAAGGTCTCGCTGTGGGCGAGCATGCGCGCCAGCGGGTCCACGCCGTTGGCGTCGAAGCCGCAGGCGACCACGATCAGCTCCGGGCGGAAGCGCTCCAGGGCCGGCACTATGATGCGCTGCATGGCGTGGCGATAGGCGTCGTCGCCACTGCCGGGGTACAGCGGCACGTTGACGTTGGCGCCCAGGCCGGCGCCTTCGCCCTGCTCTTCCACGGCGCCGGAACCCACCGGGAAGCAGTCGGCCTGGTGGATCGACAGGGTCAGCACATCGTCGCGGCCATAGAAGATCGACTGGGTGCCGTTGCCGTGGTGCACGTCCCAGTCCAGCACGGCGACGCGCCGGATGCCGTGGCGCGCCTTCGCCGCCTCCACCGCCACGGCGATGTTGGCCAGGTAGCAGAAGCCCATGCCGCGGTCGGCCAGGCAATGGTGGCCCGGCGGCCGCGACAGCGCGTAGGCGTTGTCCAACTCGCCGCTGAGCACCGCGTCCACCGCGGCGATGGCCAGCCCGGCGGACTGCCGGGCGATCTCGTAGGTGCCGGGGCCGACCATGGCCTCCTCGCCCAGCTCGCCGTGGCCGGCGTCGCTCATGGCCTTGAAGCGTTGCAGGTAGTCCAGCGGGTGGACGCGCAGCAGGTCCTCCTCGCTAGCCAGCGGCGCGCTGGCGAGCCTGAGCTTCGCGCTCAGGCCCGAGACATCCATCAGGCTCTTCAGCCGCCGCTTGCTCTCCGCCGATTCGGCGTGGCCGCTGCCGGCCGGCGGCTGCAGCCAGCCGCCCACCGGGAGGATCAGCGCGTGCAGCCCGGCGGCGTGCCAGAAGCAGCGCTCGTCGAAGAAGAAACCGCTGCGCCGGCTCATGCGCGGGCCTCCGCCAGGGCGCGCTGGCGCTTGCGGCTGAACGCCCAGTACACCGGCGAGACCACGCCCAGGCCGACGATCCAGGAGATGTCGGCGCCGTTCATGGCGCGCGCCACCACCCCGGTGTACAGCTCGGTGGACATGAAGGGTACCTGCACCAGGATGCCCAGCACGTAGCAGTTCACCGCGGTCCAGTTGAAGGTGCCGTAGATGCCGCCGTCGCGGCGGAAGAACGACAGCACGTCGTACTGGCCGTGGGCGACCAGGTAGTAGTCGACCAGGTTGATCGCGCTCCAGGGCACCAGCACGTAGAGCAGCAGCAGGATGAAGTTGGTGTAGTTGGCCATGAAGTTGTCCTGGCCGAGCAGGGCGATGGCCAGCGAGCCGCCGAACAGGCTCAGGGCGATCAGCGCGCGCCAGCCGGCGCCGGCCGCCCAGGCCGGGATCAGCGTCTGGCCGACGGTGATCGCCGAGAGCGTGCCGCAGTACAGGTTCATGGCGTTGGTGGCGGCGATGCCGATGGAGAACACCGCCACCAGCACGGCGCTGAAGCCGCCGGTCATGCCGATCAGCCCGGCGACCACGTCGCCGCCGTCCAGGCACAGGCCGACGATCACGCCCAGGACCATGGGCAGGATCGAACCCAGGCAGCAACCCCAGTAGCTGGACCAGAACGCGGTGCGCGCGCCGGTGTCCTGCGGCATGTAGCGCGAGTAGTCGGAAACGTAGGGGGCATAGGCCAGCTGCCAGAGCGCGGCGATCGACAGCGCGCCGAGGAAGCCCGGCAGGTTGAAGCCGTTGCGCTGCAGGAAGTCCGCCGGCAGGCCGTGGATGAACAGCACCCAGGCGAAGCTGACCAGCAGCACCGCGCCGGACAGCCAGGACATCAGCCGGGTGTAGCCGTGGATCAGGCGGTAGCCGAAGACGGTGGCGACCACGCTGATCGCGCCCACCAGCAGGATGCCGGCGTTGGTGGCCACGGCCGGGAAGCGCGCGTGCAGCGTCTGGCCGCCGAGCACCAGGTTGGAGGCGAAGAAGCCCAGGTACATGATCACCACCAGGGCCACCACCAGCAGCGAGCCGAAGGAGCCGAACTGGCCGCGCGTCTGCACCATCTGCGGCACGCCCAGCTGCGGGCCCTGGGCCGAGTGCAGGGCCATGAACACCCCACCCACCAGGTTGCCCAGCACCAGCGCCAGCAGCGCGGCGACGAAGGACAGCTGGAACACGGTGACGGCCAGCGCCCCCGTGACCACGGTGAGCAGCATGATGTTGCTGCCGAACCAGATGGTGAAGAGGTCACGGGCGCGGCCGTGGCGTTCGTGCCGGGCGATGGGCTGGATGGTGCTCAGCTCCAGGGTCGCCGCCGGGGTTTGCGTCGTTGTCATTGTGGTTCTCGCAAGGCAAAGCGGTGCCCGGCACGCCGGGCACTCGGGTTGGCCGGGGGCCTTAGCGGGCCGCCCAGGCGTTGAAGCGCAGTTCCAGTTCCTCGCCGTGGTCGACCCAGAAGGCCGAGTCCACCGAGCGGGCGCCCTGCAGGTTGGCCGGGGCGGTGGGCAGGGCGGCCTGCACGTCGGCCGGCAGCAGTTCCAGGGTGCCCTTGTGCACCGGGCCGTAGGGGATGTTCTCGGAGAACACCTTCTGCGTCTGCGGCTGGCTGGCGAAGGCGATGAACTTCTCGGCCAGGGCCTTGTTCGGCGTGCCCTTGACCACTGCCCAGTATTCCGGGTCGTAGAGGCTGCCCGGCCAGACGATGGCCAGCGGCACGCCTTCCTTCTGCGCGGCGGCGATGCGGCCGTTGTAGGCGGCGCTCATCACCACGTCGCCGGCGGCCAGCCACTGCGGCGGTTGCGCGCCGGCTTCCCACCACTGGATGTAGGGCTTGATCTCGTCGAGCTTCTTGAAGGCTCGGCTGACGCCCTCGGGGGTGCCCAGCACCTTGTACAGGTCCTCGGGCTTCACGCCGTCGGCCAGCAGGGCCACTTCCAGGGTGTACTTGGCGCCCTTGCGCAGGCCGCGCTTGCCCGGGTAGTCCTTGACGTTCCAGAAGTCCGCCCAGGAGGTCGGCGCCTTGGCCAGGCGCTTGCTGTCGTAGGCCATGACCATGGACCAGACGTAGGTGGCCACGCCGCACTCGCTGAAGGTGCCGGGGACGAATTTCGACTCGTCGCCGATGGCGGCCGGGTCGATGCGCTCGAACAGGCCCTCGTCGCAGCCGCGCAGCAGCTCGGGGCTTTCCACCTCGACCACGTCCCAGGTGACCTTGCCGACGTCGACCATGGCCTTCACCTTGGCCATCTCGCCGTTGTACTCGCCGGCGATCACCTTGCCGGCGCCGCTGGCATCGAAGGGTTTGAAGTAGGCCTTGTCCTGGGCGGCCTTGGTGGCGCCGCCGAAGGAGATCACCGTGAGATCCTGCGCCTGGGCGGCGCCGGTGGCGGCGAGGACCGCGCAGGCGAGGATGCAATGCAAGGACGATTTCATGGAACGAACTCCCACAGCCGGTTGGCGTTGTTGGTTTGGATTGCTGGGCAGTTGCCGAACGGGCGGCAAAAAGGTTCCACGGCGCGGGCCTGCGTGGGCCCGCGGCGTTGTTGTTGTTCGTTTTTCGTAGGAGCGGGCTTGCTCGCGAAGGGCCGGAAAGCCCCCTCTCCCTAACCCTCTCCCTTCAGGGAGAGGGCGGGGGGAGAGGGAATCCGTCTTACGCCGGACTTCGCGAGCAAGCTCGCTCCTACAAGGTCGTGTCGTGCCTTACAGCACGCCGATCTCCTTCGCGGTGCGGTCCACCGCGATGCGCGTCTTGTCCACCAGCTCGTCCAGCTCGGCGCGGCCGGCCACCAGGGCCGGGGCCATGATCATGCGGCCGAGGGTGGAGCGGATGATCAGGCCTTCCTCGAAGCCGATGGTGCGGCAGCGCCAGGCCAGGTCGTTCTCGTTATCGAAGCGCTTGCGGGTGGCCTTGTCCTGCACGAACTGCAGCGCCGCCACCAGGCCGGCGCCCTGGATCTCGCCGATCAGCGGGTGGTTGCCGAACACCTCGCGCAGGCACTGCTGCAGGTAGGGGCCGGTGTCGTTCTTGACCTGGGTGACGATGCCCTCGTCGCGCAGCGCCTTGAGGTTGGCCACGGCCACCGCCGCCGCCACCGGGTGGCCGGAGTAGGTCAGGCCGTGGGCGAACACGCCGCCCTGCTCCACCAGCACCTCGGCGATGCGCTTGCTCAGCACCAGGCCGCCCATGGGGATGTAGCCGCTGGTCAGGCCCTTGGCGATGGACAGGGTGTCCGGCTCGAAGCCGAAGTGCTGGTGGGCGAACCACTCGCCGGTGCGGCCGAAGCCGCCGATCACTTCGTCGGCGCACAGCAGCACGTCGTACTTGCGGCAGATGCGCTGGATTTCCGGCCAGTAGCTCTCCGGCGGGAAGATCATGCCGCCGGCGCCCTGGAACGGCTCGGCGATGAAGCCGGCGACGTTCTCGGCGCCCAGCTCGAGGATCTTGTCCTCCAGCTGCTGCGCGCAGCGGCGGCCGAATTCCTCGGGGGTGAGGTCGCCGCCGTTGGCGAACCAGTAGGGCTCGTCGATGTGGGCGATGTCCGGGATCATGCCGCCCATCTCGTGCATGAACTTCATGCCGCCCAGCGCGGTGGCCGCCAGGGTCGAGCCGTGGTAGCCGTTCCAGCGGCCGATCATGATCTTCTTCTGCGGCTTGCCGAGGATCTGCCAGTAACGGCGCACGGTGCGGATCAGCACCTCGTTGGATTCGGAGCCGGAGTTGGTGTAGATGGCGTGGCTGTAGTGGCCCGGCACCAGGCTGAAGAGCAGCTCGGACAGCTCGATCACCGCCGGGTGGGTGGTGTGGAAAAACATGTTGTAGTACGACAGCTGGTCCATCTGCGCGCTCGCCGCGGCGGTCAGGTCCTTGCGCCCGTAGCCCAGTTGGGTGCACCACAGGCCGGACATGCCGTCCAGGTAGCGGTTGCCGTCGTTGTCCCACAGGTACAGGCCCTCGCCGCGCACCATCACCCGCGGGCCTTCGGCGTTCAGCGCCTTCTGGTCGAGGAAGGCGTGGATGTGGTGGGCCGCGTCCGCCGCCTGGTAGTCACGGGTTTCGCGTTGCGCTTTGGTGTTGTCGGTCATCGACTTTCTCCTAGTTCCCTCGGCGGTGCTCCGGCAGCCGGCCTGAGGGGTTTGCAGGGGATCGAGGGCGACGGACTTACCTGGGCAGTCTCACCGGCCGTCTCGAGCGGTTCGCCGGGGCAGCACGGGCCGGCGGTGCGCCGGCCCCGGGGCTGCCCTCAGCGCAGCTGGAACCAGGTGGTTTTCAGCTGGGTGTACTTGTCGAACGAATGCAGCGACAGGTCGCGGCCGAAGCCGGACTGCTTGCCGCCGCCGAAGGGGATGGCCGGGTCCAGGGCGTCCACGGTGTTCACCGACACGGTGCCGACGTTCAACCGGCCGGCCACGCGGTGGGCACGGTTGAGGTCGTCGCTCCACACCGAGGCGGCCAGGCCGAAGGGGCTGTCGTTGGCCAGGCGCAGGGCCTCGTCCTCGCTGTCGAAGGCGCTCACCGCCAGCACCGGGCCGAAGACTTCCTCGCGGGCCAGGCGCTGCTGCGGGTCGACGTTGGTGAAGATGGTCGGCTCGATGAAGTTGCCCGAGCCGTTGAAGCTCAGCTGGCGGCCGCCGCAAGCCAGGGTAGCGGCGCTGCCGCGGGTTTCCTCGATGAAGCGCAGGATGCTGGCGGTCTGCTTGGCGTCGACGATGGCGCCGGCGCGGCTGGCCGGGTCCAGCGGGTCGCCCGGGGCCCAGTCGCGGGCCTTGGCGATCAGGCGCTCGACGAATTCGTCGTGGATGGAGCGCTCCACCAGCAGCCGCGAGTTGGCCGAGCAGACCTCGCCCTGGTTGAAGAAAATGCCGAATGCCGCTTTTTCAGCCGCAAGATCGAGGTCGCGGCAATCGGCGAACACGAGGTTCGGGCTCTTGCCGCCACACTCCAGCCACACCTGCTTGAGGTTGGACTGGGCGGAATACTGCATGAAGTACTTGCCCACTTCGGTGGAGCCGGTGAACACCAGGCAGTCCACGTCCGGGTGCAGGCCCAGGGCCTTGCCGGCGTGCTCGCCGAGGCCCGGCACCACATTCAGCACGCCCTCGGGCAGGCCGGCCTCCAGGGCCAGTTCGGCCAGGCGCAGGGCCGAGAACGGCGACTGCTCGGCCGGCTTGAGCACCACCGAGTTGCCGGCGGCCAGGGCCGGGGCCAGTTTCCAGGCGGCCATGTCGAGGGGGAAGTTCCACGGCACCACGGCGCCGATCACGCCCAGGGGCGCGCGGGTGATGGTGGCCAGGGCGTTGGGCGCGGTCGGGGCGACCTGGTCGTAGAGCTTGTCCAGGGCCTCGGCGTACCAGGAAAAGACGCCGGCGGCGCCGGGCACGTCGATGTTCCAGGCGTCCATCACCGGCTTGCCCATGTTCAGCGAGTCCAGCAGGGCCAGCTCGTCGCGGTGGGCCAGCATCAGCTCGGCCAGCTTCAGCAGCACGGCCTTGCGCTCGCGCGGCGCCATGCGCGCCCAGGGGCCCTGCTCGAAGGCACGGCGGGCGCTACGCACGGCGGCGTCGACTTCGGTCGCGCCACAGGCGGCGACGTTGGCCAGCAGGCGGTTGGTGGCCGGGTCGATGGATGCGAAGGTGGCGCCGTCGGCGGCGGCCATGCGGCGGCCATCGATCAGGGCGGCGTCGATGAAGGTCTGGCGGGCTGCACGCTGCTGCCAGTCGCTGAGTTGATACACCAGGGCACTCCTGCTCACGAGCAATTATTGTTTTGTTCTGTGGTACCGCTGATGGTCGCGCATGCCCCGGCGGAGGAAAAATATTAAATATGTCTTCGGGGTATATGAAAAAGCTGGGCAGGCGCGCACCGGCAAAGTGCGCCATGCTGGGTTATGGTGCGGCACCTGGAGGCGCCTCGACGCTCCCCGGCGCAGGCCGGCGGGCCCGATCCTTGCTTCCCGATGAACCGATGACACAACGAGAGCGCGCACGCCACCGGCGAAGCCGCGCCATAGAGGTCTTGCAGTGGCTTCCTATACCTTGCGGCAATTGAAGTATTTCGTGACGACAGTGGAATGCGGCAGCGTGGCCGAGGCCTCGCGCAAGCTCTACATCGCCCAGCCGTCGATCTCCACGGCGATCAAGGGCCTGGAAGAGAGCTTCGGCGTGCAGCTGTTCATCCGCCACCACGCCCAGGGCGTGTCCCTCACCCCCAGCGGCGCGCGCTTCTACCGCAAGGCCCAGGAACTGCTGCGCATGGCCCACGAGTTCGAGCAGAACGCCCTGGCCGACAACGACGTGGTGGCCGGGCAGATCGACCTGGCCTGCTTCGAGACGGTGGCGCCGCTGTACCTGCCGCGGCTGATCGCCGGCTTCCGCGAGCGCTACCCGGGGGTGGAGATCCGCATCCGCGACGGCGAGCAGCAGGAACTGGTGCAGGGCCTGACCTCCGGGCGCTTCGACCTGGCCCTGCTGTACCGCCACGACCTCGACGGCACCATCGAGACCGAGCCGCTGATGCCGGCGCAGCGCCCCTACGCCCTGCTCCCGGCCGACCACCGCTTCGCCCGCCAGGCCCAGGTGTCGCTGCGCGACCTGGCGCTGGAGCCGATGATCCTGCTCGACGTGCAGCCCAGCCGCACCTACTTCGTGAGCATCTTCGAGGAACTGGGGCTGACGCCGAACATCGCCTTCAGCTCGCCCTCCATCGAGATGGTGCGCGGCATGGTCGGCCAGGGCTTCGGCTTCTCGGTGCTGGTCACCCGGCCGCATTCGGAATGCACCTACGACGGCAAGAAGGTGGTGATGGTGAACATCGCCGAAGACGTCAGCGCCTCCGGCCTGGTGGCCGCCTGGCTCAAGCGCGCGCAGCTGACCAAGCCGGCGCGGCTGTTCGTCGACTATGCCCGCGAGGAGTTGAGTGGCGGGGTGGCGTCAGAGCCCGCACACAAGCCTTCGTAGGATGGGTTGAGCTTGCGAAACCCATGCGGTCGTGGCGATGGGTATCGCTCCGCTCAACCCATCCTACGGGGCTGAATGCCAACCCTTGTAGGAGCGGGCCCTGCCCGCGATTCGCGCGCAGGGCGCGCTCCTACAGGGGAATGGCGCGGGTGGGGCGGCGTAGGAGCGGATCTCATCCGCGAATCGCGCCGAAACCCCTGGCTATCGCGGACAAGGTCCGCTCCTACGTCTCAGGCGGCATGGCTCGCTCCTACGAAGAGCCGCCGGCCACCCTACCCTCCGTCCAGCGCCGCTGCCCCGCGCCCGGCACAAGCGCTACAATCCCCGCCCTTCCGGTTGTCCGGCTTCGGCCCTTCGTCATGCTTGTGTTGAAATCCCGCGTGCAGCGCCTGATCGCGCTGGCCCTCTCGCTCCTGGAACGCTACCCGCGGCTGGTCGCCCTGTTCGGCTTCTGCTCCGGGCTGTTCAGCTTCATGATGGTCGATCGCCACCGCGCCGGCTTCGCCCGCGCCATGGCCATCGTCATGCTGGTCAGTTGGCTCTGGCTGATGCTCGAGAACCTGCTCACCCAGCGCTTCAAGGAGCGCTTCGGCTGGTCGGTGCCGCCGGGGCTGCTGCGCTACGCGACCCAGCTGATCCACCAGGAAAGCCTGTTCTTCGTCCTGCCGTTCTTCTTCGTCACCACCACCTGGAACAGCGGCCAGGCCCTGTTCACCGGCGCCCTGGGGCTGGCCGGGCTGATCGCCATCACCGACCCGGTCTACTACAAGTGGCTGGCGCCGCGGCGCTGGACCTTCCTCGGCTACCACACCCTGACGCTGTTCGCCGTGCTGCTCACCGCGCTGCCGCTGATCCTCCAGCTGAGCACCCCGGAAAGCTACCGCTGGGCCCTGGGCATCGCCGTGGCGCTGTCCTTCCCCAGCCTGGTGGTGTCGGTGGGCATCCACAAGTGGTGGCGCTGGTTCGCCCTGCTCGGCCTGACCCTGTGCATCGGCGTGGTCGGCTGGTTCGGCCGCGCCTGGGTGCCGCCCTCCACCCTGTGGCTGGCGGAAATGGCGGTCACCGAGCAGTTCGACAACAGCCAGCGCACCCCCGGCGACAGCGTCGAGCAGGTCGGCGCCGCGCAGATCCGCGCCCAGGGCCTCTACGCCTACACCGCCATCAGCGCGCCGCGCGGCCTGGACGAGCGCATCTTCCACGTGTGGCTGCACAACGGCCAGGAAGTCGACCGCATCGCCCTGGACATCCACGGCGGCCGCGAGGCCGGCTACCGCGCCTGGACGCACAAGCAGAACTTCCCCGCCGACCCGACCGGGCGCTGGCAGGTGCAGGTGATCACCGAGGTCGGCCAGGTGATCGGCACCCTGCGTTTCGAGGTCACGCCCTGACCGCCCGGTTCGCTTGACCGCGCCCGGGCCGCTCCCCTAAAAGGACCGGATACCCGCGCCGAGAGCACCGAGCATGACCGACTCCGCCCTGCACCCCTTCGACCGCGCCCTGGCCCTGGAAGCCGACGCCCGCGACGCCGACCTGCTCCACGGCCACACCAGCGCCGACTACTGGAACATGGTCGGGCCCTTCGGCGGCATCACCGCCGCCACCCTGCTGCAGGCCGTGCTGCGCCACCCGCGGCTGCTCGGCGCGCCCGTCGCGCTGACGGTGAACTTCGCCGCCGCCATCGAGGCCGGCGCCTTCTCCGTGCGCGCCACGCCGATCCGCACCAACCGCTCCACCCAGCACTGGCTGCTGCAGCTGAGCCAGCTGGACTGCGACGGCGTGGAGCAGGTCTCCACCACCGGCACCGCGGTCACCGCCCTGCGCCGCGAGACCTGGAGCGAACTCGACCTGGCGCGCCCGCAGGCCACGGCGCCGGCGCAGACGCCGCCGCTGAACACCAGCGGCAAGGGCGTGGCCTGGGTGCAGCAGTACGAGATGCGCGCCATCGACGGCGCCTTCCCCAGCACCTGGGACGGCAGCGGCGAGCACAGCCGCACCCGCCTCTGGCTGCGCGACGCCCAGCCGCGGGCGCTGGACTTCCCGGCCCTGGCGGCGATGAGCGATATCTTCTACCCGCGCGTGTGGCTGCGCCGCGCCACCCCGGTGCCGGCCGGCACCGTGTCGATCACCACCTACTTCCACACCGACGCCGCGCAACTGGCCGAAGTCGGCAGCGGCTACCTGCTCGGCGAGGCCCGCGGCCAGGCCTTCCGCAACGGCTACTTCGACCAGGCCGCGGAGCTGTGGAGCGAGGCCGGCGAGCTGCTCGCCACCAGCAACCAGATCGTCTACTACAAGCAGTGACGGCAAGGGCCGGGCGCCCCGCGCCCGGCCTTGGCAAAAAGCCAGCATGGTTACAAAAACGTAAGATTGCATCGCTATAAACGACGGCCACTTCCAGAAGAAAAAGGTCGTCGCCATGTCGTTCAAGCCTTCTCCGCTGGCGTTCAGCATCGCCCTCGTCTTCAGCGCCGGCGCCCACGCCGCGCCCGCCGGCCCCATCGTCATCAGCACGCCCAGCACCAGCAAGCAGACGCTCTCCGGCGGGGCCAGCCTGCAGGTCACCGCAAGCGGCAGCATCACCGCCAGCGACAAGACCGTCGCCCTGAAGGACGCCACCAGCGGCGCCGGCGTGGTGGTCGACAACAGCGGGCAGATCACCGCCACCAGCGGCCGCGCCATCGAAAGCTCGGGCAGCACCGCGACCACCCGCAACTACCGGATCTACAACCGCGCCGGCGCCAGCATCAGCGCCAGCGACGACGCGGTGCGCGTGAAGGACGGCTTCGACAGCGGCAGCCTGCTGCTGGACAACGCCGGCAGCATCCGCTCGACCACCGGCCAGGCGCTGGACTTCGACGACCTGCGCAGCGGCGTGCCGGTGACCATCATCAACCGCGAAACCGGCGTCATCCACGGCGACGGCAACGACGGTATCCGCCCCGGCGCCAACGCCAGCATCACCAACTACGGCGAGATCAGCAGCGGCGACATGATCGACGCCGACGCCAAGAACGACGGCATCGACTTCCAGAACGCCGAGGGCGGCAGCGTCTACAACCACGGGCTGATCTCCGGCGGCCGCCACGGCATCACCACCGACGTCGGCGCCACCCTGGTCAACTACGCCGACGGCGTGATCATCGGCCGCAACGGCTCGGGCTACGGCTCCGACGGCAACGGCACGGTCACCAACTACGGGCGCATCACCGGCGCCTACAACGGCCTGGTGCCCGATGGCGACGGCGATGGCGTGGACATCGACCTGATCGGCCACATCGAGAACCACGGGATCATCGAAGGCATAGGCGCGGCCGGCGTCGACAAGGGCGGCCAGCCCAACGGCAGCGAGGGCATCGCCATGGGCGGCGGCAGCGTCTACAACGCCGCCGGCGCGCTGATCAGCGGCGCCAGCCGCGGCATCCTGGTGGACGACGGCTCCGCCGGCAGCGGCTACGGCGCCACCACCCTGGAGAACCACGGCACCATCGAAGGCCTGGCCTCCAGCGGCGTGACTCTGGTCGGCGACTTCGCCGACGTTGTGATCAACGACGGCCTGATTCACGGCGGCAACGGCATCGCCCTGGAACTGGGCGGCGGCGACGACAGCCTGACACTGCTCGCCGGCAGCCGCTTCGAAGGCCTGGTGGACGGCGGCGACGGCCATGACCGGGTGAGCTTCGACGACGCCCGCGGCGGCAGCTTCGGCCAGAGCCGCAACTTCGAGCGCCTGGAGGTGCGCCAGGGCGCCTGGATCCTCACTGGCAGCGGCGACTTCAGCGAAGGCGGCGAAGTCTTCGCCGGCGCCCAGCTGATCAACCAGGGCGGCATCGCCGGCAGCCTGCTGGTGGACAGCGGCGCCAGCTACGCCGGCAGCGGCAGCGTCGGCGGCCTGGACGTCAGCGGCACCTTGCTGGCCAACCCGCAGCAGGGCGCCACCCACGTAACCGGCGACCTGGCCCTGCGCAGCGGATCGACCCTGGCCTATGGCGTGGAGGCCGACGGCAGCCACGCCACCCTGCAGGTGGATGGCAGCGCGACCCTGGACGGCGCGCGCCTGGCCCTGCAAGCCGGGCCCGGCAACTATCCCTGGCAGAGCAGCTATCAGGTGCTGAACGCCAGCGGCGGCGTCAGCGGCCGGTTCGCCGAGGTCAGCAGCAACTTCGCCTTCCTCACCCCGAGCCTCGGCTACGGCGCCAACAGCGTGGACCTGCAACTGACGCGCAACGACGTGCAGTTCGCCGACCTGGCCAGCAGCGGCAACGGCCGCAACGCCGCCAGCGCCCTGCAGGGCCAGGGCATGGGCCAGCTGTACAACGCGCTGATCACCAGCGACGCCGGCAACGCCGGCCGCGCCGTGGAACAACTGGCCGGCGCCAGCAACGCCAACCTGGCCGCCGCCACCCTGGCCGGCAGCCAGGCGGTGGGCGGCGCCATGCTCGGCGCACTGCGCCAGCTCGGCGGCGGCCTGCTGGTGGCCAGCGACGACCGCGACACCCCGCAACTGGCCGCCCTCGGCGTACCCAGCGAGGCACGCAACCTGAACGACCCGAACGCCGCCGGCCGCCTCTGGCTGCAAGGCATCGGCAGCCACGGCCAACTGGACGGCGAGCACGGCAGCGGCGACCTCGACCAGAACACCGGCGGCACCCTGCTGGGCGCCGACTGGGCGCTGGACGGCCAATGGCGCCTGGGCGTGCTGGGCGGCTACTCGCACACCGACCTCGACGGCCAGGGCGGCACCTCCGGCGACATCGACAGCTGGCACCTGGGCACCTACGCCCTGCGCCAGGCCGGCCCGCTGGCCCTGCGCCTGGGCGCGGCCTACAGCAGCCACGACGGCGAAAGCAAACGCCGCGTCGAGTTCGACGGCTTCAGCGACCGCCCCAAGGGCGACTACGACGCCCACAGCTGGCAGGCCTTCGCCGAGGCCGGCTACCAGCTCGGCGACGGCCGCCTGAGCGCCGAGCCCTACGCCAACCTCGGCTACCAGTACTACAAGCGCGACGCCTACGACGAAAAAGGCGGCGCCGCGGCCCTGCACGTGGACGAGCAAAGCCAGCACAACCTCAGCAGTACCCTGGGCGTGCGCACGGCCTGGCTCACCAGCCTGGACAACGGCATGAGCCTGACCCCGCGCCTGGGCCTGGGCTGGCGCCACACCTACGGCGACCTGGACAGCAGCACCCGCCAGGCCTTCCTCGCCGGCGGCGGCGCCTTCAGCGTCCAGGGCACGGCGCTGGACCGCAACAGCCTGCTGCTGGACCTGGGCCTGGACCTGGGCCTGTCGGCCCGCCACAGCATCGGCCTGGCCTACAGCGGCGAGAAAGGCAGCCAGGCGCAGAACCATGCGCTGATCGCGCAGTGGCAGATGGCGTTCTAAAGCATGCCAGGGGCTTTTCGTAGGAGCGAGCTTGCTCGCGAACAGCAGTCAGCCGGCGAGGTTCGGTGTGTGGCCTGAAGAGCGCCCTCTCCCTAACCCTCTCCCTGAAGGGAGAGGGGACCGTTGGGCAGGCACTGATGTTCTGGAGTCAGCCGGCTAGCACCGTGACTACCGGCTGACTACAGGCCTCCTCTCGGCATGGACAAGCCCCCTCTCCCTTCAGGGAGAGGGCTGGGGAGAGGGAGCGGAGCCAACCCAGCGCGCTGGTATCACCAGGAGACCTGGTTCGCGAGCAAGAGCTAGGCGCCCCCCTCGCTCCTACAAAACCTCCTCATCCTCCCCCGGCAACTGCTCATCCAGATGCAGCCAAGCAACCCGGCTCTTCACCCACACATGCCTTTGCGGCGGCGCCACCTCCGGGTGATCGAAGGTCGCAACAGTCACATCCAACGTCTCCGGCGTCCGCTCCGTCTCGAACACCACCTGGGCCCCACAGTTCCCACAGAACAACCGCCGATTACCCGGACTCGACACATAGCAGGCCGGCTCCCCCTTCAACCAACGGAAACTACTGCGCGGCACCGTCGCCCAGGTGACCACCATGCCCCCACTACTCCGCCGGCAGATCGAACAATGGCAGTGGCCGACATCATCCAACTCCGCAGTGAACTCATAACGCAGGGCACCACAATGGCAGCCCCCTTGGTGGGTCTGGCTCATGGCCGGGCTCCTCAGTCGTATTCCGCCGCCTCGTGGTCGCCCAGCAGGCGGCGCTGGCGGGGCGTGCAGGCGGCCAGCACTTCGGGGTCGAAGCGCCAGTCGAGATAGGGCGAGAACTTCTGCGCCACCATGCGCCGGCCGTAGTGCACCTGCAACAGGTAGCGCGTGCGCTGGCTCAGGTTGCGGCTGCCGGAATGCCACAGGTCACTGCGGAACACCAGGCAGTCGCCGGCGCGGCACAGCACCGGCTCGGCCGCCCTGCCCCGCCAGCTGCGCTCGTCCGGGTGTGGTACGCGGCCGGCGCGGTGGCTGCCGGGAATCACCCAGGTCGGGCAGAGTGCGTGGTCGATATCGTCGAGGTAGACCTGCGCCGTGCAGATGAACATCGGCAGCTCGAAGCCGCCCAGCAGCAGCGCTTCCGGCAGGCGCAGCGGCAGGTAGTCCTGGTGCATGTCGCTGCCGATGAAGCCGGGGTGGCAGCGCCAGGCGGTCTGGCCGATGACGTGGCAGTCCTCGCCCAGCGCCGCCTCGGCCACCTCGATCAGCCCCGGCGGGTCGAGGTACGGCAGCCAGCGCGGCGAGCGGTTGAACACGCACTTGTAGTGGTCCACCAGGCCCTCGTAGTCCCAGTGGATCGGCCGCAGGGCGTCGATCAGCCCGCGCACTTCCGCGACCTGCGCAGCATCCAGCAGGCCGGGCAGCAGTACGAAGCCATCCTCGTGCAATGCGTGCAGTGCGTTCATGACTCCAGCCCTCCCCGGCCCAGTTGCGCCTGGGCCTGTTCCAGCGCGCCGAGGAAGGCGCCCAGGGCTTCGCCCGGCTCGGCGCCCTGGCGCGTCACGCAGTGGAATTCCGAGTGGTAGGCCAGCTGCGCGGGGCGGATCGCCCGCAGCCGTCCCTCGGCGACCCAGGCGGCGGCGTAGGGCGTCGGCAGGTAGCCGATGAAGGTGCCGCTGAACACCAGGTTGGCGATGGCCTCCATGCTGTAGGCGGTGGTCGTGCGGTTGAACACCAGGCCGTGGGGGCGCCGGCTCTCGGCCATGTAGCCGCGGCCGACGTAATCGGCGGCGCAGATCGCCTCCAGGTCCGGCTCGTCGTCGGCGCGGGCGAAGAACGGGTGGCCGGGGGCGCAGTAGAGGTTCTGTTCCTCGCTGAAGAGCAACTGGTAGCGCAGCCCGGACAGGCGATGGTGGAAGGCGCCGATGGCCAGTTGCAGGCGCTCTTCCAGCACGGCGTTCTCCAATTCGTCCGGGCGCTGGGTGTGCAGGTTCAGGCGCACGCCGGGGTTGCCCTGGCGGAACAGGCGGATGGCCAACGGCAGCGCCCAGCAGTGCTGCCCGACCACGCCGTCGACGCAGCCCAGGTGCAGGGTTTCGCGGTCGCGTCCGCCCAGGCCGGTGACCTGCTCGCGGAAGCGTTCGATGTCGACGAACAGGCCCTGGGCCGCGTCGTACAGCTGCTGGCCTTCCTCGGTGAGCTGGAAGCCGCTGCTGCCGCGCCGGCACAGCGAGTAGCCCAGGCGCAGTTCGAGGTCGCGCACCAGCACGCTCAGGCGCGACAGGCTGGTGTTCAGACGCACCTGGGCGGCGGTGAAGCCGCCGGCCTCGACTATGGCGCAGAAGGTGCGCAGCAGGCGCAGGTCGATGTCGGAAAGGTTGCCCAGCATGGGGGTTCTCGCGGCGGCGGGGGCAGGCCTTCGTTATAGCCCCGCGGGCGCCGCCCCGTGAACCCCCGCAGCGGTCAGCGGCGCCGGGCCCGGGCGTCGGCGAGGATGCACAGCAGCTCGAACATCATGGTCGCGCCGACCAGCGCCGTGGCGCCGCCCAGATCGAACGGCGGCGACACCTCCACCACGTCCGCGCCTATCAGGTCCAGGCCCTGCAGGCCACGGACCAGGTGCTGCGCCTGCAGCGTGGTCATGCCGCCGATCTCCGGGGTGCCGGTGCCGGGGGCGAAGGCCGGGTCGAGCACGTCGACGTCGAAGCTGACGTAGGTCGGCCCCTCGCCCACCACCCGCCGCGCCTCGGCGAGTGTCGCCTCGACGCCCAGCGCGGCGAACTCCTCCATGTGGATGACGCGGATGCCGCACTCCTTGGCGAAGGCCTCGTCGTCCGCTGAATACACCGAGCCGCGGATGCCGATCTGCACGGTGCGCCGCGGGTCCAGCAGGCCCTCCTCGATGGCGCGGCGGAACGGCGTGCCGTGGGTGTAGGGGTTGTCGCCGAAGTAACGGTCGTTGGTGTCCGAATGGGCGTCGAAGTGGACCATGCCGATGGGCCGCTCGGCGGCCAGGGCGCGGAAGATCGGCAGCGTCACCAGGTGGTCGCCGCCCACCGACAGCGGCACCGCGCCGGCAGCGTGGATGCGCCGGTAGAAGCCCTCGATGCGCTTGAGCGAATCGAGCAGGTCGATGGGGTTCACCGGGGCGTCGCCCACGTCGCCGACGCGCGCCAGGTCGTAGGGCGCGATGCGGCTGACGTGGTGCACCTTGCGCATCAGGCTGGACTGGTTGCGCACCTCGCGCGGGCCGTGGCGGGCGCCGGCGCGGTTGGTGGTGCCGCCGTCCCAGGGCACGCCGACCAGGGCGATGTCCACCTGGGCCGGGTCCTCGAAGATCGGCAGGCGCATGAAGCTGGGGATGCCGGCGAAGCGCGGGACCTCGGCGGCGTCCACCGGTTGCGGGAAGTCATGGGGCATGGGCGTCTCCTGGCGGGAAAGGGGCTGCCCCACCAGCCTGGACCGCCCCGCGGCGGCGGCAAATCCCGAAAGCGGCAAGCCAACTTGCGCCGCCGCGAAAGTGCCCTGCAAGCCGCGCCAGCCGGGCCTTTCCACCCACCCAGCCAGCTCCGCGCCAGCGCCCGGCCGCACTCGCGCCCTCTCCTTCCCATTGCCCTTCTCACCAACGCCAAGTGCCTGATTCGTATACTTATGTTATCGTTGTAAACTCTGTATACAGCGTAAACGGACTGCTCAGAAATTGACCACCGTAATCTCCTTCCGCGCCGATGACGCCCTGGCCAAGGCCCTGGACCAACTGGCCCGGGCCACCCACCGGGACCGCCCCTACCACCTGCGCCAGGCCCTGGCGCAGTACCTGGAGCGCCAGAGCTGGCACGTGGCGGCCATCGACGAAGGCCTGGCCGACGCCAACGCCGGGCACCTGCTGCCGCACGCGGAGATAGAAGCCAAGTGGGGGCTGGCATGAGCCTGCAGTGGACGCACAAGGCGGCGGCCGACCTGGACGGCCTGTACGACCACTACGTGGTGCTGATCGGCCCGGAGAAGGCGCTGAAGGCCATCCAGGACGTGGTCGGCCAGGTGAAGGCGCTGGCCGACCTCAGCCTGAGCAGCGTCGGCCGGCCCAGCGAGGTGCCCGGCGTGCGCGAATTGCCGCTGGAACGCTGGCCTTACCAGGCCGCCTACCGGGTGAAAGGCCGCGATGTACAAATTTTGCGCATCGATTCTGTGGATAACCCGGGGTAAAAGTGGCCACACGGTTACAAAATATTTCAAAGTATTGACTTATTGATTTTGCACAAAAATAGATCAAATGCATAATTCAAAGTAATTTGGTCTATTTGCGACCATAAAGTGCAATATCGATCTAGTTACGACCGAATAATGACAAATCGTCTTTTCATGTAGCGACGCGTTTTTCCGAGATCGGAACTTTTCCCGGCATTTCCCTGTCCACTTTCCTGACTTTCCCGGCCATTTCGCCGCCCTGCCCGACGACCCGACCATGCCCAAGACCCCCTCCTTCCGCGCCCTTTGCCTGGGCCTGCTGCTGCCCGCCGGCGCGGCCCTCGCCTGGAACGCCAACGACGCCCAGCAACAGCAGCAATGGCAGGAGCAACAGCGCCAGCAACAGGAACAGCAACGCCAGATGGCCGAGCAGCAGCGCCGGCAGAACGAGGAACAGCAGCGCCGCCAGCAGGAGCAGCAACGCCAGCAGCAGGAACAGCAGCGGCAGATGGCCGAGCAGCAACGTCGGCAGATGGAGGACCGGCAGCGCCAGCAACAGGAGTTCCAGCGCCAGCGCGATGAACAGCGCCGCCAGGCCGAGCAACAGCAGCGCCAGGAAGCCCAGCGCCGCCAGCAGGAACAGCAGCGGCGCTGGCAGGAAGAACAGCGCCAGCAGGCCGAGCGCGACCGCCAGTGGCAGGACGAGCAGCGCCGCCAGGCCGATGAGCGCCAGCGTCAGTGGGAAGAGGCGCAACGCCGCCAGCAGGAGCAGCGGCAACGCGAATGGGAAGACGCCATGCGCCGCCAGGAGGCCGAGCGCCGGCACTGGCAGACCGGCCAGTACCTGCCGCCGGAATACCGCGCGCGGCGCTACTACGTGGAGGACTGGCGCAGCCGCCAGCTACCGCCGCCGGCCTACGGCTACCAATGGCAGGAAGTGGACGGCGACTACCTGCTGATCGAACTGGCCAGCGGCCTGATCCAGCAGATTCTCAGCGGCCAGCGCTAAACCGCGGCGGCAAGGGAAAAGGGCAGGGGGCTCAGCTCCAGTTCACCGGCAGCTGGCCTTCCTTCCAAGCGAAGCGGTCGAGGTGGCTGACCACCACCTGCTGCACGCGGGCCAGGCGCTCGGCGTCCTCGGCTTCGGCCTGCAGGTGCAGCGCGGCGGCGTCGGCCTTGAGCCGGCAGGTGCCGAACTCGAAGTTCAGCACGCCGCTGTCCTCGCTCAGTTCCACCGGCAGCTTGTGGGCGAAGTGGTTGCACAGGCGCTTGAGGTAACGGGCGCCATCGGGGGTAGGCACGTCGGCACGGGAAGTCGGCATCTTTCATCCTCTTCTTTCAGAGGCTTCGCATGCTAGGCGCAAGAAAGCCCGGGAAAAACCGGCTATCGTGCCTTTCACTCTTAAGCGGAGCTTCACAATGGACAACCTCCGAGGCATGGCCGTATTCGCCACCGTGGTCGACCGCGGCTCCATGGCCGCCGCCGCCGAGGCCCTGGGCATGAGCCCCTCGGCGGTCAGCCAGCAGATCCGCAAGCTGGAGGCGCAGGCCCAGGTGAGCTTGCTGCACCGCACCACCCGCAGGCTGACGCTGACCGAGGCCGGCGAGGCCTTCTACCGCAGTTGCGCGCAGATGCTGGCCATCGCCGAGGAGGCCGAGCAGCGCCTGGGCGAGTGGCGCGAAGCGCCGGTGGGCGAACTGCGCCTGGCAGCGCCGGTGGGTTTTTCCGGGCGGCTGATCACCGAGGCGCTGCGTCCGCTGCTGGAGAACCACCGCCAACTGCGCTTGCAGCTGTTCTTCCACGACGAGCAGATCGACCTGATCGAGCAGCGCATCGACCTGGCTATCCGCGTCGGCAACCTGGCCGATTCCAGCCTGGTGGCGCGCCACCTGGGCGACTGGCAGAACCTAGTCTGCGCGGCCCCGGCCTACCTGCGCCGCTGCGGGGCAATCGACCATCCCGACCAATTGTTGCAGGTCGACTGGCTGGCGCTGAACACCCGCGGTCACGGCCAGGCGCTGCAGTTCGACGGGCCGGACGGGGAGAGCTGCCGCCTGCGCCTGGAACCGCGGGTGGCGGCCAACAGCATGCTCGCCCTGCGCCAGTTCACCCTCGACGGCCTGGGCGTGTCGCTGCAGCCGGAGCCGGAAGTGCGCGAGGCGCTGGAGGAGGGCAGGCTGCTGCGCCTGCTGCCGCAATGGCGCCTGCCCACCTACGGCATCTACGCCGTCACGCCACGGCGCGACGCCCAGCCGGCCAAGGTGCGGGTGGCCATCGAGGCGCTGCGCCGGCACCTCGGCGGGCTGTCGCCGACGGGGCCGCGGGTGGCTGTGTGAAACGCCCGGGCGTGAGAGGATGGGCGGTCTTTTCCACCTGCCGCCGGAGCCTCACGCCATGGACCTCACCTGGAGCTGCCAACACCACAGCGAACTGAGCAAGGAGACGCTGTACGCCCTCCTGCGCCTGCGCTGCGAGGTATTCGTGGTGGAGCAGAACTGCCCCTACCAGGACATCGACGATCAGGACCTGTCCGGCGACACCTGCCACCTGATGGCCCACGAGGGCGGCCAGCTGCTGGCCTACCTGCGCCTGCTCGACCCGGCGACGCACGACGGCGAGGTGGTCATCGGCCGCGTCATCACTGCCGCCGCCGGGCGCGGACGCGGCCTCGGCCACCAGCTGATGCAGCGCGCCCTGGACGAAGCGGCGCGGCGCTGGCCGGGCAGCCCGGTGTACCTCTCCGCCCAGGCGCACCTGCAGGGCTACTACAGCCGCTACGGCTTCGTCGCCGAGGGCGAGGTGTACCTGGAAGACGACATCCCGCACATCGACATGCGCCGCCCGGCCTAGAGCCAGTCCAGGGTCAGCAGCAGGCGCCGCGTGCCCGGCGCCGGGGCGGGCGAGCGGTGGACGATGCCGGCGCCCTCGTTGCCGATCCATTTCTCGCCCTTGAACAGGCCCACGTCGCCTACTTCCAGGCGCTGGATGCGCGCCGGCTCGGCCTCGCCGAGACGGTCGCGGGGCAGGGCGCCTTCCTCCAGCCATTCGCTGGCGCAGCCGGCGTAGCTGGTGACCAGGCGCAGCGCCACGTGGTCGACGTGGAAGCGCGGGCACATGGCCCGCTCCAGGCTGCGCAGGCGCAGGCCCACGCGGCGCGCGCCGGTCAGGCAGGCGAAGGCCTCCACCAACCAAGCCAGGTCGTTGGCGAAGAGCGTGGCGCCCGGGCTCTCGTCGAACAGGCCGCGCAGTTGGTCGCTGCGCCCGGCCTCGTCCAGTTCCAGGGTCGCGTGGCGGGCGTAAAGCGCCTCGCCCCGCACCAGCGCCTCGGCATAGGCCGCCAGCTCGGGGAACAGCCGGCGCCGCCAGACCGCCAGGTTGACGCCGTCGTGCAGCACCTCGGCGAGCACCTGCGGGTCGTCGCCGAGCACCTGGCGCGGCATGGGCTGCAATGGCCGGGCGAGCATCAGGCGTCCTCCGTCCAGGACTCGAAGGGATCGGCCAGGCGCGCCCAGGCCTGGGGCCCGGCGGCGAATTCGGCGTCGTCCAGCAGGCAGGCGTCCAGCTCGTCCTCCAGGCGGGCGAAGTCGATGCCCTGGCCGATGAACACCAGTTCCTGGCGGCAATCGCCGGTCTCCGCGCTCCAGTGGCGCATCACCTGGCGCAGGCCGTCCTCGTCCTGCGGCCAACGTTCCTTCGGCACGAAGCGCCACCAGCGCCCGGCCAGGCCGTGGCGCATCAGGCCGCCGGCCTGGGACCAGCTGCCGGCCTCGCGGTAGCGGCTGGCCAGCCAGAAGAAGCCCTTGGAGCGCAGCAGGCGGCCGTTGCTCCAGGGCGTGGCAAGGAAGTCGTGGAAGCGCTGCGGGTGGAAGGGCCGGCGCGCGCGGTAGGCGCGGGAGGCGATGCCGTATTCCTCGGTCTCCGGCACGTGTTCGCCGCGCAGTTCCTTGAGCCAGCCGGGGGCCTGGGCGGCGCGCTCGAAGTCGAAGCGGCCGGTGTCGAGGATCCATTCCAGCGGCACCTGGCCCATGAGCATGGGGCGGATCTCGGCGTCGGGGTTGAGGCCGCGGAGGATCGCCAGCAGCTCTTCGCGCTCGGCGCTGGAGATCAGGTCGACCTTGCTGAGCAGGATGACGTCGGCGAACTCCACCTGGTCGATCAGCAGGTCGGCGATGGAGCGCTGGTCTTCCTCGCCCAGGCTCTCGCCGCGGCTGGCCAGGCTGTCGCTGCCCTGGTAGTCGCGCAGGAAGTTCAGGCCGTCGACCACGGTGACCAGGGTGTCCAGCCGCGCCAGGTCGGACAGGCTGCGGCCCTGCTCGTCGCGGAAGGTGAAGGTCTCGGCCACCGGCAGCGGCTCGGAGATGCCGGTGGACTCGATCAGCAGGTAGTCGAAGCGGCCTTCGGCGGCCAGCTTCGCCACTTCCTGCAGCAGGTCTTCGCGCAGGGTGCAGCAGATGCAGCCGTTGCTCATCTCCACCAGCTTCTCTTCGGCGCGGTTGAGGCTGACGTCGCGCTGCACCTCGCTGCCGTCGATGTTGATCTCGCTCATGTCGTTGACGATCACTGCGACACGGCGGTGCTCGCGGTTCTTCAGCACCTGGTTAAGCAGGGTGCTCTTGCCGGCGCCGAGGAAGCCGGAAAGGACGGTGACGGGTAGGCGTTGCTTCACGGTGGTGGCTCTCTGTCATGGATTCTTCAGGCGTCGCGCAGGTGCAGCTCGCGGCGCTCCTGGCGTTCCTTGGCCTCGACGCTGAGGCTGGCGGTGGGGCGCAGCAGCAGGCGGCGCAGGCCGATGGGCTCACCGGTCTCGGCGCACCAGCCGTACTCGCCGCGGGCCAGGCGCTCCAGGGCCTGGTCGATCTTGTCCAGCAGCTTCTTCTCGCGCTCCAGCAGGCGCAGCTGCCACTGGCGCTGCTCCTCGCGGCTGGCGACGTCGGCCTCGTCGCCGGGCCGTTCCACCTCGCGCAGCGCGTCGAATTCGCCGTCGATGCGCGCCTGCAGCTCGGCGCGCTGGCGCAGCAGCAGGTCGCGGAAGAAGGCCTGCTGGGCCTCGTTCATGTAGGCGCTGGCGGGTTGCGCCAGCAGTTGCCGTTCGCTGAGGACCGGCTCGGATTGCAGGGACATGGCGGTCTCCGGAAGGACGGGATCGAATTGTTATAATATAACATTTCGTATTCGACAATCCGCCGGCGTACCATGGAGGCCCATCCAGCCCGCCCCGAGGTCCCGATGAAAGCCGCCGCCCTGACGCTCTGCCTGCTGCTCCTGGCGCCCCTGGCGCGGGCCGCGGGGGAGCCGCCGCTGGCGTTCCCCGGCCTGCCGCCGGCGGCCTGCGCCTGGCTGGCCAACGTGCTGGCCTGCATGGACCGCGACGGCAGCCACTACAGCGTCGCCACCCAGGGCCACGACACCTACCTGCGCGGTTTCGACGCCGCCAGCGGCCAGCGCTGGGCGCAGACCGGCACGCGCTACGGGCGCCTCACCTTCTTCAGCGGCGTGAGCAGCGACGGCCAGGTGTGGCTGGGCACCAGCCGCGGCATCGGCTGGACGCACATCAGCCGCTTCAGCAGCTCCAGCGGCGGCCAGGCGAAGCTGACCTGCGGGCGTGTCAGCGGGTGCAGCCAGCAGGTGCGGTAGGCGCCCGGCCACGCCACAGCCGGACGCATGGGGAATCGCGGACGGAGTCCGCTCCTACGGTTCGCGGGGCAGCACGGTATTCCACATTCCGGCGCGATTCGCGGATGAGATCCGCTCCTACGCTGCGCCACCCACGCCATTCCCCTGTAGGAGCGCGCCCTGCGCGCGAATCGCGGGCAGGGCCCGCTCCTACAATTGTCGTGAAGCACGGAGTTTCCTCGTAGGAGCGGACTCCGTCCGCGATAGGCCGAGCCCCGCCGCGAAATCGCAGATGAATCCGCTCCTCGCCCTACGCCTTGCCCTGCTCCCGCAACGCCGCCAACAGGCTCCCCGCCGGCGGGCGCTGGCGGAAGTAGCCGTGCAGGCCGTCGAAGATCGCTCCGGCCAGCTCCTGCTGGTGCCGCGCGTCGTGCAGGCGGCGGCAGTCGGCGTCGTTGGAGATGAAGCCGGTCTCCACCAGGATCGAGGGGATGTCCGGTGACTTGAGCACGGCGAAACCGGCCTGGTCGACGCGTTCCTGGTGCAGCCGGGTGATGCCGCCGAGGCTGCGCAGCACGCTGTGGCCCAGGTCCAGGCTGGAGGCGATGGTGGAACTCAGCGACATGTCGAGGATGACCTTGGCCAACGCCGGGTCCTTGCCCTGCAGCGGCAGGTTGCCGGTGGCGCCGATCAGGTCGGCGCCGTTCTCGCGCTCGGCCATGAAGCGCGCCAGGGTGGAAGTGGCGCCGTGCTCGGAAAGGGCGAACACCGAGGCGCCGGACGCCGTGCGGCGAGGCGCGGCGTCGGCGTGCACCGAGACGAACATGTCGGCGTTGCAGCGCCGCGCCACTTCCACGCGCTGGCGCAGCGGGATGAACACGTCGACGTTGCGCACCAGGCGCGCCTTGAAGCCGCTCTGGCGGTCGATGCGCCGCGCCAGGTTCTGCGCGATCAGTAGCGCCACGTCCTTCTCCCGCTCGCCGCGCGAGCCGAGGGCGCCGGGGTCCTTGCCGCCGTGGCCGGCGTCCACCACCACGAGGATGTCGCGGCCCTTGCCGGCAGCCTTCGCCGTGGCGACCGGGACAGGTGCCCCCGCCGGATGCAGGTCGAGCACCAGGCGATGGCCCCTGCCGGCCTGGGGCCCCAGGGCGAAGGCCTGCAATCGCACCGGCTCGGCCAGGTCCAGCACCAGGCGCGTGCCGCCGTCGGCCAGGCGCCCGCTGCGCAGGCCGCGCAGCGGGCCGGACGGGGCAGGGGAGGCCAGGGGAACGCCCAGGCTGGCGCCGTCCAGGTCGACCACCAGGCGCTCCGGCGCGGAGAGGGTGAAGGTGCGGTAGTGGAAGGGCCCGTCGAGGTCGAGGACCAGGCGCAGGCCTCCGGCCATGGCCTCACTGCGCGCGCCGAGCAGGCGCGGGCCGGCGAAAACGTCCAGGGCGGGCAGCCAGGCGGCGCTGGCGAGCAAGGTTTGCAGCAGGCGGCGTCGATTCATGGCGCTTGCAGGAAGGAGTAGGAAACAATACGTTATATTATAACATCCACCAGCGCCAGCCATTCCCATGACCGCCTTTCTCCCCGACGTCGCCAGCCAGGCCGCGTCCGACACCCTCGCCCTGGACTGGGTCGGCATGCAGGGCATCGCCCTGCCGCTGCGCCTGCACGGCGAACGCCTGAACGCGCTGGCCGACGCCGGCGTCAGCCTGGACGCAGCCGCCGCCCGCGGCATCCACATGTCGCGCCTGTACCTGGCCCTGGCCCGCCTGGAGCAGGCCGAGCTGGGCCCGCAGCTACTGCGCGAAGTGCTCGACGACTTCCTCGCCAGCCACGCCGGCCTGTCGCGCCGCGCCAGCCTGCGCCTGGCCTTCGACGCCCTGCTCAGCCGCCCGGCGCTGGTCAGCCCGCTGAGCGGCTGGAAGCAGTACCCCTGCGAGGTCCACGCGCGCCTGGACGACCAGGACCTGCGCCTGGAGCTGCGCCTGCGCCTGGCCTATTCCTCCACCTGCCCCTGCTCGGCGGCCCTGGCGCGCCAACTGATCCAGCAGCGCTTCGCCGAGGAGTTCGCCGACCGCTCGCCCAGCCACCAGGAAGTCCACACCTGGCTCGGCAGCAGCGCCGGCATAGTCGCCACGCCCCACAGCCAGCGCAGCTTCGCCGACCTGCATCTGCACCTGCGCGAGGGCCTGGACGGCCTGCCGCTGCGCGAGCTGCTCGACTGCGCCGAGGCCGCCTTGGGCACCGCCGTGCAGACCGCGGTGAAGCGCGCCGACGAGCAGGCCTTCGCCCTGGCCAATGGGCAGAACCTGATGTTCTGCGAAGACGCCGCCCGCCGCCTGCACCGCGCCCTGGCGCAACGCGGGGAACTGGAGGCCTTCGCGCTGAGCGTGGTCCACGCCGAAAGCCTCCACGCCCACGACGCCGTGGCCCGCAGCCAGTGGCGCAGGGAGGCCCCATGATCCATTGCCAGGCCCTGCAGTGGGGCCCGCCGCGCCTGCCGCTGACGCCGCCGCTGAACCTAGACCTAGACGCCGGCAGCCTGACCGCCATCGTCGGCGCCAACGGCTGCGGCAAGAGCAGCCTGCTGAAGGTCATCGCCGGGCTGCAGAAGCCCCTGGCCGGGCGCGTGCGCGTCCAGCTGCGGCCGCGGGAGATCGGCTACCTGGTTCAGCAGCAGGCCCTCGACCGGCAATTCCCCATCGGCCTCGGCGAGCTGGTCGGCGCCGGCTTCTGGAACAGCCGCCTGAGCACCGCCGAGCGCCGCGAGAAGCTGCGCCAGGCGCTGGCCGACTGGCAGTTGGAGGGACTGGAGCAGCGCCCGCTGGCGGCGCTCTCCGGCGGCCAGCTGCAGCGCGCCCTGCTGGCCCGCCTGAGCCTGCTGGACAGCCCGCTGCTGCTGCTCGACGAGCCCGATGCCTGCCTCGACGAAGCCGGTCAGACGCTGCTCTGGCAGCACATCGACGCCTGGCACCGCGAAGGCCGCACCCTGCTGCTGGTCTGCCACGACCTGGGCGCGGTGCGCGAGCGCGTCCCCGACTGCCTGCGCGTGGCCGCCGAGGGTTGCCGCCACGGCAGCAGCCGCGAGCTGATCGCCAGCCGCTGCCTGGCGCGGGTGGCGTGATGGTCCTGCACGCGCTCTGGCAGCCCTTCGTCGAATTCGCCTTCATGCGCCGCGCGCTGCTGGGCGGCGTGGTCCTGGCGTCGAGCGCGGCGCCCCTGGGGGTGTTCCTGATCCTGCGGCGCATGAGCCTGATCGGCGACGCCATCGCCCACGGCATTCTCCCCGGCGCCGCCATCGGCTTCTGGCTGGCCGGGCTGTCGCTGCCGGCGCTGACCCTCGGCGGCCTCGGCGCGGGCCTGGCGGTGGCCGGCCTGGCAGCCTGGGTGACGCGCCACACCGGGCTGCGCGAGGACGCCAGCCTGGCCGCGGTCTACCCCATCTCCCTGGCCAGCGGCGTGCTCCTGCTGGGCCTGGCCGGCAAGCGCCTGAACCTGCTGGAGCTGCTGTTCGGCTCGGCCCTGGCGGTGGACCGCACGACCCTGCTGGGCATGCTCGGCGTGGCCGCGCTCAGCCTCGGCGTGCTCGCGCTGATCTACCGCAGCCTGCTGCTGGACAGCCTCGATCCGCTGTTCCTGCGCAGCGTCAGCCGCCTCGGGCCCTTCGCCCACGGACTGTTCCTCGGCCTGGTGGTGCTCAACCTGGTGATCGGCTTCCAGGCCCTGGGCGCGCTGATGATGGTCGGCCTGATGATGCTGCCGGCCGCCGCCGCGCGCTTCTGGAGCCGCCGCCTGCCGGCGCTGCTGGCCCTGGCCGCGGGTATCGGCGCGCTCTCGGTGTGGCTGGGCCTGGCGGCGTCCTACGCCTGGTCGCTGCCCAGCGGGCCGGCCATCGTCCTGCTCGCCGGCCTGTTCTACCTGTTCTCCGTGCTGTTCGGCCCGGTGCACGGCCTGTTGCGCCGCGGCCTGCTGCCCATTCCGCAATGACATCCCCCTTGAGGAAAGCCACCATGCGTGTCCTGCTGCTTCTGCTTGCGTTCTGCCTGCCCCTGTCGCTGTCCGCCGCCGAGAAGCCGCGCGTGGTGACCAGCTTCAGCATCCTCGCCGACATGACCCGCGCGGTCGGCGGCGAGCACATCCAGCTGAACAACCTGGTCGGCCCCGACAGCGACGCCCACACCTACGAGACCACCCCGGACGACGCCCGCGCCGTGCGCCAGGCGCAGCTGGTGGTGGAGAACGGCCTGGGCTTCGAACCCTGGCTCGACCGCCTGGTGAAGAGCACCGAGACCCGCGCGCAGGTGATCCAGGCCAGCCGCGGCGTGATCCCGCGCAGCCTGGAGGAGGACGGCCAGACCATTCCCGACCCGCACGCCTGGAACAACCTGGCCAACGCCGACATCTACGTCGGCAACATCTCCAAGGCGCTGGAGAAGCTCGACCCGGCCAATGCCGCCGACTACCGGCGCAACGCCGAGGCCTACCTGAAGCAGGCCCACGCGTTGCTCGCCTACGCCAAGGACAAGCTCGGCAACCTGCCCGCCGACCGCCGCACCCTGGTCACCTCCCACGACGCCTTCGGCTACCTCGGCCAGGCCTACGGCCTGACGCTGCTGGCGCCCCAGGGCCTGTCCACCGAGCGCGAGGCCTCGGCCACCGAGGTCGCCGAACTGATCCGGCAGATCCGCGAGCAGCACATCCGCGCGGTGTTCGTGGAGAACATCAAGGACCCGCGGCTGATGCAGCAGATCGCCGAGGAAAGCGGCGCGAAGATCGGAGGCACCCTGCACTCGGACGCGCTGGCCAGCGAAGGCCCGGCCAGCACCTACCTGGGCCTGTACCGCAGCAACGTCGACACCCTATACCAGGCGCTGGCCGACTAGAGCACCAGGCTCAGGCGCAGGCGGTCGCGGCAGGGGATGCCGTTCTCGACGATGGGCTCGGGGTAGTTGAGGCTGAAGTAATCGCTCTCCACGGCGCAGATGCGAAAGCCCATGCGCTGGTAGAGCCCCAACTGCGCCAGGCTGGAGTTGCCGGTGGCGATGTCCAGCCGCAACGCCCCGGCCGCCCGCGCCGCGTCGATGGCCGCGGCCAGCAGGCGCTTGCCCAGCCCACGCCCCTGCCAGGCCTCGTCCACGGCGAGGTTGGTGACTTCCAGTACGCCCCAGCTCACCGGCGTCAGCGCCAGCACGCCGCGGACTGCCTCGCCTTCGACCAGCGCCAGCAGGCGGGATTGCGGGAGGTAGCGTTCGATCTGGTCGCGGCTGGGATCGGCGAGCAGGAGCAGGGGCCAGGGGGCTTGGGTGAGGGGGAGTTCCTGGAGGGTGGGCACGGGAGGGCATCCGGGCGGGGCTGGAGGGGGCGCATTGTGCCGCAGAGGAAGCAGGGTTGCTTGGGAATGGAGCATGCCGGATGCAGTAGTGCTTCGGGGTGACTCCGCTCCCTCTCCCCAGCCCTCTCCCTGAAGGGAGAGGGGGCTTGTCCGTGCCGAGAAAGGATTTGGTGTCAGCCGGGTACTCGGTACAAGCCGGCTAACGCCGAAACATCAGCACACTCCGAACGGTGCCCTATCCCTTCAGGGAGAGGGCGCTCTTCAGGGCACGCACCAAACCCACCGGCAGTGATGGCGATGGGTATCGCTTCGCTCAACACCATCCTACGGGCGTTGTGTTTGCCGGAGCCTGTAGGAGCGGACCTTGTCCGCGATAGCCGGAGGTTCCGGCGCGATTCGCGGATGAGATCCGCTCCTACGAGTGCCCCCAACACCATGCCCATGTAGGAGCGCGCCCTGCGCGCGAATCGCGGGCAGGGCCCGCTCCTACAGGTGGCCGCGCCTCAGGCGTAGATATCCCCCCGGCTCCACGGCACCTCGTGGCTGCCGTCCGCGTGCGGCTTGCTCGCCAGGATCTGGTGCAGATTGATCCAGCCCTTCTTGAAGCCGTAGGCGCAGCCGGCCAGGTACAGACGCCAGATGCGCAGTGCCTGCTCCGGCACCAGCTTGGCGGCCTCGGCCAGTTTCGCTTCCAGGCTGGCGCTCCAGAAGTCCAGGGTGCGCGCGTAGTGCAGGCGCAGGCCCTCGACGTCGACCACTTCCAGGCCCGCCTCGCTCATGCGCGCCACCGCCAGGGACAGGTGCGGCAGTTCACCGTGGGGGAACACGTAGCGGTCGATGAAGTCGCCGGCGCCGCGGCCCACCGGGCGGCCGTCGGTGTAGCGAGCGGTGATGCCGTGGTTCATCACCAGGCCGCCCGGACGCACCGCGTCGTACAGCTGCTGGAAGTAGAGGCCCAGGTTGGCATGGCCGACGTGCTCGAACATGCCCACGCTGACCACCTTGTCGAAACGGCCGTCGCGCGGCAGGTCGCGGTAGTCCAGCAATTCCAGCTTCACCTTGCCTTCCAGGCCCTCGGCCTTGACCCGTTCGCGGCCGAGCTTGAGCTGCTCTTCGCTGAGGGTGATGCCGTAGACCTCGGCGCCGAACTCGCGCGCCGCCAGGCGGGCCAGGCCGCCCCAGCCGCAACCGACGTCGAGCAGACGCTCGCCGGGCTTCAGGCGCAGCTTGCGGCACAGGTGGCGCAACTTGGCCAGCTGGGCGGTGGCCAGGTCTTCCGTGCCGGTCTCGTAGTAGGCGCAGGAATAGACCATCTCCGGGTCCAGCCAGAGCTTGTAGAAGTCGTTGGAGAGGTCGTAGTGGTAGTGGATGGCTTCGGCGTCGGTGCGCTTGTCGTGGCTTTCGCGGACGAAGTCGGCGGGGCCGTCGTCGACGCCCAGGGCCTCGCTCAGGGCATCGCCCATGGCGATGACGTCGCCGATCGGCCCCTCGATATCCATGCGCTTCTCGACGTAGGCGCGGCCGAGGGCGTCCAGGCTGGGCTGGGTGATCTCGGCCAGCAGCGTCGGATCGCGGACGATCAGCGTCACCTGCGGGTCCGGGCCGAGGTCGAAGGCCTGGACATCGCCGATACGGATGCGCAACGGCAATTGCAGGGACAGCAACTCAGAGGGCAGGTTGGCTTTCATGCATTCCTCCTGGTCACGAACAGAAAAACTATAGAACAGGACCCTCATAGCCTTCGCCTATGGGTGTTCCCGCCCTTCGTCTATCGGTGGATTCGGCGGCAGGTGCGAACGGAGCGCTGCAAAAGCGTAGCAGGAGATTTCTGACAGTCAGCGTGTCCATATCGAGATAGAGCCTTTACCGGATTGCAAAAGTGCGGCAGCGCGCCGCAGGCACAATCCGTTAGACTGCTAAGCATCCATCCCGTCCCATTCAATCCGCTCGTCTTCAAGGGGGTTGCTTGAATACCCTGAGCCACCCGCGTCCGCCGGTGCGCACCATCCTCATCGGGCTGATGCTGGCGATCTTCCTCGGCGCGCTCGACCAGACCATCGTCGCCGTCTCGCTGCCCGCCATCTCCGCCGGTTTCGCCAACTTCGACCTGCTGGCCTGGGTGATCTCCGGCTACATGGTCGCCATGACCATCTCCATGCCCATCTACGGCAAGCTCGGCGACCTCTACGGGCGGCGCCGGCTGATGCTCTTCGCCACCGCGCTGTTCACCTTCGCCTCGCTGCTCTGCGGCCTGGCCCAGAGCATGGAGCAGCTGGTGCTGGCGCGGGTGCTGCAGGGCGTGGGCGCCGGCGGGCTGATGTCGGTGAGCCAGGCGATCATCGGCGACATAGTCCCGCCGCGCGAACGCGGCCGCTACCAGGGCTACTTCAGCAGCATGTACGCGGTGGCGAGCATCGCCGGCCCCGTGCTGGGCGGGCTGCTCACCGAATACCTGTCCTGGCGCTGGGTGTTCCTGATCAACCTGCCGGTGGGCCTGGTGGCCTTCGCGGTGTCGCGGCGCACCCTGGTGGGCCTGCCGGTGCCGGGCCGGCGGCCGCGCATCGACTACCTGGGCACGCTGCTGATGATCGCAGGCCTCGGCAGCCTGCTGCTGGCCATCACCGAAGTCGGCCAGGGCGCCGACTGGCGCGATGCGCAATTGCTCGGGCTGTTCGCCGCGGCCCTGGTGCTGCTGGTGCTGTTCGTCCTGCAGGAGCGCCGCGCCGCCGAACCGCTGGTGCCCATGCAGCTGTTCGCCATCCGCGCGGCGACGCTGAGCTGGATGGTCGGCTTCTTCGCCAGCTTCCAGATCATCTCGCTGTCGGTGCTGGTGCCGCTGCGCTTCCAGTCGGTAACCGGCGCCGGCGCCGACAGCGCCGCGCTGCACATGCTGCCGCTGGCCATGGGCGTGCCGATCGGCGCCTACTGCTGCGGGCGCCTGACCACCATCCTGGGCCGCTACAAGCCGCAGATAGTCGCCGGCGCGCTGCTGCTGCCCTGCGCGGTGGCCGGCCTGGCCCTGACCACGCCGTCCAGCTTCTGGCTGTCGGGGCTGTTCATGCTGCTCTGCGGCACCGCCGCCGGCACCCAGTTCCCCACCAGCCTGGTGGCCGCGCAGAGCGCCGTGGAGCATCGCCACCTGGGCGTCGCCACCAGCAACACCACGCTGTTCCGCTCCCTCGGCGGGGCGGTGGGCGTCGCCCTGATGTCGGCGATCCTCCTGGCCATGCTGCAGCCGCTGGCGGCCGGGGAGGGCTTCGGCCACGGCATCTCCGCCAACGAACTGCTCGCCAGCCTCGCCGGCCCCGGCCACGAGGACCGCCGCCTGCTGCTGGACGAGGTGTTCCGCCGGCTGTTCCTGGTCAACGCCGGCGTCGGCGTGCTGGCGTTGCTCATCGCCCTGGCGCTGCCCAACAGCCGCCTGCGCGGCAAGGTGGAGGACTGAGCCTCCACCGCCCGCGCACCGTCAGTCCTCGTCGTTGAGGTAGCTGACCTTGCGCAGGTCCGGCAGCAGCAGGCAGACCACCAGCGCCACGCCGCACATCACCGAGACGTAGATGTAGAAGTACGACTCCACGCCGAGGCTCTTCAGGCCCAGGGCCGCGTATTCCGCCGAGCCGCCGAAGATGGCGTTGCCCACCGCGTAGGACAGGCCCACGCCCAGGGCGCGGATCTGCGGCGGGAACATCTCGGCCTTGATCAGCCCGCTGATGGAGGTGTACAGGCTGACGATGGCCATGGCCACGATGATCAGCACGAAGGCCATGTAGGGGCTGGTGGTGGTCTTGAGCGCGGAGAGGATCGGCCAGGTGCAGAGCATGCCCAGCAGGCCGAACCAGAGCATCGAGGTCTTGCGCCCGATGCGGTCGGAGAGGGCGCCGAACAGCGGCTGCATGCACATGTAGACGAACAGCGCGAAGGTCATCACGCCGCTGGCCACCTTGGCGTCCATGCCCACGGTGTTGACCAGGTACTTCTGCATGTAGGTGGTGAAGGTGTAGAAGATCAGCGAGCCGCCGGCGGTGAAGCCGAGCACGGTGAAGAAGGCGCGCTTGTGGTGGGCGAACAGCTCGGTGAGGGTGCCGGACTCGGCGCGGTGCAGGTTCTCGTCCTTGGCCGTCTCGCTCAGCGAACGGCGCAGGTAGAAGGCGATCACCGCGGTGATGGCGCCGACCACGAAGGGAATCCGCCAGCCCCAGGCGCGCAGCTCCTCGTTGCTCAGCAGCTGCTGCAGGATCACCACTACCAGCACCGCCAGCAGCTGGCCGCCGATCAGCGTCACGTACTGGAAGGAGGCGAAGAAGCCGCGCTGGCCCTTGAGCGCCACCTCGCTCATGTAGGTGGCGCTGGTGCCGTACTCGCCGCCCACCGACAGGCCCTGGAACAGCCGCGCCAGCAGCAGCGCCGCCGGCGCCAGCACGCCGATGGTCTCGTAGGTGGGCATCACGGCGATCGCCAGGGAGCCGCCGCACATCATCAGCACCGAGATCATCATCGCCGTCTTGCGGCCCTTCTTGTCGGCGATGCGGCCGAACATCCAGCCGCCGATGGGGCGCATCAGGAAGCCGGCGGCGAACACTCCGGCGGTGTTGAGCAACTGCACCGTGGGGTTGCCCGAGGGGAAGAAGGCGTGGGCGAAGTAGATGGCGGTGAAGGCGTAGACGTAGAAGTCGAACCATTCCACCAGGTTGCCGGAGGAGGCGCCGACGATGGCGAAGATGCGTCGGGTGCGTTCTTCGGCAGTGTAGTGCGGAGCGGGTGCGTTCATGGGGCTCTCTCGTCGATGACACTGTTGTTGGCGTTGTACGGCGGCCGTCCCTGTCGCCACCGGACGAGGTGCGGCAGGCCGCCCTCGGGCGGCTTGCCGACACAATCTGTTACAGGAGTATAGCCCCATGCCGATAGCCAGCTAACGATAAATCCTGCCGATCGACGGGCCGCTCCCCATTGAAAGGGCGAATATCGAACGTCCGTTCGGCATTTCCGATTGACCGGCACAAGGCCAGCTTCTATCGTTTCGCCACCCACGCGTGCCTGCCGGGACTACTTGTCAGGTACCCCTCGGTGGGCCGCAGGGTCCGACCTTGTCCACAAGACAAGGTCGATTACCTTCCCCTCGCAGGGCGGCTCCTGCCGCAAAGCCTCGGTGCCCCGTCCACACCCCCGGACGCGCAGGCACCGGGGGGATAATGGTCTCCCCGCCTTCCCCATCCTTCGTGCCGTTGCCGTCTTCGTCCGCCGTTCGCCGGCTGACGGAATTGTCATGTCCGCCTCATCTCCGCGTCATTCCGCCGTCATCAGGATGGAGCCTGCCTGCGCGCGGCTCCCAGCCGCTGCGGGTGCACAACAACGATGCGGCGCCTCTCCGGCAGCCGCCCAACACCCATGGAGCGATCGATGACACAGCGGCACATTCCCCTGGCCCTCTCCCTGCTCGCCGCCGGGCTGGCCAGCCCCCTGGCCGGCGCCGAGGAGAGCGCCGAAGGCTTCCTCGAAGGCCAGCGCCTGGACATCCTCAACCGCAACTTCTACTTCAACCGCGACGACCGCCACGGCCAGTCCAGCCCCAAGGGCAACGGCTACTCCGAGGCCTGGGCCCAGGGCCTCTTCGCCCGCTACCAGTCCGGCTACACCCGGGGCACGGTGGGCTTCGGCGTCGACGCCTTCGCCATGCTCGGCATCCAGCTGGACAGCGGCGACGGCCGCAACGGCGGGCACAGTTCCTTCGACGTGCTGCCGGTGGACGCCCGGGGCCGCACCCAGGACGAATACGCCAAGGCCGGCGGCGCCGCCAGGCTGCGCCTGTTCGACACCGAGGTGAGGATCGGCGACGTGTTCCCGCAGACGCCGGTGGTGCACTACGGCGACTCGCGCCTGCTGCCCGAATCCTTCCGCGGCGTGACCCTGAACAACGCCAGCATCGAGGGCCTGGACCTGCAGGCCGGGCGCCTGCATTCGATGAGCCAGCCCAACGACCGCAAGATGAGCGAAGGCTTCTCGACCTTCTACGCAGGCCCCGTCGACGCCCCCTGGGTCGCCTACCTGGGCGGCGACTACGCGCTCACCGAGGAGGTCAGCGTGAGCCTCTACGGCAGCCGCCTGAAGGACACCTGGAAGCAGTACTACGCGGCTACTTCGGCGACCTATCCACTGGCCGACGGCCTGGACCTGATCGGCGGCTTCACCTACTACAAGTCGGTGGACGACGGCGGCCGCGAGCTGCTCGGCGAGTTCAACACCAACATCTGGAGCGGCAAGCTCGGCGTGCGCTTCGGCGCCCACACCCTGGCCCTGAGCCACCAGCGCAACAACGGCAATAACGACTTCGACTACCTGCGCCAGTCGGACTCGATCTACCTGGACAACTCCATCCAGTACACCGACTTCAACTCGCCGAAGGAGCGCTCCTGGATGCTCCGCTACGACCTCGACATGCAGGCCTACGGCATCCCTGGCCTGAGTTTCATGACCCGCTACGCCCGCGGCAGCGACGCCGACTACAGCCACGCCAACGCGGTCTACATGCGCCGCGACGGGAATGGCGATCCATTGACCGACCAGAAGCGCTGGGAGCGCGACGTCGAGGCGAAGTACGTGGTGCAGAACGGCAACCTGAAGGACCTGTCCTTCCGCCTGCGCCAGGCGACGACGCGGGCCACGGCCTTCGAGTCGGACCTGGATGAGGTGCGGCTGATCGTCGAGTACCCGTTGCGGGTGCTTTGAGGTTCGTGTGTGGAGAAGGCCCCTGCGGGGGCCTTTTTCGTTTGCGGGCGTGGTTTTGCTTTTCGTAGGAGCGAGCTTGCTCGCGAACAGTGTTTCCTGGTGGCTTCGGTGCTTGGCCTGAAGAGCGCCCTCTCCCTAACCCTCTCCCTGAAGGGAGAGGGGACCGTTCGGTGTGCTCGGGTATTTCGGCGTTAGCCGGCTACTCCACGGGTATCAGGATGAAACCACACCGCCTCTCGGCACGAACTAGCCCCCTCTCCCTTCAGGGAGAGGGCTGGGGAGAGGGAACGGAGTCAATCCAAGGCTCCGTTGCAACCGGGGAACTCCGTTCGCGAGCAAGCTCGCTCCTACACAAAAGCCCAACCCCCTCCCTATCAAAATCGTCATCCCCACCTCAGCATCCTGTTACCGACGACAGGTTCCAATAACCCCCGTCAGCCCCACTTGTGTGAACTGACGGCCGTCCCGGCAGCGAAAGCTCCTTTGGTGAGGGACGGCCCCTGAGGCGCCCCCCGCGGGCGCCTTTTTTTACGTCCCGCTCAGCCCACCTCATCGCGCCTATGCGCCCAGCGATACAGCGCCGGCAACACCAGCAGCGTGAGCGCAGTGGAAGAAAGAATGCCCCCAATCACCACCGTAGCCAGCGGCCTTTGCACCTCGGCGCCAGTCCCTGTGGCCAGGGCCATGGGCACGAAGCCCAGCGACGCCACCAGCGCCGTCATCAACACCGGGCGCAGGCGCGTCAGGGCGCCCTCGTGGATGGCCGCGTCCAGGCCGCGGCCCGCCTCGCGCAGGTTGCGGATGAAGGCGAGCATCACCAGGCCGTTGAGCACCGCCACCCCGGACAGCGCGATGAAGCCCACCCCGGCGGAAATCGACAGCGGGATGTCGCGCAGCCACAGCGCCGCCACCCCGCCGGTGAGGGCGAAGGGGATGCCGGTGAACACCAGCAGGCCGTCGCGGACGTTGCCGAACATCATGAACAGCAGCACGAAGACCAGCAGCAGCGCCACCGGCACCACCACCTGCAGGCGCTTGGCCGCCGATTGCAGCTGCTCGAACTGGCCGCCCCAGGCGGTCCAGTAGCCGGCCGGCACCTGCACCTCATTGGCCAGGCGCTGTTCGGCCTCGGCGACGAAGGAACCGATGTCGCGGCCGCGCACGTTGGCGCTGACCACCACCAGGCGCTTGCCGTTCTCCCGGCTGACCTGGTTCGGCCCTTGCAGCAGCTGCACTTGCGCCACCTGGCCGAGCGGGATGAAGGCGATGCGCCCGTCGGCGCCGGCCGGCAACGGCAGCAGCAGGCGCGACAGGCCGTCGATGTCGCTGCGCTGCGCCTCGGGCAGGCGCACCAGCAGGTCGAAGCGGCGGTCGCCCTCGAACAGCGTGCCGGCCTGGCGCCCGCCCACCGCGATGGCGACGAAGTCCTGCACGTCGCCCACGGCCAGGCCGAAGCGCGCCGCCCGGTCGCGGTCGATGTCGACGGTCAGCACCGGCAGGCCGCCGGTCTGCTCGACCTTCACCTCGGAGGCGCCGGGCACCTGGCGCAGGGCCTCAGCGATCTTCCCGGCGGTCTGTTCCAGCACCGCCATGTCATCGCCGAAGACCTTCACCGCCACGTCGCTGCGCACCCCGGAGATCAGCTCGTTGAAGCGCAGCTGGATCGGCTGCGACAGCTCGTAGTTGCTCCCCGGCACCTCGGCGGCGGCGCGCTGGATCTCCTCCACCAGCTGCGCGCGCGGCTTGCGCGGGTCCGGCCAGTCCTGCTGCGGGCGCAGCATCAGGTAGCTGTCGGAGATGTTCGGCGGCATGGGGTCGGAGGCGATCTCGGCGGTGCCGGTGCGGGCGAACACCCGCTGCACCTCCGGCACCCTGGCGAGGATGTGCCGCTCCAGGCGTTCCTGCAGCTCCACCGACTGCGTCAGGCTGGTGCCCGGCACGCGCAGCGCCTGCAGGGCGAAGTCGCCCTCGCTGAGGCTGGGCACGAACTCGCTGCCCATGCGCGTGGCCAGCAGGCCCGCGCCCAGCACCAGCAGCGCGGCGCCGGAGAACACCCGCGCGCGGTGGCCCATCACCCAGCCCAGCACCGGCTCATAGCCGCGCCGCGCGCCGCGCATCAGCCAGTTCTCCTCCTCGCGCACGCGGCCGCTGACGAACAGGGCGATGGCCGCTGGCACGAAGGTCACCGACAGCAGCATGGCGCCGAACAGCGCGATGACCACGGTGAAGGCCATGGGGTGGAACATTTTCCCTTCCACGCCGGTGAGGGCGAAGATCGGCAGGTACACCACCATGATGATCAACTGGCCGAAGATCAGCGCGCGGCGCGCCTCCTTCGAGGCGGCGAACACCTCGTGCAGGCGCTCGCTGCGCGTCAGCAGGCGGCCATGGTGCTGCTGGGCGTGGGCCAGGCGGCGGATGGCGTTCTCGACGATGACCACCGCGCCGTCGACGATGATGCCGAAGTCCAGCGCGCCCAGGCTCATCAGGTTGGCGCTGACGCGGTTGGCGAACATGCCGCTGAAGGTGAACAGCATCGCCAGCGGGATGACCATGGCGGTGATCAGCGCCGCGCGCAGGTTGCCAAGGAACAGGAAGAGCACGGCGATGACCAGCACCGCGCCCTCCACCAGGTTCTTCTTCACCGTGGCGATGGCCTTGTCCACCAACTGCGTGCGGTCGTACACCGGCACCGCGCGCACGCCCGCCGGCAGACTGCGGTTGACCTGCTCCAGGCGCTCGGCCACGGCGGCGGCGACGCTGCGGCTGTTCTCGCCGATCAGCATGAACACCGTGCCCAGCACCACCTCGCGGCCGTTCTCGGTGGCCGCGCCGCTGCGCAGTTCGCGGCCGATCTGCACCTGCGCCACGTCGCGCACGCGGATCGGCGTGCCTTCCAGGTTGGCCACCAGCACGTTGCCGATGTCCTCCAGGCCGGACAGCTGCCCCGGCGCGCGCACCAGCAGTTGCTCGCCGTTGCGCTCGATGTACCCGGCGCCGACGTTGCCGTTGTTGCGCTCCAGCACCGCCAGCAGGTCGGCCAGGGTCAGGCGGTGCGCGGCCAGGCGCTGCAGGTCGGGGGCCACCTGGTACTGCCGGGCCTGGCCGCCGATGGTGTTGATCTCGGCCACGCCGGGCACGTTGCGCAGCTGCGGCTTGACGATCCAGTCCTGGATCACCCGCAGGTCGGTGGGCGTGTAGGGCGTGCCGTCCTCCTTGCGCGCATCCTCGGCGGCCTCGATGGTCCACAGGAAGATCTCGCCCAGGCCGGTGGAGATCGGCCCCAGCGCCGCCTCGGCGCCCTCGGGCAGCTGCTCGCGGGCCTGCTGCAGGCGCTCGTTGACCAGCTGCCGGGCGAAGTAGATGTCGGTGCCGTCGGCGAAGATCGCCGTCACCTGCGACAGCCCCGAGCGCGAGATCGAACGCGTCTGCTGCAGGCCCGGCAGGCCGGCCATGGCGGTCTCGATGGGGTAGGTGATGCGCTGCTCGGTCTCCAGCGGCGAGTAGCCGGGGGCGGCGGTGTTGATCTGCACCTGGACGTTGGTGATGTCGGGCACCGCGTCGATCGGCAGCTTCTGGTAGCTGGCCACGCCGAGGGCGGCCATGCCCAGCACGGCGAGCAGCACCAGGTAGCGCTGCTCGATGGCGAAACGGATGATGCGTTCGAACATGGGGGGCTCTCGCGGTCAGTGGGCGTGCTCGGCGCTGGCCTTGCCCAGCTCCGACTTGAGGACGAAGCTGCCGGCGGCGGCGACCTGCTCGCCGGCGGCCAGGCCCTGCAGCACCTCCACCCGGCCCTGGCCGCGCGCGCCCAGGCGCACCGGCTGGGCGACGAAGGCGCCGTCGCGGCGGACGAACACCACGTCCTGCTCCTCCACGCGCTGGATGGCCGCCTCCGCCACGCTGACCGCCGCAGCGCGCGGCGCGCCGGCCAGCGTCACCTGCACCGGCAGGCCCGGCCGCCAGGCGCCGCCGGGGTTCTCCACCACCACCCGCGCGCTGGCCATGCGCGACTGCTCGCCCAGCAGGTTGCCGACCTGGGCGACGCGGCCCCCGGCGCTCATGCCCAGGTCCGTGGCCTCGACCTGCGCCGCCTTGCCCAGCTGCACCCAGGCCAGGTCGCGCGGCGCCACGGCGAAGGTGGCCCAGACCCGCGACAGGTCGGAAAGGGTGAAGGCGGCGGTGTTCTCGTCCACCACCTCGCCGCGCACCAGGTGCTTCTCCACCACCACGCCGTCGAAGGGCGCGCGCAGCTCGTAGCGATCGCCGCCGCCGGCGCCCAGGGCGCCGAGCTTCTGCCGGGCGTTGGCCAGGGCGATCTCGGCTTCCTGCCGGGCCTGGCGCGCCTGCAGGTAGTCCTGCTCGGCGGAGACCTTCTCCTGCCACAGCTGGCGCTCGCGCTCGTAGGTCACCCGCGCCAGTTCGAGGCGCCGCTGCGCCGCCGCCAGTTCGCTGCGCAGGTCGGACAGCTGCGGGCTGGCGATCACCGCCAGCAGCTCGCCGCGCTTCACCGCCTGGCCCAGTTCGGCCGCCACCTGCTGCACCACCCCGGCCACGCGCGGCACCAGGTGCGCGGTGCGGTCGGCGTCGAAGGCGATCTCGCCGGGCAGGCTCAGGCGCGCGGACAACTCGGCCGGCGCGGCGTGCTCCAGCTCCACGCCGGCGACGCGCAACTGCTCGTCGCTCAGGCGCAGGCCGGCGTCTTCCTCGCCGTGTTCTTCGCTATCGGCGTGGTGCTCGTCGTCGCCATGGCCAGCGGCCTCGCCATGGGCCTTGGCGGCGCTTTCGCCGTGGTGTTCGCCATCCTGGTGCGCGGCCGCCTCGCCATGCCCTTCCGGCGCCTGCGCGGCCCCGCCCGGCAACAGCGTGGCGGCGCCGCCCAGCGCCAGCAGGAACAGCACGGCGGCGGCGATCTTCATTTCTCTCGACTTCATGGACTCTCCCGGATGGCCCCGCGCCTCAGGCGCCGATCAGGCTCGACAGCGCGCCCAGGGCGCGGAACAGGTCATGGATGCACCAGTGCCCGGCGGCGGAGCCGTAGGCCTGGTAGGGAAGGTGGCCGCTGGCGGCCAGCAACGCCGCCAGCAGCAGGGCCGACGACAGCCGGGCGCGCAGGGAGCGCCCGGCCATCAGCGCAGCGCCAGGTCGCCGAAGATGCGCTCGGTGCGAGCGCGCGCCTCGGCGAGGCGGGCCAGCGCCTGCAGGTACTGGTCGCGCGCGGCGAGCAGGGTGCGCTGGGCGTCAAGCACCTCGAGGAAGCCGAACTTGCCCATCTCGAAACCGCGGGTGGCGGCGTCCAGGGCCTGGCGCGCGGCCGGCAGCAGGCTGTCGCGCAGGGTCCGCGCCTCATGCTGCGCGGTGCTCCACAGGTCCAGCGCCTGCTGCGTCTCGCGGCGCAGGCGCAGCTCAGTGGCGTTGCTCAGGTCGCGGGCCTGGTCCGCCCTGCGCGCCTCGGCCAGCAGGCGGCCCTGGTTGCGGTCGAACAGCGGCAGCGGCATGGACAGCCCGACCAGGTTCACCCGCTCGCGGGCCTCGTGGTCGTACTGGCTGCCCAGGGTGACGTCGAGGTCGGGCACGCGCTCGGCCCGCGCCAGCTGCACGGCGGCCTCGCGCTGGTCGACCTGGAGCAGCGCCAGGCGCAGCTCCGCGGTCTGCTCCAGGCGCCGCAGCAACCGCGCGGCCTGGGGCGGCGCCGGCAGCTCGGCGTTGCCGGCCACTTCGGCGAAGCCCGGCTCGGCCTCGCCCATGAGCCCGGCCAGGGCGCGGTAGGCCTGGTCACGGTCGATGCGCGCGCGCTGCAGTTCCAGCTCCACCTCGGTCAGCTGCACCTGTGCCCGCGTCGCCTCCAGCGGCGCCGACTTGCCGGCGCGCACCCGTGCCTCGGCGGCGCGCAGGGCCCGCCGGGCCAGGGTTGCCGACTCCTCGCCCAGGCGCAGGCGTTCCTGGGCCTGCAAGGCAGCCTGGAAGGCCTCCAGCACCTCGGCGCGCAGCGTGTTGCGGCGCACTTCCAGCTCCATTTCGGCGATCGCCTCGCCACGTTCGGCCACGGCCACCCGCGCGCCGCGCTTGCCGCCCAGTTCCAGGGGCTGGGTCAGGGCGAGGGTGGTGGTGGAACGGTCGCGGCGGGTGTCCTCGGTCTCCCAGGACAGGCTCGGGTTCGGCAGCAGCGCCGCCTGGCGCCGCTCGCCCGCGGCGATGCCCTGGCCGCGGGCGACGGCGGCCAGCTCGGGGTTGGCCTCCAGCGCGGTGCGCAGGGCCTCGTCGAAGCCCAGGGCGCGGGCCTCGGCCGGCACGCCCGGCAGGCCGAGCAGAAGCAGGAACAGCGACAACGATGCCGGCCACGGACACAGGCCCGCAGCCGGCCAGCGGAACAGGCCACGAAAGTAGGACACGGCACACCTCAGGAAACGGCCCGGGACGGCGATTTCGCCCCATGGACAGGCGGAAACTTCCAGGGAAGTTCCACCAACTGCCGCAACGTTAATTTCCTGCTTTTATCGGCAAGGTGACCCGTCAATTACAAATATGTCATTCAACCGAAGTTCATATTTTCCTGCGTTAGCATCGGCTTTATCCGGCTATCCAGGGCACTCTGAAACAGGCCCTGAAAACCACTGGCCAGGCAAGCTTTATCAATGATTTGGAATAACTAATGCGCCGCAATGGCAATATCCGGAAACATCCTTTGGAAGCCAGTGGCATTGACACTGAAGCGACTACAGCCCTTAGCCTCGCCGGCCAGTTAAATATCGGAAAGTTCCCTGCCTACATATCCGGAATTCACACGTCCGATAAGTACAGAATTTTCAGACTTCATAAGTAAGGTCATTCCCCATATGCGAATCCTAGTTGTAGAGGACGAAGCCAAGACCGCCGACTACCTGCACCAGGGCCTGAGCGAAAGCGGCTTCGTGGTGGACCGCGCCGACAACGGCGTGGACGGCCTGCACCTGGCCCGCCAGGGCAACTACGACCTGGTCATCCTCGACGTGAACATGCCGCAGATGGATGGCTGGGAAGTGCTGCAGCAACTGCGCCGCGAGAGCGACACGCGGGTCATGCTGCTCACCGCCCGCGGCCGCCTGGCCGAGCGCGTGCGCGGCCTGGAGCTGGGCGCCGACGACTACCTGGTGAAACCCTTCGAGTTCCCCGAGCTGCTCGCCCGGGTGCGCACCCTGCTGCGCCGCAGCGAGCGGGTGAGCGCGCCGCCGGTGCTGCGCATCGCCGGCCTGGAGCTGGACCCGGCGCGCCACCGCGCCTACCGCGACGGCCGGCGCATCGACCTGACCACCAAGGAATTCGCCCTGCTGCACCTGTTGATGAGCCGCAGCGGCGAGGTGCTGACGCGCACCCAGATCATCTCCCTGGTGTGGGACATGAACTTCGACTGCGACACCAACGTGGTGGAAGTCACCATCCGCCGCCTGCGGCTGAAGGTCGACGACCCCTTCGACAGCAAGCTGATCCACACCCTGCGCGGCGTCGGCTACGTGCTGGAGGCGCGCGAATGAAGCCGGCCAGCCTGTCCACCCGCCTGGCCCTGGGCATCGGCCTGCTCTGCGCCGGCCTGGTGGTGGTGTTCGCCCTGCTCGCCTACACGGCCCTCGACCACGAGTTGCAGAGCCGCGCGCGCAACGAGCTGGCCGACAAGCTCGGCCAGGTTCGCCACGCCCTGGATGCCGGCCTGGACGACCGCGCCCTGGCGCGCGGGCCGCACGAACTGCTGGACGTGGTGGCCGGCCACGACAACCTGGAGCTGACGCTGCTGGCCCCGGACGAGGGCCAGGCGCCGCTGCTCGACACCGGCAAGCCGCAGCGGCTGGCCACCCTGGACAGCCTGCAACCGGGCAGCGAAGCGCAGTACCACGCCTGGACCGACGACGCCGGCCGGCGCCTGCTCAGCATCGGCAGCCGGGTGCCGATGGCCAACGGCGCCAGCGTGCGCGCCCTGCTGACCCTCGAACGCGGCAACGACGATGCGCTGCTCGGCGCCTTCCGCCAGTCGGTGCTGGCCGGCGTGCCCTTCCTTCTGCTGCTGGTGGGCCTGGGCGCCTGGTACGCGGTGCACCGCGGGCTGTCGCCGCTACAGCGCTTCCGCAAGGTGGCCACGCGCATTTCCACCGAGGACCTCAGCCACCGCATCCCGGTGGAGAAGCTGCCGCTGGAACTGGGCGAGGCGGCCCAGGCGCTGAACGTCATGCTGCATCGCCTGGACCAGGGCGTGCAGCAGCTGACGCAGTTCTCCGACGACCTCGCCCACGAGCTGCGCTCGCCCATCGGCAACCTGCTGGGCAAGGCGCAGGTCACCCTGTCCCGCGAGCGGCCGCTGGAGGAATACCAGGCGGTGCTGGCCTCGGGCGTCGAGGAGCTGGAGCGGCTGTCGCGCATCGTCAGCGACATGCTGTTCCTGGCCCAGGTCAACCAGGCGCAGGTGCCTTTCGAGCGCCTCTCGCTGGGAGCCGAGGCCTGCCGCGTGGCGGAGCTGTTCCTGTATGCCGCCGAGGAGAAGGGGGTGGACATCGAGCTGTCCGGCGATGCCTGGGTCCACGGCAACCGCCTGATGGTGCAGCGGGCGATCTCCAACCTGCTGTCCAACGCCATCCGCCACGCGCCGGCCGGCAGCCAGGTCGACATCGACATCAAGGGCGGCGCGGAGGGCGTGGCGCTCTGCGTCGGCAACCCTGGCCCCGGCATCGAGCCGCAGCACCTGCCGCATCTGTTCGAGCGCTTCTACCGCGCCGATGGCGGCCGCTCGCGCCAGGAGGGCGGCACCGGCCTGGGCCTGGCCATCGTCCGCTCGATCATGAGCCTGCACAACGGCAGCGTCGCGGTGGACAGCGCGGCGGAAGGCCCGACGCGCTTCCACCTGCGCTTTCCCAACGCGTCCGCCTGATCACTTGCCGCGGTTGCAGCTGACGCGCTCGGCGCGGTATTCCAGGCGCTGCTCGGCGCCGTCGGAGTCCAGGTAGCGCATGCGCACCGGCACCACGCCGCAGCCCCGGTCCGGCGTCACTTCCAGCACCTGGGCGATGTCCAGGCGCATGCCGTACTCGTAGCGGCGGAAGTCGTCGGCCTGCGCCGTCGGGTTCGCGACGGCCATGGCCGCCAGGCGGTTCTGCTCCATGCGCGCGAAGGTACGGTCGCCCCCGCTCTCGGCCAGGGCCAGGGACGAAACGCCGAGCAGACCGGCGAGCAGAAGAGGACGGAACAGGTTCATGGCAGTCACCTCATCGGTGGTGGTGGAAACTGCCTTCACCTTAAGCAGCGGGGCCTAACGGGAGCCTGAGGCGTGCATGACGATTCGGTTATCCGTTGGTGGTGGCGAGGGGGTGGGGCTGTCCTTCTTGGCCTGTTGGTCAGGCACCATCCTCCCACCCCGTCATTCCCGCGAACGCGGGAACCCAGCTGCCTTCTTGTTTGGGTGTGTTTGCGCCGCTTCGGCGTGCTCGGATGTTTCTTGTTTCGCCCCCTCGGGCGAGTCCCTTTTGTCAAACGCCACAAAAGGAACCAAAAAGGCTTGCCCCGCATACGGGCCCGATGGAGCCGGGCTACCCTCACGAATTCCCCCGCCACGGAGGCCCGCCCCGAGGGTACGTCCCTGTAGCCCGCGGGGCTCTCGCGACATCCATGTCGCATGACCTCCTGAGCGCGGGTTTCGCTCGGCCTTCTGAAGGGGCGTTTCGGTGCGCTCGGGTATTTCTCTGGAAGTCCAAAAGCCAGAGCCAGAGCAGAGCTGCTTTTGCTCTTCGTAGGAGCGAGCTTGCTCGCGAACCCGCCAGTCGCTGGGTTATTCCCCTTCGGGCCAGCGCAAGCGCTGTTCGCGATGGAGCCGCGTCCCGCGTTCGCGGGAATGACGAGGTGGGGTTAGGCGTAGAAGGATAACGCCTGACCGACACACCGCTCAGGACAGCCCCCCTCCCTTCAGGGCGGGGCGCGCAGCCGAGGCTGGGGAGAGGGTTACGGACTTCGCCGACACTCCATTGCCAACCCTGTACTCCGCTCCCCCTCCCTAACCCTCCCCCGCAAGCGGGAGAGGGAACCGTTCGGCGTGAAGCGCAATCACAAAGCTCCCTGAACCACAATGCGTAGGGCGCATAACGCCTACGGCGTCATCCGCCGAATCGCGGACAGAGTCCGCTCCTACAGTTCCAGGAAGCACGGGCGTAGGAGCGGACTCCGTCCGCGATTGGATTCACCGGCCACGCCGGATACCTCGGAAGCACGGCCAACGGCGGACAACCACAAATGCTTATCCGCCCCACATTCCAACCGCGCGGCTTATTCCACCGTAACCGACTTGGCCAGGTTGCGCGGCTGGTCGACGTCGGTGCCCTTGAGCACGGCCACGTGGTAGGACAGCAGCTGCAGCGGCACGGTGTAGAGGATCGGCGCCAGGCAGTCATGGATCGGCGGCATGCTCACCACGTGGGTGCCCGGGCCGTTGCCGAGGCCGCTGTTGGCCTCGGCGAAGACGATCAGCTCGCCGCCGCGGGCGCGGACTTCCTGCAGGTTGGACTTGAGCTTCTCCAGCAGCTCGTTGTTCGGCGCCACCGTGACCACTGGCATGTCGGCGTCCACCAGGGCCAGCGGGCCGTGCTTGAGCTCGCCGGCCGGGTAGGCTTCGGCGTGGATGTAGGAGATTTCCTTGAGCTTCAGCGCGCCCTCCATGGCCACCGGGTACTGCGCGCCGCGGCCGAGGAACAGGGTGTGGTGCTTCTCGGCGAACAGCTCGCCGACCTTCTCCACCACCTTGTCCATCGCCAGGGCTTCTTCCAGGCGCGTCGGCAGGCGGCGCAGGGCTTCCACCAGTTCGGCCTCGACGCCCTCGCCCAGGCGGTTCTGCACCCGGCCGATGGCCAGGGTCAGCAGCAGCAGGGCCACCAGTTGGGTGGTGAAGGCCTTGGTCGAGGCCACGCCGATCTCCGGGCCGGCCAGGGTCAGCAGGGTCATGTCCGACTCGCGCACCAGCGAGCTGGTGGCGACGTTGCAGATCGCCAGGCTGGAGAGGAAGCCCAGCTGCTTGGCGCTGCGCAGCGCGGCCAGGGTGTCGGCGGTCTCGCCGGACTGGGAGATGGTGACGAACAGGGCGTCGGGCTGCACCGCCACCTTGCGGTAGCGGAACTCGCTGGCCACCTCGACCTGGCAGGGGATGCCGGTCAGCTCTTCCAGCCAGTAACGCGCCACCAGGCCGGCGTGGTAGCTGGTGCCGCAGGCAACGATCTGCACGTTGCGCACCTTGGCGAACAGCTCGGCGGCGTTGGGTCCGAAGCTCTCCGCCAGCACCTGGCCGGAGCCCAGGCGGCCTTCCAGGGTGCGCTGCACCACCTTGGGCTGCTCGTGGATCTCCTTGAGCATGAAGTGGCGGTACTCGCCCTTGTCGGCGGCCTCGGCGCCCTCGTGGTACTGCACCGCCTCGCGCTTCACCGGGCGGCCTTCGGCGTCCCACAGTTGCACGCTATCGCGGCGCAGCTCGACGATGTCGCCTTCTTCCAGGTAGATGAAGCGGTCGGTGACCTGGCGCAGGGCCAACTGGTCGGAGGCCAGGAAGTTCTCGCCCAGGCCCAGGCCGACCACCAGCGGGCTGCCGCTGCGGGCGGCGACGATGCGGTCCGGCTGGTCCAGGCTGATCGCCGCCAGGCCGTAGGCGCCGTGCAGTTCCCGGACCGTGGCTTTCAGCGCGGTGGTCAGGTCGCCCAGCTCGCGCAGGCGCAGGTGCAGCAGGTGGACGATGACCTCGGTGTCGGTCTGCGAGGTGAACACGTAGCCCTCGCTCTTGAGGTATTCGCGCAGCTCCTCGTGGTTCTCGATGATGCCGTTGTGCACCACCGCCAGACGGTCGTGGGAGAAGTGCGGGTGGGCGTTGGCCTCGCTGGGCGCGCCGTGGGTGGCCCAGCGGGTGTGGGCGATGCCCAGGTGGCCGGCCAGCGGCTGTTCAGCCAGGGCCTGCTCCAGGCTGGCCACCTTGCCGACGCGGCGGCGGCGCTGCAGTTCGCCGGCGGCGTCCACCAGGGCCAGGCCGGCGCTGTCGTAGCCGCGGTATTCGAGGCGCTTGAGGCCCTCGATCAGGATCGGGGTGACGTTACGTTCGGCAATGGCGCCAACGATTCCACACATGGGGCGTTCTCCTTAGTTCGTGCAGCGCGCGCGTATGACTTTCACGCCGCGCGCCTCGATCTGGGCACAGGCCTCGTCGCTGAGGCGCTCGTCGGTGATCAGGGTCTGGATGCTGCTCCACGGCAGCTCCAGGTTGGGCATGCGCCGCCCGAGCTTGTCGGCCTCGGCCATGACGATCACCTCGCGGGCGACCTCGGCCATCACCCGGCTCAGCCCGAGCAGTTCGTTGAAGGTGGTGGTGCCGCGCACGGGGTCGAGGCCGGCGGCGCCGATGAACAGCTGGTCGAAATCGTAGGAGCGCAGCACCTGCTCCGCCACCTGGCCCTGGAACGACTCCGAGTGCGGGTCCCAAGTGCCGCCGGTCATCAGCAGCACCGGCTCGCGCTCCAGCTCGCGCAGGGCGTTGGCGACGTTCAGCGAGTTGGTCATCACCACCAGGCCGGGCTTGTGCCCAAGCTCCGGGATCAGCGCGGCGGTGGTGCTGCCGCTGTCGATGATGATCCGCGCGTGCTCGCGGATGCAGGCCGCCGCGGCGCGGGCGATGGCCTGCTTGTAGGGCGACAGCGGCGGGCTCGGCTCGGCCAGCAGTTCCTGCGGCATGGGCACCGCGCCGCCGTAGCGGCGCAGCAGCAGGCCGTTGCTCTCCAGGGCGGCCAGGTCCTTGCGGATGGTCACCTCGGAGGTGGCGAAACGCCGGGCGAGGTCGTCGACACTGACCTCGCCCTGCTGGTTGAGCAGGGCGAGGATCTCGTGGCGGCGCTGGGGCGTGTTGCGTTTCGACATGAAGGCTTATGTTTCGATTCGAAAGTTATAGGTGCGAATCAAAACCCAAGAGCTTTCATTCGTCAAGTTCGGGTGATGGGAGGTTGGGGCGATGTAGGAGCAGCTGTCTATTGGGTTCCCGCGTTCGCGGGAATGACATCGGAAAATACGGTTCCCCACACCCGTCATTCCCGCGAACGCGGGAACCCAGAAAACAACGTAGGAGCGGGCCCTGCCCGCGATTCGCGCGCAGGGCGCGCTCCTACAGGGGTGCGATACGGGTGGGACTAATCGTTCGCGGTTATCAGCCGGGCAGCGCCTCAGCCCATCTCCAGGCGGTTGCGGCCGCCGCGCTTGGCGCGGTACAGGGCCTGGTCGGCGCGTTCGAAGGCCGCTTCGTTGCGTTCGCCGTCGCGGAACTGGGTGAGGCCCGCGGAGCAGGTGATGACCAGCGGTTCGCCCTTGAAGTGGAAGGGGATGCGTTCCACCGCTGTGCGCAGGGCTTCCAGCAGCTGGCGGCCGCCGTCCAGCGGCGTGGAGGGCAGCAGCACGACGAATTCCTCGCCGCCGAAGCGGGCGATGAAGTCGGTCTTGCGCAGGCGCTTGGCCAGCTCGCCGGCGATGATCTTCAGCACCTTGTCGCCGGCCAGGTGGCCGTAGTCGTCGTTGATGCGCTTGAAGTGGTCGACGTCCAGCACCGCCAGCAGCAGTTCGCCGCCGAAGCGCTGCACCCGCGCCACTTCCAGTTCCAGCCGCTCGCTCAGGGCGGCGCGGTTGGGCAGGCCGGTGAGGGGATCGGTCAGGGCCTTCTGCCGCTGGTCCTCGATGCTGGCCTGGAAGCTGCGCGCCTCTTCCTCCATCGAGGAAACCCGCGCCACCAGCGCCTGCAGGCGCTCCCCGGCCTCGCGCTCACGGGCCTCGCGTTCCTGGCGGTGCCGCTCGATGCTGCCGAGCAGGCCTTCCAGGCGCTCATCCACCGAGCGCCGGAGGCTGTCCAGGTCGGTGGCCTGCTGCACGCTGCTCTGCAGGCCGCTGACCTGGTCGCGCAGTTCATCGTCCAGGCGCCGCGCGCTGTCGGACACGGCGTCCTGGCCCTGCTGCACGGCGCCGAGGCTGTCGAGGAAGGTGCTGAGGCGGTCGTTGAGCTGGTGCAGGTAGCCTTCGAAGGCGGCCTGGCCGCTGTCGTTGAGGGCCAGCACCAGCACCGCCAGGTCGTCCAGCACCGGCACCAGTTCGTACCAGTTCAGGCTGCCGTTGATGCGCTCGCGCAGGGCCTGGGCCTGTGGGCGGTAGGTGGCCGGCAGCTGCAGCTGGTCGAGCAGGTTCAGCAGGCTGGCCTCGATGTGCGGCGCCACCGCGCTGTAGCCGGGCTCGGGCATCGGCGGCAGGGCGTAGTGCTGCTCGCCCTCGCCATCCAGCAGCACCGGGCGCGGCGCGCTGGGGATGAGGTCGGCGGGCAGCGGCAGGCTGTCCAGCAGGGCGGCGGACGGCGCGGGTGACGGCAGCGGCTCGGGGTCGACCTGCGGCGCCACGGCAGCGGCCTGCTGCGGGATGGCCGGGGGTTCTTCGTCCACGACGGCCACGCTAGCCTCGGTGACCACGGCGGCCTCGGCCCTGGCCGGCGCCGCCGGCGTCTCGCTGGCCGGCGTGCCGCTGCTGGCAGGCGCGGGCTGGGCGGGGCCGTCCTCGCCGTCTTCGCGGCCACCGAACAGGCGCTGCAGCAGGCCGGGGCGCGGCGCCTCGGCGTCGGAAAGCTGTTCCAGCACGCGCCGCTGCAGGTTGCCCAGCTCGCCGAGCAGCACCGGCAGCTCGCGGGACTGGCTGGCGCGCGCCTCCAGGTCGCGGGCGAACAGTTTCAGCGGCAGGCGCACGTCACGCGGCAGGTCGAGGTTCAGCAGCTGCTGGGCGATCTGCTGCAGCGCCGTGATGTTCTGGCGGATGCGCTGCTGGCGGCGCTGTTCGGAATCCAGCACGGTCTTTTCCAGGCGCGGGATGAGCCGCGCCAGGCCCGCGTCTATGTCGTTGCGGCGCAGCAGTTCGCGTAGTTCCTGCATGCACTGGTCGACCGCCTTGTCGCTGCCCTCGGCGGCCAGGCTGCTGCGCACCAGGCCGCGGCGCAGCAGGTCGACGCGCACCTCCCAGCGGCGCTCCAGGCGCTCCTGCTGGTCGATGTTGGCGAGGTACTTTTCCTTCCAGCGCTGGTTGTCGTCGCGGCTCATCGAGCGTCCTTGAGAGAAAGCGCGGAGTCTTGCCGGCAGCCGTCGGGCAGGCGGATCTCCACGGCCACCGGCAGGTGGTCGGAGATCGGCTCCGGCAGCACGCTGACCCGCTCCAGGGTCAGCCCGGGGCTGAGCAGGATATGGTCCAGGCAGCGCTGCGGGCGCCAGCTGGGAAAGGTCGCCTGGACCTGCGGGGCGATCAGCCCGAGATCACGCAGCGGCGAAGTCTCCAGCAGGTCGCTGGCGTGGGTGTTCATGTCGCCCATCAGCACCTGGTGGCGGTAGTTCTGCAGCAGCTCGCGGATGTAGGCGAGCTGGCGGGTGCGGGTGCGCGGGCCCAGGGCCAGGTGCATCATCACCACGGCCAGGGCGTTGTCGCCCTCGCCGAAGCGCATGAGGATCGCCCCGCGGCCGGGCGGGCCGGGGAGCGGGTGGTCTTCCAGCAGGGTCGGGCGCAGGCGGCTGAGCAGGCCGTTGCTGTGCTGGGCGATGCGCCCGAGGTTGCGGTTGAGCTGCTGGTACCAGTAGGGGAAGGCGCCGAGCTGGGCCAGGTGCTCCACCTGGTTGACGTAGCCGGAGCGCAGGCTGCCGCCGTCGGCCTCCTGCAGGGCCACCAGGTCGTAGCCGGACAGCAGGTCGCCGATGCGCTGCAGGTTGCCGGCGCGCCCGGCGGCGGGCAGCAGGTGCTGCCAGCCGCGGGTCAGGTAGTGGCGGTAGCGTTCGGTGCTGATGCCCACCTGGATGTTGAAGCTGAGCAGGCGCAGGCGGCCATCGGCGGGATAGCCGGATTCCGCGGCCTGCGGATTGACCTGCGCGGGGCGGGATGCGACCACCCGCTGCTGGCGGAGCCTGCTCAGCATGGCTGGGTTACCTCACTGGGCGGCCTTGGCGGCGTCGCGTTCCTTGGCGATCAGGAAGTCGGCCAGTTCCAGGGCCTTCTCCGGGCCACCGGCCGAGCCGATGTCGAAGCGGTACTTGCCGTTGACCACCATGGTCGGCACGCCGCTGATCTGGTAGGCCATGGCCAGCTTCTTGTCCTTCTCGATCTGGCCCTTGATGGCGAACGAGTCGAAGGTGCTGAGGAACTTGTCCTTGTCCACGCCCAGCGGGGCGAGGAAGTCGGCCATCTCTTCCGGGGTGGCCAGTTTCTTGCCTTCCTTGTGGATGGCCTCGAACACGGCGGTGTGCACCTTGTGCTCCACACCCATGGCTTCCAGGGTCAGGAACAGCTGGCCGTGGACGTTCCAGATGCCGCCGAACATGGCCGGGATGCGGACGAAGTGCACGTCGGCCGGCAGTTTCCCGATCCACGGGTTGATGGTCGGTTCGAAGGCGTAGCAATGCGGGCAGCCGTACCAGAACAGCTCCACCACCTCGATCTTGCCGGGCTGGGACACCGGAACAGGGGTGCTCAGCTCGGTGTACTGCTTGCCGGATTCGAACTCGGCGGCTTGCGCGCTGAGACCGAACAGGCCGGCGAAGGCCAGTACGGCGGTGAAAATCAGGTTACGCATGGTTCACTCCTTGGCTGGATCGGGGGCGCCGCGGCGCGGCTGTGATTGGACTGGGGAGGCCGGCGGCGGTTCCAGGCATTGTAGTGGTGCCGGATACGAAAAAGGGTGGCCGAAGCCACCCTTTTTTTTCAAGCCGTGCCGCGGGACGAAGGCCTCAGTGCAGGCCTTCGATGTAGCTGGAGACGGCGGCGATGTCCTTGTTGGACAGCTTGGCGGCGATGCTGCGCATGATCATGCTGTCGCCGTCGTTGGTGCGGTCGCCTTCGCGGAAGTTGGTCAGCTGCTTGGCCACGTAGGCCGCATGCTGGCCACCCAGGTGCGGGAAGGCGGCCGGCTCGTTGCCCACGCCGTTGGGCGAGTGGCAGCCGGTGCAGGCGGGCATGCCCTCGGCGAGCTTGCCGCCGCGGTACAGGGCTTCGCCGGCGGAAACCAGCTTGGGATCGGCGGCGCCGACGCTCATCTTCTGGCTGGAGAAGTAGGCGGCGATGTCGGCCAGGTCCTGGTCGCTGAGGTTGGTCAGCAGGCCGGTCATCTCCAGAACGGTACGTTTGCCGTCCTTGATGTCATGCATCTGCTTGAGCAGGTATTTGTCGCCCTGGCCCGCCAGTTTCGGGAAGTTCGGCGCCATGCTGTTGCCATCGGCACCATGGCAGGCGCCGCACACGGCGGCTTTCGCCTGGCCGGCCTTGGCATCGCCGACTTCGGCGTGGGCCATACCGGTCAGTCCCAGGGTCAAGAGCAGACTCACGATTATTTTGTTCATCAGCTAATCCATTACGGCTAATAGGTGAAAGAGAAAAGCCCGGGTTACTTGGACATCCACTGGATGATTGCCTTGTAGTCCTCGGTGTTGCAGTCGGTGCACAGGCCACGCGGGGGCATGGCGTTGAAACCGTTGGTGACGTGCTGCACCAGCGTATCCATGCCTTTGTCCAGGCGCGGTTTCCAGGCTGCGGCGTCGCCCTTCTTCGGGGCCATCGGCAACTGGCCGGCATGACAGGCGCCACAGGCCCGGTTGAATACCGCTTCCGGGTCCTGGGCGGCCTGCACGCTGGTAGCCATCGCGGCGGCTACGGCTGCGAACAGCAGTTTCTTCATGATCGTCCTCATCGGGAGGGAACGTCCGCGTTCTATTGCGCGGCCGGTTGATTATCGCGTTCCCGTGGCGCCCGACCCTGGGGGATAAAGCGCACACAAAATCCGCGGCATTATATACTTCGCCTGCCTGTTCGAAAACGAGACCGGCCCCCGCGACACCGAGTCGCACCCCGCCGCGGAAGCCCCCCATGCCCCCCAAGAGCCCTGCCAAGAACCCCATCCTCAGCCTTTGCCAGCAGGCAACCTTCCTCATCAGCGCGGCCAAGGTCGAGCAGTGCCCGGAAGACGGCGGCCGCGAAGTCGCCTTCGCCGGCCGTTCCAACGCTGGTAAGTCTAGCGCGCTAAATGCACTCACCCATGCCAATCTGGCGCGAACCTCGAAAACCCCCGGGCGCACCCAGCTGCTGAACTTCTTCCGCCTGGACGACGAGCGCCGCCTGGTGGACCTGCCCGGCTACGGCTACGCCAAGGTGCCGATCCCGCTGAAGCTGCACTGGCAGCAGCACCTGGAGGCCTACCTGAGCAGCCGCGAGTCGCTGGCCGGGGTGGTGCTGATGATGGACATCCGCCATCCGCTGACCGAATTCGACCGCCTGATGCTCGACTGGGCCCAGGCCAGCCGGCTGCCGATCCACGTGCTGCTGACCAAGGCCGACAAGCTGGCCTTCGGCGCGGCGAAGAACGCGCTGCTCAAGGTGCGCCGCGAAATCCAGCAGGGCTGGGGCGACGTCGCCAGCGTGCAATTGTTCTCGGCGCCCAAGCGCGAGGGAGTGGAGGAGGCGCAACAGGTCCTGGCGGCCTGGCTGGGCCTGCTGGAAGAGGACGGGGAGGAGGCCGAACAGGCCTGAAGGCCTGGCGTAGAGGGTGCCGGCTGGCCGCCGGCACTTTTTCGCAGGCAAAAAAAACCCCGAGCTTCGTATGGGGAGGGGGAAGTTCGGGGTTTAAGTCCGGACCGCTAGGGCGGGGTCCAGGATTCTGCCAACACTAAACACTGCAAAGGAGCATCGAAGGGCTTCTCCAGCCATTCACGAGTTCTGACCCGGGCTGCGGTGGGAAAGTTCAGTGGTGGATGAAAAAATTTTCCCGAGGCCCTTTTCAGGGTTTCCTGAGGCGCCCCGCAGGGCCCGTCACCCGGGCCCTGCGACCGTTCGTCAGTGGGCTTCGTCCCAGTTCGAACCGCTGCCGGTTTCGACGATGAGCGGTACCGCCAGCTCCGCCGCCTTGCCCATCAGGTCGCGCAGTTTCGCCGCCACCTCCTCGACCAGGTCCTCGCGCACTTCCAGCACCAGTTCGTCGTGTACCTGGAGGATGACCCGGGCGTCGATGCCGCTGGCCTGCAGCCAGTCGTCCACGGCAACCATGGCGAGCTTCATGATGTCCGCCGCGGTGCCCTGCATGGGCGCGTTGATCGCGGTGCGCTCGGCGGCCTTGCGCATGGCGGCGTTCTTCGAGCCGATTTCCGGCAGGTACAGGCGGCGGCCGTAGAGGGTCTCGACGTAGCCCTGCTCGGCGGCCTGGGCGCGGGTGCGCTCCATGTAGGCCAGCACCCCGGGGTAGCGGGCGAAGTAGCGGTCGATGTAGGCCTGGGCCTCCTTGCGCTCGACGCCGATCTGCTTGGCCAGGCCGAAGGCGCTCATGCCGTAGATCAGCCCGAAGTTGATGGCCTTGGCGCGGCGGCGCTGCTCGGGCGTGACCTCTTCAAGCGGCAGGCCGAAGACCTCGGCGGCGGTGGCGCGGTGCACGTCGCGGTCGTGGCGGAAGGCGTCCAGCAGGCCTTCGTCCTGGGCCAGGTGGGCCATGATGCGCAGTTCGATCTGCGAATAGTCGGCCGACAGCAGCCGGCAGCCCGCGGGGGCGACGAAGGCCTGGCGGATGCGCCGGCCCTCGGCGGTGCGGATCGGGATGTTCTGCAGGTTCGGGTCGGTGGAGGAGAGCCGCCCGGTGGCCGCCACCGCCTGGTGGTAGCTGGTGTGGATGCGCCCGGTGCGCGGGTTGATCTGCTCCGGCAGCTTGTCGGTGTAGGTGCTCTTGAGCTTGCTCAGGGAGCGGTACTGCATGATCACCTTGGGCAGCTCGTAGTCCTGCTCGGCCAGGTCGGCGAGGACGTTCTCGGCGGTGGACGGCTGGCCGGTGGCGGTCTTGGCCAGCACCGGCAGGCCGAGCTTCTCGTAGAGGATGGCGCCGAGCTGCTTGGGCGAGCCGAGGTTGAACTCCTGGCCGGCCAGTTCGAAGGACTTGCGCTCCAGTTCGACCATTTTCTCCCCCAGTTCGCGGCTCTGCAGCCCCAGGAGGTTGGCGTCGACCAGCGCGCCGTTGCGCTCGATGCGCGCCAGCACCGGCACCAGCGGCATCTCGATGTCGGTGAGGACCTTGGCCAGCGACGGGATGGCCTGCAGCTTCTCCCACAGGGCCTGGTGCAGGCGCAGGGTCACGTCGGCGTCCTCGGCGGCGTAGGGGCCGGCCTGCTCCAGGGCGATCTGGTCGAAGGTCAGCTGCTTGGCGCCCTTGCCGGCGATGTCCTCGAAGCGGATGGTGCTGTGGCCCAGGTACTTCAGCGCCAGGCTGTCCATGTCGTGGCGGGTGGCGGTGGAGTTGAGCACGTAGGATTCGAGCATGGTGTCGAAGGCCACGCCCTGCACGGTGATCGGCGTGCTGGCGTTGGCCAGGACGTTGATGTCGTACTTGGCGTGCTGGCCGACCTTGGCCTTGTTCGGATCTTCCAGCAGCGGCTTGAGGGCCTCGAGCACCGCGTCGCGGTCCAACTGCTGGGGCACGCCCATGTAGCTGTGGGCCAGGGGCACGTAGGCGGCCTCGCCCGCCTCGACGGCGAAGGACACGCCCACCACCTGCGCCTGCTGGGCGTCGATGCTGGTGGTCTCGGTGTCGAAGGCGATCAGCTCGGCGGCCGCAAGCTTCTGCAGCCAGGCATCGAAGGCGGCCTGTTCCAGCACCGTTTCGTAGCGCGAGTCCTGGGCCGGGGCGTCCTCGGCGGGGCTCTCGCCGGCTTCCTTGGCCTCGCGCAGCAGGTCGTCCAGCCAGTTCTTGAACTCCAGCTGGCGGTACAGCTCGATCAGCGCGTCGCGGTCCGGCTCGCCCGGATGCAGCGCGTCCAGCTCGATGTCCAGGGCGACGTCGGTCTTGATGGTGGCCAGCTGGTAGGACAGGTAGGCCTGCTCGCGGTTTTCCTCGAGCTTGGCCGGCAGGCCCTTGGCGCCGCGGATCGGCAGCTCGGGCACCTTGTTCAGGCTGGCGTAGAGCACGTCGAGGCCGCCGCCGACGCCGGTGAGCAGGCCCAGCGCGGTCTTCTCGCCGACCCCGGGCACGCCGGGGATGTTGTCGACCTTGTCGCCCATCAGCGCCAGGTAGTCGATGATCAGCTCAGGACCGACGCCGAATTTCTCTTTAACGCCATCCACGTCCAGCGTGCTACCGGTCATGGTGTTGACCAGCGTAATGTGCCCGTCGACCAATTGGGCCATGTCCTTGTCGCCAGTGGAGATCACCACCGGGCGCTGCGCCGCGGCACTGCTGCGGGCCAGGGTGCCGATCACGTCGTCGGCCTCCACCCCTTCCACGCACAGCAGCGGCAGGCCCAGCGCGCGCACCGTCGCGTGCAGCGGCTCAATCTGCACCCGCAGCTCATCCGGCATCGGCGGGCGGTGCGACTTGTATTCGGCAAACAGCTCGTCGCGGAAGGTCGGACCCTTGGCGTCGAAGACCACCGCGAAGGGGCTGTCCGGGTACTGCTTGCGCAGGCTCTTGAGCATGTTCAGCACCCCCTTCACCGCGCCCGTGGGCATGCCGGTGGAGGTGGTCAGCGGCGGCAGGGCATGGAAGGCGCGGTACAGGTAGGAAGAGCCGTCCACGAGGACGAGGGGTGCTTGACTCATGAGTGGAATCAACCTTTTCCGGAGGCCAGGGGCTAGAATGACCCCAGCCGAATCGACAAAGGAACAAGGTTATCATGCGCAGTCGCAAACGCTGGTTGCTAGCCGCCCTGCTGGCCGTATCCCCCCTGGTCGCCATGGCGGTGGACGAGGAAGCGCCGACGCCCGAACCGGATGTGACCATCCGCCAGGAGGGCGACAAGACCATCCAGGAATACCGGGTCAACGGCTTCCTCTACGCCATCAAGGTCACGCCCAAGCATGGCAAGCCGTATTTCCTGGTGCGCCAGGACGGCAGCGATGGCAATTTCATCCGTTCCGACCAGCCGGACAAGCTGATCCCGCAGTGGCAGATCTTCAGCTGGTAACCCATCAACCCCATGGCGCTCACGAGGCCTGAGCATGTCGGTATTCACCCCTCTTGAGCGTTCCACCCTGGAAAGCTTCCTCGCACCCTATGGACTGGGGCGCCTGCACGAGTTCCGCGGCATCCCCGAGGGCTCGGAGAACAGCAACTTCTTCGTCAGCCTGGAGCGCGGCGAATTCGTCCTGACCCTGGTCGAGCGCGGCCCGGTGCAGGACCTGCCGTTCTTCGTCGAACTGCTCGACGTGCTCCACGAGGCCGACCTGCCGGTGCCCTACGCCCTGCGCACCGAATCCGGCGAGGCCCTGCGCCAGCTGGAGGGCAAGCCGGCGCTGCTGCAGCCGCGCCTGCCCGGCCGCCACGAGCGCCAGCCCAACGCCCACCATTGCGGCGAGGTCGGCGCCCTGCTGGCGCGCCTGCACCTGGCCACCCGCGGGCGCATCATCGAACGCCCCAGCGACCGCGGCCTGAGCTGGATGCTGCACCAGGGCGAAAACCTCGCCTCGCACCTGGCCCCGGCCCCGCGCGAACTGCTGGAAAACGCCCTGGAGGAAATCGCCCGGCTGCTCGCCGAACAGCCCGAGCTGCCGCGCGCCAACCTGCACGCCGACCTGTTCCGCGACAACGTGCTGTTCGACGGCCCGCACCTGGCCGGGGTGATCGACTTCTACAACGCCTGCTCGGGCTGGATGCTCTACGACCTGGCGATCACCCTGAACGACTGGTGCTCCCACGAGGACGGCGAGCTCGACGGCCCCCGCGCCCGCGCGCTGCTGGCCGCCTACGCCAGCCGCCGGCCGTTCACCGCCCTGGAGGCCGAACTGTGGCCGGAGATGCTGCGCGTGGCCTGCGTGCGCTTCTGGCTGTCGCGCCTGATCGCCGCCGAGGCGTTCGCCGGGCAGGACGTGCTGATCCACGACCCGGGCGAGTTCGAGCGACGCCTGGTGAAGCGGCAGAAGGTGGACATACACCTGCCGTTTGCGTTGTAGGGCGTATAACCGTTCGCGGTTATACGCCGATACACCTCACCCATCGGCCAACTCCGTGGCTGAGCCCGCAGTGCCCTGAAACAGGCGCTTCGCGTTCAAACCCGCGGCGCCCCAGGACCATGGTCAGGCGGCGGATAACGTCGAACGTTATCCGCCCTACGCCAAGGTCGATCCTGGCGTAGGGCTTTTCGCAGGAGCGGATTTATCCGCGATTTCCGCCGGCAGGGCCGGCGTATATACGCTATCGCGGACGGAGTCCGCTCCTACGTCCGTGCATCCCAGGGGCCTCGATGCCCACCTGTAGGAGCGCGCCCTGCGCGCGATCGCGGAATGACACCCCACAGTTGCAAACTGCCGGATGGCATGGCTTTTCGTAGGAGCGAGCTTGCTCGCGAAGGGGGATCGTGTGGTGGTTCAATTTCCTCGGACACCTCGATAGGTGGAAAATCCACTGAATAGAGGAGTCATTCATGAGCCGTAAACGCAGAACATTCGATGCCAGCTTCAAGCTGCAAGTCGTCCAGATGATCAA
>NZ_FOLS01000058.1 GCF_900112375.1 Pseudomonas citronellolis | reverse complement strand
GCTTCGGCTTCGGCTTCGGCTTCGGCTTCGGCTTCGGCTTCGGCTTCGGCTTCGGCTTCGGCTTCGGCTTCGGCTTCGGCTTCGGCTTCGGCTTCAGGCTGCTGCTCGGCCGGCGCGGCGGTCAAGGCCGACTCGGGGTTCTGGCGGAAGGCGCGGATACGTTGGATCAGGGCGTCCGGATCGGTCAGCGGCTGCCCGGCCTGCAGCTGGTCGAGCTGCTGCGCCAGGCAGTCGTGGCAGGCCTGGAGCAGCCCGACAAGGCCCGGGTTGGCCTGGAAGCGGCCATCGAGCAGGCCCTCGTAGAGCGATTCCAGTTCATGGGAGAGGTCACCGATCTCGCGGATCTCGGCCATGCGCGCGCCACCCTTGAGGGTGTGCAGGTCGCGCTGCAGGGTGGACAGCGGGGCCGGCACGTCCGGGGCCTGGGCCCACTGCGTCAGGGCCTGGCCGGCGCTGTCGAGGATGTCCACGGCCTCTTCGAGGAAGATCGCCACCATTTCCTCGTCCAGCGTCTGCGCGGGGACGGCCGCGCGAACGTTCTCCGGCTCGACCGGCGTGGGCTCCTGCGCCTCGGCGGGCGGCGCCGCCGGCCATTTCAGGCCTTCGGGCAGGTCTTCCGGCGCGGTGGGGCGGTCGAGCAGCAGCTCTTCGTCCTCCAGCGGGAAGTCGTCGGCGGTGAGCTGGTCGAGGTCGATGAAATCGCTCTCGCCGTCGGCCTCCGCCTGCACCGGCTCGGGTGCCTCATCGGCCTCCACGGCGGGCGCCTGGAGCAGGCGCTGCAGGGCCTCGACCTGTTGCGGGCAGGCGCTGACCTGCAACGCCGCGGCCACCTGGTCCATCATGCCGATCAGCGCCTCGTGGGCATCTTCGGCGGCGCCGAAGAAGTCGTCGCTCACCGCCAGCCGGCCCTGTTGCACCGCGCCGTAGACGGCCAGCAGCGCCTCGCAGAGTTCGGCCATCTGCGGCAGCTCGGCGTGCTGCGCGCCCTTGGCCAGTGTCGCCAGCTCCTCGTGCAGGGCGCCCAGTTCCTGGCCTTCATGGGGATGTTCGCGCCAGCGGCCGAGCAGGTCCTCGGCGTCCAGCAGGATGTTCATGCCCTCGGCGAGGAACAGGCTGAGCATCTGCGGATCGCCGCCACTCTCGCCGCTTTCGCCGCGACGCTTGGCCTCCGCGGCCTCCAGGCGCTCCTGCTGGACCTGGGCGATGCGCTGCAGCAACTCGTCGCCGCCGTCGATGTGCGCCAGCGGACGGCCGGCGTCCAGTTGTTGCAGACCCACTCTGAGCAGGCGCTCGGCCTCGCGCAGCAGCTCGGCCTCGCGCAGGTCGACCTGCAGCAGGTTGGTCTTGAACTCCTTCACCAGCCGCTCCAGCGGCGTGGCGATTTCCGCGATCGGCAGGATGCCGGCCATGTGCGCGCTGCCCTTGAGGGTATGCAGGGCACGCTGCAGGTCGTCGGTGACCGGCTGGGGCAGCTCGCGGTCACAGTCGGCGAGGAAGCCGCCGAGGGTTTCCAGGTGGGTCTCGGCCTCGTTGCGGAAGATTTCCAGCAGCTGCGGGTCGAGGCCTTCGTCCAGGGCCGCGGCTTCGACCGCCGGCTCCAGTGCCACTTCTTCGATCGCCGGTGTTTCCCCGCCTTCCGGCGGCGGCACCGGTTCGCCCTTGGCCAGGGCGTGGGCGGTGGCGGCGAGTTGGTCGACGTCGTCGCGCTGACGCTGCGCGCTGGCGGCGAACTCGTCCACCAGCGACGGCATCAGGGCCACCACGTCGCCGATCACCTGCAGCACCGGCGCGCTGGCCGCGATGCTGCGGTCGAGCACGCGGTTGAGCAGGTTCTCGATGGACCAGGCCAGTTCGCCGACCACCAGCGCCCGGACCATGCGCCCGCTGCCCTTGAGGGTGTGGAAGGCGCGGCGGATCTCGGTCAGCGCTTCGCGATCGTCGACGTCGGCCTGCCAGCGCGGCAGGTATTCGTTGATGGTTTCCAGGACCTCGCCGGCCTCTTCGATGAAGACCTCGCGCAGCTCCTCGTCCACCGGTTCCTCGTCGGCCGGCGGCGGCAGCAGGCTGGGCGGCACCTCGCGGGCCGGCGGGTTGATCGCCTGGGCCGGGGTGGCCATCACCTCGGCCAGGGACAGCGGCTTCGCCTCCTCCGGCTCGGCCTCGGGCTCGATCGGCGGTGACGGCAGCTCGACCTCGGGCAGGTCCAGCGCGGCCATGTCCAGGTCTTCCCAGGCCTGGTCCGCGGCGCTGGGCTGCTCGCTGGCCGGAGCCTCGTCGAGGTCCAGGGCCGCTAGCTCGGGCAGCTCTTCCAGAGATGACTCAGGCGCATCGAACGGGGCATCCAGCTCCAGCGCGGACAGTTCGTCGCTCGCCGGCGGCTCGTCGGCGAGGGGTTCCAGGCTCCACTCGCCCAGGCCCGGTGCGCTATCACCGGGTTGCGGCGCGTCGAACGCCAGGTCCCATTCGAGTTCGCTGGCCGGCGCCGACGGAGTGGCTTCCGGCTCGGCACCGGCATCCAGTGACGGCAGGTCCTCCAGGCTCCACGAGGTGTCGGAGGTGGAGGGGGGTTCTTCGTCCAGCGTCCACTGGATTTCGCCTTCCGCGGCTGCGGGGCTCGCGGCGGCATCCAGGGCCGGCAGGTCGTCGAGGGTCCAGGAATCGCCTGCGGCCGCCAGGCCCGGGGCTGCGGGCGCCACTTCGGAGCCGGGCAGCGGCTCCAGGCTGTCCAGGGACAGGCTCTCGTCCAGCGACCAGCTCGGCTCCACCGGATCGGCGGGCGATTCCAGCGGCGCGTCCAGGCTGAAGTCGACGCCGGCATCGTCGAGCGCCGGTGTCTCGGGCTCGGCCAGGGTCCAGTTGTCGTCGGAGACCAGCAACGGCGCCTCGACGTCTTCGCGGATCGGCGCCGCTTCCTCGGTGGCCGGCAGGTCCCAGGCCAGCTCGTCGCCGGGCTGGGCGAGATCGCCGGCATTGGCCGGTTCCCAGCCGGGCTCGGCGGCGAAGGCCTGGGCGGCCTCGGGCACTATGTCGTCCGGCGCCTGCAGCTCGTCGACGACGCCCTGTTCCGCCAGCACGTCGGCGGCGGCGCTGGTCGCCAGCAGGTCGATTTCCGCCAGCGCCTCGTCCGCCGGGGCGTCGGGCGTCGGCATGTCGAGGATGGAAGGCCGCGACTTGAGCGGATAGCCCAGCTGTTCCAGGCTCTCCTCGGCGACGTCGAGGATCAGCTCGCCGGAGCTGCCCTGGTCCTCGGAAAGGCGTTCGAGGTAGTACTCGACGCCGGTGATGGCGTCGGCCAGGGTGTCCAGGCTGTGCCAGTCCGGCACCGCCTGGCGTGCCAGCAGCTGTTCCTGGATGTAGCGGTTGCAGGCCTCCAGCAGCCGGGCCGCGCGCCCCTGGTCGATCATTTCCAGGCCGCCACGGACCTGGGTCAACAGTTCCGGCACCCGCGCCAGGTGCTCGTGGTTCCACTGCGAGGCGATGAACTCGATGATGGCGTCCTTGGCCAGCTCCAGGCCGTTGCGCGCCTCCTTGATCACCACCTGGTGGATCTGCGCCACGTCGGTGGTCGGCAGGCGGCTCTCCTCGTCGCCATGTTCCTCGCTGGGCCCGGCCATGCCGGCCAGGGTGGCCTCGACGTAGAGCAGCGCGCCGGCGACGTCCATCAGGGTGGCGTCGCTGGGTTCGCGACGCCCGTCGGCCAGGGCGCCGACCACTTCGAGCTGGTCGAGGATCACCCGGCGCGGCTGGCCGAAGCCGAGCACCGCCAGGGTGTCGGCGATCTGCTTGAGCGGCGTCACCAGGGCCTGGAGGTCCGCCACCGCGGAGCGGTCGCTGCGCACGAAGAGGTCGAGGCTGTCCTTGACCCGCACCAGTTCCTCGCACAGGGCGCCGACCACCGAGCGCATGGCGTCGCGGTCCGGGCCGGCCAGGCGGGCGCGTTCCTCGTCCACCACGGCGGCGCCGGGCAGCGCCTCGTCGAGGCGGTACTCGTCCTTGACCTCGCGCACCTTGGGCGACTGATCGGACGCCTTGGCCACATAGAACAGCAGGTTCTTCACCAACTCGTCGGGCGCCGCCTGGTTCATCCCGTCGGCGCCCTCCTCGACCAGGCGCTTGAACTCGCGGTCGACCTGGCGCAGCAGGTTGCGCACCGTGGTGCCATTGGCGATGCTGCCGTTGGCCAGGCCCTCGACCATGGCCGAGGCGATGGTCCACAGGCGGCCCAGCGGGGCCTCCTTGCACAGCGATTCGAGGCGGGCGAAGACCCGCGCCATGTAGCCCAGGTTGGTCGGCAGGTCCTGGTTGCGGATCACCCCGACCAGCGCCACCTGCAGCATCTGCCGCAGCTTGCGCAGCAGCGTCGGCAGCTCGGAGGTGCGCAGGCGCGCCAGGGCGTCGTGGGGCAGCAGCGGCTTGCCGCCGGACAGGTCGGGGGCGAACAGGCTGGTTTCCGAAAGCAGCTTCTCGCCGCGGGCGGCGCGCAGGTCGTTGAGCAGCGGCAGCACCACCATCGGCAGGTCGCGGCGCGCGCTCTGGATACGGTCCAGGTACACCGGCAGTTGCAGGATGGCCTGCATCAGCACTTCCAGGGCCTCGCCCTGGCTGGGCACGCGCTGGTCGATCAGCGCCTGGGTGAGCTGCTCCATTTCCTCGGCGAGCAGGGCGGCGCCATAGAACTCCACCATCTGCAGGGTGCCCCGCACCTGGTGGACGTGGGCCAGGCAGAAACCCATGCGCGTGGGGTCCTGCGGATTCTCGACGAACGCCTCCAGGGCCTGCCGCGCCTGCTTGAGGGTCTCGGCGATCTCGCCTTTCACCCATTCCAGGGCGACATAATCGTGCCGATCACCCATAGCCACTCCACTCATGTGTCTGTGTCATCCCTTCCGGGTAAAGGCCAGAACCCGCTCGTCGGCCACCGGCACCAGGTCCGGGTGCTGCCATTCGGCAACCTCGCCAACGCCTATCACCAGCAGCCCACCCGGCGCCAGGCGCTCGGCCAGGCGGTTGAGGATGTCCCGGCGCCGCCAGCGGCGGAAGTAGATCAACAGGTTCTGACAGAAGATCACGTCCAGGCCGGACATGGGCGCCTGCCCCAGGTCCAGCACGTTCAATCGCGTACAGCACACCCGCTCGGCCAGCTCGGGTCGAACCCGGTAGCGGCCGTCGGCCTCTTCCCGGAAATAGCGTTGCCGCAGTTCGTCCTCGACATCCGCCAGCTTGCGCGCCGGGTACAGCGCCTCGCGGGCCTTGCCCAGGGCGCTGAGGCTAATATCGGTGCCGCTCACCCCGTACAGCGACGGCAGTTCCAGCTCGCGCAGCGCCTCGGCGACCACCATGGCCAGCGAGTACGGCTCCTCGCCGCTGGAACAGCCCACGCTCCACAGCGCCAGCGGCCGCCCCAGCGCCGGCAGGCGCTCGCGGACGTAGCCGGCGAGCAGCTCGAAGGACGGAAGGTGGCGGAAGAAGCGGGTTTCCTGGACGGTCAGGCGGTCCAGCAGGTTCGACCACTCCACCGCGCCCCGCGGGCCGTCGGTGACCTGGCGGTAGTAGCTGGCGTAGTCGCCGATGCCCAGTTCGCGCATGCGCGCGCCCAGGCTGGTCTGCAGGAAGGTCCGGCGCTGTTCGTTGACTACAACGCCGGTGCGTTCTTCCAGCAGAGCCTGCCAGTCGCGGAACTCCGCCGCCGACATGTCGGCCAACGGCTGCAACGACCAGACGCCAGTTGCCTGCATGTCGCGCCTCTCGCTCAAGACTGTCGTGCGCGGTGCCCTTCAGCCCCGCGCACCTCCGCTCAGGCCTGTTCTGCCAGGTCCGGCAGTTTGAAGCCGGATACCGAGTTGCGCATCTCGCTCGCCATCTTCGCCAGGTTGCCGATGCTGCGCGCAGTGGCGGTGGTACCGGCGGAAGTCTGCGAGGTGATCTCCTGGATCACGTTCATGGTGTTGGAAATGTGGCCGGCGGACGACGCCTGCTGACGGGCGGCGTTGGAGATGTTCTGGATCAGCGCCGCCAGGGTCTTGGATACCTTCTCGATCTCTTCCAGGGCCACACCGGCGTCCTGCGCCAGGCGGGCGCCGCGGACCACTTCGGAGGTGGTCTGCTCCATGGAGATCACCGCCTCGTTGGTGTCGGTCTGAATGGTCTTCACCAGCGCCTCGATCTGCTTGGTCGCGGCGGAGGAACGTTCCGCCAGGCGCTGTACCTCGTCCGCCACCACGGCGAAGCCGCGGCCCGCGTCACCGGCCATGGACGCCTGGATCGCGGCGTTCAGGGCGAGGATGTTGGTCTGGTCGGCGATGTCGTTGATCAGGCTGACGATGTCGCCGATCTCCTGGGACGACTCGCCCAGGCGCTTGATCCGCTTGGAGGTGTCCTGGATCTGTTCGCGGATGTTGTCCATGCCGGTGATGGTGTTGTGCACCACCTCGTTGCCCTTGTTGGCGATGGCCACGGAACGTTCCGCCACCGCGGAGGATTCGCTGGCGTTCGCCGATACCTGGTCGATGGACACGGCCATTTCGTTGATCGCCGCGGAGGCGCCGGCGATTTCCTGGGCCTGGTGCTCGGAGGCCTCGGCCAGGTGCATCGCCGTGGCCTGGGTTTCCTGGGCGGCGGCGGCCACCTGCACGGCGGTGAGGTTGATGGTTTCCACCAGCTCACGGAGCTGGTCGATGGAGTAGTTGATGGAGTCCGCGATGGCGCCGGTGAAGTCCTCGGTCACGGTCGCGGCCACGGTCAGGTCACCGTCGGCGAGGTCGGCGATCTCGTCGAGCAGCCGCAGGATCGCCGCCTGGTTGCGTTCGTTCTTCTCTGCGGTCTCGGCCAGCCGGCGGTTGGTCTCGCGGACCATCACCAGGCCGATGAGGATGATCGAGCCGAGGGCGAGGATGCCCAGCGCGACGCTCGCCACCTGGTTCAGGTGCCGGCCGCCGGCCAGGTTCTCGAAGCCGTCGGCCAGCTTGGAGGCCTTGTCCAGCAGGGTCTGCGAGCTGCTGAAGATGGTGTTGGCGGACTCGCGGACCTGGAACAGTTCCGGCGAGGTCTCGAGGATCTCGTCCACCGAGCCGGAAACGAACTCGAACAGCTCGGAAACCTCGTTGAGGCGATCCACCGCCTCGGCGTTGGTCACCTTGGAGATGCTCATCGCCGCGTTGCCTTCCTTCATGCCCTTGAGCACCCGGCCGAACAGGCTGGCGTCGCGGCCGAAGCTGTCGGCGGCCTGCACCGAGTTCTCGTCGCCGGCGAGCACCTTGTTCACCGAGCCGAGGATACGTTCGGCGAGCAGCGACTGGCGCTGGGCCACGGCGACCTGGTCGGCCGGCGCGCCGCTTTCCAGGAGGATGTCCACCACTTCCTCGTAGGTCACCTGCAGCTGCGGGATGGTCTCGGCGAGGGTCGCGGCCACCTGGTGCAGCGAGAGCACGGTCTGTTCGCTGGCGAGGATGGAGTCGGTGTTCTTGCGCAGCAGGTCCCAGTCCTTCTGCACGTCGGCCATCTGCGTCTGCACGGCGGCCGGGCTCGGCGGCAGGCCGGTGCTCTCGTCACCCTTGAGCAGCACGTTCCAGCGCTTCTCGAAGTCGTTGCGGGCGTCCTTCAGCGACTTGAACGCCTCGCTCTTGCCCGCCGCCGCTTCGGTGGCGTTCTTGGCGATCCGCTGCGACAGCACGCGCAGTTCGCCGGCATGGCCGATGTACTGCTTGTCGTGGTTCGACTGGGTGTTGAGGTAGGCGAAGTTGGCGAACAGCAGCACGATCGAGACGATCAGGACGATGAACAGCCCCGCGATCAGTGAACTGCTGCGCGTCCCCGCAAAGAGATTGCCTGTCTTGATTTTCTTCATATACGGCCCCCGCCTGGACCCACCACGATTTCGGTTTCCATGTCACGACACGGGCCGGAAGTTCCCGACCCAACCGGTTTCAACTAGCTGGCGACGTCGAGGAAGCCCGGGTGCTGCGCCAGGGCATGCGGGCTGAATACCAGCCAGGGCTGCTCTCGATGGAATACGCCATGAACAAAGGGTTGCAGGGCCGCCTCCAGGGGCGGCAACTGCTCGCTGAAGGCATCCACCGGGAAGTGCTGCATGCCCAGGACCTCATCGACGATGAGCCCGGCGAACACCTCCCCGTGTTCTACCACCAGCACGCGGCGCTGCTTGCGCAACGGCGACAGCTCCGCGCCGAGAAATCCGCACAGGTCCATGATCGGCAGCAGCCGACCGCGGACGTTGGCCACGCCCCGGACCCACTCGCGCACGCCGGGCAACAGGGTGTAGCGCGGCTCGTGGAGCACTTCGCCGACCTCCCCCATGGGCGCCACGAACAGGCGGCCGGCCATGCGGAAGCCGATGCCGTTCCAGCTCTGCACGACCTCGCGCTGCGCCGGCAGGCCGGCAGCCAGGCGACGGCAGCGCTGATCGATCTCGACGAGAAGCTGGAAGGGACTCTGGACTTCAGACATGCCGGCCCTGGCCTTTTCTAATAGTTATTCGGGCCCCGCCCGGCGTCAGCCGGCGAGTACCGCATTGATGGTCTTGAGCAGCGTTTCTTCGTCGACCGGCTTGGTCAGGTAGTCGCGAGCGCCCTGGCGCTTGCCCCAGACCTTGTCGGTCTCCTGGTCCTTGGTGGTGACGATGATGACCGGGATGGCGCTGGTCTCCGGGTCCTTGGACAACTGCCGGGTGGCCTGGAAGCCGTTCAGCCCGGGCATGACGATGTCCATCAGGACCACGTCCGGCTTCTCCTGCCGGGCCAGGGCGACGCCGTCGGCGCCGTTCTCCGCCTTGAGCACCTGGTGCGAATGCTTCTCCAGCATCGCGGTCAGCTTGTACATCTCGGTCGGAGAGTCATCAACAATGAGGATTCGAGCCATGGGGTCCCCCAGGAAAAGGCATCACCGGCACGCAGGGCCGGACATCAGGAAGCTTGCTCCACCGGGGTGAAGTCGGGCACGTGGGTCTTGATGGCGCCGAGCAGCTCTTCCTTGCTGAAGGGCTTGGTGAGGTACTGGTCGGAGCCGACGATACGACCCTTGGCCTTGTCGAACAGGCCGTCCTTGGAGGACAGCATGATCACCGGGGTGGATTTGAAGGCGCTGTTGTTCTTGATCAGGGCGCAGGTCTGATAGCCGTCGAGCCGAGGCATCATGATGTCGACGAAGATGATGTTCGGATGGGTGTCGGCGATCTTCGCCAGCGCGTCGAAGCCATCGATGGCCGTGATGACATCGCAGCCGACTTTCTTGAGCAGGGTTTCGGCGGTACGACGGATCGTCTTGGAATCGTCGATGACCATCACCTTCAAACCATCGGAATGCTGTTCCATGTTCGCCCTTTTACCATCTCGGTGAATCGTTACTGTCTTATATTCAGTGCGCTGACGCCCTGCCACCGTTCGGGCTGCGACCCAATCGTCGGAGTCTTTTAGCACACTCTCCCGCATCCATCCATAACACCCCGGATGCGCTGGCTTTTTCCTTGACCGGGCACATATCCGGCGCCACCCTGAGCATCCTTTTCCGCCCTTTTCGGCGCGGTTCGTCGCCGCACCACCCCCTTTCGGAGGACTCCCCATGAGCGTACGCCTGGGCATCGTGATGGACCCCATCGCGAGCATCAACTTCAAGAAGGACAGCTCCCTGGCGATGCTGCTGGCGGCCCAGGCCCGTGGCTGGACGCTGTTCTACATGGAACAACAGGATCTTTACCAGAAAGCGAACGCCGCACGGGCCAAGATTCGCCCCCTGAAGGTCTTCGACGACGCCGAGCGCTGGTACGAACTGGACCAGGAGATCGACCTGCCGCTCGCCGAGCTGGACGTGATCCTGATGCGCAAGGACCCGCCCTTCAACAACGAGTACATCTATTCCACCTACCTGCTGGAACAGGCCGAGCGCGCCGGCACCCTGGTGGTGAACCGCCCGCAGAGCCTGCGCGACTGCAACGAGAAGTTCTTCGCCACGCTGTTCCCGCAGTGCACGCCGCCGACACTGGTCACACGGCGCGCCGACATTCTGCGCGAGTTCGCCGCCGAACATCGTGACATCATTCTCAAACCCCTCGAAGGCATGGGCGGCACCATGATCTTCCGCCACCGCGAGGGCGACCCGAACCTCTCGGTGATCCTCGAGACCCTGACCCTGCACGGCCACCAGCAGATCATGGCACAGCGCTACATCCCGGAGATCAAGGACGGCGACAAGCGCATCCTGATGATCGACGGCGAGCCGGTGGAATACTGCCTGGCGCGCATCCCGGCCCAGGGCGAGACGCGCGGCAACCTCGCCGCCGGCGGCCGCGGCGTGGCCCAGCCGCTGACCGAGCGCGACCGCTGGATCGCCCAGCAGGTCGGTCCGCAGTTGCGCGAGCGCGGCCTGCTGTTCGTCGGCCTGGACGTGATCGGCGACTACCTCACCGAGATCAACGTCACCAGCCCGACCTGCATCCGCGAGATCGACAAGGCCTACGACACCCGCATCGGCGAGCGCCTGATGGACGCCATCGAGGGCAAGCTCAAGGCCCGCGCGGCGGCGGCGCAAGTTTGACGCAGCCGACAACTTGACGCTTGCCGCTTGCAGGCGGCGGCCGGGGAAAGCAGACTTCGCCCACCCCGGCCAACCCTATATGCAATGAACGCTGCAACCTCCCCCCAAGCCTTCCCGTCCTCCGGCGTCCGCCCGGCGGACCGCCTGGGCTTCACCCTGTTCGTGGCGGCGGTGCTGCATGTGGCGCTGATCCTCGGCGTGGGCTTCTCCATGCCCCACCCGAGCCAGCTGAGCAAGACGCTGGAAATCACCCTGGCCACCTTCAAGAGCGAGAAGAAGCCGGAGAAGGCCGACTACCTGGCGCAGATGAACCAGGAAGGCAGCGGCACCCTCGAGCACAAGGCCATCCCCAAGACCACCGAGCAGGCGCCGTTCCAGGACAGCGAGGCGAAGAAGGTCGCCCCGCCGCCGACGCCGAAGCAGGCCAAGGAGGCGGAATCGCCGAAGACCGCCGTGGCCACCAAGGCGCCGAAGCCGCAGAAGGTCCAGGCCAAGCCGCAGAAGCCCAAGGCCGAGCAGGTCGCCCAGCCGGCGCCGCAGTTCGACTCCAGCCAGCTGTCGGCGGAAATCTCCAGCCTCGAGGCGGACCTGGCCAAGGAGCGCCAGGCCTACGCCAAGCGCCCGCGCATCCACCGCCTGACCGCCGCCTCGACCATGCGCGACAAAGGCGCCTGGTACAAGGAGGAGTGGCGCAAGAAGATCGAGCGCATCGGCAACCTCAACTACCCCGACGAGGCCCGCCGCCAGCGCATCTACGGCAGCCTGCGGCTGCTGGTGTCGATCAACCGCGACGGCTCGCTGTACGAGGTGCAGGTGCTGGAATCCTCCGGGCAGCCTCTGCTCGACCAGGCCGCCCAGCGCATCGTCCGCCTGGCCGCGCCCTTCGCCCCGTTCAGCGGCGACCTGGCGGACATCGACCGCCTGGAAATCATCCGCACCTGGCGCTTCGAGCGCGGCGACCGCCTGTCGAGTCGATAGCCCCTTCCGGGCGGCTTGCAGGCCGCGCGCCCAAGCCTGAAACTAGCGCCATGAACACAGCGCCCACCTACCTCAAGCACCATTTCCTGATCGCCATGCCGCACATGGCCGATCCCAATTTCGCCCAGACCCTGACCTACCTGGTCGAGCACAACGAGCAGGGCGCCATGGGCCTGGTGATCAACCGCCCCAGCGGCCTGAACCTCAGCGACGTGCTCGAGCAACTGCGCCCCGAGCCCCTGCCGCCGGCGCGCTGCCAGGGCATCACCGTCTACAGCGGCGGCCCGGTGCAGACCGACCGCGGCTTCGTCCTGCACCCGGCCGGGCAACTGTTCCAGGCCACCCTGGAGCTGGGCGAGCTGAACCTCTCCACCTCCCAGGACGTGCTCTTCGCCATCGCCGACGGCAGCGGCCCCGCGCAGAGCGTCATCGCCCTCGGCTACGCCGGCTGGGAAGCCGGCCAGCTGGAAGCCGAGCTGGCCGACAACGCCTGGCTGACCTGCCCGGCCGACCTGGAGGTGCTCTTCGACGTGCCCGCCGAGCAGCGCCTGGCCGCCGCCGCGCAGCGCCTGGGGATCAATCTCAGCCTGCTCACCGCCCAGGCCGGGCACGCCTGATGGCCGCGCCGCGCCTGCTGCTGGGCTTCGACTACGGCACCAAGCAGATCGGCGTCGCCGTCGGCCAGGCGGTCACCGGCCAAGCCCGCGAACTCTGCGTGCTCAAAGCACAGAACGGCGTGCCGGACTGGAACCGCGTCGAGGCGCTGATCAAGGAATGGCAACCGGACGCCATCGTCGTCGGCCTGCCGCTGAACATGGACGGCACGCCCAGCGAGATGAGCGAGCGCGCCGAGAAGTTCGCCCGCCGCCTGCACGGCCGCTACAACCTGCCGGTGCACACCCACGACGAGCGCCTGACCACCTACGCCGCCAAGGGCGAGCGCCTGGCCCAGGGCCAGCGCGACGGCTACCGCGAACGCCCGGTGGACGCCCTGGCCGCGGCCCTGCTGCTCGAGGGCTGGCTGGAGGCCCACGGCGGCGCTTGACCTGCGGCAGTGCCGGCCGCAGCACACGCGCTAATCTTGAGCGGGTACCCGCCGCACACGGGCGCCCGAGGAATCCACGGCGGCCCAGCCTGGACCGCCACGAGTCATCCAGGAGATGTCATGAACCTGCCCAGTCCCGCCGAACTCCTGCCGCGCATGGCCACCGACCTGCGCAACCACCTCGCCGAGCGCGGCATAGACACGCCGCGCTTCGTCGGCATCCACACCGGCGGCATCTGGGTCGCCCAGGCCCTGCTCAAGGAACTGCACAGCGAGGAGATCCTCGGCATCCTCGACGTCTCCTTCTACCGCGACGACTTCACCCGCAGCGGCCTGCACCCGCAGGTCCGTCCGTCGGAACTGCCGTTCGAGATCGACGGCCAGCACCTGGTCCTGGTCGACGACGTGCTGATGAGCGGCCGCACCATCCGCGCCGCGCTCAACGAGCTGTTCGACTACGGCCGCCCGGCCAGCGTGACCCTGGTCTGCCTGCTGGACCTGAACGCCCGGGAACTGCCGATCCGCCCCGACGTGGTCGGTCAGACCCTGTCGCTGGCCCCCAATGAAAGGGTAAAATTGCGCGGTCCCGCACCACTCGTCCTCGAGCGCACCCTTATCAGCGCGCTCTGAACGCGCGCGCCACCTCTCCACATTTCAGGGCCTGCCCCATGCCGACAGACGCCAAGCGCCCGCTGCAGCTCAACGACCAGGGCCAGCTGCGCCACTTCCTCTCGCTCGACGGATTGCCCCGCGAGCTGCTGACCGAAATCCTCGACACCGCCGACTCCTTCCTCGAAGTCGGCGCGCGCGCGGTGAAGAAGGTCCCGCTGCTGCGCGGCAAGACCGTGTGCAACGTGTTCTTCGAGAACTCCACGCGCACCCGCACCACCTTCGAACTGGCCGCCCAGCGCCTGTCCGCCGACGTCATCACGCTGAACGTGTCGACCTCCTCGACCAGCAAGGGCGAGACCCTCACCGACACCCTGCGCAACCTCGAGGCCATGGCCGCCGACATGTTCGTCGTGCGCCACAGCGACTCGGGCGCGGCGCACTTCATCGCCGAGCACGTCAGCCCCAGGGTGGCTGTGATCAACGGCGGTGACGGCCGCCACGGGCACCCGACCCAGGGCATGCTCGACATGCTCACCATCCGCCGCCACAAGGGCAGCTTCGAGAACCTCTCGGTGGCCATCGTCGGCGACGTCCTGCACTCGCGGGTGGCGCGCTCGAACATGCTGGCGCTGAAGATCCTCGGCTGCCCGGACATCCGCGTCATCGCCCCGCGCACCCTGCTGCCGATCGGCCTGGAGGAGGTCTACGGGGTGAAGGTGTTCACCGACGCCAACGAAGGCCTCAAGGACGTCGACGTGGTCATCATGCTGCGCCTGCAGCGCGAGCGCATGCAGGGCGGCCTGCTGCCCAGCGAAGGCGAGTTCTTCAAGCTCTACGGCCTGACCCAGAAGCGCCTGAAGCTGGCCAAGCCCGATGCCATCGTCATGCACCCGGGGCCGATCAACCGCGGCGTGGAGATCGAATCCGCGGTGGCCGACGGCGAGCAGTCGGTGATCCTCAACCAGGTGACCTACGGGATCGCCATCCGCATGGCCGTGCTGTCCATGGCCATGAGCGGGCAGAACGCCCAACGCCAGCTGGAACAGGAGGACGCGCAATGACCGTCAGCATTCACGGCGCCCGCGTCATCGACCCGGCCAGCGGCCTGGACCAGGTCTGCGACGTCCATATAGAAGCCGGCAGGATCATCGCCCTGGGCCAGGCCCCGGCCGATTTCCACGCTGCCCAGGAGCTGGACGCCGCCGGCCTGATCGCCGCGCCCGGCCTGGTGGACCTGAACGTCGCCCTGCGCGAGCCGGGCTACAGCCGCAAGGGCAACATCGAGAGCGAAACCCGCGCCGCCAGCGCCGGCGGCGTCACCAGCCTGTGCTGCCCGCCGCAGACCAAGCCGGTGCTGGACACCCCGGCAGTAGCCGAGCTGATCCTCGACCGCGCCCGCGAGGCCGGCAACGCCAAGGTCTTCCCCATAGGCGCGCTGACCCGCGGACTGGCCGGCGAGCAGCTGTCCGAGCTGGCCGCCCTGCGCGACGCCGGCTGCGTGGCCTTCAGCAACGGCCTGGCGCCGCTGGCCAGCAACCGCGTGCTGCTGCGCTCGCTGGAGTACGCGGCAACCTTCGACCTGACGGTGATCTTCACCTCCCAGGATGCCGAACTGGCCCAGGGCGGCCTGGCCCACGACGGCCCCACCGCCAGCTTCCGCGGCCTGGCCGGCATCCCCGAGAGCGCCGAGACCGTGGCCCTGGCCCGCAACCTGCTGCTGGTGGAGCAGAGCGGCGTGCGCGCGCACTTCAGCCAGCTGACCAGCGCCCGCGGCGTGGAGATGATCGCCCAGGCCCAGGCCCGCGGCCTGCCGGTGACCGCCGACGTGGCGCTGTACCAGCTGATCCTCACCGACGAGGCCCTGGCCGACTTCTCCAGCCTCTACCACGTGCAACCGCCGCTGCGCTCGCGCAAGGATCGCGACGCCCTGCGCGAGGCGGTGAAGAGCGGCGTGATACAAGCCATCGCCAGTCACCATCAGCCCCACGAGGCGGACGCCAAGAACGCCCCCTTCGCCGACACCGAGCCGGGCATCAGCAGCGTCGAACTGCTGCTGCCGCTGGGCATGACTCTGGTGCAGGACGGCCTGCTCGACCTGCCGACCCTGCTGGCGCGCCTGACCAGCGGCCCGGCCGCCGCGCTGCGCCTGCCGGCCGGCCGCATAGCCGTGGGCGAGGCGGCAGACCTGGTGCTGTTCGAAGCCGAGGGCCAGACCCTGGCCGGCGAGACCTGGTACTCCCGCGGACAGAACAGCCCGTTCATGGGCCACTGCCTGCCGGGCGCGGTGCGCTGTACGCTGGTGGATGGGCATATCGTGCATGCCATCTGAGTTGCCCAGGCATGAAGAACAAGCCCGCCATCCGGCGGGCTTTTTCTTTTCCTGTAGGAGCGAGCTTGCTCGCGAACAGGGCTTGCCGGGAGCTTTCGGTGTTGAGCTTTAGAGCGCCCTCTCCCTAACCCTCTCCCTGAAGGGAGAGGGGACCGTTGGGCAGAGTTGGATGTGCTGGCGTCAGCCGGCTAGCACAGAGACTGCCGGCTGAAACCAGGCCTTCTCTCGGCACGAACAAGCCCCCTCTCCCTTCAGGGCGGGGCGCGCAGCCGAGGGCTGGGGAGAGGGGACGGAGGTGACCTCATGCACAGCATCGCCGGAAGGCACCGTTCGCGAGCAAGCTCGCTCCTACGAAAAGCGTCGGCCTCTAGATAGTCGCCAACGCCTGCGCCAAATCCGCACGCAGATCCTCGACATCCTCCACCCCCACCGACAACCGCACCAGCGCATCGCCTATCCCCAGCTCGGCCCGGGTAGCCGGCGGAATGGTGGCGTGGGTCATGATCGCCGGATGCTCGATCAGGCTCTCCACCCCGCCCAGGCTCTCGGCCAGGGCGAAGATGCGCACGTTCTCCAGGAAGCGTTTCGAGCCGGCCAGGTCAGTGGCCAGGTCCATCGAGATCATCCCGCCGAAGCCGTTCATCTGCCGCTTGGCCAGCTCGTGCTGCGGGTGCGAGGGCAGGCCCGGGTAGTGCACCCGCGCCACCTGCGGCTGGCGCTCCAGCCACTGGGCCAGTTCCAGGGCGTTGGCGCAGTGCCGTTCCATGCGCAGGGCCAGGGTTTTCACTCCGCGCAGGGTGAGGAAGGCGTCGAAGGGGCCGGCGATGGCGCCCACGGCGTTCTGCAGGAAGCCCAGACGCTCGGCCAGCTCCGGGTTGTCGCCGACCACGGCGATGCCGCCGATGACGTCGGAGTGGCCGTTCAGGTATTTGGTCGTCGAGTGCACCACCACGTCGAAGCCCAGTTCCAGCGGGCGCTGGATTCGCGGGCTGGCGAAGGTGTTGTCGGCCACGCAGAGGATGCCGCGGCTGCGGCACAGGCGGGCGATGGCCTCCAGGTCGGCCAGGCGCAGCAGCGGGTTGCTCGGCGTCTCGATCCACACCATGCGCGTCTCGGGGCGCAGTGCGGCTTCGATGGCGCCGATGTCGGTGAGGTCGACGAAGCTGAATTCGTGCCCGGCGCTGCGCCGGCGCACGCGCTCGAACAGGCGGAAGGTGCCACCGTAGATATCGTTGCCGGACACGATGTGCGAGCCGGCATCGAGCAATTCCAGGGTCGCCGAGATGGCCGCCAGCCCAGAGGCGAAGGCGAACGCCTTGGTGCCGCCCTCCAGGTCCGCCACGCAGCGCTCCAGGGCCCAGCGCGTGGGGTTGTGCGAGCGCCCGTAGTCCAGGCCCTTGTGCACCCCGGGGCTGTCCTGCAGGTAGGTGGAGTTGGCGTAGATCGGCGGCATCAGCGCGCCGGTGGAAGGGTCGGGCGCCTGGCCGGCGTGGATGACCCGCGTGGCGAAACCGCGCGGGGTCTTGGAATCCTGGCTCATGGGAGCGTTCTCCGGAGGTGGTTGAGCAAGTCGAAACGGGTGATCAGGCCATGGAAGCCCGAGGCGTCGGCGATGATGGCGACCAGGCCGCGGTCCAGCTCGGCCTGCAGTTCGGCCAGGCTGGCGTCCGGGGCCAGGGTTTCCAGGCGGGTGGTCATGGCGCTGGCCACCGGCTGGCGAAAATGGCTGGCGTCGGTGTGCACGCCCAGCAGGATATCGGATTCGTCGATGACCCCGACCAGCCTGCCGTTGGCCAGCACCGGCAGTTGCGAGACGTCGGCCAGGCGCATGCGCTGGAAGGCGGTGAGCAGGGTGTCGTCCGGCCCCACGCTGATCACCCGGCCCTCCTCGAAGCGCCGCGCGATGATGTCGCGCAGGTCGCCGTAGCGCTTGCGTTGCAGCAACCCCTGGTCGGTCATCCACTGGTCGTTGTAGACCTTGGACAGGTAGCGCGTGCCGGTATCGCAGACGAAGCTGAGCACGCGCTTGGGCTGCGTCTGCTCGCGGCAGTAGCGCAAGGCGGCGGCCAGCAGGGTGCCGGTGGAGGAACCGCCGGGAATGCCCTCGGCGCGCAGCAGTTCGCGGGCGTGGGCGAAGCTTTCCTCGTCGCTGATGGAATAGGCGTGGCGCACGCTGGAGAGGTCGGCGATGGAGGGAATGAAGTCCTCACCTATGCCTTCCACCGCCCAGGAACCGACCTCGCCCAGGGTACCGTCGCGCACGTAGCCGGCCATCACCGAGCCCACCGGGTCGGCCAGGACCATCTCCAGGTTCGGCTGCACCTGGCGGAAGAAGCGCGTCAGCCCGGTGAGGGTGCCGGCGGAACCGACGCCAACGACGATGGCGTCCAGGTCATGGCCGGTCTGCTGCCAGATTTCCGGGGCGGTGCTGGTTTCGTGGGCCAGGGGGTTGGCCGGGTTGTTGAACTGGTCGGCGAAGAAGGCCCCGGGGATTTCCGCAGCCAGGCGCGCGGCCACGTCCTGGTAGTACTCCGGGTGGCCCTTGCCGACGTCGGAGCGGGTGATGTGCACCTCGGCGCCCATGGCCTTGAGGTGCAGGACCTTCTCGCTGGACATCTTGTCCGGCACCACCAGCACTACCCGGTAGCCTTTGGCGCGGCCCACCAGGGCCAGGCCCAGGCCGGTGTTGCCGGCGGTGGCCTCGACTATGGTCCCGCCGGGCTGCAGGCGGCCGTCGCGCTCGGCGGTCTCGATCATGGCCACGCCGATGCGGTCCTTGATCGAGCCGCCGGGGTTCTGCGATTCCAGCTTGAGGAACAGGGTGCAGGGGCCGGTATCGAAGCGGCTGACCTGCACCAGCGGCGTGTTGCCGATCAGGTCGAGTACGGCAGGACGAAGTTCGTTGCTCATGGCATCCACTCCTTGTCGGCGCCGCGGGGATCGCCCGGCGGCGCGCCTTTATGGTCTTCCTGACCATAGGCCGGCGACGCGCCCGTCGCCATGCCGGCTGACGAAAAAGCCCGCCGGAGGGCGGGCTTTCTGGCAAGGAACGCTTACAGCCGCTGCGGGCCGTTGCGCTCGGAAACCTGGGCGTTGAGCGTCCAGAAGTCGTAGAGCACGCCGATGAAGAACAGGCCGCCGGTGAACAGGTAGAGGATGCCGGTCAGCCACTTGCCCATGTACATGCGGTGCACGCCGAACACGCCGAGGAAGGTCAGCAGTATCCAGGCCACGTTGTAGTCCAGGGCGCCGCTGCGGTAGCGCAGGTCGGCCTCGTCGTCCATCGAGGGGATCAGGAACAGGTCGATGATCCAGCCGATGAAGAACAGCCCGAGAGTGAAGAACCAGATGGTCCCGCTCACCGGCTTGCCATAGTAGAAGCGGTGCGAACCGGTGAAGCCGAAGATCCACAGCAGGTAGCCGATGACCTTGCTGTGGGTGTCGGGGGTATTGGGCATGAAGCGCTCCTTGGCGGGGATTCCTGGATTCGACCGACGCGGTCACGGCGGGTTTGCCACAACTGTAAGAAAAGTTGTGGGGAATACAAAGCCGCGGACGGCAAAAGCCCGTCCGAGAACGTAATACTGTTCATTCAAGCGATGCGGTGGGTCGGCGAAGGTGCCCAGGGCTGGCTCCGCTCCCTCACCCCAGCCCTCTCCCGGAGGGAGAGGGGGTCGTTTGGAGTGGGTGGGAAATCTAGAGTCATCCTGAAACTCCTCACCCACCCCCGTCATTCCCGCGAACGCGGGACGCGGCTCCATCGCGAACAGCGCTTGCGCTGGCCCGAAGGGGAATAACCCAGTGACGGTCGGGTTCGCGAGCAAGCTCGCTCCTACGAAGAGCAAAGCGGCTCAGCTCTGGCTTTTGGACTTCCAGAGAAGCATCCACACGCACCGGAACGCCCCTTCAGAAGGCCGAGCGAAACCGGCGCTCAGGAGGTCATGCGACATGGATGTCGCGAGAGCCCCGCGGGCTACAGGGACGTACCCTCGGGGCGGGCCTCCGTGGCGGGGGAATTCGTGAGGGTAGCCCGGCTCCATCGGGCCCGTATGTCGGGGCAAGCCTTTTTGGTTCCTTTTGTGGCGTTTGACAAAAGGGACTCGCCCGAGGGGGCGAAACAAGACGGTCGGGCAGACTCGGTGCGGCGCAGAAACACCCAAGCCAAGGCAACT
>NZ_FOLS01000038.1 GCF_900112375.1 Pseudomonas citronellolis | reverse complement strand
CCGTTCCCTCACCCCAGCCCTCTCCCGGAGGGAGAGGGGGCCGTTCGGCGTGGGCTGGAAGTTCGGCGTCAGCCTGCAGGAGCGGGCCCTGCCCGCGAAACGCGCGCAGGGGAATGGCGTGGGTGGGGCAGCGTAGGAGCGGATCTCATCCGCGAATCGCGCCGGTGGTTCCGGCCATCGCGGACAAGGTCCGCTCCTACGGTCTTGCGCCCTACGGGCAAGCGCTGTTCGTAGCCAGGTGTACCAGGACGACCCCGGATTCCCCGCCCGCTCAGGACAGCCCCCTCTCCCGCTTGCGGGAGAGGGTTGGGGAGAGGGCGCTCTTGAGCCTTATCGTGCGCAGGCCCAGCCCCTACCATACCGGCGGGCACGGCTTCTCGTAGGAGCGAGCTTGCTCGCGAACAGACTCCGCGGCGGGGCTCATTCGCGAGCAAGCTCGCTCCTACGAAGAGCACCTTGGCGCAGCCGGCAAAAGAGTCGCTCCGTCCCACCCGCCGGGCAAGCCGCGAACGGCGTGCTAGCTTTTCCCTGGTCATTTCCCAATCAACGGATGGGCCAGGCAATGGGCGACACCAACATCGTCAACGTGGGTACGGAGAAGTTCAACGAAATCTGGACGCTGGTGCAGCAGTACGCCCTGGCCTTCGGCATGAAGATCCTCGCCGCCATCGCCTTCTGGGTGATCGGCCGCTGGCTGATCGGCCTGGCGGTGGGCATGGTCGAGCGGGCGCTGGCCCGGCAGAGCGTCGACCCGACGCTGCTGCGCTACGTCGGCTCCTTCATCACCGTGACCCTCAACATCGTCCTGGTGATCGGCATCCTCGGCTACTTCGGCGTGCAGACCACCAGCCTGGCGGCGCTGATCGCCGCGGCCGGCGTGGCCATCGGCATGGCCTGGTCGGGGCTGCTGGCCAACCTCGCCGCCGGCGGCTTCATCATCGTCCTGCGGCCGTTCAAGGTCGGCGACTTCATCACCGCCGCCGGCGTCACCGGCACGGTCAAGGAGATCGGCCTGTTCGTCACCGCCATCAACACCCCGGACAACGTGCTGACCCTGGTGGGCAACAACAAGATCTTCGGCGACACCATCCAGAACTACAGCCACAACGACTTCCGCCGCGTCGAGCTCAAGGCCCAGCTGTCCGGCGCCGCCGACTACGCCGCCGCCGCGGCCCTGCTCAAGGAGCGCATCGCGCAGATCCCCAACGTGCTCGCCGAGCCGCCGGTGGACGTGGAAATCCTCGAGTTCAACCTGGTCGGCCCGGTGCTGGCGGTGCGCCCGTACTGCCACAACGACAACTACTGGCAGGTCTACTTCGACACCAACCGCACCATCAAGGAAGCCCTGGGCACCGGCTTCCCGGCGCCGATGCCGGCGCAGACCATCATCGTGCAGCAACCCGCCGGCTGAGCGCCGCGCCTTACACAGGGGCACCGCAAGGGTGCCTCTGGTGCTTCCGAATGCGTTTTCCTACGCCGTTGGGGATGGGCGGTCGCCAATCCTCGACGGCCGGTGAGCGCGCAGGAGCTTTCCTGCCGCCATAGGAAATTTCACCTTCCCCCGAGTGGGGAGGCCCGGCCGAAGCTGGCGATTCATCCTGCATATTCCCCCCGCCGACAAGCGCACCCTGGGCAGACCTCGACCGGCGCCTCCCGCACCGGTCGCCGTCTTCATCGCCCGGGGGCCCGATGCCACGCCATTCCCGCTTCGCCGCTTTCAGCCTGATCGAGTTGCTCGTCACCCTGGCCGTGCTGGCCATCACCGCCGCCATCGCGGTGCCCGGCTTCACCCAACTGATACGCAACCAACAGGTGCAGGGCGCCGCCCAGGAGCTGTACTCGCTGCTGCTCTATACCCGCGGCGAGGCGGCCAGCCGCGGGCGCTCCGTCACACTGAAGCCGGCCCAGGGCAGCGCCTGGACCGGGGCACTGGCGGTGACGGCCGGCAGCACCAGCCTGCGGCAGGTGACGCTGCGTGACGCCGTCGTCCTGGCCAGCGCTGCGAACAGCATCGTCTTCCGCGCCGATGGGCGCCTGGGCGGCAAGGCGACCTGCATCAGCATCTGCCCGGCCGTGGACGGCGCGACTTGCCAGCGCATCCGCATCCTCGCCAGCGGGCAGATAGCCCTGCCGGCCAGCGGAGGCTGCTCATGAGGGCCGCGTGCGCAGGCGTCGGCCTGATCGAGGTGCTGGTGGCGCTGCTGGTGCTGACGGTGGGCGGCCTGGGCATGCTCGCCCTGCAGTCGCGGGCGGTGCAGAACACCCAGGAGGCCACCCTGCAGGGCAACGCGGTGATGCTCGCCCACGACCTGCTGGAGATGATGCGCAGCAACCGCGACGCGGTGCTCGACGCGACGGGGCAACCGGACGGCGAGTCGAAGTATTTCAAGGCCGAGAAGTCGGCCTTTCCAGCCATACCAGACAACTGCGGGACACGGCAGCGCGGTAGCGGTGGCGACGACGTCGCGGACGCTGACCTCGGCTGCTGGCGTGGCCGGGTCGAGCGCTTGCTGCCGGTTACCGCGGACCTCCTGACGAAGGAGTTCGCGGTCTGCCGCAGCGCTTCGGGCGAAGCCTGTTCCGACGCCGGTTCCCTGGTGATGATCCGCGTCGCCTGGGCCGATGAACGCTCGAAAATGTGCGATGGGGGCGTGTGCAGCTACGTGCTGCGCGCGGAGCTGTGAAATGAGGGGCTCTCATCTGCGCCATGGCCAGCGGGGCCTGTCGCTGGTCGAACTGATGGTGGCGCTGCTGCTCGGCAGCGTGCTGATCATCGGCGTCACCCAGCTGTTCCTCGACCAGAAGCGCCACGCCCAGTTCCAGTTCGGCCAACTGGCCAACCAGGGCAATGCCCGTTTCGCCACCCACGCCATCGAGCGCCTGGTGGGCCGCGCCGGCTACCGGGCCAAACCCCAGGCGCAAATAGCCGAGGAAGCCTTCCCGGCACGGGTAGCCGTCCATGGCTGCCCGGCTTTCGCCGCCGGGCAGACGCTGGCCCTGACCCAGGGCGGCAAGAGCGCGGCCCTGTGCGTGCGCTACCAGCGTGGCCTGGAGGCGCAGGAGGCGGATTGCGGCGGAACGTCGCTGCCCTTCTCCACGCAACCGCTCACCGTGGTCGCCCGCCTGGCGCTGGACAGCAACGCCGGAACGCTGACCTGCGCCGCCTTCGTCGAAGGCGGAAGCGGCCCCGGCTCCGCCGCGTGCTGGTCGAGGAGCTGGTGGATTTCAGCTTCCAGCCGCTTTCCGATAGCGCCGAGCAAGTGCAGCAGCTCGGCCTGTACCTGCTGTTCGCCGGCAAGGGCGGCCAGGGCGATGGCATCGCCAGCGGAGTGCGCAACGACTGGCAGGCGCTGAGTGGCCGAGCCCCCGTCATCGCCGCCAGCGACACCCGTCCGTTGCAGATCGCCTTCGCCGCCATTGCCCAGAGGAGCCTGAAGCCATGACTGTCCGTGCAAGCGCAACGGCCCAGTGCGGCGCCGTGCTCATCGTGGCGCTGGTCATGCTGCTGCTGATGACCCTGCTGGCCCTGTCCGGCATTTCCGCCAGCCAGCTGGAGTTCCGCCTGGCCGGCAACCGCGCGGAGCAGGTGCGCGCCTTCAATGCGGCCGAATCGGCCTTGCGCAACGTCGAGCGGCGCCTGGCGGACATCGCCGGCAGCGACGACCAGCGGGGCACCAGTTGCGTTGATCGCCAGGGCCTCTGCGTGCTGCAGGTGGACAGCGTGCGGCGCGTCAACGAGCAGGGCGCCTGGCAGTGGGGCTGGAGCAGCGATCCGGGTGAGTGGTGGGAGAAGGCGCAGAACGCCATCGACTACGACGGCCAGAGCAGCTTCGACCGGACGCTGCGCCAGCACGCCGCCTACTTCGCCAGCGACGGCGGGGGCCTGAACCTGGGCAACCTCGACGAGCCGCAGCTGCGCACCGACTACTACTACGCCGGCGCCTATGCCGGGAGCGATGACGGGCGCACGCCGGTACTCCTGCAATCGGTCTTCGCCCGGCGCTACGTGAACTGAGGAAAGCCGATGAGCCTTCGCCGCCACTACCCCCGTCTCGTCCTCGGCCTGGCCGCTCCCTGGCTGATCACACCGGCGAGCGCCGATAAGCTGCACATCAGCCAGCAGCCGCTGTTCCTCAGCCAGACGGTGGCGCCGAACCTGATCCTGACGATGGACAGTTCCAGCAGCATGTGGGCGGCCTATGTTCCCGATGCCATTGATGGGCAGGTCAATACCCGCCAGGCGAAAGCAGCCAGCTACAACCCGATGTACTACAACCCCCAACTGACCTACCGGGTGCCGAAGCAGGTCACCTTCAGCAACGGTCAACTGACGGTGCGTGAATACCCCGTCAGCCAGGGCGGTGGCTTCGACTTCACCCGGGTCAGGCGTAACGGCTTCGATGAAAGACGCCAGATGATCGACCTGGCCAATGAGTATCAGGTGACCTGGCGTTACTCCATGGATTCGTCGAGCGATATCAAGGTGGCGAAGCATCCCGAAAAGGACTTCAAGCACAAGGCCTATATCTCCTCCAACGGGCAAGTCTGGAGAACGGAGATCGCCACCGGCTTGAATCTGGAGATCGAACGAACAGGACAGTTCTCGTGCGAGGCGCGACTCAACGGCAGGGTGGTTCCCTCCTGTAGCAATGAATTTCTCACGAACAACTACTGGGCGGATCTAACCAGCAGCGGCGTGCCGGCCTACTACTACAGGTTCGACGCGAGCCTGTCCGGCTGCTCGGCGTCCGCGACCGACAACGACAACTGCTACAAACTGGTCAAGGTCGGCGCGAACTCCGGCCCGAACGGGGAGGACGAGCGGGAGAACTTCGCCATCTGGTACGCCTTCTACCGCAACCGCGCCCTGGCCACCCAGAGCGCTGCCAACCTGGCCTTCAACAGCCTGCCCGAGTCCATCCGGTTGACCTGGCAGGATTTGAACAGTTGCAGCCAACTCAATGGGCAGTGGGGTTGCAATGGCATCAGCTACAGCGGTGGCAACCCACTGCGTCCGTTCGCCAAGAAGCACCGCGCGGACTTCTTCTACTGGCTGTCGAGCGTCAGGTTCAGCGGCGGTACGCCCCTGCGCCAGGCGCTGGACCGGGCTGGCAAATTCATCGCCAATGATCAGGGCCCGGCCTACGACTTCGAGCCCGGTGGCAAGAAGGAACCGAAATTCACCTGCCGCCCCAGCTACCACCTGATGATGACTGATGGTCGGTGGAATGGCAGGGGAGGCTCCGTGGGTGGCAACATTGATGGTAATGGCAGGACGTTGCCGGATGGCACTCGCTACGCGATCCGCTCGCCCTTCAAGGACGGGGCGAAGGACACCCTGGCCGACCTGGCCTTCCACTACTGGGCCACCGATGCGCGCACGGACCTTGCCAACGAGCTGAAGCCCTACGTCGCCTTCTCCCAGTCGGACGCCACCCGGCAATACTGGGACCCGCGCAACAACCCGGCGACCTGGCAGCACCTGGTGACCTTCACCATGGGCCTGGGGCTGGGGCAGTCGCTGGTCAGTCCGGAATGGGCGGGCGGCACCTTCGAGGGGGCCGGCTACCAGGGCCTGGCCAACGGCAGCATCGCCTGGCCGCCGGCGAGTTCTGATCATAAAAACAACGTCTACGACCTCTGGCACGCGGCGATCAACTCCCGCGGCGAGTTCTTCAGCACCGAGGACCCGCAGCAGATGGTCGACGCCTTCGCCAGCATCCTCTCGCGCATCGCCAATCGCACAGCCTCGGCGGCGCGGCCGGCGGTGGCGGCCGGCGAGGTGAAGGACCAGGCGCATGTCTACGTCGCCTCCTTCTCCAGCGAGGACTGGAGCGGCGACCTGGTCAAGTACCTGCAACCGGCGAACGCCGGCCGGCAGCAGCTGTGGAGCGCCAAGGCGCTGCTCGACGCGCGCAAGAGCCCGCGGCGGATACTCATGGGCAAGGGCAAGAGCCTGGTGGACTTCGCCTGGAGCAACCTCGACAGCGGGCAGCGGCGCGTCTTCAACCAGACGCTCTCCGGCGACCAGGACGCCCGTGGCGAAGCGCGCGTGCAGTACCTGGCCGGCAAGCGCGACCTCGAAGGAGGCGAGTTCCGCAGGCGCGGCGGGCTGCTCGGCGACATCGTCAACTCGGCGCCGCTGCTGGTGACGGCGCCGTCCCGCCCGGCGCTGCCACGCGACCGCCTGGAAAGCCCCGACAATGACGGCCTGAGCAGCAGGGACAACGCCTACAGCGAATTCAAGGCGGCGCAGGCCTCGCGGCGCAGCATGCTCTACGTCGGCGCCAACGACGGCATGCTGCACGCCTTCGACGCCGAGACCGGCGAAGAGGTCTTCGCCTTCGTGCCCCGGCCCGCCCTGGCCGGCATGTACCGGTTGACCGATCCGCGCTACACCATTGCGGAGCATCGCTACCTGGTGGACGGCCCCCTGGTCGCCGAGGACGTGTTCTTCGGCGGTGCCTGGCGCAGCGTGCTGGTCGGCGGCCTCGGCGCCGGCGGCCGCGCGCTCTTCGCCCTGGACGTCACCGACCCGCAGCAGCCGAAACTGCTCTGGGAGATCGAAGGCGGCGCCGGCCCGTTCGCGCGCCTCGGCCATACCCTGGCGCGCCCGGTCATCACCCGCCTGCACAGCGGCCAGTGGGCGGTACTGGCGGCCAACGGCTACGACGGCCTGCAGGACATGGCGGTGCTCTACCTGATCGACATCGCCACCGGCGCGCTGTTGCGCGAACTCAACGTGAGCCAGGGCGGCGATGCCGCCAACGGCCTGTCCAGCCCCCGCGCCGCGGACATGGACGGCGACGGCATCGTCGACCATGCCTACGCCGGCGACCTGCTCGGCAACCTCTGGCGCTTCGACCTCTACAAGGCCACCAGCCAGGACGGATATGGCGGCCCCGACTCCGCCAGCGCCTCCGACTACCGGGTCGGGCTGGCCGGCCGGCCGCTGTTCCGCGCCCGCGATGCCTCCAACAATGTCCAGCCCATCACCGCGGCGCCCTGGCTGGTCCGCCATCCCTCGGGCCAGGGCGTGCTGGCGCTGCTGGGCACCGGCAAGTACTTCGAGGTCCACGACGCCGAGGCCGACACCAGCCGGGCGATGAGCCTCTACGGCATCTGGGACAGGCTGATGTCGGGAGAGCAGGGCGGCAACGACTCGACGGTGACGCGCAACAGGCTGCAGGCCCAGAAGTTCACTCAGACTGCCGACAGCTACCGAAGCCTCAGCAGCAACCCGCTGGCCTGGGCGCCCGCTGCGCAGAAGCCTGGCTCGGGCGGCAACGGCAAGCATGGCTGGCTGCTGGACCTGCCGCAGACCGGCGAACAGGTCGTCGCCGACCCGGCCAGCAGCGGCCGGCTGGCGTTGTTCGCCACGCTGACGCCGAACGCCGACCCCTGCAAGGATGGCGTCAGCACCTGGCTGCTGGCGCTCAACCCCCTGACCGGCGGGGCGCCGCTGGCGGACGCGCTGGACTACAACAACGACGGCGTGGTTGATGCGCAGGACCGTGTCAACAACGACAAGGTTGCCGGCGTGCTGCTCCCCGGCGGCCTGGGCGGGGCTTCCCTCGGCTTCGACCTGTCCAGCGGCCTGGGTGTCGCCCACGGCAGTGAAGGAGCGGTGCGCTTCTACGACGGTATCCGCCCGGGCCGGCAGAGCTGGCGCCAGATGGAGGCATCGGAATGAGCGGGCAGCGGGGGTTCAGCCTGCTGGAGCTGATGATCGCCGTGGTCGTCGTCGGCATTCTCGCCAGCGTCGCCTATCCCAGCTACGTGGAATACGTGCGGCGCTCCGACCGCGCCGAAGGCCAGGCCCTGCTGATGGAGGCGGCGGCGCGCCAGGAACGATTCTTCGCGCAGAACCGCCGCTATGTGGTGGCCGATGCCGACATCGCCTCCCTTGGCCTGCAGGCGAGTTCACGCAATGGGCGCTACGTCCTGACGCTGTCGGCCGGCGAAGATGGCGATGGCGGCTACCTGCTGGAGGTCGAGCCGCAACGCAACGATCCCCGCTGCGGCACCCTGACGCTCAACGCCCTGGGCCAGCGCAGCCCGGCCACCACCGAGTGCTGGCGCTAGGTCGGCGCGCGGTCGACCCACTTGGGCGCGGCCAGGGGCTTCCAGGCCTGCAGGGCATCGATCAGTTCGGCCGGGGTGGTGCCGCGCTGCAGCATCTGGCGGTGTTCCGCGCGCACGAAGCGTTCCTGCACCAGGTGGTCGAGGAAGGTCAGCAGCGGGTCGTAGAAGCCGTTCACTTCCAGCAGGCCCAGGGGCTTGGCGTGGTAGCCCAGTTGGCCCCAGGTCCAGACCTCGAAGAGCTCCTCCAGGGTGCCCAGGCCGCCGGGCAGGGCGATGAAGGCATCGCTCAGCTCGGCCATGCGCGCCTTGCGCGCGTGCATGCCGTCGACCACTTCCAGGCGGCTCAGGCCCTTGTGGCCGATTTCCGCCTCCTTCAGGCTCTGCGGGATGATCCCCACCACCTCGCCGCCGGCGGCCAGGGCGGCATCGGCCACCATGCCCATCAGGCCCACGGCGCCGCCGCCGTAGACCAGGCGCAGGCCGCGTTCGGCGATATGCCGGCCGAGGCTCTCGGCCGCTTCGCGGTAAATGGGGCTGGCACCGGGGCTGGCGCCGCAGAATACGCAGATGGAACGCAAGGTCATTGCCTGGAACTCCGTGACCGTCAAAACGGTCGTCAGAGTAACTGCTGCGTGTCCGCGCTCCAAGCCGCCATGGCCGACCTAGCCGCCGCAAGCGCCCTGGGCATAGCACGCGAGGACTTGCTGAAAAATTGTATACATGTTTGTATCCGATTTGTCGTGCATGGCGACGCTCTCCGTCAGGCATCCGTGACGGTCTATGCTGGACGGGGCGCGCTAATTTGCCTCGTTGAAGTTTCGTATCAGCCTGATAGAACTGCATGCTGGCAAGACTATGGCGCCGCCCGCACCGAATTGACCTGGATCAGCAGGCGCCGCCCGACTATCGGGCAGTCTGCCGTTCCGGATTCTCCGCCCAACCTGCCCAGGAGGCTCGTATGTTCCACAAACTCGCTGCTGTCACCCTGCTCGGTCTGTTCAGCGCCCCGCTGCTGGCTGCCGAATGCTCGGTGGACATTCAAGGCAACGACCAGATGCAGTTCAACACCAACGCCATCAGCGTGGACAAGAGCTGCAAGACCTTCACCGTGAACCTGTCCCACCCCGGCGCCCTGCCGAAGAACGTCATGGGCCACAACTGGGTACTGACCACCGCCGCCGACATGCAGGGCGTGGTTGCCGACGGCATGGCCGCCGGCCTGGACAAGAACTACCTGAAGGACGGCGACACCCGCGTGATCGCCCACACCAAGATCATCGGCTCCGGCGAGAAGGACTCGGTGAGCTTCGACGTCTCCAAGCTCAAGGAAGGCGAGCAATACATGTTCTTCTGCAGCTTCCCGGGCCACTCGGCAATGATGAAGGGCACCCTCGCACTGAAGTGAGTTCGTCGCCTCGTACGAAAGCCCGGCTTGCAGCCGGGCTTTTTCGTTTTAACTTATCCGGGTACGCGGCCCGCCATGCCTGGGGCGCGTCAGGGGGAAAACGTGTACCACGGTGAACGATTCAATGCCTGGACCCACCTGCTCGGCGCCGTGGCGGCGCTGGTGGGCGGCACTTGGCTGGTGGTTGCCAGCAGCCTGCTCGGCGATGCGCTGAAGATAGTCGGCGTCTCGGTCTACAGCGGCAGCCTGCTGCTGCTCTACAGCGTCTCCACCACCTACCACAGCGTGCGCGGGCGGGCCAAGGCGATCCTGCGCAAGCTCGACCACCTGTCGATCTACCTGCTGATCGCCGGCAGCTACACGCCCTTCTGCCTGGTGAGCCTCAAGGGCGCCTGGGGCTGGACGCTGTTCGGCATCGTCTGGGGCCTGGCGGTGCTGGGCATGCTGCAGGAACTCAAGCCGCGCTCCGAGGCGCGGGTGCTGTCCATCGTCATCTACGCGGTGATGGGCTGGATCGTGCTGATCGCCCTGGGCCCGCTGTACCGCGCCCTCGGCCCGGGCGGCGTGGCCTGGCTGGTGGCCGGCGGGGCCAGCTACACCATCGGCATCCTGTTCTTCGCCTACGATGAGCGCTTCCGCCACTGGCACGGCATCTGGCACCTGTTCGTGATCGCCGGCAGCCTGCTGCACTTCGTGGCGGTGTGGCAGTACGTGCTGCCGGCGCGGGTGGTATAGGCGCAGAATACCGTGCCTCCCGGCAACCTGTAGGAGCGGGCCCTGCCCGCGAAATCGCGCGCAGGGCGCGCTCCTACATGGAATGGCGCGGGTGGGGCAGCGTAGGAGCGGATCTCATCCGCGAATCGCGCCGGTGGGGCCGGTTAATCGCGGACAAGGTCCGCTCCTACGAGGGTAGCTAGGCGTATCAGGATGACGCTGAGCTCGCCAAATGCTCCGAACGGCCCCCTCTCCCTTCAGGGGGAGGGTTGGGGAGAGGGGGCGGAATTCATCCGGACACCAATGGCATCCGGGGTACGCCGTTCGCGAGCAAGCTCGCTCCTACGAAGAGCATCTCGGCGCAACCTGTAGGAGCGGGCCCTGCCCGCGATTTCGCGCGCAGGGCGCGCTCCTACATGGAATGGCGCGGGTGGGGCAGCGTAGGAGCGGATCTCATCCGCGAATCGCGCCGGTGGGGCCGGCTAATCGCGGACAAGGTCCGCTCCTACGAGGGTAGCTAGGCGTATCAGGATGACGCTGAGCTCGCCAAACGCTCCGAACGGCCCCCTCTCCCTTCAGGGAGAGGGCTGGGGAGAGGGGACGGAGTTTATCCAGACACCAATGGCGTCCGGGATGCGCCGTTCGCGAGCAAGCTCGCTCCTACGAAGAGCATCTCGGCGCAACCTGTAGGAGCGGGCCCTGCCCGCGAATCGCGCGCAGGGCGCGCTCCTACGGGGAAATGACGGGGGTAGCTAGGCGTATCAGGATGACGCTGAGCTCGCCGAACGCTCCGAACGGCCCCCTCTCCCTTCAGGGAGAGGGTTGGGGAGAGGGGACGGAGTTCATCCGAACACCAACGGCATCCTGGATGCGCCGTTCGCGAGCAAGCTCGCTCCTACAGGGGAATGGCGCAGGGCCCGCTTACGGCGCCTTCGGCAGCTGCCGCTTGTGGTGGGTCTTCTCGTAGGTGCGCTTGATGATCTCGAAGGCTTCCGGGCTGACCGGCTGGCCGTGCAGGAAGGCGTCGATCTCCTGGTAGGTCACGCCGTGGGCGTGTTCGTCCGGCTTGCCCGGGGCCAGGTCTTCGAGGTCGGCGGTGGGCACTTTTTCCACGAGGAATTCCGGGGCGCCCAGGGTGCGGGCGATGGTGCGCACCTGGTGTTTCACCAGGCCGGTCAGCGGGGCGATGTCGCAGGCGCCGTCGCCGAACTTGGTGAAGAAGCCCATTACCGCCTCGGCGGCGTGGTCGGTGCCCACCACCAGGCCCTGGCGGGCGTTGGCGATGGTGTACTGGGCGACCATGCGCATGCGCGCCTTGGTATTGCCCAGGGCGAAGTCCACGGTGGCGGCGGGCAGGCCGTCGAGGGCGCGGGTCTGCTCGGCCAGGGCCTGGACCGCCGGGCCGATGTTCACCGTGTGGCGCTCGTCCGGGTCGATGCAGTCCACCGCCGCCTGAGCGTCGGACTCGTCGCCTTGCACGTTGTAGGGCAGGCGCACGGCGATGAAGCGGTAGTCCGGGTTGCCGGTCTCCTCGCGCAGGCCTTCCACGGCGCGCTGGCAGAGCATGCCGGCGGTGAGGGAGTCGACACCGCCGCTGATGCCCAGCACCAGGGTCCTGGTGCCCGACTCGCGCAGGCAGTCCTGGATGAAGCGGATGCGGCGCTGGATTTCCGCCTGCACGTCGGCCTCCGACTGGAAGGGCGGCTGCGCGTTGAGGTCCTTGGCGATGGTGTCTTGGATGGTTTTCATGGGGCTCCTCTGTCCGGTTGTGGACGGGCGCGGCCCGTCGGATGCGGAAAAAATACCAGCACACGGCGTGCCGGGCGATGCCCGGATGGTCGCGGGCGCTTCAGGGCTGTTGCAGGTGCTCGCCGATCCACTCGACGAAGGCGCGCACCTTGGGCACCGCCGCGGCCTGCTCGGGGTAGGCCAGGTAGTAGGCGCTGCGGCTCTGCAGGCTGTGCGGCCAGGCGACCACCAGCTTGCCTTCGGCCAGTTCCTCCTCCACCAGGAAGCGCGGCAGCAGGGCCACGCCGCAGCCGGCCTGGGCGGCGCGGATGCACATGTAGAAGGTGTCGAAGCGCGGCCCGTGGAAGCTGTGCTCGCTGCGCCGGTCGAGGCTGGCGAACCACTCGTGCCAGGCCTCCGGGCGGGTGGCGTTCTGCAGCAGCACCAGTTCGTCCAGCTGCAGCGGGTCGTCCAGCGGCTGCGCCGGGAGGATCGCCGGCGAGCACACCGGCAGCATTTCCTCGCCGAACAGGTGCAGGCACTCGGCGCCGGGCAGGGTGCCGGGGCCGAAGAAGAAGGCCACGTCGCAGCGCGAGTGCAGCAGGTCGTCGGGCTCCAGTTCCTGGCGCAGGTCCAGGTGGATGTTCGGGTGGCGGTGGCGCCAGCCGTTGAGCAGCGGGATCAGCCAGCGCGCACCGAAAGTGGGCGGGGTGGACACGCGCAGCACCTCGGTCTCGCCGCCGTAGGACAGCAGGTAGCGGGTGGACAGCTCCACCTGGCTGAGGATCTTGCGCACCTCCTGCAGGTACAGCTCGCCCGCCGGGGTCAGTTGCAGGCGCCGTCGCACGCGGCGGAACAGCAGGTGCTGGAGCATTTCCTCCAGCTGCGCCACCTGCTTGCTCACCGCGCTCTGGGTCAGCGCCAGCTCCTCCGAGGCGCGGGTGAAGCTCAGGTGCCGGGCCACGGCCTCGAAGCACTGCAGGGCGGTCATGGAGGGCAGGTGGCGTTTGTTGAGCATCGTCGTGATCGGCTCTGTGAAGGCCCCAGGGGCGGCTCCGCCGACGCGCAGCCGCCCCTGGCATGAATTTACGGAATGATGTGCATAGGAAACGTTGTTTGTTGGCCGCCTGCAAGCCGGTTATTACTGCTTGCATTCCAATGGCTTAACCGACTGGCTCAGGAGACGCGATGATTTCCGCACTGCTCGAGAAACTGGGAGTCGATTCCTCCCTCTACTCCAACGGCGACCATGTCATCCACAGCCCCATCGACGGCAGCCGCCTGGGCGCCGTGCGCCTGGAAAGCGCCGCCGAAGTGGAGCAGAAGATCGGCCGCGCGGCCCAGGCCTTCGCCGCCTGGCGCGCGGTGCCGGCGCCGCGCCGCGGCGAGCTGGTGCGGCTGTTCGGCGAGCAGCTGCGCGCGCACAAGGCCGAGCTGGGCGAGCTGGTGTCCTGGGAAGCCGGCAAGATCACCCAGGAAGGCCAGGGCGAAGTGCAGGAGATGATCGACATCTGCGACTTCGCCGTCGGCCTGTCGCGCCAGCTCTACGGCCTGACCATCGCCTCCGAGCGCCCCGGCCACCACATGCGCGAGACCTGGCAGCCGCTGGGCGTGGTCGGCGTCATCAGCGCCTTCAACTTCCCGGTCGCCGTGTGGTCGTGGAACACCGCGCTGGCCCTGGTGTGCGGCAACCCGGTGGTGTGGAAGCCGTCGGAGAAGACGCCGCTCACCGCGCTGGCCTGCCAGGCCCTGTTCGACAAGGCCCTGGCGCAGTTCGGCGACGCCCCGGCCTGCCTCAGCCAGGTGGTGATCGGCGACCGCGCCGCCGGCGAGGCCCTGGTGGACGACCCGCGCGTGGCCCTGGTCAGCGCCACCGGCAGCACCCGCATGGGCCGCGAAGTGGGCCCGCGCGTGGCGGCGCGCTTCGGCCGCAGCATCCTCGAACTGGGCGGCAACAACGCCATGATCCTGGCCCCCAGCGCCGACCTGGACATGGCCGTGCGCGCCATCCTGTTCAGCGCCGTGGGCACCGCCGGGCAGCGCTGCACCACCCTGCGCCGGCTGATCGCCCACGAGTCGGTGAAGGACGAGATCGTCGCCCGCCTGAAGGCCGCGTATTCGAAAGTGCGCATCGGCCACCCGCTGCAGGGCAACCTGGTCGGCCCGCTGATCGACGAACGCAGCTTCCTGGCCATGCAGGGCGCGCTGGAGCAGGCGCGCGGCGAGGGCGGCACGGTGTTCGGCGGCGAGCGCCAGTTGCAACAGCAGTTCCCCGACGCCTTCTACGTTTCCCCGGCCATCGTCGAGATGCCCGAGCAGAGCGACGTGGTGCGCAACGAGACCTTCGCCCCGATCCTCTACGTGGTCCCCTACAAGGACTTCGACGAGGCGGTGGCGCTGAACAACGCCGTGCCCCAGGGCCTGTCGTCCTGCGTGTTCACCACCGACGTGCGCGAGGCGGAAGCCTTCATGTCGGCGATCGGCAGCGACTGCGGCATCGCCAACGTCAACATCGGCCCCAGCGGCGCGGAAATCGGCGGCGCCTTCGGCGGCGAGAAGGAAACCGGCGGCGGCCGCGAATCCGGCTCCGACGCCTGGAAGGCCTACATGCGCCGGCAGACCAACACCGTGAACTGGTCGCGGGAGTTGCCGTTGGCCCAGGGCATAGTGTTCGATTGAGGCCTACAGCCCGGAGGTGACCCCGCTTTTCGTAGGAGCGAGCTTGCTCGCGAACCAGGCCCCGCAGCGGAATCGGTTCGCGAGCAAGCTCGCTCCTACAGGGGCTGTCGGCCGCAGTACAGAGTCATTCACAAGGTTCGCGTAGAAGGATCGCTGGATGTCGCTTCGCCAAGAGTGTCTGTGGGAACACCTGACCCCCGAGCGGCCGCAGGCGCCGTCGCTGCTGGGGGAACACGAGGCCGACGTGTGCGTCGTCGGCGCCGGCTTCACCGGGCTCTCCGCGGCCCTGCACCTGCTGGAGGCGGGGCGCAGCGTCTGTGTGCTGGAGGCCCATCGCACCGGCCATGGCGGCGCCGGGCGCAACGTCGGGCTGGTCAATGCCGGCCTGTGGATTCCGCCGGACGACATCGAGGCGGGCATGGGCCAGGAAGTCGGCGCGCGCTTGAACCGCATGCTCGGCGCGGCGCCCTCGCTGGTCTTCTCGCTGATCGACAAGTACGCCATCGACTGCCAGGCGCGCCGCGAGGGCACCCTGCACATGGCCCACAACCAGCGCGGCCTGGACGACCTGCGCAGCCGCTGCGAACAATGGCAGCGCCGCGGCGCCCCGGTGGAGCTGCTCACCGGCGCGGCCTGCGCCGAGGCCTGCGGCACCGAGCGGATCGCCGGCGCGCTGCTCGACCGCCGCGCCGGCACCCTCAACCCCATGGCCTACGTCAGCGGCCTGGCCCGCGCCGTGGTCGAGCTGGGCGGCGGGCTGTACCACAACTCGGCGGTGACCGCGCTGGAGCGCGAGGGCGCTGCCTGGCGCGTCATCACCGGCGAGGGCAGCGTGCTGGCGCAGAAGGTGGTGATCGCCTCCAGCGCCTACACCGAGGGCGAGTGGACGCAGCTGCGCCGCACCTTCTTCCCCGGCTACTACTACCAGGTCGCCTCGCGCCCGCTGGAGGGCGCCGAGGCCGCGCGCATCCTGCCCGGCGGCCAGGGCTCCTGGGACACCCGCCAGGTGCTCAGCAGCATCCGCCGCGACGCCGACGGCCGCCTGCTGCTCGGTAGCCTGGGCAAGGGCACCGGCAAGCCGGAGTGGTTCATCCGCAGCTGGGCCGACCGCATCCAGCAGCACTACTTCCCGCGGCTGGGCAAGGTGGACTGGGAATTCACCTGGACCGGCTGCATCGACTTCACCCCCGATCACCTGATGCGCCTGTTCGAGCCGGCCTCGGGGCTGCTCGCCATGAGCGGCTACAACGGCCGCGGGGTGACCACCGGCACCGTGGTGGGCAAGGCCTTCGCCGACTTCCTGCTGCGCGGCGAGGCCAGCGCCCTGCCCATGCCCCTGCGGCCGCTGGAGGAGGTTTCCGCGGCGGGCCTGCGCAGCTGCCTGTACGAGGCGGGCTTCTCGCTCTACCACGCCGGGCAGTGCCTGCGCGTGGTGATCTAGTGGCGCGCCCAGGACGGGGGCGCCCGGCCCCGTCCGCCTCGTCTGGCCCCTTCTGCACTTTGGTCTAGCCTTTTTGGTGCGTTACCTCGATGGGCGCGCACCGAGAATGTGCAGTTAGGTGACAGCGATGGTTACCGCTCGGGTTGCGCCCGTTGGCTGCTGGTTGTGCCAGCTCGCGGGATGGACGGTTGCGCCCATCGGATGTTTGGGTTGCACCTTTTGTTTTTGGGGGTTGCACACGCCAAAAGCTGTTTTCTGCCGGCCCTGGCCGGTTCTGCTGTCCGACTTTTCGAATAACAAAAACGGATGGCACGCGGCTTGCTGTTGGCTAATCGCCAACATCTGTTGTTTCGCGCGTCACCACAAAAACCTCAGGAGCAAAACTCCATGTCGCAGAAGATTTTCAGAAAAGGCTTTCTGGCCCTGGCGGTAACCGCCGCGATGGGCATGACTTCTCTCGCCCAGGCCGACGTCGTGATCGGCGTCGCCGGCCCGCACACCGGGGCCAACGCATCCTTCGGCGAGCAATACTGGCGCGGAGCGACCCAGGCCGCCGAGGACATCAACGCCGCCGGCGGCGTCAACGGCGAGAAGATCAAGCTGGTGAAGGCGGACGACGCCTGCGAACCGAAACAGGCCGTGGCCGTGGCCAACCGCCTGGTCGACGAAGACAAGGCGGTGGCGGTGGTCGGCCACTTCTGCTCCTCCTCCACCATCCCCGCCTCCGAGGTCTACGACGAGGCCGGCATCATCGCCATCACCCCCGGCTCGACCAACCCGGCGGTCACCGAGCGCGGCCTTTCCGGCATGTTCCGCATGTGCGGCCGCGACGACCAGCAGGGCATCGTCGCCGGCGACTACATCGTCGACGTGCTCAAGGCCAAGAAGGTCGCGGTCATCCACGACAAGGACACCTACGGCCAGGGCCTGGCCGACGCCACCCGCGCGCAGCTGAACAAGCGCGGCGTGAAGGAAGTCCTGTACGAAGGCCTGACCCGCGGCGAGAAGGACTTCAACGCCCTGGTCACCAAGATCCGCGCCTCCGGCGCCGAGGTCGTCTACTTCGGCGGCCTGCACCCCGAGGCCGGCCCGCTGGTGCGGCAGATGCGCGAGCAGGGCCTGACCGCCAAGTTCATGTCCGACGACGGCATCGTCACCGACGAACTGGTCACCACCGCCGGCGGCCCGCAATACGTCAAGGGCGTGCTGATGACCTTCGGCGCCGACCCGCGGCTGATCCCCGACGGCAAGGCGGTGGTCGAGAAGTTCCGCGCCGGCGGCTTCGAGCCCGAGGGCTACACCCTCTACGCCTACGCCTCGGTGCAGGCCCTGGCGGCCGGCTTCAACGGCGCTGGCAAGACCGACCCGGCGGCCGCTGCCAAGTGGCTGAAGTCGCACCCGGTGCAGACCGTGATGGGCAAGAAGGAGTGGGACCAGAAGGGCGACCTGAAAGTCTCCGACTACGTGGTCTACGAGTGGGACGACAAGGGCAAGTACCACCAGCTGGACGCTTTCAAGAAGTGATCCCGGCCTGAAGCGCCGACTGCCGACGCCGCCACGAGCGGCGCCGGCATCCCCGCAGGTCGACGTCGCCCGCTGGCGGTCACGAGCCGCATCAGGCGCGCTGCGTCAGCCTTTTCCTGCCCCGCTTGCGTGAGTATCCAATCGTGGACGGCATCTTTCTCCAGCAAATGATCAACGGGCTGACCCTCGGGTCGGTCTACGGCCTGATCGCCATCGGTTACACGATGGTCTACGGCATCATCGGCATGATCAACTTCGCCCACGGCGAGGTTTACATGGTCTCGGCCTACCTTTCCGCCATCGGCCTGGCGCTGCTGGCCTTCTTCGGCCTGCATTCCTTCCCGCTGCTGATCCTCGGCACGCTGATCTTCACCATCCTGGTCACCGGCGTGTACGGCTGGGTGATCGAGCGCATCGCCTACAAGCCGCTGCGCAACTCCACGCGCCTGGCGCCGCTGATCAGCGCCATCGGCATGTCGCTGATCCTGCAGAACTACGTGCAGCTGTCCCAGGGCCCGCGCCAGCAGGGCGTGCCGACGCTGCTCGAAGGCGCCTTCAAGCTCCACATCGGCGACGGCTGGGTGCAGCTGACCTACACCAAGCTGTTCATCCTGCTGGCCTCCTTCGCCGGCATGGCCGTGCTCACCTACGTGATCCAGTACACCAAGCTCGGGCGCATGTGCCGCGCCACCCAGCAGGACCGCAAGATGGCCTCGATCCTGGGCATCAACACCGACCGGGTGATCTCCTACGTGTTCGTCATCGGCGCCGCCATGGCCGCGCTGGCCGGCGTGCTGATCACCATGAACTACGGCACCTTCGACTTCTACGCCGGCTTCATCATCGGCATCAAGGCGTTCACCGCCGCGGTGCTCGGCGGCATCGGCTCGCTGCCCGGGGCCATGCTCGGCGGCCTCATCCTGGGCGTTGCCGAGGCGCAGTTCTCCGGCATGGTCAACACCGACTACAAGGACGTGTTCGCCTTCGGCCTGCTGGTGACCATCCTCATCTTCCGACCGCAAGGACTCCTGGGCCGGCCCCAGGTATCGAAGGTGTGAGCATGGCTACCGCAACCGCTTCCGCCCCGCGCATCGACCTCAAGCAGAGCCTGGTGGACACCGTCCTGGCCGGCCTGGTCGCCCTCATCGTGTTCGGCCCCATCGTCGGCATCGTGCTCGACGGCTACAGCTTCAACCTGCAACCGGTGCGCCTGGCCTGGATGGTCGGCGCGGTCATGGCCGGGCGCCTGGTGCTCAGCCTGTTCCTGCAGACCACCGTCGGCAGCCGCGTGCTCGACCGCTTCGAGGGCTCCGACTCCGGCATCCAGGTGCTGCCGCCGGGCTACAAGACGCGCCTGCGCTGGATCATCCCGCTGCTGGTGGTGGCCGCCGTGGCGCTGCCGTTCTTCGCCAATAAGTACCTGCTCACCGTGGTCATCCTCGGGCTGATCTACGTGCTGCTGGGCCTGGGCCTGAACATAGTGGTCGGCCTGGCCGGGCTGCTCGACCTGGGCTACGTGGCCTTCTACGCCATCGGCGCCTACGGCCTGGCGCTGGGCTACCAGTACCTGGGCCTGGGCTTCTGGACGGTGCTGCCGCTGGCCGCCATCACCGCGGCCATGGCCGGGGCGCTACTGGGCTTCCCGGTGTTGCGCATGCACGGCGACTACCTGGCCATCGTGACCCTGGGCTTCGGCGAGATCATCCGCCTGATCCTCAACAACTGGCTGTCCTTCACCGGCGGCCCGAACGGCATGCAGGTGCCGGCGCCGACCTTCTTCGGCCTGGAGTTCGGCCGCCGCGCCAAGGAGGGCGGCACGCCCATCCACGAGTTCCTCGGCATCGATTACAACCAGAACCTCAAGTTCATCTTCATCTACGCCGTGCTGTTCCTGGTGGTGCTGCTGGTGCTGTACGTCAAGCACCGGCTGACGCGCATGCCGGTGGGCCGCGCCTGGGAAGCGCTGCGCGAGGACGAGATCGCCTGCCGCTCGCTGGGCCTGAACCACGTGCTGGTCAAGCTCTCGGCCTTCATGCTCGGGGCCTCCACCGCGGGCCTGGCCGGGGTGTTCTTCGCCAGCTACCAGGGCTTCGTCAACCCGTCGTCGTTCACCTTCTTCGAGTCGGCGCTGATCCTCGCCATCGTCGTGCTCGGCGGCATGGGTTCGACCCTCGGGGTGGTGATCGCCGCCTTCGTCCTGACGGTGACGCCGGAGCTGCTGCGCAGCTTCGCCGACTACCGCGTGCTGCTGTTCGGCATGCTCATGGTGCTGATGATGATCTGGCGCCCGCGCGGGCTGATCCGCATCAACCGCCGGGGCTTCGCCGCACGCAAGGGGGTGGCGCCATGAGCGACAAGATTCTCAGCGTCGAGCACCTGATGATGCACTTCGGCGGCATCAAGGCGCTCAACGACGTCAACCTGGACGTGGAGCGCGGCTCCATCACCGCGCTGATCGGCCCCAACGGCGCCGGCAAGACCACGGTGTTCAACTGCCTGACCGGCTTCTACAAGGCCACCGGCGGGAAGATCCTGCTCAACACCCAGGGCGGCACCACCGACGTCATCAAGATCCTCGGCCAGCCGTTCCAGGGCGGCGATTTCATCAACCCGGCGCAGTTCGGCAGCCGCGTCTACTACAAGATGTTCGGCGGCACCCACCTGGTGAACCGCGCGGGGCTGGCGCGCACCTTCCAGAACATCCGCCTGTTCCGCGAAATGTCGGTGGTGGAGAACCTGCTGGTGGCGCAGCACATGTACGCCAACCGCAACCTGGTCGCCGGCATCCTCAACACCCCCGGCTACCGCCGCGCGGAAAGCGACGCGCTGGACCACGCCTTCTACTGGCTGGAAGTGGTCGACCTGGTGGACTGCGCCAACCGCCTGGCCGGCGAGATGTCCTACGGCCAGCAGCGCCGCCTGGAGATCGCCCGGGCCATGTGCACGCGCCCGGAAATCATCTGCCTGGACGAACCGGCCGCCGGCCTCAACCCGGCCGAGACCCAGGCGCTGAGCCGGATCATCCGCTTCCTGCGCGACCACCACGGCATCACCGTGCTGCTCATCGAGCACGACATGGGCATGGTGATGAACATCTCCGACCACATCATCGTGCTCGACCACGGCGACGTGATCGCCCGCGGCCTGCCGGCGGAGATCCGCAGCAACGACAAGGTGATCGCCGCCTACCTGGGCGCAGACGAAGAGGAGGTCGCATGACGGCGCCGATTCTGGAATTCCGTGATGTGGATGTGTTCTACGGGCCGATCCAGGCGCTGAAGAAGGTTTCCCTGACCGTTGGCGAAGGCGAGACGGTGGCGCTGATCGGCGCCAACGGCGCCGGCAAGTCCACCCTGCTGATGTCCATCTTCGGCCAGCCGCGCGCGGCCGCCGGGCAGATTCTCTACCGTGGCCAGGACATCGCCCGGCGCTCGGCGCACTACGTGGCCTCCAACGGCATCGCGCAGTCGCCGGAAGGGCGCCGGGTGTTCCCCGACATGAGCGTGGAGGAGAACCTGCTGATGGGCACCATCCCCATCGGCATGGACCACGCCCAGGAAGACATGCAGCGCATGTTCGACCTCTTCCCGCGGCTGAAGGAGCGGCGCAACCAGCGCGCCATGACCATGTCCGGCGGCGAGCAGCAGATGCTCGCCATCGCCCGCGCGCTGATGAGCCGGCCCAAGCTGCTGCTGCTCGACGAACCCTCCCTGGGCCTGGCGCCCATCGTGGTCAAGCAGATCTTCCAGACCCTGCGCGAACTGGCGCAGACCGGCATGACGCTGTTCCTCGTCGAGCAGAACGCCAACCACGCCCTTAGGCTCTCCGACCGCGGCTACGTGATGGTCAACGGCGAGATCCGCATGAGCGGTACGGGCGCGGAACTGCTGGGCAACCAGGAGGTGCGCGACGCCTATCTGGGTGGGCACTGACCGCACATCTGCTCTTCGTAGGAGCGAGCTTGCTCGCGAACCCTTCTCGCCGGAAAAGCTTCGCGAGCAAGAACTAGGCGTCCCCCTCGCTCCTACAAGGGCTCACCTGACTTTATGGGGAGTCTCCATGCACGATGTCCGTTTCCTCACCAACGCCGACGTCGCCGAGCGCCTGGCTTATCCACAACTGATCGAAGCCCTGCGCCAGGGCCTGGCCGGCGCCTGCGAGGCGCCGGTGCGCGGCTGCCATGCGCTGCCCGGCGACGCCACGCTGCTGACCATGCCGGTGTGGCGCCCGGGGCAGGACATCGGCGTCAAGCTGGTCACCGTGTTCCCCGGCAACGGCGCGCGCGGCTTGCCGGCGGTGGCGGCGCTGTTCTGCCTGTTCGACGGCGTCGACGGCCGCCCGCTGGCGCTGCTCGAAGCCTCCGAGCTGACCGCCCGGCGCACCGCCTGCACCTCGGCCCTGGCGGCGGACCACCTGGCCCGGCGCGACGCCGAGCGCCTGCTCATCGTCGGCAGCGGCACCCTGGCGCCGCACATGGTGCGCGCCCATTGCGCGGTGCGTGACTACACCGACGTCGCCATCTGGGGCCGGCACCCGTCCAAGGTCGCCGCGCTGGTCGAGCGCCTGGCCGGCGAAGGCTACCCGGTGCGCGCCTGCGAAGACCTCGCCGCAGGCGTGGCCGCGGCCGACACCATCTGTTGCGTGACCACCTCCCGCGAGCCGCTGGTGCGCGGCGAATGGCTGAGCCCCGGCACCCACCTCGACCTGGTCGGCGCCTTCCTGCCGAGCATGCGCGAGACCGACAGCGAAGCCGTGCGCCGCGCGCGCATCGTCGTCGACACCCGCGAAGGCGCGCTGGAGGAAGCCGGCGACCTGCTGATTCCCCTGGCCGAGGGTGCCATCGCCGAATCGGCCATCCACACCCAGCTCGGCGACCTGCTGCAGGGCCGGGGGCTGCGCCGCGACGACCAGGAAATCACCCTGTTCAAATCGGTCGGCTACGCCCTGGAAGACCTGATCGCCGCGCGCCTGCTGGTGGAGCAGGGCGGCTAGCGGGTTGTCCACGGAATCTGTTGGGCAAGCTGTGGATAAGCTTGGGAAAGCTGCTCCCGGCCCAGGCGCGCCGTGGGTTGCGCAGCACTGCCTGAATACTGACCAGGGGCATGGCGCAAGCCGCGAAACATCTGGGCTTCTGCGCCCGTGGCAGGCGCTCGCCAGGTATTCGGGAAAACCGCTGCCGGCTGTGGAACAGCCTGTGGAAAACCTGGGGGAAAACGTCTCCGTCCCGCGTCCCTGGGCGCCTGCCGAACTGTTCGGCCATTGTGGACGGCCGCTGTAGCGCTGGCTGACGGGGCAGGGCTGCTATCCTGCGAAATCCGACAGAAAAACCGCCAGCAGAGGAATTGGCCCATGACTCCCACCCTGTTCATCACCGGCGCCACCTCCGGCTTCGGCGAAGCCTGCGCCCGCCGTTTCGCCCGCGACGGCTGGTCGCTGGTGATCACCGGCCGCCGCGAAGACCGCCTGCAGGCCCTGGCCAAGGAGCTGTCCGCCCAGGCCGAAGTCCTGCCGCTCACCCTCGACGTGCGCGACCGCGCCGCCGTGGCCCGCGCCGTGGACAACCTGCCGGCCGGCTTCGACAAGCTGCGCGGGCTGATCAACAACGCCGGTCTGGCCCTGGGCGCCGACCCGGCGCAGGAGTGCGACCTGGACGACTGGGACACCATGGTCGACACCAACATCAAGGGCCTGATGTACTGCACCCGCCTGCTGCTGCCCCGGCTGATCGCCCACGGCCGCGGCGCCAGCATCCTCAACCTCGGCTCGGTGGCCGGCCAGTGGCCGTACCCCGGCAGCCACGTCTACGGCGCCACCAAGGCCTTCGTCGAACAATTCTCCCTGAGCCTGCGCTGCGACTTGCAGGGCACCGGCGTGCGCGTCAGCAACCTGGAACCGGGCCTGTGCGAAAGCGAGTTCTCCCTGGTGCGCTTCGGCGGCGACCAGGCGCGCTACGACAAGACCTACGCCGGCACCGAGGCGCTGCAGCCCGAAGACATCGCCGAGACCATCCACTGGATCGTCAACCAGCCGCCGCACATCAACATCAACAGCCTGGAGATCATGCCGGTGAGTCAGGCCTGGGCGGGGTTCTCGGTGCATCGCAAGGGGTGAGGAGCGCGGGCTCTTGTAGGAGCGAGGGGGACGCCTAGTTCTTGCTCGCGAACGGAGTTTCCCGGCGATTCCTCTGCATTGGCTTGACTCCGCTCCCTCTCCCTAACCCTCTCCCTGAAGGGAGAGGGGACCGTTCGGAGTGTTTGAGTATTCCTGAGTCAGTCGGCAGCCCCGTTGGTTTCCGGCTGAAACCATTCCTTCTCTCGGCACGGACAAGCCCCCTCTCCCTTCAGGGAGAGGGCTGGGGAGAGGGGACCGAGGTTGGGGCCAACTGCGCAGCTGCCGGGGAACTCCGTTCGCGAGCAAGCTCGCTCCTACGAAAAGCACCACACCGCGTTATCATCCGCCAACTCCTCCCCGCCACAAGAGCCCCCTCGATGAGCAAACCAGGCCAACGCGTGCTGGCTGAACTGCGCAAGATGATCGCCTCCGGCGAACTGGCCGCCGGCGAGCGCATCGTCGAGATTCCCACCGCCGAGCGCCTGCAGGTTTCGCGCATGCCGGTGCGCATGGCGTTGCGTGTGCTGGAGCAGGAAGGGCTGCTGGTCAAGGCCGGCAACCGTGGCTACACGGTGCGCGAGGTCACCGAGGACGACATCGCCGGCGCCGTGGAGGTACGCGGCGTGCTGGAAGGACTGGCGGCGCGCCAGGCGGCCGAGCGCGGAATCTCCGAGCAGACGCGGGCGCAGCTTCAGCAATGCCTGGACGAAGGCGACCGCATTTTCGAAAAGGGCCACGTGCTGCCCGAGGACCTGGAGGCCTACCACAGCCTCAACATGCGCTTCCACCAGGCGATCATCGAGGCCAGCGGCAACCGCGCCATTGCCGAGGCCCTGGCGCGCAACGACCACCTGCCGTTCGCCTCGGTCAGCTCGCTGGCGGTGGACCGCGACAACCTGCCCCGCGAATACCAGCGCTTCAACTTCGCCCACATGCAGCACCACGCCGCCTACGACGCCCTGGTCAACGGCCAGGGCGCCCGCGCCGAGGCGATCATGCGCGAGCATGCCAACGCTACCCTGCGCTACGCCGAATACTTCCACCCGCCGCGCGAGGGTGTGGCGGTGCTGAAGAAGCCCACTGCTGCGGAAAAAGACCGGTCGTAGGGGCATGGTTCTGCCGGCCGCGCCGAGGCGCTCTGCGTAGGATGGGTTGAGCCTGCGAAACCCATGCGGTCGCGGTGATGGGTATCGCTTCGCTCAACCCATCCTACGGGGCGGTGTGTTTGCCGGAGGGTGTAGGAGCGCGCCCTGCGCGCGATTCGCGGGCAGGGCCCGCTCCTACACGGGAAACTCCCCAAGCAATCCCATCCCTACAGATCCAACACCAACCGCGCACTCCGCGACCGCGAGCAACAAGGCGTGAACTGGTCATTGGCAGCCTGCTCATCCTCGGTCAGGTACTGGTCGCGATGCTCCGGCACCCCTTCCAACACCCGCGTCAGACAGGTACCGCAGATACCCTGCTCGCACGCCACCTGCACCTCCACACCGACGCACCGCAGCGCTTCCACCACACTCTGCCCATCCTCCACGCGCACTACCTGCCCGCTGCTCGCCAACTGCACTTCGAAGGCTTCGCCGCCCACGTCCGGCTCAGCGCCGAAGTACTCACGGTGCAGGCGCGACTCGTCCCAGCCCAGGGCCCGCGCACTGTCCAGCACATGCTCCATGAAGCCCGCCGGACCGCAGGTGTACAGCTGCGCATCGCCCACCTGCGCCGCCAGCAGTGCCGCCACATCCAGGCGCCGCTCCAACTCGCCGTTATCGAAGTGGCAATGCACGCGGGTGGCGAACGCGGATTGCGCCAAGTACTCGACGAAGGCCGCCTGCTGCGCCGAGCGCGCGCAGTAGTGCAGCTCGAAGTCGGCGCCGCTGCGCGAAAGCTGCTCGGCCATGCTCAGCAGCGGGGTGATGCCGATGCCGCCGGCCAGCAGCAGGCGCCGCCCCGGGCCTTCGGCGAGGGGGAAGAGGTTGCGTGGTTCGCCTATGCGCAACGGCTGCCCGGCCTGCAGTTCGTGCACCGCGCGGGAGCCGCCGCGCGAGTCGGCGCAGCGCAGCACGGCGATGCGGTAGCGGTGGGTTTCCTCCGGCGCGTTGCACAGCGAGTACTGGCGCACCAGCCCGCCCGGCAGGTGCAGGTCGATGTGCGCGCCGGCGCTGAAGGTGGGCAGGGGGCCGGCGTCGGGGCGGGCCAGTTCGAGGCTGAGGATGTCCGGGGTTTCCCGCTGCACGCGGGTGATGACGACGTCTAGCACGGTGGCGGTCTCACGCTTGGCCGGCCTCGCGGGCCGGCGCTGGGATGGGGCTCAGGCGCTGGTGATCAGCGTGGCGGCGGGATGCTGTTGCTCGGCCGCGCAGAGGCGTTCGAGGATGCGCCGCGACTGCACGCCGCCGGCGTCGATGTTCAGCTTCAGCAGTTGCCGTTGCGGATGGCGCAGCAGGTTCTGCTGCTGCTGTTCGAGCATCTCCAGGTCCTCGCCGAAGATCTTCCCCTGGCCCTCGCGGATGGTCGCGGTGAGCGCCGCGTCCTGGGGCTGGAAGTTGCGCGCCATGCCCCAGAAGTACCAGATGGAGGTCTCTGTCTCGGGGGTGATGAAGTCGACCACGATGCTCGATGCCTTGTGCTGCGCCGGGGCGTGGTAGCCGCCGTGGCCGGCGTGGGCCACGCCCACTTCGATCAGCACGTGGCTGGGCGGGGTGAAGCGGCAGATCTGCCAGCGGTCCACCGGCACCTCGTCGGCCAGGCCGTTGCCGCGCAGGGCCAGGCGCCAGAAGGGCGGGGCCATGACGCTTTCCATATGCCGCTCGGTGATCACCTCGTCGCCTTCCACGCGGGTCTTCGGCGCGGCCTCGTCGATCTCCTTCTGGCCGATGCTGTTGGCGTGCACGTAGGTCTCGTGGGTGAGGTCCATGAGGTTGTCGATCATCAGCCGGTAGTCGCACTGGATGTGGTACAGGCCGCCGCCGTAGGCCCAGTCCGGGCTGTCGGCCCATTCCAGGTGGTGGATCAGCGCCGGGTCGGCCTGCGCGGCATCGCCCGGCCACACCCAGATGAAACCGTGGCGCTCTTCCACGGCGAACTTGCGGATCGCCGGGAAGCCGCGCACGCGCTGGCCGGGCATGGACTCGGTGTGGCCTTCGCAGCCCATGGCCAGGCCGTGGTAGCCGCAGATCAGCTTGCCGTCCTCGACGAAGCCCAGCGACAGCGGCGCGCCGCGGTGCGGGCAGAAGTCCTCCAGCGCCGCCACGCGGCCTTCGGGGCCGCGGTAGAAGACCATCTTCTCGCCACAGACCTGCCGGCCCAGGGGCTTATCGGCGATCTCGTCGGGGGTGCAGGCAACGTACCAGGCGTTCTTCGGGAACATGGGGCGATCCTCATCTTGTGGTTTTTATTGGATCCAATGGTTGGCTTCGAGCGGAAGGCCTGTCAACCGTAGTGGTCGAAAAATAATCAGTTCGATAACCGAACGAATTCCATGTTCAGGCTGAAACTCCGTTGAATAAGGGGTGTGGCGTCGTAAAGGCTGCGGGCTCTGTAGTTCCCGTCAGCTCATTCCGTGATTTTGGGATCCAATAGGACTTGTTTTCGGGATCCACTGCTGCCAGGGTGTGCGCCACCAAAGCCTCCACAACAAGAACAAGAGGAACCCGCCATGCCGTGCGCCCATTCCCGAACCTCCGTCCGCCGGAGGTGCGCCCATGAATCGTGACCTGCGCCATGCCCTCGACCAGGGCCCGATGAACCGCTTCCAGTGGACGGCCATCGGCATCTGCATCCTGCTCAACATGATCGACGGCTTCGACGTGCTGGTGATGGCCTTCACCGCCGCCTCGGTCTCCGCCGAGTGGAGCCTGAACGGCGCCCAGGTCGGCCTGCTGCTCAGCGCCGGGCTGTTCGGCATGGCTGCCGGCTCGCTGTTCATCGCCCCGCGCGCCGACCGCTTCGGGCGCCGCCCGCTGATCCTCTTCTGCCTGCTGCTGTGCGGCCTCGGCATGCTGTGCTCGGCCCTGGCCCAGAGCCCGACGCAACTGGCCCTGCTGCGCGGCTTCACCGGCCTTGGCATCGGCGGCATCCTCGCCAGCAGCAACGTGATCGCCGCCGAATACGCCAACCGCCGCTGGCGCCCCCTGGCGGTCAGCCTGCAGTCCACCGGCTACGCCCTGGGCGCCACCTTCGGCGGGTTGCTGGCGGTGTGGCTGATCGGCCACTGGGGCTGGCGCTCGGTGTTCCTGGCCGGCGGCCTGATCTCCCTGGCGGCCATCCCGCTGGTGCTGGCGGGCCTGCCCGAGTCGCTGGACTTCCTCCTCGCCCGCCGCCCGGCCAACGCCCTGGCGCGGGTCAACGGCCTGGCCCGGCGCCTGGGCCTGCAGAGCCTGGATGCGCTGCCCGAAGCCCGCTCGCGCGAGGCCTCCGGCGTGGCGATGCTGCAGCTGCTGGCGCCCGCGCTGCGCCGCTCGACGCTGCTGATCTGGCTGCTGTTCTTCCTCGCCATGTTCGGCTTCTACTTCATCATGAGCTGGACGCCCAAGCTGCTCACCGCCGCCGGCCTCACCGCGCAGCAGGGCATCACCGGCGGCGTGCTGCTGAGCATCGGCGGCATCTTCGGCGCCGCCCTGGTCGGCGCGCTCTCGGCGCGCGTGCCGCTGGCGCGAGTGCTGCAGGGCTTCATGCTGGTCACCGCCGCGCTGCTGGTGCTGTTCCTCGGCTCGGCCTCGTCACTGGCCGCCGCGCTCGGCCTGGGTCTGTTCATCGGGCTGTTCGCCAACGGCTGCATTGCCGGGCTCTACGCGCTGTCGCCGCTGATCTACCCGGCCGGCGTGCGCGCCACCGGGGTGGGCTGGGCGATCGGCGTCGGCCGCCTGGGCGCCATCCTCTCGCCCACCGTGGCCGGGCTGCTGCTGGACGGCGGCTGGCAACCGCTGCACCTGTATGGCGTGTTCGCCGTGGTCTTCGTCGCCGCCGCCCTGGTGCTGCTGGGCCTGCGCCCGGCGGCGCCGGCCGGCGAGCCACTGGCCGCGCACTGAGGGCGCCTCAATGCTGCCCTTGGAGGATCGCGTCGGCGATGGCGTTGCGGAACCACTCCAGCGCCGCCGACTGCTCGCTGCTCGCGCGCCAGTGCAGAGACACCTCGAACGCCGGCACGGCGAAGGGCAGTTCGAGCATCTTCAGCCCGCCCTCGGCGACGAACATGCGGGCGATCTGCGCCGGCAGGATGGTCAGCAGGTCGGTGCCGGGGATGATCTTCGGCAGCACCGAGAAGTGCGGCACGCGCAGGGCGATGCGGCGCTCCAGCTTCATCGCCTGGAGCACGTCCTCGGCGATGCCGTGGCCGGAGGTGCGCGTCACCACCACGTGGCGTTCGGCGAGGTAGCCGGCCAGCTCCAGGCGTTCGCCGATGCGCGGGTGGTCGGCGCTGAGCAGGCACACGTAGCGCTCCTGGATCAGCACCCGGCTGCGGCTGCCGGGCACCGCCTGGCGGCAGATGGCGGTGTCCACCTTGCCGCTGGCCAGCCAGTCGCCCACCTCGTCCACCTGCAGCGGCAGCACTTCCACCTCGGCCAGCGGCGCCTCGCGGTTCAGCCGCGCCAGGATCAGCGGCAGGAAGCCCAGCTCGCCCAGGTCCGACAGGGCGATGCGGAAGCGCCGCTCGGTGGTGGCCGGGTCGAACTGGCGGGTGCTCTGCACCGCGCCCTCGATGCGCGTCAGCGCCTCGCGCAGGGTGGCGTACAGCTGCTCGGCGACGAAGGTCGGCTGGATGCCGTCGCGGCTGCGGCTGAACAGCGGGTCGTCGAACAGCTCGCGCAGCCGCGCCAGGGCGTAGCTCACCGAGGGCTGGGTGACGAACAGGCGCTCGGCGGCCGCGGTCACGCTGCCGGCCTCGTAGAGGGTGACGAAGGTGCGGATCAGGTTGAGGTCGATCTGGGCCATGGCAGTCACATAGATAGTTTTTATTTTCGATAGAAAGACTATCGATTTGATCGATTATCAGGCCGCTGCGACAGTAGCGCAAACCCAAGAACGAGCCTGAAGGGCCAGCATGAAAACCGTCCATTGCGCCTCCTACGACATCCTCCGTCGCCACGGCCTGACCACCATCTTCGGCAACCCCGGTTCCAACGAGCTGCCGTTCCTCAAGGACTTCCCCGCGGACTTCCGCTACATCCTCGGCCTGCACGAAGGCGCGGTGGTAGGCATGGCCGACGGCTTCGCCCTGGCCAGCGGCCAGCCGGCCTTCGTCAACCTGCACGCCGCGGCCGGCACCGGCAACGGCATGGGCGCGCTGACCAACGCCTGGTACAGCCACAGCCCGCTGGTGATCAGCGCCGGCCAGCAGGTGCGCTCGATGATCGGCGTGGAGGCCATGCTGGCCAACGTCGAGGCGCCGCAACTGCCCAAGCCGCTGGTGAAGTGGAGCGCCGAGCCGGCCTGCGCCCAGGACGTGCCGCGCGCGCTGAGCCAGGCCATCCACATGGCGAACCTGGCGCCCAAGGCGCCGGTGTACCTGTCGATTCCCTATGACGACTGGGCGCAGCCGGCGCCGGCGGGCGTCGAGCACCTGGCCGCGCGCAACGTGGCCAGCGCCGGGCTGCCTTCGCCGGCGCAACTGGGCGAGCTGGCCGGGCGCCTGTCGCGGGCGCGCAACCCGGTGCTGGTGCTGGGGCCGGACGTCGACGGTGCCCGCGCCAACCCGCTGGCCGTGCAACTGGCGGAGAAGCTGCGCATGCCGGCCTGGGTCGCACCGTCTGCCTCGCGCTGCCCGTTCCCCACGCGCCATCCGTGCTTCCGCGGCGTGCTGCCGGCGGCCATCGCCGGCATCTCGCAACGGCTGGCCGGGCATGACCTGATCCTGGTGGTGGGCGCTCCGGTGTTCCGCTACCACCAGTTCGCCCCGGGCGACTACCTGCCCGCCGGCGCCGAGCTGGTGCACATCACCTGCGACCCCGGCGAGGCCGCCCGCGCGCCCATGGGCGATGCCCTGGTCGGCGATATCTTCCTCACCCTCGAAGCCCTGGTGGAGGCGGTACGCCCCAACGCGCGGCCGATGCCCGAAGCCCTGCCACGCCCGGCGCCCCGCGCCGCCGAAGCGGGCCCGCTGCACCCGGAAACGGTGTTCGACGTGATCGACGAGCTGGCCCCGGACGACGCCATCTTCGTCAAGGAATCCACCTCCACCGTGACCGCCTTCTGGCAGCGCGTGCAGATGCGTGAGCCGGGCAGCTACTTCTTCCCGGCCGCCGGCGGCCTGGGCTTCGGCCTACCGGCGGCGGTGGGCGTGCAACTGGCGCAACCGCAGCGCAGGGTGATCGGCATCATCGGCGACGGCTCGGCCAACTACGGCATCACCGCGCTCTGGACCGCCGCGCAGTACCGCATCCCGGCGGTGTTCATCATCCTCAAGAACGGCACCTACGGCGCGCTGCGCTGGTTCGCCGGGGTGCTCGACGTGCCCGACGCCCCGGGCCTGGACGTGCCCGGTCTGGACTTCTGCCAGCTCGGCCGCGGCTACGGCGTGCGCTCGGTGCAGGCGGCCGACGCCGCCAGCCTGCGCGTGGAACTGGCCCGCGCCCTGGCCGGCGACGAGCCGGTGCTGATCGAGGTGCCCACCCTGACCATCGAGCCCTGACGCGTGCGCGCCCTGCCTGGGGCGCCTCCCGCTACACCCACAGAAAAATAACAAGAGGTGGTTATGCACAAGACGACAGTCGCGGCGGTGATCGACGCCGCCCGCTTCAACCGCACCCACTGGCTGATCCTCGCCTGGGGCTGCTTCATCATGCTGTTCGACGGCTACGACATGGTGGTCTACGGCTCGGTGGTGCCGCGCCTGATGCACGAGTGGCAGCTCAGCCCGGTGCAGGCCGGCACCCTGGGCAGCTGCGCGCTGTTCGGCATGCTCTTCGGCGGCACCCTGCTGGCGCCCCTGGCCGACCGCTTCGGCCGGCGCCGCCTGGTGATCCTGATGACGTTGCTGGCGAGCCTCGCCGCCTTCCTCACCGGACATGCGCGCAACCCGCTGGAGCTGGGCGTCTGCCGCTTCGGCACCGGCCTGGCGCTGGGCGCCCTGGTGCCCAGCGCGGTCAACCTGATCAGCGAGTTCGCCCCGGCCGGGCGCCGCGCCACGCTGATCACCGTGATGTCCAGCTTCTACTCGGTGGGCGCGGTGCTTTCGGCGCTGGTCGGCATCGCGCTGATCCCGCAGTGGGGCTGGCAGTCGGTGTTCTACGTCGCCGTGTTGCCGGTGCTGAGCGTGCCGCTGATGCTGCGCTACCTGCCGGAGTCGGCGGCGTTCCTCGAACTCAAGGGCCGCCGCGGCGAACTCGATGCGCTGTTGGCCAAGGTCGAGCCGAACTACCGTGCGGGGGCCGAACTGGCGATCGCCAAGCCTCATGCCGACGCGGACAAGGCGCGCCTGCCGCAGCTGTTCACCGGCGGCCAGGCGCTGGGCACGCTGCTGCTGTGGCTCGGCTTCGCCATGTGCATGCTGATGAGCTACGGCCTCAACACCTGGCTGCCGAAGCTGATGGCCAACGGCGGCTACCCGCTGACCTCCAGCCTGGTGTTCCTCGTCACCCTCAACGTCGGCGCCACCCTCGGTGCGCTGTTCGGCGGCTGGCTGGCCGACCGCCTCGGCACCCAGCGCACCCTGGTGCTGTTCTTCGCCCTGGCCGCGGCCTCGCTGGCGGCGCTGGGCATCAACCCCGGCCCCTGGCTGCTCAACGCCCTGCTGGTGATCGCCGGCGCCACCACCATCGGCACCCTGGCGGTGATCCACGCCTACGCTTCGCAGTTCTACCCGGCCCACGTGCGCTCCACCGGCGTCGGTTGGGCAGCGGGCATCGGCCGCCTCGGCGCCATCGCCGGGCCCATGCTCGGCGGCAGCCTGCTGGCCCTGGAGCTGCCGTTCCAGGAGAACTTCCTGGCCTTCGCCTTGCCCGGCGTCATCGGCGCGTTGGCCATCGGCTTCATCCGCGTGCGTCCGCGCGACGCCGGCGCGGCCTTCGCCGCCCCGGAAAAACCCGTTTGATCAGGAGAACGTCCATGACCGCTTACACCGACTTCCACCTGCAACCCCTCGCCGGCGAATGGCGCACCGGCAGCGCCGGCAAGGTGCTGCGCGACAGCAACCCCTACGACGGCAGCCTGCTGGCGGAAATCCCCCAGGCCAGCCGCGAGGACCTGGATGCCACCTACCGCAAGGCCGCCGAAACGCAGCCGGCCTGGGCCGCGCTGCCGCCGGCGGAGCGCGCCGCGCTGCTCCACCGGGTGGTGGAAGTGTTCGACCGGCGCCGCGAGGAGATCATCGACTGGATCATCCGCGAGTCCGGCAGCACCCGTCTGAAGGCCACCCTGGAATGGGGCGCGGCGCGGGGCATCACCCTGGAGTCGGCGTCCTTCCCCAGCCGCGTGCACGGGCGCATCGTCGACTCCAACATCCCCGGCAAGGAAAGCCGCGTGTACCGCAGCGCCATCGGCGTGGTCGGCGTCATCAGCCCGTGGAACTTCCCGCTGCACCTCACCCAGCGCTCGCTGGCCCCGGCCCTGGCGCTGGGCAACGCGGTGGTGGTCAAGCCGGCCAGCGACACCCCGGTGTGCGGCGGCCTGCTGCTGGCGCGCATCTTCGAGGAGGCCGGGCTGCCGGCCGGGGTGCTCGGCGTGGTGGTCGGCGCCGGCAGCGAGATCGGCGACGCCTTCGTCGAGCACCCGGTGCCGGGCCTGGTGACCTTCACCGGCTCCACCCCGGTGGGGCGCAACATCGGGCGCATCGCCAGCGGCGGCGCGCACCTCAAGCACGTGGCCCTGGAGCTGGGCGGCAACAGCCCCTTCGTGGTGCTGGAAGACGCCGACCTGGAGCAGGCGGTGAACGCCGCGGTGTTCGGCAAGTTCCTGCACCAGGGGCAGATCTGCATGGCGATCAACCGCATCATCGTGGTCGACGCGCTGTACGACGCCTTCGCCGCACGCTTCGTCGAGCGCGTGAAGCAGGTGAAGGTCGGCGACCCGCAGTCGATGGAGACCGCGGTGGGCCCGATCATCAATGCCCGCCAGCTCGAAGGCCTGCTGGAGAAGGTCGCCCTGGCCCGCCGCGAAGGCGCCAAACCGCTGTACGAAGGCGGCGTGCAGGGCCAACTGCTGGCGCCCCACGTGTACGGCGAAGTCGGCCCGGACATGGAGATCGCCCGCGACGAAATCTTCGGCCCGCTGATCGGCCTGCTGCGCGCCCGCGACGAAGCCCACGCCCTGGAGCTGGCCAATGCCAGCGAGTACGGCCTTTCCAGCGCCGTGTTCACCCGCGACCTGGAGCGCGGCGTGGCCTTCGCCCGCAAGGTGCGCGCAGGCATGACCCACGTGAACGACATCCCGGTCAACGACGAGGCCAACGCGCCTTTCGGCGGCGAGAAGAACTCCGGCCTTGGCCGCTTCAACGGCGACTGGGCGATCGACGAATTCACCCGCGACCACTGGGTGAGCGTGCAACGGGAGGCGCGCCACTACCCGTTCTGATCGCCTAGCCGGTTCTGCCACCCACCCCGCCCACGGCGCGCTCACACGGACGCGCCGCGGGCCGCTGCACCCCGAAAAAAACGGAGAACAATAACAATGCAAAACCGTCACACCGCCCTATTGCCGTCCCTCGCCTGCGTGGCCCTGCCGCTGCTGTGCGCGCCCGCGCTGGCCGAGGAGGGCGGCTTCTTCGAGGATTCGCGCACCGACCTGGTGCTGCGCAACTACGCGTTCAACCGCGACTTCCGCGACCACAGCGCCGGCAAGAGCCTGATCAACGAATGGGCCCAGGGCTTCATCCTCAAGTTCAGCTCCGGCTACACCCGCGGGCCGCTGGGCTTCGGCGTGGACGCCATGGGCCTGTACGGCGTGAAGCTGAACAGCAGCCGCGACCAGAGCGGCTCCGAGCTGCTGCCGGTGCACGACGACGGCAAGGCCGCCGACGAGTACGGGCGCATGGCGGTGGCGGCCAAGCTGCGGCTGTCGGCCAGCGAGCTGAAGCTCGGCGAGATGCTGCCGGACGTGCCGGTGCTGCGCTACGACGACGGCCGCCTGCTGCCGCAGACCTTCCGCGGCGCGGCGCTGGTGTCCCGCGAGTGGGCCGGGGTGAGCCTGTACGGCGGGCGCTACGACCAGGTCAGCCTGCGCAATTCGGCGGACATGCAAGACCTGTCGTCCTGGTCGGCGCCCACGGCGAAATCCGATGCCTTCAACTACGCCGGCGGCGAATACCGCTTCAACGACCAACGCACCCTGGTCGGCGCCTGGTACGCGCAACTGGAGGACATCTACACCCAGCGCTACTTCAACCTGCTGCACAAGCAGCCGGTGGGCGACTGGGTGCTGGGCGCCAACCTCGGCCTGTTCTTCGACCGCGACGACGGCCGCGCCCTGGCCGGCGACATCGACAGCCACACCGCCTACGCGCTGCTCTCGGCCAACCATGGCGGGCATACCCTCTACCTCGGCCTGCAGAAGGTCGGCGGCGAGGGTGGCTGGCAGTCGGTCTACGGCAGCAGCGGGCGGACCATGGGCAACGACATGTTCAACGGCAACTTCACCAATGAGGACGAGCGTTCCTGGCAGCTGCGCTACGACTACGACTTCGCCGCGATGGGCGTGCCCGGCCTGGTGAGCATGGTGCGCTACGGCAAGGGCGACAACGCCACCACCAAGGCCGGCAGCGGCGGCAAGGAATGGGAGCGTGACGTGGAGCTGGGCTACACGGTGCAGAGCGGGCCGCTGAAGAAGCTCAACGTGCGCGTCAACCATGCGAGCAACCGACGCAGCTTCAACAGCGATTTCGACCAGACGCGGGTGATCTTCAACTACCCGATTTCGCTCTGACGGATCGGTGTGTATGGCTTCTCGTAGGAGCGAGCTTGCTCGCGAACAGACTCCGCAGCGGGGCTCATTCGCGAGCAAGCTCGCTCCTACGAAGAGCCCCCGACGCCGCCGTAGGATGGTGTTGAGCGAAGCGATACCCATCAGCGTCACTGGGTTCCCGCGTTCGCGGGAACCCAATAGACAGTCGCTCCTACGGGGGGAATGCCAGGCTTCACGGCAACCTGTAGGAGCGGGCCCTGCCCGCGATTCGCGCGCAGGGCGCGCTCCTACATGGGAATGACGCGGGGGGCAGCGGACTCCGCTCGCGGTTATCCGTCGTTCCCCATCAACCCGCCAGCAACCACACCCCGGCCCCCGCCGATGCCAAACCCGCCACACGCACCAACGGCGCCGCAGCCTGCGGCAGGAAGCGCACCAGCGCATAGCCCGCGGCATGCAGGGCGGCAGTAGCGCAGACGAAGCCCGCAGCGTAGGCCCAGGGGCTGGACAGTTCCGGCAGCTCCAGGCCGTGGGCGATGCCGTGGGCCAGAGCGAAGAGCGCGGTCACGGCCATGGCCAGCGGCAGCGGCGGGCGCACCGCCAGGGCCACGCACAAGCCGAGGGCGAGCACCGAGGCGGCGATGCCGGTCTCGACGAAGGGCAACTGCACGCCGTCGAAGCCGAGCAGGCCGCCGAGCAGCATGGCGCCGACGAAGGTGCAGGGCAGCGCCAGGCGCGCCGCGCCCCGTTGCTGGGCGGCCCAGAGGCCGACGGCGAACATCGCCAGCAGGTGGTCGAGGCCGGTCAGCGGGTGCAGCACGCCGGCGGCCAGGCCGTGCTCGCCGTGGCCGGGGTGGGCGAAGGCGATGGCCGGGGTGAGGAACAGCGCCAGGGCGTAGAGGCTTTTGCGCAGGGACATGGGGCTTCCTTGATACATGGGGTTATTGGGCCCCCGCGTTCGCGGGGGAGACGCAGGTGAGCGTCGACATCGTCATTCCCGCGAACGCGGGAACCCAAAAACAAACTCAGGCCGCGGTCAGCAGCCCCTGGCGTTCGATGAAGGCGATGATTTCGTCCAGCCCCTGGCCGGTCTTCTGGTTGCTGAACACGAAGGGCCGCTCGCCGCGCATCTTCTTCGCGTCGCGCTCCATCACCTCCAGCGAGGCGCCGACCAGCGGCGCCAGGTCGATCTTGTTGATCACCAGCAGGTCGGACTTGCAGATGCCCGGGCCGCCCTTGCGCGGGATCTTGTCGCCGGCGGAAACGTCGATCACGTACAGCGTCAGGTCCGACAGCTCGGGGCTGAAGGTGGCCGAGAGGTTGTCGCCGCCGGACTCCACCAGGATCAGCTCCAGGCCCGGGAAGCGGCGGTTGAGCTGGTCCACCGCCTCCAGGTTGATCGAGGCGTCCTCGCGGATCGCCGTGTGCGGGCAGCCGCCGGTTTCCACGCCGATGATTCGCTCCGGCGCCAGGGCCTGGTTGCGCACCAGGAACTGGGCGTCTTCCTGGGTGTAGATGTCGTTGGTCACCACGGCCAGGTTGTAGCGCTCGCGCAGGGCGTGGCACAGCGCCAGGGTCAGGGCGGTCTTGCCGGAGCCCACCGGGCCGCCGATGCCGACGCGCAGGGGTTGGGAGTTCATGCGGGGTTCTCCTAGGAACGGAACAGACGGCTGTATTGCGTTTCGTGGACCATGCTCGCCAGGGCCAGGCCGAAGGGCGCGCCGCCGGGCGCGTCCTCCGCCAGCGCGGCGGCGCAGGCGCGTTCGAGTTCGGGGAGCAGGCGCGAGGTGAGCTTCTGCGCGGCCAGCTGGCCCAGGGGCAGGGCCTTCATCAGCACCGCGAGCTGGTTCTCGGCCCAGCTCCACAGCCAGGCGGCCAGGGCCTGCTCCACGTCCAGGCCCCAGGCCCGCGCGGCCAGCGCCCAGGTGGCGGCCAGCGAGGGCTCCGGCTGCGCGGCCAGCCAGGCGCGGGCCGCTTCGTCCAGCTCGGGCAGGGCTTCCAATAGTTGCGCCAGGGAGAAGCCCATCTGCCGGCTTTCCAGGGCCAGCTCGCGGGTCTCGCGGCTGGCGCGGTGGCGTTCGGCGGCATCGCTTAGCGCGGCCCAGTCGGCGGCCAGCGCGGCGCGCAGCAGCTCGGCCAGCAGCGGGCCCTCGAAGCGTGCCAGGTTCAGTTGCAACTGGTCGGCCAGCCAGGCGAAGGCGCTGTCGGCGTCACTCACCAGGCCATGCTCCAGGGCGGCTTCCAGGCCCTGGGAATAGCTGTAGCCGCCGATGGGCAACTGCGGGCTGGCGAGGCGCAGCAACGGCCAGAGGCCTGTGTTGCTCACTTGCGCACTCCGAACTGGTGCAGCTTCGGCGCGTAGTTGAATTCCGCCTCGCCATGGTGCGAATGGTGATGGCCGCCGCCGTAGGCGCCGTGCTCGGGCTGGAACGGCGCCTCGATGCTCTGCACCGTGGCGCCGAGCTGGTCGAGCATGGCCCTGAGCACATAGTCGTCGAGCAGGCGCAGCCAGCCTTCGCCCACCTGCAGCGCCACGTGGCGGTTGCCCAGGTGGTAGGCGGCGCGGTTCAGCTCGCGGGGGCTGGCGCAGGTCACGTGCATCAGCTGCTCGGGCGCGGCGCACACGCGCACCACGCGGCTGTCGTTGGCCAGCAGGCAGTCGCCGTCCGCCAGCGGCGGCTGGCCGCGTTCGAGGAACAGGCCGACGTCCTCGCCATCGCGGCTGTAGCAGCGCAGGCGGCTCTTGCTGCGCGCCTCGTAGTTCAGGTGCAGTTCGGCGTCCCAGCGCTCGCGGGGCTCGATGCGTTGGTGGATGACCAGCATGGCGGTGTCCGGCAGTAGGCAATGGCCGAGCTACAGCAAGGGCCTTGCCAGGGGCGGGCGCGGCCAGCAATGGCGGGGGCTGGGCGGGTTGTCCGAGTGATCAGGAATGGTGCGCGTGCGCGTTGCTGGTGCGCACGTAAATGGTGCGCACCGATGTGGGGCGGAATGGGGCTTTTCGTAGGAGCGAGCTTGCTCGCGAACCAGCCGGTGGTACCTGCGCTCTGGTTCAACTCCGCTCCCTCTCCCCAGCCCTCTCCCTGAAGGGAGAGGGGGCTAGTCCGTGCCGAGAAGGGCTCTGGTTTCAACCGGATACTCAATGCAAGCCGGCTAACGCCGAAGTGTCAGCACACCCCGAACGGTCCCCTCTCCCTTCAGGGAGAGGGTTAGGGAGAGGGCGCTCTCAGTCTTGGCACCGAAGTGCCGGGAAACCCCGTTCGCGAGCAAGGACTAGGCGTCCCCCTCGCTCCTACAAGGAAGCCCCAGCCTCAGCCCTTCGCCCCGATCCCCAGCCAGTGCTTTGCCCCAATCATGATGAAACGCAGCTGCTGGGTAACCTTGGCCTCCGGCGTCAAGTGCGCCGGCAGCGCCTCGGCCGGCGCGTCGATCAGTTCGGGCAGGGTGGCGAACACCGTCTTCACCACCAGGTCGGCGAGCACGTCGAGGTCCTGGGCCTGCAGATGCGGCAGCTTGTTGAGCAGCGCAAGGTCCGCCGCCAGGTCGTCGGTGATGCGCTGGCGCAGGGTGCCGATGGCCTGGCGGATGGGCAGCGAGCCGCCGTATTGCTCGCGGGCCAGGAACAGGAACTGGGTGCGGTTGGCGCTCACCGCGTCGAGGAAGATGCGCACCGAGGCCTCGATCACCCCGCCCAGCTCGAACTCGTTGCGCCGCACAGCGCGCAGGGTCTGGCGGAAGGTCTCGTCGACGTCGGCCACCAGGGCCAGGCCCAGGGCGTCCATGTCGGCGAAGTGCCGGTAGAACCCGGCCGGGACGATGCCCGCCGCGCGCGCCACCTCGCGCAGGCTCAGGCTGCCGAAGCCGCGGCCGCTGTCCATCAGGCCGCGCGCGGCGTCCATCAGGGCCTGGCGGGTCTGCTGTTTCTGTTCGGCGCGGGGAGAGGACATCGGGGCTTCCATGGCAGGGGCCCCGGCACTCTAGCAAATGGCCGGGGAAATCGGCGACTGCGCTGGCCACTTCAGTGAACGACTGTTGACTGGAAAGTGGCGGCATGCCAGTTTAGTGAACAAGTGTTTACTGTCTGGATGCCGTCCATGTCCCTGCTTCCCCTGGCCTGGCTGCGCGCCTTGCGCCCGCTGCTCGGCCCCCTGCGCGCGCTGGTGCGCCAGCGCTGGCTGCGCGAGGCCGATGTCGATGCCGTGCTGGCCGTGCTCAACCCGGCCTGGGCGCTGAACCGGGTGTTCGTCCGCGTCGAAGGCCGCCAGTGGGTGGCCGACGACATGCTCGCCCTGCGCCTGCGGCCCAACGCCAACTGGCGCGGCGCGCGGCCGGGCCAGCACCTGCAGCTGTTCATCGAGCACGACGGCGTGCGCCTGGGGCGCAGCTACAGCCTGATCGCCGATGAGGACGGATGCCTGGAGATCGCGGTGAAGCTGCAACCCGGTGGGCGGGTCTCGCCGCTGCTGCTGGGCCGGCTGTGCGTCGGCGACGTGCTGGAACTGGGCGCGCCGGGCGGCGAGCTGCACTGGCCGCAGGACGAACGCGGCGTGCTGCTGCTGGCTGCCGGCAGCGGCCTGACACCCTTGCTCGGCCTGCTGCGCCAGGCCCTGGCCGACGGCTACCGCGGCCCGGTGACGCTGCTGCACTACGTGCGTGAACGCAGCCAGCGCGCTTTCGTCGAGCGCCTGCAGGCCCTGGCCCGCGAGTACCCCAACTTCCACCCGCGCTGGGCCATCAGCGGCGGCGCGGCGCAGGCCGGCGAACTGCGCGGGCGCTTCCACGCCGAACACCTGCAGGGCCTGCCCGCCGGGCATGTGCTGGCCTGCGGCCCGGCCGGCTTCGTCGGCGCCGTGCGCGACCATCTCGAACCCCGCGCCGCCAGTCTGCAGTGGGAAGCCTTCAGCGCGCCCGCCTGGACCACCGACGAGGCCCAGCGCGAGGTTCACCTGCACTTCGCCCGCAGCGGCCGCCAGGTGGCCGGCGACAACCAGCGCAGCCTGCTGGAACAGGCCGAGGCCGCCGGCCTGCGCCCGGCCCACGGCTGCCGCCAGGGCATCTGCGCCAGTTGCACCTGCACCCTGCTCGCCGGCAGCGTGCGCGACCTGCGCAGCGGCGCGCTGCACAGCGAGCCGCAGCAACCCATCCGCCTGTGCGTCAGCGCCCCGCAGGGCGACGTCAGCCTCGACCTCTAGCCTCCCCGGAACCCCCGCATGCGCGAAGACCGCGACCTCACCCCGGCCGAGCTGGCCGCCTTCGGCGCCGAACTGGACGCCCTGCGCCAACGCACCCTGGACGACCTCGGCGGCGCCGACGCCCGCTACATCCGCCGCGTGCGCAGCGCCGTGCGCGCCTGCTGCTGGGCCGGCCGCGCGCTGCTGCTGTGCGGCTGGTCCGCCCCTACCTGGCTGCTCGGCAGCCTGCTCCTGGGCCTGGGCAAGGTCCTCGAGAACATGGAGCTGGGCCACAACGTCATGCACGGCCAGTACGACTGGATGAACGACCCGGAATTCGCCGGGCGCCAGTACGAATGGGACATCGCCGGCCCCTCCGACTTCTGGCGGCACACCCACAACCACATCCACCACACCTACACCAACGTCCTGGGCAAGGACGACGACGTCGGCTACGGCGTGGTGCGCCTGTTCCCCGAGCAGAAGTGGAAGCCCTTCTACCGCTGGCAGCCGCTGTGGGTGACGATCCAGGCCGTGCTCTTCCAGTACGCCGTGGCCATCCAGCACCTGCGCCTGGACCAGTACTTCAAGGGCCGCCTGGGCAAGGACGAACTGCGCCCGCTGCTGCGCCGGTTCAACGCCAAGCTGGGCCGCCAGTGGGCCAAGGACTACCTCGCCTTCCCCCTATTGGGCCTGCTGGCCGGCGGCTTCTGGGCGGTGTTCTGCGGCAACCTCGTGGCCAACCTGCTGCGCAACCTGTGGACCTTCACGGTGATCTTCTGCGGCCACTTCACCGAGAAGGCCGCGGTGTTCCCGGCCAGCGTGCTGCAGGGCGAGAGCCGCGGCCACTGGTACCTGCGCCAGCTGCGCGGCTCCAGCAACCTGGAGGGCGGGCCGCTGCTGCACCTGCTCACCGGCAACCTCAGCCACCAGATCGAGCACCACCTGTTCCCCGACCTGCCGGCGCGCCGCTACGCCGAACTGGCCCGTGAAGTGCGGCAGATAGCCGAGCGCTATGGCCAGTACTACAACAGCGGGCGCCTGTCGCGGCAATTCGCCGCGGTGCTGCGGCGCATCTGGGTTCACCGCCTGCCGGCCAAGGGTGAATCCGCCTCATAGGAATAGTCCTAAAAGTGAAACCAGTCGCCGAATGACACTCCCTCAACATCAATTGGCCATGATTTAATCAGCCCGGTTTTGCAACTGGATGTCGTAGTCGAGGGATCGAAGGGATGAAGTCCATTCCCCATTACTGGACGCTGGGCCTGGCCCTGGCCGTCGTTCTGGATGTTTCCGCCGCGCCGCTGACCACTCCCGGTGACCGCGACCTGCAGCGCGACCGCCAGGAGCAGTTGCTGCGCGAACAGCAGAAGCGCCTGGAGGAGCTGCAGCAGCTACCCGGCAAGGCAGCGCCGCAGGCCCCCGCCGAGCAGCCCGCCGACACGCGCTGCTTCGACATCCGCGAAATCACCCTGGAAGGCGCCGGACACCTCGGCGCCGCCACCCGCGAGCGCCTGCTGGCGCCCTACCGCGGCCAGTGCCTGGGCGTGGCCCAGCTCAACGCGCTGCTCAAGGCCATCACCGACCACTACCTGGCCCGCGGCTTCGTCACCACCCGCGCCTACCTGCCGCAGCAGGACCTTTCCGGCGGCACGCTGAAAATCATCGTGGTCGAAGGCCGCCTGGAAGGCTTCGACGACTCCGCCGTGGCCACCCCGCGCGAACTGGCCATGGGCTTCCCCGGCAAGACCGGCGAGGTGCTCGACTTGCGCGAGCTGGAACAACTGGTGGACCAGGTCAACCGCCTGCCCTCGCGCCACGCGCAAGTGGAACTGGTGCCCGGCGAGCAGGTCGGCGGCAGCCGCGTGCAATTGGCCGGCGAGCGCGGCAAGCCCTGGCGCGTCTCGGCCTTCCGCGACAACAACGGCGACCGCAGCAGCGGCGAGCAGCAGGCCGGCCTGGGCCTGGACTGGGACAGCCCGCTGGGCCTGGCCGACCAGCTCGGCCTGCGGGTGGCCGAGGACGTGGTCAGCGACCACTGGAAGCACTCCGACAACCAGGGCCTGTTCTACAGCCTGCCCTACGGCTGGTGGACCTTCAGCTACAGCTACAACCAGAGCTACTACCGCACCCGCAACCAAGGCAGCGGCTTCGCCTTCAAGCTCGACGGCGACAGCCGCTCCCACCAGTTCGGCGCCGAGCGCGTGCTGCACCGCGACAGCCTGAGCAAGACCGCGGTCAACTTCGGCCTGGCCCACGTGCGCTCGAACAACTACATCGACGACGAGAAGCTCGACGTCTCCAGCAGCCGCATCACCGAGGGCCAGCTGGGCTTCAACCACGGCCGGCGCATCGGCAGCGCCTTCGTCAACCTCGACGCCGGCTGGCAGCAGGGCATAGGCGCGCTCGGCGCCCAGGGCGAGCACGACCCGCAGCCCTACCAGCCCCATGCCCGCTACGACAAATACACCCTCACCCTCAGCTACCTGCAGCCCTTCCAGCTGTGGGGCGAGAACTTCAGCTTCGACGCCCTGGCCACCGCGCAGAAGAGCGAAGACGTGCTCTACAGCCCGCAGCGCATCAGCCTCGGCGGGCTCAACTCGGTGCGCGGCTTCAAGGACCAGAGCCTGTCCGGCGACAGCGGCTACTACTGGCGCAACCAGCTGCGCTGGCGCCGCCCGGTGACCTGGGTGGCGCTGCAGCCCTGGCTGCAGGAGTACGGCGTGGGCTATGGCTACGACTTCGGCGCCATCGAGCATGACCGCTACAACCCCGAACTGCACGGCCGCCTGAGCGGCCACGCGCTGGAGTTCAACGCCCGCGGCCAGTACCTGGCCGCGACGCTGAGCTTCGCCCGCTCCCTGGAGCGGCCCAGCGTGATCGACAAACGTGAACACCCGGTGTACTTCCGCGTCGACCTGTTCTTCTGACGGCCGCGCGAAAAGACGACGAACAAGGACAACACCCCCGCCGCGGCGAGCGGCCCCGCATCCGAACCGGGATGCCCGGCCCGGCCCGGCGAAAGCACGCAAGAGGCCGCCCATATGGACATCCGCCGCCCCCTCTACCAGGCCATCGCCAGCGCCCTGGCCGGCCTTCTGTTCCTCAATCCGATAGTCGCGGCCGCCGCCCAACTGGCGGTGGATGCGGCCGCCGGCGGCAACACGCAGATCGGCGCAGCGGGCAACGGTGTACCTATCGTCAACATCGCCACGCCCAACGGCAGCGGCCTCTCGCACAATAAATTCAGCGACTACAACGTCGGCCAGCAGGGGCTGATCCTCAACAACGCCACCGGCAAGACCCAGGGCACCCAGCTGGGCGGGATCATCCTCGGCAACCCCAACCTCAAGGGCCAGGCGGCGCAGAAGATCCTCAACGAAGTCACCGGCGGCAGCCCCACGCAACTCAAGGGCTACACCGAAGTGGCCGGGCAGGGCGCCCACGTCATAGTCGCCAACCCCCACGGCATCACCTGCAACGGCTGCGGCTTCATCAACACCCCGCGCGCCACCCTCACTACCGGCAAACCGATCCTGGCCGGCGAGCGCCTGCAGGGCTACGACGTCGACGGCGGCGAGATCGCCATCGAAGGCGCCGGGCTCAACGCCGGCAACCTCGACCAGTTCGACCTGATCACCCGCAGCGCCAAGCTCAACGCCGACCTGTACGCCAAACAGCTCACCGTGGTGGCCGGGCGCAACACAGTGGACGCGCAGACCCTGGTCGCCACCGCCAAGCCCGACGACGGCAGCGCCAAGCCGCAACTGGCCATCGACAGCTCCGCCCTGGGCGGCATGTACGCCAACACCATCCGCCTGGTGGGCACTGAACAAGGCGTGGGCGTGAAACTGGCCGGCAACATGGCGGCCAGCGCCGGCGATATCCGCATCGATGCCAATGGCAAGCTGGAATTGGCCCAGGTGGCGGCCAGCGGGGACCTGGCGCTGAAAGGGCAAGACGTGGCCCTGAACGGCCCGGCGTATGCCGGCGGTAGCGCCAGCGTGCAGGCCAGCGGTGCGCTGAGCAATGCGCAGAGCCTGGCGGCCAGGCAAGGCGTGCAACTGCGCGCCGGCAGCCTGGACAACGCGGGCCAGATCGTCGCCGGCATCGATGGGGAGCAACGCATCGCCGGGCAAAGCCTGGACATCGCCGCCGACCACGTTGGCAACCGCGGCCGGCTGGATGCCACCGGCAGCCTGAGCGTGGCCGCCGACACCCTGGACAACGCGGGGCAGGCCTACGCCGAGCGCATCGATGTCGACGCCCGACGGCAACTGGACAACCGCGGAACCCTGCAGGGGCGCGAAGTCGCGTTGCGCACCCGCCAGTTCAACAACCTCGGCGACAGCGCGCAGCTGATCGGCGAGCGCAGCCTGCTGCTCGACGCCCCCGCCGTGGTCAACCTGGGCGGCCTGGTCCGCTTCGGCGACGGCCAGGCGGCCAGCCTGAACTTCACCAGCCTGGACAACCGCAACGGTCGCCTGGAGGTGAATGGCGGCAGCCTGACGCTGGCCGGCGGCACGCTGGATAACCAGCAGGGGCGCATCGTCGCTGGCAGCGCACGGATCGACGCGCAGCGCATCGACAACGCCGGCGGCCTGATCGGCACCAGCGGCGGCGACCTGGCCCTGAACAGCCAGGGCGAGCTGAACAACGCCGGCGGCAAGCTGCAGGCCGCGCAGGCCCTGCGGATCAGCGCCGGAGCGGTGGACAACCGGGCGGGAACCCAGGTCGGCGACTCCATCTACCTCGCCGGCAGCAGCCTGGACAACCGCCAGGGCGGCGTTCTCAGCGCCGAGCGGGGCGACCTCGACCTGCGCCTGAGCGGCGCCTTCGATAACGCCGCGGGCCTGGCCCAGGCCAGCGGCGCCCTGCTGCTGGACGTCGGCAACCTCGCCAACGCCGCCGGCAAGCTGGTGGCGCAGCGCCTCGACCTGACTTCCCGCGGGGTCGTGGACAACAGCGGCGGCACCCTGGCCGCCGAGCGGCTGAGCCTGAATGCCCAGTCGCTGGCCAACCGCAATGGGCGGGTCCAGGCCGGCTCCGCCCTGACCCTGACCGCCGGCGATCTCGACAACGCCAACGGCCTGTTGCTGGGCGGCACGCTGCAGGCCGACCTCGCCAGCATCAGCGACAACTCCGGCGGTACGCTGAGCGCCGACGGCGCGCTGAAACTGACCGTGGCCCAGGCGCTGAACAACGCGCTGGGGCGCCTGCAATCGGTGCAGGGCAACCTGGACGTCACGGCGGGCAGCCTGGACAACCGCCAGGGGGCCCTCGCCGGGGCCCAGCTGTTGCTGCAGACCAGCGGGGCGCTGGATAACCGCGGCGGCCGCATCGTGGGCGATGGCATCCAGGCGAGCGCCGACGTCATCGACAACAGCGCCCAGGGGCTGCTGGTCGCCGGCGCGGATGGCCTGGCGCTCACGGCGCAACAGCGCCTGTCCAACGACCAGGGGCGCATCCAGAGCGACGCGGGCCTGCGGTTGCAAGCGCCGCAGCTGGAAAACCGTGGCGGCGTGGTACTGGGCCAGCGCGTCGAGCTGTTGGGCGGCAACCTGGACAACAGCCAGGGCGGCGCGGTGGTGGGCAATGGCGAACAGCTGAGCCTGAGCCTGGATGGCGTGCTGAACAACGCCACCGGCCTGATCGACGCAGGCGACCAGGCCCTGCTGTTCACCCGTGCCGTCGGCCAGCTCGACAACCGTGGCGGCACCCTGCGCGGCGAGCGGCTCGACGTGCTTGCCGGCAGCGTCGACAACTCCGCGTCCGGGCGCTTGCTGGCGGGCGCCGCGGGCCTTTCGGTAACGGCCGGCGCGCTGAACAACCAGCGGGGGCTGGTCCATGCCCAGGGCGGCGCCGTGACCGCCGCGCTGGGGGCGGGCAGCCTGCAGAACCAGGCCGGCACCGTGCAGGGCGACAGCGTCGCCATCAGCGCCGCGAGCCTCGACAACAGCCAGGCCGACGGCGAGGCCGGCAGCATCGCCAGCCTGCTCGGCAAGCTCGAACTGGTGGTTGGCAACCTCATCAACCGGGGCGGCCAGCTGTTCGGCAAAAGCGAGCTGAGCGTCACCGGCAACACACTGGACAACGGCGGCGGCCAGCTCAGCGGCGGCCGCGTCGTGCTCGCCAGCAGCGGCGCGCTGAACAACCAGGGTGGCCTGATCGAATCGGCCACCAGCCTGGAGCTGGACAGCGGCACGCTGGACAACAGCCAGGGCGGGCGCCTGCGCGCGCTCGGCGGCGACAGCAGCCACATCCGCAGCGCCGGCCAGCTGAACAACCAGGGCGGGAGCATCGGCGTCGCCAGCCAGGCCTTCGAACTGGGCAGCGGCGCAGCCCTGCTCAACGGCCAGGGGCAGGTCCAGCATGCTGGCACCGGCCTGTTCCGCCTGAACGCGGGCAGCCTCGTCGGCGCGGGCTCGCTCACCGGCCTGGGCGAGGGCCAATGGCAGTTCGGCAGCGTGGCCAATGCCGGGCAGATGCGCGTCAACGGCGCCCTCGACCTGCGTGTCGGCCAGGGCCTGGAAGTCGGCGCCGGCGAACGCATCGCCAGCGCCGGCAACCTGAGCGTGACGGCCGTCTACCTGAACAACCAGGGCGAACTGCTCAGCGACGGCGACCTGGGCCTGAGCCTGGGCGGCGACGCCTACAACGCCGGCCTGCTTTCCGCCCAGCGCCACCTCACCCTGAACGCCGGCAACTTCACCCAGCAGGGCGGTCGCCTGGCCAGCGGCCTGGATACCCGGCTCAGCCTCGCCGGCAACCTGAACAACCAGGGCTGGCTGATCGCCAACCAGGCCCTGCGCGCCAGCGCCGCGCAAGTGAACAACACGGGCACCCTCGGCGCCCTCGGCGCGCTGGACATCACCAGCCAGGGCATCGCCAACGGCGCCGACAGCCTGCTGTTCAGCGGCGGCGACATGACCCTGCGCGCGGCCAGCCTGAGCAACCGCTACGGCGACCTCTACAGCCAGGGCAACCTCAGCTTCGCCGGCCAGGACGGCGGGCGGGCGCAGAGCCTGAGCAACCGCTCCGGCACCATCGAGGCGCAAGGCGACATCCACCTCGATGTGGCGAGCCTGGAAAACGCCCGCGACGTCTTCGCCTTCGAACAGACCACCACCTTCGGCGAATTCGACGTGCAGTGCGGCCAGCACTGCGGCGGCCACGACTCCTTCAAGCGCGGCAAGATCGACGTCAACGAAACCCTCTCAGAGCGCATCACCCAGAACAGCCCGGCCGCCTGGCTGACCGCCGGGGGCAACCTGACCATCGACGCCGGCGCGGTGGAAAACCGCAACAGCACCCTCGCCGCCAACGGCGACCTGACCATCAACGCCGACTCGCTGCTCAACCAGGGCAACACCTCGCGCACCGGCAACAAGGTGGTGGTCATCAACGTGGTGCCGGGCGACTACGGCAAGATCCCCACCGGCCAGTGGGACACCATGGAAAACCTGGCCCGCGCCTTCAACACCAAGATGGCCGCGGGCACCTTCGACCAGGACCTGTACGACCAGCTCTGGGCCATCTACAACGGCGACCGCTGGGCGATCGGCACCCCGGTCGTCACCTGGAGCGAAGACGGCGTGCAGTCCGCGCCGGCTACGCTGCAGGCCGGCAACCGCGTCACCCTCAACGTGGCGCACAACCTGCAGAACGGCACCGTCAGCGAATACAGCCTCGCCCAGCTCACCGGCCAACTGGCCGGCAGCCTGCTGGGCGGGCAACTCGGCACGGTCAACCTGACCCTCAACAAACAGTCCAGCGACGCCCAGGCGAGCGGGCCGCAGACCGTGCAGAGCGTGACGCACACGGCCGCCGACGGCAGCCAGCAGGTCAGCTTCATCCCGGTGGACTACAGCGGCGTGCCCTTCGCCGCCGTGGACCCGACGGCGGCCGACACCTTCCGCCTGCCCCAGGGGCAGTACGGGATGTTCATCCGCAGCCCGGACCCGCAGAGCCACTACCTGATCGAAAGCAACCCGGCGCTCACCGACCTGGGGCGTTTCCTCAACTCCGACTACCTGCTCGGCAAGCTGGGCTTCGACCCGGACCAGGCCTGGAAGCGCCTGGGCGACGGCGCCTACGAGACCCGCCTGATCCGCGAGGCCATCCAGGCCCAGACCGGCCAGCGCTTCCTCGATGGCCTGACCAGCGACTACGACCAGTTCCAGTACCTGATGGACAACGCCCTGGCCGCCAAGGACGCGCTGCAGCTGAGCGTTGGCGTGGGACTTTCCGCCGAACAGGTGGCGGCGCTGACCCACGACATCGTGTGGATGGAAACCCGCGTGATCGACGGCCAGCAGGTGCTGGTCCCGGTGGTCTACCTGGCCCAGACCGACGCGCGCAACCTGCGCGGCGGCAGCCTGATCCAGGGCCGCGACCTCAACCTCATGGCCGGCGGCGACCTGGTCAACGTCGGCACCCTGCGCGCCAGCGAAGACCTCAGCGCCAGCGCCGGCGGCAGCATCCTCCAGGGCGGCCTGATGGACGCCGGCCAGCGCGTCAGCCTGCTGGCCGGCGACAGCATCCGCAACGCCCTGGCCGGGCAGATCCGCGGCGAGCAGGTGGACCTCACCGCGCTCAAGGGCGACATCGTCAACGACCGCACCGCCGTCACCGCCGGCATCGGCGGCGACGAATACCGCAGCTTCCTCGACGCCGGCGCGAGCATCAGCGCGCGCAGCGACCTCAGCCTGGACGCCGGCCGCGACATCACCAACCGCGGCAGCCTCGCCAGCGGCGGCGACAGCTACCTCGGCGCTGGCCGTGACATCAACCTGCAAGCCGTGACCGACGCCAGCCGTCTGCGCGACATCCAGCAGGGCGGGCACCACGTCACCACCACCACGGTCGCGCAGAACCACGGCTCCAGCCTGACGGCCGGGGGCGACCTGGTGCTGGATGCGGGGCGTGACCTGAACGTAGTGGGCAGCCAGGCGAGCGCGAAGGGCGACCTGACCGCCGCCGCCGGTCGCGACATCAACCTGAGCGCTGTCGAAGACGCCGCCAGCGTCGAAGTCCGCAGCAAGACCAGCAGCAGCCGCACCGTCGAACAGACCGGGCAGACCCGCCAGCTCGGCGCGGAACTGACAGCGGGCGGTGACCTGGTGGCAAGCGCCGGGCAGGACCTGAACCTGACCGCCAGCACCATCAGCGCCAGCAACGAGGCCTACCTATACGCCTCCCGTGACGTGAACTTGCAGGCAGCGGCGGAAACCGACAGCCATGCGCTGAGCAAGACCAAACGCAGCCATGGGCTGCTCTCAAGCTCCGAGAAAAAGACCGAGGACACTTCCCTCTACACCACCCAGAAAGGTTCGCTGGTCAGCGCCGACAAGATCGCCATCCGCGCCGGCCAGGACATCGGTGTCAGCGGTAGCGACGTGGCCTCCACCAACGGCACCAGCCTGCTGGCCGGGCGCAACGTGCTGATCGACGGCGCCACCGAAACCAGCGAAACCAGCCACGCCGAGTCGAAGAAGAAATCCGGCGTGATGAGCAGCGGCGGGCTCGGCTTCACCCTCGGTTCGGCCAGCACCCAGGCCACCCAGACCAGCCACAGCGAGCAGACCCGCGGCAGCACCATCGGCAGCGTGCTGGGCAACGTCGACATCCAGGCCGGCAAGGACCTGACCATCCGCGGTTCGGACGTGGTCGCCGGCAAGGACATCAACCTCATCGGGCAGAACGTCGACATCCTCGCCGCGCAGAACGAGAACCGCAGCGAGCAGACCTACAAGAGCAAGAGCAGCGGCCTGACCCTGGCGCTCTCCGGCACTGTGGGCAGTGCCATGGACGCTGGCTACCAGACTGCCAAGCAGGCCAGGCATGAAGACGACAGCCGGCTCTCCGCACTGCAGGGCATCAAGGCCGGGCTGACCGGCGTGCAGGCCTGGCAGGCGGCGCAGCAGGGCACCGAAGGGGGCGGCGTCAGCCAGTTCTTCGGCATCAGCGCCTCGCTCGGCTCGCAGAAGTCCAGCTCCCGGCAGACCCAGGAGCAGAGCGTCAGCCAGGGCAGCAGCCTGACCGCAGGGAACAACCTCAACATCCTCGCCACCGGCAGCGGCGCCGTGGGCCAGGACGGCGACATCCGCATCCAGGGCAGCCAGCTCAAGGCCGGCAACGACATGCTGCTGGCCGCCAACCGCGACATCCTGCTCGAAGCCGCCGCCAACACCCAGAAGCTCGATGGCAAGAACAAGAGCAGCGGCGGCGCGGTTGGCGTGAGCGTGGGGTATTCGGCGGACAACGGGGTAGGCCTGAGCATCTTCGCCAACGCCAACCAGGGCTCGGGCAAGGAAATCGGCACCGGCACCACCTGGACGGAAACCACCCTGGACGCCGGCAGCCAGGTCAAGTTGGTCAGCGGCCGCGACACCACGCTCAAGGGCGCCCAGGTCAACGGCGAGCAGATCATCGCCAACGTCGGCCGCGACCTGACCCTGCAGAGCCTGCAGGACAGCGACTACTACGACTCCAAGCAGAAGAACGTCTCCGCCGGGGCGAGCGTCGCCATCATCGGCACTGGCGGCAGCGCCAGCGTCAGTGCCAGCCAGAGCAAGATCGACTCCAACTACAAGAGCGTGCAGGAACAGACCGGCCTCTACGCCGGCAAGGGCGGCTTCCAGATCGACGTGGGCAACCACACGCAACTGGACGGCAGCGTCATCGCCAGCACCGCCGAAGCCGACAAGAACCGCCTGAGCACCGGCACCCTGGGCTGGAGCAGCATCGACAACAAGGCCGACTACAAGAGCCAGCAACAGAGCGTCAGCATCAGCAGCGCCAGCGATGGCAGCGGCAAATTCATCAGCAACATGCCCAGCGGCATGCTGGTGGCCTACAACCACGGCGACAGCGCTAGCGGCACCACCGGCTCGGCCATCTCCAACGGCACCCTCGAAATCCGCGACCCGGCCAACCAGCAGCAGGACGTGGCCAGCCTGAGCCGCGACGTCGAGCACGCCAACGGCAGCATCAGCCCGATCTTCGACAAGGAGAAGGAACAGAACCGGCTGAAGCAGGTGCAACTGATCGCCGAGATCGGCACCCAGGCGATGGACATCGTTCGGACGCAGGGGGAGATCAATGCCAGTAATGCGGCGAAAGAAGAGCTAGCCAGGAACGGTATTTCGAACCCAACCAAAGAGCAGATCGAAGAAAGCGCGATCTACCAGCAGAAAATGTCCCAATACGGAACTGGGAGCCAGCTTCAACGAGCGGCACAGGCTGTAACTGCTGCACTCCAGGGACTCGCTGGTGGTGATATTGGAGCTGCGTTGGCTGGAGCATCGGCACCTTATCTCGCGAACACCATCAAACAACTGACCGAGGGTGATCGCGAGGTGCAATTGATGGCCCATGCGGTGCTCGGTGCATTGGTCGCCCAGGCTCAGGGGAACTCGGCGATTGCGGGTGCAGCGGGTGCTGCTACGGGCGAAGCGATGGCCTCGGTTATCGCCAAGCAGTTGTATGGCAAGAACACCGATGATCTCAGCGAGTCAGAGAAACAGGCCGTCGTTGCACTATCTTCGCTGGCGGGTGGCTTGGCCGGCGGAGTACTTGATGGCAGTGCCGGTGGCGCGGTCGCGGGAGCGAAAGGCGGGCAGAACGCCGTCGAGAACAATGAGTTCGGCGGCCGGCTCTATGTCGATCATCTGTTCGAGGCTTACGTGCAGAGCGGAGGTTGTGGCGGCGCCACACGCCAACAGTGCCGACAACACTATGAAAATGAGCAGCTTGCAAATGGCGGGCTTGAAACCGCCGCCACTTTCGCTCTCTTGCCGGTAGCTATCGTAGGCGCGGCGGCTACTCCTGCGATACTTGCCGCTGCGAGGGCCGCCGCAGTGGCTTGCACAACCAATCCGCTGCTGTGCGTTAACGAGGCCACCATTGCGGTAGCTGAGATGGGTATCGGCGAAGCACTGCCTGCCGGGGTGGCGGGCACGGTGGGGGCAAAACTCACTCTGGAGCAGGCGACTAAGATTCGTGTTGCCCAAGAGGTGGAGAGACAGACGGGGCAGAAGCTTTCGGCTGATGCGGTAGAGACTATTCTGGCTGGTGGAAGAGCGAAAACAACTGGGCAAGGTTACGTTGACATTCTCTCTCCTGAAGCCAAGCAACATATTCTCTACGGTGATAAGCCTGGTAGCGGTGGACATATGTGGCCAGGGCAGGAGGGGAAAACTGTTTTTCCAGAAGGTTGGTCAGCAGATAAGATTGTTCACGAAATTGGAGATGTTGTGACGTCTCCAGAGACTAAATGGTATGCGCAAACTGGGACAGGTGGGATTTATACGGCTAAGGGAGATCCGGCAAAATGGGTGGCTTATGAAGTTCGTGATGGTGTGCGCATGCGAATTGTATACCAGCCAGCTACAGGGAAGGTAATTACTGCGTTCCCTGATGACGCTCCTGTACCACCTTATAAGCCAATTAAGTAGGTTTTATGTTTGCAGATCGTATTGTGAAGTTTGGGGCTAGATTTGAGGGGCGTTTGAGTGCTGATCTTCTTAAGGGTGCCTTGGATTATGTCGCGTATAACGAAGAGGGTCTAGCGTTCGAGATATTGTGTGATCATATCTGTGAGTATGATGTTTCTATAACGGATGAAGAGTATAGTGAGGCGGTTAAACTGGCTCGAGATTTGGGGCTGAATATGGATGAGGGGCCATTTAAACATTTGCTGGGGCTGAAGGAGTAGAGCAAAAGTTGGTAGAGCGAAAAGAGCGAAAAGGGGACACGAAAAGGGGACAGATTTATTTTTCCTACTCTAAAGCTGGCTGACTGGACAGGATTAGGGTGTGATAAATAAATCTGTTCCCTTTTTTTGGAAAAAGCAGATATTGTTCCATTGGATGATAGGAATCTACCCCCTGCCAACCAGAACACAGTTAACTCATGGATAAAGGGGTTCACTCCTGAACAGCAGAGCAAGATTGTTATTTTGAGGTGAGTTATGGCGATGTTCATTTCTATAGGTGAAGGAAGTGGCCCACCTGGTGCAGGGTGGTCTACTTCTGGAGGGGTGTTTGATTGTATCGTTGAGGAAACCAGGAGCCTGTTTAAAGTTGATGAACAGTGCTGTCTGAAGGCAGTTTATACTCCGCTTGATGAACAAGGGCAGAACTTTATCGTTCTGGACTATGTTGATGAAGGCTGCTTTAACTTGTTTTATTCTCATTGCAAGAAAGCAATGGGCGAGTTCCCGCTTTCGGAAAGAGCGAAGATAGTTCCGGAAAGTCACATTCCTGGGATTCTATGGAACTGGTCTGAGGTTCTAAGGCTCATGAGGGAAGACCCCCGATACCGAGAAACGGTATAAATAACGACCGAAAAGGGGACAAATTTATTTCTCCTATTCTAGGGCTGGCTGACTGGGCAGGATTAGGGTATGAGAAATAAATCTGTCCCCTTTTCGCTTTCTTTTCGCTTAAAGTGCAGCTGATCTTGAGTCTTTAGGGTTGCGAATTATTCAGGATGGTCCTTTAGATGCTCGCTTCGCGGGGCAAACTTTTTTACGTACAGATGGTGGTGTCATTACTAATTTAGATAGTATGAAAACCATAGTTTTAGAGAAAGTAAGATGATGATTTCAGCGGATTTTGATTCTCTCGTTACGTTTGATTGTACGTACGGAGATTGTGTTGTTAAAGATGGGGTTGTTCGGGTCTTTGTCGAGAAGGGGTTGATGCTTAAAAGATCAAAGTTGATCAGAGAGGGCGAGCTAACTCAAATTGTTGAGTGTGAAGAGGATGAATGTTCTAAAGTGGAAAACATTTTTCCGGTTCACTATATATATGATCCCGCTAGAGATGCTGAATATGTTGAATGGGAGCTTGTAGATGGGCTTTTAAATGCTCGTAATAAGAATGGAGAATGGGTTGAATATAAAAGTAAAGAGGAAAGTTCATATGCTATGCATGAGTATGTTGGGGGGTGTTGGCTTGTATTCTTGGGTGTGAGTTTTTCGAGGCGAGTCATTTGTCAGTATTCGTCCGACCGTACATCGCCTTCCGGTACTGAGTTCGTGCAAGAGATTGGCCACAGGTCTGTGGGTAGAGGGATGGTTAAAGAGTATTTTCTTGAGGGGGTAATCGGTGTTTCGCCTGGGCCGGGATGGATGAGTCTGGAAATCTGTGCGGAGTCGTTTCATATAGAGATCTCTGATCGTTAAGGCAAGAAACGGAATGGACCGTTATTGTGGGGATGTCGAAAAGGGGGCAGATTTATTTTTCCTACTCTAAAGCTGGCTGACTGGACAGGATTAGGGTGTGATAAATAAATCTGTCCCCTTTTTTGTCCGGTAAGTAGTGTTGTTTTTTCAATAAAAATAGCCCCGGCACTGCCGGGACAGAAAAGGGGATTCATTTTTCTAATCTAAAACTGATCTGGCGGGCAGGACTAGGGTAATGAAAATAAATCTTTCCCCTTTTTTGGGGTTATCCAAGTCGCTCAACTGTCGATCTCTACACTAACTGCTCATTTGTAAATTACTATAGGGAAATTCAAATATGACTGAGGCGCACGATCCAAAAGTACTAGCGTTCCGTGTGCAACGTTTGCGCAAGACGCCTCGTAACTGGACATACTGGATTGCAGGCTTCACCGCTGCGAATGGAATATTTCTGATCATGCACCATGATGTGGTGATTCTTGCCGGCTTAATTTTGCCATTCGCTATTCCTGGTGCTGCGCTGCACTTGATTGCAGCTGCCACTCTTGCCGCTATCGCTTACGCTTCGAGAGTAATCCCCAGGATTCTGGTCGTTCCGCTGACTGTATATATAGCTGACACACTGTTTGCCTTTTATGTTAAGTCTTGGTCTGGCCTGGCTATGCATTTGGTTGTGTTTGCATTTATTGGCTTCTCGTTTCTAGGTATGCGGGCGCTTAAAGCGTTGGAAGCCAAGTAAAAGAATAGCGAATCGGTATCTCCTGGCGAGATGCAAGACTGAAAAACTAAAAAGGGAGGTGAGTTTGTTTTTCTATTATTAAGTTGATTCAGTGGCCAGGGTTAGAGCGTGGTGAGAATAACTTATTCCCGCGTTTTGCAGTTTTCAGCGTTGGCGAAAATTGGAGTGGAAGGTTATTGCTTTTTACTTTTCTTTTTTCTTGGGGGTGGGTTATGAGGAAGCTATTTTTTCTGTGTATTGTCCTAAATCTGGTAGCTTGCACTGCCACTACAAAAACCAATGTTCGCAATGAGGCAGAAGCTGAACGATTTGACCCAGCGAGTATGGCCCGTATTCGGCTGATTACCGGTGATCAAATGATCAAAGGGGGTTATGTCAGCGGATTCAGTTGTGAAAAGTTCTTCAACGAAGCTACTGAGAACCGCCCTGCCGAGGAGGTTGGCTGGAAACCAGCCCGCGAAGATTCGACGGGTATTCCTCCATTCCGTGCTTCTGATAAGCAGAACAATGTCATTGGCATGCCTGAAAGCAAGGCAACCAAAGTCATTAATGAATCCAAGTTCTACTATGATGAGTATGCTGTGCCGGCGAATCGGCCTTTGATCGTCAGGTTTACCATGGGCGGTCCAGGGTCGGTGTACTGCAGCCCCAAACCGGTTGTGTTCACACCGCAGGCTGGAAAGGATTATGAGCTTCAATACGAGTACCTCAGGATTCAGAACAATCAGCCCGGTTGTATTCTCGCTGTACGCAGACTCAATACTATTGGCGCTGCTGTCCTCGAGACTCCCATAGCGCCGCAGTATTGCTCAGAAGACGGGCAAGGAGGCTATAAGACGCTTGATCCGTTCCAGGGACGTGAGCACTTGAGAATGCCGGAAGCATCCATTATTCCCTGATCCTGATATTGAGCACGAAAAGGGAGATAGGCTTATCTTTCTACTTTCAGAGAATAAGCCCATCCCCTTTTTCCTGAACCAGTAAATAGCCGCTCCCCCTCACCTATCCAGCATCAACCTCGGCATCTCCTCCAGCGGCACCCACAGTTCCCCTTGCCAATCCAGCAACATCACCCGGCGTGCCTGCCAGCTCATCAGTACGCGGCGGGGTGTGTGGTCGTCGGGGGTGTGTTGGTCGCGCAGGGTGGGGATGACTTCGCGGCTCAGCCATTGGTCCAGGTGCTGGCTTTCCGGGTGGCCGAAGCGGACCAGGGCCTTGTAGAGGCCGGCTTCGTTGATCATGTCGAGCGGTTCTTCGCTGTCGGTGGCGTAGCGGACGTGGATGCGGCGGGTTTCGTGGGGGCGGAAGCGGTGGTGGAAACGCTGGGGGTAGCCGAAGCCGAGGAGGCGGGCGAGGTCCTGGGCGGCGAACCAGGGTTGGTTGTCGATCATCACGCCGCGCAGGGGGCGGCCGTGGCGAATGAAGGTGGTTGGGGTGTATGCGTCGTGCATGGCTGGTGCTCCTACTGATTGCGTTGAAGCCACTTCCCGTCGCTGTCATTCGAAGGGAGGTGGAACGTGCGGGGTTGACAGACCGGCAGTAGGACCCGGCAGACCCGGAGGTCTCCCCGCACGATCCACCATGGAAGCGTTGCAGAAATTTCCGCAAGCGTGCGAGGGCGTGTGAAAAGCATTCGCCGTTTTCACATGCACTTTGGTGGCTGCATCGCGCCTACTGAGTTGGGCTGTCAAACCCGGCCACGGGACTGACCGTAGCCGGGGCAGGATAGGCAGGTCGCTGGAGCGGCGGAAGACGGATAATTTCCGAAATTCCCTGTAGGACAGGCCTTGGCGACAAGGCGGCGGATTTATCCCGGGCTGCCAGCCGGCTCTGCCTCCACCTCGATGTCCAGGCGCTGCAATTTGAAGCAGGCCGGTTCCACTCCGCCGTCCTGCGCCTCGCCGAGCAGGGCGATGTAGCGGCTTTCAGCCTCTTCCACCAGCAGCTTCTTGCCGCTGGCCAGCGGTAGCGTGGGGCAGAGGATGCGTGTCGTGCCGGCGTCGTCCAGCAGCAGGGCGTTGCGTGGGGCGCTTTCCTGCAGTTTGCTGCGCAGGGTGATGCGGCAGGCGCGGGGATGTTTCGAGAGCCAGGTGAGGGTGAGCAGGGCTTGGCCGTTGCCTGCCGGGGTTGCCCTGTCGACGCGCGCCAGTTGCCAGGGCGCTTCGGAGCCGGGGCGGATGCCGAGCAGGTCTCCGGCCTTGGGCGGTGGGGGCTCGCCGTTGCTCCAGAGCGCGGATACGCCGTTGGAAAGGGGCGTGACCTGGCTCAGCGCTATGACCGGGGGCCGCTCGGCGGCGCTTTCGTTGGGGGACTCGAATTCGATGGGCTCCAGGTGCGGCACTTCTTCGTCGAGCCCGCCCCGGCCGTCGCTGTGGATTGCCCAGACGTCCTGCGCCTTGGCCTGGAGGGCGAAGTGGCGGGCGTCCAGGGCGGCCTCGTCCTTGCCGGCGCCCAGGTGCTCCAGGAGTACGCCGAAGCCGTGGCAGGCTTCCCAGTCGGCGCCGGGCGGCTGGCCGCGCCAGCTGCGCAGCAGGTGGTCCTTGAGGTCGAACCCCTCTTTGGCGCCGCCGAGGCCCTTGAAGTGCTGCATCACCTTGAGCGCTTCGTCCAGTTGCAGGGCCTGGTGGCCCTCGGTGGCGGGCGTCTTGTCGATGTCGAGGAACGCTTGGTCGCGGTCGCTGGCGACGATCCAGCGGTCCGTGTCGCGGGCATTGTCCAGGCGGGCTGTCGAGGCGAGCGTTTCCAGGGATTCGATCAGCACCTGCAGGGCTTCCCCGGGCATCTGCAGGGGAGCGGAGCTGGCCAGCAGCAACGCGCCGAGGTAGCCGCGGCTGATGCTCTGGCTGCGGGCTTCCGGGATTTCCGGGTCCTTCACGTCGATGTCCTGCAGCGACGCCTGCCGGGCCTTGGCGTAGAGGCGATGGAGCAGGCGCCAGAAACCGGCCGGTGCCTCCTGGCCGTTGAGCAGGGCGCTGAAGTGGATTTCCTGGGCGCTGCGCAGCGTGCGCTGCAAGAGCAGTGCCTTGAGTTGCGCCTCGGCGCATTCGCCCCGGGCCAGGGCCCAGTAGCCCTGGATCAGCCGGCGGTGCAGGGCGGCGATGAGTTGCGCCGCCTTGTCCGCCCGCCGTCGCTCGGTGCTGCCCCGTCGGTCGCCGAGCAATTCGGCGAGGTTGTGCCCCAGGTCGAAGACTTCCGCTCGCGAACGCTCCAGTTGCTTGAGGCGTGTGGCTGGCGGCAGGCGTGCGGAGTCCAGGTCGACCAGGCGGTGGTAGAGGGTTCGTGTCCGGGTTGCCAGGTAGGCAACGTCGGGGCGCCGGGTGGCGTCGTTCGACTGCGTTTTCATCGCGGAAGGCTCTAGGTTGCGGTTCTCCAGAACTTGCCCGGAGACTGCTTGCTTCGCTATGCGATGGGTTTAGGACACATCTGAAAAACGCTGGGGAAAGGGCTTTTTGCATGGACTGTTGCGCGTCGGCGTGCTCGCAAGGGCCAGGAGCCCTGTGCTGGAGCCGCGGTTCCGTCCACTGCGCGAAGAGGATTTCTTGAGGCACTTCTGATTCCACGTAGGTGGCGTGGGTGGTGGCTCAATGCTTGTGTTTTAATGGCGCGGCCAGGTAACAAGATGTTTTCGAAGGATCGACGGGATGCAGTTCATTCCCACAGGCTGGATGCCAGGCCTTGTCTCGCCTCCTCCTGCCGTTCACGCCGGTACGTCCTGTAGCGGCTGCGTTTCCCGTGCTCGAACTTTCCTTCCTCGCATGCCTGCGCGCATGGGTTCCGCCGTGCGCGTCGGGTGCCCGGGCCCATCGTGGTTCCGGTTGCCATGGTGGCTCGATGGCATTGCCTGGCCATTGAGAGGATGGCCGTCGGCATTGGCTGGCGGCCCTGTTTATTGGATTTCCGAGGGGGAATGCAGTGTGAAGATGAAAATGTCCCGGGGCTTGTTGTTGGGCGTGGCGTCCGCCGCCCTGCTGACGGTCGGCGGTTGTGCCACGGAAAGCTCCAGGGCGCTGCCGGTGCAGCAGGTGGAGAGCGTCAACAAGCCGTATTCCGGCGTGCGTTCGCCCATTGCGGTGGGCAAGTTCGATAACCGCTCCAGCTATATGCGGGGCATCTTCTCCGATGGCGTCGACCGCCTTGGCGGCCAGGCCAAGACCATCCTGATCACCCATCTGCAGCAGACCAACCGCTTCAACGTGCTGGACCGCGACAACATGAGCGAGATCCAGCAGGAGGCCGCTATCAAGGGCCAGGCCCAGCAGCTCAAGGGCGCCGACTATGTGGTGACCGGCGATGTCACCGAATTCGGTCGCAAGGAGGTCGGCGACCGCCAGCTGTTCGGCATTCTCGGGCGCGGCAAGACCCAGGTGGCCTATGCCAAGGTCGCGCTGAACATCGTCAACATCAGCACCTCCGAGGTCGTCTATTCCTCGCAGGGGGCGGGCGAGTACGAGTTGTCGAACCGCGAGATCATCGGCTTCGGCGGCACCGCCAGTTATGACTCCACGCTCAACGGCAAGGTCCTCGACCTGGCCATGCGCGAGGCGGTGAACAAGCTGGTGAACGCGGTGGACAGCGGCGCCTGGAACCCGGCCCGATAACCCGAAGGAAAGCAGGGAGTAGTGATGTTCATGGGTAAGAACTTTGTTTCCAGGGGCTGCCTGGTGGCGCTGGTGTGCGCAGGCGTGGCGTCGCTTGCCGGGTGTTCCTCGCCGAAGACGCTGTACCAGTGGGAAAGCTACCAGTCCCAGGTCCACGACTATTTCACCAGCGAGGCGAAGGAGGCGCAGGCCGAGGCGCTGGAGCGCGACCTGCAGAAGATCGCCGCCACCGACGGCCATGTTCCGCCGGGCTATCACGCGCAACTGGGCCTGTTGTATTCGAGCCTGGGCAAGGACGACCAGATGGTCCAGCAGTTCAATACCGAGAAGGCGCTGTTCCCGGAGTCGTCGGCCTACATGGATTTTCTGCTGAAGAACGCAAGGCAGGGAGGTAGCAAGTGATGTGGAACCCGATCAAGACTCTGCTGGCCCTGTTTGCGCTGGCGCTGCTCGCCGGTTGTGCGCCGCAGAAGACCGTCGACTACTCCGCCTACAAGCAGGCCCGGCCGCGCTCGATCCTGGTGCTGCCGCCGCTGAACGATTCGCCGGACGTGAAGGCGACCTACAGCATGCTCTCGCAGGTGACCTTCCCGCTCGCCGAGGCCGGTTACTACGTGCTGCCGGTGGCGCTGGTGGCCGAGACGTTCCGCCAGAACGGCCTCTCCACCCCGGCGGACATCCATGCGGTGTCCCCGGCGAAGCTGCAGGAAATCTTCGGCGCGGATGCGGCCCTGTACATCACCGTGACCCAGTACGGCACCAGCTACATGGTGCTGAGCAGCGCGACCGTGGTGACCGCCGGGGCCAAGCTGGTGGACCTGAAGACCGGCACCACCCTGTGGACGGGAAGCGCCACCGCCTCCAGCGAGGAGGGCAGCAGCAATAACAACGGCGGCCTGCTGGGCATGCTGATCACCGCGGCGGTCAAGCAGATCATCAGCAGCGCCCAGGATGATGCCGGCTACCCCATCGCCGGGGTCACCAGCCAGCGCCTGCTGTCCGCCGGGCAACCGGGTGCGCTGTTGTACGGCCCGCGCTCGCCGAAGTACGGCACCGACTGACCCGTCGAGGCCGGGCGAAGGGATGAGGTTGTCTCTTCTGCCGCCGGCAAGGATGGGCCCGGCGTCCCTGCCATGACCCATCCACCCTCAGCAAGGGCCCGCCCAGCTTTCGCCGGGCGGGCCTGGCGGGGGAATCAGACGATTCTGATCAGACGCGGAAATGGCTCACCAGCGTCTGCAGCTGCCCGCCCAGGCGCGCCAGCTCCACGCTGGAGGCGGCGACTTCCTCGCTGGCCGCGGCGGTCTGTTCGGAGACGTCGCGCACGCTGACCACGCTGCGGCTGATTTCCTCGGCCACGGCGCTTTGTTCCTCGGCCGCTGTGGCGATCTGCTGGTTCATCGCCTGGATGTTCGACACGGTGCGGGTGATGCTGCCCAGGGATTCGCCGGCCTGGCGGCTCAGGGCCACGCTGCTGGCGGTCAGTTCGCGGCTGCCGAGCATGACGCTGGAGACCTGGCGGGTGCCGCTCTGCAGGCCGGCGACCAGGGCTTCGATCTCTTCGGTGGACTGCTGGGTGCGCTGGGCCAGGGCGCGGACTTCGTCGGCCACCACGGCGAAGCCGCGGCCGGCTTCCCCGGCGCGGGCGGCTTCGATGGCGGCGTTGAGGGCCAGCAGGTTGGTTTGCTCGGCCACCGACTTGATCACGTCCATGACCTTGCCGATCTTCTCGCTCTCCTGTTCCAGGCGCTGCATGGCGTCGGCGGAGCGTTCCACTTCCTCGGCCAGGCGCTCGATCTGTTCCACGGCCTGGTTCACCACGCGGTCGCCGTCGTGGGCCTCGCGGTCGGCGGCGGACGCGGCCTGGGAAGCCTGCTCGGCATTGCGCGCCACTTCCTGCACGGTGGCGGACATTTCGTGCATGGCGGTGGCCACCTGGTCGGTTTCCACCTTCTGGCTGTTGGCGCCGGCGCTGGTCTGCTCGGTGACCGCCGAAAGCTCTTCGGCGGCGCTGGCGATCTGCGTCACGCCATCGCGGATGCCGCCGATCAGATCGCGCAGGCTGTGGCTCATGCGCTGCATGCTCTGTTGCAGGCGGCCGAGTTCGTCGCGGCGCTCGACCTGGATGTCGCGGGACAGGTCGCCGGCGGCGATGCGGTCGACCACTTCCATGGTGGCGTGCAGCGGGTGGGTGATCTGCCGGGTGATGACCACCGCGGCCAGGCCGCCCAGCACCAGGGCCAGCAGGGTGAAGAGCACCTGCAGGTTGCGGGCGCGGGCGCTTTCGATGTCGCGGCGGTCCAGTTGCAGCTGGTAGAGCGATTCGCTGAGCTTGACGATGTCCTGGCCCTGGGTGGTCATTTCCTTGCGCGCCTGGACGATGGCGGCCATGTTCGCCCGCAGGGCCTGCACGCCCTCGCGGTAGCCGCGCAGCGCAGCGCCCAGTTGCTGCACGCGGGCCGCCAGGTCGGGGCCGAGGGTGCTTTCCAGCGTCGGCAGGCTGGCGAGGCTTTCGTCCAGGTGGCGGGTGACGCCGTCGCCATCGCGGGACAGGGCGGTGGCCAGGTAGTCGCGCACGTCGTAGCGGGCCTGCAGCAGGTCCTCGCGGGTGCGGCTGATGGCCTGGTAGCGGGCGGCGCGTTCTTCGTCGGCCGGGGCCTTGAGCACGTCTTCCTGCAGTTGCGCGGTCAGCTCGCCGGCGCGGGCGGCCTCGCCTTCCAGGGCGCGGCGGGTGGCGCTGGCGTTCTGGTAGCCGCTGCGCATGGCGGCCAGGGATTTCTCGTAGTCGGCGATGACGCCGCCCAACTGGTCGAGCATGCGCACGTTCTCGGGGCTGACGAAGTAGCCGCGCAGTTTCTGCTGGTGCGCCTTGAATTCGCCCAGGGCGCTCATGACGGCGCCGGCTTCCTGCTCGCCGCCGTCGGCGATCATGTATTGCAGGCGGGTGATGCGCAGCTTGGTGAGGCGGGCGTTGAGCTCGGTGATGTCGCTCATCCAGTTGCTGCGGTCGATCAGCGAGCCCAGGCCGACCCAGCTGACCACGGCGAGGATGGCGGTAAACGCCAGGGCCACGCCGAAGCCGAGGGCCAACTTGAGGTTCACGCTCAGGTTGGATATCCAGCTATGCATTGACGATCTCCAAAGAAGGTTCGGTGAAGGCAGGCCATTCGGAGATTGTTCTTGTCGAGGCCATGGCGAGGCGAACCGCGCCAGGGAGGAGTTATCGGCAGGGCATGGCGGAACCGTAGGAAAAAGTGAGAAAAATCTGACGCCAGAAACGAGGCGCGCCGTTCCGGGGGCAGTCAGCCCCCGGTTATCCACAGCGCCAGCAGCGGCACCAGGTTGAGCAGCAGGATGCCGATCTTGTACACCGCCATGCCGCCATAGTGCAGGGCGTCGAAGGCTTCCCGGCTCAGCTCGAACCAGTGCCTGTGCAGGCGGTACAGGCCCTCGTGGGCCAGGCTGAAGGCGCCGAACCAGAGCAGCAGCACGGCGTAGTTGAGCAGCAGGCACCAGAGCAGGAACTCCTGCGGGTCTTTTATGTTCATGGCAACCTCCCGGGGTGTTTTCCATTCGAGGGCGTCTGCGTCGGACGGTTCCGACACTCGCCGAACGTCGCGGCCAATGGCGGGGCGGCCGGCCGCCGTGGATAATGCGCCGCTGCCGTGCCGCGGCTTTGCGGCGTGGCCCGCGGCCGGTTCCCGCGCGGTGGTGGTCGCCCCGCTGCGCCCGTGGTTTCCCGGCCCCTCTCCCTGGTCCTCTCGTCCGCCGTGCGCAGCGTCGCCCGGCGAGGTAGCCCCATGTTCAGCCCGCTCGTCACCTTCCCCGCGCTCTACACCGCCACCCTCCTGATGCTGGCCGGCTCCGGCCTGTTCACCACCTACATGGGCCTGCGCCTGACTGCCGAGGGCGCCGGCGACCTGTGGGTCGGCGGCCTGATGGCGGCCTACTACTTCGGCCTGGTCTGCGGCGGCAAGTTCGGCCACAAGCTGATCGCCGGCTTCGGCCACATCCGTTCCTACGTGGCCTGCGCAGGCCTGGCCACGGTGATCGTGCTGCTGCACGCGCTCATCGACACCCTGGCGGTCTGGGTGGCGCTGCGCTTCGTGATGGGCGCGGTGATGATGAACCAGTACATGGTGATCGAGAGCTGGCTCAACGAGCAGGCCGAAGGGCACCAGCGTGGCAAGGTGTTCGCCGGCTACATGGTCGCGGTGGACCTCGGCCTGGTGCTCGGCCAGGGCCTGCTGGCGGCGAGCCCGGCGCTGGACTACAAACCGCTGCTGCTGGTGGCGATCTGCTTCTCCGCCTGCCTGATCCCGCTGGCGCTGACGCGCCGGGTGCACCCGGCCAAGCTGGTGGCGGCGCCGCTGGAGATCGGCTTCTTCTGGAAGCGCGTGCCGCAGTCGCTGGGCACCATCTTCGTCGCCGGCCTGATGGTCGGCGCCTTCTACGGCCTGGCGCCGGTGTACGCCAACCGCAACGGGCTGGACACCTCGCAGTCGAGCCTGTTCGTCGGCATGTGCATCGTCGCCGGCTTCTGCGCGCAGTGGCCGCTGGGCTGGCTGTCGGACCGCGTCAACCGCAGCTGGCTGATCCGCGGCAACGCGCTGCTGCTGTGCGTGGCCGCCGCGCCGATGTGGGGGCTGATCCAGCTGCCCTACTGGGCGCTGCTGGCCAACGGCTTCGTCACCGGCATGCTGCTGTTCACCCTCTACCCGCTGGCGGTGGCCCTGGCCAACGACCACGTCGAGCAGCCGCGGCGCGTGGCGCTTTCGGCCATGCTGCTGACCACCTACGGGGTGGGCGCGTGCATCGGCCCGCTGTTCGCCGGCGCGCTGATGAGCCACTTCGGCCCGGGCATGTTCTACATGCTGGTGTCGGCCTATGCGCTGCTGCTGATCTTCTGGGTGCAGCCCCGGCGCGTCACCGGCATCCACCGCGTCGACGAGGCGCCGCTGCACCACGTGGCCATGCCCGACACCGTCAGCCCCATGGCCGCCACCCTCGACCCGCGGGTGGAAGAGGTGCCGGAAGAGCTGGTGGTGGAGGCCCCGCCGAGCATCGGCCGCTCCGACGGCTCGCCCGACCAGGCGAGCTGACCCGCAGAAATGAGAAAGCCCGGCGAATGCCGGGCTTTTCTTTCACCTTGCGGTGTACTGCGCGTTGCTTCAGACCTGACGGAAGTGGGCGTTGAAGACGGTGTCGCCACCGGATTCGGCAACGCTCATGGCGCCGTGCAGACGGTCGATGGTGTGGCTGCTGCCGTTTTCGGCCACGCGGGCTTCCTCGCTACCCATCTGTTTGTGCAGACGGTCGATGGTGTTGGAGCTGCCGTTCTCGGCTACGCGGGCTTCTTCACCCATTTGCTTGTGCAGACGGTCGATGGTCTGGCTGCTGCCGTTCTCGGCGACACGGGCTTCTTCACCACCCATTTGTTTGTGCAGGCGGTCGATGGTGTTGGAGCTGCCGTTCTCGGCTACGCGGGCCTCTTCACCCATCTGCTGGTGCAGGCGGTCGATGGTGCGGCTGCTGCCGTTCTCGGCCACGCGGGCTTCTTCACCCATTTGCTTGTGCAGGCGGTCGATGGTCTGGCTGCTGCCGTTTTCCGAAACACGGACCTGCTCGCTCAGTTGCTTGTGCAGGCGCTCGATGGTCTGGCCGCTGCCGTTCTCGGCGACGCGGGCCTGCATTTGCTGGTGCAGACGGTCGACGCTGTAGGAGGAACCGTTCTCGGCCACTTGCGGGGCGGCGAAGGCGAGGTTGGCGGCGATCAGGGAAAGGGCGAAACCGAAGGTGAGAGTGCGTTTCATGATGTTTGGCTCCTGGAGGAAAGGGGTGTTGTTCTGGACACGGAGCCAGTATCCAATCTGGATTATCGATTTGAAAACGAAGCCGGGTAATGGTCGCTATCGATGGCGATGATGTTTAATTTATCGTTTTAAAAACAATAAGTTGATTGTGAATATTGACTTCTATCAATGGCCTCGATGGGGTGTATCGACGTGATTGTTAATATCTGTCGATTAGATGAATCTACCAACGCGAAAGGCCAGGGCTATCGCCGCAAGCGGCCCGGTCGCTCGCTAAGCCGCATGCCAGAGCGGTTGCGCCTGTTTCAGGGGGCATGTCGTCGGCAGGCTCCTGCTCCCGGGCAGGCTTTCTCCGGCGCGGGCGATGCCGGCGTGCGGTCGGGGTGGCGTGCTACGGTGGGGAAGCGTTCGATTTTCCGCCCCGGCGATTTTTCCGGCATTTCGCCGGCGTCCTGCGGTCCAACCCGGTAGAAGAGCCTGCCTGGGCGCACCCAACCGACGCGGCGACAAGGAGTTCTGCATGACGCGCGGCGCAAAAATCTGCCTGTTCAGCCTTGCCGGCCTGCTCACCCTGCTGGTGGCGGCGCTGGCGTTCATCGCCACCTTCGACTGGAATCGCGTGCGGCCGTTGATCAACGACAAGGTCTCCGCCGCCATCGGCCGCCCCTTCGCTATCAACGGCGAGTTGCAGGTGCTCTGGCAGCGCGAGCCGCAGGAGGGCGGCTGGCGCGCCTGGGTGCCCTGGCCGCACTTCGCCGCCAGCGACATCACCCTGGGCAACCCCGACTGGGCGCAGGGCAAGACCCGCGCGGCCGAGTTCGCCAGCCTCAAGCACGTGGAGTTCCGCCTTTCGCCGCTGCCGCTGCTGTGGCACCAGGTGGTGATCCCGCAGGTGCGCCTGACGCAGCCCAGCGCCGACCTGCTGCGCCTGGCCGACGGCCGCGCCAACTGGACCTTCACCCTGCCGGCCAAGGAGGAGGGGCAGCCCGAGGAGCCCACGCCCTGGTCCCTGGCCATCGGCGAGATCGGCTTCGACAAGGGCCGCGTGGGCTTCGACGACCAGACCCTGAAGACGCGCCTGGAAGTGCTGGTGGACAGCCTCGGCAAGCCGGTGCCCTTCGCCCAGCTGGCCGGCAAGGCGCTGGGCGGCGAACAGGCGGCGGCCACTCAGGACTACGTGTTCGGCTGGAAGGTGCGCGGCACCTACAAGGGCCTGCCGCTGGCCGGTGAGGGCAAGGTGGGCGGCGTGCTGGCCCTGGAGGACGCCAGCCGGCCGTTCCCGCTGCAGGCCGAGGTGAAGGTGGGCGACACCCGCGCCGCGGTGGTCGGCACCCTCACCGATCCGCTGCACCTGGGCGCCCTGGACCTGCGCCTGAAGCTGGCCGGCACCAGCATGGCCAACCTCTACCCGCTGACCGGCGTGACCCTGCCGGACACCCCGGCCTATTCCACCGACGGCCGCCTGCGCGCGCAGCTGCACGAGCCGGCCGGCGCGCGCTTCGAGTACCAGAACTTCAACGGCAAGGTCGGCGAGAGCGACCTGCACGGCAGCCTGACCTTCGTCAACGGCCAGCCGCGGCCGCGGCTCAGCGGCAAGCTGACCTCCGAGCAACTGCGCATGGCCGACCTCGGCCCGCTGATCGGCGCTGACAGCAACGCGCAGAAGCAGGCGCGCGGCCAGAGTACCCGCCAGCCGGCGGACAAGGTGCTGCCGGTGGAGGAATTCCGCACCGAGCGCTGGCGCGCCATGGACGCCGACGTGGAGTTCGCCGGCAAGCGCATCGTCCACAGCGACAAACTGCCGATCAGCGACCTGCAGACCCACCTGCGCCTGGAGAACGGCCTGCTGCGCCTGGACCCGCTGCGCTTCGGCGTGGCCGGCGGCAGCCTGACCGCGCAGATCCGCCTGGACGGCGGCAAGGCGCCGATGCAGAGCCGGGTGCAACTGCAGGCCCGCGGCTTCAAGCTGAAGCAGCTGTTCCCCAGCTTCGCGCCCATGCAGACCAGCTTCGGCGAACTCAACGGCGACGCCGCCCTGGCCGGCACCGGCAACTCGGTGGCGGCCATCCTCGGCGGCGCCAACGGCGAGCTCAAGCTGCTGATCAACGACGGGCGGATCAGCAAGGGGTTGATGGAGATCGCCGGGCTGAACGTCGGCAACTACCTGGTGGCCAAGCTGTTCGGCGACGACGACGTGAAGATCAACTGCGCGGCGGCCGACGTCGGCATCACCAAGGGCCTGGCCCAGCCGCGGATCTTCGCCTTCGATACCGAGAACGCCATCATCAACGTCGAGGGCACCAGCAACCTCGCCACCGAGCAGCTGGACCTGGACATCATTCCCCACAGCAAGGGCGTGCGGCTGTTCTCGCTGCGCTCGCCGCTGTACGTGCAGGGCACTTTCAAGAACCCGAAGGCCGGGGTGCATGCCGGCCCGCTGATCGCCCGCGGCGCCGGCATGGTCGCCCTGGGCGTGGCGGCGGGGCCGGCGGCCGGGCTGCTGGCGCTGATCGCGCCGAGCAAGAGCGAGGACAACCAGTGCGCCGCCCTGCTGGCGCAGATGAAGCAGCCGGCCCGGGCGCCGAAGCGCTGAGTCAGTAGATGGGGATGTACAGGTCGGTTTCCGAGGTGGCGTCGTCCGGCCCGTGGAAGCGCTCGGTGTAGCGCTCGAAGGACGGCGCGTGGCGCGGCTCCAGCCCGCGCTGGGGCAGCAGCTCGGCGTGGATGCGCTGGAAGCTGTCGGCGATGCCTTCCACCGGCCCGATATGAGTGAACACGGCATACTTCTGCGCCGGCACTTCGAACTTCACCATGCCCTCGGGTACCGTTGTACCCGGCGCCACCGGCAGCCCGGCGACGTAGTGGAAGACGCCGCCGGCGGCCTGGGCGCAGATGCCATAGGCGCTGCGGTCGTCGGCCAGCGCGGCGACCTCATGCTCGCGCGGCAGGAAGCGCTGCCAGAGCTGGCCGATGCTGCCGTCCTGGCCGTCGCCACGGTATTCCAAGCCCACCACGCTGAAGGCGGGCAATTCGACGATGCGCTGTTTCATGAGGTCCTCTCCTGTTTCCTGCTCGCATGATAGACGGCAGCGACAAAGGCTGAATATTTTTCGCAACGCCAGGTCCATTGCTCTGTTCCCCCCCTTTGCAGAAGGAGATTGCCATGCCTCGCAACGGTACGCAGGGCCACACGGCGCGCCATGAGAAGCAGCGGGCGCACGTTCAGGCGCAGTACGGGAAGCTGGGCCTGAGCCCGGAAGAGGTGGACGCCCTGGCCAGGCTCGCCCGGCGCAGCAAGCCGGCCGTCGAGAAGTTGCTGGGCATGACGCGCAAGGAGTTGCTGGCGCGCGCGACCCGCGCAGGTGTGCGCGGGCGCTGGCGGATGACCAAGGCCGAGCTGGTGGCGGCGCTCAGCTGAGCGCCGCCCGCCAGCCTCAGGGGTGCGCGTCGCGGTCGTGGCGGTCGCGTTCGGAACAACTGAGGAAGCCGGTCCCGTCGACCTTGCCCTGGTCGTCGAAGGTCACGTAGTAGGGCTGCTCGCGGCCGTCCTTGTTGAGGATGTAGCTGTTGCAGCTACCAGCCTTGTACGCCCGCGCCTGGCTGCTGGACGGCGGGCCGCCGACGCGCAGCACCTCATCCTTGCTCATGCCGTCGTGCACGTCGCGCACCAGCGGCGCGTCGCGGTAGGTCACCAGGTTGACCGGGTTCTGCACCCGGGTGGATTCATGGGAACAGCCCGCGAGCAGGGCCAGGGCGGTGACGGTCAGCAGGGCTTGCCGGTACATGGGGCCTCCTTGTCGGCTCGGACCTGTGGGTGGTGCTGTTTCGAGTCGGGGGTGGGGAGGGGAGTTCGAAAAAACTGGGGGAGGAGGCGTATAACCGCGAACGGTTATACGCCCTACGGGGGAGGTGACTTGTAGGAGCGAGCTTGCTCGCGAACGGAGTTTCCAGGTGGCTTGGGTATTTTGGCTCGACTCCGCTCCCTCTCCCCGGCCCTCGGCTGCGCGCCCCGCCCTGAAGGGAGAGGGGGCTTGTCCGTGCCGAGAGAGGGAATGGTTTCAGCCGGTAGCTTTCGGCGTCGCCGGCTGACTCCAGAACACCAGCGTCTGCCCAACGGTCTCCTCTCCCTTCAGGGAGAGGGTTAGGGAGAGGGTGCTCTACATCCAGCCCCAAAGTCCCCGGTAGGCACGATTCGCGAGCAAGCTCGCTCCTACGAAGAGCCTGCCTCTCAGCCGTAGCGCTTCTTCGCCTCAGCGGTCGCCATCGACGTGGCGAGTGTTGGGTCGCATGGCCGCCACGCTCCGGCGCAGGGCCGGCACGCTGCGTTGGTTTGGGTACAGGCGGTGTCGGGGTGATTGCTTTTGTAGGAGCGAGCTTGCTCGCGAACGGAGTTTCCCGATTGCTCTTGAGCTGGACCTGAGCGCGTTCCCTCTCCCCAGCCCTCTCCCTGAAGGGAGAGGGGGCTAGTCCGTGTCGAGAGGAAGATTGGTTTCAGTCGGTAATTGTGGTGGTTCAATTTCCTCGGACACCTCGATAGGTGGAAAATCCACTGAATAGAGGAGTCATTCATGAGCCGTAAACGCAGAGCATTCGATGCCAGCTTCAAGCTGCAAGTCGTCCAGATGATCAAAGACCAGGGCCTGAGCATTACGCAGGTCTGTCGAGACATGGACCTGGGAGAGACGGCAGTTCGCCGCTGGGTTCAGCAATACGAAGCCGAGCTGTCGGGGCAGGCGGGAGTGGGTAAGCCGTTGACACCCGAGCAGCAGCGGATTCGTCAGTTGGAGGCCGAGAATCGCCAGTTGAAGCAGGACAACGACCTGCTAAAAAAGGCCTC
>NZ_FOLS01000035.1 GCF_900112375.1 Pseudomonas citronellolis | reverse complement strand
CGTCCCCTTCGTCTAGTGGCCTAGGACACCGCCCTTTCACGGCGGTAACAGGGGTTCGAGTCCCCTAGGGGACGCCAATTTTCCCGCTCTGCGGGGCCTATAGGGCCACTCAATTTTCGAGTGGCCTTTTGTTTTTTCCCCTTTCGAAAATCTTCTCGTCCGACCAATGGTCGCCATCGTCGCTTGCCGATTTTTATTATGAGCATAATATTTCACTCATAATATTTTGAGGTGCGCCATGAGCCAGAAGACCGGCAGCAATGAAAAAGGCCTGGGCGAGAAGAAGGCCCAGACCCGTGAACGCATTCTTTGCGCGGCCGCCGATGCCCTGGTCCGCCGCGGGCCGCTGGAGCCGAGCGTGGCCGAGGTGATGGGCGCCGCCGGGCTGACCGTCGGCGGCTTCTACGCGCATTTCCAGAGCAAGGATGCGCTGATGCTGGAAGCCTTCCGCCACCTGCTGTCTTCGCGCCGGGCCAAGCTCAAGCACTTCGACCCGGACATGCCGTTCAGCGAGCGCCGGCAACTGGTCGCGGCCTTCTACCTGTCGCGCAAGCACCGCGACAGCGAGGAGCCGGGCTGCCCCATCCCCAGTTCCCTGGGCGACATGGCGCAACTGCCGGAGAGCTTCCACGAAGCCCTGGCCGAACACCTCGAACTCATGGTCGCCGAGCTGGCCGAGCGTCCCGAGGACGCCGACACCGTGCTCGCCGACATCGCCCTGATGGTGGGCGGACTGGCACTGGCGCGGGCCCTTGGCCCGAGCGACCTGTCCGACCGTGTCCTGCGTGCCGCCAAGAAAGCGGTGGATTGAGACCTCGAAGGAGGGCCTGGCAATGAGCAGCTTGACCTGGATCCGTGGCGTCAACGCCACCCTGGGGCGTGTGGCGCCGGAATGGGCGGCGCGACGCATGCGTGAAGTCTTCATGACCCCTCGGGCGCTGCAGCCGCGCGACTGGGAGTTGCCGCTGCTGGCCAGTTCCGAGCGCATCACCCTGCGCTTCGGCCTCTCCGCGCTGCGCTGGGGCGAGGGGCCGGCGGTACTGCTGATGCACGGTTGGGAAGGGCGGCCGACGCAGTTCGCCCACCTGATCCGCGAACTGGTCGGCGCCGGCTACGCCGTGGTGGCGCTGGATGGCCCGGCCCATGGCCGTTCGCCGGGGCGTGAGGCCCATCCGCTGCTGTTCGCCCGTGCCTTGCTGGAAGCGGCCAGCGAGTTGCCGCCGCTGCGCGCGGTGATCGGCCATTCCATGGGCGGCGCCAGTGCCTTGCTGGCCACCCAGATGGGGCTGCGCACCGAGGCGCTGGTCTGCATTGCCGCGCCGAGCCGGGTCATCTCCGTACTGCGCCGTTTCGCCGGCTTCATGGGGTTGCCGGCCGAGGCGCGGTACCGCTTCGTCCGCCAGGTCGAGGCCTACACCGGCATGCCTGCGGCGCAACTGGATGTCAGCCGCTACACGCTGAATATGCCCGGGCTGGTGGTGCACGCCGAGGACGACCCGCAAGTGCCCGTGGCGGATGCGCAGGACATCCATGCGGCCTGGCCGCGCAGCCGCCTGTTGCGCCTGGAAGGCGGCGGCCACCAGCGCGTGCTGGCCGACCCGCGCCTGAGCGACGCCGTGCTGGCGCTGCTGGAAGGCCAGGAAGAGCGGTATCTGCTGCCCATGGCGTTGGCCTCCTGACGACAGGGGAGGGGCGGGACGCTGCCGGGCCCTGTAAACTGCCGGCTTCGATCATGCGGCCGGGTCCTCGGACCCGGCCCCGGACTGGAGCAAGCGCATGGCCTGGGACCTGCCCGACCCCTTCGTCATCGACATCAGCGTGAACGCCGAGGACATCGACGGCCTCGGCCACGCCAACAACGCCGTCTACGTGAGCTGGCTGGAGCGCTGCGCCTGGCGCCATTCGCAGCGCCTGGGCCTGGACCTGGCCGAATACCGCCGGCTCGACCGCGCCATGGCGGTGGTGCGCCACGAAATCGACTACCTCGCCGCCGCCTACGAGGGCGAGGAACTGCAGATGGCCACCTGGATCGTCGAGTCCGACCAGAAGCTGCGCATGGACCGCCGCTTCCAGCTGGTGCGCCCGGCCGACGGCGTGACCCTGCTGCGCGCCCGCACCACCTTCGTCTGCATCGAACTGTCCAGCGGCCGGCCCAGGCGCATGCCGGTGGAGTTCATCGAAGGCTACGGCCGCGCGTTGCTCGGCGCTGCGCCGGCCTGACGGCACTTTGCGCGGGCGGCGAGTCCCCCTAGAATTCGCCGCCTTCGACAGTAAAGGTTCCCCGCCGTGCAAATTGCCCTGGCCCCGATGGAGGGGCTGGTCGACGAAATCCTCCGCGACGTACTGACCCGCGTCGGCGGCATCGACTGGTGCGTCACCGAGTTCATCCGCGTCACCGACCGCCTGCATCCGCTGGCCACCTACGAGAAGCTGGCGCCGGAGCTGCTGCACGGCAGCCGCACCCGCGCCGGCACGCCGATGCGTGTGCAGTTCCTTGGTTCCGACCCGCAGTGCCTGGCGGAAAACGCCGCCTATGCCTGCGAACTGGGCGCCCCGGTGATCGACCTGAACTTCGGCTGCCCGGCGAAGACGGTGAACAAGTCCCGCGGCGGGGCCGTCCTGCTCAAGGAGCCGGAGCTGATGTTCGCCATCGTCGAGGCCGTGCGCCGCGCGGTGCCGGCGCACATCCCGGTGACCTCGAAGATGCGCCTGGGCTACGAGTCCCCGGACGGCGTGCTGGATTGCGCCCGCGCCCTGGCCGACGGCGGTTCCGCTCACGTGGTGGTCCACGCGCGGACCAAGAGCGACGGCTACAAGCCGCCGGCTCATTGGGAGTGGGTGGCGAAGGTGGCGGATGCGGTGACGGTGCCGGTGTTCGCCAACGGCGAAGTCTGGAGCCTCGACGACTACCTGCGCTGCCGGTCCATCAGCGGCGTCGACGACATCATGTTGGGCCGCGGTCTGGTCTCGCGCCCCGACCTGGCCCGGCAGATAGCCGCCTGGCGCGAGGGCAGGGAAGTGCGGCCGATGCCCTGGCACGAAGTGCGTGTGCTGCTCGACGACTTCTGGCGCCAGGCCCGGCGCAAGCTGGCGCCACGTTATGCGCCAGGCCGCCTGAAGCAGTGGCTGGGCATGCTCACCCGCAGCTATCCCGAGGCGGTGGAGCTGTTCGTGCAGATCCGCCGCGAGAGCGACTGCGAGCTGATCGACCGGCTGTTGCAGGTCGAGGTGGAAGACGCCGCGTAGGATGGATTGCGCCGGTGCTCTTCGTAGGAGCGAGCTTGCTCGCGAATGAGCCCCCGCAGCGGAGTCTGTTCGCGAGCAAGCTCGCTCCTGCGAGAAGCCGTGCCCGAGCAACCTTGTCCGCGATAGCCGGACGTCCCGGCGCGATTCGCGGATGAGATCCGCTCCTACGCTGCTCCGTCCACGTCATCCCCATGTAGGTGCGGGGAAATGCAGTGCCTCACGGAGCGCGTAGGGGCACGGAGTCGAGCGAGCAGGCCTGCGGCCCCCTCACCCCAGCCCTCTCCCTCCGGGAGAGGGCTGGGGTGAGGGGAAAGCCCGGGCGCCGATGTCATCCCCCCTGTAGGAGCGCGCCCTGCGCGCGAATCGCGGGCAGGGCCCGCTCCTACAGTTCGCCGTGAGGCATGGTGTTTCCCCGCCCTACCGCCCGCCACTGACATCGATGAATGTCCCGGTGCTGTAGCTCGACTCGTCCCCGGCCAGGAACAGGATCGCCCGCGCCACTTCCTCCGGTTCCCCGCCACGGCCCAGCGGAATGGCGCTCTTCAGCCGCTCCACGCGCCCCGGCTCGCCGCCGCTGGCGTGGATTTCCGTGTCGATCAGCCCCGGCCGCACGGCGTTGACGCGGATGCCTTCGGCCGCCACTTCCTTGGCCAGGCCGATGGTCATGCTGTCGATGGCGCCTTTGGCCGCGGCGTAGTCGATGTACTCGTTGGGCGAGCCCAGGCGCGAGGCCATGGACGACACATTGACGATGCTGCCGCCCGCGCCGCCATGGGATTTCGCCATGCGCCGCACCGCCTCGCGGGCGCAGAGGAAGCTGCCGGTGACGTTGACCGCGAACACCCGCTGCAGGCGCGTCGCGTCCATGTCTTCCAGGCGCATCTGGCGCTCCAGCATGCCGGCGTTGTTCACCAGCACGTCGAGGCGGCCGAAGGCCTGGTCCAGTTCCCGGAACAGCTTCACCACTTCCTCTTCGCAGGCGACGTCCGCGGCGAAGGCCTCGGCCTGGCCACCGGCGTCGTGGATGCGCCGTACCAGCCCGTCGGCCGCTTCGCGCTGGCGGTGGTAGTTGATGGCGACGGCATAGCCGCGTTCGGCGGCGAGCAGCGCGGTGGCGGCCCCTATGCCGCGGCTGGCGCCGGTGATCAGCATGACTTTGCGCATGTGGCTGTTCCTTCGAAGAGTGGGCTTGAAAGGCTGCGAGGCGACCCTATCTGTATCCGTGCGGGAGGCCGAAACCGGGTCCCGCTTCCGGAGTCCTGCTGACAGGCTCCACCAATGACCTTGCTGAATTATTCAGGAGATTCGCCATGAGCAACGTACTTTCTCTTGCCCCGCTGTTCCGCCAGTCGATCGGCTTCGATCGTTTCAACGACCTCTTCGAATCGGCGTTGCGCAGCGAGAACGGCAGTTCCTACCCGCCCTACAACGTCGAGAAGCACGGTGACGACCAGTACCGCATCGTCGTCGCCGCCGCCGGCCTGCAGGAGGAAGACCTGGAGCTGCAAGTGGAGCGCGATGTGCTGACCGTCAGCGGAGGCAAGCGCGAGAAGGCTGCCAGCGACGTCACCTACCTGCACCAGGGCATCGCCCAGCGCGCCTTCAAGCTGTCCTTCCGCCTCGCCGACCACATCGAGGTCCGCGGCGCATCGCTGAAGAACGGCCTGCTGAGCATCGAACTGGTGCGCATCGTTCCGGAAGAGGCCAAGCCCAAGCGGATCGCCATCAACGGCCAGCGCCCGGCGCTGGAGGGTTGATGACCCAGCCATGAAAAAGGCGCCGAAAGGCGCCTTTTTCTTTTCCGCCGGTTCAGACCACGCAGGCCATGGGCGCCACCGCCTGGGCGTCGAGCAGGGCCATGAAGGCCCGCGCGGCATTGGACAGGGTGCGCTCGGTGTGCAGGATGTAGCCCAGCTGGCGGCTGAGCTGGATGTCCTGCAGCGGCAGGCGCACCACCGTCTCGTCGAGCATGGTGCGCGGCAGCACGCTCCAGGCCAGGCCGATGGAGACCATCATCTTGATGGTCTCCATATAGTTGGTGCTCATGCCGATGTTCGGCGTCAGCCCCTCGGCCTCGAACATGCGCCGCACGATGTGGTGGGTGAAGGTGTTGCCGCCGGGGAACACCGCCGGGTGCCGCGCCACGTCGGCGAGGAACACCGGGCCCTGCATGGCCAGCGGGTGCTCGGGGGCGGCGACGAAGTCCAGCGGGTCGTCCCACACCGGCACCGCGCGCACCGGCTCGGCGGTTTCCGGGGCCAGGGTGATGACCGCCAGTTCGGCGCGGCCGTGGAGGATTTCCTCGTAGGCCACTTCCGAGTCACAGAACTGGATGTCCAGCGCCACCTGCGGGTGCGCCCGGGTGAAGGCGCGCAGCAGCGTCGGCAGGCGGTGCAGGCCGATGTGGTGGCTGGTGGCGAGGACCAGGCGGCCGCTGACCTCGCCGCTGAGGTTGGTCAGCGCGCGGCGTGTGTCGTCCAGCACATTGAGGATCTGGTAGGCCCGCGGCAGCAGGGCGCGGCCGGCCTCGGTCAGGCTCACTTCGCGGCCGACGCGGTCGAACAGGCGCACGCCGAGCTGGCTTTCCAGGGCGGCGATGCGCTTGCTCACCGCCGGCTGGGTCAGGTGCAGGCGCTCGCCGGCCTCGGAAAAGCTGCCGGACTCGGCGATGGCGAGGAAGGTGTTGAGGCTGGTCAGGTCCATCGAGGGGGCTCCAGGCGGCAGGCTACAGGCGGCAGGCGAAGGGCGGTCGGGGCGCTCTTGCCTGCAGCCTGCAGCTTATAGCCTGTAGCATTCCTCTTGGGAATCCTTTGAATAAAAAATATGAATTTGAGTTATTCGTCGACAGACCATAGCATCATCCCCACAAGCCCAAGGGGCATAGAAATACGCTGATGAGGAATCTCTGATGGCCGGCAAGACGCTCTACGACAAACTCTGGGAACTGCACGAGGTGAAGCGCCGCGATGATGGCTCGTCGCTGATCTACATCGACCGCCACATCCTCCACGAAGTGACCTCGCCGCAAGCCTTCGAAGGCCTGCGCCTGGCCGGCCGCAAGCCGTGGCGCATCGACGCCAACATCGCCACCCCGGACCACAACGTGCCGACCACCCAGGCCGAGCGCAAGGGTGGCCTCGAAGCCATCGCCGACGAAGTCTCGCGCATCCAGGTCAAGACCCTGGACGAGAACTGCGACGACTTCGGCATCCTCGAATTCAAGATGAACGACGTGCGCCAGGGCATCGTCCACGTGGTCGGCCCGGAGCAGGGCGCGACCCTGCCGGGCATGACCGTGGTCTGCGGCGACTCGCACACCTCCACCCACGGCGCCTTCGGCGCGCTGGCCCACGGCATCGGCACCTCCGAGGTCGAGCACGTGCTCGCCACCCAGTGCCTGGTGGCCAAGAAGATGAAGAACATGCAGGTGCGCGTGGAGGGCAAGCTGCCCTTCGGCGTGACCGCCAAGGACATCGTCCTCGCGGTGATCGGCAAGATCGGTACCGCCGGCGGCAACGGCCATGCCCTGGAGTTCGCCGGCAGCGCCATCCGCGACCTGTCCATGGAAGGCCGCATGACCATCTGCAACATGTCCATCGAGGCCGGCGCCCGCGTGGGCATGGTGGCCTGCGACGAGAAGACCATCGAGTACGTCAAGGGCCGCCCGTTCGCCCCGCAGGGCGCTGACTGGGCCAAGGCCGTGGAAGCCTGGAGCGACCTGGTTTCCGATGAAGACGCCCACTTCGACACCATCGTCGAGCTGCGCGCCGAGGACATCAAGCCGCAGGTCAGCTGGGGCACCTCGCCGGAGATGGTCCTGGCCGTCGACCAGAACGTGCCGGACCCGGCCGTCGAGGCCGACCCGGTCAAGCGCGACTCCATCGTCCGCGCCCTCAAGTACATGGGCCTGAACGCCAACCAGGCGATCACCGACATCCAGCTGGACCGCGTGTTCATCGGCTCCTGCACCAACTCGCGGATCGAAGACCTGCGCGCCGCCGCCGCCGTGGCCAAGGGCCGCAAGGTCGCCTCCAGCGTCAAGCAGGCGCTGGTGGTGCCGGGCTCGGGCCTGGTCAAGGCGCAGGCCGAGCAGGAAGGGCTGGACAAGATTTTCATTGAGGCCGGCTTCGAGTGGCGTGAACCGGGCTGCTCCATGTGCCTGGCGATGAACCCGGACCGCCTGGAGAGCGGCGAGCACTGCGCGTCCACCTCCAACCGCAACTTCGAGGGCCGCCAGGGCGCCGGTGGCCGCACCCACCTGGTGAGCCCGGCCATGGCCGCCGCCGCCGCGGTGACCGGCCGCTTCATCGACGTCCGTGAATTGATGCAGGCCTGAGGAGACCGAACATGAAAGCCTTTACCCAGCACACCGGTCTCGTCGCGCCGCTCGATCGCGCCAACGTCGACACCGACCAGATCATTCCCAAGCAATTCCTCAAGTCGATCAAGCGCACCGGCTTCGGCCCCAACCTGTTCGACGAGTGGCGCTACCTGGACGTCGGCCAGCCGAACCAGGACAACTCCAAGCGCCCGATCAACCAGGACTTCGTGCTGAACTTCCCGCGCTACCAGGGCGCCAGCGTGCTCCTGGCCCGCGAGAACTTCGGCTGCGGCTCCTCCCGCGAGCACGCGCCCTGGGCCCTGGACGAGTACGGCTTCCGTACGGTCATCGCGCCGAGCTTCGCCGACATCTTCTTCAACAACAGCTTCAAGAACGGCCTGCTGCCGATCATCCTGAAGGATGAGGAAGTCGACGAACTCTTCCAGCAGTGCGAGGCCACCGAGGGCTACCAACTGACCGTCGACCTCGCCGCGCAGACCGTGACCCGCCCGGACGGCAAGCAGTACCACTTCGAAGTGGACGCCTTCCGCAAGCACTGCCTGCTCAACGGCCTGGACGACATCGGCCTGACGCTGCAGGACGCGGACGCCATCCGCGACTTCGAGGCCGGCTACAGGCAGCGCCAGCCCTGGTTGTTCCGCGACGCCTGACGGCGTCGCATCATCACCCCGCGAGGAGAAAGTCATGACCCAGAGTCGCCACGAAGCCGTGGTCGAGCGCCAGTTCGGCGCCCAGGCCAACGCTTACCTGAACAGCGCCGTGCATGCCCAGGGCGAAGAGTTCGCCCAGTTGCGCGAGCGACTGTCGGCGAGCAGCGGCGCCCGCGTGCTGGACCTGGGTTGCGGAGCGGGGCACGTCAGCTTCCATGTCGCGCCGCTGGCCGGCGAAGTGGTGGCCTACGACCTCTCCGAGCAGATGCTCGTCGTGGTGGCCTCGGCCGCCGCCGAGCGTGGCCTGGACAACATCCGCACGCGCCAGGGCGTGGCCGAGCGCCTGCCGTTCGAGGACGGCGAGTTCGACTTCGTCTTCAGCCGCTACTCGGCGCACCACTGGCGCGACGTCGGCCAGGCCCTGCGCGAAGTGCGCCGGGTGCTGAAGCCGGGCGGCGTGGCCTGCTTCATCGACGTGGCGGCCCCCGGGCTGCCGCTGCTGGACACCCACCTGCAAGCGGTGGAAGTGCTGCGCGACACCAGCCACGTGCGCGACTATTCGCCGTCCGAGTGGGCGCGGCTGGTCGGCGAGGCGGGCCTGGCTGTCACCGCGTGCAGCCGCCAACGCCTGCGCCTGGAATTCACCTCCTGGGTCGAGCGCATGCGCACGCCGGAGGTGATGCGCCAGGCCATCCGCGCCCTGCAGCTTTCCGTGGGCATTGAGGTGCGCGAGTATTTCGAGATCGACGCCGAGGGTTCCTTCAGCACCGACGTGCTGGTGCTCTGGGCGAGCAAATAAACGACGGCTGCGGGCGGCAGGCTACAGGCGGCAGGAAAAAGCCTGAAGCCTGTGGCCTGCAGCCTATAGCCTCTTTCCGAAGGAAAAATTGATGAGCAAACAGATTCTGGTTCTCCCCGGCGACGGTATCGGCCCGGAAATCATGGCCGAGGCGGTCAAGGTCCTGCAGCTGGCCAACGACAGGTTCCAGCTGGGCTTCGAGCTGACCGAGGACGTCATCGGCGGCGCCGCCATCGACAAGCACGGCGTGCCGCTGGCCGACGAGACCCTGGAGCGCGCGCGCAAGGCCGACGCCGTGCTGCTGGGCGCCGTGGGCGGGCCGAAATGGGACAAGATCGAGCGCGACATCCGCCCCGAGCGCGGCCTGCTGAAGATCCGTTCGCAACTGGGCCTGTTCGCCAACCTGCGCCCGGCCATCCTCTACCCGCAACTGGCCGACGCCTCCAGCCTGAAGCCGGAAATCGTCGCCGGCCTGGACATCCTCATCGTCCGCGAGCTGACCGGCGGCATCTACTTCGGCGCCCCGCGCGGCACCCGCGAGCTGGAGAACGGCGAGCGCCAGTCCTACGACACCCTGCCGTACAGCGAAAGCGAGATCCGCCGCATCGCCCGCGTCGGCTTCGACATGGCCCGCGTGCGCGGCAAGAAGCTGTGCTCGGTGGACAAGGCCAACGTCCTGGCCTCCAGCCAGCTGTGGCGCGAGATCGTCGAAGAAGTGGCCAAGGACTACCCGGACGTCGAGCTGAGCCACATGTACGTCGACAACGCCGCCATGCAACTGGTGCGCGCGCCCAAGCAATTCGACGTGATGGTCACCGACAACATGTTCGGCGACATCCTGTCGGATGAGGCTTCCATGCTCACCGGTTCCATCGGCATGCTGCCTTCAGCGTCCCTGGATGCGAACAACAAGGGCATGTACGAGCCGTGCCACGGCTCGGCGCCGGACATCGCAGGCAAAGGCATCGCCAACCCGCTGGCGACCATCCTCTCGGTGTCCATGATGCTGCGCTACAGCTTCAACCAGGGCGCCGCGGCGGACGCCATCGAGAAGGCGGTGAGCCAGGTCCTCGACCAGGGCCTGCGCACCGGCGACATCTGGTCCGAAGGCTGCAAGAAGGTCGGAACCCGCGAAATGGGCGATGCGGTAGTCGCCGCGCTGCGGAATCTGTAATCTCTCCGGTTCGCCCGCCCCTGGGCACCCGCACAGAGCGGGCAGGGGCGGCGGTCCACTACTTATTCGAAGGTGTAGTAGCGATGAAGCGTGTAGGTCTGATCGGTTGGCGTGGCATGGTGGGTTCGGTGCTCATGCAGCGGATGCTGGAAGAGCGGGACTTCGACCTGATCGAGCCGGTGTTCTTCACCACCTCCAACGTCGGTGGCGAAGGTCCGTCCATCGGCAAGGACATCGCCACCCTCAAGGACGCCTACAGCATCGAGGAACTCAAGAGCCTCGACGTCATCCTGACCTGCCAGGGCGGCGACTACACCAACGAAGTCTTCCCCAAGCTGCGTGAAGCCGGCTGGCAGGGCTACTGGATCGACGCCGCCTCCAGCCTGCGCATGCAGGACGACGCGGTGATCGTCCTCGACCCGGTGAACCGCCGCGTGATCGACCAGTCGCTGGACGCCGGCGCCAAGAACTACATTGGCGGCAACTGCACCGTCAGCCTGATGCTGATGGCCCTGGGCGGCCTGTTCGAAGCCGGCCTGGTGGAGTGGATGAGCGCCATGACCTACCAGGCCGCCTCCGGCGCCGGCGCGCAGAACATGCGCGAACTGATCAAGCAGATGGGCGCGATCAACGCCGCGGTGGCCGACGACCTGGCCAACCCGGCCAGCGCCATCCTCGACATCGACCGCAAGGTCGCCGAGGCCATCCGCAGCGAAGCCCTGCCCACCGAGCACTTCGGCGCGCCCCTGGCCGGCAGCCTGATCCCCTGGATCGACAAGGAACTGCCCAACGGCCAGAGCCGCGAGGAGTGGAAGGGCCAGGCCGAGACCAACAAGATCCTCGGCCGCTTCAAGAACCCGATCCCGGTGGATGGCATCTGCGTGCGCATCGGCGCCATGCGCTGCCACAGCCAGGCGCTGACCATCAAGCTGAACAAGGACGTGCCGCTGACCGACATCGAAGGCCTGATCAGCCAGCACAACCCCTGGGTCAAGCTGATCCCCAACCAGCGTGAAGCCAGCATGCGCGAGCTGACCCCGGCCGCCGTCACCGGCACCCTGAGCGTGCCGGTCGGCCGCCTGCGCAAGCTCAACATGGGCTCGCAGTACCTCGGCGCCTTCACCGTCGGCGACCAGCTGCTGTGGGGCGCGGCCGAGCCGCTGCGGCGCATGCTGCGCATCCTGCTGGAGCGCTGATCGCAGCCTCCTCGAAGACGCCGGCCCTGTGCCGGCGTCTTGCTTTGTACAGGCGGAAAAAGTCGATCACTCGACAGAACGGCGAAGTCGCCGGCACCGGCGTCGTTTTCTGTGACGGAGCGCGGGCTGGCGCCCGGCGCCCTGTGATTATCCTCGCTGCCCGGCCCGTTCGGGCCGGCCGGTGGGTTGGGGCCGCCGGGGGAGTCATCGACAGCAGGGGATGGGGATGTTCCGCTTCGCGCACGTATTTCTGGCCGCCGCCGTCGCGGCCGCTTTCCTGCCGGCACGCGCCAGCGCGCTGGAACTGGGGGATATCGCTTCGCAGGCCGCGCTGGGTCAGACGCTGGATGCGCGGATCGAGCTGCGCGGCATGGGCGATCTCGGTGCCGAGGACCTCAAGGTCAGCCTGGTGCCGCAGCAGGAGGCCGAGCGGCTGGGCATGGAGCCCAACTACGTCTTCCTTTCCGGGTTGCGCTTCACCCCGGAGGTCGGGCGCAACGGCCGCGGGGTGATCCGCGTGCAATCCAGCGGCCCGGTGCGCGAGCCCTACGTCAATTTCGTCCTGCAGGTGGCCTGGCCGCAAGGGCGGGCCATGCGCGAATACACCCTGCTGCTCGATCCGCCGAACTACCAGGCCGTCGCCCAGGCGCCCAGCGCGCCGGTCGTTTCCGCCGCGCCGTCGACGGCCATCGCGGCGCCGGTGATGGCGCCGGGCGTCGCTGCGCCGGCGCCCTCGGGCAGCCACCGCATCGCCGCCGGCGACACCCTGTGGGCCATCGCCTCCCGCCACCGGCCGGCCGGGGATGCCTCGGTGATGCAGACCATGCGGGCGATCCAGGCGCTGAACCCGCAGGCCTTCATCGACGGCAACGCCAACCTGCCGCGGGTCGGCGCCGTGCTGCGCCTGCCCGACGCCAACCAGGTCCGTGCCCAGGGGCATGCCGAGGCGGTGACCCACTTCCAGGCCCAGGAAGCCCGCTGGCGCGAACGCCCCCGCGCACTGGACGCCACCCGCAAGGCGGCGCCCGGTGCCGCGCCTGCCGTGGCGGAGGTGCGTGACCAACTGCGCCTGCAGTCCGGGCAGGCCTCGAAGCAACCCCAGGCGAAGGCCGCCGCGGAACGCCTGGCGCTGCTGCAGGAAGACCTGGACAGCGCGCGCCGCCAGGGCGAGGAGCTGACCAGCCGGATCGGCGACCTGCAGAGCCAGCTGGACAAGCTGAACAAGCTGATCGAACTCAAGGACGCGCAGATCGCCACCCTGGTGGCGCGCCTGGCGGCGCAGTCGCGGCAACAGGCCGCGGGCGCTCCGGCCGAGCCGCCGGTCGCCGTGGTAGGCAGCCCAACGCCGCAGGCGACGCCGGCCGCCGCGCAGGAAGTCGCCCGATAGGGGGAAGGCGAACGGCGATCGACGGGCACGGGCGCGATTGCCTGGGCGGGGAAGGGGGCAGTAAAGTGCTGCGTCTTGTTTCCTTCTAGCCCATGGGATTTTCGATGTCCGTCGACGTTGCTGTAGTAGGGGCCACCGGTCTGGTTGGCGAAGCGCTGGTCGAGTTGCTGGAAGAGCTGGACTGCCCCGTGGCCGAGCTGCACCTGCTGGCCAGCGGCGAGTCCGCCGGCAAGAGCGTGCCCTTCCGCGGCCGCAATCTGCGGGTGCGCGAGCTGGACGGTTTCTCCTTCACCCAGGTGAAGCTGGCGCTGTTCGCCACCTCGGCCGAGGTCGCCGGCGAGCACGCCGCGCGCGCCCTGGCCCAGGGTTGCACGGTGATCGACCTGAGCGGCAGCGTGGAAGGCGCCCTGGTACTGACGGCGCTGAACCCGGCGCGCCTGGACGAGCTCAGCTTCCCGGCGCTGCTGCGCGTACCCTGCGCCCCGGCTGCCGAGGTGGCCGAAGTGGTCGCCGCCCTGGGCGATTGCGTCGAACTGCAGGAACTGTCGCTGACCGCCTGCCTGTCCGCCTCGCAACTGGGCCGCGAAGGCGTGCAGGAGCTGGCCCGGCAGACCGCCGAGCTGCTCAACGCGCGCCCGGTGGAGCCGCGCCTCGTCGATCGCCAGTACGCCTTCAACCTGCTGGGCCTGGTCGGTGCGGCCGACGCCTCGGGCTACAGCGCCATCGAGCGGCGCCTGAACGCCGAGCTGAACGAACTGCTGCCGCAGCTGCAGGGCAGGGTGCAGGCGGACTGCCTGCTGGCCCCGGTGTTCTTCGGCGACGCCCTGAACCTCAACTTGCGCAGCGCCGTGCCGATAGATTTGTCGGAAGTGCGAGCCGCTCTGGAGGCGGCCGAGGGCATCGAACTGGTCGAGGACGATTACCCGACGGTGATCGGCGATGCCCTGGGCCAGGATGCCATCCAGGTCGGGCGGGTGCGTCAGGGTGCCGCTGGCCCTTGCAACCTCAATTTGTGGATTGCGTCTGATAATGTGCGAAAAGGCCTGGGACTGAATGCTGCGAACCTGGCTGCATTATTGATAAAACACTATCTGTAAAAGATACTTATCGAATATTTGAAGAAGCATTCTAGCTTGGCAATACTGGCTTGGACGGCCCTGGCGGGGGGATATCCCGGCGTTTTCGACGCCGGGAATAGCGGGCGCCAGGTGTTGTTCCGAAACGCTCGAATCCAGAAGAAAGCTGTTAAAACAAGGGATTAGATTATGGTCCGGCTTCGTAAACTGGTGCAGGCAATTGCGGCTGCTTCGGCGTTGACCACCGGCATGGCGCATGCGCTGGGGTTGGGAGACATCCACCTGCACTCGGCGCTGAACCAGCCGCTGAATGCCGATATCGACGTGACGGACGTCCGCGACCTGACGGCCGGCGAGATCATTCCCAAGCTGGCTTCGCCGGAGGACTTCAGCAAATCCGGCGTCGATCGCAACTTCTTCCTCACCGGGCTCAAGTTCACCGCGGTGGTCCAGCCCAACGGCAAGAGCGTCATCCATGTGACCTCCGACAAGCCGGTGCAGGAGCCCTACCTGAATTTCCTCGTGGAAGTGCTCTGGCCCAGTGGCCGGGTGCTGCGCGAATACACCGTGCTGCTCGACCCGCCGCTGTACTCGCCGCAGGTGGCTGCCGCCGCCGCGCCGCGTGCGCCGGTCGCCGCGCCCGCGCCCATCGCGCGCCAGCCCGTGGCCCCGGCCGCGCCCCGCGCCGTGGAGCCGGCCCCTGCGGCCAGCGCGCCGCGCCAGGCCCGCCTGGACGGTAACGAGTACCGCACCGGTTCCCGCGACACCCTGTGGGAAATCGCCTCCCGCGCGCGTCCCGACGGCAGCGTGACCGTCAACCAGACCATGCTGGCCATCCAGGACCTCAACCCCGACGCCTTCCTCGACGGCAACATCAACCGTCTGAAGAGCGGCCAGGTGCTGCGCCTGCCCGATGCCGAGCAGATCCGCAGCCGCTCCGCGGGCGAGGCCGACGTGCAGGTGCGCGAGCAGCGCAGCGCCTGGCGCGAAGGCCGCAGCCTGGCCGGTTCCTCCCGCCAGCTGGACGCCACCCGCCGCGCCAATGCCGGCGCTGCGCCCGAGCAGGCCGAGAGCAAGGACAACCTGCGCCTGGTCTCCGGCGAAGCCGGCAAGGCCAAGGGCTCCGACAAGGGCGCGAAGAACGGCAAGGCGCTTTCCGACAAGCTGGCCGTCACCCAGGAAAGCCTGGACAGCACCCGCCGCGAGAACGACGAACTGCAGGGCCGCATGACCGACCTGCAGAGCCAGTTGGACAAGCTGCAGAAGCTGATCGAACTGAAGGACGCGCAACTGGCCAAGTTGCAGGGCGAGCTGGCGACTACGCCGCAGCCCGCCGCGCCGGGCTCCGCGCCCGCGGGACAGCCGCCGGCGCCTGGCGCCGAAGCTCCGGCCGCCCCGGCAGCGGCTCAGCAGCCCGATGCCACGCCTGCCGCCCCCGCTCAACCGGCCGCGCCGGCAGCCGCCAAGCCGGCCGAACCCAAACCGGCGGCGCCCAAGCCCGCTGCACCTGCACCGGCCGCCGAAAACGAGCCGGGGCTGATCGAGGAACTGCTGGCCAACCCGACGCTGCTGGCCGCCATCGGCGGCAGCCTGGTGCTGGTCTTGCTGCTGGTGCTGCTCCTGCTGCGCCGCCGCGCGGCCCAGGCCGAGGCCGCCAAGGTCGAGCCCGCCGTGGCCGGCCCGAGCGGAACGGACGAGCCGCTGGAACTGGCTGCCGGCGAATTCGACAGCCTGAGCCTGGAAGACGAGGACGCAGCCCCGGCAAGCGCGCCGGCCGCCGGTGACAAGGTCGCCGCGCAGACCAGCGATCCGCTGGGCGAGGCCGATATCTACATCGCCTACGGCCGCTTCAACCAGGCCGCCGAACTGCTGCAGGGCGCCATCTACGACGAACCGCAGCGCGCCGACCTGCGCCTGAAGCTGATGGAGGTCCTGGCCGAGATCGGCGACCGCGAAGGCTTCGCCCGCCAGGAAAACGAACTGCGCGAACTGGGCGGCGCCGAACCGCAGGTGGAGCAGCTGAAGTCGCGCTACCCGGGCATGGTCGCGGCGGCTGCCGTGGCCGGCGGCCTGGCCGCGGCCGCTGCCGGCAGCGACGAGCTGGATCACTTCAGCCTCGATGACCTCGACCTGACCCACGACGGCGATGCGCCCGTCGGCGAACCGGTCGCACAGGCCGCCGGCGACCTGGACGACGCTTTCGACCTGGGCCTGGACGACCTGCAGCTCGACGACGAGGTGCCGCACGCCGCAGCCGAGCCGCAAGCCAAGGCCGACGAACTGTCGCTGGAAGACTTCGACCTCGAAGACGACCTGCGCCTGGACGAGCCCGCCGCGGTGGCCCAGCCGGCCCAATCGGCGAAGACGGACGACGACTTCGCCTTCGACCTCGACCTGGAAGACGACCTGGCCAAGGCCGCCCCCGCGGCGCCCACGGCCAGCGACGCGCTGGACGATTTCACCCTGGACCTGCCGGACGAGCCGGCGGCCCCCGCGGCCAAGGACGAGGACTTCCTCTTCGATCTGGGCGAGGAGGGCGCCGGGCTCGCCGCGAGCGCCGACGACGACTTCAGCTTCGACCTGGGCGCCGAGAGCGAGCCCGCGGCCAAGCCGGTCGAGGGCCTGGCGGACGACTTCGACCTGTCGCTGCCCGAAGAGGCCCCCCAGGAGCTGCCGGCCGACGACAGCTTCGCGGCCCAGCTGGACCAGGTCAGCGCCGAGCTGGACAAGCTCGCCAGCGACCTTGAGCAACCGGCCAGCCCGGCGGCATCGCTGGAGCCCGAGGTCGAGCCGTTGCTGGACTCCGCACTGGACGAGGGCGACGTGGACGACGAGTTCGACTTCCTCTCCGGCGCCGACGAGGCCGCGACCAAGCTCGACCTGGCCCGTGCCTACATCGACATGGGCGACGCCGAGGGCGCGCGCGACATCCTCGACGAGGTCATCAGCGAAGGCAGCGACCAGCAGCAGCAGGAAGCCCGCGAGCTGCTCGAACGCCTGTCCTGAGCAGGTCGCAGGTAAAGCGATGGCAGCCTTCGGGCTGCCATCGTCGTTTCAGGGCGTGGACATTGCGCGCCTGGCGGCGCCGCACCGATCGCGGCGCATCGCCCGGGCACGGCAATCCAGGCAGAATAGCCCGCTGAGTTGCCTTTTCGGGATGGCCTGAGCAGTTGAACGAGTTCGAGAGCGCGGTGGGCGAGGTCGCCACCGCTGACGTCACCAGGATCGCCCTGGGCGTCGAATACAAGGGCGCGCGCTACCGCGGCTGGCAGCGCCAGGAGGACGGCGTGCCGTCGGTGCAGGGAGCGCTGGAGCGTGCCCTGTCCAAGGTGGCCGCCGAGCCGGTGAGCGTCATGTGCGCCGGGCGCACCGACGCCTCGGTGCATGGCAGTGGCCAGGTGGTGCACTTCGACACCCGCGTCGAGCGCCCGCTGAAGGCCTGGGTGATGGGCAGTAATGCCAACCTGCCGGCGGATATCAGCGTGACCTGGGCCAAGGTCATGCCGGCGGACTTCCATGCGCGCTTCTCGGCCGTGGCGCGGCGTTACCGCTACGTCATCTACAACGATCCGATCCGCCCCGCGCACATGGCCGAGGAGGTCACCTGGAACCACCGGCCGCTGGACGTCGAGCGCATGCGCGCGGCGGCGCAGAAGCTGGTCGGCACCCATGACTTCACCTCGTTCCGCGCCGTGCAGTGCCAGGCCAAGTCGCCGATCAAGACGGTGCACCACCTGCAGGTGCTGGAGCACGGCCGCTTCATCGTGCTGGACGTGCGCGCCAACGCCTTCCTCCACCACATGGTGCGCAACTTCGCCGGGGTGCTGATGACGGTAGGGGCGGGCGAGCGGGAGCCGGAGTGGGTCGACGAGGTGCTGGCGGCGCGCGACCGCCGCGCTGGCGGCGTGACCGCGCACCCCTTCGGGCTCTACCTAGTGCGGGTGGAATACCCGGAAGCCTTCGAGCTGCCGCAGCGCTACCTGGGGCCACATTTCCTTTCATCTTTGCCCGATACGCTCGGCTGACGCTGTCCGGGGCATTTGCTACCATCGACGGATTGCTTTGAAGGAAGGTCGCCGCATCTTGTCCGCCGTTCGCATCAAAATCTGTGGCATTACCCGTGTCGAGGACGCCCTGGCCGCCGCCGAGGCGGGCGCCGACGCCATCGGCATGGTGTTCTACGCCAAGAGCCCGCGCGCGGTCAGCGTGCAGCAGGCGCGCGCCATAGTCGCGGCGCTGCCGCCCTTCGTCACCAGCGTGGGCCTGTTCGTCGATGCCAGCCGCTGCGAGCTGGGGGAAATCCTCGATGCGGTGCCGCTGGACATGCTGCAGTTCCATGGCGACGAGCGCGCCGCGGACTGCGAGGGCTACCACAAGCCGTACCTGAAGGCGCTGCGGGTGAAGGCCGGCGACGACATCGCCGCCCAGGCCGCGCTTTATCCCGGCGCCGCCGGCATCCTGCTGGACACCTACGTCGAGGGCGTTCCCGGTGGAACCGGCGCGGCCTTCGACTGGTCCCTGATTCCCGAAACCCTGCCGCGCCCGCTGGTGCTGGCCGGCGGCCTCAACGCCGACAACGTCGCCGCGGCGATCCGCCAGGTGCGCCCCTATGCCGTGGACGTCAGCGGCGGGGTGGAGGCGAGCAAGGGGATCAAGGACGCCGAGAAGATCCGCGCCTTCATCCGCCGCTGCCGCGAGGCGGATTCCCGGTGAGATGCATGTGACGGCAGGCGGTCTGCCACCGTCATTAGGAGCTGTTGACGTTTTGTCATGCGAGCGCCGACCCCGTGTCGGCCTGGCGAAGGCGCCGCCCAGGGCGCGCCGCGATTTCGAGGGGCCGTGGCCGAGCCACGGCGCCGATGGTGATTTTTTCTGCTCACGGGCAGGCGCAAGGCTTCGGGCCGCTGAGCGTACTGTCCCCGCATTGGAGAACAGAGCATGAGCAACTGGCTGGTAGACAAGCTGATCCCTTCCATCATGCGTTCCGAGGCGAAGAAGAGCTCGGTACCGGAAGGCCTGTGGCACAAGTGCCCGTCCTGCGACGCCGTGCTGTATCGGCCGGAGCTGGAAAAGACCCTGGACGTCTGCCCCAAGTGCGACCACCACATGCGCATCGGTGCGCGCACCCGCCTGGACATTTTCCTCGACGAGGAAGGCCGCGAGGAGCTGGGCGCCGAGCTGGAGCCGGTGGATCGCCTGAAGTTCCGCGACACCAAGAAGTACAAGGACCGCCTGGCCGCCGCGCAGAAGGACACCGGCGAGAAGGACGCGCTGATCGCCATGAGCGGCAAGCTGCAGGGCCTGCCCGTCGTGGCCGCGGCCTTCGAGTTCTCGTTCATGGGCGGTTCCATGGGCTCCATCGTCGGTGAGCGCTTCGTGCGCGCCGCCAACTACGCCCTGGAGCACCGCTGCCCGATGATCTGCTTCTCCGCCTCCGGCGGCGCGCGCATGCAGGAAGCGCTGATCTCGCTGATGCAGATGGCCAAGACCTCCGCCGCCCTGGCGCGCCTGCGCGAGGAAGGCATCCCGTTCATTTCCGTGCTGACCGACCCGGTCTACGGCGGCGTTTCCGCCAGCCTGGCCATGCTCGGCGACGTGATCGTCGGCGAGCCCAAGGCCCTGGTCGGCTTCGCCGGCCCGCGGGTGATCGAGCAGACCGTGCGCGAGAAGCTGCCCGAAGGCTTCCAGCGCAGCGAGTTCCTCCTCGAACACGGCGCCATCGACATGATCGTGCACCGCGCGGAAATGCGTGACCGCCTGGCCAAGCTGCTGGCCAAGTTCACCAACACCCCCAGCACCGCCCTCGCAGGATGAGCCAGCGTTCCCTGGCCGACTGGCTCGGCTACCTCGAACAGCTGCATCCCTCGGCCATCGACATGGGCCTGGAGCGCTCCCGCGAGGTGGCCGTCCGCCTCGGCCTGGGGCGCCCGGCGCCGCGCGTGGTGACCGTCACCGGCACCAACGGCAAGGGCTCCACCTGCGCCTTCCTCGCCGAGCTGCTCGGCGAGCAGGGCCTGAAGGTCGGCGTGTACGCCTCGCCGCACCTGCTGCGCTACAACGAGCGCGTGCTCATCGAGGGCCGCGAGGCCAGCGATGAAGCGCTCTGCGAGGCCTTCGCCGCGGTCGAGGCGGCGCGCGGCGAAATCTCCCTGACCTATTTCGAGATGGGCACCCTGGCGGCCTTCTGGCTGTTCGAGCGCGCCGGTCTCGATGCGGTTGTGCTGGAAGTCGGCCTCGGTGGCCGGCTCGACGCGGTCAATCTGGTGGACGCCGACATCGCCGTGGTCACCAGCATCGGTCTCGACCATGCCGAATGGCTGGGCGACAACCGCGACAGCGTGGCCTTCGAGAAGGCCGGCATCTTCCGCGCCGGCAAGCCGGCCGTGTGCGGCGACCTGGAGCCGCCGCAGCCGCTGCTGGACCAGGCCCGCGCCCTGGGCGCGCCGCTGCTGCTGCGCGGCCGCGACTTCGACCTGGCCATCGGCGAGCACGACTGGCACTGGCATGGCCGGGGCGCCGACGGCACCCCGCTGCGCCTGCACCACCTGAGCCTGCTTGACCTGCCCATGGAGAATGCCGCTCTGGCGCTGCAGGTCTACGCATTGCTGGGCCTACCGTGGCAGCCCGAGCGCCTGCTCGCGGCCCTGCAGCGCACCCGCGTCACCGGCCGCCTGGATCGCCGCGTAGCGACCTGGCAGGGGCAGCCGCGCCATCTGTTGCTGGACGTCGGGCACAACCCCCATGCCGCCGACTACCTGGCCCGCCGCCTTGCTGCGCGGCCGCCGAAGGGCCGGCGCCTGGCGGTTTTCGGCCTGCTTTCGGACAAGGATCTGGACGGGGTGCTGGAACCCTTGCTCGGCTTGGTGCAGGATTGGGCCGTCGCCCCCTTGCCCACGCCGCGCTCGCGCCCGGCCGGCGAGCTGGCGGCAGCCTTGCTTGCGCGTGGGGCGCAGGCCAGCGTGCATGGCGACATCGCCGCGGCGCTCGAAGCACAATGCGCCCGGGCGACGGCGGACGACGAGATCCTGGTGTTCGGCTCCTTCTACAGCGTGGCGGACGCCCTGAGCTGGCTGGACGGCAACCAGGACTGACAAGCGGTCAAGAAACGGGGGAGTGGCAATGGCTTTGCTGGATAAGGGGCTCAAGCAGCGGATCGTCGGTGCGCTGGTGTTGCTGGCGCTGGCGGTGATCTTCCTGCCGATGCTGTTCAGCCGCCAGGACGAGGTGCGCCAGGTGACGGTCGACGCCCCGGCGATGCCGAAGACGCCGGCCATGCCTGCGGTGGAAGTACAGCCGACGCCGGTGCCCGAACCCCAGGCCCCGGTGGCCGAAGCGCCGCAGGCCCCCGACGCTCAGCCCCAGGTCCAGGCGCCGGTGCCCAGTCCCGCGCCGACCACCGCGCCTTCGACGCCCATCGCCAGCCTGCCGCAAACGCCGGCCCAGCAGCCCGCCGCCCCAGCGCCGCGCCCAGCCCAGCAACCGGCCACGCCGCCGGCCCAGGCCAGCGCGCCCGCCGCGCCGGCCCAGCGCCTGGATGCCGACAAGCTGGCGGTGAGCTGGTCGGTGCAACTGGCCAGCCTGTCCAACCGCGCCCGCGCCGAGGAACTGCAGAAGAGCCTCCGCAGCCAGGGCTACAACGCCTACGTGCGCAGCTTCGACGGCATGAACCGGGTGTTCGTCGGGCCGGTGATCGAGCGCGCCGAGGCCGACCGCCTGAAGGAGCAGCTGAGCAAGCAGCAGAAGCTCAACGGCTTCGTGGTGCGCTTCCAGCCCGAACGCGGCTGACACCGATGAGCGGCTCCCGATGCATCGGGGGCTCCGCTAAACCCCGGGGCTCTGCTAAAATGCGGGGCCTTTTTCGTTTCTGGGCCGCAACGTGGCATTTACCTGGGTCGATTGGACGATGATCGGCATCATCGTCATTTCCAGCCTGATCAGTCTGAGCCGCGGCTTCGTCAAGGAAGCCCTGTCCCTGCTCACCTGGATTGTCGCGGGTGCGGTCGCCTGGATGTTCGGCGGCGCGCTGGCCGAACGTCTCGCGCCTTACATCCAACTGCCGTCCGGCCGCGTCATCGCCGCCTGCGCGCTGCTTTTCGTGGTCACCCTGCTGCTGGGGGCGCTGGTCAATTTCCTCATCAGCGAACTGGTCCGGGTGACCGGCATGTCCGGCACCGACCGCGTGCTCGGCATGGCCTTCGGCGGCGCCCGCGGCGTGCTGCTGGTGGTTTTGCTGGTCGGCTTGCTGAGCCTGGCGCCGGTGCAACAGGACCCGTGGTGGCAGCAGTCGGTGCTGCTGCCGCACTTCCTGCTGGTCGCCGACTGGTCTAAGAACATCGTCCTCAACCTGGCCGGGCACTGGTTCGCCAGTGGCCAACTGGCACCGCCGGTCGGGATGGGGAGTATGCTGCCCAGCCAGTGACGGCTGGGCCAGGGTGGCGCAGTGCGCCGCCCGACGCCGGCCCGGGTGGGGCGGCGGGAACGGAATTTTTTAGCCTGTAAACCAACTAGGGGTTGCGTCGCATGTGTGGCATCGTCGGTATCGTGGGCAAGTCGAACGTCAATCAGGCGTTGTATGACGCGCTCACCGTTCTCCAGCATCGCGGCCAGGACGCTGCCGGCATCGTCACCTGTCAGGACGACAGGCTCTACCTGCGCAAGGACAACGGCCTGGTCCGTGACGTCTTCCAGCAGCGCCACATGCAGCGCCTGGTGGGCAAGGCCGGCATCGGCCACGTGCGCTATCCGACCGCCGGCAGCTCCAGCTCCGCCGAGGCCCAGCCGTTCTACGTCAACTCGCCCTACGGCATCACCCTGGCGCACAACGGCAACCTGACCAACGTCGAGCAGTTGGCCAAGGAGATCTACGAATCCGACCTGCGCCACGTCAACACCAACTCCGACTCGGAAGTGCTGCTCAACGTCTTCGCCCATGAGCTGGCGGTGCGCAACAAGCTGCAGCCCACCGAGGAAGACGTCTTCGCCGCGGTGGCCGGCGTGCACGCCCGCTGCGTCGGCGGCTACGCCGTGGTGGCGATGATCACCGGCTACGGCATCGTCGGCTTCCGCGACCCCAACGCGATCCGCCCGATCGTCTTCGGCCAGCGCCACACCGAGAACGGCGTGGAATACATGATCGCCTCGGAAAGCGTGGCCCTGGACGTCCTCGGCTTCACCCTGATCCGCGACCTGGCGCCGGGCGAAGCGGTGTACATCACCGAGGAAGGCAAGCTGTTCACCCGCCAGTGCGCGGCCAACCCGAAATACTCGCCGTGCATCTTCGAGCACGTCTACCTGGCCCGTCCGGACTCGCTGATGGACGGCATCTCGGTGTACAAGGCGCGCCTGCGCATGGGCGAGAAGCTGGCCGAGAAGATCCTCCGCGAGCGCCCGGAACACGACATCGACGTGGTCATCCCGATCCCCGACACCAGCCGCACCTCCGCCCTGGAGCTGGCCAACCGCCTGGGCGTGAAGTTCCGCGAAGGCTTCGTGAAGAACCGCTACATCGGCCGCACCTTCATCATGCCCGGCCAGGCCGCGCGCAAGAAGTCGGTGCGCCAGAAGCTCAATGCCATCGAGCTGGAATTCCGCGGCAAGAACGTGATGCTGGTGGACGACTCCATCGTCCGCGGCACCACCAGCAAGCAGATCATCCAGATGGCCCGCGAGGCCGGGGCGAAGAAGGTCTACTTCTGCTCCGCGGCGCCGGCCGTGCGCTACCCCAACGTCTACGGCATCGACATGCCGAGCGCCCACGAACTGATCGCCCATGACCGCAGCACCGAGCAAGTGGGCGAGCTGCTCGGCGCCGACTGGCTGGTCTACCAGGACCTGCCGGACCTGATCGACGCGGTCGGCGGCGGCAAGATCAAGATCGAGCACTTCGACTGCGCGGTCTTCGACGGCCAGTACGTGACCGGCGACGTCAACGAAGCCTATCTGAACCGGATCGAGCAGGCGCGCAACGACGCGACCAAGGCCAAGGCCAACGCGGTCAGCGCCATCATCGATCTGTACAACGACTGAAGGAGAGCAGGGGATGGCACAGGAATGGGAAGCCGGTCGCCTGGACAGTGACCTGGAAGGCGCCGCCTTCGACACCCTGGCGGTACGCGCCGGGCAGCAACGCACCCCGGAGGCGGAGCACGGCGAAGCGCTGTTCCCTACCTCCAGCTATGTGTTCCGCAGCGCCGCCGACGCCGCCGCGCGCTTCGCCGGCGAGGTGCCGGGCAACGTCTACTCGCGCTACACCAACCCGACGGTGCGCACCTTCGAGGAGCGCATCGCCGCCCTGGAAGGCGCCGAGCAGGCGGTGGCCACCTCCACCGGCATGTCGGCCATCCTCTCGCTGGTGATGACCCACTGCAGCGCCGGCGACCACGTGCTGGTCTCGCGCAGCGTGTTCGGCTCGACCATCAGCCTGTTCGAGAAGTACTTCAAGCGCTTCGGCGTGCAGGTGGACTACCCGCCGCTGAGCGACCTCAAGGCCTGGGAAGCGGCGATCAAGCCGAACACCAGGCTGCTGTTCGTCGAGTCGCCGTCCAACCCCCTGGCCGAGCTGGTGGACATCGCGGCCCTGGCCGAGATCGCCCACGCCCATGGCGCGCTGCTGGCGGTGGACAACTGCTTCTGCACCCCGGCGCTGCAGCAGCCGCTGAAGCTCGGCGCCGACGTGGTGATCCACTCGGCGACCAAGTACATCGACGGCCAGGGCCGCAGCATGGGCGGCGTGGTCGCCGGCAGCCGCAAGCTGATGGAAGGCGTGGTCGGTTTCCTGCGCACCGCCGGCCCGACCCTCAGCCCGTTCAACGCCTGGATCTTCCTCAAGGGCCTGGAAACCCTGCGCGTGCGCATGCAGGCGCATTGCGCCGCGGCCCAGGACGTGGCCGAGTGGCTGGAACAGCAGCCGGGCATCGAGCGCGTCTACTACGCCGGCCTGGCCAGCCACCCGCAGCACGAGCTGGCCAAGCAGCAGCAGAAGGGCTTCGGCGCGGTGGTCAGCTTCGAGGTGAGGGGCGACAAGGCCGCGGCCTGGCGCTTCATCGACGCCACCCGGATGATCTCCATCACCACCAATCTGGGTGACACCAAGACCACCATCGCCCACCCGGCGACCACCTCCCACGGCCGCCTGTCGCCGCAGGAACGCGAGAACGCCGGCATCCGCGACAACCTGATCCGCGTCGCGGTGGGCCTGGAAGACGTCGACGACATCAAGAAGGACCTGGCACGAGGCCTGGCGGCACTGTGAGCGACCTGGCAGCGATCATCGGCAACGGCAAGGTCGCGCTGGTCACCGGCGCGGCGCGGGGCATCGGTCTGGGGATCAGCGCCTGGCTGATCGCCGAGGGCTGGCAGGTGGTGCTGGTCGACCAGGACCGCGAGCGCGGCGCCAAGGTCGCCGAGGCGCTGGGCGACAAGGCCTGGTTCATCGCCCTGGACGTGTCCCAGGAGAGCCAGGTGGCGCAGACCGTGGCCGAGGTGCTCGGGCAGTTCGGCCGCCTCGACGCCCTGGTGTGCAACGCGGCCATCGCCCGCCCGGGCGTCACGTCGCTGGAGAGCCTGACGCTCAACGAGTGGAACCGCACCCTGGCGGTGAACCTCAGCGGCCCGATGCTGCTGGCCAAGCACTGCGCGCCCTACCTGCGGGCGCACCAGGGCAGCATCGTCAACATCGCCTCGACCCGCGCGCACCAGTCCGAGCGCAGCTCCGAAGCCTACGCGGCGAGCAAGGGCGGCATCCTCGCCCTGACCCACGCGCTGGCCATGAGCCTGAGCCCGGAAATCCGCGTCAACGCGGTCAGCCCCGGCTGGATCGACGCCCGCGACCTCCACGAGCGCCAGGCGGCGCCGCTCACCGAGCTGGACCACGACCAGCACCCGGTCGGCCGCGTCGGCACGGTGGAAGATGTCGCTGCGCTGGTGGCCTGGCTGCTGGGCGACAACGCTGGCTTCGTTACTGGCCAGGAGTTCGTCGTCGACGGCGGCATGACGCGCAAGATGATCTATCTCGACTGAGGTCGGGATGGGGATGGAGGAGGGCGGCCCAGGGGCCGCCCTTTTTCGTGTTTCTCAGGAGCCCCCTGGGCGTCCGGCGTGGCCGGTGAATCCAATCGCGGACAAAGTCCGCTCCTACGCCCGTGCTTCCCTGAACCGTAGGTGCTACACCGAGGTGCTTTCGTAGGATGGGTATCGCTTCGCTCAACACCATCCTACGGGGTTTGAACCCACCTGTAGGAGCGGACTCTGTCCGCGATTCGGCGGATGCTCGGAGCGGCGCGCTACACCCAACCCCAAAGGCAGCTGGCTTCCCGCGTTCCCCCCAAAACGCGAAATTTCAAAAAAAATCCAACCAGGGCATTGACTTAGGAAATGCCGCCGGTAGAATGCGCCCCACTTCGAGACGAAGGGTGATTAGCTCAGCTGGGAGAGCATCTGCCTTACAAGCAGAGGGTCGGCGGTTCGATCCCGTCATCACCCACCATCTCGCAAGTTACGCGCAGCGGTAGTTCAGTCGGTTAGAATACCGGCCTGTCACGCCGGGGGTCGCGGGTTCGAGTCCCGTCCGCTGCGCCATCTTCCCCCTCCTGGAGTTCACCACCCCGAACTCACCGCCACGTAGAGTCAAGGCTCCGTAGCGACAGGCAGGATGGAAGGCCGTAACACCCTTGGACGCAAGTCCAGCCGACGCGCAGCGGTAGTTCAGTCGGTTAGAATACCGGCCTGTCACGCCGGGGGTCGCGGGTTCGAGTCCCGTCCGCTGCGCCATCTTCCAAGCCCTCAGGCAGCCATGCCTGGGGGCTTTTTCATTGCGCCGGGAAAAGTCCTCGGTCATGTGCGCTTCATCCACGCCGTCTAGGCTGCATCCATGACCTTGTCGAACGCGATGGGAGGCGGCCATGGACGACTACCAGGAAGAACTGCTCGAAGATCACCGCGCCGAATGCGATCCGCCGGAGCCGGCGGACGACGCCACCGAGATGTGATCAGCCGGCCTGCCGCTGCGCGCGGCGGTATTCCCCCGGCGGCTGGCCGCTCCAGCGCTTGAAGGCGCGCTGGAAGGCCTCGGCCGAGGCGAAGCCGAGCAGGTAGGCGATCTCGCCGAAGGCCAGGTCGGTGTCGCGGATGTAGATCATCGCCAGGTCGCGGCGCGTCTCGTTGAGGATGCTGCGGAACTGCGTGCCTTCCTCGGCCAGCTTGCGGCGCAGCGTCCAGGTCGGCAGCTTGAGGCGCGCGGCGACCTCCTCCAGGTCCGGCTCGCGGCCGTTGAGCAGCGGCCCCAGCAGTTGCACCACGCGCTCGCGCAGGGTGCGCGTGCGGGTGCGCAGCTCCAGTTCCTTCTCGCAGATTTCCTGCATCTGCCGCCAGGTGCTGGGGCAGTGCTCGCGGTTGCCCAGGGCCAGGCTGGCCTGGTCCAGGCGCAGGCGGTTGGCGCCGGCGGCGAATTCCACCGGGCAGCCGAAGAATTCCTCGTAGCGGGCCGCATAGTCCGGCGCCGGGTACTCGATCTCCACCCGGAGCGGGCGCACCGGCTGCCCGGCGATACGGGCCAGGTAGCTGAGCCAGCCGGCCAGCACCGAATCCACCACGAAGCGGTTGTAGGCGTTGTACGGGCTGATGGAATAGAAGCTCAGCCAGGCGCCGCCGGCGTCCTCGGCCAGGCTGGAGCGGCCGCGGTAATTCTGCGCGTAGAGCGGTTCGAAGCGGATCAGCGCGCGGCTGGCGGCGCGCAGGTCGGGGGCCAGGGCGGCTGTGACGCCGGGCAGGCCGAGTTGCTGGATGCGGCTGAACTGGCCCATGCGCAGGCCCAGCGCGGGGTCGCCGCTGAGCTGGATGGCCGCGTGGCCCAGGCGCATGTAGCGCGGGATCGATAGGCGCCCGCCGGGCTCGGCGAGGCGCGCCGCATCCAGGCCATACTGCAGCAGCAGCGGCTGCGCCGGCACGCCGCGGTCCTCCAGGGCATCGGCCAGGCCGTGGACGAAGCCTATGGAAAGGTCGCCCAGCCGCATGCCCGGTTGCTTCATGGTCACAGCCAGAGGTTGATCAGGCGCGCGCCGGGGCCGTCCTCGGCGAGCTGCTGGCCGCCACGGTCGACCACCAGGCCGGGGCCGGAGCTGCCCAGGTCCCACAGCTGCCCGCGGAGGAACACCGCGATGCCGGCCTGGGCGCCGCTGGCGGCCAGGCGCCCGCCGAGGGCCAACTGCTGCCAGGCCTGGCCTTCGCTCAGCTCGCCGGGTTTGAGCTGCACGTCGGAAGGCGTGCGCGCGCCGTTGTAGCCGCGCCAGGGCTGCTGCCACTGGTCGTTGCCGCTGAGGAAGGCGGGCACCGCCAGCAGCTCGACCTTTTCCGAGGCCAGCACCGCGTAGTTGATCGGGTACCAGCTGTCGGCGCAGATCAGCACGCCCAGGCGCCCGGCCGGCGTGTCCAGCACCTGCAGGTTGTCGCTGTGGCCGGCGCGGATGAAGGGCTTCTCGTCGTCGATGGGGAAGACCTTGCGCTGCGGCTGGCCCAGCGGCCTGCCGTCGCTGCCGAACACCAGGCTGGCGTTGTACAGGCTGCCGTTGCCGGTGACCAGTACGCCGTCCTCCACCTTGGGGTTGGGCAGGACGATGGAGCCGGCCACCAGGGTGACGCCGAACTGCCGGGCCAGGCCGCCGAACAGCGTCTGGTAGTCGTGGGCCATGTCCACCGCCTTCATGCGGAACAGGGCGTCGGTGAAACGGTCGCGGCCCTTGGCGATGAGCCAGCCGCGGGCCAGCTTCACCGGGTTGCTGACGGCCATCCACTGCATGGCCTCGGCCAGGTGCCGGGCCTGGTAGACCTCGGGCTTCTCGCCGGCGGCCACCAGCCAGGTGCCGATGTGTTCGGGGAACACCACCACCGTGCGCGGGCCGAGCAGGCCTTCGCTGCGGGCCTTCTCCAGGTAGGCCGCAAGCTTCAGGCGCAGGCGCTCGACGTTCTGGTAGTCGGCGGCATAGAGCTCGGGCTGCACGCCCAGCAGGTTGCCGCGCTCGGAAGGCGCGCCCTGGTTGAGCACCACCTGGCTGCGCAGGTCGGACAGGTAGTGGCCTACCGGGCGGCGCTCGGCCCAGCCGGCGTAGGCGGCGAAGAGGGTGACCAGGATAAGGAATGTCAGCTTGCGCATGCGGGGCTCCGGGACTGGCCGTCAGGGTAGGGGAGCGGCGCCGGCTTGCCAAGCGGTGCTGTCATCTTCGATCAGTAAGTTGTCATTTCCGGTCATTGAGCGCGCCCGGGGCGCTGCTTAGAGTCTGCCCCATACCGACCGTGGCCCGTCCGAGGCCCCGGCACCATGCCCGATGTGGAGGAATCATGACCGCCGCCCGCTACCCGCACCTGCTCGCGCCCCTGGACCTGGGCTTCACCACCCTGCGCAACCGCACCCTGATGGGCTCGATGCACACCGGCCTGGAAGAGAAGCCCAACGGCTTCGAACGCATGGCCGCCTATTTCGCCGAGCGCGCCCGCGGCGGCGTCGGCCTGATGGTCACCGGCGGCATCGGCCCGAACGAGGAAGGCGGCGTGTACGCCGGCGCGGCCAAGCTGACCACCGCCGAGGAAGCCGAGAAACACAAGGTCGTCACCCAGGCGGTGCACGAGGCCGGCGGCAAGATCTGCATGCAGATCCTCCACGCCGGGCGCTACGCCTACAGCCCGAAATCCGTGGCGCCCAGCGCCATCCAGGCGCCGATCAACCCGTTCAAGCCGCGCGAGCTGGACGAAGAGGGCATCCAGAAGCAGATCCAGGACTTCGTCACCTGCTCGGCCCTGGCCCAGCAGGCCGGCTACGACGGCGTCGAGATCATGGGTTCGGAAGGCTACTTCATCAACCAGTTCCTGGTCGCCCACACCAACCAGCGCACCGACCGCTGGGGCGGCAGCTACGAGAACCGCATGCGCCTGCCGGTGGAGATCGTCCGCCGCGTGCGCGAGGCGGTGGGGCCGAACTTCATCATCATCTACCGCCTGTCGATGCTCGACCTGGTGGAAGGCGGCAGCACCTGGGACGAGATCGTCCTGCTGGCCAAGGCCATCGAGCAGGCCGGCGCCACCCTGATCAACACCGGCATCGGCTGGCACGAGGCGCGCATCCCGACCATCGCCACCAAGGTGCCGCGCGCGGCCTTCACCAAGGTCACCGCCAAGCTGCGCGGCGAGGTGGGCATCCCGCTGGTCACCACCAACCGCATCAACACCCCGGAAGTGGCCGAGCAGGTGCTGGCCGAGGGCGACGCCGACATGGTCTCCATGGCCCGGCCGTTCCTCGCCGATCCGGACTTCGTCAACAAGGCCGCCGAAGGCCGCGCGGACGAGATCAACACCTGCATCGGCTGCAACCAGGCCTGCCTGGACCACACCTTCGGCGGCAAGCTGACCAGTTGCCTGGTCAACCCGCGCGCCTGCCACGAGACCGAGCTGAACTACATCCCCACCACCCACGTGAAGAAGGTCGCCGTGGTCGGCGCCGGCCCGGCCGGCCTGGCCGCCGCCACCGTGGCCGCCGAGCGTGGCCACCAGGTGACGCTGTTCGACGCCGGCGGCGAGATCGGCGGGCAGTTCAACGTGGCCAAGCGCGTGCCGGGCAAGGAAGAGTTCTACGAGACCCTGCGCTACTTCAAGCGCAAGCTGGAGACCACCGGCGTCGACCTGCGCCTGAACACCCGCGTGTCGGTCGACGACCTGGCCAAGGGCGGCTTCGACGAGATCCTCCTGGCCACCGGCATCGTCCCGCGCACCCCGGCCATCCCCGGCATCGACAGCCCGAAGGTGATCAGCTACCTGGACGCCATCCTCGAGCGCAAGCCGGTGGGGCAGAAAGTGGCGGTGATCGGCGCCGGCGGCATCGGCTTCGACGTCTCCGAGTACGTCACCCATGACGGCGAACCCACCAGCCTGGATCGCCACGCCTTCTGGAAGGAGTGGGGCATCGACGAGAACCTGGAGGCCCGCGGCGGCGTCGCCGGCATCCAGCCGCACCCGCATACCGCGGCGCGCCAGGTGTTCCTGCTGCAGCGCAAGAAGTCCAAGGTCGGCGACGGCCTGGGCAAGACCACCGGCTGGATCCACCGTACCGGGCTGAAGAACAAGCGGGTGCAGATGCTCAACAGCGTGGAGTACCTCAAGGTCGACGACGCCGGCCTGCATATCCGCATCGCCGAGGGCGAGCCGCAGGTGCTGCCGGTGGACACCGTGATCGTCTGCGCCGGCCAGGAGCCGCTGCGCGAGCTGCACGACGGCCTGGTCGCCGCCGGGCAGAATGTGCACCTGATCGGCGGCGCCGACGTGGCCGCCGAGCTGGACGCCAAGCGCGCCATCAACCAGGGCTCGCGCCTGGCCGCCGAACTCTGATCCCTTGCCTTTGCCGCCCGGATGCGCTGTCCGGGCGGCAAAGGGCGGAGCCCGTCACAGTTTTCCGTCTGTCGTACGTCGTTTTCTTACGAACGGCCGAGCGACTGCCAACCCAGTCACATTGCCTGCGACATCATTTCCCCTAGACTTGCCCCGGCACCGGTGCGCTCGAGGCCCGGCCGCCGGCCCCTGTGCGGGCCCAACCCTGTTCGCGACAGTCCAGAGGTCCCGTCATGAGCCTGCAGAAGAAGCCTCAGATGGTCGAGGCCGTGGCCTTCTTCGATGAGCGAGGCATCTGCAAGCAGATGCTCTATCCCGAATTCGAGGCCCTGCTCGACAACGTCGTGCAGATGCACGAGTTCGCCGACCGGCAGATGTGCCTGGCCTATGTGCTGATCAACGCGCGCCTGCAGGTCAAGGCCGCGGTGTTCTTCTACCTGGATTTCGACGAGAACGGCGAGGCCGACCGCGGCTGGAACCTGCCGCTGCGCCAGCTCGCCGACCGCGCCGGGCGCGGCCCGGACATGGGCGCCGGGCCCATCCGCCTGGCCTGCCGCAGCCAGTGCCCGGTGTCCTGGCACCAGATGCACCTGTGGGACCCGAGCCTGGTGACGGGCAACAACCACCTGGTGATGCTGCGCGACGCGATCCGGCGCAACCACCTCGGCCTGCTGGTCGAGGAGGAGCCCGTCGCCGTCGAGCCGCAGCGCCTGAAGGTCGCCGCCGAGCACCAGTGGTACGCGACGCCGGCGCAGGACCCGCAGGAGCAGGCCGAGAAGCTGGCCCAGGCGATGCTGGAAGAACACCGGCAGAAGACCGCCGAGCTGCTCGGCCAGCAGGCCTCGCGCCTGTCCACCCTGAGCCAGCAGCACGAGCAGGAGCTGCAGCGCCTGCGCCTGGGCGCCGAGGAACAGGTCAAGGTGCTGCAGGCCGAGCTGGCCGCGCTGCGCGAAGGGCTCAAGCGCGAGGAAGAGATCAATGCCGGCCTGCGCCGCGAGCTGGATGAGCGGGTGGACGGCTTCCAGCGCGGCCGTGAGGAACTGACCGCGCAACTGCGCAGCATCGAGCAGCAGGGGCGCGCGGAGCTGGAGGAACTGCGCACGCAGTTCGAGGGCGAGGCCGATGCGAAGGTCGCGGTGGTGATCGCCCAGTACAAGGAACAGCTGGCGCTGCGCGATGCCGAACTGAGCTACCGCAACGAACTGGACCGCCAGCTGCAGCAGGACAACGAGGCCCTGCGCCGCGAACTGGCCGCCCAGGCGGCGCGGGCGGAGAGCGATGCGCTGCTGGAGAAGTTGACCTCGCTCGGGGTGATCTTCGTGGTCTATCATCCCGGCGCCGGGCACCTGACCATTCCGCTGCAGGACATCCCGCGCTACCAGGAAAACCCCATGGCCTACGCCGCCGCCAAATGCTTCGTCTCCGAAGCCCAGTACTGCCAGTGGCTGGCCCATTACCAGCAGCCAACCTGCGACGGCCGCCTGTCCAACGGCGAACGCTGCGCGCTGCCGGTCGACCGCGTGGACACCCCGGGCCGCTTCGTCGACGGCGACAGCAACTGCTGTGCCCGGCACAAGACCAGCGGCGGCCTGCGTGGCGTGACCGCGGGCTAGGTGGCTGCCCTGCGATTCCCCGACTGGTGCCCGCTACCCCCTTTGCAACAGCTGCGCCTCGATTGGCTGGAACAAGCTGGCGTCGAGCTGGCGCTGTTGCGCCTGGACCTGGTCGATGAGCGGGTGTCCGGCAACAAGTGGTTCAAGCTGGCGCCCTACCTGCGCCAGGCCGCCGAACAGGGCCTGGAAGGCCTGATCAGCCTGGGCGGCGCCCATTCCAACCACCTGCACGCCCTGGCCGCCGCCGGCCAGCGCTTCGGCTTCGCCACCGTTGGCCTGCTGCGCGGAAACGAGCAGGACACGCCCACGGTGCGCGACCTGCGCGCCTGGGGCATGCAACTGCACTGGCTCGGCTACGCCGGCTACCGCGAGCGCCATGCCGAAGGTTTCTGGGCTCCCTGGCGCGAACGCTACCCGCGCCTGCTGGCGGTGGACGAGGGCGGCGGCGGTTTGCACGGCGCGCTGGGTTGCGCGCCGTTGGTGGAACAGTTGGGTGTGCAATTGCTGGGCATTGGCTGGAACGGTTACGACCAGCTCTGGGCTGCCTGTGGCACTGGCACCACCCTGGCCGGGCTGGTGCTGGGCGAGCAGGGCGCGCACCCGCTGATCGGCGCCCTGGCGGTACCTCCCGGCCATGGCGTGGAAGCCATGCTGCCGCGGCTGCTGGCCGAGGCGGGGCGTGAAGACGCCGGTTATCGCCTACTGGACGCCAGCCGCGGCGGTTTCGGCAAGGTGGATGCCGAGCTGGTGCGGTTCATGGCCGATTTCGAGGCGGCGACCGGTGTACCGCTGGAGCCGCTGTACACCGGCAAGCTGCTGCTGGTCCTGCATGATGAGGTAAGCGCCAGGCGGGTGCCCCGCGGCAGCCGCCTGGTTGCCGTGCACAGCGGCGGCCTGCAGGGTAGGCGGGCGATGGAAGAGCGCTTGGGGCGATTGCCGTAGGGCATTCGTTCGTGCCGGACGGATATATCGGCGCGGATCGCGGATGAGATCCGCTCCTACGACCCACCCACGTCATTCGCGCGCCCTGCGCGCGGAATCGCGGGCAGGGCCCGCTCCTACAGGTGTAGGCCGTACTCCACGGCGAACACGTAGGGCACGGATATAGGCGCGACTGTCTTGCCGACCGCGCCGCGGTGCTCTTCGTAGGAGCGAGCTTGCTCGCGAACAGATTCCCCAGCGGGGCTCATTCGCGAGCAAGCTCGCTCCTACGAGAAGCCATGCTCCTCTCAATGGGAATACCCGTTATGCACCCTTGGCCACTGGTCACCGACCAGGAACAGCCGTTCGGCCTCGTACCATTCCCCCTGCTGTTCCTCCAGACGCACCAGCAACTGCGGGAAAGCATCCGCCGGCAGTTGCGCCAACCAGGCATCGAAGCGTTCCGGCGTCCAGCTCTGCTCCGCGGCCTTGCGCGCCGGAGCCAGCCATTCGCTGCGCGGCAGCGGCTGCCAGCGCCCCGTGCCCTGGGCGCGGTACAGGGGCCAGTGGCGGCGGTGCAGCCAGGAGCCGCTCAGGTGCTCGGGGTTGGCGCCCTCCGGCGCCGCGCACTCGCCGGGCCAGGGGTAGAACAGGTAGCCGCCCAGCCAGAGCGCGGCTTGCACCGGGGCGCTGCTGAAACCGGCGATCAGGGCGCGGCCGCGTGGGGTGGAGGAGAGCGGCAACTGGTGCTCGCGCAGGTGGCGCAGCTTGTTCGCCAGGCGGTCCTCGGCGCCGGGGCCGAGCCAGTCGTCCGGGCCTTCGCGGCTGGGGCCCAGGTAGAGCTTGATGGCCAGTTCCAGGTGATGCAGGCCGTCGTCGTCCTCCAGCAGCAGGTCCAGCTCGCCCAGGGTGTGGCCGTTGTCGCGCACCGCCAGGTTGGCGCCGAGCAGGCGCAGGTCGGGGGCCTGCTGCAGGGCGAACTGCCAGAGGCGTTCGTAGTAGCGGCCCAGGCGTTGTTGCGGCGAACTCTGCAACCAGGCCTGCAACGCTTCGCTGTGCCTTTCCTGTTCGCGCAGCCAGTCGCCCAGAAGCCGCGGTTCGGCCAGCCAGCGGCTCGCCGCCAGCGGATGGCGCAGGGGCAGGGCGCCGGCATCCAGCAGGGGTTCGCCGAGCAGGGTCCAGGCGAGGTCGCGTACCGCGGGTTGGCGCAGTTCGGCTAGCAGCTCATCGAGCAGGTAGGCGGTCGACTTCATCCGTGCAGCCTAGCCGAACGCCCGCGCTGGTGCGCGGGTTTGCCGCTGTTCGGGGGTTTCCCCCATAATTCCGGGCACTACCCGCTCGCACCCGCCGCCTGGAGTCTCATGGAATCCTTTCGCAATATCGGCATCATCGGCCGCCTCGGCAGCACCCAGGTGCTGGAAACCATCCGCCGGCTGAAGCGCTTCCTGACCGAGCGGCACCTGCATGTGATCCTCGAGGACACCATCGCCGAAGTCCTGCCCGGCCACGGCCTGCAGACCTGCTCGCGGAAGATCATGGGCGAGATCTGCGACCTGGTCATCGTCGTCGGCGGCGACGGCAGCATGCTCGGCGCGGCGCGCGCGCTGGCCCGGCACAAGGTGCCGGTGCTGGGCATCAACCGCGGCAGCCTGGGCTTCCTCACCGACATCCGCCCGGACGAGCTGGAAACCAAGGTGGACGAGGTGCTCGGCGGCCAGTACATCGTCGAAAGCCGCTTCCTGCTCGACGCCCAGGTGCGCCGCCACGGCGAATCCATCGGCCAGGGCGACGCGCTCAACGACGTGGTGCTGCACCCCGGCAAGTCGACGCGGATGATCGAGTTCGAGCTGCACATCGACGGCCAGTTCGTCTGCAGCCAGAAGGCCGACGGCCTGATCGTCGCCACGCCCACCGGCTCCACCGCCTACTCGCTGTCCGCCGGCGGGCCGATCATGCATCCGAAGCTGGACGCCATCGTCATAGTGCCGATGTACCCGCACACCTTGTCCAGCCGGCCGATCGTGGTCGATGGCAACAGCGAGCTGAAGATCGTGGTGTCGCCGAACATGCAGATCTACCCGCAGGTCTCCTGCGACGGGCAGAACCACTTCACCTGCGCGCCGGGCGACATGGTCACGGTGAGCAAGAAGCCGCAGAAGCTGCGCCTGATCCACCCGATCGACCACAACTACTACGAGGTCTGCCGGACCAAGCTCGGCTGGGGCAGCCGGCTGGGGAGCAGCGAGTGAGCGAACTCGACCCGGGCCGTGGCTACGACCTGATCGGCGACGTCCACGGCTGCGCACACACCCTCGACCGCCTGCTGGAGCGGCTGGGCTACCAGCTGCACGGCGGCGTCTGGCGCCACCCGCGGCGCCAGGCGCTGTTCCTCGGCGACATCGTCGACCGCGGCCCGCGCATCCGCGAGGCCCTGCACCGGGTGCACGACATGGTCGCCGCCGGCGAGGCCCTGTGCATCATGGGCAACCACGAGTACAACCTGCTCGGCTGGTCCACCCCGGCGGCGCCGGGAAGCGGCCGCCAGTACCTGCGTGAGCACACCCCGCGGCACGCGCGGCTGATCCAGGAAACCCTCGACCAGTTCGAGGGCCACCCCGGCGACTGGCGCGACTTCCTCGGCTGGTTCCGGCGCCTGCCGCTGTTCCTCGACGCCGGGCGCTTCCGCATGGTCCACGCCTGCTGGGACAACGAGCTGATCGATTCGCTGCGCCGGCAGTTCCCCGACGGGCGCATCGACGAGGCCTTCCTGCAGTCCTCCGCCGAGCACGGCAGCTTCGCCTACCAGGTGTGCAACCGCCTGCTGCGCGGCACCGACATGCGCCTGCCCAACGGCATGACGCTGACCGGCAGCGACGGCTTCACCCGCGCGTTCTTCCGCACCAAGTTCTGGGAAGAGGACCGCGAGCCGGAGACCTACGGCGACATCGTCTTCCAGCCCGACGCGCTGCCCGACGAGGTGGCCGCCGAGCGCCTGAGCGCCGAGCAGAAGTCCAGCCTGCTGAGCTACGGCGCCGACGAGCCGATGCTGTTCGTCGGCCACTACTGGCGTCGCGGCACGCCGGCGCCGATCCGCCCGAACCTGGCCTGCCTGGACTACAGCGCGGTCATGTACGGCAAGCTGGTGGCCTACCGGCTGGACCAGGAAACGCGCCTGCAGCGCGACAAGTTCGTCTGGGTGGACGTGAAGCGTCCGGGAGAGGATGAGTGAGTGCAGTAGTGGCCATGCGCCTTCCCCTGGCGGCGGATCTCGCCGGTTTCGTCGGTCTGCTGCAACGCCTGAACGTGCCCTTCCGGGTCAGCGAGGAGGCCGGCGAACAGGTGCTCTGGGTGCCGGACGAAAGCCTGGCCGAGCAGGTGCGCGACCTCTACCGGCGCTACCCGCAGGGCGACCCCGAGCTGGCTTCCGCGGCCCAACCGCAGCGCCGCGGCCCGGGCTTCCTGGCCCAGGTGCGGGCCAGCAAGGTGACCGCCGCGGTGCTGCTGGTGACCTTCGCGGTCGCTGCTCTGACCCTGCTCGGCGGCAACCCGGACACCCTGCGCTGGTTCACCTTCCAGGACTTCCAACTGGTCGGCACCGACCGGGTGCTGTTCCAGCCGCTGGCCGAGGGCCTGGCGGCAGGGCAGTGGTGGCGCCTGTTCACGCCCATGCTGATCCACTTCGGCTGGCTGCACCTGGCGATGAACGCCATGTGGTACTGGGAACTGGGCCGGCGCATCGAATACCGCCAGGGCGGCGTCATGCTGCTGGGCCTGAGCCTGGGCTTCGGCCTGGTGTCCAACGTCGTGCAGTACCTGGCTTCCGGGCCGAGCCTGTTCGGCGGCCTGTCCGGCGTGCTCTACGGGCTGCTCGGGCACTGCTGGATCTTCCAGCTGCTGGCGCCGACCCCGGCCTACCGCCTGCCGAAGGGCGTGGTGGCGATGATGCTGATCTGGCTGCTGGTGTGCCTGTCCGGCGTCATCGACCTGCTGGGCTTCGGCTCCATCGCCAACGGTGCCCACGTCGGCGGGCTGGTGATCGGCTGCCTGACCGGCGCGCTGGGCGGCATGCTGGCGCGCGGGCGCGGCGCCTGATCCCACGCGCGCCGTAGGGCGTACAACCGTTCGCGGTTGTACGCCGTTACACCCGATTCGTCACCGGCGCCAGGGACGAACCGGGCCGACGGTTTCCCGCATGACCGCGAGCAGGCCGGCGGCCATGGCCAACCGGCGTATAACGCAGAGCGTTATACGCCCTACGTCCATGCCACCGTTTGACCTCTGTTCGTGCGCCAGGCCGCCCGGCCCGGTAGAATGCCGGTTTTGCCCCCAGCAGGATCCGGCCCCATGTCGTCCTTCGCCGAAACCATCGAGAACATCACCCCGGAAATCTACGAGAGCCTCAAGCTCGCCGTGGAGATCGGCAAATGGCCGGATGGCCGCAAGCTGAGCCTGGAGCAGAAGGAGCTGTGCCTGCAGGCGATGATCGCCTGGGAGCTGCAGAACCTGCCCGAGGACCAGCGCACCGGCTACATGGGCCCGCAGGAGTGCGAGTCCCACGCCGAGGCGATCCCCAACATCCTCTTCTCGTCCAATTCGCTGCACTGATGATCGAGCTAGGACGCGGCGCCCTGAGCAAGATGTCGGCGCGCCTTGAAAGCCCCGTGCAGTACGCCTTCCGCCTCGGCGAGGCGGAAGTGGCGGTCAACCCGCTGATCGGCAAGACCCTGCGCCTGGAGTACCTGGGTGCCATCCACTGCTGCCATTGCGGGCGCAAGACGAAGAAGAGCTTCAGCCAGGGCTACTGCTACCCCTGCTTCACCAAGCTGGCGCAGTGCGACAGCTGCATCGTCAGCCCGGAGAAGTGCCACTACGACGAGGGCACCTGCCGCGAGCCGGAGTGGGGCGAACGCTTCTGCATGACCGACCACGTGGTCTACCTGGCCAACTCCTCGGGCGTGAAGGTGGGCATCACCCGCGCCACCCAGGTGCCGACGCGCTGGATCGACCAGGGCGCGCGCCAGGCGCTGCCGATCCTGCGGGTGGCCACGCGCCAGCAGTCCGGGCTGGTGGAAGACCTGCTGCGCAGCCAGGTAGCCGACCGCACCAACTGGCGCGCCCTGCTCAAGGGCGAGGCCGAGCCGCTGGACCTGGCGGCCATCCGCGAGCGGCTGTTCGACCACTGCGCCGAGGGCCTGCGCGAGCTGCAGCAGCGCTTCGGCCTGCAGGCCATCCAGCCGGTGACCGACATCGAGCCGATCGAGATCCGCTACCCGGTGCAGGCCTACCTGGTCAAGATCACCAGCTTCGATCTGGACAAGACGCCGGTGGTGGAGGGTACCCTGCAAGGCATCAAGGGCCAGTACCTGATCTTCGACACCGGCGTCATCAATATCCGTAAGTACACAGCTTATCAGCTAGCCATCAGCTATAAGCCTCAAGCGGCAAGCTGAGCCGGCGAACCATGAACTTGCGGCTTGAAGCTCGAAGCTTGAAGCTGCCCGGAGGGCCACATGCGCACTGATCAACCGAAAGTCATCTACCTCAAGGACTACCAGGCGCCCGAGTACCTGATCGACGAGACCAACCTGACCTTCGAGCTGTACGAGGACCACACCCTGGTCCACGCGCAACTGGTCATGCGCCGCAACCCCGAGCGCGGCGAGGGCCTGCCGCCGCTGGTGCTCGACGGCCAGCAGCTGGAGCTGCAATGGGTGGCCCTGGACGACCGCGTGCTGGAAGAGGGCGACTACCAGCTGGACGAGAACCACCTGACCCTGCAGCCGACCGCGAAACAGTTCACCGTCGACAGCACCGTGCGCATCCACCCGGAGAAGAACACCGCGCTGGAAGGCCTGTACAAGTCCGGCAAGATGTTCTGCACCCAGTGCGAGGCCGAGGGCTTCCGCAAGATCACCTACTACCTCGACCGCCCGGACGTGATGAGCAGCTTCACCACCACCGTCTCGGCCGAGCAGCACAAGTACCCGGTGCTGCTGTCCAACGGCAACCCGGTGGCCAGCGGCTCGGAAGAGGACGGCCGCCACTGGGCCACCTGGCAGGACCCGTTCCGCAAGCCGGCCTACCTGTTCGCCCTGGTCGCCGGCGACCTCTGGGCGGTGGAAGACACCTACACCACCCTGAGCGAGCGCGAAGTCGCCCTGCGCATCTACGTCGAGCCGGAGAACATCGACAAGTGCCAGCACGCCATGGACAGCCTGAAGAAGGCCATGCGCTGGGACGAGAAGGTCTACGGCCGCGAGTACGACCTGGACATCTTCATGATCGTCGCGGTCAATGACTTCAACATGGGCGCCATGGAGAACAAGGGGCTCAACATCTTCAACTCCAGTTGCGTGCTGGCCAAGGCCGAGACCGCCACCGACGCCGCGCACCAGCGCGTCGAGGGCGTGGTGGCCCACGAATACTTCCACAACTGGTCGGGCAACCGCGTGACCTGCCGCGACTGGTTCCAGCTGTCGCTCAAGGAAGGCTTCACCGTGTTCCGCGACAGCGAGTTCTCCGCCGACATGAACTCGCGCACCGTCAAGCGCGTCGAGGACGTGGCCTTCCTGCGCACCAACCAGTTCGCCGAGGACGCCGGCCCCATGGCCCACCCGGTACGCCCGGACTCCTTCATCGAAATTTCCAACTTCTACACCCTGACCGTCTACGAGAAGGGTTCGGAAGTGGTGCGCATGATCCACACCCTGCTCGGCGCCGAGGGCTTCCGCAAGGGCACCGACCTGTACTTCGAGCGCCATGACGGCCAGGCGGTGACCTGCGACGACTTCGTCAAGGCCATGGAAGACGCCAACGGCGTCGACCTGACGCAATTCAAGCGCTGGTACAGCCAGTCCGGCACCCCGCGCCTGGCAGTGGAGGAAAGCTACGACGCCGCCGCCCAGAGCTACACCCTGACCTTCCGCCAGAGCTGCCCGCCGAGCCCGGGGCAGAAGAGCAAGCAGCCCTTCGTCATCCCGGTGGAAATGGGCCTGCTGGACAGCCTGGGCAACCCGCTGCCGCTGCGCCTGGCCGGCGAGGAACACGCCCACGGCAGCAACCGCGTGCTGCAGGTGACCGAGGCGGAGCAATCCTTCACCTTCGTCGGCCTGGCCGAGAAGCCGCTGCCGTCGCTGCTGCGCGGCTTCTCCGCGCCGGTGAAGCTGAGCTTCCCCTACGGCCGCGACCAACTGATGTTCCTCATGCAGTACGACGAGGACGGCTTCAACCGCTGGGAAGCCGGCCAGCAGCTGTCGGTGCAGGTGCTCCAGGAACTGATCGGCCAGCACCAGCGCGGCGAGCAGCTGGTGCTCGACGAGCGCCTGATCACTGCCTTCCACACCCTGCTGCAGGACAACGCCCTGGACCAGGCGATGGTCGCCGAGATGCTCTCGCTGCCCAGCGAGGCTTACCTCACCGAACTGAGCGAGGAAGCCGACGTCGAGGCCATCCACGCCGCCCGCGAGTTCGCCCGCAAGCGCATCGCCGAGGCCCTGCGCGAGCCGCTGTGGCAGCGTTACCAGGCCAACCGCGAGGCCTCGCGCAAGACGCCGTACGTGGCCGAGGCCGAGCACATCGCCCGGCGCAGCCTGCAGAACATCGCGCTGTCCTACCTGATGCTGGTGGGCGGCGACGAAGTGCTGGCGGCCTGCCTCGAGCAGTACGAGGCCTGCGACAACATGACCGAACGCCTCACCGCCCTGGCGGTGCTGGTCAACTCGCCGTACGACGACGAGAAGGCCAAGGGCCTGGAAATGTTCGCCGACTACTTCAAGGACAACCCGCTGGTGATGGACCAGTGGTTCAGCGTGCAGGCCGGCTGCACCCTGCCCGGCGGCCTGGAGCGCGTGCAGGCGCTGATGGGCCACCCGGCCTTCACCCTGAAGAACCCGAACAAGATCCGCGCCCTGATCGGCGCCTTCGCCAACCAGAACCTGGTCAACTTCCACCGCGCCGACGGGGCGGGCTACCGCTTCCTGGCCGACCAGGTGATCACCCTCAACGCGCTCAACCCGCAGATCGCCTCGCGCCTGCTGGCGCCGCTGACCCGCTGGCGCAAGTACGCCCCGGCGCGCCAGGCCCTGATGCGCGCCGAGCTGGAGCGCATCCTGGCCTCCGGCGAGCTGTCCAGCGACGTCTACGAGGTGGTCAGCAAGAGCCTCGCCTGACGCTGCTCCCGGCTGACGAAAAAAGGTGTTATCGGCCCTGCCGGTAACACCTTTTTTTCGCCTGTGGACTTGCGGGCGCAGCTGTCTCGCCAACAGCGCCGAGAGCTTTTCGTAGGATGGGTTGAGCCTGCGAAACCCATGCGGTGGTGGTGATGGGTATCGCTTCGCTCAACACCATCCTACGGCGGTGCTCCTCCTGCCATGCAGGCCGACAGCGCCCGTAGGAGCGAGCTTGCTCGCGAACCCGCCAGTCACTGGGTTATTCCCCTTCGGGCCAGCGCAAGCGCTGTTCGCGATGAAGCCGCGTCCCGCGTTCGCGGGAATGACGGGATATAGGACGGGATATAGATAGGCGTTTCAGGATGACTCTGGAGTTTCCGGCAACTCAGGACAGCCCCCTCTCCCGCTTGCGGGAGAGGGCTGGGGAGAGGGTGCTCTAAAGCCCAGCACCTAAAGTCCCCGGCAAACCCCATTCGCGAGCAAGCTCGCTCCTACGGGAAAGCACCCACGCGGCGAAAGCCACGCAGCAAATTCCCAAGTGTTCCCACGAGCACCTCCAGGTACCCGGAAATACCCGGAGTGTTACCGTCGGTATCTTTTTTCCTGTCCGCTGGAGGCCGCGTGGCTACTGGGCTGCAGCTTTCCATAGTCCTTTTGGATGACTCCCGCTGCGCTTAACAAAAGATAACGTGCCTTTAATTGTCAGGCTGCAGAAAGGCTGGCATATAACGACCACTCCCTATCCGCCTGCAATAAAAACAAAGAGGTAAGGCTATATGCGTGAGCATCTGCGGCACGCCACCGGCGAGCTGTCCGTGCGTTCGTCCGGGCTCTCGGTTTCCGCCACCCCGTCCCCCCTGCGCAAATCGCTTTCGCTGCTCGGCGCGTTCTCGCTGCTGTGGCTGGCGGCCGCCCCGTTGCATGCCGGTGCGAGCGAAGCGCCGGCCAGCGACACCGATGGCTACGCCATCGCCTCGGCCAAGGCCCCGAGCAGTCTGCTGCTGAGCGTCAGCCACGCCGGCAAGCGCCTGGTGGCGGTCGGCGACCGGGGGCACATCCTCTATTCCGACGACAACGGCAAGACCTGGGCCCAGGCCAAGGTGCCCACCCGCCAGCTGCTGACCGCGGTGTTCTTCGTCAACGACAAGAAGGGCTGGGCGGTCGGCCACGACGCGCAGATCCTCGCCAGCGAGGACGGCGGCGCCACCTGGACGCGCCAGTTCGAAGACCTCAAGCGCGAAGCGCCGCTGCTGGACGTGTGGTTCCAGGACGAGAGCCACGGCCTGGCCGTGGGCGCCTACGGCGCCATGCTGGAAACCCACGACGGCGGCAAGAACTGGGAAGACGTCAGCGAACGCCTGGACAACGAAGACCAGTTCCACCTCAACGGCATCGCCGCGGTGAAGGATTCCGGCCTGCTGGTGGTGGGCGAATCCGGCAGCCTGTTCCGCTCGAAGGACTGGGGCGCCACCTGGGAGAAACTGCAGGGCCCCTACGAGGGTTCGCTGTTCGGCGCCGTCGGCACCGCCCAGCCCGGCACCGTGCTGATCTACGGCCTGCGCGGGCACCTGTTCCGCTCCACCGATTTCGGCGACACCTGGCAACAGGTGGCGCTGCCCATCGCCGGTGACGGCACCCTGGAGTTCGGCCTGGCCGAAGGCTCGCTGCTGCCCGATGGCAGCATCGCCGTGGTCGGCAACAGCGGCAGCGTGCTGGTGAGCAAGGACGACGGCCGCACCTTCAACATCTTCAACCGGCCCGACCGCCTGGCGCTGGCCGGGGTCGGCGCGGCCGGCGACGGCAACCTGGTCCTGGTCGGCCAGGGCGGCATCCACCTGGCTTCGGCGACCGGCGCCGAGCTGACAGAACAACAATGAGCCGGGGAAGCCCTATGAACGCAGTCAACTCGCATCACCAGGACAAGGCGACCCTGCTCGAACGCCTGATCTTCAACAACCGCCCGGTCGTGATCGTCATCTGCCTGCTGGTGACCCTGTTCCTCGCCTTCCAGGCGACCCAGGTACGGCCGTCCACCAGCTTCGAGAAGATGATCCCGCTCAAGCACCCGTTCATCCAGAACATGCTGAGCCACATCAACGACCTCTCCAACCTCGGCAACACCGTGCGCATCTCGGTGGAAGCGGTGAACGGCGACATCTTCACCAAGGAATACATGGACACCCTGCGGCAGATCCATGACGAGGTGTTCTACATCCCCGGCGTCGACCGTTCCGGCCTGAAGTCGCTGTGGAGCCCCAGCGTGCGCTGGACCGAGGTGACGGAAGAGGGCTTCGCCGGCGGCGAGGTCATCCCGCAGACCTACGACGGCTCGGCCAAGGCCCTGGACAAGCTGCGCGACAACGTCCTCAAATCCGGCCAGATCGGCCGCCTGGTGGCGAACAACTTCAAGTCCAGCATCGTCGACGTGCCGCTGCTGGAGGTCTACCCCGACGCCCAGGACCAGAGCAAGCTGCTGAAGCTGGACTACCGCCAGTTCTCCCATGAGCTGGAAGAGAAGATCCGCGACAAGTACCAGGCGCAGAATCCGAACGTGAAGATCCACATCGTCGGCTTCGCCAAGAAGGTCGGCGACCTGATCGACGGCCTGGTCATGGTGGTGGGCTTCTTCGGCATCTGCTTCGTCATCACCCTGGTGCTGCTGCTGTGGTTCACCAAGTGCGTGCGCTCCACCATCGCCGTGCTCTCCACCACCCTGGTGGCGGTGATCTGGCAACTCGGCCTGCTGCACACCATCGGCTTCGGGCTGGACCCGTACTCGATGCTGGTGCCCTTCCTGATCTTCGCCATCGGTATTTCCCACGGGGTGCAGAAGATCAACGGCATCGCCCTGCAGTCCAGTGACGCGGAAACCCCGCTGCTGGCCGCTCGGCGCACCTTCCGCCAGCTGTTCCTGCCGGGCATGATCGCCATCCTCGCCGACGCCGTGGGCTTCATCACCCTGCTGGTGATCGATATCGGGGTGATCCGCGAACTGGCCATCGGCGCTTCCATCGGCGTGGCGGTGATCGTCTTCACCAACCTGATCCTGCTGCCGGTGGCGATCTCCTACATCGGCATCAGCAAGCGCGCCGTGGAGCGCAGCAAGAAGGACGCGGTGCGCGAGCATCCGTTCTGGCGCCTGCTGTCCAACTTCGCCAGCGCCAAGGTGGCGCCCATCTCCATCCTGATCGCCCTGGTGATGTTCGCCGGCGGCCTCTGGCAGGGCCACCACCTGAAGATCGGCGACCTCGACCAGGGCGCCCCGGAACTGCGTCCGGACTCGCGCTACAACCAGGACAACGACTTCATCATCCGCAACTACTCCACCAGCTCCGACGTGCTGGTGGTGATGGTCGAGTCGGCGGCCGAGGGCTGCTCCGCGCACCAGACGCTGCAGGCCATCGACGAGCTGTCGTGGAAGCTGGAGAACACCGAGGGCGTGCAGTCGGCCATCTCCCTGGTCACCGTGTCCAAGCAGGTGATCAAGGGCATGAACGAGGGCAACCTGAAGTGGGAGACCCTGTCGCGCAACAAGGACGTGCTGAACAACTCCATCAGCCGCGCCGACGGCCTGTACAACAGCGCCTGCTCGCTGGCGCCGCTGCTGGTGTTCCTCAACGACCACAAGGCCGAGACCCTCGACCGCGCCGTGCTCGCCGTGCAGGAGTTCGCCAAGGACCACGAGAAGGATGACCTGAAGTTCAAGCTGGCCGCGGGCAACGCCGGCATCGAGGCGGCCACCAACGAGGTGATCAAGCAGTCCGAGCTGATCATCCTGGTGCTGGTGTACATCTGCGTGGCGGTCATGTGCATGATCACCTTCCGCTCCTTCACCGCGACCCTCTGCATCGTCCTGCCGCTGATCCTCACCTCGGTGCTGGGCAACGCGCTGATGGCCACCCTCGGCATCGGCGTGAAGGTGGCGACGCTGCCGGTGATCGCCCTCGGCGTGGGCATCGGCGTGGACTACGGGATCTACATCTACACCCGCCTGGAGTCCTTCCTGCGCCAGGGCCTGTCGTTGCAGGAGGCCTACTACGAGACGCTGAAGTCCACCGGCAAGGCCGTGCTCTTCACCGGCCTGTGCCTGGCCATCGGCGTGGCCACCTGGATCTTCTCGGCGATCAAGTTCCAGGCCGACATGGGCCTGATGCTGACCTTCATGCTGCTGTGGAACATGTTCGGCGCGCTCTGGCTGCTGCCGGCCCTGGCCCGCTTCCTGATCAACCCGGAGAAGGTCCGGGCGAAGAAGGCCTCGATCCTGGTCCACTGATCCTGGCGTGACCCAGAAAACCGCGGCTTCGGCCGCGGTTTTTTTTGCCTGCCGGGGCGACGGCGGGCGGAGCCGCGGACGGGAAATATCCGAACGTGTAGGAGCGGGCCCTGCCCGCGAATCGCGCGCAGGGCGCGCTCCTACAAGGAAGCGCTGCCGAGGTGCTTTTCGTAGGAGCGAGCTTGCTCGCGAACGGGGTTTGCCGGTGGCGTAGGTGTTGGGCTCAAGAGCGCCCTCTCCCCAACCCTCTCCCGCAAGCGGGAGAGGGGGCTGTCCTGAGCGGCCGGAAAATCCGCAGCCATCCTGATACTCCTGGCTACGTCGCCACTCCCGCCGTTGGCCTTGGCAGCCCTCCGGGATTTCGTCGGAAATCCGCGCCACACCTGGCTCCGGCAAAGTTGGAACACTTCCTGCAAATACCCTGTCGGCGCCACTCTCGGCGTCAAAAGTTTGTTGTACCAGGGTAGGGGAGTTCGGGGTGGATCGTACGCAATTGATCGGAACAGTGCGCAGCAACCTGGCCGGCCTGGGCCGTGGCAACCTGGGTGTGCCGCTGCTGCTGCTGGCGATGCTGGGCATGATGACCCTGCCGATCCCGCCGTTCCTGCTGGACGTGCTGTTCACCTTCAACATCGCCCTGTCCATCGTCGTCCTGCTGGTCTGCGTGTACGCCCTGCGGCCGCTGGACTTCGCCGTGTTCCCGACCATCCTGCTGGTCGCCACCCTGCTGCGCCTGGCGCTGAACGTCGCTTCCACCCGCGTGGTGCTGCTCCACGGCCACGACGGCCATGCCGCCGCCGGCAAGGTGATCCAGGCCTTCGGCGAAGTGGTGATCGGCGGCAACTACGTGGTCGGCATCGTGGTCTTCGCCATCCTCATGATCATCAACTTCGTGGTGGTCACCAAGGGCGCCGGGCGTATCTCCGAGGTGAGCGCACGCTTCACCCTCGACGCCATGCCTGGCAAGCAGATGGCCATCGACGCCGACCTCAACGCCGGCCTCATCGAGCAGGCCGAGGCCAAGAAGCGCCGCGCCGAGGTGGCCCAGGAAGCCGACTTCTACGGCTCCATGGACGGTGCCTCGAAATTCGTCCGCGGCGACGCCGTCGCCGGCCTGCTGATCCTCTTCATCAACCTGATCGGCGGCGTCGCCATCGGCGTGATCCAGCACTCCATGTCGTTCGGCGACGCCGGCAAGGTCTATGCCCTGCTGACCATCGGCGACGGCCTGGTGGCGCAGCTGCCGTCGCTGCTGCTGTCCACCGCCGCGGCGATCATGGTGACCCGCGTGTCTTCCTCCGAGGACATGGGCCAGCAGGTCAACCGGCAGATGTTCGCCTCGCCCAAGGCGCTGGCCATCTCCGCCGCCATCCTCATCGCCATGGGCCTGGTCCCGGGCATGCCGCACGTGTCCTTCATCGGCCTCGGCGCCGTGGCCGCCGGCGGCGCCTGGATGATCGTCCAGCGCCAGCGCAAGGCGGCCCAGGCCGAGGTCCAGGAAGCCCAGCGCCAGCAGGAACTGCTGCCGGCCCAGCGCAGCCAGGAAACCAAGGAGCTGGGCTGGGACGATGTGACCCCGGTGGACATGGTCGGCCTGGAGGTCGGCTACCGGCTGATCCCCCTGGTGGACCGCAACCAGGGCGGCCAGCTGCTGGCGCGGATCAAGGGCGTGCGCAAGAAGCTGTCCCAGGACATGGGCTTCCTGATGCCCTCGGTGCACATCCGCGACAACCTCGACCTGCTACCCAACGCCTATCGTTTGACGCTCATGGGCGTCAGCGTGGCGGAAGCGGAGATCTACCCGGACCGGGAGCTGGCGATCAACCCCGGCCAGGTGTTCGGCACCCTCAACGGCATCGCCGGCAAGGACCCGGCCTTCGGCCTGGAAGCGGTGTGGATCGAGCCCGGCCAGCGCGACCAGGCGCAGTCCCTGGGCTACACCGTGGTGGACGCCAGCACCGTGGTCGCCACCCACCTCAACCAGGTGCTGCACAAGCATGCCCACGAGTTGCTCGGCCACGAGGAAGTCCAGCAACTGCTGCAACTGCTGGCCAAGACCTCGCCGAAGCTGGCGGAAGAACTGGTTCCGGGGCTGATTTCCCTGTCCACCCTGCTCAAGGTCCTGCAGAACCTGCTGCAGGAACAGGTGCCGGTGCGCGACATCCGCACCATTGCCGAGGCCATCGCCAACGTTGCCGCCAAGAGTCAAGATCCCGCCGCCATGGTGGCAGCGGTACGCGTGGCGCTGAGCCGCGCAATCGTCCAAGGCATTGTGGGACTAGAGCCGGAGCTGCCTGTGATCACCCTGGAACCCAGGTTGGAACAGATCTTGCTCAACAGTATGCAGAAGGCCGGGCAAGGTTCGGAAGACGGCATTCTGCTGGAGCCGGGCATGGCGGAAAAACTGCAACGCTCGCTGGTCGAGACCGCGCAGCGCCAGGAAATGCTCGGCAAGCCGGCGATCCTGCTGGTGGCCGGGCCGATCCGCGCGATGATGTCGCGTTTCGCGCGGATGGCGGTGCCGAGCATGAGCGTGCTGGCCTACCAGGAAATTCCGGATAACAAGCAAGTCACCATCGTCGCCACCGTTGGACAGAACTGAAGGACAGCGCCATGCAGGTTAAACGCTTCTTCGCCGCCGATATGCGTCAGGCCATGAAACTGGTCCGTGACGAGCTGGGCGCGGATGCCGCCATCATCGGCAACCGCCGGGTCGCCGGCGGTGTCGAGCTGACCGCGGCGCTGGACTATCAACCGCCGGCAGCGGCCAGCAAGCCGAACCCGGCGCTGGAGGCCGAGCTGCGCCAGACCCAGGCGCGCATCGCCCAGGCCCGCGCCGAGCTGGACAGCCCGGTGCGCGCCGCCGCCACCGCGCGCAAGGACCGTCAATTGTACGGCGCCGAGCCGGCCAAGCGCCCGAGCCTGGCCGAGGCCATGGCCGCCCCGGCGCCCGCCGCCGCGCCGGCCGCCGTCAGCCAGCAGGCGCTGGATGCCATGCGCTTCGAACTCAACGGCTTGCGCGAGCTGCTCGAAGTGCAGCTGGGCTCCATCGCCTGGGGCCAGCTGCAGCACCAGCGCCCGAAGCAGGCCGGCCTGTGGCGCCGCCTGCAGCGCATGGGCCTGCCGGCGGACCTGAGCCGCCAGCTGCTCGAACGCGTGGCCTCCATCGCCGAGCCCAAGCAGGCCTGGCGCATGCTCCTGGCCCACCTGGCGCGCTCGATCCGCACCCCCGAAGAAGACCTGCTGGAGCAGGGCGGGGTGATCGCCCTGGTCGGCCCGGCCGGCATGGGCAAGACCACCACCCTGGCCAAGCTGGCGGCGCGCTACGTCCTCAAGTACGGTGCGCACAACCTGGCGCTGGTCAGCATGGACAGCTTCCGCCTGGGCGCCCAGGAGCAGATCAAGTCCCTGGGCCGCATCCTCAACGTACCGGTGAGCCTGGTCGACCCTGGCCAGTCGCTGCTGCAGGCCATGGCGCCGCTGGCGGGCAAGCGCCTGGTGCTGATCGACACCGCCGGCCTGCCGGCCAGCGACCCGGCGCTGCGCATGCAGCTGGAAGCCCTGGCGGCGCAGAGCCTGAACGTGAAGAATTACCTGGTGCTGGCCGCGACCAGCCAGAGCCAGGTGCTCAAGGCTGCCTTGCACGCCTATCGCAGCTGCGGCCTGGCCGGTTGCATACTGACCAAGCTGGACGAGGCGGGCAGCCTGGGCGAGGCCCTGGCGCTGGCGATAGCACAACGCTTGCCGGTTGCCTATCTGGCGGACGGGCCGCGAATTCCGGATGATCTGCAGGTGGCGCGCGCGCACCAGCTGGTCAGCCGCGCGGTCAGCCTGCAGGCTCCTGAGGAGCCGTGCGAAGACACCATGGCCGGCATGTTCGCCGGCCTCTATCAGCAGCCGGCGCGACACGTCGGCTGACGGATTCCAGGGGCGCTCCCGCACGCGGGGGCGCCAGGCGGATACGGATGCTCGAGCAGATCCGTAAGCGCTGGTGGCGGGAGAGCACCGCGACCGGCAGACCCAGGCGCCAGCCGCGCCGGGGACGATGAAGAGACAAGGTAAGACTATGGGTATGCATCCCGTTCAGGTAATCGCGGTCACCGGTGGCAAGGGTGGCGTCGGCAAGACCAACGTCTCGGTGAACCTGGCGATGGCGCTGGCCGACCTCGGCCGCCGCGTCATGCTGCTGGACGCCGACCTCGGCCTGGCCAACGTCGACGTGCTGCTGGGGCTTTCGCCCAAGCGCACCCTGGCTGACGTCATCGAAGGCGAATGCGACCTGCGTGACGTCATCCTCCAGGGCCCCGGCGGCATCCGCATCGTCCCGGCGGCCTCGGGCACGCAGAGCATGGTGCAGCTCTCGCCCATGCAGCACGCCGGGCTGATCCAGGCCTTCAGCGACATCAGCGAGAACATCGACGTGCTGCTGGTGGACACTGCCGCCGGCATCGGCGATTCGGTGGTCAGCTTCGTCCGCGCGGCCCAGGAAGTGCTGCTGGTCGTCTGCGACGAACCGACCTCGATCACCGATGCCTATGCGCTGATCAAGCTGCTGAACCGCGACTATGGCATGACGCGTTTCCGCGTGCTGGCGAACATGGCGCACAGCCCGCAGGAAGGGCGCAACCTGTTCGCCAAGCTGACCAAGGTCACCGACCGCTTCCTCGACGTGGCGCTGCAGTACGTCGGCGCCATTCCCTACGACGAGTCGGTGCGCAAGGCCGTGCAGAAGCAGCGCTCGGTCTATGAAGCCTTCCCGCGCAGCAAGGCCTCGCTGGCCTTCCGCGCCATCGCCCAGAAAGTCGACAGCTGGCCGCTGCCGGCCAACCCGCGCGGGCACCTGGAGTTCTTCGTGGAGCGCCTGGTGCAGCATCCGACCACGGGTTCGACCGTATGATGAGCGGCTCCGGAGCGCTTATGTACAGCAAGACGCAGGCGCGCAATTCCCAGGAAGAGCTGATCCAGCGCTATGCGCCGCTGGTCAAGCGGATCGCCTACCACCTGCTGGGCCGGCTGCCGGCCAGCGTGCAGGTGGAAGACCTGATGCAGGCCGGGATGATCGGCCTGCTCGAGGCGGCGAAGAAGTACGACCAGGGCAAGGGCGCCAGCTTCGAGACGTACGCCGGCATCCGCATCCGCGGGGCCATGCTCGACGAGGTGCGCAAGGGCGACTGGGCGCCGCGTTCGGTGCACCGCAACACCCGCCTGGTGAGTGACGCCATCCGCACCATCGAGGCGCGGACCGGACGCGATGCTAAAGATCAGGAGGTCGCTGCCGAACTCAATATGAGTCTCGACGATTACTACGCGATCCTGAGCGACACCCAGGGCAGCCGCCTGTACAGCTTCGACGACCTGCTGCAGGAAGGCGCCCAGGGCCCGGCGGAAGACACCACGCACCTGGACAACGAGCCCTCCCACGGCCTGGAGGACGAGCGTTTCCAGCAGGCGCTGGCCGACGCCATCACCAAGCTGCCGGAGCGCGAGCGCCTGGTGCTGGCGCTGTACTACGACGAGGAACTGAACCTCAAGGAAATCGGCGAGGTGCTCGGGGTCAGCGAGTCGCGCGTCAGCCAGCTGCACAGCCAGTGCGCCGCGCGCCTGCGGGCCCGGCTTTCGGAGTGGCGGGCGCACTGAGCGACCGGTGGGCGCAAGGAAGTAACGGATTTTTCCGGCGGGGCGTATAGAATCCCGTCGGTTCGACACTGCTGGCCCTTTGCTATGAGGGCGGCGAAAAGGGCGGGGCATCCCGCCACCGACAAGCAACACGGCAGGCGCCGCCAAGGGCGCCCGCCCAAGGGTATTCAAGGCGCGCCCGCCACGGCGCGCCGGGACTGGACGGAGGCAGGTTTGGACAAGAACATGAAAATTCTCATCGTGGACGACTTCTCCACGATGAGGCGCATCATCAAGAACCTCCTGCGTGACCTGGGGTTCACCAACACCGCGGAAGCCGATGACGGCACCACCGCGCTGCCCATGCTGCACAGCGGCAACTTCGACTTCCTCGTCACCGACTGGAACATGCCCGGCATGACCGGCATCGACCTGTTGCGCGCGGTGCGTGCCGACGAGCGCCTGAAGCACCTGCCGGTGCTGATGGTCACCGCCGAGGCCAAGCGCGACCAGATCATCGAAGCGGCCCAGGCCGGGGTCAACGGCTACGTGGTCAAGCCTTTCACCGCCCAGGTGCTGAAAGAGAAGATCGAGAAGATATTCGAGCGGGTCGGCGGCTGAAGCCGACCAAGAGGGCGTCATGGATCTCGTCAACGAATCCAAGGGGGGCGACTTCGAGTCGACCCTGAAGAAACACGCGCGCGAATTGGTCGAGAGCCTGGAGCGCGGCGAAGTGCAGCAGGCCGTGCAGCTCATCCAGGAGCTCAACGAGGCCCGCGACCGCGGCCTCTACCAGGAGGTCGGCAAGCTCACCCGCGAACTGCACAACGCCATCGTCAATTTCCAGATCGACCCGCGCTCGCGCCACGCCGAGGAAATGTCGCAGATCGCCGACGCCACCGACCGCCTGTCGTACGTGGTGCAGATGACCGAGAAAGCGGCCAACCGCACCATGGACCTGGTGGAAGAGTGCACGCCGCTGGTCGGCCACATCGAGGGCGAGGCCAAGGAGCTGCAGGAACAGTGGTCGCGCTTCATGCGCCGCGAGCTGGGCCCGGAGGCCTTCCGCGAGCTGGCCAAGCGCGTCGAGGCCTTCCTCTACAGCAGCGCCCAGGACAGCCGCAAGCTCTCCGCGCACCTGAACGACATCCTGCTGGCGCAGGACTTCCAGGACCTCACCGGGCAGGTGATCAAGCGCGTCACCAGGCTGGTCACCGAGGTGGAGAGCAACCTGGTCAAGCTGGTCTGGATGGCCGGGCAGGTGGATCGCTACGCCGGCATCGAGCACGACCACGAGGGCCTGCGCACGGCCGTGGAAAAAGAAAGATCGTCCAAGGGTGAAGGTCCGCAGGTTGCTGCCGATAAGAGAGTGGACGTCGTATCCGGTCAGGACGATGTCGATGACCTGTTGTCCAGCCTTGGTTTTTGAGGTGTGTGAACACACCGTGGGGAGCACCGAATGAGCTTCGACGCCGATGATGAGATCCTCCAGGACTTTCTGGTGGAGGCCGGCGAGATTCTCGAGCAACTGTCCGAGCAACTCGTCGAGCTGGAAAGCCGGCCCGACGACATGGACCTGCTCAATGCCATCTTCCGTGGTTTCCACACCGTCAAGGGCGGCGCCGGCTTCCTCCAGCTGAACGCCCTGGTGGAGTGCTGCCACATCGCGGAGAACGTCTTCGACATCCTGCGCAAGGGCGAACGCCGCGTCACTTCCGAGCTGATGGACGTGGTCCTGCAGGCGCTGGACACGGTCAACGTCATGTTCGCCCAGGTCCGCGACCAGGAAGAGCCGACCCCGGCCACCCCGGAACTGCTCGCCGCGCTGGCGCGCCTGGCCGAGCCGGGCGACGACGACGCCGTCGAAGCCGCGTCCCAGGAAGAGGCCGCCGCGCCGGAGCCCGCCGCCGAGCCGGCCGCCTATGGCGACATCACCGACGCCGAGTTCGAGCAACTGCTCGACGCCCTGCAGCCGGGCAGCCAGGCCGCGCCGGCCGAACAGCCGCCGCAGGCTGAAGCGCCACAGGCCGAGGCCGCCGGCACCGGCGACGAGATCACCGACGACGAATTCGAGGCCCTGCTCGACCAGTTGCATGGCAAGGGCCAGTTCAGCGGCGCCAGCAGCCAGCCGGAAGAGCCGGCCGCCGCCGCGCCCGCTCCGGCCGAAGCGCCGGCCACTGGCGACGAGATCACCGACGACGAGTTCGAAGCCCTGCTCGACCAGTTGCACGGCAAGGGCAAGTTCGGCGGTGCGGCGGAAGAACCCGCTGCGCCGGCCGAAGCCGAGGCGCCCGCCGCCACCGGCGACAACATCACCGACGACGAATTCGAAGCGCTGCTCGACCAGTTGCACGGCAAAGGCAAGTTCAGTGCCGACGCTGCCGCCACGCCGACCCCGCAAGCCGTCCCCGCGCCGGCCAAGGCTGTCGAGCCGGCCGCCGTGGCCAAGCCCAAGCCCGCGCCCAAGCCGGCCGCCAAGCCCGCGGACAGCCCGCGCCCGGCCGCGGCTCCCGCGCCGGCCCACGAAAAGAGCGCCAGCGAGGCGGAAACCACGGTGCGCGTGGACACCGCGCGCCTGGACGAGATCATGAACATGGTCGGCGAGCTGGTGCTGGTGCGTAACCGCCTGGTGCGCCTGGGCAGCAACAGCGGCGACGAAGCCATGGCCAAGGCCGTGGCCAACCTCGACGTGGTCACCGCCGACCTGCAGATGTCGGTGATGAAGACGCGCATGCAGCCGATCAAGAAGGTCTTCGGACGCTTCCCGCGGCTGGTGCGCGACCTGGCGCGCAACCTGAAGAAAGAGATCAACCTGGAGCTGGTGGGCGAGGAAACCGACCTGGACAAGAACCTGGTCGAGGCCCTGGCCGACCCGCTGGTGCACCTGGTGCGCAACGCCGTGGACCACGGCATCGAGTCGCCCGAGGAGCGCGAGGCCTCTGGCAAGGCGCGTGGCGGCCGGGTGGTGCTGTCCGCCGAGCAGGAGGGCGACCACATCCTGCTGTCGATCTCCGACGACGGCAAGGGCATGGACCCGGACATCCTCCGCGCCAAGGCGGTGGAGAAGGGCCTGCTGGACAAGGACGCCGCCGAGCGCCTGAGCGAGTCCGACTGCTACAACCTGATCTTCGCCCCGGGCTTCTCGACCAAGACCGAGATTTCCGACGTGTCCGGCCGCGGTGTCGGCATGGACGTGGTGAAGACCAAGATTTCCCAGCTCAACGGCATCATCAACATCTACTCGGCCAAGGGCCAGGGCTCGAAGATCGTCATCAAGGTGCCGCTGACCCTGGCGATCATGCCGACGCTGATGGTGATGCTGGGCGACCAGGCCTTCGCCTTCCCGTTGGTCAACGTCAACGAGATCTTCCACCTCGACCTGTCGCGCACCAACGTGGTCGACGGCCAGGAGGTGGTGATCGTCCGCGACAAGGCCCTGCCGCTGTTCTACCTCAAGCGCTGGCTGGTGCCGGGCGCCGAGTGCGACGAATCCAGCGAGGGCCACGTGGTGATCATCTCGGTGGGCACCCAGCGCATCGGCTTCGTGGTCGACCAGCTGGTGGGCCAGGAAGAAGTGGTGATCAAGCCCCTGGGCAAGATGCTCCAGGGCACCCCCGGCATGGCCGGGGCGACCATCACCGGCGACGGGCGCATCGCGTTGATCCTCGATGTGCCGAGCATGCTCAAGCGCTACGCGCGGCGTATCTGATCCGGCGCGCGGGGACGCCCGCGCGCCCGCAAGGCTTTAATCAGGAGTGTTTATGGCTGTCAAAGTCCTGGTAGTGGACGATTCGGGATTCTTCCGCCGCCGCGTCTCGGAGATTCTTTCCGCCGACCCGCAGATCCAGGTGGTCGGCACGGCCACCAACGGCCGCGAGGCGATCGAGCAGGCGCTGGCGCTCAAGCCCGACGTCATCACCATGGACTACGAGATGCCGCTGATGGACGGCATCACCGCGGTGCGCAACATCATGCAGCGCTGCCCGACGCCGGTCCTGATGTTCTCCTCGCTGACCCACGAAGGCGCCCGCGTCACCCTCGACGCCCTGGATGCCGGCGCGGTGGACTACCTGCCGAAGAACTTCGAGGACATCTCGCGCACCCCCGAGAAGGTGCGCCAGCTGCTCTGCGAGAAGGTCCACAGCATCGCCCGCGCCAACCGCCGCTACGCGTCCTTCCTCAGCACGCCGAGCAGCAGCGCCAGCGCCCCGGCGCCGGCCAGCAGCGCGCCGCGAGCCTCCGCGCAGCCGGCGCCTGCCTCGGCCCCGGCGGCTTCCGCCGCGCCAAAGCGTAAGCCCTACCGGCTGGTCGCCATCGGTACTTCCACCGGTGGGCCGGTAGCCTTGCAGCGGGTGCTGACCCAGCTGCCGGCCAACTTCCCCGCGCCTCTGGTGCTCATCCAGCACATGCCGGCGGCCTTCACCAAGGCCTTCGCCGAGCGCCTGGACAAGCTCTGCAAGATCAGCGTCAAGGAAGCCGAGGACGGCGACCACCTGCGCCCCGGCCTGGCCCTGCTGGCGCCCGGCGGCAAGCAGATGATGATCGACTCGCGCGGGGTGGTGCGCATCCTCCCCGGCGACGAGCGACTGAACTACAAGCCCTGCGTCGACGTCACCTTCGGCTCGGCGTCCAAGGCCTACGGCGACAAGGTCCTGGCGGTGGTCCTCACCGGCATGGGCGCCGACGGCCGCGAGGGCGCGCGGATGCTCAAGCAGAGCGGCAGCCAGGTGTGGGCCCAGGACGAGGCCAGCTGCGTGATCTACGGCATGCCCATGGCCATCGCCAAGGCCGGCCTGGCCGACGCCGTGTACAGCCTCGACGACATCGGCCGGCACCTCTCCGAGGCCTGTGGCTGATGGATGTGCTGAGCCTCGTTGGCCTGATCCTCGCGCTGGTCGCCATCATCGGCGGCAACTTCCTCGAGGGTGGGCACATCAGCGCCCTGGCCAACGGTCCGGCGGCGCTCATCGTGGTCGGTGGCACCCTGGCCGCGGCCCTGGTGCAGACCCCGGTGCTGGTGCTCAAGCGCGCCCTGAGCCTGCTGCGCTGGATAGTGCTGCCGCCGAAGGTCGACCTGCCCGGCGGCATCAACCGCGTGGTGGGCTGGAGCATGACCGCGCGCAAGGAAGGCCTGCTGGGCCTGGAGACCATCGCTGACGCCGAGCCCGACCCCTACGCCCGCAAGGGCCTGCAGCTGCTGGTGGACGGCGTGGAGCCGGAGGCCATCCGCAGCATCCTCGAAGTCGACCTGTTCAACCAGGAAGGCCGCGACCTGCAGGCCGCCAAGGTGTTCGAAGCCATGGGCGGCTATGCGCCGACCATCGGCATCATCGGCGCGGTCATGGGCCTGATCCACGTGATGGGCAACCTGGCCGACCCCAGCCAGCTGGGCAACGGCATCGCCGTGGCCTTCGTCGCCACCATCTACGGCGTGGGCATGGCCAACCTGCTGCTGCTGCCGGTGGGCAACAAGCTCAAGAGCCTGGTGATGCGCCAGTCCAGCTACCGCGAGATGCTGATGGAAGGCCTGCTGTCCATCGCCGAGGGCGAGAACCCGCGCTCCATCGAACTGAAGCTGCAAGGCTTCGTCGGCTGAGGGGCGCTGCGCCATGGCCCGTCGACCGCCCCGCGAGGAGCACGAGAATCACGAGCGCTGGCTGGTGTCCTACGCGGACTTCATCACCCTGCTGTTCGCCTTCTTCGTGGTCATGTACTCCATCTCCTCGATCAACGAGGGCAAGTACAAGATCCTCTCCGAGACGCTGACCGGCGTGTTCAACCAGCCGGACCGTTCGATCAAGCCGATCCCGGTGGGCGACGACCGCCCGCGCACCACCCAGCAGCCCAACGACGCCATGCAGCAGGGCGGCGACGACAACGTCGACGGCGACCCGCTGACGCAGATCGCCGATGCCGTGCGTGAGCAGTTCGGCGACCTGATCGGCAGCGACCAGTTGAGCGTGCGCGGCAACGAGCTGTGGATCGAGATCACCCTCAACTCCAGCCTGCTGTTCCCCAGCGGCGACGCCATGCCGGCGGACGCCGCCTTCGGCATCGTCGAGAAGGTCGCCAGGATTCTGGCGCCCTACCAGAACCCCATCCACGTCGAGGGCTTCACCGACAACGTGCCCATCCACAACGCCCAGTACCCCACCAACTGGGAGTTGTCCACGGCGCGGGCAGCGAGCATAGTCCGCCTGCTGGCCCAGGACGGCGTCGCCCCCTCGCGCCTGGCCGCGGTGGGCTACGGCGAGTTCCAGCCGGTGGCGGACAACGCCAGCGCCGAGGGCCGCGCGCGCAACCGCCGGGTGGTGCTGGTGATCTCCCGCAACCTGGAAGTGCGCCGCAGCGTGAGCGGCGTGGGCAGCGCCAAGGCGCAGCCCGATGGCGCCCTGCGGCAGGCTGGCACGCAACCTGCACCGGTGGCTGCCAGTGGTGCGCCCGCGGCCGGAGGCGTCAATTCCCCGCCGCCGGCGCCGGCCCCTGGAAGCTGAGAAAGATGAAGTACATGAACCGAGCATACGGACCGGGGAGAGCAGCATGAAAGTCTGGGCGGTAGCCAACCAGAAGGGCGGCGTCGGCAAGACCACCTCGTCCATCGCCCTGGCCGGCCTGCTGGCCGACGCCGGCAAGCGCGTGGTGGTGGTCGACCTCGACCCCCACGGCTCCATGACCAGCTACTTCGGGCACGATCCGGACACCCTGGAGCACAGCGTCTTCGACCTGTTCCAGCACCAGGGCGCGGTGCCCGAGGGCCTGCCGCGGCAACTGCTGCTGCCCACCAGCCACGAGAAGATCGCCCTGCTGCCGTCGAGCACCGCCCTGGCCACCCTGGAGCGCCAGTCTCCCGGGCAGAACGGCCTGGGCCTGGTGATCTCCAAGGCCCTGGCGCAGCTGTGGCAGGACTTCGACCACGCCATCATCGACAGCCCGCCGCTGCTGGGCGTGCTGATGGTCAACGCCATGGCTGCCAGCCAGCACCTGGTGATCCCGGTGCAGACCGAATTCCTCGCCCTGAAGGGCCTGGAACGCATGGTCAACACCCTCAACATGGTCAACCGCTCGCGGCGCCAGGCGCTGCCCTTCACCATAGTGCCGACGCTGTTCGACCGCCGCACCCAGGCCTCCATCGGCGCCCTGCGCATGCTGCGCGACACCTACCCGGAGACCCTCTGGCCGGCGTTCATCCCGATCGACACCCGCCTGCGCGACGCCAGCCGCCACGGCGTGGTGCCGTCGCGCCACGATGCCAACAGCCGCGGGGTGATCGCCTACCGCGCGCTGCTCAAGCACCTGCTCGGCCAGGTGCCGGCGAGCCAGGTGGCCTGAGCGATGTTTTTCCGACGGCTGCCTTCAAGTCCGGGCCCGGTCCAGCCGATAGACTGGGTGAACCCTTTGCGCGGATTTTCTGCATGAGCCGTTCCGCTACCGCCACACGCCCCCAGCTCGCGCTGCAGTCCTACCTGGACGCGCTGCTGCAGGAGGCCACATTCGACGATTTCGAGGTCGAGGCGCCGGCCCCCGCGCCGGCCGCCCCGGTCCTGGCCGCCGTGCCGGCTCCCGCGCCGGCGCCGGTCGCCGAGCCCGTCAGCAGCGTCAGCCTCGACGAGTTCGAGGCCGCGGTGCTCGAGGAACAGGTGCGCGATGCCCACCGCGTCACCCGCGCCGCTGTCCCGCTGCCGGTGGCCGAGGCGCCGTTGCCCGTCGCGCCGGTGGTCGAAGCCGCTCAGCCGGTGGAGGCTGCCGACGAGGTGATCGACCTGCACCGCCCGGGCAGCGCGCAGATGCCCCCGGCGCCGCTGGCGCTGCTCGACGACGGCCGCCCGGAGTGGGCCGCCGAGCCCTTCGAGTGCCTGCTGTTCGACGTCGCCGGGCTGACCCTGGCGGTGCCGCTGGTGTGCCTGGGCTCCATCTACCCGCTGGCCGGCAAGGAACTGACGCCGCTGTTCGGCCAGCCGGACTGGTTCCTCGGCATCCTGCCCAGCCAGTCGGGCAACCTGAAGGTGCTGGACACCGCGCGCTGGGTGATGCCCGAGCGCTACCGCGACGACTACCGCGAGGGCCTGCAGTACGTGATTTCCGTGCAGGGCTACGAATGGGGCCTGGCGGTGCACCAGGTCAGCCGCTCGGTGCGCCTGGACCCGTCCGAGGTGAAATGGCGCAGCCAGCGCCAGCAACGCCCGTGGCTGGCCGGTACGGTGATCGAACAGATGTGCGCGCTGCTCGACGTCTCGGCCCTGGCCGGGCTGATCGACAGCGGCGCGCTCCGCAGCCAGGCCCGTCACTGACGGGCCGGCAACGCAATTGAACGACAACCGCCGCGCTACCCTTGAAGCGTGGCCGAACACGAGAGGCTAGGGATATGAACAAGACGTCTGCGCAAGGTGCCGAGGATCCGATCCTGCAGTGGGTCACCTTCCGTCTGGACAACGAGACCTACGGCATCAACGTGATGCAGGTCCAGGAAGTGCTGCGCTACACCGAGATCGCCCCGGTGCCGGGCGCGCCCAGCTACGTGCTGGGGATCATCAACCTGCGCGGCAACGTGGTCACCGTCATCGACACCCGTCAGCGCTTCGGCCTGGCTCCGGCGCCGGTCTCGGACAACACCCGCATCGTCATCATCGAGGCGGACAAGCAGGTGGTGGGCATCCTGGTCGACAGCGTCGCCGAGGTGGTCTACCTGCGCCAGTCGGAGATCGAGACCGCGCCCAACGTCGGCAACGACGAGTCGGCCAAGTTCATCCAGGGCGTGTGCAACAAGAACGGCGAGCTGCTGATCCTGGTCGAGCTGGACAAGATGATGACCGAGGAAGAGTGGTCGGAGCTGGAGAGCATCTGAGGTGCTCGAGCTCGTCATCCTGCTCGCCGTCGCCTGCCTTGGGCTGGGCGGCTTCTGCGCCTGGCTGCTGCAGGGGCAGCGCCGCCAGGCCGCGCAACTGGCCGAGCAGGCCACGCGCCAGGCCGCCCTGGAACAGCGCCTGAAGGAGCTGGCCAAGCGCAGCGAGGCCTACCAGCGCGTCAACGTGCGCATGGGCGAGGAACTGGGCGAGCTGCGCAAGCAGCTGGCCAACCTGCCCGAGCGCCTGGCGCGCCTGGAGCAGCGCGACCCCACCAGCCTGTCCTTCAGCCAGGCCGCGCGCCTGGCCGGGATGGGCGCCTCGGCCTCCGACCTGGCCCAGGCCTGCGGGCTGTCCCAGGCCGAGGCGGAGCTGATCACCCGCCTGCACAGCGGCCACAGGCCCGAGGAATGATGCCGGGCGGCCGCTCGGTATACCCTTAGGTGCTTTTCGGATTTGTCCGATCTCTTTCCTCGGAAGCTGTCTTTACAGTGGCTGCTGTCGCCATCTTCGAGGAAACCGCCATGTTGCCGCTGTCGCGCCGCACCCTGGTGTTCTGCCCGCATCCCGGCTGCCTGCAGCAGTACGGCATCCTGCTGAACCGCCTGGAAGTCTTCCACCTGAGCCTGTGCGTGAGCCTGGCCGAGGTGGACCAGGCGCTGTCCGGCGGGCAGCACTACAACCTGTTCATCTACGACAAGTTCAGCCTCTGCGAGGACGACCTCGCAACCCTGCTGCACCTGAGCCGCAACCCGCAGATCCAGCAGTTCCTGCTGGTCGGCAGCTTCAGCGACACGCAGCGCCGCGAACTGCTGGACTGGGCCTGGAACCAGCACGTGCCGCTGCTGCAGGTGCTGGAGCGGCCGTTCAGCCTCGGCCAACTGCGCGCGGTGGTCGCCAGCCTCGTCGACTATTCCGAAGCCGACCAGGGAAGCTTCCCGGGTGCCCATCCGCTGGTTCCCAGCGAAGCCCCGTCGCTGAAGCCGGTCCACGGCATGCCGGAGTGGCCGGCGCGCGGATAGGGCTGGCGTTCGCAAAGCCATGCCATCGATAGCGAAGGCACTTCACCCCGAAGTGCCTTCGTTGTTTCTCTAGGGCCGCAACATCAAGGCCTTCGCGGCGTCCTGCGGCGCTCGCGGCGGCGGGCTCTTGCCCTTGAGGTACCAGGCGAAGGCGATGATCTCCGCCAGGGTGCGGTACAACGGCTCGGGGATGGCGTCGCCCAGTTCCAGGCGGGCCAGCAGGCGCACCAGTTCGCCGTTCTCGTAGATCGGCACTTCGTGTTCGCGGGCGATGGCCAGGATGGCTTCGGCCAGTTCGGCGTCGCCCTTGGCGCTCAGCGTCGGGGTGTTCTGCCCGTCGTAGTTGAGGGCGATGGCCTGGCGCGGCGCGGTCTGTCTGTTCATGCCTTTTCGTCCACCCAGCGTTGTTCCAGTGCGGTGCGTGCGCCTTGTGGCGCGCGGCCTTTGTTGCAGCACAGCTCGCGCACGGTGAAGCCGGCGTCCTGCAGGCGCTGGCGCAGGTAGCCGAGTTCGCTTTCCATCAGGTTCGCGGTGCTTTCGCGTTCAGCCCAGAACTGGCTGCTCAGGCCCAGCGGCGCCAGGGTGGCCTGGACCTGCAGCGGCCCCAGCGGGTCGAGGTCGAAGGCCAGGTCGATGCGCCACAGGCTTTCCCGCGGCTGTTCCGGGTCGTTGGATTCGCGCCGGTCCTCGTGCTGGATGCGCACCTGCAGCGGTACCAGCGAATCCTCGGTGCGCATGGGCACCTCCATCTGCCAGGTGTGCAGTTGGCCGCCGCCACGCAGCGGCTCGCTCTGCACCAGGCTGCTCAGCTGGTGCGTCTGCAGCCGCGCCACGGCGGCCGCGGCCAGTTTCAGCAGCGACTCCAGGTCGTCTTCGTCTTCCAGCTTCTGCAGCATGCGCGAGGGCAGCGGGAAATCCGCCTGCTGCAGGCGCGGGCTGCCGTTCTGGTTGAGCGCGCCCAGGGCGTTGCGCACGAACGCCGGCAGGCTGCTGGCCAGGTTGGCGGCGGCGTTGTTGGCGAGGTTCGCCAGCAGGCCTGGCGTGGCGTTGCCCTGTTCGGCGGGCAGCAGTTGGCCGAGCAGGCGCAGCAGGTTGGCCTTGAAGTCGCCCGGCAGCGGCGCCAGTCCCTGGAGCAGGCGCGCCTCGAGGAAGCCGCCGCTCTGTTGCAGGGCCTGGGCCAGGCCCTTGGCGTCGCTCAACTGGCGCACGTCGGGCAGGCCGGCGAGCAGGCGCTCGACGGCGCCGCGCAGGGTCTCGGGCAACTGGTTGCCGGCCTTCAGCGCCAGCAAGTTGTCGAGCAGGCCCTCGGTCGAGGCCTGGCGGGCCTGCTGGGTGCCCAGCTGGCTGGTCAGTTCGAGGCGGTCGAGGCGCCCGGCCAGGGGCAGGAAGAGCAGGGCGCGGCTGTCCTGGACCTGAGCGCTGAGCAGGCTGCCGGCCTTCAGCGGGCGCGCCGAGTCGATGTCCAGCAGGCGGCCGGCCAGGGGGCCGCCGAGCAGGCTGAGCAGTACCCGGTAGCTGGCCGGCTGCGCCGGGGTGCCGCCCTGGGGCGTGCTGGACAGCACCTTGCCCTGCAGCAGGCTGCCCACCGGCAGTTGTTCCAGGTCGAGGCTGTCCAGCGGCGGCAGGTCGCCCAGCGCCTGCTGGGCGCTGGAGAGCAGGGTGGCGGCCAGGCTGGTAGCGCTCAGGGCGGAGATGTTCAGGGTGCTGCCCTGGGGCAGGGCCTGCGGGCTCTCGGCGGTGACCAGCGTCTGCTGGCCGCCGGCCAGGGTCAGGCGCAGCAGCAACTGGAAGTTGTAGGCCGCCTGCTTCACGCCCAGCACCTCGGCCTGGGCGCTCTGCCCGGGCGGCAGCAGGTCGCCCAGGCTGCGGGCGAGCGTGAGCGACAGCTGCGCGGCGTTCTGCACGGAGCGGCTGGCCGTGGCCATGGGGAGCGGGCGGGAAGCGCCAATCTCGCTCGGCATCTGCGTCCTTCAGGGCTTGCGGCGCATCGTCGCGGGGGCGGCGAATGCCTGAAAAGCCTTAACAAGCTGTCGAAATTGCCGGCGCCGGGGCCGGAAACAGGCGTGTATAATGCGCCGCCCGTGGCCACTATAGCGGCCTGCGCTGCACCGACTTTAGCCTGAATTCGATTTTCCCGATGGGTGCCGATGCCTTGACCAGCCCGCTTCTCGAAACCGTGGCGCTCGCCTGCGAGCGGGACTGGCGCATGCTCTTCGAGCGCCTGGACCTGCGCCTGGGCGCCGGCGAGATGCTGCAGGTGGTCGGCCCCAACGGCAGCGGCAAGACCAGCCTGCTGCGCCTGCTCTGCGGGCTGATGCAGCCCACTGCCGGGCAGGTGCGCCTGAACGGCCGGCCGCTGGAGGAACAGCGCGGCGAACTGGCGCGCAACCTGCTGTGGATCGGCCACGCCGCCGGCATCAAGGGCCTGCTCAGCGCCGAGGAGAACCTCGCCTGGCTCTGCGCCCTGCACCAGCCGGCGGACCACGCGGCGATCTGGCGCGCCCTGGAGGCGGTCGGCCTGCGCGGCTTCGAGGACGTGCCCTGCCACACCCTGTCGGCCGGCCAGCAGCGCCGCGTCGCCCTGGCGCGCCTGTACCTGGAGGCGCCGCCGCTGTGGATTCTCGACGAACCCTTCACCGCCCTCGACAGGCAGGGCGTCGCCCAGCTCGAGGAACACCTGGCGCGGCACTGCGAGGACGGCGGCCTGGTGGTGCTCACCACCCACCACACGTTGAGCCGCATGCCCGGCGGTTATCGTGACCTGGACCTCGGCCAGCACGCCCGCGAAACGGCCGGGGAGGGCGCATGAGCAACGTCTTCGGCCTGCTCCTGGCGCGCGAGGCGCGCCTGCAGTTCCGCCGCCCGGCGGAGCTGGCCAACCCGCTGGTGTTCTTCGCCATCGTCATCGCCCTGTTCCCCCTGGCCGTCGGCCCGGAAACCCGGATGCTGCAGGACCTCTCGCCCGGCCTGGTGTGGGTGGCGGCGCTGCTGGCGGTGCTGCTGTCGCTGGACGGCCTGTTCCGCAGCGATTTCGAGGACGGCTCCCTGGAGCAGTGGGTCCTTTCGTCGCACCCCCTACCTCTTCTGGTCCTGGCCAAGGTGCTGGCACACTGGCTGGTTTCGGGGCTGGCCCTGGTCCTGCTGTCGCCGCTGCTGGCCCTGATGCTGGGTTTGCCGGTACGCTGCCTGCCGGTGCTGCTGCTGTCGCTGTTGCTCGGCACCCCGGTGCTGAGCCTGCTCGGCGCGGTCGGCGCGGCGCTGACCGTGGGGCTCAAGCGCGGAGGGCTGCTGCTGGCGCTGCTGATCCTGCCGCTGTACATCCCCGTACTGATTCTCGGCAGCGGTGCCCTCCAGGCCTCGCTGCAGGGGCTGCCGACCGCCGGGCACCTGCTCTGGTTGGCCAGCCTGACGGCGTTAGCATTGACGCTGACGCCCTTCGCCATCGCTGCCGGCCTGAAGATCAGCGTGGGCGAATGACGCCTGCCGGTGCCGCTGGAGCGGCGCCGGCACTAGAAAAAAGTGCCCTGACACACAGAGCCTGATGATGAACTGGACTTGGTTTCACAAGCTTGGGTCGCCCAAGTGGTTCTACGAGATCAGCGGACGCTGGCTGCCCTGGTTCGCCGTCGCCGCGGCGTTGCTGATGGCCGTCGGCCTCATCTGGGGCCTGGCCTTCGCGCCGCCGGACTACCAGCAGGGCGACAGCTTCCGCATCATCTACATCCACGTGCCGGCGGCCTTCCTGGCGCAGTCCTGCTACGTGATGCTGGCGGTGGCCGGCGCCATCGGCCTGATCTGGAAGATGAAGATCGCCGACGTCGCCGTGCAGTGCGCCGCGCCCATCGGCGCCTGGATGACCTTCGTCGCCCTGGTCACCGGGGCCATCTGGGGCAAGCCGACCTGGGGCGCCTGGTGGGTGTGGGACGCGCGCCTGACCTCGATGCTGATCCTGCTGTTCCTCTATTTCGGCGTGATCGCCCTCGGCCAGGCCATCGGCAACCGCGACAGCGCGGCCAAGGCCAGCGCGGTGCTGGCCATCGTCGGGGTGGTCAACATCCCGATCATCAAGTTCTCCGTGGAGTGGTGGAACACCCTGCACCAGCCGGCCACCTTCACCCTCACCGAGAAGCCGCCGATGCCGCCGGAGATGTGGATCCCGCTGCTGCTGATGGTGCTCGGCTTCTACTGCTTCTTCGCCGCCGTGCTGCTGATGCGCATGCGCCTGGAAGTGCTCAAGCGCGAAGCCCGCGCGTCCTGGGTCAAGGCTGAGGTGGAGCGCGCGCTATGAGTTTCCATTCCTTCGGCGAATTCCTCGCCATGGGCCACCACGGCCCCTACGTGTGGTCGGCCTACGCCATCAGCCTGGTGGTGCTGGCGATCAACGTGGCCGCGCCCATCCTGGCGCGCAAGCGTTACCTGCAAGAAGAGGCGCGCCGTCTGCGCCGGGAGGCCAGCAAGTGAATCCGGTCCGCAAGAAGCGTCTGTACATCGTCCTCGCCATCGTCGCCGGCGTCGGTGTCGCCGTGGCCCTGGCGCTGTCGGCGCTGCAGCAGAACATCAACCTGTTCTACACGCCGACGCAGATCGCCAACGGCGAAGCGCCGCACGATACGCGCATCCGCGCCGGCGGCATGGTGGAGAAGGGCTCGCTGAAACGCTCGGCCGACTCCCTGGACGTGGAATTCGTGGTCACCGACTTCGCCAAGGAAGTCACGGTGAAATACCGCGGCATCCTCCCGGACCTGTTCCGCGAAGGGCAGGGCATCGTCGCCCTCGGCAAGCTCGACCAGAACGGCGTGCTGACCGCTGACGAGGTGCTGGCCAAGCACGACGAGAAATACATGCCGCCGGAAGTCACCAAGGCGCTGAAGGACAGCGGCAAGCTCGGTGAATACCAGCAGGGCGGCCAGCCCGGCGCCGCGGCCCAGGGGAGCAACTGACGATGATCCCGGAACTCGGCCACCTGTCGTTGATCCTGGCGCTGTGCATGGCGCTGGTGATGTCCTTCTTCCCGCTGGTCGGCGCCTGGCGCGGCGACCGCCAGTGGATGAGCCTGGCGCGCCCGGCGGCCTGGGGGCAGTTCGCCTTCCTGGCGTTCGCCTTCGCCTGCCTGGCCTGGGCCTTCCTGCATGACGACTTCTCCGTGGCCTACGTGGCCAGCAATTCCAACAGCGCGCTGCCCTGGTACTACAAGTTCAGCGCCGTGTGGGGCGCCCACGAGGGCTCGCTGCTGCTCTGGGCGCTGATCCTCGGCGGCTGGACCTTCGCCGTGTCGATCTTCTCCCGCGAGCTGCCCGAACCCATGCTGGCGCGGGTGCTGGCGGTGATGGGGATGATCAGCACCGGCTTCCTGCTGTTCCTGATCATCACCTCCAACCCCTTCAGCCGCCTGCTGCCGCAGGCGCCGGCCGACGGCAACGACCTCAACCCGCTGCTGCAGGACCCGGGCCTGATCATCCACCCGCCGATGCTCTACATGGGCTACGTCGGCTTCTCGGTGGCCTTCGCCTTCGCCATCGCCGCGCTGCTCGGCGGCCGCCTCGACGCGGCCTGGGCGCGCTGGTCGCGGCCCTGGACCCTGGTGGCCTGGACCTTCCTCGGTATCGGCATCGTGCTTGGCTCCTGGTGGGCCTACTACGAGTTGGGCTGGGGCGGCTGGTGGTTCTGGGACCCGGTGGAGAACGCCTCCTTCATGCCCTGGCTGGTGGGCACCGCGCTGATCCACTCGCTGGCGGTGACCGAGAAGCGCGGGGTGTTCAAGAGCTGGACGGTGCTGCTGGCCATCGCCGCCTTCTCCCTCAGCCTGCTGGGCACCTTCCTGGTCCGCTCCGGGGTGCTGACCTCGGTGCACGCCTTCGCCTCCGACCCGGAGCGCGGGGTGTTCATCCTGGCCTTCCTGCTGGTGGTGGTCGGCGGCTCGCTGACGCTGTTCGCTCTGCGCGCGCCGGTGGTCAAGAGCCAGGTCGGCTTCGCCCTGTGGTCGCGCGAGACCCTGCTGCTGCTGAACAACGTGGTGCTGGTGGTGACCGCCGCGATGATCCTGCTCGGCACCCTCTACCCGCTGGTGCTCGACGCCATCAGCGGCGCCAAGCTGTCGGTCGGCCCGCCGTACTTCAACGCGCTGTTCGTGCCGCTGATGACGGGGATGATGCTGGCCCTGACCGTGGGCGTGCTGGTGCGCTGGAAGGACACCCCGACGCAGTGGCTGCTGCGCATGCTGACGCCGGTGCTGATCGGCGCCGTGGTGCTCGGCGGCGTCGCCACCTTCCTCTACGGCGACCTGTACTGGCCGGTGCTGGCGGTGTTCCTGCTGGCCTTCTGGGTGATCCTCGGCGGGGTGCGCGACTTCCTCGACAAGGTCCGCCACAAGGGCCTGGTGGCCGGCGCCGCGAGCCTCAACCGCAGCTACTGGGGCATGCAGGTGGCGCACCTGGGCATCGCCGTGTGCGCCATCGGCATCGTCCTCACCAGCCAGTTCAGCGCCCAGCGCGACCTGCGCATGGCCCCGGGCGAGAGCGTGGAGCTGGGCGGCTACCAGTTCGCCTTCGAGGGCACCAGGCACTTCGAAGGCCCCAACTTCACCTCCGACAAGGGCACCATCCGCGTCACCCGCAACGGTAGCGAAGTGGCCGTGCTGCACCCGGAGAAGCGCCTGTACAGCGTGCAGCGCTCGATGATGACCGAGGCCGGCATCCACGGCAGCCTGACCCGCGATCTCTACGTCGCCCTGGGCGAGCCGCTGGACGACGGCGCCTGGGCCGTGCGCCTGCACATCAAGCCGTTCGTCCGCTTCATCTGGCTGGGCGGCCTGCTCACCGCCCTGGGCGGCGTGCTGGCGGCGTGCGACCGGCGCTACCGGCTGAAAGTGAAAACCAAGGTGCGCGAGGCGCTGGGCCTCGCCGCCGGACAGGGAGCCTGAGTGTGAAGCGTGCGATCCTGCTGTTGCCGCTGGCGATCTTCCTGGTCGTCGCGGTATTCCTGTTCCGCGGCCTGTGGCTCGACCCCAGCGAGCTGCCCTCGGCGTTGATCGACAAGCCGTTCCCGGCCTTCGCCCTGCCCGGCGTGCTGGAGCCGGGCAAGACCTACACCCAGGCCGACCTCAAGGGCCGCCCGGCGCTGGTCAACGTCTGGGGCACCTGGTGCCCGACCTGCCGCTTCGAGCACCCGGTGCTGGCCAAGCTGGCCGAGCAGGGCGTGGTGATCGTCGGCATCAACTACAAGGACGACAACGCCGCCGCGCAGAAGTGGCTGCAGGACCTGCACGACCCCTACGTGCTGAACATCGCCGATGCCCAGGGCACCCTGGGCCTGGACCTGGGCGTGTACGGCGCGCCGGAGACCTACGTGATCGACAAGGACGGCATCATCCGCCACAAGCTGGTCGGCGCCGTCGACGAGAAGGTCTGGCGCGAGCAGCTGGCGCCGATCTACCAGCGCCTGGTGGACGAGGCGGGGGGCAAATGAAGCGATTCCTCGCCGCGGCCCTGCTGGGCCTGAGTCTCGCCGGCGTGGCCCACGCCGCCATCGACACCTACGAATTCCCCAGCGAGGCCGAGCGCCAGCGCTTCCGCAGCCTGACCACCGAGCTGCGCTGCCCGAAGTGCCAGAACCAGGACATCGCCGACTCCAACGCGCCCATCGCCGCCGACCTGCGCAAGCAGATCTACGAGCAGCTGCAGCAGGGCAAGAGCGACGAGCAGATCGTCGACTACATGGTCGACCGCTACGGCGACTTCGTGCGTTACAAGCCGCCGGTCAACGCTCGCACCTGGCTGCTCTGGTTCGGCCCGGCGGCCCTGCTGGGCCTGGGTGTGCTGGTGGTGGGCGTGCTGGTGGCGCGCCGCCGCCGCAGCGCCGCCGGTCCGTCCGCCAGCCTGTCCGCCGAGGAACAGGCCCGCCTGAATCAATTGCTGGATAACCAAGACAAATGATCGACTTCTGGCTCGCCGCCGGCCTGCTTGCGCTGGTGGCCATGGCTTTCCTGCTGATTCCGCTGCTGCGTGGCCGCCGCGCCCAGGCCGAGGAAGACCGCACCGCCCTCAACGTCGCCCTGTACCAGGAACGCCTCGCCGAGCTGGACGCCCAGCACGCCGCCGGCACCCTGGACGACGCCCAGCTGCAGGCCGGGCGCGCCGAGGCCGCCCGCGAACTGCTGGCCGACACCGAAGGCGAGGGCGAGCGCCGCTCGCGCCTGGGCCGCGCCGCGCCGCTGCTGGCGGCCGTGCTGCTGCCGCTGCTGGGCCTGGGCCTGTACCTGCACTGGGGCGCCAGCGAGAAGCTGGCGCTGTCCCGCGAGTTCGCCGAGCCGCCGCACTCCATGGCGGAGATGACCGAGCGCCTGGAGAAGGCCGTGCAGGCCCAGCCGGATTCCGCCGAGGGCTGGTACTTCCTCGGCCGCACCTACATGACCCAGGAGCGCTTCGAGGATGCCGCTAAGGCCTTCGAGCGCGCCGCCAACCTGTCCGGGCGCCAGTCCGAAGTGCTCGGCCAGTGGGCCCAGGCGCTGTACTTCGCCAACGGCAAGAAGATGGCCGGCACCGCCCAGGCCCTGGCCGACGAGGCGCTCAAGCAGAACCCGGAGGAAGTCACCACCCTCGGCCTGATGGGCATTTCCGCCTTCGAAGACCAGCGCTACGCCGATGCCGTGGACTACTGGCAACGCCTGGTCGCCGCGCTGCCGGCCGACGACCCGTCGCGCGCGGCCATCCAGAGCGGCATTGAGCGCGCCCGTCAGCACCTGGTCGAGCGCGGCGAGAAGCTGCCGGAAGCGCCGGCCGCGGCAGCGACCGCCGGCGTGACACTGAAGGTGCGAGTGGACCTCAGCGACGCGGTGAAGGGCCAGGTCAAGCCGGACGACAGCGTGTTCGTCTTCGCCCGCGCGGTGAACGGCCCGCCGATGCCGCTGGCGGTCAAGCGCCTGAAGGTGGCCGACCTGCCGGACGAGGTGTCGCTCAGCGATGCCGACGCCATGATGCCGCAACTGAAGCTGTCGGCCTTCCCGAAGGTGGAGCTGGTGGCGCGGGTGTCGCGCGCCGGCAATGCCATCAGCGGCGAATGGATCGGACGCAGCCAGCCGTTGTCTACTGCCGGCGCGGGCGATCAGGCGGTGACCATCGACAGCCCGGACCAGCATTGACCGAACCCTTCCTGGAGGTGCGCCCGTGAAAGGCCGAATCCTCGCCCTCGCGGCCCTGCTCGCCCTGGCCGGTTGCGCCGGCCAGCAGCCCCACTCGCAAGCCCCGGCGCCGGCCCCGCAACCCGGCGCCAGCGGCCAGGTGCCGGCGGCCACGCCGTCGAACAAGCCGGCGCCGCGCACGGCCATCACGCCGAACCCGCAGAACCCCTCGAACAAGCCCCGCAGCACCCACACCCAGTTCGCCCCGCCGCCGGGCGGCAAGGGCCGCTGGGACCCGAACCTGGGCGTCTACGTGATCCAGGGGCAGCAGGACCTGTACTACCGCCAGCGCACCTACTACCACTGGGACGGCGCCTGGTACTGGGGCGTGAGCCCGCAGGGCCCCTGGACCGCCACCGACGCCAACGGCGTGCCGCCGGGGTTGAGCCGCCGCTACGCGCAGCCCTGAGGTTAGGGGATTTTCGTAGGAGCGAGCTTGCTCGCGAATGAATTTCCCGGCTGCTGCGACGTTTGGGGTTGACGCCGTACCCTCACCCCAGCCCTCTCCCAGAGGGAGAGGGGGCCGTTCGGAGCGAGCGGCGAATTCGGAGTCATCCTGAAACTCCCATCTATTTCCTCCATTCCCGCGTTCGCGGTTATGCGCCCTACGGGCTGGCAGTCCCAAAGCAAGAACTGGCACGGCTCTTCGTAGGAGCGAGCTTGCTCGCGAATGGTGTTTCCCGGCGGCATAGATGTTGGGTTCAAGAGCGCCCTCTCCCCAACCCTCTCCCTGAAGGGAGAGGGGGCTGTCCTGAGCGGCCTGGAAGTCAGGCGCGATCCTTCTCCCTCGTCATTTCCGTGAACGCGGGAATGGCGGGAATAGATGGGAGTGTCAGGATGACTCTGGATTCGCCGCTCGCTCCAAACGGCCCCCTCTCCCTCTGGGAGAGGGCTGGGGTGAGGGGGCGGAGTCAACCCCAAACACTGCAGCCACCGGGAAACGCTGTTCGCGAGCAAGCTCGCTCCTACACAAAAGCTCACTCCAACGTCCCATGGGGCGCTGCATCCATCACCTCCACCCGGTTGCGCCCGCTGGCCTTGGCCCGGTACAGGGCCTGGTCGGCCGTGCTGTAGAGCCTCTCGTAGGTGCTCGACACACCACTGGCCAGGCCGGCGATGCCGAAGCTGGCGGTGAGGTAGAGCAGGCCGTCCTTCATCGGCAGCGGGGTGTCTTCCAGCAGCTTGCGCAGCTTTTCGGCGATCACCCTGGCCTGGGGCGCGGCGGTGTCCGGCAGCAGCAGGAGGAACTCCTCGCCGCCCAGGCGCGCCACGCTGTCGCTGCTGCGGGTGTGCTTGCGCAGCAGGGTGGCGGTGTGGCGGATCACTTCGTCGCCCAGCGGGTGGCCGTAGCGGTCGTTGATGAACTTGAAGTGGTCCAGGTCGATCATCAGCAGGCTCACCGGCATCGGCTGGCGGTCGCAGCGCGCCAGTTCCTGCTTCACCAACTGGTCGAACTGGCGGCGGTTGAACAGCCCGGTCAGCGGGTCGTGGCCGGCCAGGTATTCCAGCTGCAGGTTCTTCTCTTCCAGCTCCTTGCGCTGCCGGCGCAGGTGCTGGCGCTGGCGCAGGTTGCGCAGGTGGCCGAACCAGAGGATCTGCGACAGCAGCAGGCCGATGCCGCAGATGGTCAGGCCGCCCATCTGGTTGGACAGGCGCAGCTGCGGGTCCGGCTGGGCCATTTCCATGGCCAGTTCGAAGGCGATGAACAGCACGACGTAGAGCAGCGTGGCGAACACCGGGCGCAGCAGCAGGATCAGCGCCGTGGCCACCGCGCCCATGAGGAAGGGCGTGATGCTGCTGGTCACCTCCTGGTCGAAGCAGGTGATGACCAGGCCGAAACCCAGCAGCACGCCGGCGCCCAGCAGCGCCAGCAGCTCGCAGTACCACGGCGGCGGCGCCTGCGGGCGCTGGCGGGCCTGCCAGGCGAGCAGGCCGAGGCCGAGCAGCAGCACGGCCACCACCGCGTGGGTGAGGATGATGTGCTGGCGCCAGCCGTCGAACTCCGGGAGGCTGCCCTGCAGGTTGAGCCAGAACACCAGGATGTGCACCAGGCCGAAGGGCACCGCCAGCAGCGCCAGCCAGGCCAGGCGCCTGAGGTTCTCGGTGGCCACCGGTCGCGCCAGGGAGCGGGCGAGCCGGAATTGCTGGCGAAGGCGTTGCGGGAACGGCTGGGACACGGGACTCGTCCTGTGCGCGATGGCATCCGGCTATGAGCATAGCCATATGCCGCCAGGCTGTCCCGCCGCCTGCCGGGGGAGCGCGGCTTTTCGCTTGCAGCCTGGCGTGGCGGCTGGGCATAGTCCGCTACCTGTCAGGCAGCACGGCGAGAGGAGTAGGACATGGGCGAACGGGTATTGCGGTTTTCCGCGCAAGACGGCCTGGATGCCGAACGCGCCGCCCTGGACCAGGTGTTCAGCGGCCAGGCCGACAGCCGCCTGCTATTCTGGCGCCCGCTGCAGCAGGCGCTGGTGATGCCGCGCCGGCTCAGCCGCCTGGCCGGTTTCGCCGAGGCCGAGGCGCGCTGCGCCGAACTCGGCTGGCCGATCGCCCTGCGCGACACCGGCGGCGAGCCGGTGCCGCAGTCGCCGGCGGTACTCAACGTCGCCCTGTGCTACGCGGTGCCCGACGGCGACAACGAGCAGACGCGCATCGACACCGCCTACCTGCGCCTGTGCCAGCCGCTCTGCGACTGGCTCGCGGCCATGGGCCTGGACGCCGGCGTGGGCGAGGTCGACGGCGCCTTCTGCGACGGCCGCTACAACGTCAACATCGGCGGCCGCAAGCTGGTCGGCACCGCCCAGCGCTGGCGCCGCCGGCAGAGCGACGGGCGCTACGTGGTGCTGGCCCACGGCGCCATCCTCATGGAGAACCAGCGCGAGGCCATGGCCGAGGTGGTCAACGCCTTCTACCGCGCCGTCGAATTGCCGGCCGACATCCGTGGCACCAGCCACGTCGCGCTGGACGAACGGCACTCGCAGCCCTGGCAGCAGGTCGAAGCACTCGCCGGGCAGTTCCAGCGCCACCTGATCAGCCAGGGCCTGCCGCCGGTCTGATCGACACCCTTTCCGTTCCACCCGCCCGGCCGCGCGCCGGGCCCCATCCTGCCAAGGAGCGTTCCGGCATGGAGCATGGTTCCAACTATCTGCAATCGGCGGTGGTCTTCCTCATCGCCACCGTCTTCATGGTGCCGCTGGCCAAGCGCCTGCAACTGGGCGCGGTGCTCGGCTACCTGTTGGCCGGGGTGCTGATCGGGCCTTCGGTGCTGCGCCTGATCGATGATCCGGAAAGCGTCTCCAGCCTGTCCGAGCTGGGCGTGGTGCTGCTGCTGTTCATCATCGGCCTGGAACTGTCGCCCAAGCGCCTGTGGGTGATGCGCAAGGCGGTGTTTGGCATCGGCCTGGCCCAGGTGCTGCTCACCGCGCTGGTGATCGGCGTGCTGGCGCACCTGGCCTTCGAGCTGCCGCTGAACACCTCGGTGGTGCTCGGCGGCGGCCTGGCGCTGTCGTCCACCGCCTTCGGCCTGCAGATCCTCGCCGAGCGCAAGGAGCTGGCCAGCCCCCACGGCCGCCTGGCCTTCGCCATCCTGCTGTTCCAGGACATCGCCGCCATCCCGCTGATCGCCGCCGTGTCGTTGCTCGGCGCGCGGGCCGACGAGGCCGCGCCGGGCGGCGACTGGCGCCACTTCCTCGAAGTGGTGGGGAGCATCGCCGTGGTGGTGGTCGGCGGGCGCTACCTGCTGCGCCCGGTGTTCCGCACGGTGGCGCGCACCGGCATGGCCGACCTGTCCACCGCCACCGCGCTGCTGGTGGTCGTCGGCACCGCCTGGCTGATGGAGCTGGCCGGGGTGTCCATGGGCCTGGGCGCCTTCCTCGCCGGCCTGCTGCTGGCCGACTCGGAGTACCGCCACGAGCTGGAGTCGCAGATCGAGCCGTTCAAGGGCCTGCTGCTGGGGCTGTTCTTCATCAGCGTGGGGATGAGCGCCGACCTCGGCCTGCTGTTGCATTCGCCGCTGCTGGTGCTGGGCCTGACGCTGCTGCTGATCGGCCTGAAGCTGCCGCTGCTGTACCTGCTCGGGCGCCTCACCGGCGGCCTCGACGGCCACTCGGCGCTGCGCCTGGGCATCGTCCTGGCGGCCGGCGGCGAATTCGCCTTCGTGGTGTTCAAGCTGGCCCGCGCCGAAGGGCTGCTGGACGCCAACCTGCACAGCCTGCTGGTGCTGTGCATCACCCTGTCGATGGCGGTGACGCCGCTGCTGGTGCTGCTGGCCGCGCGCCTGATGAAGCCCGAGCCCGTGCCGGTGCGCGAGGCGCCGGAGGAGTACAAGCGCATCGAGGGCGACGCGCCGCGGGTGGTGATCGCCGGCATGGGCCGCATGGGCCAGGTGGTCGCGCGGATCATGCGCGCCCAGCGCGTGCCCTTCATCGCCCTGGACACCTCGGTGGACACCATCGAGCTGAGCCGCAGCTATGGCAGCATCCCGATCTTCTACGGCGACCCGCTGCGCCCGGAAATCCTCCGCGCGGCCCAGGTGGACAAGGCCGAGTTCTTCGTCGTCGCCACCGACGACCCGCAGACCAACATCGACACCGCGCGCCTGGTGCGCAAGCTCTATCCGCACGTGAAGATCATCGCCCGCGCGCGCAACCGCCAGCACGTCTACCACCTGCTCGACGCCGGGGCCAGCCCGGTGCGCGAGCTGTTCCACTCCAGCCTGGAGATGAGCCGGCGGGTGCTGGTGGAAATGGGCCTTTCCGAGGAGCAGGCGCTGGCGCGCATCCGCCGCTTCCGCCGCCACGACGAGGAAGTGCTGATGGCCCAGTACAAGGTCTACGACGACGCCTCGGCGGTGATCCAGACCGCCCGCGAGGCGCGCCAGGAACTGGAGACGCTGTTCGAGGGCGACCAGTTGGAAGACCGCGGCGTGGGCAAGCCCTGAGCGGGCCGGCCGCGCTTCAGCCGCGGATGCGGCGGCGCGGCGGTTCGTCGATGCGGATGGGCTCGCCGGGCGAGCGCAGGGTGAACACGCCGATGGCGGCCAGCAGCAGGGTCGCGGCCAGGCCGATGGCCGCCAGCGCGACGTAGAGCAGCAGCTCCGCCAGGGAACCGATGATGAGCAGAAAATCCAGCGCGGCCTGCATGGTGCGTTCCTCCTCCTTCAGCCTCGTGGTCAGCGGGGCGTTCCGGGGAGTGCACGCTCAGGCCGCCTCGCGGCCCCGGGGTTCGCGGGGCCATGGGCTCATGCTCGCGTCCGCGCGCGGCGAAGGGAATTGAATCCGCCTGCTGGTGACTATCGACGCTATCGATGCCCCGGCGGCAGGGGCGCCAGCAGTTGCATGGGGCGCACCGGCATACCGTCGCTCCAGTTGCCCATGGACAGTTGCGCGCGGGTGCCGCCCAGGGCCCAGTCGCGGTTGCGGCCGGCGAAGGCGGCGTCGCACAGCGCATCGAACAGCTTCCAGGGGCCGTACCAGTCCAGGGCGTCGGTATCCAGGGCGTTGTGGTTCGTCGACGCGCGGCCTTCGGCCTGGCGCCGTTGCTGGCGCTCCTGCACCCGTTGCAGCAGCCAGCTGCCGGAGTCCGAAGGCGGGTAGCGCGGGTCGAAGCGCGGCGCGGTGGGCCCCGCATGGTTGGCCAGCAGCGGCGGGCTGCCGTGGCGGTCGCTGCGCAGTAGCAGGAGGTTCTTGTCGGCGCCGTCGACCTGGGTGCTCTCGCTGTAGATGCGCCGGGCGTCGTCGCAACCCACGCGCTCGTCCTCGTCGCCGCACAGGGCCAGCAGCAGGGTGCCCGGCGGGATGCCGGACAGCGGCTCCAGCGGCACCTGGCGCCAGCGCGGGCCCTGGCTGCGCCCCGGCTCCACGGCGAACAGGGCGCGTGGCCGGGGCAGGCCCAGGCGCTGGTAGCCGGCGGCCAGGCCGCTGGCGATCAGGCCGCCGGCGGAATGCCCGACATAGGCCAGGCGCTGCAGGTCGGCGCGTACCCCGAGCCGCCCGGACTGCAGCTCGGCGATGCCCTGGCGCACCGCCTCGGCGGCATTGGGCAGGAACTCGCCGGCCGGCGTCTTCAGGTTCTGCTGGTAGCGCGGGTAGAGGACGATGGCGCCGCGCCGCACGATGTGCTCGATCCAGGCGCGGTAGAGGTCCGGCTGCATCACGCTCCAGCCATGGACGAAGACCACCAGCGGGGCCTGCGCCGGCACTGGCGCGGCGGGGGTGAACAGCCAGTATTCGCTGCCCTGTTCGCCGCCGCGCCATTGGCGCAGGTCGGCGTGGGCCAGGCGCGAGCCGCCGGGGCCGTCCAGCGGCTGCTGCGGCGGGGCCGCGGAGCCGGCCTGGGCGCCGCGGGCCAGCAGGCCGCAGAGCAGCAGGGTGGCGAGCCGGCACGGGCGTTCGGCCATGGGTCTGCCTCTTGCCAGGGAGTTTTCCTCAGCCTAGCCGGCGTGGCTCAGCGCGGGTAGAGCGGTGGCAGGCTGTTGCCCTCGGCCGTCGCCGCGCCGCCGCCTTCCGCGGCGGGCAGGGTGCGGATCGCCCGCCAGAGGTCCTCGCCTTCCCAGTTGTGGCCACCCTCGCTGTCGCTGTAGAGCGCGCCGTTGAGGCCGTCCATGGCGTCGGACAGCGGCACGAAGCGCGCCGCCATGTCGGCCAGGGTTTCCGGCTGCTGGCGCGCCCAGGCGTCGAGGGCCTGGCGGGTTGCATGGGGGTCGTTGGCCTGGCAGCAGCGGCGCAGTTCGTCGAGCAGGGTGCGGGCGCTGGGCGCGTTGGCCGCGGCGCGGACGATGGCCGGCTGGCGCCGGGCGCGCCACCAGAGGCCGAAGCCGAGCAGGCTGGTCAGGGCCAGCAGCAGGGTCGCCAGCTGCCACGGCCAGAGGCGCTGGCCGTCGGGGCTCACGGCGCCTTCCAGCGGCGCCGGGGGCGGGGCCGCCAACTGCGGGTTGGCGCCGACGTCGAGGCTGCGGCCGGGCAGGGTGGTGTGCTCCAGGCGGTCTTCCTGGGTGTTCCACCAGGTGATCTCGATGTCCGGCAGGCTCAGCTGGCCGGCCTGCTCCGGGATCAGGGCCTGGCGCTCCTCGCGGCTGCCGATCACTCCCTGGTCGCCCTGTTCCTCGGCCAGCTGCGGCTGGTCGGGGTAGTGCCGCAGCCCGGCCGGCAGGGCCTGGGGCAGCGGCGGCAGCTGGGCGCTGGAGAGGCCTTCCACGCGCAGCATCAGGTTGCGCGTCAGGGCTTCGCCGGCCTTCGCCTGCTCCGGTTGCGGCGCCCAGCTTTCGCTGAGGCTGACGGCGCGGGCCGGCAGCCAGGGCGCGTCGGCCGGGTAGTCGGCGGGCTTGGGTTTCACTTCCAGGGGAATCTCCGGCGAGCTCACTCGCAGGCGCTTGCCGGGCAGCACGCCGAAAGTGTCGCCGGGGCTGTTGCGCGCCACCCGGGTGGCGCTGAAGTTCAGCGCCGGGATGGTCAGCTCGCCGCTGTGCTGCGGGAAGATCGCGAAGCGCACCTCGATGACGCCGTGGCGCACGCCATTGATTTCCTTCTCGTAGGTGCGCGGCTGGCCGAGCTGCTCGACCTTGGCGTCGTCGATCTGCAGCGGGCTGAGGCTGCTGTCGTCGTACAGCGACACCGAGTGGTAGATGCGCAGGGTGAGGATGGCCTGGGCCTGCACGTAGACCGACTCGTGGTCGAGGCTGGCGTCGATGAACACCGGTGAGAGTTTCTGCTGCTCGTCCGCGTCCTCGGCCTTGAGCACCTGCAGGGCGATCGGCTGGGTCTGCCCGTTGCCCATGCGCAGCGCCGGTATCTGCAGGGCGCCGCTGCGGGTGGGGCGCAGGGTGATGATCCAGCGCGTGGTGGCCTGGGCCTGGCCGTCGAGGGTGGTCAGGCGGTTGACCTGGCGGGTGCCGAGGATTTCGAAAGCGTCGCCCAGGGGCGTGAGGTCCGGCTTGCCGAACTGCGTGGGGTCGTCGGACTCCAGCGTCAGGTCCAGGCTCTCGCCCTCGGTCAGGCGCGCGCGGTCGACGCTGGCGGTGAAGCTGGCCTGCGCCTGGAATGCGAGCAGGCTGAGCAGGATCAGGCAGATCATCCGTTTCATGGCAGGTTTTCCTGGCGCTGCTGCTGTTGGTACCAGAACTTGCGGCGCAGCAGTTCGGAGGGTTCGTCGGGAATCTGCCGCAGCCACTGTTCCAGGGCCTGGCGGCTTTCGTCGCTGAGTTTCCCTTCGTCCGCCGTGGGGGCGGGGAGTTCCGTCGAATCGGCGGGCGGCTCGTCGTCCGGGTCCGTGCTCTGCAGGTGCTCGACGTTGGCCTGTTGGCGGTTCTGCAGGGCCGCGGAGGGGCGGGTTGGCCGTTCTTCCAGGTTCTGCTGCTCCGAAGGCTTGGCCGCTGTCGTTGGCGCCGCTTCGGTTTCGCCGCTGCGGCTGGCTTGCGAGTCGTTGGGGCGCTGCTGGGCGGCGTCCTGCTCGCGCTGGCGCAGCAGGTCCTCCAGCAGCGCCTTGTTGCGCTGGGCCTGTTGCAGGTCCGGCTGCAGTTCCAGCGCCCGGTCGTAGGCGTCGATGGCGGCCTCGTACTGCTCGGCGCGGGCCAGGGCGTTGCCGCGGTTGTAGTGGTCGGCGGCGCTGTCGCCCAGGGCGAAGGCGCGGGCCGCGCCGTCGTAGTCGCCGGCCTGGTAGAGGGCCAGGCCGCGCCAGCGGAAGTCGGCGAAGCGCCGGGCGGCGTCGGCCGGGCGCTGCTCGGCGAGCAGTCGCTGGCCCTGCTGGTCGGGGCGCAGCCAGAGGTCGGCGAACTCGAAGGCCATGGCCGGTTGCGGCGCGCCCAGCCACAGCGGCAGCAATAGCGGCAGGCTGAACAGCCAGCCGCGGCGCCCGGCGCAGGCGGCCAGCAAGAGCAGCGGCAGGAGCAGCCAGTAACCCTGGTCGGCCCAGCGCTGCAGGCGCAGCACGGCGTCGTTGCCGGCGGCTTCCAGGCCGCGGTTGGCGTCCAGCAGGCCGAGGGCCCTGAGGTCGCGGTCGCTGGCGCCCAGGCGCTGGTAGCCGGCGTCGAGGCTGGTGGCGAACTGGCGCAGCCCGGCTTCGTCGAGGCGTGGCAGGAGGATGCCGCCCTGGTCGTCCTTCAGGTAGGTGCCGTCTTCCTGGGGGATGGGCGCGCCGCCGACAGTGCCCACGGCGAGGATGGCGAAGTCCCGGCCGTGGCCGTGCAGGGCCTGGCGGATGCCCTGCTGTTCGCTTTCCTCCAGCCCGCCGGTGAGCAGCAGCAGGCGCCCGTTGCCCTGGGCGCCCTGGTCGAGCAGGCGGCGCGCCTGCTGTACGGCGAGGTCGGCGCGCTGCCCCGGCTCGGGCATGATCGACGGCTTGAGCGCATCGAGCAGGTTGCGCGCGGTGAACAGGTCGTTGGACAGCGGCACCAGGGTGTGGGCGCTGCCGGCGTAGACGACGATGGCGGTCTGCGCGTCGGGGCGCGCGCGCAGCAGGTCGAGGAGCTTGCGCCGGGCCTGTTCCAGGCGGCTGGGCGGCAGGTCGCCGGCGAGCATCCGCGGCGTCAGTTCGAGGATCACCACCAGCGGGTCGCTGCGCTGCATGGCCGGCTGCTCGACGCGCTCCCAGCTCGGCCCGAGCAGCGCCAGCACCGCCAGCAGCCAGGCCAGGCCCAGGTACAGCCAGGGGCGGCGGTCGGGGCGGCCGCTGCCGCCCTGCAGCAGCCAGGGGTGGAAGGCCGCCGGCAGCAGCAGTTGCCAGCGCCCGGCGCGGCGCTGGCGGTGCAGCAGCTTCCACAGCAGCCAGGCGAGCAGCGGCAACAGCAGCAGCCAGCCTGGGTAGAGCAGGTGCGGCCAGAGGCTCATGGGCGCCTCCACGGCCAGCGCCAGTGCTGCGCCGGCCAGAGTTCTGCGGCCACCAGCAGCAGGCTCAGCAGCAGCGCGGCGGCCAGCGGCCAATGGTAGAGGGCCAGGGCCGGGCGCGCCTGGGTGGGCTTCTGCGTCACCGGTTCGAGGCTGTCCAGGGTGCTGGAGACGGCCTCCAGCTCGGCGCCGTTGCGGGCGCGGAAGTATTCGCCGCCGGTGAGGCCGGCGATCGCCTTCAGGGTGGCTTCGTCCAGGTCCAGGCCGGGGTTGAGGCCGAGCATGCCGAGCACGCCGCCGGGCTGCGGGTCGGCGCCGATGCCGATGGTGTAGATCTTCACGCTTTCCTCGGCGGCCAGGCGCGCGGCGGTCAGCGGCGGGATCTCGCCGGCGGTGTTGGCGCCGTCGGTGATCAGTACCAGCACGCGGCTTTGCGCCGGGCGCTGGCGCAGGCGCTTGACGGCAAGGCCGATGGCGTCGCCCAGGGCGGTATCCTTGCCGGCGATGCCGATCAGCGCCTCGTCCAGCCAGACGCGCACGGTGTGGCGGTCGAAGGTCAGCGGCGCCTGCAGGTAGGCCTTGCTGCCGAACAGGATGAGGCCGACGCGGTCGCCGCGGCGCGCCTCGATGAAGTCGCCGAAGAGTTTCTGCACCAGGTTCAGGCGGCTGATCTCGCTGCCCTGCCAGGTGAGGTCGGCGGTGTCCATGGAGCCGGAGACGTCCACCGCCAGTAGCAGGTCGCGGCCGCTGGCGGGGATCGGCAGCGGCTCGCCGACCCACTGCGGGCGCGCCGCCGCCAGCAGCAACAGCAGCCAGAGCAGCACGAAGGGCGCCTGCAGGCGCCAGGCCGGCAGTTGCGCGCGGGCGCGGCGGCCGGCCAGGCCTTCGAGTTCGGCGAGGAAGCCGACCTTCAGCGCTGCCTCGCCGCTGTCGGCCGGCGGCAGCAGCACGCGCAGCAGCCAGGGCAGCGGGGCGAGCAGGAAGACCCAGGGCCAGGCGAACTCAAACATGCTTGCGCACCCAGGTTTCCACGGCGGCGGCGAGGCCGTCGATGGCCTTGTCGTCGAGCTTGCATTCGGCGCGGTAGCCGCCTTCCACGAGGATCATCCAGCGCGTCAGACCGGCGGCCGGGCAGCGGTTGTCGAGGAACGCCAGCCAGGCGCGGCCGCTCAGGGTGTGGCAGCTGTCGTCCGGCCAGCGCGCCCGCGACAGGCGCTTGAGCAGGGCGTTCTGCGCCTGCAGCCAGGGGCCGGCGGGGGCGCCGTCGTAGGGCCGCGGCAGGCGCGCCAGTTCTTCCAGGGCGGCGACGCGGATGGGCTCCAGCGGCGCTTCCGCCGGGGCCTGCGCGCGGCGGCGCGGCAGCAGGCGGTGGCGCCAGCGCCATAGCGCCCAGGCCAGCGGCGGCAGCAGCGCGGCCAGCAGCCACCAGCCCGGCGCCGGCGGCCACCAGGGCACGGCGGCCGGCTGGATCAGCGGTTCCAGGGCGTCGAGGGGATTCACGAGCGCAGCCTCGCGGTGGGCTGTTCGAGGTGGTCGAGCAACTGCTCGACCAGGTCCAGCTGGGTGCTCAGCGGCAGCAGCGGCACGCCCAGGCGCTGGCTGACCCGCGCCCAGCGCTCGCGGCGCGCCTCGCCCAGGGCGCGGTAGGCCAGGCGCTGTTCGTCGACGTGGGTGTCCACTTCGAGCAGGGCCTGGCCTTCGGCGAAGCGCATCAGCCCGGCGGCCGGCAGGGCGTGGTCGAGCGGGTCGGACACCGGCAGCAGGACCAGGTCGGTGTGCCGCGCCAGCAGGCCCAGTTGCTGCTCGGCCAGGTCGCCCTGGGGCGAGTGGGCGAGGGCGCGTTCGTCGCAGACGATCATCACCAGGCTGCCCGGCCGCAGCACCTCGCGGGCGCGGCGCAGGGCCAGGCCGAAGTTATCGCCGGAGGACGCCGCGGCGCCGTCGGCGAGCAGCGCGTGGTTGGCGCGGACGATCAGGTTGAGCAACTGCAGCTGGCTCTGCTTGCTGCGCCGCGGCTTGATCTCGTGGGTGTCGTGGTCGCTCAGCACCAGGCCGCCGATGCGGTCGTTGTGGGCCAGCGCGGCCCAGCCGAGCAGGGCGGCGGCGCGCGCGGCCAGCACTGACTTCAAACACAGGCCGGAGCCGAAGAAGGTCCGCCGGCTCTGCTCGACGAGGACGAACACCGGGCGTTCGCGCTCCTCGTGGAACAGCTTGGTGTGGGGCTCGCGGGTGCGCGCGGTGACGCGCCAGTCGATGGTGCGCACGTCGTCGCCGGGCTGGTACACGCGCACCTGGTCGAAGTCCACGCCGCGCCCGCGCAGGCGTGAGTGGTGCAGGCCGATCAGCGGGCTGCGCCGGGCCGGGGTGGAGAACAGCTGCACCTCGCGCAGGCGATGGCGCATGTCGATCAGCTCTTGCAGGCTGACCGTCACGCCGTTGCTGGCGGTGTCCGGCATCAGGCCACGGCGACCACGTCGAGGATGCGCTGGACCACGCGGTCCTGGTCGATCCCCGCGGCTTCCGCCTCGAAGGAGAGGATCAGGCGGTGGCGCAGCACGTCGAACAGCACCGCCTGGATATCCTCGGGGCTGACGAAGTCGCGCCCGCCCAGCCAGGCGTGGGCCCGTGCGCAGCGGTCCAGGGCGATGGAGCCGCGCGGGCTGGCGCCGTAGGCGATCCACTCGGCCAGCTCGGGGTCGAACTTGGCCGCGGTGCGGGTAGCCATGACCAGCTGCACCAGGTATTCCTCCACCGCGTCGGCCATGTACAGGCCGAGGATTTCCTTGCGCGCGGCGAAGATCGATTCCTGGGTCACCTGGCGTTCCGGCCGCGTCTCGCCGTTGAGCGCCTCGCCCCGGGCCTGCTGGAGGATGCGGCGCTCCACCGAGGCTTCCGGGTAGCCGATCTTCACGTGCATCAGGAAGCGGTCGAGCTGGGCCTCGGGCAGCGGGTAGGTGCCTTCCTGCTCGATGGGGTTCTGCGTGGCCATCACCAGGAACAGCGGCGGCAGGTCGTAGGTGCTGCGGCCGATGCTGACCTGGCGCTCGGCCATGGCTTCGAGCAGTGCCGACTGCACCTTGGCCGGGGCGCGGTTGATCTCGTCGGCCAGCACCAGGTGGTGGAAGATCGGCCCCTGCTGGAAGCAGAAGGTGCCGTTCTCCGGGCGGTAGATCTCGGTGCCGGTGATGTCCGCCGGGAGCAGGTCGGGGGTGAACTGGATGCGATGGAACTCGGCCTCCAGGCCTTCGGCGAGGTCCTTGATGGCCTTGGTCTTGGCCAGCCCGGGCGCGCCTTCCACCAGCAGGTGGCCGTCGGCGAGCAGGGCGATGAGCAGGCGCTCGACGAGCTTTTCCTGGCCGAGGATCTGGCTGGAGAGGAAATGTCGCAACGCGAGGAGCGACTCACGGTGTTCCATCGAATGCGGGTTCCTGGAATGGGGAAGGCGGCGTGCCGGGGCCGCCGGGGGCATTACTTTACTGCATCGGCGCAGGCGCGTGCAGGGTGGCGTGGAGCCGCCGCGCGGCTCCACGCTTCCACGGGCCGACGAGGAGGCTTCCCACGGGACAAGGACGCGTTTCCGAAGCGCACTGCCACTAATTTGGGAAGCTCCTCATGGACAACGTGGAGTAGATGGACATGGAACGCAATGCTCTGCATTTCCCGGCCGTCCTGGCCGGTCTGCTGTTCTTCGCTCACCCGCACGCCGCGGCCGCGCCGCTGAGCCTGGACCCCGGTTCCGGCAACGCCGGCCTGGGTTCCGCCGGCAACGGCGTGCCCGTGGTCAACATCGCCACCCCCAACGCCAATGGCCTGTCGCACAACAGGTTCGGCCAGTTCAACGTCGGCCGCGAAGGCCTGATCCTCAACAACTCGCCGGGCGGGGCGCAGTCGCAGCTGGGCGGTGCCATCGCCGGCAATCCCAACCTGGGCAAGGGCGCGGCGCGCAAGATCCTCGGCGAGGTCACCGGCGGCAGCCCCTCGCAGCTGCGGGGCGCCATCGAGATCGCCGGGCCGGGCGCGCACTTCATCCTCGCCAACCCCCACGGGGTGACCTGCAACGGCTGCGGCTTCATCAACATGCCGCGGGCCACCCTGACCACCGGCAAGCCGATATTCGATGGCAACCGCCTGGCGGGCTACGACGTCGACGGCGGGCACATCGGCATCGAAGGCGCCGGGCTCGACGCCCGCGAGGTGGGGCGCTTCGAGCTGATCACCCGCAGCGCCACGCTCAACGCCGCGCTGCATGCGCGGCAGCTCGACGTGGTGGCCGGGCGCAACCGCGTGGATGGCGAAAGCCTGGCGGCCAGTGCCAAGGCCGACGATGGCCGCCCGCGGCCGCGCCTGGCCATCGACAGCTCGGCGCTGGGCGGGATGTACGCCAACGCCATCCGCCTGGTCGGCACCGAGCAGGGCGTGGGCGTGAAGCTGGCCGGGGAACTGGCCGCCAGCGCCGGCGACATCCGCATCGACGCCAACGGCCGCCTGGAGCTGGCGCGCCTGCAGAGCGCCGGCGGCGTGCGCCTGAAGGCCGGGGACATGCACCTGAGCGGGCCGGTCAGCGCAGGGGGCGACACCGAGCTGTGGGCTTCCGGGAGCCTGACCAACCAGGGCCGGCTGGACAGCGCCGGCGGCCTGTTCATGCGCCTGGGCAGCGGCCTGGTCAACCGGGGCGGCGAGCTGCGCGCCCAGAGCATGGACCTGAGCCTGGCCGGGGCGCTGGACAACAGCCGGGGGCTGATCGAAAGCCGCGGCGGCCTGCGCCTGCACGCCGCGTCCCTGAGCAACGGCCAGGGGCGCATCCGCGCCCGTGGCTGGGAGGGCGGCACCGACATCGGCATCAGCGGCGTGCTGGACAACCGCAACGGCAGCCTGGAGACCTACGCCCGCGACCTCGACCTGCGCAGCGGCAGCCTGCTCAACGACAACGGCTGGGTCTGGCACGGCGGCAACGGCCGCTTCGGCATCGACCTGGCGCAGCTGGGCCTGGCCGGTGGCCGCTTCGTCACCCGTTCCGTGCTGCACATCAAGCGCGATCACTGGCTGAACAACAGCAGCCTGCAGGCCCGCGAGCTGATCCTGGAGGTGGGTGAGCTGGAGCAGGGCGCCAGCGGGCGCCTGAACGGCACCCTCGGCGTGCGCGGCAGCGGCCACGACTGGCGTAATGCCGGGTTGATCGCCAGCGAGTCCGGGCTGTCGCTGGAGCTGAGCGGGCGCTACAGCGGCAGCGGCCGGTTGCTCAGCCAGGATGGCCTGAGGATCAGTGCCGACTCTCTGGAGCTGGAGCGTGGTGGCAGCTTGATAAGTGGGATGTATGCCCAGCTCGATATCCGCAACGCATTCGTCAACCACGGCACTCTTCTGGCCTATGACGAGATCTGGCTGAATGCTGGGCGGTTGGTCAACTATGGTGTGCTGGGCAGTGGTTCCGAGCTTTATCTGGACGTGGGGAGCCTGGAGGATGAGGGGGATATCTTCAGCAACGGCGATGTCGAGTCGCATATTCCCTGGAAGTGGATGCTCTAGGCCGGTGCTGCGAGCCTGATGCTGTTTGCTTGAGAAAGAGTGCCGTTTCTCTGTCTGGGGAAACGGCATTTTTCATATGGGTTGGGGGGCGACTTGGCTCGCGAGCTTTGATCCTTTGCACCCAACCTAACCCCGTCATTCCCGCGAACGCGGGACGCGGCTCCATCGCGAACAGCGCTTGCGCTGGCCCGAAGGGGAATAACCCAG
>NZ_FOLS01000024.1 GCF_900112375.1 Pseudomonas citronellolis | reverse complement strand
CCCAGCCACGCCGTGTCCCTGTAGGAGCGCGCCCTGCGCGCGAATCGCGGGCAGGGCCCGCTCCTACAAGTTGCCGGGAGGCACGGTATTCCTCCTTCGTAGGAGCGAGCTTGCTCGCGAATAAACGCGGTGCCATGCGGTTCGCGAGCAAGCTCGCTCCTACGAAGAGCCGGGTGTTAGGGCCGCGGGGGTGTCTACGTCGCGCAGGACGCCGGGGTCGTCCACCTCGATGGGGCGCCAGGCTTCGCGGTGGGCTTGCAGCACCGCGCGGGCGCCTTCGTCGCCTTGCAGGGCGCGGAGTTCCGGCCAGAAGGCGCGGCCGAAGAGGACCGGGTGGCCGCGTTGGCCTTGGTGCAGGGGGAAGACGATGCGCTGTTCGCTGGCCTGCGAAGCCAGCAGGCGCAGGGTTTGCGGGGCTATCCAGGGCATGTCGGCGAGCAGGATCGCCACGCTGGTGGCCGGGTTGTCGGCCAGCGCGGCGACGCCGGCGGCGAGGCTGTGGCCCAGGCCGGATTCCGCCTCCGCGCAGCGCACGATGGAGATATCCACAGGCACGCCAAGCACCGCCGCATCATCCTCCGGGCGCAGCATCACGCAGACCTCGTCGAACGCCTCGCGGGCATTGGCCAGGCTAGCCGCCAGCAAACCACGGCCATCGGCCAGGCGCGCCTGGCGCTTGTCGGTGCCGAAGCGCCGGCCGAAGCCGGCCGCCAGCAGCAGCGCGACGGTCGTCACAGGCTTTCGCGCTCGATGCCGCTGCGGGTGCGGAGGATGTCGGCGAGCACCGCCAGGGCGATTTCCGCCGGGGTCTTGCTGCCCAGGTTGAGGCCGATGGGCGCGTGGATGCGCGCCAGCTCCGCCTCGCCCAGGCCGCCGACGCGCTCCAGGCGCTCCATGCGCCTGGCCGAGGTGGTGCGCGAGCCCATCACGCCGATGTAGAAAGCTTCGGTGCGCACCGCTTCGAGCATCGCCAGGTCGTCGATCTTCGGGTCGTGGGTCAGCGCCACCACCGCGGTATCGGCGTGGCAGCCGCCGTTGGCGATGAAGATCGACGGCAGCTCGCGGCGAATCTCGATGCCGTCCAGCTCGACGCCATCCAGCGCTTCCTCGCGCGGATCGCACAGGATCACTTCGAAGCCCAGGCCCTTGCCGAACTCGGCGCAGGCATGGGCCACGCTGGAATAGCCTGCCAGCAGCAGGCGCTGGGCCGCGCCGACGCGCAACTGCACCGTGCCGGCGTCGCGTTCCACCCGGGGGCCGTGGCTGTGGTCGTCGTTCAGGCTGCGCGCGCCGCTGGCCAGGTCCACCCGGCGCAGCAGGCGGCGCTGGCCGAGCAGCGCCGCTTCCAGTTCGCGCAGGTGCGCCTGGACTTCGCAGTCCGGCGCCAGGTTTTCCACCAGCACGTCGAGGATGCCGCCGCAGGGCAGGCGGATGTTGCTGCGCTCGTCGCCTTCGCCGTAGCGCACCACCTTCACCGGCTCGGCGAACTCCCCGGCGGCCACGCGTTCGAGGAAGTCATCCTCGACGCAGCCGCCGGACAGCGAGCCCACCCACTGCCCGCCCTGGTTCACCGCCAGCAGCGAGCCCGGCGCGCGCGGCGCCGAGCCGTAGGTGAAGAGCACGGTGCAAAGCCAGACACGCTGGCCCTCCCGGGACCAGCGCAGCGCCTGGCGAATCACTTGCAGATCGAGATGTTGCACTTCACATCGCCTTGCCGGCATGGACCGGCACACCATCGGACTTCAGTTGCGCAACCGCCTTGGCGTCGAGGTCGCCGGGCAGGCCGCCCCAGCTTTGACGCAGGTAGTTGAGCAGATCGGTGAGTTGCGCGTCATCCAGTTTATCCGCGAAGCCGGGCATCGGCTGCATGCGTTCGAAGCCGCTGAACTGCTGTTCGCCGATGCCGTCGACGATCACCCGCAGCAGGTTGCGCGAGTCGGCCAGGCGCAGGGTGGTGTTGCCCTGCATGGCCACGGCGATGTGCGGCTTGCCCTCGCCTTCGGTGCCGTGGCAGCCGGCGCAGACGTTGAGGTACTGCTGGCGGCCGCGCTTGGCGCTGGCGGACAGCTGTGGATAAGCCACCGCCTGCACCACCTTGGCCGCCGGCGGCTGGTCGCCCAGCAGGTAGCTGGCCATGGCCCGCAGGTCGGCGCTGTCCAGGTGCTGGGTGCTGTGGTGCAGCACCGGGAACATCTCGTTGAACATGCTGCCCTGGGCGCTCATGCCGTGCTCCAGGAAGGCCGACAGGTCGGCGTGGTTCCAGCCGCGCGCGGCCAGGTCCTCGGGCAGCAGGCTGGGCGCCAGGTAGCCGTTGAGCAGGGCACCGGACAGGCGCTTGTCCTGCTGCAGCGCGCCGATGGCGTTGCGCGGGGTGTGGCATTCGCCGCAGTGGCCGAGCACTTCCACCAGGTACTGGCCGCGCTGCCAGGGCTCGCTCCTGCCCTCGACGCTCTGCAGCTGGACGCTCTTGCCGTACAGCAGGTTCCAGCCGGCCAGCCCCGCGCGCACGTTGAACGGGAAGCTCAGCGCGGTCTCGGGCGCCGCGCGGTGCACCGGCTCGACGGTCATCAGGTAGGCGTGGATGGCGTCGGAATCCTCGCGCCTGATCAGGTGGTACGAGGTGTAGGGCATCGCCGGGTAGAGGTTGGCGCCGTCCTTGCGCTTGCCCTCGGTGAGGGCGGCGAAGAAGTCGTCGGCGCTGTAGTTGCCGATGCCGTAGTCCTTGTCCGGGGTGATGTTGCTGCCGTAGATGGTGCCGAACGGCGAGGCGATCGGCAGGCCGCCGGCGAAGGGCGCGCCGCGCGCCGCGGTGTGGCAGGCCATGCAGTCGGCGGCGCGGGCCAGGTACTCGCCGCGCTTGACCAGGTCGGCGTCGGCGGCCTGGGCGCCGGCGACCAGGCCCGCGCTCAGCAGCAGGCCGGTTAGCAGTCGCGCCATGCTCAGCCCTCCTTGACCAGGCCGAGGTCGCTGAGGACCTCGGCGGTGGCGTTGTAGTAGCGCACGTAGCCGGTGCAGCGGCAGATGTGGTGGCCCAGGCTGGCCTCGATCACCGACTCCAGCTCGCTCTTCTTCAGCGGCTGGCGCTGGGCCTTTTCCACCAGCACGGTGGCGGCGTTGACGAAGCCCGGCGCGCAGTAGCTGCACTGGAAGGCGAAGCGCTCGACGAACTTCTGCTGGATCGGGTTCAGCTCGCTCACCTGGCCCTGCGCATCGCGCTTGGCGTGGCCTTCGATGGTGCGCACCTTCTTGCCGTCGAACCAGTTGGCGCCGGTGATGCAGGTGCGCACTTCCTCGCTGGTGCCGTCGGGGTTGTCGACGATCACCACGCAGGCGTGGCAGATGCCCTGGCCGCAGCCCAGGCGCGAGCCGGTGAGGTTCTGGTATTCGTGCAGGTAGTCGATCATCGGCAGGTCTTCGGGGACCTCGACCGGGCCGACGCCCTGACCGTTGAGGGTCAGCTGGAGCTTAGCCATTGAGGGCCTCCTTGATGCGGGCGGGGGTGGCGGGCAGGTCGCGGACGCGCTTGCCGATGGCGTGGGCGATGGCGTTGCCCACGGCGCCGGCGATGGGGATCATCACCACTTCGGCGATGCCCTTGGACGGGTCGCTGGGCGACAGCGGCGGGAGGATCTCCGAGGTCTGCTGCCACACCGCCACGTCCTTGGCGCGCGGCAGGCGGTAGCGGTTGAAGTTCCAGTCGCCCTCGGCCGGGCCGCCCTCGTGCAGCGGCATCTCTTCCAGCAGCGCGTGGCCCAGGCCCATGGCGGTGCCGCCCTCGATCTGGCCCTTGACCAGCTCCGGCACCAGCACCCGGCCGCACTCCACCCAGGAGTGGTGGTTGAGCACCTGCACCTCGTGGCTGCCCTTGTTGACCTTCAGCTCCACCAGGGTGGCCACCGGGCTGTAGTAGGTGACCGCGGCGTTGTTCAGCTGCACCGGCGGGTAGTTCACGTTCCTGCGGTCCAGCAGGTGGAAGCCGGCGCTGGTCATCTGCGCCTTCTTCGCCTGCGGCGCGCCGTCGCCGTATTTCACCGCCAGGCCGTCCAGCGGCAGGCGTTCGGCGACGCCGTCGATGCTGAATTCGCACTCGGCCCAGCTCCAGCGGTTGAAGGCGTGCACCGTGGCGCCGGTGACCAGGCCGCGCTCGTGGGCGCGCCTGGCCAGCACGGCGAAGGGCAGCGGCTGCATGCCGTTGGCGGTGAGTTCGCCGTTCACCCAGTGGGCGTCCTCGCGGCGCACCACGTAGGGGTTGGCCTGGCCGCCGTAGGGGCCCTGGCGCCAGATTTCCAGGGCCGCCGGCCACAGCCCGTGGTTGAACAGCACGCGCGCCGCCTCGCGGGTGGCGTGGCTGAAGTAGTAGGCCGAGTTGGTGGCCGAGGACGCCGAGGCGTACTTGCCCACCCAGCGCGGGTTGCGCAGCTTCTCGTCCTGGGTGACCTGGCTCATGGTGTAGGGGTCTTCGCCGCTGAGCAGCTGCAGCTCCGGCCACTGCGTCTCGGCGGTCTTCACCTCGTCCGCCGGGCGGCCGAGGAAGTCGGCGGCGACCAGGGCCTGGGAGGTGGACATGCCGGTGCCGATCTCGATGCCGATGTGGCGCAGGTGGATGCGCCCCTCGGCGTCGAACTCCAGGCTGGCCATGGGCGCCTCGGAGCCGGTGCCGAAGTCCTTCTGGCAGATGGCGAAGCCGACGCCGTACCAGTTGTCCGGGTCCTGCGCGTCGAACTGCTTCTTGCGCTCGGCACGGTTCTTCCACACCTCGTGGGCGGCGGCCTTGTCGAGGATCTCGTGCAGGCGCAGGGCACCGGCGGGCACCGCGCCCTGGGTGTTCTTCATGCCCGAGACCAGCGCGTTGCGCCGGCGCAGCTCGATGGGGTCGGCGCCCAGGCGCTCGGCGATCTCGTCCACCATCATCTCGGTGGAGGCCATGCTCTGCAGGGTGCCGTAGCCGCGCATGGAGCCGGCCTCGACGCCGCGTGAATGGTAGGCGGTGGCCTGCAGGTCGCTCTGCGGCATGTAGTAGATGGACTGCGCGGCGGTGGCGCCCACGGCGGCCACCGAGGCGCTGTAGTTGGCGCGGCCGCCGCCGTCCAGGCTCATCTCGGCGCGGAAGATGCGGAAGCCCAGGTCCTTCTTGTCCACCGCCAGTTGGTAATGGATGTCGAAGGCGTGGCGCTTGATGCCGCTCTGGAACTGCTCGTAGCGGTCGTTCGCCAGGCGCACCGGCACGCCTTCGCCGTACAGCGCGGCGAGGGCCGCGTAGTAGACGAAGATGTTGTGGTCCTTGGAGCCGTAGCCGACGGTGTAGCCGGGGTGGATGTTCAGCGTCTGCAGGCCGAAGCGCGACGGCGCGACCATGTGCACCGTCTCGTAGGCGGCCTCGAACGGGCACTGGGTGGCGACCACGAAGTGCAGGGTCTTGCTGGCCGGGTCGTACCAGCCGTTGCCGTTGTCCGGCTCCAGCGCGGCGGGCTCGATGGACGGCGTCCTGTAGCGCTCGTCGAAGACCAGCCAGTCGGCCGGCGGGTTGTCCACCTGGTCCTTGATCTTCTGCGCGTAGAACAGGCCCTGCTCGGTGAGGTCGCCGTGCTGGCTGGGCTGCTGGTCCCACACCGGCTTGCGGTTGCGGATCATCGGGAACAGGATCGAGGCCTTGAGGCTGGAGAATTCGTCCTCGTCGGCCGAGGTCTTCCCGCCCACCCGCACGTAGCGGAAGCTGCCGTAGGGGTCGCCCTGGTACAGCGGCGCCTGGGCGCCGTAGCGAATGGCCTTGTCGTTGAACTTCAGCTTGAGCTTGGCCCGGCGGAAGCGCTCGAAGTCGTGCCAGATGAGGATGGCCACCGGGTGGCCGATGAACATCGGCACCTTGCCGGTGGGCAGCAGCGGGTCCGGGCCGTGGGCCTCGGGGAAGGCGATGCCGTCTTTGGCCAGGTCGTCGGCGGTGACGATGCGGTCCGGCTGCAGGTCGTCGCCCAGCCAGGCGAGGTCGTAGCCTTCGTAGAGGCGGTCGGCCTTGAGCGTCTTCAGCAGCATGGCGTGGCCCTGCTGCTGCGGCCAGCCGGGCATGTCCCTGGCGCGGATATCGCGGGCGAACACCTTGTTGCCGCAGACCTTGGAAATGGCGTCGTTGCGCAAGCGCACCTTGCCGTCGTGGCCGAGCCACTGCTCGGCCGGCACCGTCACGCTCTTCTCCATCAAGGCAGCGAAAGCCCGGCTGCCCAGCGGCGCCAGGGTGACGCTCACGCCGGCGATCAGACCGCCCTGGAGGAAGGCGCGCCGGGAGATATCACGGTTGGACATGGATCATCCTCTGGGCGGTGCACTACCCGCCCATGTCGTTATGGAGTTCTGGAACCGGCGGAACTCAGGCGTAGGACGGCGCGACGGCAGCTTGCGGGCCGCGTCGTCCTACGGAAAATCCTGACCGATACGTCAACTTTACCCAATCGACGCGCCTCAGGCAAAAGTTAAGCGGGCGATCAGCGAACCGATGGCGTCGCCGTTGTCCATTCGTCCGAAGGAAATTGCCGACGGAATTTGTTACGGCGTGCTACGCTCACCGGCCTTTGCTTAGCTCCCTAACCAGTCGTCCGCGCACCATGTCCGCCGAAGCCACCTCGCTGCTCCGCCATCGCCCTTTCCTCGCCTTCTGGCTCGCCCGCGTGTGCACCGCCAGCGGCTTCCAGATGCTCACCGTGGCCATCGGCTGGCACATGTACGAACTGACCCACAACGTGCTCGACCTCGGCCTGGTGGGCCTGGTGGAATTCCTGCCGCGGGTGCTGTTCATGCTGCACACCGGGCACGTCGCCGACCGCTACGACCGGCGCAAGGTCGCCGCCCTGTGCCAGGTGGCCCAGGGCCTGGTAGCGCTGGCCCTGGTGCTGGGCGCCAGCACCGGCAACGTGACCCGCGAGATGATCTTCGTGCTGGCCTTCCTGCTCGGCAGCGCGCGTTCCTTCGAGATGCCGACCACCCAGGCGCTGCTGCCGAACATCGTGCCCAGCGCCCTCTTCCCCCGCGCGGTGGCCGCCTCGGCCTCGGCCATGCAGGCGGCGACCATCGCCGCGCCGGCCCTGGGCGGCCTGCTCTACGCCTTCGGCGCCTTCTGGGTGTACGCGCCGACCACGCTGCTCTATTTCATGGCCTGCGCGCTGTCGCTGAGCCTGCAGGCGCGCCGGCAGAACGGCATCCAGGGCAAGGCCAGCCTGGCCTCGCTCATGGCCGGCATCCATTTCATCCGCAGCCGCCCGGACATCTTCGGCGCCATCTCCCTGGACCTGTTCGCCGTGCTGCTGGGCGGCGCCACCGCGCTGCTGCCGGTGTTCGCCAAGGACATCCTGCTCACCGGCCCCTGGGGCCTGGGCCTGCTGCGCTCGGCGCCGGCGGTGGGCGCGTTGCTGATGTCGTTCTGGCTGGCGCGCTTCCCCATCGAGCGCAACGTCGGGCGCATCATGTTCCTGGCGGTGGGCATCTTCGGCGTGGCGACCATCGCCTTCGGCCTGTCCACGTCCTTCTGGCTGTCCCTGGGCGTGCTGGTGGTGCTGGGCGCGGCGGACATGATCAGCATGGTGATCCGCGGCGCCTTCGTGCAGCTGGAAACCCCGGACGAGATGCGCGGCCGCGTCAGCGCGGTGAACGGGCTGTTCATCGGCGCCAGCAACCAGCTCGGCGAGTTCGAGTCGGGGCTGACGGCGCACTGGTTCGGCACGGTGCCGGCGGTGGTCATCGGCGGCGTGGGCACGCTGATCGTTACCGGGGCGTGGATGAAGCTGTTTCCGACGTTGGCGCAGCGGGACAAGTTGCACTGAAGCGCTCTTCGCTCTTCGCTCTTCGCTCTTCGCTCTTCGCTCTTCGCTCTTCGTAGGAGCGAGCTTGCTCGCGAACAGAGTTCCCCGGCGATTCTGGAATTCAGGTTTCAGAGCGCCCTCTCCCCAGCCCTCGGCTGCGCGCCCCGCCCTGAAGGGAGAGGGGGCTAGTCCGTGCCGAGAGGGGGAATGGTTTCAGCCGGTAATCCCTGTGCTAGCCGGCTAACGCCGAAATATCAGCATCTGCCCAACAGTCCCCTCTCCCTTCAGGGAGAGGGTTAGGGAGAGGGAGCGGAGTCAACCCCAGGCGCTGTAGCGACAGGGAAACTCCGTTCGCGAGCAAGCTCGCTCCTACGAAAAGCCAAAAAGCCAAAAAGCCAAAAAGCCGAAAGCCCAAAAAGCCCCCGCATAAAAAAGCCCCCGCCAAAGCGGGGGCTACAGGCACCCGAAGGCGCCCAAGTGGGAGTCTCAGTGCGGCGTCCCCAACCCCGCCGCATTCATCAGCAGGCGCATCAGCCAAGCCGCCACACCCAGGGCGGCGACGCTACCCGCCCAGATCAGCACCAGCCAGCCCAGGCGCTTGTACAGTGGCGCTTTCACGGTTTGCGGTTTCATCGCCGAGCCCTCAGTGGTAGCCATCGCCGTGCTTCACCTTGCCGCGGAACACGTAGTAGCTCCAGGCGGTGTAGCCGAGGATGAAGGGGATGATGAACAGCGCGCCCACCAGCATGAAGCCCTGGCTCTGCGGCGGCGCCGAGGCAGCCTGGATGCTCACCCCCGGCGGGATGATGTTCGGCCACAGGCTGATGCCCAGGCCGCTGTAGCCGAGGAAGATCAGCACCAGGGTGAGCACGAAGGGCAGCGCGTTGTCGTTGCGCGCCACCGAGCGCAGCAGGGCGTAGAAGGTCAGCAGCACCAGCAGCGGAACCGGGGCGAACCAGAACAGGTTGGGCAGGCTGAACCAGCGCTGGGCTATGTCGGCGTGGGCCAGCGGCGTCCACAGGCTGACGATGCCGATCACCGCCAGCAGCACCAGCGCCAGCGGCCGCGCCAGGTCGTGCATGCGCTCCTGCAGCTTGCCTTCGGTCTTCATGATCAGCCAGGTGCAGCCCAGCAGGCTGTAGGCGACGATCAGGCCCAGGCCGCAGAACAGCGGGAAGGGCGCGAGCCAGGCCAGCGAGTCGCCGGCGTACTGTCCGTCGACCACCGGCAGGCCCTCGATGAAGGCGCCCAGGGCCACGCCCTGGAAGAAGGTCGCCGCCAGCGAGCCGCCGATGAAGGCCTTGTCCCAGATGTGCCGCTTGCGCGCCTTGGCCTTGAAGCGGAACTCGAAGGCCACGCCGCGGAAGATCAACCCCACCAGCATCAGCACCAGCGGCAGGTACAGCGCCGAGAGCACCACCGAGTAGGCCATCGGGAAGGCGCCGAACAGCCCCGCGCCGCCGAGCACCAGCCAGGTCTCGTTGCCGTCCCACACCGGCGCCACCGTGTTCATCATCACGTCGCGGTCGCGCTCGTCCTTGAAGAACGGGTAGAGCATGCCGATGCCGAGGTCGAAGCCGTCCATCACCACGTACATCATCACGCCGAAGATGATGATCACCGCCCAGATCAGCGGAAGGTCGATACCCATGCTCAGTTCCTCCCCGCCGGATGGTCGTCATCCTCGTCGAAGCCCTCGGCGGTGGCCGACAGCGGCCGCGCCGCGGTGCGCTGGCGACCGGCGCCGCCCTCGTTGTGCTCGCGGCCCTCGTCGGTGACCGGGCCCTTGCGCACCAGGCGCATCATGTAGCCGATGCCCACGCCGAACAGCGAGAAGTACACCAGCACGAACATCACCAGGGTCAGGCTCATCTGCAGGGTGCTGTGGTTGGACACGCCGTCGGCGGTGCGCATCAGCCCGTAGACCACCCAGGGCTGGCGGCCGACCTCGGTGGTGAACCAGCCGGCGAGCAGCGCCAGCAGCCCCGAGGGGCCCATCCACAGCACCAGGCGCAGGAAGGCGCGGTTGCGGTACAGCCCCTCGCGCCAGCGCAGCCACAGGCTCCAGACGCCAACCAGGATCATCAGCATGCCCAGGCCGGCCATGATGCGGAACGACCAGAAGACGATGGTGGAGTTGGGCCGGTCCTCGCGCGGGAAGTCCTTCAGCGCCGGGATCGGCTCGGTCAGGCTGTGGCGCAGGATCAGGCTGCCGAGCACCGGGATCTCGACCTTGAAGCGGGTTTCCTCGCGCTGCATGTCCGGCCAGCCGAACAGGATCAGCGGCGTCGGGCCGCCCTCGGCGTTGTCCCAGTGGCCCTCGATGGCGGCGATCTTCGCCGGCTGGTGCTCCAGTGTGTTCAGCCCGTGGGCGTCGCCGATCATGGCCTGGATGGGCGCGACCAGCAGCGCCATCCACATGGCCATGGAAAGCATCTTGCGAATCGCCGGGTTGTCGCGCCCGCGCAGCAGGTGCCAGGCCGCCGAGGCGCCGACGAAGAAGGCGGTGGAGAGGAAGGCGGCGATGGACATGTGCAGCAGGCGGTAGGGGAAGGACGGGTTGAAGATCACCGCGAACCAGTCCACCGGGATCACCCGCCCGTCGACGATCTCGAAGCCCTGCGGCGTCTGCATCCAGCTGTTGGAGGCGAGGATCCAGAAGGTCGACATCAGCGTGCCCAGGGCCACCATCACCGTGGCGAAGAAGTGCAGGCCCGGGCCGACGCGGTTCCAGCCGAACAGCATCACGCCGAGGAAGCCGGCCTCGAGGAAGAACGCGGTGAGCACCTCGTAAGTCAGCAAGGGCCCGGTGATGCTCCCGGCGTAGGCGGAGAAGTGGCTCCAGTTGGTGCCGAACTGGTAGGCCATGACCAGGCCGGAGACCACGCCCATGCCGAAGTTGACCGCGAATATCTTCGACCAGAAGTGATAGAGGTCGCGGTAGACCTCCTGGCCGCTCTTCAGCCACAGCCCTTCGAGCACCGCCAGGTAACTGGCCAGGCCGATGGTGATGGCGGGGAAGATGATATGGAAGGAGACGGTAAAGGCGAACTGCATACGCGCCAGTTCCAACGCCTCAAGACCCAACATGACGTTTCCTCTTCAGGGTGACGCCCGTCGTCGCACGCAGCGGGCAACTCGCCGGCCCACGGGAGCCGACAGTTTCAGCGGTGATCCTGGAATCGGATTCTTGTTCGGGCCGGCGGACCTGTGGTCGCGGCGGTACGCCAAGCAAAGACTAGCAGGGCGTGCATTGATGCAGCTCAAGAAAGCCCGTCGATGGTACCCCCGGCCCCGGAAAATGCCGCCGTGGCGGGTTGCCGCGCGGCAGCTTGCCTCAGTCCGAATATGAATTTCAGTCATATAAAAATGAATAAATAATATTTTAATGGAATAAAAAATCCCGGTAGCTTTCGCTCCAACGGCGCCCGCAGAGGCGCCGGAGCCAACCCCCGCCGCCCGCGTCGCCGCCACGAGCGCGACCTGCCCGGCACGCTGCCCTACAAGGACACCGTCATGAAGAAACTGCTGCTCATCACTGCCCTCGCCGCCGCCTTCAGCGCCTCGGTCAACGCCAACGAGAAACTGGTGGTGGCCGCCACCCCGGTGCCCCACGCGGAAATCCTCGAGCTGATCAAGCCGACCCTGGCCAAGGAAGGGGTGGACCTGGAGATCAAGGTCTTCACCGACTATGTGCAGCCCAACGTGCAGGTGGCCGAGAAGCGCCTGGACGCCAACTACTTCCAGACCAAGCCGTACCTGGACAACTTCAACAAGGGCAAGGGCACCGACCTGGTCACCGTGACCGGCGTGCACGTCGAACCCTTCGGCGGCTACTCGAAGAAGTACAAGTCCCTGGCCGAGCTGCCCGACGGCGCCACCGTCGCCCTGCCCAACGAAGGCAGCAACAGCGGCCGCGCCCTGCTCCTGCTGCAGAAGGCCGGCGTCATCAAGCTGAAGGACCCGCACAACGCCCTGGCCACGCCGAAAGACATCGCCGAGAACCCCAAGCACCTGAAGTTCAAGGAGCTGGAATCGGCCCTGCTGCCGCGCGTGCTGGACCAGGTCGACCTGGACCTGATCAACACCAACTACGCCCTGGAAGCCAAGCTCAACCCGGTGAAGGACGCCCTGATCCTCGAAGACCGCAACTCGCCCTACGTGAACTACCTGGTGGCGCGCCCGGACAACAAGGACAGCGACGCGCTGAAGAAACTCTCTGCGGCCCTTACCAGCCCGGAAGTGAAGGCCTTCATCGAGAAGAAATACGACGGCGCGGTGATCCCCGCCTTCTGATCGATGCCCAGCCGGCGGCGCCGCGCAGCGCCGCCCATCCCCCACGCCGGTGAGCATCCGCACCGGCGTTTTCATTTCGAGATCGCGCAGATGAAAGTCCCCCAACCGCTGCTGACCTTCCCCGACGCCGACAAGAGCCCGCTGAGCATCCGCGCCAAGGCGCTGGTGTTCTTCGACCCGCGTTCGCACCAGGTGCGCGACGAGGTCGAGCGCCTGGCCCCGGGCCTGCAGCCGGTGCTGATCCGCGGCGAGACCGGCACCGGCAAGGAACTGCTGGCCCGGCACATCCACCGCGCCAGCGAGCGCCCCGGGCTGTTCGTCGCGGTGAGCTGCAGCGCGCTGAGCCGCAACTTCGCCGAGGCCGAGCTGTTCGGCTACGCCCCCGGCGCCCACAACGGCCCGGTGGGCAGCCGCGCCGGCTGGCTGGGCTCGGCCAACGGCGGCACCCTGTACCTGGACGAGATCGCCGACCTGCCGCTGGCCTTGCAGGAGAAACTCCTGCGCGTGCTGCAGGAACGCGAAGTGCTGCGCGTCGGCGCCCGCGAACCGATCCCGGTGGACGTGCGCCTGGTGGTGGCTACCAGCATCGACCTGGGCCAGGCGGTGGCGGCCGGCAAGTTCCTCGAACCGCTGCGGCAATACCTGGTGGACGGCGACCTGGAACTGCCGCCGCTGCGCCAGCGCATCGGCGACATCCTGCCATTGGCCGAATACTTCCTCGGCATCCACGCCCAGCGCCTGGACCTGCCGGTGCCGCACATCGGCGAAGCGACCCAGGCGGCGCTGGAGGCCTACCCCTGGCCGGGCAACATCCGCGAGCTGGAGAACGTCATCCACTTCGCCCTGCTGGTCAGCCCGGGAGCGGAAATCCAGCCGCAGCACCTGAACCTGCCCGACGCCGCGCCGGCGGAGCTGCGCCAGCTGCTGCGCCGGCCCGGCGTGCGCGAACAGTTGCGCGCGCTGCTGGAAGAGGACCCGCTCCCGTAGGTGCCGGCTACGCTGAGCTGCTCTTCTGCTCTTCGTAGGAGCGAGCTTGCTCGCGAACAGACTCCGCTGCGGGGCTCATTCGCGAGCAAGAACTAGGCGTCCCCCTCGCTCCTACGAGAAGCCGTGCTCGCCTGCAATGTAGGAGCAACTGTCTTGCAAGCCGCGCCGGGGCGCTTTTCGTAGGATGGGTTGAGCTTGCGAAACCCATGCGGTTGCGCTGATGGGTATCGCTTCGCTCAACACCATCCTACGAAAAGCCATGCGCGCTCCTGCAAGGATCTCGGCCCCCGCGAAAAAGCGTCTCCTAAGCCCTGAACGTCCGCGAAAAGCGACGAATGGTCGCAGTGAAACGATTCGCCTACCCCGCCGCCGGCAGCAGGGAATCCTGATGGAAAGGTCAAAAACAGGAATTTCTCTGACATTTACAGCAAAAAGCAGCCTCATCGACCACATCGATACCGATCATCAGGCGCATCAACTTCTTTTTGTCATGAAGATCAGGGAAAATGGCTGTCAGGCAGTCGGGACCCAATTTCCCCGGCGCCTTTGGAGACTATCGTGACCAGCTTTGCCGCTCTTGCCAGCTTTTTCGCCGCCACCGCTTTCCTCAACGTACCTCAGCAGGTCGATCCGGAACGCCGTGAAGTCCGCCGCGTGAAGCGCCGCCGCAAGTAAAGCAGTACCCGCTCCGCTCGGCCCCCGCACGGGGCCGGCGGCGGGACCATCGGTCCCGAGGATTGGCCCTGGCACGGCCTTTCGTGTTTATATTGATCGGTTGATCAATTAAAAACACGAGGAACCCCGCCCGTTTTGTCCGCCGTTCCCTCCCCCTCCGTCACCGCGTCCCCCACCCCCGCCATGCGCATGAACCCACCGGTCTTCTACGGTGCGGCAGCGCTGATCCTGCTGTTCGTCGCCCTGGTCATCGGCTTTCCCGCCGAGGCCGGCCAATGGCTGCTCGACGCCCAGGCCTGGGCCGCCGCCAACGTCGGCTGGTACTACCTGCTGGCGATGACGCTGTACCTGATCTTCGTGGTGGTCACCGCGCTTTCCGGCTACGGGAAGATCAAGCTCGGTGCCGACCACGACGAGCCGGAATTCAGCTACCTGTCCTGGGCCGGCATGCTGTTCGCCGCGGGCATCAGCATCACCCTGTTCTTCTTCTGCGTGTCCGAGCCGCTGACGCACTTCCTGCAGCCGCCCCAGGGCGCAGCCGGCGGCGCCGAGGCCGCGCGCCAGGCCATGCAGCTGCTGTTCCTGCACTGGGGCCTGCACGGCTGGGGCGTGTTCGCCCTGGTGGCCATGGCCCTGGCCTACTTCGCCTACCGCCACAACCTGCCGCTGGCGCTGCGCTCGGCGCTGTACCCGCTGATCGGCAAGCGCATCAACGGGCCCATCGGCTACACCGTGGACTGCTTCGGCATCGTCGCCACCGTGTTCGGCCTGGGCGCGGACATGGGCTTCGGCGTGCTGCAGCTCAACGCCGGGCTCGACTACCTGTTCGGCGTGGCCCACAGCCACCCGGTGCAGATGACGCTGATCGCCCTGATGATGGGCGCGGCCATCGCCGTGGCGGTGTCCGGCGTGGACAAGGGCATCCGCCTGCTGTCCGACATCAACATGCTGCTGGCCTGCGGCCTGCTGCTGTTCGTGCTGTTCGCCGGGCCCACCCAGCACCTGCTCAACACCCTGGTGCAGAACATCGGCGACTACCTGGGCGCGCTGCCGACCAAGAGCTTCGACCTCTACGCCTATGGCGAGGGCGGCGACTGGCTGGGCGGCTGGACGGTGTTCTACTGGGCCTGGTGGATCGCCTGGGCGCCCTTCGTCGGCCTGTTCATCGCGCGCATCTCCCGCGGGCGGACCATCCGCGAATTCGTCTTCGGCGTGCTGTTCATTCCCCTGGGCTTCACCCTGGCGTGGATGTCGATCTTCGGCAACAGCGCCCTGGACCAGGTGCTCAACCACGGCGCCGTCGAACTCGGCCGGGTGGCCGTGGCGGAGCCGCAGATGGCGCTCTACCAGCTGCTGCAGGACTACCCCGGCAGCCGCGCGCTGATCGCCGTGACCGTGCTGGTCAGCTTCGTATTCTTCGTCACCTCGGCCGACTCCGGCACCGTGGTGCTCTCCACCCTCTCCGCCCGTGGCGGCAGCGCCGACGACGACGGGCCGAAGTGGCTGCGGGTGTTCTGGGGCCTGGCCACCGCGCTGGTCACCGGCGGCCTGCTGTTCGCCGGCAGCATCGATGCGCTGAAGTCGGCGGTGGTGCTCACCTCGCTGCCCTTCTCGCTGATCCTGCTGCTGATGATGTGGGGCCTGCACAAGGCCTTCTACCTCGAATCCCAGCGCCAGCGCGCGCGCAGCCACTCCCTGGCGCCGCCGCTGGCGGCCAAGGCCGGTGGCTGGAAGCGGCGCATCTCCCAGGCGGTGCACTTCCCCACCCGCGACGAGGTGTACCGCTTCCTGGCGGACGTGGTCAGCCCGGCGATGGCCGAGGTGGCGGAGGTGTTCCGCGACAAGGGCCTGCAGGTGGACGCCGACCTCGACCCGGGCAACCTGGAACTGAGCCTGGAGATCGGCCACGGCGAGCAGCACCCGTTCTACTACCAGGTATCGATGCGCGGCTACTTCACGCCGTCCTTCGCCCGCGCCGGCATGGGCGGCCTGCACCTGAAGAACCGCCGCTACTTCCGCGCCGAGGTGCACCTGGCCGAGGGCAGCCAGGACTACGACCTGATGGGCTACGGCAAGGAGCAGATCATCAACGACATGCTCGACCAGTACGAGCGGCACCTGCAGTTCCTGCATCTGGTCCGCTGAGAACCTGCCTACGATCTGCTGCGCGTCGGCATAACTGCGTTGAAAACAGGCGAGGAATGCTCATTTAGCGGCCTAAACTCCGCTTCCTCGCCTGTCTGACTCGCTGCGCTCGCCCTTCGGGCCAGCCTTCGGCTGTTACTCCCGTTGGTCGTTGCGCCTTGTTCTGCTCTAGCTCGCGAGATCGTAGACAGATTCTGGGCACGACCAAGGGAGGCCTGGAAATAGGCAATTGATAGTGATTATCATTGGCCATTCTTTTTCCAGGCCATTCCCATGTCGGCTACCGTCCTCAACCAACAGCACGCCCTGCGCGACCTCTACAGCGAGCACCACGGCTGGCTGCACGGCTGGCTGCGGCGCCGCCTGGGCAATGCCTGCGATGCCGCCGACCTGGCCCAGGACACCTTCGTCCGCGTGCTGCGCGCGCGCAACGCCAGCGAAATCCGCGAGCCACGCGACTACCTGGCCACCGTGGCCCGCGGCCTGATGGTCGACCACTTCCGCCGCCGCGCGCTGGAACAGGCCTACCTGGAAGCCCTGGCCAGCCTGCCGGAAGACGAGCAGCCCTCGCCGGAGACCCAGGCCCTGCTGTTCGAGGCGCTGATGGAGATCGACCGCCTGCTCGACGGCCTGGGCGCCAAGGTCAAGCGCAGCTTCCTGCTGGCCCAGGTGGAAGGTCTGACCTACGCCGAGATCGCCGAGCGCCAGGGCATTTCCCTGCGCACGGTGAACAACCACATGGCCAAGGCCATGGAACACTGCTGCCTGATGCTGCCATGAGCACCGCCACTCCCAGCGAGACCGAGCGCCAGGCCATCCGCGCCGCCGCCCAGTGGTACGCGCGCCTCTACTCCGGCCAGGCCAGCGATGCCGACCGCAACGCCTGGCAGCACTGGTACGCCGCCAGCGCCGAACACCAGCACGCCTGGGCCCGGGTGGAACAGGTGCGCCAGCAATTCGCCCGGGTGCCGGGGCAACTGGCCGGACCGACGCTGGGCGCCCGCGCGCTGTCGCGCCGGCAGATGCTCGGCGGCCTGGGCAGCCTCGCCCTGGGCCTGCCGCTGGCCTGGCTCGCCTGGCGCGACACGCCCTGGCAGGCCTGGCTGGCCGACTACCGCAGCGCGGTGGGCGAACGCCGCGAAGTCACCCTGGCCGACGGCTCCTCGCTGACGCTCAACACCGACAGCGCGGTGGACGTGCTCTTCGACCCCCGACAACGCCTGCTGCGCCTGTTGCGCGGGGAAATCTTCGTCAGCACCGCGCCGGACCCCAGCGGCAGCGCGCGGCCCTTCCGCGTGGAGACGCCCCAGGGGCGCATCCTCGCCCTGGGCACCCGCTTCAGCGTGCGCCTGCTCGACGGCCGCACCCGCGTCGCCGTGCTCGACAAGGCCGTGGAAGTCCGCCCCCAGGCCGCGCCGCAGCGCAGCCGCATCCTGCACGGCGGCGAGCAGCTCGACCTCGACGCGCTGGAACTCGGCCAACTGCGGCACAACGACGCCAACACCGCGGCCTGGCTGGCCGGCAGCCTGATCGCCGTGGACCGCCCGCTGGGCGAGCTGCTGGAGGAACTCTCGCGCTACCGCAACGGCGTGCTGCATTGCGACCCGCAGGTGGCCGGCCTGAAGGTCTCCGGCAACTTCCCCATCGGCGACACCGACCTGGCCCTGGCCGCCCTGGAATCCGGCTTCGACCTGCGCATCGTGCGCCATACGCGCTTCTGGATCAGCGTGCAGCCACGCGCCTGAACGCCGGGGGCGAAAAAAATCCGCCCGCCCTTGCACTTTTTTCCGCCCTCGCCCGGCCCCCTCTTATTCCGGGCCATCTGGCCCAACTTGGGGGAGCTTGCATGAACCGCTACACCACCCCGGCGCCGACCACCGGCAGCCGCTCGTTGCACAAACCGCTGGCCCTGGCCATCGCCCTGGCCCTGGGCGCCGGCGCGCTCGCCGCCACCACGACCCAGGCCGCGGAAGCCGCGCGCTACGACATCGCCGCCGGCCCGCTGGCCGAGGTGCTCGGGCGCTTCGCCAGCGCCGCCGGGGTGGCCCTGTCGTTCGACGCCGCGCAACTGCGCGGCCGCCAGTCCAGCGGCCTGCACGGCAGCTACGACGTCACCGGCGGCTTCAGCGCGCTGCTCGCCGGCAGCGGCCTGGAAGCCGAGCCCCAGGCCAACGGCAGCTACGTGCTGCGGCCGCTGCCCACCGACGGCGCCGTGGCGCTGTCGGCCAGCACCATCACCGCCAGCCTCGGCGCCGAGACGCTGCCGCCCGCCTATGCCGGCGGCCAGGTGGCCAGCGGCGCGCGCCTGGGCATGCTGGGCAACGCCGACCTCATGGACACGCCCTTCAGCGTCACCAGCTACACCGCGCAGACCATCGAGGCGCAGCAGGCGCGCAGCGTCGCCGACCTGCTGGTGGCCAACGACCCGTCGGTGCGGGTGGTCGGCGGCCGCGGCGACCTGGTGGACACCTACGTCATCCGCGGCTTCAACGTGAACAACGCCGACGTCGCCCTCAACGGCCTGTACGGCGTGCTGCCCTACTGGCGGGTGCCGATCGAGTTCGCCGAGCGCGTCGAAGTGCTCAAGGGCCCCACCGCCCTGCTCGGCGGCATGTCCCCCGGCGGCAGCGTCGGCGGCACCATCAACCTGGTGCCCAAGCGCGCCGAGGACCAGCCGCTGACCCGCGTCAGCCTGGACTGGACCGACCGCTCGCAGGTCGGCACGCACCTGGACATCGGCCGCCGCTTCGGCGAGGGCAACGCCTTCGGCGTGCGCTTCAACGGCGTGTACCGCAACGGCGACACCGCCATCGACCACCAGAGCCGCGAGTTCCCGCTGATGTCCCTGGCCCTGGACTTCCGCGGCGAGCGCCTGCGCCTGTCCAGCGACCTGCTGTACCAGAAGGAAAGCCTGGAAGGCGTGGTGCGCCCGGTGATCACCGGCACCGCCACCAGCATCCCCCACGCGCCGGACTCCAAGACGCGCTTCGGCCTGCGCGATTCCTACCTGGACCAGGAGGACTACTCCATGGTCAACCGCGGCGAGTACGACCTCAGCGACCACCTCACCGCCTTCGCCAGCATCGGCGGACGGCAGAGCAACTACGAGACCATCGCCGCCAACAGCATCCTCAACGGCAACCAGGGCGACATCATCAACGGCCTGGCGCGCCAGCGCGCCGACCGCCGCACCTACTCCGGCGAGGCCGGCCTGCGCGGCGACTTCGACACCGGCCCGGTGCGCCACGACTGGACCTTCAGCGCCAACCGCCTGCACGAGCGCGTGGGCATGGTCTACGTGTTCACCGGCATGCAGCCGGGCAGCCTCTACGAGACCTCGCCGCACACGCCGATCCCGGACTTCTCCAGCCTCGACGGCGGCATCCCCAAGACCAACGAAACCGACCTTTCCGGCGTGGCCCTGGCCGACAAGCTGTCGATCCTCGACGAGCGCGTGCAGTTCACCGCCGGCGTGCGCCGGCAGACGGTGCAGTCCAAGGACTACGACCCGTCCAGCGGGGCGCGCACCAACAAGTACGACGAGCACGCCTGGACGCCGATGTTCAGCCTGCTGGTCAAGCCGCTGGACGAGCTGTCGCTGTACGCCAACTACATCCAGGGCCTGAGCCAGGGCGACACCCCGCCCTCCACCGCGGCCAACGCCGGCCAGGCGCTGGCGCCGTACAAGGCCGAGCAGTACGAGGTCGGCGCCAAGTACGAACTGGGCAGCTTCACCACCACCCTGGCGCTGTTCGAGATCAAGAAGCCCAACGCCTTCCTCGACGCCGACAACGTGTTCCGCGCCGACGGCGAGCAACGCAACCGCGGCATCGAGCTGAGCCTGTTCGGCGAACTGACCGACGACCTGCGCGTGCTGGCCGGCGCCACCTACATCAAGGCCGAGCAGAGCAAGACCGCCAACCCCGCCAGCGAAGGCCAGGACGCCCCCGGCGTGCCGCGGCGCCAGGCCAACCTGGGGCTGAGCTGGGACACCCCGTTCGTCCAGGGACTGACCCTCGACGGCCGCTGGATCTACACCGGCGCGGCCTACCTGGACACCACCAACGACCTCAAGGTCCCGCACTGGAACCGCGTCGACGTCGGCGCCAGCTATGCCTTCCAGGTCGCCGGCAAGCCGCTGGTGGCGCGGGCCAACCTTGAGAACCTGCTGGCCAAGGACTACTGGACCGCGTCCAACGGCTACATGACCGTCAGCTCGCCGCGCACCCTGTCGCTGTCGCTGACCGCGGACTTCTGAGGCGCCCATGACCGCGAAAGCCCTGCGCACCTGGTACCTGGTGCACAAGTGGACCAGCCTGGTGTCCACGCTGTTCCTCCTGCTGCTGTGCCTGACCGGCCTGCCGCTGATCTTCCACGAGGAGATCGAGCACTACCTGGAACCGCACCCGGAGCTCAAGCCGCTGACCGCCGAGTCGCCGCGCATCGACTACGACGACGTGGTGGCCCGCGCCCTGGCCGCGCGCCCGGGCGAGGTGGTGCGCTTCGTGGTGTTCGACCCCGACGAGCCGCTGGGCGCGGTGATCACCGCGCCCAGCCTGGTGCCGCCGCCGGAGATCGGCCACGTGCAGCCGTTCGACGCGCGCACCGGCGAGTTCTTCGACCCGGAGCCGCCGCCCGGCGGCTTCATGTACCTGATGCTCAAGCTGCACACCGACCTGTTCATGGGCCTGCCCGGCTACCTGTTCCTCGGCTTCATGGGGCTGCTGCTGGTGGCCTCGCTGGTATCCGGGGTGGTGGTCTACACGCCCTTCATGCGCAAGCTCGACTTCGCCGCGGTGCGCACCAGACGTAGCCGCCGGGTGAAGTGGCTGGACCTGCACAACATGCTGGGCATCGTCACCCTGGCCTGGGTGCTGGTGGTGGGCGCCACCGGGGTGATCAACACCCTGGCGCTGCCGATCCTCATGCTCTGGCGCAGCGACCAGCTGGCCGACATGACCGCGCCCTACCGCGACGCGCCGCCCATGGCCGACAACGGCTCGCTGCACAAGGCGCTGCAGACCGCCCAGGCGGCGGCGCCGGACATGACCATGAGCTTCATCGGCTTCCCCGGCACCCAGTTCAGCAGCCAGCACCACTACGCGGTGTTCATGCACGGCGCCACGCCGCTGACCAAGCGCCTGCTCAAGCCGGCCCTGGTGGACGCGCAGACCGGCGAGCTGACCGACATCCGCGAGATGCCGCTGTACGTGAAGACGCTGTTCCTCTCGCAGCCGCTGCACTTCGGCGACTACGGCGGGCTGCCGCTGAAGATCGTCTGGACGCTGCTCGACCTGGTGGCCATCGTCGTCCTCGGCAGCGGCCTGTACCTGTGGTTCGCGCGGCGCAAGACCATGGAGAAACGCCTGGCCGACCTGCAGGCCGGGCACCTGGCCGCGGAGGGCGAGGCATGAAGCGCAACCTGTGGATGGTGTTCCGCTGGCCCCTGGCGCTGGCCGTGCTCAGCCTGGTAGGGCTGATTTCCGCGCTGGTCGGCGACGGCCCCTGGGACGCGCTGTCCTGGTTCGCCCTGGGCGTTCCCCTGGTGGTGATCCTGGCGGCGCTGGCCCGCGCCCGCAGGCCGTCGCCATGAACCCGATCTACAGCGACCGCGCCCTGCGCCTGTGCGGCTACGCCGGGCTGCTGGCCGCGGTGTTCTGGATGATCGGCGACGCCGGCCTGCTCGGCGCCCGGGCCAACCTCGCCGACTACCCGCCGCTGCAGGACTACCTGGCGCGGATCAGCTTCGAAGGCCTGGACTACATGCTGCCCAACAGCGAGCCGCGCCTGGCCTTCGGCGCCCTGGTGGCAGTGCTGGCCATGCCGCTGTACCTGCTCGGCGCCTGGCACTGGTTCCTGGTCGCCCGCGGCCGGGGCTGGATGGCCTGGACGCTGTTCGCCCTGCTGGTCTGCGGCAACGCCTACTCGCCGCTGGGGCACGCCGCCTTCTACCACCTGGGGATGGTCTACAAGACCCTCCTGCTGGTGCCGGCGGACGCCCATCCGGCGCTGCTGGCGCTGGGCGAGCAGTTCCACCGCCTGCTGATGATCGCCTGGGTGGCGGCGGTGGGCGGCCTGGTGGCCGGGCTGGCCGTGCTCACCCTGGCCATCGCCTGCGGGCGCACGCGCCTGCCGCGCAGCAGCGCGCTGCTGCTCAACCCGCTGAGCCTGGGGGTGCTGGGCCACTTCGCCCCCGCCGTGCTGGCGGAGCCGCTGGGCACCTGGCTGCGCGGCGCCGGCATCAACATCGGCTGGTTCGTCGCCTACGCCTTCTCCAGCCTGTGGTTCGCCCGGCGCGGGGCTCAGAGCCGGTAGGGCAGGCGCACGCCGGCGTCGTCGACGGGGAAGTCCCTGGTGTTGCGGGTGACCAGCAGGCGCCCCTGCACCTCGGCGCTGGCCTTGATGATGGCGTCCGGCAGCTTCACCCGCAGCGCCTGGCGCACCGCCACGGCGCGCTCGGCGACGGACGCGTCGAGCGGCACCAGGGCGAAGCTGTCGAGGAAGGCGCGGGTGGCCGCGGCGGTGGCGGGCGTGGCGCCGATCATCACCTCCATCCAGGTGACGATGCTGATGGCGGGGTCATCGTAGCGGCGCAACTCGTCGCGGGCCTGTTCGTGGCCGTTTAGGTAGTCGATGAGGATGTTGGTGTCGAACAGCGCCTTCACCATTCCTCGCGCACCTTCTCCTGGTAGGCCAGGCCGTCGCCGGCGCTGCCGTTCCACAGGCCGAAGGCGGCCTCGGCATCCTGCCGGCGGTGCCGGACCAGGTACTCGGCGACCGCCTCGCGGATCAGCGCGGCGCGCGATTGCTGCTGTTGCTCGCCCAGGGCATTGAGCGCTTCGAGGTGTTCGGCAGGGATGTCGACCAGGGTACGCATGGCGTCCTCCATATGTGATATCGATAACATATATCACACATCCCTGATCGACCAAGCCTGCGTTTGTATCAGCGTTTGCCCAGCACCTGGCGGTGGAACAGCACGCAGACCACCACGAACACCAGCAGCCCCAGCCACTGCGCGGTGTCCTCGAAGCCGGCGCCGACCAGCGCCAGGGGCGCGTCCTTGCCGCTGGTGCCGATCAGCGCGGCGAGCAGGATGCCCATCAGGCTCTCGCCGACGATCAGCCCCGAAGCCAGCAGCACGCCGCGGCGGCGCGGCAGGTCGGCGTACTTGTCCTCGTTCACCCCGGCGGCCTGGGCGCGCTTCTTCAGCGTGCTTTCCAGCAGCCAGGCGAGCACCGCGCCCACCACCAGGGTCATGCCGATGGTCGGCGGCAGGTAGATGCCCAGGCCCACGGCCAGCACCGGCAGGCTGGCCTTGCCGGTGCGGCGCAGGAGCACGTCGACGAGGATCAGGGCGATGCCCAGGGCCACGCCGATGAGGATCATGTTCCAGTTCAGCGCGTTATGGAAAATCCCGCTGGCGATGGCGGTCATCAACGTCGCCTGGGGCGCGGCCAGGGCCGCGCCGGGGTCCATGCCCTCGCGCGGCAGGGCACCGGTGAAGCCATAGGCGTTGTACAGCAGCTCCAGCACCGGCGGGATCACCAGCGCGCCCACCAGGCAGCCGACGATCAGCGCCACCTGCTGGCGCCAGGGCGTGGCGCCGACCAGGTAGCCGGTCTTGAGGTCCTGCAGGTTGTCGTTGGAGATGGCGGCGATGGCCAGCACCACGGCGGTGGTGAACAGCGCCAGGGCGATCGCCAGCTTGCCGCCCTCGCGGGCCAGGAAGCCGGTCTCCAGCGAGCCGACGCCGAGGATCAGCAGCGACACCAGGATCACCGCGATGATGCCGATGCCGGAGATCGGGCTGCTGGAGGAACCCACCAGGCCGGCCATGTAGCCGCAGGCGGCGGCGATCAGGAAGCCGAAGAAGAAGGCGAACACCACGCAGGTGGCCACCAGGCCCCAGAAGGCGAAGCCGGCGAGGTCCGGCGCGGCCTGGCCGAGGAAGTAGGCGAAGACCACGAACAGCGCCACCAGCAGCACGGCGGCGATGGCCAGGATCCAGGCCGCCGGCATGTCGCGCTCGGTGCGCAGGTCGCTGGTCTCGGCGCGCCCGCTGATGGCGCTGAGCGAGGCCCAGACGCCCTGCACCATGGGCTTGAACAGGGTGGCCAGGGTCCAGAGCGCGGCCACGCCGATGGTGCCGGCGCCGAGGAAGCGCACCTGGCTGCTCCACAGCTTGCTGGCCAGCTCCGGCAGGCTCTGCCCGGCAGCCAGGGTGCTGTTCACGGTGAGCAGCGGCACCGCCACGCCCCAGGCAATCACCACGCCGATGAGGATGGCGATGCCGGCGGTGATGCCCATCAGGTAGCCGGCGCCGACCAGCGCCAGGGAGAAGCCGGTGGACAGACGGAACGCCGCCTGGCCGGCGGTGAGCCAGAAACTGAAGCCCTCGGCCAGCAGCTTGAAGCCGCTGCTGAACAGGCTGAACAGCGCCGCCACCAGGCCGCCGGCGAGGATGTCGCGCAGGCCCGGCTTGCTGCCGTCGCCGGTCTGCGGGTGTTCCTCGTCATGGCTGCCGACGCGCAGGATCTCCGCCGCCGCCACGCCCTCGGGGTACGGCAGGCTGCTCTGCACCACCATCACCCGGCGCAGCGGGATGGTGTAGAGCACCCCGAGGATGCCGCCGATGGAGCAGATGGCCGCGGTCTGCCAGAACGGGAAGCCGGCCCAGTAGCCGATCATCAGCAGCCCCGGGAGGATGAAGATGATCGACGACAGGGTGCCGGCGGCCGAGGCCTGGGTCTGCACCATGTTGTTCTCCAGGATGTTCGAGCCGGAGAAGTAGCGCAGCACCGCCATGGAGATCACCGCGGCGGGGATCGAGGAGGCGAACGTCAGCCCGACCTTCAGGCCCAGGTAGACGTTGGAGGCGGTGAAGACGACGGTGATGAGGGCGCCGAGAATGAGCCCGCGCAGGGTCAGTTCGGCCAGGTTCGATTCGTCCGGAATCCGTTCGAGCATGGAAGGAAGTCTCTGAAAGGCAACCTGCCAAGCTTAGGCCAGAGCGGCGCGCGCGCCCACGACGCCGAATATCGCCCAGGCGACGCCCCCCGCTTTTCGTAGGAGCGAGCTTGCTCGCGAACAGCTTCGGCACGAGGCGGTTCACACCCACCACGCCGAATGCCACCCACTCAACGCCCCCCGCTTTTCGTAGGAGCGAGCTTGCTCGCGAACAGCTTCGGCACGAAGCGGTTCACACCCACCACGCCGAATGCCACCCACTCAACGCCCCCGCTTTTCGTAGGAGCGAGCTTGCTCGCGAACAGCTTCGGCACGAGGCGGTTCGCGAGCAAGCTCGCTCCTACAAGGGCAAGGGTTGGCGTGCGGGGATCAGAACGGTTTGTCGCCGAGGATGGTCGCGCGGTGCATCACCCGGCGCTGCGGGCGGTAGTCGTCCACCGCGTAGTGCTGGGTCACGCGGTTGTCCCAGAAGGCCACGTCGTTCTCGCGCCAGCGCCAGCGCACGGTGAACTCCGGGCGGGCGACGTGGGCGAACAGCAGGTCGAGGATGGCCCGGCTCTCGGCCGCCGAGAGCTCGTTGATGCGGGTGGTGAAGCCATCGCTGACAAACAGCGCCTTGCGCCCGGTGACCGGGTGGGTGCGGATCACCGGATGGGAGCGCGGCGGGTTCTTCTTGCGCGCTTCTTCCAGGCGCGCCAGGTCGGCGTCGGTGGCGCCGAAGCGTTCCTGGGGGAAGGACTTGCTGATGTCGTGGGTGGCGGTCAGGCCGTCGAGCAGTCGCTGCAAGGGTTTGGACAGCGCCTCGAAAGCGGCGATGCCGCTGGCCCAGAGGGTGTCGCCACCGTAGGGCGGCAACTGCTTGGCGGCCAGCACCGCGCCCAGGGCCGGGGTTTCCAGGAAGGTCACGTCGGTGTGCCAGATGGCGTTGTCGCGTACGTCGGTGACGGCAGTGTCGAGCACGATCACCTCGCGCTGCTCGGGCACGCTGGGGTAGATCGGGTGGATGTGCAGGTCGCCGAAGCGCGCGGCGAAAGCGGCCTGCTGCGAAGGAGTCAGCGGCTGGTCGCGGAAGAACAGCACCTGGTGGCTGAGCAGGGCCTGCTCGATGGCCTGCTGTTGGGCGTCGTCCAGCGGCTGGCGCAGGTCGATGCCGGAGACTACGGCGCCCAGAGCGGGGCTGAGGGGGGCCAGGGTCAGGGTGGTCATTTCTTTTCTCTCTCGTGTTCTGTGCAGGGAAGAGCACCCTCTCCCCAGCCCTCTCCCGCAAGCGGGAGAGGGGGCTTTGTTCGGTGTGTCAGTCGAGCGCCGAGCTAGCCGGCGACTCCGATCAGTCCCCTCTCCCGCTTGCGGGAGAGGGTTAGGGTGAGGGGCTCTGGCTCTAGCTCTTACCCCTACTCCCAAGAAGCAAACCGCCCCTGCAACCAACGCAAGCCCACCTCGAAGCTCAACGCGATCCCAGCAATCAGCAAAATCCCCAACACCACCACATCGGTCGCCAGGAACTGCGCCGCCGACTGCACCATGAAGCCCAGCCCGCGGTTGGCGGCGATCAGCTCGGCGGCGACCAGGGTCGACCAGCCCACGCCCAGGGCGATGCGCAGGCCGGTGAGGACTTCCGGCAGGGCGCTGGGCAGCACCACGTGGCGCACCACCTGCCAACGGTTGGCGCCCAGGCAGCGCACCGCCTGGATGCGCGACTTGTCCACGCGGCGCACGCCGGCGGCGGTGGCGATCAGCAGCGGGGCGAACAGCGCCAGGTAGATCAGCAGCACCTTGGACAGCTCGCCGATGCCGAACCAGATGACGATCAGCGGCAGGTAGGCCAGCGGCGGGATCGGCCGGTAGAACTCCACCAGCGGGTCCAGCGCGGCGCCCACCAGCGGGTTGAGGCCCATGAGGATGCCCAGCGGAATCGCCGTGAGCACCGCCGCACCCAGGGCCAGCAGCACGCGCAGCAGGCTGGTGCCGATGTGCTGCCACAGCGTGGCGTCGACGTAGCCTTCGGCTAGCACCCGCTGCAGGGCTTCGTAGAGTTGCTCGGGGGCCGGCAGGAACAGGGTGTCGACCCAGCCGAAATGGGTGGCGAACCACCAGAGCGCGGCGAGGGCGGCGATGCTCCCGGCGGCGGCCCAGCGCCGCGCGTCACGCGGGCGGGCAGGCTTGGCGCGACGGCGGGCGGGCAGCTTGGCGCTGAGGGTGTCAGTGGGCATGTTCGGCCTCCGGTTCTTCGAAGCTTTCGTCTTCAAGGAATTCATCCAGCAACGCCTGGCGCAGACGGCCGAACTCGGGGTCGGCCTTGATCGAGCGCACCGGCTCGCCGGCCGCGTAGCGCCGCGCGAAGTCCGGGCGCAGGCGCTTGACGATGCGCGCCGGCGGGCCGTCCATGACCACCAGGTCGGTGGCCAGGAACAGCGCCTCGTCGACGCTGTGGGTGATCAGGAACAGGCCCTTGCCGGTCTTGCGCCACAGGTCCAGGGTGAGCACCTGCATGCGCTCGCGGGTCAGCGCGTCGAGGGCGCCGAAAGGCTCGTCCAGCAGCAGGAAGTCCGGCTCCACCGCCAGCGCGCGGGCCAGGCCCAGGCGCTGGCGCTGGCCGCCGGAAAGCTGCGAGACGCGGTAATGCGCGTGCTCCTGCAGGCCCACCAGGGCCAGCACCTCGCGGGCGCGGGCCTCGCGCTCGGCGCGGCCCAGGCCACGGATGCGCAGGCCCAGGGCGACATTGTCTAGGGCGTCCAGCCAGGGCATCAGGGCATCGTCCTGGAACACCACGCCACGCTCGCCGCCGGGGCCTTCGAGGGTTCGCCCGTCGATCTGCACGCGGCCGCGGTCGGGCTTCTGGAAGCCGGCCAGGACGTTGAGCAGCGTGGACTTGCCGCAGCCCGAAGGGCCCAGCACCACCAGGGACTCGCCCTTGGCCACGTCCAGGGTCAGCTCATGCAGCACGCGCCGGGTCTGGCCATGCTGCTGGAAAGAAAGGCTCACGGCCTCGGCCGTCAGACGGCTCATGTTTCTGCCCTCCGTAGGGTAAGAAGGAATGCTGGGGCGCTTCGCACGTTGCGCTCTTCGCTCTCAGCTCTCTGCCCTTCGCTCTTCGCTCTTCGCTCTTCGCTCTTCGTAGGAGCGAGCTTGCTCGCGAACAGCCCGGCACCTTTCTCCACCTCGTCATCCCCGCGAACGCGGGAACCCAGAGACTCTGGATCCCCGCGTTCGCGGGGATGACGGGGAAGGTGCGGTGTGAAGCGGGTTCGCGAGCAAGCTCGCTCCTACAGGGAGATCGAGCGGGGAGATCGTGCGATCAGCGCTGCCCCACCTGCACGCTCTCCGCCTGGCGCACGTACTCCGCGCTGACGTAGGGCGAGTAATCCTTGAACACCGACGGCACGCGCTTCTGCTCTTTCAGGAAGGCCGCGGTCCCGGCGATGTCCTTGGCGGTACCGCCGCCCAACAGCGCGCTGGACAGTTGTTCCTTGGTCTCGGGGAAGGCGCTGCCGGCCAGCAGCTCCGGCACGTCCTCAGGCGCCGCGCCGGTCAGCCGGGCGATCTTCTTCGCCTGCTCGGAATCGGCGGTCCACTGGGCCTTGTGCGCGTTGTAGTCGGCGAAGGAATCGAGGGTCACGCGGGCGAACTTGGCCAATACCTCCGGGTGCTTCTCGGCGAAGTCCTTGCGCGCCACCCAGACTTCGAAGGTCGGCGCGCCCCATTTGCCCACTTCCGCGGCGTCGGTCAGCACCTTGCCGCTCTTCTTGATCTCGCCCAGGGCCGGCGACCAGACGAAGGCGCCATCGATGTCGCCACGGCGCCAGGCGGCGGCGATCTCGGTGGGGTTGAGGTTGACGATCTTCACTTTGGTGGGGTCGATCTTCCAGTGCTTGAGCGCGCCCAGCAGGCTGTAGTGCGAGGTGGAGACGAAGGGCGTGGCGATGGTCTTGCCGACCAGGTCCTCGGGCTTCTCGATCCTGCTGCCGTTGCGCACCACCAGGGCCTCGGCCGCGTTGATCTGCGCGGTGACGATGAAGGCCACGATCGGCAGGCCGCGCGAGGTGGCGGCGGCCAGCGGGCTGGAGCCGAGGTTGCCCAGTTGCACGTCGCCCGAGGCGATGGCGGCGACCACTTCCGGGCCGCTGTTGAAGCGGCGCCAGTCGAGCTTCTCGCCGATGGCTTTCTCGTAGGTGCCGTCGGCCTGCGGGACCTTGGTCGGGTCCACGCCGGTCTGGTAGCCGAGGGTGATGTCGGCCTGGGCGATGCCGGCGACGCCGGCCAGGGCGAGCGCGGCCAGCAGGCGGCGCGGGGCGAAAGTGCGTTTCATGGGGTGCTCCTGGAAATGCATTCGGGGCGGCCGGCCGGGCCGTGACGGGCCGCCCCTCGCGGAGCGGCGGAAAGTTCGCTTCAGTTGCGCGCCAGGTCCGGCTGCCAGACCTGCACGGCGCGGGCGTCCACCGGCTTGGGCAGCAGGCCCTCGGCGTAGAAGGCGTCGGCGATGCGCTGCTGCTCGTCGAGGCCGTCGGCGCGCACCGGCTGCACGTCGTAGCTGCGGCGGGCGTTGGCCTGCTCCACGGTGGCGGCGTCGAGGTTGCCCCACAGCGGGCCGAGCAGCTTGGCCGCGTCGGCCGGGTGTTGCTTCACCCAGCGCCCGGTCTTCTGCAGTTCGGCGAAGACCTGCCCGAGCACTTGCGGGTGGGCCTTGGCGTAGTCACTGGAGGCCAGGTAGTAACGCTGGTAGCTGGCCAGGCCCTGGCCGTCGGCGAGCACGCGGGCGTGCTGCTGGCGCTGGGCGCTGGCGACGTAGGGGTCCCAGGTCACCCAGGCGTCCACCTTGTGGTTTTCGAAGGCAGCGCGGCCGTCGGCGGGGGTCAGGTAGGCAGGCTGGATGTCGGAGAACTTCAGGCCGGCCTTGGCCAATGCGGCGATCAGCAGGTAGTGGCTGCCAGCGGCCTTGGTCACGGCCACGCGCTTGCCTTTCAGATCGGCCAGGGATTTCAGCGGCGAATCCTCCGGCACCAGGATCGACTGCGCGGTGGGCGACGGGGTTTCGCGGGCGAAGTAGGTCAGCTGCGCACCGGCGGCCTGGGCGAACACCGGCACGGTGTCGGCGACGTCGGCGGACAGGTCGACGTTGCCGACGTTGAGCGATTCGAGCAGCGGCAGGCCGCTGGGAAACTCATGCCAGGACACCTTGATGCCCTGCTTGCCTAGCTCGCGCTCCAGGGTGCCCTGGGCCTTGACGATGGTCAGCAGGGTGGAGGACTTCTGGAAACCGATGCGCAGGGTGCCTTCGGCGTGCGCGCCCAGGGCGCCCAGCAGGGCGGCGGAGGCGGCGAGGCCAACGGCGAAACGGCGCAGGAATGGGCTGCGGGACATGGGTACGGCTCCTCGGGTACGGGGCGGCCGCCTGCAGAGCGAGGACGGACCACGGGACTGGTGTCAGGTGTTCTGGATGAGTCCGGTGGTCCGGTGAAGTGAAGATTACAGCTATAAAAAATCAGAAATAAATAATTTTTAGTTCTTAACTAATACCGCGCGGATTCATCCCGCCATCAGTGCGCAGCCCCCAGCAGCCGGGCCCTCACGCCCTCCGCGCGGAGGCTGGCCTGGGCCGCCTGGCGGGCCACCGCCAGGGCCTGGGCGGCGAGATTGGCGAAGTGGCTGGCGCGACCGAAGGCCAGCGCCGCGCCCGCCTCGATGTCCTCATCCAGCTGCCGGGCGGCCTGCTCGCTGAGCACCAGGCCCAGGCCGAGCAGCCGCGACAGCTCCGAGGCCTCGGGCAGGTCCAGGCTGTCCGCGGCCTGCAACGCCAGGCCCAGGGCGACGTTGGCCTGCAGCAGTTGCGCCAGGCCGTCGCCGAGCACGCGCCGCGGCGTGGCCGCCAGGCCCGGCGGCAGCAGGATGTCCTCCGGGTGCAGGCGCAGGCCCTGGCAGTGGGCGCCGGCGCGCAGAGCAAGGCCGGCCCGCGCGCTGGGCAGCGCGGCCAGCAGGAAGTCGCCGCTGGGCGCGTGCCAGGCGCGCAGCAGCAGCCAGTCGGCCGCCTCGGCGGTGAAGGCATCCCATTGCGCGCCGTTGACGCGGAAGCCGCCGCGCAGGTGTTCCTCGGCCCGCAGCAGTTGGCCATCGTCCTCGCCCAGGGCGCCCCACAGCGGCTCGCGCAGCAGGCTCAGGTGCAACAGGCGCTGCAACTGTTCGCGGCTGCCGAGCAGGCGCACGCGGGTCAGTTGCAGGTGATGCACGGCGAACAGCCGGGCCAGGCCGCCGTCGCGCTCGCAGAGGTCGCGCAGAACCTGCAGGACCTCGCGCCAGGGGCTGCCGGCGCCGCCCAGCTGGGCCGGCAGCGACAGCCGCAGCAACCCGGATTCGCGCAGGGCGCGGGCCCAGGCGGCGGGGCCGGCGACGGCGGGCTGGGGGAACGGCTCGGCGGGAGCCAGCCGGGGCGGGGCGACGCTCATGGGCACCTCGGGACGACGGGATCAGTGCCTGGGCGAATGGCGCGCGGGAAGACTGAAGCGAAGGGGTTCGGCGGCGCCCCGTTGCGCCGCGCACGAGGCGCGGCCGGGGCGGCACTTAGAACCATATCCAAGCAATGCAGCAAGGTTAAATAACCTTTTTGCCTTAGCTGAGAACCGTCAGGGCTGCCGCTGGCCAACGGCCGGCCCCTGCTCCACCGCGAAGCCCGCGGCGAAGGTCGGCTGCACGTCCAGGCGCTGCGGGATCAGCCCATGGGCCTGGTAGAAGTCCGCGGTCTCCTGCTGCTGGGCGAGGGTCTGGGCGTCCAGCGCCTGCCAGCGCAGTTGCCGGCGCTCGAACTGCAGGCGCGCGGCGTCCTCGGGGAAGCCGATGATCTTCGCCAGGCTGCGCGAATACTCGTCCAGGTGCGCGTAGGCCCAGCGCTGGGCGCCGGCCAGGCGTTGCAGGTAGTCCTGCAGGGCGGCGCGTTTCGCCGGATCGGCCAGGGCGGAATCGGTGGCGGCGAGGAAGCTGTTGCCGGCCCACAGGCCACGGCCGTTGACCAGCACCCGCGCCTTGTCGGCGGTCTCCGAGAGCGCGGTGTAGGGCTCCCAGGTCGCCCAGGCGTCCACCGAGCCGTTGGCCAGGGCCATCTTCGCGTCCACCGGGCCGAGGAAGCGCAGTTCCACGTCCTTCTCGCTCAGGCCTGCCGAAGCCAACGCCTTGAGCGCCACGAAGTGGCCGATGGAGCCGCGCCCGGTGGCGATGCGCTTGCCCTTGAGGTCGGCCGCCGAATGCAGCGGCGAGTCACCGCGGACGATCACGGCGGTGCCGTAGGGGTCGGACTTGTCCGCCGCGATGGCCTTCACCTGGGCGCCGGCGGCCAGGGCGAAGAGCAGGGGCGCATCGCCGATGATGCCGGCATCCACCGCGCCGGCGTTGAGCGCTTCGGCCAGGGGCGCGGCGGCGGGGAATTCGAACCACTGGATGTCGTAGGTCAGGCCCTTGAGCGCGCCGGCGGCGTCCAGCTGGGCACGCATGTTGCCCTTCTGGTCGGCCAGGCGCAGGGTCACGCGCTCGGCGGCGAGGGCCTGGCCGGCGGCCAGGCACAGCAGCAGGAACAGGCTGAGGATCTTGCGCATGGCGGGGCTCCTCAACGCTGGCCGACGGTAAGGTCGGCGGGCAGTTGGCGGGCCACTTCGGCGGCGCCGGCGGACAGGCTGAAATCGAACGCCGGGGCGACGTCCAGCGCCTTGGGCAGCACGCCCTCGCCGTGGAAGAAGTCGGCGGCCTTCTGCAGCGTGGCGGCGATGTTCGCATCGAACACGATGGGGCTGATGCGCGCCTCGCCCACCCAGCGGCGCGTCACTTCCCGGGGCATGTTCAGGTCCTTGGCCAGCGCCGCGGCGAAGGCGTCCGGATGCTGCAGGGCCCAGACCTGGGCGCGCGCCAGGCGCGTCAACAGGTCGCTGATGGCGGCCTTCTTGCCGGCGATGGCGGCGTCGCTGGCCAGGGCGTAGGAGTAGCCGGTCATGATGCCGTCGCCGTTGTCGATCACCCGCGCCTGGTCGAGCAGCACGGCGCTGGAGGTATAGGGCTCCCAGGGCACCCAGGCGTCCACCGAGCCGCGCACCAGGGCGGCGCGGCCGTCCACCGGGCCGAGGAAGGAGAAGGTCACGTCCTCGGGCTTGAGCCCGGCGCGGCGCAGCGCGCCCAGGGCCATGAAGTGGCCCCAGCCGCCGCGGTTGACGGCGATGCGCTTGCCCTTGAGTTCGGCCACCGAGTGGATCGGCGAATCCTTGCCCACCACCAGCGCCACGGTCGCCGGGTTGAAGTGCCAGGCGCCCACGGCCTTGAGCGGCGCGCCGGCGGCATAGACGAAGAGGAACGGGATGTCGCCGGTGAAGCCGATGTCCAGGGCGCCGGCGTTCAGCGCTTCGAGCACCGGGGCGCCGGAGGGGAAGGCGGACATTTCCAGCTTGTACGGCAGGTTGTCCAGCTCGCCGGAGGCGCGCAGCGCGGCGTAGCGGTCGCCCTTCACGTCGCCCAGGCGCAGGGTGACGGGTTCGGCGGCGCTGGCGGCGCCGGCCAGCAAGGTCGCGGCCAGCAGGCCGGCGAAAACACGCAGGGTTCGTTTCATGGGGCAATCTCCAGGCGGCTTCGCACGGAAGCCAGGGGTTGTCTTGGGGCTATCCGTTCCGCCGGTGCGGTCGCCGATATTGCCGTCGTTGTTGTCGGGTGATCGCGCGGGCTCAGGGGCTCAGCGCCGCCCTCCCCGCCGCGATCCAGACGCTGTCCTTCTGCGGGGTGTGCACGCGCCCGCAGAGCACGTCGCGGTAGTGGCGCTGCAGCGGGTTGTGCCGGCTCAGGCCGTGGTTGCCGCTCAGCTCCAGGGCCTTCTCGACCACCGTCACCGCGTTGTCGGTGACGGCGACCTTGATCAGTCCCGCCTCGCTGGCGCTCAGCCGCTCGCGGCAGGCGGCGTCGAGCAGCAGGCGGTTCTGCAGCAGCAGGCCGTCGATGGCGCCCAGCGCTTCCTGCACCCGCGGCAGGCTGGCCAGGGGCGCGCCGAGGCTGGCCGGCACGCGCTCGCGCAGCCAGCCCAGCAGCCAGTCACGGGCGGCCCCGGCGATGCCATCGTAGAGCGCGCCGAGCAGCGCCGCGCTGGCCTGGGCGAAGTCGCGCAGCACGGCTTCGTCCGGCGCCGGCGGCTGGTCGTGGGGGTAGAGGCCGACGGCGTGTTCCAGCGGCACCGGCACCTCTTCGAAGATCACCTCGTGGCTGCCGGTGGCGCGCATACCCAGGTGGTCCCAGCTTTCCACGATGCGGATGCCGGGGCTGTCGCGGCGCACCAGCCAGGCGCCCACGCGCGGCGTCGGCTCGTCGCTGCGCGCCCACACCGCCAGCCAGGTCAGCCCGGGAATGCCGGTGGTATAGAGCTTGTGCCCGGACAGCCGCCAGCACTCGCCGTCACGCCGCGCCACGGTTTGCGGCAGGCCGCCGCGCGAGGGCGAGCCCAGCTCCGGCTCCACCCGCAGGCTGTTGATCAGCGCGCCCTGCTCCAGCGCCTCGCGGGCCACGCGGCGCTTGAGCGCTTCGGGCCAGCCGGGGTTGTCCGCCAGGCGCCGCAGGTGCAGGTACTGCATGCACAGCACCAGCGCGGTGGAGGGTTCGCCACGGGCCACGGCGCCGACCACCCGGCGCAGTTCGCCGAGGCCGGCGCCGGGGCCGCCGAGTGCCTGCGGCAGGGCCAGGCCGAGCAGGCCGAAGTGCTGCAACAGGGCGAGGTTGGCATGGGGGAAGTCGCCGCTGCGATCGTAGGCCTCGGCGCTCTCGGCCAGTTGCCGGGTGAGCGCCGGCAGCAGGTCGTTGAGCGCCAGCGGCGGGGTCTGCAAATTGGTCATGGGTTCAGGCCGTGGCACGCCGGCGCTCGCGCTCGGCGACCTTGGCGCGGGTCAGCGGGATCAGCTCGCGGCCGTACTCCACGGCATCGTTGAGCGGGTCGAAGCCGCGGATGAGGATGCTGCGCACGCCCAGGTCGTAGTAGGCCAGCAGCGCATCGGCGACCTGCTCCGGGGTGCCGACCAGCGCGGTGGAGTTGTGCCCGCCGCCGACCAGCTTGGCGATGCCGGTCCACAGGCGTTCGTCGACGCGGTCGCCCTGCTCCACCGCCTTGAGCAGGCGCTGGGCGCCGACGCTCTGCGGCTTGCCCTTGGGGAAGCCGGCCTCGCCCAGGCGCTGGCTGGCGGTCGCGCGGATCGCCTCGGCCCTGGCCCAGGCCTCTTCCTCGGTGCGCCCGAGAATGGGCCGGAACGACAGGCTGAACTCCACCTCGCGGTCGTTCTGCCGAGCCTGCTCGCGCACCGCGGCGATGGTCTCGGCGGCCTGGGCCAGGGGCTCGCCCCAGAGCATGAACACGTCGGCCTGCCTGCCGGCGACCTTCAGCGCCGCCTCCGAGGAGCCGCCGAAATACACCGGGATATGCGGCTTCTGCTGCGGGCGGATAGCCGAGAAGGCCTGCTCCACGCGGTAGTGCTCGCCGTGGAAGTCGAAGGGCTCGGCGCTGGTCCAGGTGCGCTTGAGCACTTCGATGAACTCGTCGCTGCGGGCGTAGCGCTGGTCGTGGTCGAGGTAGTCGCCGTCCTTGCGCTGGTCGGCGTCGCTGCCGCCGCTGATGATGTGCACCGCCAGGCGCCCGTCGAGCAGGTGCTCGAGGGTCGCCAGCTTGCGCGCGGCCAGGGTCGGGGCGACGAAGCCGGGGCGGTGCGCCAGCAGGAAGTTGATCCTGGAAGTGGCCAGGCCGGCGGTGGCGGCCACCAGGAAGCCGTCCGGCTGATCGGACCAGTAGCCGACCAGGATGCGGTCGAAGCCGGCCTCTTCGTGGGCGCGGGCGAAGGCGGCGATGTACTGCTTGTCGAGGATCGGGCCGGCCGGGGCGAGGGTCTCGGAGGCCAGGCGGTGGCCGATCATGCCGAGGAACTGGATGCTCATGGGGTTGCGTCCTGTGTTCAGTGGAAGGCGTTGGCGAAGGAGGGGTCGATCACGCTGGCGGTGTCGAAGGCCTTGGGCAGCGCGCCGGTCTGCAGCAGGAAGTCGACGGTGCCCTGGTAGTCGGCGGCGGCCTGGGCGTCCACCGGGCCGACGCTCATGCCGGCCTGGCCGATCCAGTGGCGCGACACGGCCGGGTCGAGGTTGGCCTTCTTCGCCCAGATGTCGGCGTACTGCTCCTTGTGCGCCTCGACCCAGGCCCGGGCCTTCTGCAGGCGGCCGAGGAAGTCGGCGATCTGCGCGCGCTTGGGTTCGATGGAAGCGGCGTTGGCGGCGATGCTCGACAGCCCCGGCATCAGGTCGCGGGCGGTGAGGATCGGGCGCGCGCCGGAGAACACGATCTGCTGCGAGATGTACGGTTCCCACACCGGGAAGGCGTCGATGCTGCCGCGCGGCAGGGCGGCGGCGGCGTCGATGGGCATGAGCTTGACGAAGTCGACGTAGTCGCTGGGCAGGCCGGCCTTCTCCAGCGCGCGCAGGGTCAGTTGCTGGCTCCAGGCGCCGGGCCAGTATGCGACCTTCTTGCCCTTGAGGTCGGCGATGCTCTGCACCGGCGAGTCCTTGGGCACCAGCAGGGCGATGGTGTCGGGGTTCTGCCGCGACACGCCGATCAGCTTCACCGGCGCGCCCTTGGCGGCCAGGAAGATGAACCCGGAATCGCCGAGGAAGCCCAGGTCCAGCGCCCCGGCCTGCAGCCCCTCGGCCACGGGCGCGGCGGACTGGAAGTGCTTCCAGTCGACCGTGTAGGGCGCACCTTCGAGCACCCCGGAGGCCTCCATGGAGGCGCGCACGTTGTAGTAGTTCTGGTCGCCCACGCGCAGCGTCGGCAGGTCGGCGGCCTGGGCCAGGGGCGCGCCCAGCAGCAGCGCGGCGAAGGTGGCGCGCAGGCGTCGTTTCAGGTTCATCGGTGGGGCTCCTCAGCCGGCGCGGCGCAGTTGCGGCAGGCGGGCGATGTGGTCGTGGATGGCGGGAATCAGGCCCTGGCCGTAGCGCACGGCGTCGCCGAGCGGGTCGAAGCCACGGATCAGGAAGGTGGAAACGCCCAGGCGGTAGTACTCGCCCAGGGCGGCGGCGACCTGCTCGGGAGTGCCGACCAGGGCGGTGGAATTCCAGCGCGCGCCGGTCAGCCGGGCCACGCCGGTCCACAGTCGGGTGTCGAGCACCTCCCCCTGTTGCGCGGCGGCCAGCAGGCGCTGCGAGCCGACGTTCTGCGGCTGGTGGTCGTGCAGCGGCAAGCCCAGGCGCTCGCGGTTCTCGCGCACCTGTTCGAGCACCTCGGCGGCGCGTTTCCAGGCGGCTTCCTCGGTGTCGGCGACTATCGGCCGGAACGACACCGAGAAGCGCGGCTCTCGGCCCTGGGCCCGGGCGGCGGCGCGCACCCGGCGGATGTGGCCGTCGACGGCGGCCAGCGGCTCGCCCCAGAGCATGTAGGTGTCGGCGTGCTTCGCGGCGACCTCGATGGCGGCGTCGGAGGAGCCGCTGAAGTAGATCGGGATATGCGGCTTCTGCCGCGGGCGCACGGCCGGCGAGGCGCCCTGGAAGCGGTAGAACTCGCCGGCGAAGTCCACCGGGGCCTCGGCGGTCCAGATGCGCCGCAGGGCGTCGAGGTATTCGTCGGTGCGGGCGTAGCGGCGGTCGTGGTCGAGGTAATCGCCGTCGCGGGCCAGGTCTTCGTCGTTGCCGCCGCTGACCACGTTCAGGGCCAGGCGGCCGTCGCTGAACTGGTCGAGGGTGGCGAGCTGGCGCGCAGCCAGCGGCGGTGCGATCACTCCGGGCCGGTAGGCCAGCAGGATGCCCAGGCGCCGGGTGGCGGCGGCGACGAAGGAACTGACCACGGCGCCCTCGGCGGCATTGCTGAAGTAGCCCACCAGCACGCGGTCGAAGCCGGCGTCCTCATGGGCCTGGGCGAAGCGCCGGACGAAACCGGCGTCCACCGCCTCCCCCAGCGGCTGGTCCACCTCGGAACTCGGGGTGGCGGTGATCATACCGAGAATTTCCACGCTCACTGTGTTGCCCTCGCCTGGGCCGCTGCATAAGGGCGGCGGCTTTCGTTATAAGAAAAACGTCTTGATGGACGTTGTTCTTAGAAGCTATAGGCAAGCACTTCATGATGGAAATTCATTTTTGGCATATTCTAATATGCTAATTACGCATATTCAGAGTTGGGCAAGTTGCGCGGGGGAGGTTTTTTGCTTTTGTAGGAGCGAGCTTGCTCGCGAACAGAGTTTCCCGGTCATGCCGGTATCAGGCATGAGAGCGCCCTCTCCCTAACCCTCTCCCTGAAGGGAGAGGGGACCGTTGGGCAGGGTTTGATGTTATGGCGTCAGCCGGCAACCCCCGCGGTTTCCGGCTGAAACCACTTCCTCTCTCGGCACGGACAAGCCCCCTCTCCCTTCAGGGCGGGGCGCGCAGCCGAGGGCTGGGGAGAGGGGACGGAGTCGACCTGAGACGACAGCGCTGCCGGGAGAGTCTGTTCGCGAGCAAGCTCGCTCCTACAGGGGGCGAATGAGTAAGACTCACCCCACCCGCATATCCAACCCATCAGCCACCGCATCGCCGAACAACCGCGCCGGCGCCTCCAGGTTGCCCAGCAAGCGCGGCCGCACCAGCCAGAGCTGGATCAGCGGCTGGAAATCCTCCAGCTGCAACACCCGCAGCTGCTCCCGATAACGGCTGCGCGCAAGAGCCGGCGCCGGCACCAACCCGAGGCCACGCCCCTCGGCAACCAGACCCAACTGCAGCTCGCTACCGAAGGTCTCCAGGTTCAGCTGCAAGCCCAACCCCTGGTCGGCCAGGGCGCGCTGCAGGCCGGCGCGGAAGCCGCAGCCGTCGGGGTTGAGCACCCAGCCGTGCTGGTAGCAGTCGAGCAGACGGCGGGCCTGCACGTCGTTGTCGCGGGCGGCCACCACGCACAGCTCCACGCGGCCCAGCGGCGTGGCGCCGAGGTCGTCGGGGAACACCTTGCTCGGCGGGAACAGCACCACCGCCGCGTCCAGCTCGGCGTTCTCCAGCCGCGCCAGCAGGTGGCTGCCCCAGCCGCTGCTGACCTGGGCGCGCAGCTCCGGGTACTCGCCGGCCAGGCGCCGCAGCGCTTCCAGCAGCACCACCTCGCCGATGCTCTGCGGCACGCCCAGGCGCAGCACGCCGCTGGGCGCGGTGTCGCTGGCCACCAGTTCGCGCAGCCCGTCCACCTCGCGCAGCACCCGGCGGCACTGCTCGTAGACGCGCAGGCCGGCGGCGGTGGGCTTGAGCGGCTTGGTGTTGCGGTCCAGCAGTTCCACGCCCAGGGCTTCCTCCAGGCTCTGTACCCGGCGGGTGATGGCCGACTGCGTCAGGCCCAGGCTCTCGGCGGCCTGGCTCAGGGAGGCGTTGCGGATCACCGCGACGAAGGCGTCGATGTCGTCGATCTTCATGGGGCTGGCACCAATTGCATTTCTCGCATATTAGCTTAGATTCAAAATGCATTTCAGGAATAAAAACGCGTTTGCTACCGTACAGCCAGAACCTTCCGGAGTGAATACGCCGCATGTCCGCCCCCCTGCGTTTCGACCGCCTGCGCCAGTTCATCGGCGACCTGGCCAGCCTGCTCGACGAACATCCCGACGAAGCCACCCTGCTCGCCAGCGCCCGCCCGCTGCTGGCCGAGCTGGTGCGCCATGACGACTGGCTGCCCGAGGCCTGCGCCCAGCCCGACGCGCAGCGCTACCAGCAGTACCTGCTGCACGCCGACTCGCAGCAGCGCTTCTCGGTGGTCAGCTTCGTCTGGGGTCCGGGCCAGCGCACGCCGGTGCACGACCACCGCGTCTGGGGCCTGATCGGCATGCTGCGCGGCGCCGAATACTCGCAGCCCTTCGCCTTCGCCGCCGACGGCAGCCTGCAGCCGGCCGGCGCGGCGCTGCGCCTGGAGCCGGGCGAGGTGGAGGCGGTGTCGCCGCGCATCGGCGACATCCACCAGGTCAGCAACGCCTTCGCCGACCGGCCGTCCATCAGCATCCACGTCTACGGCGCCAACATCGGCGCGGTGCGGCGTGCCGTCTATACCGCCGAGGGTGAAGAGAAGCCCTTCATCTCCGGCTATTCCAACAGCCAGTTGCCCAATATCTGGGACCTGTCGAAAGAGAACCCCGCATGAGCCAGATCGCCCGCCGTACCTTCCATGACCTCCGCGCCGCCCTCCTCGCCCGCCGCGAGCTGGCGCTGCTCGACGTGCGCGAGGAAGACCCCTTCGCCCAGGCGCACCCGCTGTTCGCCGCCAACCTGCCGCTGTCGAAGCTGGAGCTGGAGGTCTACGCCCGCGTGCCGCGCCGCGATACGCCGGTCACCGTCTACGACGACGGCGAAGGCCTGGCCGAAGTCGCCGCGCAGCGCCTGTTGGCGCTGGGCTACAGCGACGTGGCCGTGCTCGACGGCGGCCTGGCCGGCTGGCGCGCTGCCGGCGGCGAGCTGTTCAAGGACGTCAACGTGCCGAGCAAGGCCTTCGGTGAGCTGGTGGAAGCCGAGCGCCACACCCCGTCGCTGGCCGCCGAACAAGTGCAGGCCCTGCTCGATGCCAAGGCCGACGTGGTGGTGCTGGACGCCCGCCGCTTCGACGAATACCAGACCATGAGCATCCCCGGCGGCATCAGCGTGCCCGGCGCCGAGCTGGTGCTGCGCGTCGCCGAGCTGGCGCCCAGCCCGGCCACCCGCGTCATCGTCAACTGCGCCGGGCGCACCCGCAGCATCATCGGCACCCAGTCGCTGGTGAACGCCGGCATCGCCAACCCGGTGTCGGCGCTGCGCAACGGCACCATCGGCTGGACCCTCGCCGGCCAGCAACTGGAACACGGCCAGGCGCGGCGCTTCGGCGAAGTCTCCGCCGCCACCCGCGCAGCCGCCGCCCAGCGCGCCCGCGCCGTGGCCGACCGCGCGCGGGTGGCGCGCATCGACCTGGCCGGCCTGCGCCAGTGGCAGGCCGAAGGCGCGCGCACCACATACCTGTTCGACGTGCGCACCGCGGAGGAATACGAGGCCGGCCACCTGCCCGGCTCGCGCTCCACTCCCGGCGGCCAGCTGGTGCAGGAGACCGACCACGTCGCCAGCGTGCGCGGCGCGCGCCTGGTGCTGGTGGACGACGACGGCGCGCGCGCCAACATGAGCGCTTCCTGGCTGGCGCAGATGGGCTGGGAGGTGGCGGTGCTGGACGGCCTGTCCGCCGCCGACTTCAGCGAACGGGGCGCCTGGTCCGCACCGCTGCCGCAGCAACCGCAGGCCGAGACCATCGCCCCGCAGACCCTGGCCCAGTGGCTGCGCGAGCCGGGCACCCGGGTGCTCGACTTCACCGCCAGCGCCAACTACGTGAAACGCCACATTCCCGGCGCCGCCTGGGCCCTGCGCAGCCAGTTGAAAGAAGCGCTGGCGCAGCTGGGCACGGCCGAGCGCTACGTGCTCACCTGCGGCAGCAGCCTGCTGGCGCGCTTCGCCGTGCCGGAAGTGCAGGCCCTGAGCGGCAAGCCGGTGTTCCTGCTCGAAGGCGGCACCGCCGCCTGGGTCGCCGCGGGGCTGCCCACCGAGGAAGGCGAGAGCCTGCTCGCCGCGCCGCGCATCGACCGCTACCGCCGTCCCTACGAGGGCACCGACAACCCGCGCGAGGCCATGCAGGGCTACCTGGACTGGGAATTCGGCCTGGTCGAGCAGCTCGGCCGTGATGGCACCCACGGCTTTTTCGTCATCTGAAACCCCGCCATTTCGCGACGTCTGTCGGTGAGTGGCGAAAAAATGACCACCTGTCGGCTGTCCGGGAAAGTGATGGGAATTTTGACGTTCCGGGGTGTCTTAGCCTGCAGAGGTGCCACCATGAACGTCACCCACCGCTACGCCATCCACTACCGCCTGCGCGAACAGCCGCGCCGGCTGATCCACGAGTGGTCCGAGGAACCCAACGAATTCCTCGCCCTGCTCCAGGTGCTGCTGCACCTGGCGCAGGAGACCGGCGAAGACCCCACCGGGCTGACCGACGCCCCCCTGGACCCCAACCTGATCCCCAACCTGCGGCACAGCGCCGACCGCGTCGGCGTCAGCCGCGTGCGCATCGTCCCGATCAACTGAGCCGGCTCAGGCCGCCTCGCGCCGCCGCCACTGCGGCAGGCTGATCAACACCACCGCCCCGATGATCACCGCCATCGCCAGCGCCTCCGGCCAGCCGATGTGCTCGCCGGCGAACGCCACCCCGAGCAGCACGGCCACCGCCGGGTTGACGAAGGCATAGCTGGTGGCCGCCGCCGGACGCACGTTGGCCAGCAGGTAGACGTAAGCGCTGAAGGCGATGATCGAACCGAACACCACCAGGTAGCCCAGCGCCAGCCAGCCGCGCACATCCGGCATCTGCTGCAGGTGCTCGCCGGAAAGCTGGCTGCCCAGCAGCAGCGCGGCGCCGCCCACCAGCATCTCCAAGGCGCTGGCCATGGGCCCGGCCGGCAGGTCCAGACGCCGGCTCCACACTGAACCGAAGGCCCAGGCCGCGGCGGCGAAGAGAATCAGCGCGGCGCCCGCCGGGCTGCCCTGCAGGTTGGAGCCGAGGTTGAGCAGCACGATGCCGCACAGCCCAAGGCCGATGCCGCTCCACTCCAGCAGGCTGTTGCGCTGGCCGAACAGGCGCGCGAACACCAGGGTGAACAGCGGCACCGTAGCCACAGCCAGGGCGGCCACGCCCGAAGCCACGCCCCAGTGCTCGGCCACCGTCACCCCGCCGTTGCCGCAGCTGAGCAGGAGCACGCCGATGGCCCCGGCGTTCAGCCACTGCCGCCCGCTGGGCAGCGGCGCGCCGCGGTACAGAGCCCAGGCCAGCAGCAGCGTCCCGGCGATGACGAAGCGGCAGCCGGCCATGAGCATCGGCGGCCAGCTTTCCACGCCGATGCGGATCACCAGGTAGGTCGAGCCCCAGATGAAATAGAGGGCGAAGAAGGCGGCGATCAGCGTCAGCGAAACGCGGGCTTTGGGCATGGGCATGACGGACATGGCAGAGGGCTCGACAAGTGGGTCGTAGCGCCTCATTTTATTAAGTGCTTTCAGGCCTTATAAGGCACAGAAAACGCATTATCTGGCGGAACACTTTTCTTTCGATGGATTTTCAAACGCAAAGCCATCGATTCGACAGACGAGAGAAACCGATGGACAAATACGACCGCGCACTGCTCGCCGCCCTGCTGGAAAACGGCCGCCTGTCCTTCGCCGAACTGGCCCGGCGCATCAACCTCTCGCCCCCGGCGGTGGCCGACCGCGTGGCGCGCCTGGAGGCCGACGGCGTGATCACCGGCTACCACGCCAGCGTAGACCTGACCAAGCTCGGCCGCCCGATCCAGTGCCTGATCGAACTGCGCCTGAACGACCACCGCGGCGCCCTGCAACTGCAACGCCTGACGGAAATCCCCCAGGTGCTCGACTGCTACCGGGTGACCGGCGAATCCTGCGTGATGCTGCGGGTGACGGTGACCAGCACCGCCGAGCTGGAAGAGCTGATCGACCAGTTGGCCCAGCACGGGGCGAGCAAGACTTCGCTGGTGCTGTCCACGGCGCTGGATGGGCGGGTGCATCCGGCGATGTTGCAGGGGGGATGAAAGGCTGGAGGCTGGAGGCTTTTCGTATTTCGTAGGAGCGAGCTTGCTCGCGAACAGCCTCTCCCGGCAGCGCTGTCGCCTCAGGTCGACTCCGTCCCCTCTCCCCAGCCCTCTCCCTGAAGGGAGAGGGGGCTTGTCCGTGCCGAGAGAGGAAGTGGTTTCAGCCGGAAACCGCGGGGGTTGCCGGCTGACGCCATAACATCAAACCCTGCCCAACGGTCCCCTCTCCCTTCAGGGAGAGGGTTAGGGAGAGGGCGCTCTAAAGCCCACCTCCCAAGCCCGCCGGCAAGCACCATTCGCGAGCAAGCTCGCTCCTACGAAAAGCCAAAGCCCCACCCTGCGAGCAAAAAAAGAGGCGGCACCGCTCGCACGGCACCGCCTTAAGTCACGGAGTTGCTGTTACATCGTGGGCCGGCCACAGCCGCCCGATGTATTGGATTACTTTTCCACGATCGCGGTCACACCTTGCCCGCCCGCCGCGCAAATCGAGATCAGCCCGCGCCCTTTCCCGGCCGCGTCCAGCAGCTTGGCCAGGTTGGCGACGATGCGACCGCCGGTGGCGGCGAAGGGATGGCCGGCGGCCAGGGAGCTGCCCTTGACGTTGAGCTTGCTGCGGTCGATCGAGCCCAGCGGCGCGTCCAGGCCGAGGCGGGTCTTGCAGTATTCCGCGTCCTCCCAGGCCTTGAGGGTGCACAACACCTGGGCGGCGAAGGCCTCGTGGATCTCGTAGTAGTCGAAATCCTGCAGGCTCAGGCCGTTGCGCGCCAGCAGCCGCGGCACGGCGTAGACCGGGGCCATCAGCAGGCCTTCTGCGCCCTCGCCGACGAAGTTCACCGCCGCCGCCTCGCCGTCGCGCAAATACGCCAGGATCGGCAGGCCGCGTGCCTTGGCCCAGTCCTCGCTGGCCAGTAGCACCACCGATGCACCGTCGGTCAGCGGGGTGGAGTTGGCTGCCGTCAGGGTGCCGCGCGGGCCCCTCTCGAACACCGGCTTGAGGGTGCCGAGCTTCTCCAGGTTGATGTCCGGGCGCAGGTTCTGGTCGCGGGTCAGGCCGCGGAACGGCGTCATCAGGTCGCTCTGCCAGCCCTCGGCGTAGGCCGCGGCCAGCTTGATGTGGCTTTCGTAGGCGAGCTTGTCCTGCTCGTCGCGGGGAATCTGCCAGGTCTGCGCCATCAGCTCGCAGTGCTCGCCCATGGACAGCCCGGTGCGCGGCTCGCCGTTCTTCGGGATGTGCGGCAGCAGGTGGCGCGGGCGGATCTTCAGCAGGCTCTTGAGCTTGTCGCCGTTGGACTTGCCGCGGTTGGCCTCCAGCAGGATGCGCCGCAACCCCTCGTTGACGCCGATGGGCGCGTCGGAGGTGGTGTCCACGCCGCCGGCGATGCCGCAGTCGATCTGCCCCAGGGCGATCTTGTTGGCCACCAGGATCGCCGCCTCAAGGCCGGTGCCGCAGGCCTGCTGGACGTCGTAGGCCGGGGTCTGCGGGGCCAGGCGGGTGCCCAGCACGCATTCTCGGGTGAGGTTGAAGTCCCGCGAGTGCTTGAGCACCGCGCCGGCCACCACCTCGCCCAGGCGTTCGCCGTGCAGGTTGTAGCGCTCGATCAGGCCGTCGAGGGCGCAGGTCAGCATCTCCTGGTTGCTCGCCGTGGCGTAGACGGTGTTGGAGCGGGCGAAGGGAATACGGTTGCCGCCGACGATGGCGACCCGTCGGGTCTGGGTCATGCAAGGCTCCTTGCGGGCTGAGCGGGTTCTGGCGCACAGGCTAACCTTAGCCGGTCCCGTCGCATTGGCCGCCCCGCCATGGCGCAGGTCAGCGCGGTCAATTGCGCGGAACCGGTGCCTGCGTAGAGTGGTCGGCACTTCGAGTATCCGTGCAGGAGCCCCCGTCCATGACCGATCGCTACATCGCCTTCGCCAACTCCAACGTCGGCCGCCGCCTGGTCGGCGCCTTCGGCCTGCCCGCGCCGGTACGCCTGGAACGCTGGAGCGCCGGGCGCACCCGGCCGGTGGACGGCGCCCTGTTGCTGGGCGGGGCGGGCAACCTGGGCGAGGCCGTGCTGGGCTTCAGCCAGCGCCTGACCGACGCCGTCTACGCCGCCGTGGAAGGCCAGTACGGCCTGCCGCGCTGGACCGCCGAGCACGGCCCGAAGCTCAAGGCGATGGTGTTCGACGCCAGCGGCCTGAGCGGCTTCGAGCAACTGATCGAACTGCGCGACTTCTTCCAGGCCACCCTCAAGGGCCTGGACCTGTGCCCCCACGTGGTCATCCTCGGGCGCGCCCCGGAATCGCTGAAAGACCCCGTCGCCGCCAGCGTGCAGCGCAGCCTGGAGGGCTTCAGCCGCTCCCTGGGCAAGGAGATCCGCCGCGGCGGCAACGTGCAGCTGCTGTACGTCGGCAAGGGCGCGGAAGACCAGCTCGAAGGCGCCCTGCGCTTCTTCCTCTCGCCCAAGAGCGCCTACGTGTCCGGCCAGGTGATCCGCCTTTCCGCCTACGCCGGCCAGGTGCAAGACTGGAGCCGCCCACTGGTGGGCAAGCGCGCCCTGGTCACCGGCGCGGCCCGCGGGATTGGCGCGGCCATCGCCGAAACCCTGGCCCGCGACGGCGCCGAGGTGGTGTTGCTGGATGTGCCGCCGGCCAAGGACGCCCTCGACGCCCTGGCCGCGCGCCTGGGCGGCAAAGGCGTGGCCCTGGACATCTGCGCGCCGGACGCCGGCGAGAAGCTGGTGGAAGCGCTGCCCGAAGGCGTGGACATCGTGGTGCACAACGCCGGCATCACCCGCGACAAGACCGTGGCGAAGATGAGCGAGGCGTTCTGGAACTCGGTGATCGACGTCAACCTCAAGGCCCCGCAGGTGCTCACCCAGGCCCTGCTCGACGCCGGCAAGCTGCGCGACGACGGCCGCGTGGTGCTGCTGGCCTCCATCAGCGGCATCGCCGGCAACCTCGGGCAGACCAACTACGCGGTGAGCAAGGCCGGCCTGATCGGCCTGGCCCAGGCCTGGGCCCCGGCCCTGGGCAAGAAGGGCATCAGCATCAACGCGGTGGCCCCGGGCTTCATCGAGACGCAGATGACCGCGGCCATCCCCCTGACCATCCGCGAGGCCGGCCGGCGCATGAACTCCATGGGCCAGGGCGGCCTGCCCCAGGACGTGGCCGAGGCCGTGGCCTGGTTCGCCCAGCCGGGCAGCGGGGCGGTGAGCGGGCAGGTGTTGCGGGTTTGCGGGCAGAGTTTGCTTGGGGCGTGAGGGTGGCGATGATGTGCCGGCTTTGCCGGGGGGGATCGCGGATGAATCCGCTCCTGCACCTCCAGGGAAGCACGGCTTTTCGTAGGATGGTGTTGAGCGAAGCGATACCCATCACCACGGCAGCATGGGTATCGCAAACTCAACCCATCCTACGAAGAGCACCTCGGCGCAAGACAGTTGCCCCTACGATCGTGCTTCCACACGATGACGCCAAACCCACCTGTAGGAGCGCGCCCTGCGCGCGATTCGCGGGCAGGGCCCGCTCCTACAAGGTTAATGCCGAACCTTCGCCCCACGCCGGACAGGCCCGCGGGGCGCGCAGCCGAGGGCTGGGGAGAGGGCGCTCTTCAGGACAAACACCAAAGCCACCGGCAGAACAGCGTTCGCGAGCAAGCTCGCTCCTACGAAAAGCCATGCCCTCCCGTCGCGAGGTTCTTCCCCCCTCAAACCTTCCCGCGCTTGCGGAACTCCACCGGCGTCTCCCCCACCCAGCGCTTGAAGGCGCGGTAGAAGGTACTCGGCTCTGAGAACCCGGTGCGCTCGACGATCACCTCGATACGCTCGTCGGTCTTCAGCAGCAGCTCCTTGGCCAGCCGGCAGCGGTAGTCGGTGACCAGGTCGTTGAAGCGCACCCCGGCCATGGCCAGGCGCTCGCGCAGGCGCCGGGCCGGCATGTCCAGGCGTGCCGCCACCTGCTCCAGGGTGGCGCCGCCGTCCACCAGCAGCTCGCCGATCAGCTCGCGCACCTTGCGCACCAGGTCCAGGCGTTCCACCTCGGCCAGTTGCCGGCGCGCCAGCGACTCGTGCATGCGCAGCAGTTCCGGCGCGGCGTGGCGCGAGGGCTTGTCCAGCACCGCGGCGTCGAAGACCAGCGCGTAGCGCTCTGCCCCCAGGCGCACCGGGCAGCCATAGACCTGGCGATAACGTTCGGCAGGGGCGCCCTCGCCGTGCATCAGCTCCACTTCGTGGGGCCTGAAGTCGCCCTCGGTGAGCGCGTGGAACAGGCGGATCACCGCGCCGGCGAGCATTTCCGGGAAGTGCCGGTTGGTTCCGGCGCTGTGGCCGAGCAGCAGCACGGCGCGCTCGCCCTCCACTTCCAGGCGGGCGTTGAGGGTGTCGGAGAGCAAGCGCACGTAGCGCAGGGCGTGGCGCAGGCCCTCGCCGAAGGTGGCGCTGGAGAGGAACAGGTATTCCAGCAGCAGGCCGTGGAAGGCCGGCAGGTGCCCGGCCAGGTACAGGCCGACGTGCTCCTCGCCGCATTCCTCGGCGGCGGCCTTCCAGAACAGGTTCTGCGCACTATGCGGGAAGCGCCCGGCCGGCAGGGCGCCCGGCGGCAGGCCAACCCGGGCGAGCACACGGTCGGGATCGCTGCCGCTGGCGCGCAGCGCGTCGATCACCGGGCGCATCAGCGCCACATCGTCGGTCAGATCGTGCATGGTATTTATTCTGGTTATCCATGAAGCGGGCCCATCTTAGGCAGCTTTCCTACCGCCTCTCAAGTAACACGCCATGGCAGCGGTCGAATTATCCACAAGCCCCATGCCAGAGCCGCCAATTGACCGGCCTGCCGCCACGCCGCCCCGCCCCGGCCAATGCCCGGCCGGGCCCGGCGGCTAAGCTGAAGGCAATACCGCTCAGGAGATTCCGAATGCCCAAAGACTGGCTGGACCTGTCCGCCCCACCCGCCCTGCCCGGCCTGTTCCTGCGCGCCGCCGTGCGCCGCGGCCTGCGCGGCCGCAGCCTGCCCACCCGCGGCGTGCGCGCGCCGGTGATGGTCGACGCCCGGCACCTGGAGCGCTACCGCCAGGTGTGCGGCTTCAGGAACGACCACCTGCTGCCGCCGACCTACCCGCACATCCTCGCCTTCGGCCTGCAGATGGGCCTGCTCACCGACGCCCGCTTCCCCTTCCCGCTGCTGGGCCTGGTGCACCTGGAGAACCGTATCAGCGTATTGCGCCCGCTCGGCGGCCTGGGCCCGTTCCAGGCCAGCGTGCGGGTGGCCGACCTGCAGCCCCACGACAAGGGCGTGACCTTCAGCCTGATCACCCAGCTGCACGACCAGCTCGGCCTGCTCTGGGAAGGCGACAGCCGCCTGCTGTTCCGCGGCATGCGCCTGGAAGGCACGCCGCCGGAACGCGAGGAACAGCCCGAGCTGCCGCTGGAGCAGATCGACCACTGGCAATGCCCGGCGGACATCGGCCGGCGCTACGCCCGCGTGGCCGGCGACTACAACCCCATCCACCTGTCGGCGGCCAGCGCCAGGCTGTTCGGCTTCCCCCGCGCCATCGCCCATGGCCTGTGGAACAAGGCGCGCAGCCTGGCGGCCCTGGGCGAGCGCCTGCCGGCGGCCGGCTACCAGGTGGAAGTGCGCTTCCAGAAGCCGGTGCTGCTGCCCTCCAGCGTCACCCTGCTGGCCAGCGAGGTGGCCCCGGCCGGGCAGTTCGCCCTGCGCGGCGAGGACGGCCTGCCGCACATGGCCGGCGCCTGGAAACCGCTCGACGCTTGATGCGGCGCCGCTGAAGCCGGAAGCTATGGGGCTCCCAAGGAGCCCCCGATGAACCTCGACGAACTCACCGCGCGCCTGCACGCGATCCGCGACCACAACGATTGGAAGCGCTTCCACAGCCCGAAGAACCTGGCCATGGCCGCCAGCGTGGAAATGGCCGAGCTGGTGGAAATCTTCCAGTGGCTGAGCGAGGACGAGTCGCGCCAGCTGCCCGCCGACAAGCTCGCCCACGCAGGCCAGGAGGTCGGCGACATCGTTCTCTACCTGCTGCTGCTCTGCGCCGAACTGGGCCTGGACATGGACCAGGTGGTGCGCGCCAAGCTGGCCGACAGCGAAAGGCGCTTCGTGCATGGCTGACCGGCATTTCGACGAACTGGCCACGCGCTTCGCCGAGAAGATCTACGGCGGCGCCAAAGGCGCCATCCGCCTGGCCGTGCTGCAGGCCGACCTGGCCGAAGCGCTGCCCGAGCGCCCGCTGCGCGTGCTCGACATAGGCGCCGGCCTGGGCCACATGGCGCTGTGGCTGGCCGAGCGCGGCCACCAGGTGACCCTCGCCGAACCCGCCGCGCCCATGCTCGAAGGCGCCCGCCAGCGCTTCGCCGAGGCCGGCCGCGCGGCCACCTTCATCGAGGCGCCCTGGCAGGCGCTGCTCGGCCAGCTCGACGAACCCTACGACCTGGTGCTGTGCCACGCCGTGCTGGAATGGCTGGCCGAGCCCCAGGCCATCCTCCCCGTGCTGCACCTGCTGACCGCCCGCGACGGCTGGCTGTCGCTGGCCTTCTACAACCGCGACGCGCTCATCTACCGCAACCTGCTCAAGGGCCACTTCCGCAAGCTGCGCAAGCAGCGCTTCGCCGGCGAAGGCCAGAGCCTGACGCCGCAGCAGCCGCTGGACCCGCGCGAGCTGGAAGCGGCCATGGCGGACGCCTGGAACATCGAGGCACGCAGCGGTGTGCGGGTGTTCCACGACTACATGCCGCAGGAATTCCAGCACAAGGCCGAGCCCCTGGACCTAGTGGAAATGGAACTGGCCTACCGCCGCCACCCGGCCTTCGCCGGCCTGGGGCGCTACCTGCACTGGCTGTGCCGCCCGCGCGAATAGGTGCACAATCGCCCCATCACCGTCGTCGCCCGCGCCCCGGCGCGGGCGGGAGCCCCGCATGTTGCCACGCCTGATCCTGCTGCCGCTGCTCGCCGCGCTGGCCGCCTGCCAGAGCCAGAATCCCTACACCAACCAGTCGCTGCCGCCGCCCCCGGTGCCAGCCCAGGCCAGCGCCCCGGGCTTCGATCCCGGCGCCTACCCGGCCGCGCCGCCGGACTACGGCCGCTACCGCTCGTGGAACTGGACCGGCGCGCCCAGCGGCGCCACCACCTACGGCAGCTCGCTGCAGGACGCGGTCAGCGAAGGCCTCGACCAGGTCGGCCTGCGCCCGGCGCGCCCTGGCGCCACGCCGGACCTGCGCGTGAGCGCGCGGGTCAGCAGCGAGCAGCGCACCCGCCAGGTCACCGACTACTACGGCGGCGGCTACTACGGCGGCTGGAACGATCCCTGGTACGGCGCCTCCATCCCGGTGACGCGGACCTACATAGTGCAGGTCAACGTGGTGCGCATCGAACTCTACGACGCCCGCGACAACCACGCCGTCTGGGTGGCCTCGGCCGAATACCAGCCCAGCGGCAACCAGAGCGAACAGGCCCGCGGGCTGCGCGAAGCGGTGCGCAAGGCGTTGTCGGGCTACCCGCCGCACTGAGGCGCTTGTCCGGCTTTCCTGCCAGAAAACTGCGGAATAGGGCCATTTCGAGGCATTCCGCCACTTGCCTTTGCGCACGCTCTGAGCTTCGATGAAGACTCTGTCTGGAGTATGCCGATCATGATCCGCCGTCTGTTGTTGCTGGGCCTGCTGCTGGGCCTGGCCGCCTGTGAGACCGTCAACCTCAACCGCGACTACGATTCCAGCCGCGATTTCGCCGCGTACCGCAGCTGGGCCTGGGCGCAACCGGCCTTCGAATACCGCCCGGACGACCCGCGCATCAAGAGCGACCTCACCGAGCAGCGCATCCGCTCGGCGGTGGCCGACCAGCTCGACCAGCGCGGCCTGCGCCCGACTCAGGGCAGCGCCGCGCCCGACGTGACGGTGCGCGCCTACCTGATCGTCGACCAGCGCCAGGACCAGGTCACCACCTACACCGGCGGCTACTGGAACGGTTATTGGGGCGGCTACTGGGGCGGCCCGGCGATGGCCGAGTCGCGCACCGTGACCTACAAGGTCGCCACCATCCAGGTCGACCTGCTCGACGGCAAGGACGGCAAATTGGTGTGGCGCGGCAGCGGCGAGCAGATCATGCGCAGCAGCCCGCCGACCCCGGCCGAGCGCGAAGCGGCGATCCGCGAGACCGTGCAGAAGGTCCTCGCCCAGTACCCGCCACGCGGATGAGCCTGCAGCATCGCCCCGTGGAAGCCGGCGACCTCGCCGAGGTGGCCGGCTTCGTACGTGATGCCGACGAGCTTTTCTACGCCTACCCCAAGGCCCGGTGGCCGTTCAGTGTCGAACAGCTGGCCGCCGCCGTGGCCGAGCGCCGCGCCAGTACCCTGGCCCTGCTCGACGGCCGCGCCGCCGGCTTCGCCAACTTCTACCAGAGCCTGCCCGGCGAGTACTGCGCGCTGGGCAACATGATGGTCGCGCCCTGGGCCCGCGGGCACGGCGTGGCGCGCTACCTGATCGGCGTCATGGAAGACCTCGCCCGGCGTGACTACGCTGCACCGCTGATGAAAATCTCCTGCTTCAACGACAACGCCGGCGGCCTGCTGCTCTACGCCGGCCTGGGCTATCGCCCGGTAGGCATCGTCGAGCGCCAGACGCCGGACGGCCGCCGCGTGGCCCTGGTGCAGATGGAGAAAGCCCTTGGACCAGCCTGACATCCAGCGCGTGCTGATCATCGTCAGCAGCGGCCCGAGCACCCCGGCGCGCTGCGCCGCGCCCTTCTACACCGCCACCCTGCTGGCCTGCATGGACGCCGAGGTGACGCTCTTCCTCAGCGGCGAGGGCGTGCAACTGGCGCGCCAGGACGTGGTGGACAACCTCTACGCCGCCCCTGGCGGCGAACCGCTCAGCCACTTCATCCAGCAGGCCAAGGAAGCCGGCGCGCGCCTGCTGATGTGCCGCGCCCCCGGCGTGCCCATCGACGAAAGCGCGCTGATCGGCGAAATCGACGAAATCGCCAGCGGCGGCGAACTGGCGCGGATGATCCTCGAATACGACCGGGTGCTGACCCTGTGAAACTGCATGGCCTGGAATTCCCCGACGACCTGCTCTACGCCCCGGACTACAACCTGTGGCTGCGCGAAGAAGCCGACGGCGCCGTGACCCTCGGCCTGAGCGCCTATGGCTGCGCGCTCTACGGGCAGATCTTCGCCTTCACCCCCAAGCGCGACGGCTGGCACATCGAGCACGACCGCAGCTTCGGCGTGGTGGAGTTCGCCAAGGCCGCCTCTTCGGCCCGCTGCCCGCTGGCCGGCACCCTGCTGGTAAGCAACGAGGAAGTGCAGCGCCGCCCCGGGCTGATCAACCTCGACTGCTACGGCGAAGGCTGGATGGTGCGCCTGCGCCCGGACGACTGGGCCGCCGCCAAGGCCGGCTTCGTCAGCGGCCAGGCGGCGCTGGAGGCCTTCGCCGAACGCATGCGCCTGGATGCCTTCGACCCCGAGGGCAACGACGTCCAGGCCCTGCGCCGCGACTGAGCTTAAGCCAGCCATAATCTTCGCCGGCCTAGGCTGTGCGATCCGCAAGCTCCCCCACAGAAGGAGTCCACCATGCCCCGGCTTCCCGCGCTCGTCCTCGCCCTGCTCGCCCTCTCCGGCTGTGCCGGGCAGAGCAGCTACAACCTCGGCGCCATCGAGTCGCCGGTGAAGGAATCCTTCGGCCTCGACGACGTCGAACGGCAGCCCATGATGGGCGCGCAGTTCCAGCAACAGGGCGGCTTCTCGTCCCAGCAGCAGCGCCTGCTGATGGGCCAGTAAGGGCGCCCTAGTCCACCCGGAAGCCCGCCAACTGCTGCTGTTGCTCGACCGCCAGGCGCGCCAGCTCCAGGCTCGCCGCGGCGCTCTGCTCGGCGTTCTCCACCACGCTCTGGATGCTGTCGTTGAGCTGGGTGATGTTCTGGCTGATCTCATGGGCCACCGCCGTCTGCTCCTCGGTGGCGGTGGAAATCTGCGCGTTGCCGTCGGCGATGCGGTCGATGGCATTGGCGATGTGCCGCAGCGCCTCGCCGGACTCGCGCGAATGCCGCACGCTGTCCCCGGCCCGCTCGCGGGATTCCTGCATCACGCCCACCGCCTGGCGCGCGCCGCTCTGCAGCGAATCGATCATGCCGCGGATCGACTCGGTGGCCTTCTGCGTGTTGCTCGCCAGGCTGCGCACCTCGTCGGCCACCACGGCGAACCCGCGCCCGGCCTCGCCGGCCCGCGCCGCCTCGATGGCGGCGTTGAGCGCCAGCAGGTTGGTCTGCTCGGCGATGCTCTGGATCACCCCCAGCACGCTGCCGATCTCGTCGCTCTGGCTGTGCAGGCGGTCGATCACCTCGGCGCTCTCCTGCACCGCCTGCGACAGACGCTCGATGGCGCCCAGGTTGGCCTCCACCAGCTCGGTGCCCTGATGCGCCTCGCGGCGCACGTCCTCGGCCACCCGCGCCATGTCCAGGGCGTTCTCCGCCACCTGCTGCACCGCGGCGCTCATCTCGTGCACGGCGGTGGCGACCATGGCGGTCTGGTCGCCCTGGCCGTTGGCGGCATCGCTGACCTGGGCGCTGATGGCGCTCATCTCCTCCGACGCGCTGGCCAGCTGCACCGAGGCGCCGCCCAGGTGGCGGATCAGCCGCTGGAAGTGTTCGAGCATGGTGTTGAAGGCCTGGGCGGTCTGCGCCAGCTCGTCGCGGCCCACGGCCTCGGCGCGCAGGCTCAGGTCGGAATTGCGCTGCACCGTGGCGATGGTCCGGCCCAGTTGTTCCAGCGGGCGGTTGATCGAGCGGCTGACCAGCAGGCTGAACAGCAGCATGCCGACCAGCACCACCACGGCGATGGCCACGAAGCTGGCCTTCATCGCCTGGTAACGCGCGGTGGAGGCCTGGCTCAGCCTTTCGCCCTCGCGGACCTGCAGCTGGGCCAGCTCCTCCAGCGCATCCCCCAGCGGGTCGAAGGCCGCATACAGGCGCCGGATGAAGCCGGCGTCGCTCTCGCCGCGCAGGCTGCCGTCGGTCTGCGCCTGCAGCGCGTCCACCAGCTTGTCCACCGCGGCCATGCGCGCGCGGATGCCGGCCACCATCTGCTGCTCGGCATCGGTCATCTTGCTGTCCTGCACCAGGCGCCAGGAGTCCGCGATGGTCTTGCGCGCCCCGCCGATGGCGCCGCGCAAATCGTCTACGTCGATCACCCCGGAGCGGTACTTGTGCAGCGCATCCACCATGTTCACCGCATAGGCGTTGGAGATCAGGTTGAGCCGGTTCACCGGGCGCATGCGGTCGTTGAACAGCTCGTCGAAATCATCGTTGAGCCGGTCGGCGTTGTACGCCGCCAGCGCCATCACCCCGGCCAGCACCAGCAGGGGCAGGAACGCCAGCGACAGCAGGCGGGTACGTACGCGGATCTGGTTGAGCATCGCATCTCTCCTGGGCTGCTCGAACTCGTGCGCGGACCGCACAACCGCGATCCGCTCGTCTCGGCGAATGGATCGGCCCACCCGGGAGGAACTGGACCTGAGGATTGAGTAGGAAAAATCCCGCCATTTCGAGAGATGCGTCCCAGGAAAGGGCTGCTAGGGTGAAAGAAACCCCACGCCCGGAGGCCGGATGCTCCGCCACGCCCTCGCCCTGCTCCTGCTGCTGGCCAGCCTCGGCGCCAACGCCGACCAGCCGGCGCAACCCGGCTTCGTCTACCTCGACCAGGTGCTGCAGCACGCCCATTACGAAGCGCGCTACTACAGCGGCGACAACTTCGTCGGCAGCCGCATCGACGGCTACGAAAGCCCACGGGTGATCCTCACGAAGGAAGCGGCCACGGCCCTGGCCGAGGTGGAACGCGACGTCGCCCTGAGCGGCCTGCAACTGAAACTCTTCGACGGCTACCGCCCGCAACGCGCCGTGGCCCACTTCCAGCGCTGGGCCGCAGACCTGGCCGACACCCGCACCAAGGACCGCTACTACCCGCACCTGGACAAGGCGGCACTGTTCCGCGACGGCTACATCGCCAAGAAATCCGCCCACTGCCGCGGCAGCACGGTGGACCTCACACTGGTCGATGCCAGGACCGGCCAGGAACTGGACATGGGCAGCCACTTCGACTTCTTCGGCCCCATCTCCCACCACGGCACCAACCTGATCACCGTGCAACAGACGCGCAACCGCGAAACCCTGCGCAGCGCCATGCAACGCCACGGCTTCGAACCCTACGCCAACGAGTGGTGGCACTACACGTTGAAGCAAGAGCCCTACCCCAACACCGCCTTCGACTTCCCCGTGAAATAGCTAGCGCACGCTTTTCGTAGGAGCGAGGGGGACGCCTAGTTCTTGCTCACGAACCGCCCAAACTCCGCAATCACCGGATAACACGTTCGCGAGCAAGCTCGCTCCTACAGTCAACCCCTCAACCAGGACACCCCATGACCCAGCCCCCACCTTCGACGGCCAACGCTGGAGCAACGCCGAAGCCGACCGCCACCTGATCTTCCGCAACTGGCTGCGCAGCCATCCGCATACCAGCACCTCAAGGAACGGCTCGCCGAGCAGTTCGCTACCGACCGCAAGGCCTACAAGCAAGGCAAGGACGAGCTAGTGGCACGGATACTGGGCAAGGCCCTGCACCAACGACAGGCACAGGGCAGCGACTCAGGCGGGCGGGTACAGGGAGCCAGAACGTAGGATGGGTTGAGCGCAGCGATACCCATGCGGCCGACGTTCTTGTTGATGCCGCAGAGTTGCGCAGCCCTGCGTACCGCCAGACTCTGGACCAGAGTCTCGGGATAGGCTTGCCAGAGGTGAGGTTTTCGCAGTCGCGCCATCGGTGTGCCCGTCGCTCGATATGTAAACGCTCAGCAGCCCGTGAGAAGCGTAGTTCTTCGGCCGCGACCAGGAAGCAGCGCAAGTGCCGAAGCTCCATGTCTCACCTCACCGCGTCCCGGACAAATGGCGCCGAAGAAATGGCCCCGTCACGGATTCCGGATCGCTGATCATCGCTGCGGGCAAACCCTCGAAAATGATCCGCCCGCCTTGCTTGCCTGCTCCCGGCCCCATCTCGATCAACCAGTCGGCATGAGCCATGACATCCAGGTTGTGCTCAACCACGATGACGGTGGCGCCTCGCTGCGTGAGACCGTCGAGAATGGCAAGCAGCCGATCGACATCAGACATATGCAGACCGGATGTAGGCTCGTCGAAGACGTACAGGCTGCCTTCCTCCGCCAATCTGGACGCCAGTTTCAAACGCTGGCGTTCGCCGCCGGACAGGGTGCTCAAGCGCTGTCCCAGCGTCAGATAGCCCAGCCCCACTTTGGAGAGCCGCTGCAAGGGTTCGGAAATGTCCCGGCAGGACTGGAAATGCCGCAGCGCCTGCTCCACCGATAAGGCCAGAACCTGGGCGATATTGCAGCCCTGCCAGGTGATCGCGCGTGCCGCCTCGTTGAACCCCGTGGCGCCACAGGCATCGCACGGCGTTTCCACGCTGTCCATGAAAGCAAGGTCGGTCTGGACCAGCCCCAGGCCCTTGCAGGCCGGACAAGCGCCCTGGGCATTGCTGCTGAACAGGCTGGCGGGTTGGCCGCTGGGCTTCGCAAAGCCCGCGCGAATCTCGTCGAGCACGCAGACGTAGCTTGCCACCGACGAACGCCGCGTTCCTCCCAGGCCTTTCTGATCGATCAGGATGGCCTGCGGGCAATGGCGCGGCAGCAGGCGGTTGACGAGCGTGCTTTTACCGGAGCCGGCAACGCCCGTCACTACGCTCAGCACGCCCGTGGGTATGGATACGCTGACATCGCGCAGGTTGTGCAGCGAAAGGCCATGCAAGGCGATCTGCCCCGTCGGCGCGCGCGGCTCGCGTTTCAGGGGGGTGGCCCGTCGCAGGTAACGCCCCGTCAGGGTATCGGCCTGCCGCAGACCTGCGTAGTCGCCCTGGTACACCACCTGGCCGCCATCCTTCCCGGCGCCAGGCCCCATGTCCACCACATGATCGGCAATGGCGATGACGTCCGGGTCGTGCTCCACCACCAGGACGGTGTTGCCCTTGTCGCGTAGTCCACGCAGCAAGGTGTTGAGTTGGTGGACATCGCGCGGATGCAACCCCACGCTGGGCTCGTCGAAGATGTAGGCGATGTCGGCCAGGCTGCTGCCCAGGTGGCGAACCATCTTCACGCGCTGGGATTCCCCACCCGACAAACTGGCGGTCTCCCGGCCCAGGCTGAGGTAGTCCAGGCCGATGGCGCGCATCTGTTCCAGTCTTTCGACGATGGCTGCCAGCACCGTCGCAACGGATTCGGCGCCGATCGTCCGGATGCAGGCCAACAGGTCGGCAATCTCCAGGCTGGCGCAGTCCGCGATGGACTTGCCGTTGATCTTGCAGGACAGGATGGCCGGATTGAGCCGCGCGCCCCCGCAGTCCGGGCAGCGCTGGCGTGTGATGACGCGGGCAAGCCCCTCGCGCTCGGCGGGGGTCAGGCGGCTGGGCTCATGGTCCAGATAGGCGCGCCGAAAGCGCGGAACAACACCCTGAAACCGCGCCGATGACGGCCATCCGGGCAGCGGACTGCTCACGGCAAGATCGTCGGCATACAGCAGCGTCTGCCATTCGTCCGGGCTGTAGTCGGCCAGCGGCTTGTCACAATCGAACAGGCCGGAGCAGGCATAGCGTTTCCAGCGGAACGTGCCGCGGGCAAATGTGGGGAATCGGATCGCCCCCTGGTTCAGGGACTTGCTGCAGTCGAACAGAAGGTCAAGGCCCAGCTCGTCCACCCAGCCCAGCCCCTGGCAGGTCGGGCACATCCCCTGCGGGTGATTGAACGAGAACACATTCGAGTAGCCCACGAAAGGCTGGCCCAGGCGCGAGAACAGCAGCCGCAGCAACGGCTGTATGTCGGAGGCCGTCCCTACCGTCGAGCGCGCATTGCCGCCCAGCGGTTTCTGATCGACCACGATGGATGCTGGCAGATTGCGCAAGGCGTCGGCCTGCGGCTGGCCGTAGTGCGGCAGCCGGTGCCGCACGAAGGCGCTGTGGCTTTCGTTGAGCTGGCGCTGGGACTCGGCCGCGATCGTGTCGAACACCAGTGAGGACTTCCCCGAGCCGGATACGCCGGTGAACACCGTAAGGCAGTGCTTGGGAACCTTCAGGGTGACGCTGCACAGGTTATTGTTGCGCGCGCCGATGATCTCCATGTCGCGGTACGGGGTGTGTACGGGGCTCACGGGCGCGTTTCCTGTTCGGCGTCATGCGCGGTCAATGCCGCGCTGACCTTCTCGCAAAGCTCCGTAAACATGGCCTGCTCACCGGGCGTCAGCGCGGCCATGGCGCACTGTGCCGCGTCGCGCCTGCCTGTGGCGGCGCGCACGAGGAAGTCGCGCCCTCGCCGCGTCAACGCGGTGACCTGCTCGCGACGGTCCCCGTCGCCCTGCATTTGCTCCACCAACTTGAGGTCCTTGAGCACGCGCAGGGACTTGGAGATGCCGGTACGCGCCGCGCCCAACTTGTCACCCAGCAGCGAGGGTGTCATGGGGCCTTGCAGGCGCAGCAGTTCCAGAATGTCGTACTGGGCCCAACTCACCGCCTCGGGCGTGTAGCGGGTGCGTCGCGCCACGAGGATGCACTGGAGGTGCGAGAGTGCATTCTCCAGAGCACCGGGTTCTTCGTCGGGCTGAACTGTGGTCATGGAAATACAACAAGTTGCTTTAATGCAACTTGACTCAAGTGGATTCAGGTATATTTTACACATATGATTTCCATATGGAAATCATATGTGTAATCTGTGCTGCCTCCCCAACTGCCAAGAAACCACGCCATCGCGCACTGGGGCGGCAGCTTGCCGCCCCGGTCGCTACTCGATCGCCGGCTTCCGCGGTGCCTTCCATAGCCCTTCGGCCACGCGCTCCACAGGGATCGAGCCTGGTGCGCTACAACACCGGTGTCATCGGTATCGTTCTGCTGAACAATTACTCTACTGCCGAAGATTGAGGAGACCTCATCGCTGTCGCCCGTCAGGTTGCGGAGAAGGCAGGCATCACCACTGCCGACTTCAGCACAAGCGCCACCGAATCAAGGAACAAAGGAAGAAGCCCTAACAACGACGATGAACCTGCGCACCGGCCCGAACGTCGAACGACAGCCCCTCAGCCAGGACACCCCATGATCCAGCCCCCCACCTTCGACGGCCAACGCTGGAGCAACGCCGAAGCCCACCGCATCGAACTGGCAGAAGCCAACCCGGACTGGCCCCGGCGCTTCGCCGAGGAAGCCGACGCCATCGCCAGCGCCCTGGCCCTGCCCGGCCTGAAGATCGAACACTTCGGCAGCACGGCGGTGCCCGGCCTGAAGGCCAAGCCGATCATCGACATCCTCCTGCTGCCCCCGCCCGACGCCGACTGGCAAAGCCTGGTCGCCCCACTGGAAGCCCTCGGCTACCAATACTGGCGCGACAACCCGGCGCCGCAGCGGATGTTCTTCGTCAAGGGCATGCCGCCCCAGGGCCAGGGCAGAACCCACCACGTCCACGTCATGAACCTGGCCGACGCCGACCGCCACCTGATCTTCCGCAACTGGCTGCGCAACCATCCGCAGGACGCGGCGGAATACCAAAGCCTCAAGGAACGACTGGCAGAACGCTTCCCCACCGACCGCGAGGCCTACACGCAAGGCAAGGACGAGTTGGTGGCCCGGATACTGGGCAAGGCCCTGCAAGAGGGCCGCGACTCAGGTGGATCGGCACAGGGAGCCAGGACGTAGGATGGGTTGAGCGCCAGCGATACCCATGCGGTCACGGTGATGTGTATCGCTACGCTCAACGCCATCCTACGCAGTGCAATGCCTGCGGGTTCGCCACTAGAATCCGCCCATCCCCCAGGACTCGGTGAACCTCATGAAGAAATGGATTCTGCTGATCGCCCTCGCCCTGCTCGCCTGGCAGTACATGGACAACCCGTCCTGGCAGAACCATTTCTCCCGCTCAAAGCCGGCTCCGATGAGCGTCGCGGAAGATACCGACGAACCGACCACCGACCTGATGCCGCCGGCGGCAAACACCACACCCGCCAGCCCTGCTCTCGATGTCCGCTGCGATGGCCGCAAGTACTGCTCGCAAATGACCTCCTGCGCCGAGGCCAAGGCGTTTCTGCGCAGTTGCCCGGGAATGAAGATGGATGGGGACGGCGACGGGATTCCCTGCGAGGAGCAGTGGTGTAGGATGTAGCGTGATTGGGCCGGGCAACCAACGCCAGGCCAGAACGTGAGCCCATGCCGCCAATGATGGGTATCGCTGCGCTCAACGCCATCCTACGGGTGCGGCAGCCAAACGTTCGTTCCCAGCCGGCCTCCTTACGAGTCGGATGAGCCCGCGCACGCCCCAGGAGAGGAGCTTCGATCAGCCCCCTCCTCTTCATAGCCAGGGCTCGTCTGGCCAATCTCTGGCATTACCTCCCCCGTCAAAATCCACCAGCGAAACTGAGGAAATACCTTGGCGATGGCCAGGATTTCCTCTTCCTTGATCTCCCGGTTTTTCGAAGGGTTCTTCAGGTTGCTCCAGGTGTACCGGCTAATGCCTGTCATTTCCTCAAGCTTGGGGAGACGTATGTCTGTCCACGAGAGAATGGTTATGACGCGCTCTTTGATCATAAGAAATTCATCTATATATGCTATAGCCAAAATGACTCAAGCCAAATAAGATCAATTTCGACTAGAGCTAAATTGACTCGAGTTAAATCAAAACACCACCTCGCATAGTGCAGTAAAGGCTGAGCATGTGGAAGTACTCACAGCCTGGTCGCACTAGGCATCTCACGGATGAAATTCGCGATGATCAAATTCGACGCTTCTACTGCCATGGCTATGTTGGGCAAGACCATCGATGTGGACGTTCCCCTGCATGAGGCACCCTACCGGGAAAGCTACCGCGTGCGCATCGTAGGGGTAGCACTGACGCTGGAGGATGAACGCCCCTACTTCCTGGTCCGCGATCCAAAAGACCCACGACGCTTTCCGGAAGAATTGCTATGGAGCGATATCCACAGCCTGCAAGTAATCGACGACGAGACGCCAGCCAGCGAAACCTGAAAGTTATCGCAGCGAAGACAGAATAATCGGAGGGAATTGGCGGAAGGCAGTGAGAGTCGAACTCACCCAGGAACGGCTGCCGTCCCCCACCGGGTTTGAAGCCCGGCCACGCCACCGGGCGTGATTGCCTTCCATATCGATCTACAAGGCGTTTTCGCCAGCTTCCGTTGCCGACTCCGGTGGAGTGTCGAAGAAGTGTCGAAAATCCCTGGACGCATCACTGCCCAGAACAGCGATGCCGTTTCTTCCATCAAGAGCAACGGCCATTTCAATCACGGCTCATAGTCTTCCGGCGGCTCGAAGCAATGAAGCCTGCCATCCAGCCAGGGATCGACTATATCCACTTTCAATGTGCGGATGTAGCTTTGGAAGCGCGAGTCCTTATGCGCATGAGGGCCGAATACGGACAGCATCAAATAACGGTTTTCCGGGAGGTCCTGCGCATAGAGCAGCCACAGGTCATGCTCCGACTCGCTGTCTTTCACGGTGCGTTTGAAGGGATCGCCGATTTTGCTCCAGCGCAGCAGGACCACTCGGCTATCGGTCAACTGGACATGGCCGAAAGGCACCTGCCAAAGAGAGGCATCACGCCCCCAATGGGACGGATGAATATCGCAGACCTTCAGGTTGTAGAAATCGACGTACAGGTCGTGCCAGGCGGGGAGGTTCATGAAGCTGTCGGTTACGAAGACTCGCGCAATCGACACGCAACCTCACTTAGAGTCCGGAAGCTTCCCGGTCTCGACAAAGTATTGATATTGGGCGTCCCCGGCACGCGCGGCCTGTTCCACGACCGCGAGCGGATCACGCGCGCCTTTCTTGGTCCTGGGCTTGGGCTTGCCGGTAGGTTTGGCCGCGGGCCGGCCAACAAGGTGCATCACCATAAAATCCCTCCTGAAACGGGGATTGCAATGCTCACCATGGTAAGCGCTGCTGCTTTTTTGAGCAATCAGACCTGCCTTGCCGCCATTGGCCTGCAGTCTTGGTGATCACCATGATGGCGGCACTCAGGCAGTTCGCTCTGCATTGACGCCTGCCCCGAGCGCCAACGCCGAATCCTCCCGAACCCTCCGCTCATTGCCGAACCGCCGGGTAAAGCCGATGCGGTCGAAGTATTCCAGTAGCTGGATGCTGCGCTTGCGGCCTATGCCGATGCGGTCGCGGAAGGCGGCGGCGCGGATCAGGCCTTGTTCGGCGTGGAGTTGCAGGGCTTGTTGGGCCAGTTGGCGGAGGATTTCGTCGGGGTAGAACAAGTCTTTCACCACCTGGTGCAGTTGGCCGAGGCGGGCGAGTTTTCGCAGCAGCAGGCGCATGGCGGCTTCGTCGACCTGCAGTTCACGGGCCAGGTCGCGGGTCCAGGGGGGGTCGTAGGCGCCGGCTTGCAGCAGGGGGCGGATGCGTTCGCGCAGGGCTTCGTCTTCGGCGCCCAGCTGTACGCGGTGGTCCGGCAGGTGCAGCCAGGGGCCGCTGCTTTCCACGGTCTTGCTGGCCAGGGCCTGTTCCAGCAGGGCGATGAAGATCGGGCGTTCCAGTTGCGCGAAGGCGTAGCGGCGCAGGCGGTCGCGGTCGGGGCCGAGTTCGTCGGGTTGTTCGGCGTGGAAGCGGGCCAGGGCTTGCAGCAGGTGTTCGCCCAGGGCGTACCAGCGTTCGGCGGTGAACAGGCGCGGGCCGCCGCGGGTGGGGATTTCCAGCAGTTCGGCGGGCAGTTGCCAGCTTGCCCGGGGGCGGTTGAATTGGCGGGCCAGCAGTTTGGGATCCAGGCCGTTTTCGGCGTGTTGCAGCAGCACCGGCAGGGCCTGTTCCAGGCCTTCGCCGCGCAGGGCCTGGAGTTGTGCCAGACGCTCCGGGCTGCGGCGGTTGCGGGCCGGGGCGAAGGGGTCGAGCACGCGGCCGCCGCCGAGGGTGCGTTGGGCGGATTGGTCGCGCAGCACCAGGCGGTCGCCGTGCACGGTTTGCACGGGAGCGTTCAGCACGAGCTGCGCGAAGGCTCTTTCGCCCGGCGCCAGGCGTTCGTCTTCCAGCAGGGCGACGCGGCCGGTCACGTCCTGGGCGCCCAGGTGCACGTGCAGCGGCGTCCAGTGGGCCAGGGCGCGGGGCTCGCCGGGAAGCAGTTGCAGGTCGATGTCGATGCGGGTGGTGGGCGCGTGCAGTTCCGGCGCCAGCAGCCAGTCGCCGCGTTTCACCTGGTCCGGGCCCAGGCGTTCGCCGGCGATGTTGACCGCCACCCGCTGGCCGGCGTGGGCCTGTTCGGCGACGCGGTTCTGGGCGTGCAGGCCGCGCACACGCACCGGGCGGCCGGCGTTGCCCAGCTGGAGTTCGTCACCCACCTTCACGCTGCCGGAGAAGGCCGTTCCGGTGACCACCAGGCCCGCGCCGCTGACGCTGAAAGCGCGGTCCACGGCCAGGCGGAAGCCGCCCTGGCTGGAGCGCTCATGGACCTCGCGGGCGGCCTTGGCCAGGGCCTGGCGCAAAGCATCTACGCCCTCCCCCGTGACGCTGGAAACCGGGTAGATCGGCGCGCCGGCCAGCGGCCCCGCAGCCAACAAGCTTTCCACTTCGGCGCGGGCTTCGGCCAGGCGCTGCGGGCTGACGCGGTCGGCCTTGCTCAGGGCCACCAGGGCGCGGGGGATGCCGAGCAGTTCGACGATGGCCAGGTGTTCGCGGGTCTGCGGCATCACGCCGTCGTCGGCGGCCACCACCAGCAGCACCAGGTCGATGCCGCTGGCGCCGGCCAGCATGTTGTGGACGAAGCGTTCGTGGCCGGGCACGTCGATGAAGCCGGTCAGCGCGCCGTCGCCGAGGTCGGCATAGACGTAGCCCAGGTCGATGGTGATGCCGCGTTCGCGCTCGGCCGGGCGGCGGTCGCCTTCCACGCCGGTGAGCGCGCGCAGCAGGGCGGTCTTGCCGTGGTCGATGTGCCCGGCGGTGCCGACGATCAAGCCTCGCCCTCCGCCAGCAGCGGCAGTTGCGCGAGGAAGGCGGCCTCGTCGTCGAGCTGGCGCAGGTCGAGCCACAGGGTGTCGTCGTCGATGCGCCCGAGCACCGGGATCGGCAGGCCGCGCAGGCGTTCTTCCAGTTCGCGCAGGGCGCGGCCGCGCAGGCGTTTGTTGCTTTGCGGGCGAAGGGCCAGGGCGGCGCTGGGTAGGCGTGCCACCGGCTGGGCGCCGCTGCCGATCATGCCCAGGGCGGCTTCCGCGCTTACCGTCCAGCCGGCGCCCAGTTGCGCGGCGAGCAGCGGCGCCAGGCGCACGGCCTGGGCCTGGATGTCGGCTTGCGGGCGGCTGAGCAGGCGCAGGGTGGTGAGGCGTTCGGCCAGGCGGTCGGGGTCGCGGTACAGGCCGAGCACGGCTTCCAGCGCGGCGAGGGTCAGCTTGTCCACGCGCAGGGCGCGCTTGAGCGGGTTCTTCTTGATCCGCCCGATCAGCTCCTTGCTGCCGAGAATCAGCCCGGCCTGGGGGCCGCCGAGAAGTTTGTCGCCGCTGAAGGTGACGATGTCGGCGCCGTCCTTCAGGGCCTCCTGCACGGTCGGTTCCTTGGGCAGGCCCCAGCGCGTCAGGTCCACCAGGGTGCCGCTGCCCAGGTCTTCCAGCAGCGGCAAGCCGTGGGCATGGGCGATGCCGGCGAGGTCGCGGGTGGCGACGCTGGCGGTGAAGCCCTGCACGCTGTAGTTGCTGGTGTGCACGCGCATGAGCAAACCGCTGCGCGGGCCGATGGCGGCTTCGTAGTCCTTGGCGTGGGTGCGGTTGGTGGTGCCGACCTCGACCAGTTTCACCCCGGCGCGGGCCATGATGTCGGGGATGCGGAAGGCACCGCCGATCTCGATCAGTTCGCCGCGCGAGATGATGCCTTCCTTGCGCGCGCCCAGGCTGTTGAGCGCCAGCAGCACGGCGGCGGCGTTGTTGTTGACCACGGTGACCGCCTCGGCGCCGGTCAGCTCGCGGATCAGCCCGGTGATGAGGTCGTCGCGGTCGCCACGCCTGCCGCTGGCCAGGTCGAATTCGAGGTTCAGCGGGTAGCGCGCAGCCATTGTGATGGCTTCGATGGCTTCTTCCGGCAGCAGGGCGCGGCCGAGGTTGGTGTGCAGCACGGTGCCGGTGAGGTTGAACACCCGCCGCACACGGCTGGCGTGGTGCGCGGCCAGGCGTTCGCCGGCGCGGCCGGCGAGCACCGCTTCGCTCAGTTCCACGGCGGCGAGCTGGCCGTGGCGGGCCGGCTCGCGCAGTTCGTCGAGCAGGTCGCGCAGGGTGCCGAGCAGGGCTTCGCGGCCGTAGCGCTGTTGCAGCGGGGCGCAGGCCGGGCTGCGCAGCAGGCGGTCGATGGAGGGCAGGCGGGCGGAGGTCATGCGCGGTCCTGTCTGGTGCTTCGAGGGTTGGGGAGGCGATGGGTATCGTCGCGGGCTCCTCAACCCATCCTACGGGGGTCTGGATGCAGTCTAGGTCAGTCTGCGCCGCCGGGGGACAGCAGCAGGTTGGGCGCGCTGCGCAGGTAGCCTTCCTCGGCCAGGCGGATGTCCAGGGCCAGGCTGGCGAGGTCGTCGGCCTGGGGCTCGGTGGCTTCGTCGTGCTCCAGGTAGCACTGCTTGAGGTAGGCCTGGCAGTTGGGGCAGACCTCGGCGCGCAGCGGGGCATGGATGACCTCGCGGCTGTCGCTCTGCTCCGACAGGTAGAACAGGCCCTTGCTCTGTCGGCAGTGGCTGCACTTGATGCGCACGTAGTGCCACTGGCAGGAGCACAGCGAGCAGGCCAGGTAGCGCAGGCCGTTGTACTTGCCGCGATTGTGGATGACGCCGGCCACCGGCGGCGAGCCGCAGGCCGGGCACAGGGTCTGTTCCTCGCGCTCGCTGAGCAGGCCTTCGGGCAGGCGCAGCAGCCAGTGGCTGAAGGCGACCTGCAGGGTGGCGCCGAGGAAGGGCACCAGGGCCGCCGGCAGCAGGTCGAACTGGCCGTTGAGCAGGGCCAGAGCCCAGGCCTTGCGCTGGCCGGCGTCGGCCTTGCGCAGTTGCTGCAGGGCATCGGCGATGGGGCTGGCCGGGCTGGTGGCGAAGGCCTGCAGCAGCGGGTCGAGCAGCGCCAGCCAGGCGCCTTCGCGCACCAGCACTTCGAAGCCCAGCGGCGGCATGCCGTGTTCGACGCTGCGGCGCAGGGCGGCTTCGTCGGGCATGGGCAGCGGCGGTGGGTTGTCGAGCAGGTGTTGCTGGATGTCGCACAACTCGGCCAGCAGGCTCAGGTAGTCGCCCAGGGGATGGCCTTCGGCGAGCTGGCGCAGGCGCTGACCACGCAGGGCGAAGAGCTGCGGCGAGGGCAGCTTGAGGAACGGGGGGATGTTGGCGGCGGCTTCGATCTGGCCGGGTTCGAGGATTTGGCCTGGCACGCAGGACTCCTTGGTCGGTGGTTTCAGGGATGGGGCGAATCGTCTGGATCAGCCGCCTTTCCCTCTCCCTAGCCCTCTCCCTGAAGGGAGAGGGGACTGTTCGGTGTATGGGTGGATGCCGTGCCCATGGGGTTCGCGAGCAAGCTCGCTCCTACAGGAGGGCAGATCGCTCAGTGGCCCTCACCCTTATCCACGCTCTTGAGCCAGGCGGCGTGGTGCTTGCGGGCCCAGGCGCGGCTGACCCAACCATAGAGCATCGCGCCCATGGAGCCCTTGACCCAGATGCCGGCATAGATGTGCACGATGATGCTGCTGATCAGCACGAAGGCGGCGAAGGCGTGCAGCAGCGCGGACAGGCGAATGACCTCGATGCCGAACCAGGCGCTGAAGTACTGGCGCCAAATCACCAGGCCGGTCACCAGCAGCGCCAGCATGCACAGCAGCAGGACCCAGAACAGCAGCTTCTGCCCGGCGTTGTAGCGGCCCACCGCAGGGAGGTTCTCCTCGCGGTTGCCGACCACGTCGCGCCACTGCTTCAGCCACTGCACGTCGCTGCGGTCGAGCAGGTTGTGGTGGGCGAAGCGCAGCACCAGGCCGAGGAAGAACACGAACATCGCCAGCCCCAGGAAGGGGTGCAGGATGCGCGTCCAGGGCCCGCCGCCGAACAGGCTGCTGAGCCAGAACAGCGCCGGGTGGAACAGCGCCAGCCCCGACAGGCCGGCGAGGATGAAGAAGATCGCCACCAGCCAGTGGTTGCTGCGCTCGTTGGCGGTATAGCGTTGGATGTCTTTTTTCATGCTGGGCTCCTCTGAGGGCCGACGAGCGCCCTCTCCCCAACCCTCTCCCCGACGGGAGAGGGGGCTGTTCGGTGCATGGGCTCAACGCGGGTCGCGCGGGTCATAGCGGTGCACCGAAGGGTCGACCTTGTGTACCGGCGCCTCCGGGTCCGGCCCCGGCTGCTCATCCTCTTCCGTGCGGTTGGGGCCGATGCGGGTGTAGTGGAAGAACCCGGCGAGCACCACCGCGCCCATGGCCAGCAGGCCCAGCGGCTTGGTGATGCCCTTCCACAGGCTGACCATCGGGCTGATGGCCGGCTTGTCGGGCAGGCCGGCGTACAGCGAGGGCTGGTCGTTGTGGTGCAGCACGTACATCACGTGGGTGCCGCCGACGCCTTCGGGGTCATACAGCCCGGCGTGCTCGAAGCCGCGCGACTTGAGGTCCTCGATGCGTTCGGCGGCGTGCTCCTTCATGGCGTCCTTGGTGCCGAAGACGATGGCGCCGGTGGGGCAGGTCTTCACGCAGGCCGGCTCCATGCCCACGCTCACGCGGTCGGAACACAGGGTGCACTTGTAGGCCTTGTGGTCCTTCTGCGAGATGCGCGGGATGTTGAACGGGCAGCCGGTGATGCAGTAGCCGCAGCCGATGCAGTGGTCCTGGTTGAAGTCGACGATGCCGTTGGCGTATTTCACGATCGCCCCTGGGCTCGGGCAGGCCTTCAGGCAGCCCGGCTCGGCGCAGTGCATGCAGCCGTCCTTGCGGATCAGCCATTCGAGGTTGCCGTTGGGGTTCTCGTGCTCGGTGAAGCGCATCACCGTCCAGGAGTCGGCCGTCAGGTCCAGCGGGTTGTCGTACACCCCGTGGTTGTGGCCCACCTCGTCGCGCAGCTCGTTCCATTCCGAGCAGGCCACCTGGCAGGCCTTGCAGCCGATGCACTTGGACACGTCGATGAGCTTGGCCACTTCCTGCTGGTTGCGCACCGAGGGCATCGGCGTGGTGGTGGCCGAACGGGCACTGATGTCTTGCGTGCTCATGCCTCACCTCCGCTGATTTTCTCGACGTTGACCAGGAACGACTTGAACTCCGGCGTCTGCGTGTTCCCGTCGCCGACGAAGGGCGTCAGGGTGTTGGTCAGGTAGCCGTTGCGCGCCACCCCGGCGAAGCCCCAGTGCAGCGGGATGCCGACGTGGTGCACGGTCTTGCCGTCGACCTGCAGCGGGCGGATGCGCTTGGTCACCACCGCCACGGCCTTGATGTAGCCGCGGTTGGAGGAGACCTTCACGCGGTCGCCGGCAGCGATCCCCAGTTCCTTGGCCAGTACCTCGCCGATTTCCACGAACTGCTCCGGCTGGGTGATAGCGTTCAGCCGGCAATGCTTGGTCCAGAAGTGGAAGTGCTCGGTGAGGCGGTAGGTGGTGGCCGCGTAGGGGAACTCGTCGGCCTTGCCGAAGACTTCCATATCGTTCTTGAACACCCGCGCGGCCGGGTTGCTGGTGGCCTTGGGGTTGTCCTTGTGCAGCGGGTTGATGCCGATGGGCGTCTCGAACGGCTCGTAGTGCTCGGGGAAGGGCCCCTCGGCCATCTTGTCCACGGCGAAGAAGCGCGCCACCCCCTCGGGGTTCATGATGAACGGGTTCATGCCCGCTTCCGGCGGCACGTCGGGCTTGTAGTCGGGCACGTCGGTGCCGCCCCAGGCCTTGCCGTTCCACCACACCAGGCGTTTCTTCTCGGGGTCCCACGGCTTGCCGGCAAGGTCGGCCGAGGCGCGGTTGTAGAGGATGCGCCGGTTGGCCGGCCAGGCCCAGGCCCAGCCGAGGGTCTGGCCCATGGCGTAGGGGTCGGCGTTGTCGCGGCGGGCCATCTGGTTGCCCTGCTGCGTCCAGGAACCGGCGAAGATCCAGCAGCCGCTGGTGGTGCTGCCGTCGTCGCGCAGCAACGCGAAGCCGGGCAACTGCTCGCCGGCCTTGGCCAGGACCATGCCGTTCTTCGGGTCGACCAGGTCGGCCAGGGCCTTGCCGTTGTACTCCTTGGCCAGCTCTTCGGGGCTCGGCTCGTCCGGGCGCAGGTAGGGCCAGTCGAGGCCGAGGATGGCGTCGGGGAACTTGCCGCCCTCCTTCGTGTACAGCTCGCGCAGGCGGTGGTACAGCCCGGCCATGATGGCGATGTCCGGGCGCGCCTGGCCCGGCGGCTCGCCGCCCTTCCAGTGCCACTGCAGCCAGCGCCCGGAGTTGACGATGGAGCCGTCCTCCTCGGCGAAGCAGGTGGTGGGCAGGCGGATCACCGTGGTCTGGATGGCCTGGGTGTCGACGTTGTTGAAATCGCCGGCGTTGCGCCAGAACTCCGAGGTCTCGGTGGCCAGCGGGTCCATGATCACCAGCCACTTGAGCTTGGCCAGCGCGGCGCCGACCTTGCCCTTGTTGGGGAACGAGGCGATGGGGTTGAAGCCCTGGCAGAAGTACCCGTTGACCTTGCCCTGGTACATCATGTCGAACACCCGCAGCACGTCGTAGCCGGCGCCGGGCATGTCGAGCTTGGGCAGCCAGTCGAAGCACCAGTTGTTCTCCGCCGTGGCGGCCTTGCCGAACCAGGACTTCATCAGGCTGACGTGGAACTTGCTGTAGTTCTGCCAGTAGGACAGTTGCCCCGGGCGCAGCGGCTTGGCGGTGCGCTTGGCGATGTAGGCGGCGTAGTCCTGCTCGGCGTCCATGGCCAGGGTCAGGTAGCCGGGCAACGAGTTGGACAGCAGCCCCAGGTCGGTCAGGCCCTGGATGTTGGAGTGCCCGCGCAGGGCGTTCATGCCGCCGCCGGGCATGCCGATGTTGCCCAGCAGCAGCTGCACCATGGCGCCGGTGCGGATCATCTGCGCACCCACCGAGTGCTGCGTCCAGCCCAGGGCGTACATGATGGTCATGGCCTTGCCGGGGGCCGAGGTCTCGGCGATCTCGGCCCAGACCTTGAGCATCATGTCCTTGGGCGTGCCGCAGATGTTGCTGACCACGTCCGGCGTGTAGCGGCTGTAGTGCTGGCGCAGCAGGTTGAACACGCAGCGCGGGTGCTGCAGCGTGGGGTCGACCTTGGCGAAGCCGTCCTCGCCGCGCTCGTAGTTCCACGCGGACTTGTCCGGGTAGCTGCGCTTCTCGGCGTCGTAGCCGTTGAACAGGCCGTCCTCGAAGCCGAAGCCTTCCTGCACGATGAAGGCGGCGTCGGTGTAGTGCTCGACGTATTCCTTCTGGTACTTGCCGTTCTCGATCAGGTAGCTGATCAGGCCGCCGAGGAAGGCGATGTCCGTCCCCGTGCGGATGGGCGCGTAGTAGTCGGCCACCGAGGCTGAGCGGGTGAAGCGCGGGTCCACCACCAGCAGGCGCGCCTTGTTGTGCGCCTTGGCTTCGGTCACCCATTTGAAGCCGCAGGGGTGCGCCTCGGCCGCGTTGCCGCCCATGATGAGGATCAGATCGGCATTCTTGATGTCGGTCCAGTGGTTGGTCATGGCTCCACGGCCAAACGTCGGGGCAAGACTTGCCACCGTCGGGCCGTGTCAGACACGCGCTTGGTTATCGAACCCCAGGATGCCGAGGGAACGCACCACCTTGTGGGTGATGTAGCCCGCTTCGTTGGAAGACGCCGAGGCGGCCAGGAAGCCGGTGGTCAGCCAGCGGTTCACCGTCTGGCCCTGGGCGTTCTTCTCGATGAAGTTGGCGTCGCGGTCGTCCTTCATCAGGCGGGCGATGCGGTCCAGCGCCTCGTCCCACTCGATGCGCTTCCACTCGCCGGAGCCGGGCTCGCGGATCTGCGGGTACTTCAGGCGGTTGGGGCTGTGGACGAAGTCCAGCAGGCCCGCGCCTTTCGGGCAGAGGGTGCCGCGGTTGACCGGGTGGTCGCCGTCGCCCTCGATGTGGATGATGTTCTGGGTGACGTTCTTGGCCGCGTCGCCCTGGCTGTACATGAGGATGCCGCAGCCTACCGAGCAATAGGTGCAGGTGTTGCGGGTCTCGGTGGTGCGTTCGAGCTTGAAGTGGCGGATCTGTTCGGCGAAGGCCTCCGGGGGCGCCATGCCGAGGGCCGCAAGGCTTGATCCTCCAAGGCCGACGGCGGCGACCTTGAAGAATTGCCGACGGTTCATGTCCATCGTGCGTCTCCTGATCAGGCAAAGGGCGCCCAGTACCTGGCCAGGCGCCTCTGTTTAAAAGATAGCCAACCTGGCACTTTGTGCCAGGGCAAGCCATAGGGAGCAGGCGCAGACTCTGCCTGAAAAGACCGATTCGCTTTCCTGACCCGCGTCAGCACGCGGGGCCGGGTCAGCGGAAATAAAGCAGTACCTGCAAATCGGTACGCGAGGGGTAGGAACAGATCAGCTGGCCGTCGTCGCCCAGGCAGGAGGGCTGCAGGTCCTGGTTGACGGTCTCGTGCAGCCCCAGCAGGAGCAGGCCCAGCAGCGCGGCGAGCAGGTAGTGGCGATAGTGCCGCAGGTGCTTTCTTCTTGTGCTGTTCATGACAACCTCCCGCGCAAGCCTGTCAGGGAACCGGGGGCGGCGAAAGCTGCCGCCCCACCGTTCCAGTGTGTGCCCGCTGCGCCAGCTGTCAAGCCGCGGCGGCTTGGCCCAAATGCCCGCGGCAGCCGTCAGCCGGGCCGTTCACCGGCGCCGCGCAACTTCCTATGGTGCGCTCATCGCCCTGCCGACGAAGCCAGCATGCACGCCACCGACGCCAGCCCCTACCCTCACCTGCTCGCCCCGCTGCGGATCGGCCCGCTGCAGCTGCGCAACCGCGTGGTCATGGGCTCCATGCACACCGGCCTGGAGGACCGCCTGTGGGACTTCGGCAAGCTCGCCGCCTACTACCGCGAGCGCGCCCGCGGCGGCGTGGGGCTGATCATCACCGGCGGCTTCGCGCCCAACCGCGAGGGCTGGCTGCTGCCGCTGGGCAGCGACCTGACCGGCAGCCTGCAGGTGCCGGCGCACCGCCGCCTGACCCAGGCGGTGCACGCCGAGGGCGGGCGCATCCTGCTGCAGATCCTCCACGCCGGGCGCTACGGCTACCACCCGCTGGTGGTCTCGGCCTCGCCGCTCAAGTCGCCGATCAGCTGGTTCGCCCCGCGTGAGCTGTCCGAGCGCGGCATCGCCCGCACCATCGCCGCCTTCGGCCGCTGCGCGCGCCTGGCCCGCGCCGCCGGCTACGACGGGGTGGAAATCATGGGCAGCGAGGGCTACCTGCTGAACCAGTTCCTCTGCCCGCGCGGCAACCGCCGCCAGGACCGCTGGGGCGGCAGCCTGGAGAACCGCATGCGCCTGGCGCTGGAGATCGTCCGGCGCATCCGCCGCGCGGCGGGCGAGCGCTTCGTCATCGGCTTCCGCCTGTCGCTGCTCGACCTGGTGGAAGGCGGCAATACCTGGGACGAGGTGCGCCAGGTGGCCCTGGCGCTGCAGGAGGCCGGCGTGGATGTGCTCAACAGCGGCTTCGGCTGGCACGAGTCGCGGGTGCCGACCATCGTCACCTCGGTGCCGCGCGCGGCCTTCGCCGAGGTGACCGCGCGCCTGCGCCGCGAGCTGCGCATCCCGCTCATCGCCAGCAACCGCATCAACACCCCGGAGCTGGCCGAGGCGCTGCTCGCCAGCGGCCAGGCCGACCTGGTGTCCCTGGCCCGGCCGCTGCTGGCCGACCCGCAGTTCGTGCAGAAGGCCGCCGCCGGCCAGCCCGGGCGCATCAACACCTGCATCGCCTGCAACCAGGCCTGCCTCGACCACGCCTTCGCCAACCGCCGCGCCAGCTGCCTGGTCAACCCGCGCGCCGCCCACGAGACCGAGCTGCGCTACCGCAAGGCGCGCCAGCCCAAGCGCATCGCGGTGATCGGCGCCGGCCCCGCCGGGCTCTCGGCGGCCTGCGTGGCGGCCGAGCGCGGCCACCGCGTCAGCCTGTTCGAGGCCAGCGGCGCGATCGGCGGACAGTTCAACCTGGCCCGGCGCATCCCCGGCAAGGAAGAGTTCGGCGAAACCCTGCGCTACTTCGCCGTGCGCCTGGCCGAGCTGGGCGTGGACCTGCAGCTGAACCGGCATATCGCCCGCGGTGAGCTGCAAGGGCAGTTCGACGAGGTGATAGTCGCCACCGGCATCCGCCCGCGCCGGCTGCAGTTGCCGGGCATCGAGCATCCCAGGGTGCTCGGCTACCTCGACGTGCTGAACGGCGCGCCGGTGGGCCGGAAGGTGGCGCTGATCGGCGCCGGCGGCATCGGCTTCGACGTCGCCAGCTTCCTGCTCGCCGAACGCGAAGGCCCGCAGCCGCTGGGCCAGTGGCTGGGCGAATGGGGCATCGACCTGGACAACAGCACGCCAGGCGGGCTGCGCAGGCCCACGCCGATCACGCCGAAACGCCAGCTCTGGCTGCTGCAGCGCAAACCGGGCACGCCCGGCGCCGGCCTGGGCAAGACCAGCGGCTGGGTCCACCGCGCCCACCTGAGGCACCACCAGGTGCGGATGCTGGGCGGCGTGGAATACCTGCGCATCGACGACGCCGGCCTGCACATCCGCATGGACGGCCGCGAACAGTGCCTGGCGGTGGACAACGTGGTGATCTGCGCCGGCCAGGAACCGCTGCTGGAGCTGCACCCCACCCAGGCCGCGGAGAACCTGCGCCACCACATCATCGGCGGCGCCCGCCTGGCGCGCGAGCTGGATGCCAAGCGGGCGATCAGGGAGGGGGCGGAGTTGGGGGCGCGGTTGTGAGGGGTGTTCTGTTGGGGGGTTTGGTGCGGTTCCGCAAAGCGCCCTCTCCCTAACCCTCTCCCTGAAGGGAGAGGGGACCGTTCGGCAGAAACGGGCACCAAGCAGTCAGCCGGAAACACCTCTATGTTTCCCGGCTAAAACCTTATTCCCAGCCGGCACGGACAAGCCCCCTCTCCCTTCAGGGAGAGGGCTGGGGAGAGGGAGCGGAGGTCGGCGTAATGCCAATGCATCCGGGAGACCCCATTCGCGAGCAAGCTCGCTCCTACGAGAAGCGGCGCCATCCTACAAGCATCTCGGCTCAGGAAGCTGTAATCTATTAGATTACAGTCCGCCGATGATCAGGAGCTTCCGCCACAAGGGCCTGCGTGCCCTTTACCTGCACGGGGATCATCGCGGCGTCAGGGCTGACCATGTGTCCAGGCTGCTGCGCATCCTTGCTGCCCTGGATGCCGCCAAGGCCCCCAGGGAAATGGACCTGCCCGGTTATCGCCTGCATGGGCTGAAAGGCACGCTGCGGGGCTACTGGTCCGTCAGCGTCTCCGGCAACTGGCGGGTGATCTTCCGCTTCGAAGGCACCGACGCGGAACTGCTGGACTACCTCGACTACCACTGAGCGGAGGGCTCGCCATGGCCATGCACAACCCACCCCACCCGGGCGAAATCCTGCGCGAGGATGTTTTGCCGGCCCTGTGCCTGTCGGTCACCGCGCTGGCCGCGCACCTGGGTTTCAGCCGGCCGCACCTGTCCAAGGTGCTGCATGGCCGCGCGCCCATCAGCGCCGACCTGGCCTGGCGCCTGGAACAGGCCGGCCTGTCCAGCGCCCGGCACTGGCTGGCGATGCAGGCCGCCTACGACCTCTGGCAGGTCAGCCAGCAACCCCATCCACCGATCCCCCGCCTGCAGGCAGTGGCGTAAAGCAGGAAATCCCGTAGGAACAATTATCTGCCGGCTGCACCAGGTGCATTTCGTAGGATGGGTTGAGCCTGCGAAACCCATGCGTGTGGTGGTCACGGTGATGGGTATCGCTTCGCTCAACCCATCCTACAGGCTACGAAAAGCAGCGGCGCCTACAAGTGGCGTAGGGCGTATAACCGTTCGCGGTTATACGCCGCCTGACCTTGGCCCCAAACACACTCCGTGTTCAACCTCGAAGCGCCCGCCCCGAACTTCACGGCGAAAACCCCATCGACCAAGGCAGCTCCTCCGACTCCAGCAACGCCTTGATCGCCCGCAAATCCTTCTCCACCCACTGCGCATCGCGTTCGAAGGCGACGTCGTCCATCGCCGGCTGGCGCAGCAGGGTCAGCAGCAGTTCGCAGCCGTCGCCGTTGGCGATCAGGCGCAGGGGGATGTGGATGGGCGGGGCGTCTTCGGGCAGCACGTCGTGGTCCAGCACGCCGAACGGGTTGCGCGGCGAAAAGCGCACCCGCAGCGGCCCCTGGGGCGTCTGTGCCAGCCAGTGGTCGGCGTCCAGCGGTTCGATGGCGCTGCACAGGCCCGAAGCCCAGCGCGGGAAGTTGCGCGGCTCGGCGAGGAAGTCGTAGGCCACCTGCCAGGGGCGCTCGATGCGCGCGGCCAGGGTGCGGGAAGCGGAGGTGCCCATGGTTTCTCTCCTGGGAAGCGGGAGCGCTGCTCCGGTCTGGTGCATACTAGCCGGCTGTCCTTTTCGCTTCGACTGCCAAGGAGTACCCCATGCCCACGCCGCCCTGGTGGATGTTCGTCCTGCCGCTGATCGCCGGCGCCTGCCTGCCGCTGCAGGCGGGCATCAACGGCCAGTTGGCCAAGCAGGTGTCCAGCGTGCTGGCCGCCGCGCTGATCTCCTTCGTCGTCGGCACCTTCGGCCTGCTGGTGCTGACCCTCGCCAACCGCGAGTTCCCCGCCCTCCAGGCGCTGCGCTCGCTGCACTGGTGGCACTGGTGCGGCGGCTTCCTCGGCATGTTCTTCATCTTCATCGCCGCCTTCGCCGCGCCGCGGGTCGGCGCCCTGCTGTTCATGGTGCTGGTGCTGGCCGGCCAGCTGGGCATGGCCATGACCCTCGACCACTTCGGCTGGGCCGGCTTCAGGGAGAACCCCATCAGCGCCCTGAAGCTGGCCGGCATCGCCGCCATCGGCGTGGGCATCTGGCTGATCCGCAAGGGCTGAGCGCCGGCATTGCCCGGCGCGGGCGCCGCCGCTATAGTCGGGCGGCGGCGTCCACCACGCCACCGGTCCGCGGAAAGGGTTCGCCCAGGTGCTGCATCCGCCGACTTTCCATACGACTCCGGCCCGACAGCGGACCCGGCCCGAAAGGAGCTCGTATGTCCCCGACTTCCGGCCAAGACGGCCGTATCGACCTCGACCGCCAACGCCAGCACGCCAAGGCCCTGCTGCGCGACCTGCGCGCCGGCCAGGCGCAAGCCCTGCAACGCCTCCACGCCCAGGCCCCGCAAGGCCTCGGCCACCCGCCGCGGCTGGCCGACTGCCAGTGGCTGCTGGCGCGGGAACTGGGCTTCGCCAGTTGGCCGAAGCTCAAGGCCCACGTCGAGGCCATCGCCTTCGCCGCGCGCCACCCGGACTTCGCCAGCGGCGACGAAGCCGCCTGCCTGCACCTGCGCTGCGGCAACGACATCGCCCACAGCCTGGAACTCGCCGGCTTCCGCGGCGAGTTCCGCATGTTCGCCGACCCGCTGAGCATGGGCCCCGTGCCGGTGCTGCCGGAAGAAAGCTTCCGCCAGCTGCGCGCGGCCTTCGTCAGCCAGGCTTTCGACATTCCCGCGGTCGACGCCCTGCGCCGCACCCGGGACGAATACGCCCTGCTCGACCAACTCCCCGAGCGCCTGCGGGTGGTGCTCTGGTGCGAGGCCGATGCCTACGACCAGTTGTTCCTGATCCGCGTACTCGCCGGCCTGCCGCGCTTGCCCGAGCGCCTGGAGCTGATCGAGACCGACCGGGTGCCCGGCGTGCAGCGCTTCATCGGCATCGGCCAACTGGCCCCCGACCTGCTCGCCTGGCTCTGGCCGCAGCGCCGGCCGCTGGGCGAAGAGGCCCTGCTGCTGGCCCGCGAAGCCTGGGACGCCTACCGCCAGCCCTCGCCACAGGCCTGGGCCACGCTGGCCAGCAAACCGACACCGGCGTTGCCGCTGCTGGGCAATGCCCTGCGCCGCCAGTTGCAGGAGCTGCCCGGCGCGCGCGACGGCCTGTCGCTGACCGAACGCCTGAGCCTGGGCATAGTCGCCGAGCGCGGCGAGCTGCCCCTGGGCCGGGTGTTCGCCGAGCTGATGACGCACCGCGAGCCGTTGCCCTACCTGGGCGACCTGATGTTCCACGTGCTGATGCGCCCGCTGATCGACAGCCCCACCCCGCTGTTGCTGGAAGCCGAGCCGCAGCTGCCCTGGGCCCAGCGCCCGGTGCATCTCACCGCGCTGGGCCGCCAGGTGCTGGCCGGCGAGCGCCACGGCCTGGACCAGCTGGCCGCCGAGCGCTGGGTCGGCGGCGTGCGCCTGCGCCCGGGGCAGCCGCACTGGACGCTGGACGACGACCTGCAGCCGCGCTGGCGCGACTGACGCCGCCGTTTCGTCGAAAGGGCGCGCAATCCGCCGTCGAGGCCACTATGATTGCGCGCCCCGCAACGCACCGTGCCGCCGCCATGAGAAAACCCCCGCTGATCGCCAACGCCGAACTCGACCGCCTGGAAACCTGGGCGAAGTACAGCTCGGGCCTGTGCCGCGACTGCCACGCCACCTGCTGCACCATGCCGGTGGAAGTGCGCATCGGCGACCTCATCCGCCTGGGCGTGGTGGACGAGTTCGAACGCGAGGAGCCGGCGAAGAACATCGCCAAGCGCCTGAGCAAGGAAGGCCTGGTCGAGCGCTTCAACCAGAAGAGCGGCATCTTCACCCTCACCCGCAGCAGCAACGGCGACTGCCTGTACCTGGACCGCAAGACGCGCCTGTGCACGGTCTACGCCAAGCGCCCGGACACCTGCCGCAACCACCCGCAGGTGGGCCCGCGCCCGGGCTACTGCGCCTACCGCAAGAAGCAGGCGTAAGGCCGCGGGCGCTCCGGCCCCGCTATACTGCGGCGCTGCTGCGGAGCCTTGCATGAACCCACTGAGCGACGCCTGGCGCGATCGCCCGACCCACCGGCGGGTCTGGGCGCTGGCCGCGCCGATGATCCTGTCCAACGTTTCCGTGCCGCTGGTGACCCTGGTCGACAGCGCGGTCATCGGCCACCTGCCCCACGCCCACCAGCTGGGCGCCGTGGCCGTGGGCGGCAGCCTGTACACCCTGCTGGTGGGCGTGCTCGGCTTCCTGCGCATGGGCACCACCGGCTTCGCCGCCCAGGCCGCCGGGCGCGGCGATGGCGGCGCGCTGCGGCGCATCCTCGGCCAGGGCCTGCTGCTGGCGATGGGCCTGGCCTTGCTGCTGGGCCTGCTGGCGCTGCCGCTGACACCGGTGGCCATGGGCCTGATGAACGCCTCGCCGGAACTCGACGGCCTGGCCCGGCAGTTCTTCCACATCCGCCTGTTCGGCCTGCCCGCGGCCCTGGCCAGCTACGCGCTGATCGGCTGGCTGCTGGGCACGCAGAACGCCCGCGGGCCGCTGGCCATCCTGCTGACCACCAACCTGGTGAACATCGCCCTGGAGCTGCTCTTCGTGCTCGGCCTGGGCTGGGGCGTGGCCGGCGCCGCGCAGGCCTCGGTGATCGCCGAGTGGAGCGGCGCGGCGCTCGGCCTGTGGCTGGCCCGCGGCGCGCTGGGGCGCTTCCCCGGCGTGCCGGACTGGCGCCGCCTGCGCCGCTGGGTGAGCTGGGCGCCGCTGCTGATGGTCAACCGCGACATCTTCATCCGCAGCCTGGCGCTGCAGGGCGTGTTCTTCCTGGTGACCGTGCAGGGCGCGCGCCTGGGCGACGCCACGGTGGCAGCCAACGCCCTGCTGCTCAACGGCCTGATGATCACCTCCTACGCCCTCGACGGCCTGGCCCACGCGGTGGAGGCCCTGTGCGGCCATGCCATTGGCAGCGGCGACCGGCGCACGCTGCGCCGCTCGCTGCTGGTGGCCTGCGGCTGGTCGCTGCTGGCCAGCCTGGCCTTCGTGCTGTTCTTCGGCAGCGCCGGGCACCTGTTCATCGCCCTGCAGAGCGACATCCCCGAGGTGCGCGCGGTGGCCGACCAGTACCTGCCGTACCTCGCCGCGCTGCCCCTGATCGGCATGTGGAGCTACCTGCTGGACGGGCTGTTCATCGGCGCCACCCGCGCCCGCGAGATGCGCAACGCCATGCTCCTGGCCTGCGCCGTGAGCCTGCCGCTGGGCTGGCTGCTGCAGCCGCTGGGCAACCACGGGCTGTGGCTGGCGTTCCTCAGCTTCATGCTGCTGCGCGGGCTGATCCTCGCCGCCTACGCCTGGCGCCTGACGCGCCGCGACGCCTGGGTCGGCCTGCCCTCGGCGTGACTGGCAGGCGGCGCCGCCGCGCTCTAAAGTGCCAGGCGGCGCCCACGATCGCGCCGAGCACAACGAAGCCGTGGCGCGGACCACGGCCCACGCCTGACAAGGAACCGACGACATGGCTTCAGCCCTGGTTGCCTACCTGCACTTCATCTCCATCTTCGTGATGTTCGCCCTGCTGGTGCTGGAGCACCGCCTGTTCCAGCTGCCGCTGGACGCCAGGCGCGCCCGCAGCCTGGTGATCATCGACCTGGCCTACGGCGCCAGCGCCGGCGTCGTGCTGCTCACCGGCATCGCCCGCACCCTGTGGTTCGCCAAGGGCCTGGACTACTACCTGCACAACGCCGCCTTCCACGCCCTGGTCGGCCTGTTCGTACTGGTGGCGCTGCTGTCCATCTACCCGACGCTGACCTTCCTCAACTGGCGCAACGCGCTCAAGGCGGGCCAGGCCCCGCAGGTCGGCGAGGCCCAGGGCCGGCGGGTGACGCTGGTGATCCGCATCGAGCTGCTGGCGATGCTGATCCTACCGCTGCTGGCCAGCCTGATGGCCCACGGCATCGGCATGACCGGCAACTAGAGCAGCCGCGCCAGGGGCTCGCGCAGGGCCTCGGCGGTGGCCGGCGGCAGGCGCAGGTGGAAGCGCCCGCGCAGCACCTCGATCAGTTCGTCCACGTCGAGGATCCGCCGCTGCTCGGCGTTGCCCTTGGCATCGCGCCAGCCGAACTGGCCGTCGAGCAGGGTCAGGCGCGTGTCGCCCTCGCTGAGCGCTACCCGCAGGCTCTTGCGGAACACGCTGTCCGGGTGCGTCGAGGTGTACCAGTTGCGCGGCAGGTAATCGACCCAGTGCTGCGGTTGCAGGGTGAAGCGGTACAGTGCCTGCCAGCCGCTGGCGGTGTGCAGCGCCAACTCCAGCTCATCGCCGTCGTGGGGCGCGATGCGCCAGCCGCCGGGCAGCGCCTCGCCGATCACCAGCGGCAGCGGCCGCGGCGGGTTGGCGCCGCCGAAGCCGACATCCGCCAGGTAGGGCCCCTCGTCCAGCTCGATGCGCAGCAGCAGGTGGCTCTGCTGGGTGCGCTCGACCTCCGCCGGCATGCCCCAGCGCACCCGCGCCACCAGCAGGCTGACGCGGTAGCCAAGGCTGGCCAGAAGCCGGGCGAACAGGCTGTTCAGTTCGAAGCAGTAGCCGCCGCGGCCACCCTCGACGACCTTGGCGAAGACCGCCTCCGGCTCAATGGCGACGGGCCGCGCCAGCAGCACGTCGAGGTTCTCGAAAGGCAGGTGGTGCAGCGCCGCGTCGACCAGGCGTTCGAGGCTCTGCAGGGTCGCGGCCGGCGGCTGCGGCGGCAGGCCGAGGCGCGCCAGGCAGGCCTGCAGTTGCTGCGGGGTGAAGGGGGTGAGTGGCGTCATGGGGTTTCTCCTCGGGCCAGGGCGGCGGCCTCCAGACGGAAGCCCGGCTGCCAGCCGAGCCGGTGGCGCGCCAGCGCGGTGCTGACCTCGGTGTCCTGCTCCGCCAGGTTGTAGCACCCGGGCGCGCCCCACTCCAGCGCCAGCAATATGGGCAGCAGGCGCTTGCCCACGGCACCGGTGGCGCCGGCGAAGAAGATTCTCGTGCACATGTTCGACCTCGTCTGGAGAGTGGATGGGGCCACTCTAGGGGCGCCATGGCACAGTCAACAGAGCCAAGAATCGATTGAAAGACTGGGACATCGCCTCGCGACCGATCCGCGCAGCGCCCCCGCGAATGCCACATTTCTCGTCTATAACGAAGGTTCCCGACTTCCCTAGCCACAAGGAAATGCCATGAGCAAAGTCTTCGACGTCGCCGTGCTGGTCGGCAGCCTGCGCAAGGAATCCCTCAACCGCAAGGTGGCCCTGGCCCTGGCCGAGCGGGCCCCGGCGAACCTGAAGCTGGAGATCGTCGAGATCGGCCAGCTGCCGCTGTACAACGAGGACCTGGACGGCGACAACGCCCCGGCCGCCTACGCGCCCTTCCGCGAGCGCATCCGCCGCGCCGACGCGGTGCTGTTCGTCACCCCGGAATACAACCGCTCGGTGCCGGGGGCGCTGAAGAACGCCATCGACGTGGGCTCGCGCCCATACGGCAAGAGCGCCTGGGGCGGCAAGCCGGGCGGCGTGGTCAGCGTCTCGCCGGGGGCCATCGGCGGCTTCGGCGCCAACCACGCGCTGCGCCAGTCCCTGGTGTTCCTCGACGTGCCCTGCATGCAGCAACCGGAAACCTACCTGGGCGGCGCCGGCAACTTCTTCGACGCCGCCGGCAAGGCCAACGACCAGGTCGGGCCCTTCCTGCAGACCATCATCGACAGCTACGCCCGCTGGGTGGAGAAGATCGCCGGGGCCTGAGCCCCGCGCCGAGCCGAACCGTTTTTGTAGGAGCGAGCTTGCTCGCGAACCATCTCCGCTGCGGGGCTTGTTCGCGAGCAAGCTCGCTCCTACGAAGAGCATCATTCTCCTCGTAACGCGTCATCGTTCCAGGGCAACGGTGTGCCTTCCTGCCCACGAAATCGCGCGCAGGGCGCGCTCCTACATTGGAATGGTGCGGGTGGGGCAGCGTAGGAGCGGATCTCATCCGCGATCCGCGCCGGGATATCCGGCTATCGCGGACAAGGTCCGCTCCTACGGGGAGGAATGCCGTGCTTTCCGGCAACCTGTAGGAGCGGGCCCTGCCCGCGATTTCGCGCGCAGGGCGCGCTCCTACATGGGGAACGTGGGGCGGGGCGGACTCCCCCGCCCCTTCAATCTTCCTCGTAACGCGCCAGCCGCTGGCGCAGGCGGGCGTTCTCGGCGCGCAGCTGCTCCACCTCGTCGAGCAGGCGCAGGGCCAGGGCGATACCCGGCCAGTCCACCTCGAACTCGCGTTGCAGGCGCACCGCGCGGCGCACCAGGGTCAGCGACTCGACGCTGAACAGCCAGGTGTCGCCCCGCCGTTCCAGGGGCTCGACGATGCCGACCTCGACTATCTCCAGCAGCGTCTCGCGCGGCAGCCGCGCGCCCTCGCAGAGCTCTTCCAGCTCCAGGCTCAGCAGTATGTCGCTCATGGCCGTTTACCCCACTGGCTGCGTGGATCGAAGGCCGCGCGGGCGGCCAGTTCTTCCCAGTGCTTGCGTGTCTCGCCCTCGGGCGCACCCTTGGGCATCACCACCTTGAGCACCGCGTAGAGGTCGCCGGCGGGGTCCTCGCCCTTGCCGGCCAGGCCCTTGCCGCGGATGCGCAGGCGCTGGCCGCTCTGGCTGCCCGGCGGCACGCTGAGGGCGATGCGGCCGTTCAGGGTGGGCACCTCGATCTTCGCCCCCAGCGCCGCTTCCCAGGGCGCCAGCGGCACGCTGAGGACGAGGTCGCGGCCGTCGACGTCGAACAGCGGGTGCGGCGCCAGGCGGATGATCAGGTAGAGGTCGCCGGCCGGCGCGCCGCCGATGCCGGGCGCGCCCTGGCCCTTCAGGCGGATGCGCTCGCCGTCCACCACGCCCGGGGGAATGCGCACCTTCAGCGTCTTCTCCACGTCGGGCCGGCGCCGGCCCTGCTCGTCGTAGCTGGGCAGGCCGAAGCGGATCGGCTGCGGCTCGCCGGACTGGCTTTCCTCCAGGAACAACGGCACTTCCAGTTCGATGTCGCGGCCGCGCCTTTCCCGCCGGCGATGCGCCTGCGGGCCGGCGTGGGCGCCGAAGATCGACTCGAAGAAGTCGGAGAAATCCTGCTCCTGGAAATGCTCGGCGCCTTCGAAGCCGCCGGACGGCTGCCAGCCCGGCGGGGCCTCGAAGCGACCGCTCTGCTGGTACTGGCGCAACTGGTCGTATTCGGCGCGCTTCTCGGGGCTCTTGAGCACCTCGTAGGCTTCGGAGACTTCCTTGAAGTGCGCTTCGGCGTCCGCCTCCTTGCTGACGTCGGGGTGGTATTTGCGCGCCAGTTTGCGGTAGGCGGTCTTGATCGCCTTTTCGTCGGCGTCCGGCGCCACGCCCAGCGCCGCGTAGTAATCCTTGAAGTCCATCGCCTTGCTGCTCCCGGGTCTGGAACTGCAAGCCTAGCCGCTGGCGCGGCACTCGTCCGCTCGCGACGGCTGATCCGCGTCATGGCATAGTCATTTTTTCCACAACCTCCGCAGCGAACCAGGCCATGACCGAGCCCCTCGCCCTGCGCCTGGACCCCGGCCTGGCGCAGCCGATCTACCGCCAGCTCTACGAGCGCATCCGCGAGGCCATCGCCCGCGGCACCCTGCGCCCGGGCGAGCGGGTGCCGCCGGTGCGCGGCCTGGCCAGCGAGCTGGGCGTGGCCCGCGGCACCGTGGAGCTGGCCTACCAGTTGCTGACCAGCGAAGGCTACCTGCTGGCCCGCGGCCCGGCGGGCACCGTGGTTTCGCCGCAACTGGCGGGGCGCAACGCCGAGCGCCCGGCGCGCCTGGCGCCGCAACCGGAGCAGGTGCTGCCCGGGCTGATCGCCCACGGCCCGCAGGTGCTGCCGCTGCAACTCGGCCTGCCGGCGCTGGACGCCTTCCCCAAGGCGCTGTGGTCGCGCCTGGCCGCGCGCCGCCTGCGCAACACCGCCGACGTCGAGCTGGCCTACCCCGACCCTTGCGGCTACGCCCCGCTGCGCGAGGCGCTGGCCGGTTACCTCAACGTATCCCGCGGGATCGCCTGCGAGCCGGCGCAGGTGCTGATCTGCGCCGGCTACCAGGGCGCCCTGGACCTGGTCAGCCGCACCCTGCTGCAGCCGGGCGATGCCTTCTGGCACGAGGACCCCGGCTACCCGCGCGGGCGCCAGCTGATGGCCGCAGCCGGCGCCAGGTCGGTCGCGGTGCCGGTGGACGCCGACGGCCTGTGCGTGGAACAAGGCCTGCGCCGCGCGCCCGACGCCCGCTTCGCCCTGGTCACGCCCTCGCAGCAGAGCCCCACCGGCGTGGCCCTGAGCCTGCCGCGGCGCCTGGCGCTGCTGGACTGGGCGGCCCAGGCCGGGGCCTGGATAGTGGAAGATGACTACGACAGCGAATACCGCTATGCCGGCTTCCCGCTGCCGGCGCTCAAGAGCCTGGACCGCCAGGGCCGCGTGCTCTACGCCGGTACCTTCAGCAAGGTGCTGTGCCCGGCCCTGCGCCTGGGCTACCTGGTGGTGCCGCCGCCACTGCTGGAGCGCTTCGTGCGCAGCCAGCAGACCTTCGCCAACGGCTGCGCCGAGCTGCAGCAAGCGACGCTGTGCGACTTCATCACGGAAGGCCACTTCGCCCGCCACCTCAAACGCACCCGCACGCTCTACGCACAGCGCCGGCAACTGCTGCGCACGGCCCTGGAGCGGCGCCTGGGCGAGCGCATGAAATTCGCCGAGCTACCCGGCGGCCTGCACCTGATCGGCCGGATCGACGGCGACGACAAGGCCATCGCCGCCCGCGCAAGGGAAGCCGGCCTGGGCTTGCAGGCGCTGAACAATTGGTGCGTGGAGGCGCGCCAGGAACCGGCGCTGGTGATGAGCTTCACCAATGTAAAAGACGAGAGGCAGGCAGCCGAATTGGCCAGGCGCGTGGCGGGGGTAATGGGAGCGTAGGGCGTATAACCGTTCGCGGTTATACGCCGCTACACCTCACTTATCCCACGCGCCAAGGCTGAACTGGACACCCCAGGCCAGATCGCAGGCTCATCCGGGAGCGGTTCCGAGGCTGAATCCAGTGTGCGCCTATGGCCAAGGTCAATCGGCGTATAACCGCGAACGGTTATACGCCCTACGAATGGGTGATGCAGCCCTGTAGGAGCGAGCTTGCTCGCGAACAACCGCCGCAGCGGGGTCAGGTTCGCGAGCAAGCTCGCTCCTACGAAGAGCGGGTCGTGCCGGTCAGGAGGACAGGTACGCCGAGCGCGTCAGGCCCAGGCGCAGGGCGTCGAGGAACTGGGTGCGCTCGCGGGCGGTGAGCTTGGCCCCGGCCACCTTGTCGCGGTAGTGGGTCATCAGCTCCTCGGGCGACAGGTGCACGTAGCGCAGCATGTCCTCGATGGTGTCGTGGGTCTCGATGCCGGCGTGGTGGAAGCTGCCGTCGGCGTTCTGGTAGACGTTCACCGAGTCGGTGTCGCCGAACAGGTTGTGCATGTCGCCGAGGATTTCCTGGTAGGCGCCGACCAGGAACACGCCGATCAGGTAGTCCTCGCCTTCCTTCACGTCGTGCACCGGCAGGCTGGTCTCGATGCTCTGCTCGTCGACGTACTGGGTGATCTTGCCGTCGGAGTCACAGGTCAGGTCCTGCAGCACCGCGCGGCGGTCCGGTTCCTCGCCCAGGCGGTGGATCGGCAGGATCGGCAGCACCTGGCCGATGGCCCAGGTGTCGGGCAGGCTCTGGAACACCGAGAAGTTGCAGATGTATTTGTCGGCGAGCTTGTCGTTGAGCTCGTCGAGCACCTGGCGGTGCGAACGCTGGCGGGCCTTGAGCTGGTTGTGCAGGCGCCGGCAGATGGCGAAGTAGCACTGCTCGGCCAGGGCCTTCTGGGCCAGGCTGATCTTGCCCTCGGCGTACTGGCTGGCGGCGTCGCTCATGTAGTGGGTGGCGCGCCAGTAGGTCTCGGTGACCATCTCGGCGTCGGTCGGGCCGAGCAGGTCGGCCAGGTACTGGACGATCTCCGGCTGCTCGGCGAGGTCGGTGATCTTCGGCAGCTCGTCGTTGTGCCGCTCGACGTCGGTGACCTGGGTGATCAGCACCGCGTGGTGCGCAGTCAGCGCGCGGCCGCTCTCGGAGAAGATGTGCGGGTGCGGCAGGCCCTGGGCGTCGCAGAACTCCTTGAGCATGCCCACCACCACGCCGGCGTAGTCGTCGATGTCGTAGTTGATGGAACTGGCGTTGCGCGAGTGGGTGCCGTCGTAGTCCACGCCCAGGCCGCCGCCGACGTCGACGTGATCCACCGGCAAGCCGAGGGCGCGCAGTTCGCCGTAGTAGCGGATGGCTTCCTTGAAGCCGTGCTGGTAGTCGGCCAGGTTGGCGATCTGCGAGCCCATGTGGAAGTGCAGCAGGCGCACGCCCTGGTCCAGCCCGGCCTTGCGGAAGCGCTCGACCACCGACAGCAGCTGCGCGGCGGAGAGGCCGAACTTGGCCTTCTCGCCGCCGGTGTCGGCCCACTTCGAGGAGGCCAGCGAGGACAGCCGCACGCGCAGGCCGACCTGCGGCAGCACGCCGACGTGCTCGGCCTCCTCGATCACCAGCTGCACCTCGGACTCCTTCTCGATGACGATGAAGACGTTGTGCCCGAGCTTCTGCCCCATCAGCGCCAGCTTGATGAACTCGCGGTCCTTGTAGCCGTTGCAGACTATGGTCCCGCCCTTGGGCGCCAGCGCCAGCACCGCCATCAGCTCCGGCTTGGAGCCGGCTTCCAGGCCGATGGAGACCTTCTGGGTGGCGATGATGCTTTCCACCACCGCTTCCTGCTGGTTGACCTTGATCGGGTAGAGCGCGGTGTAGCGGCTGCCGTATTCCAGGCGCGCGATGTTGGCGTCGAAGGCGCCGGTCAGCTTGCGCACGCGGTCCTGCAGGATGTCCGGGAAGCGCACCAGCAGCGGCAGCGACAGGCCCGCCTCGCGCAGCTGGCCGACCAGCGCATGCAGATCGATCGGCTGGGCGTCGGCGCCCTGCGGGCGCACCTCGACGTTGCCGGCGTCGTTGATCGCGAAATAGCCGGCGCCCCAATGGCGGATACCGTAGATGCTGCGGCTGTCCGCCACCGTCCAGTTGCTGCCGTCGTCTTTGCGGGTCCGTCTTGCGGCCATGCGCGGGTGTCTCCTGAAAAGAAAGTCGAGCGCCCGGCGCGGGTAGCGCGCGGACGCAACAAGCCTAAACGTCGGGTATGACGTTGCCGTGTTGACCGCCATCTCTGGCGGTAGTTTAGGAAAGCGTGGCGAACTCGCGAGCGCGGCGCATCTCCCATCTAGGGAACGGGCTGGCCGGCATGCCGGCGCCATGCGCCGCTGCCTAACCCGTTCCCTGCAGGGGAGAGACGAATCAGCCGCCGGATTTCTTAGCCTTGAAGCCGCGCTTGGCCAACTCTTCGAGGAGCAGTTCGACGTGGTCGCCCTGGATCTCGATGACGCCGTCCTTCAACGCGCCGCCGGTGCCGCAGCGTTTTTTCAGCGCCGTGGCCAGTTCCTTGAGGGCGTCTTCGGCCAGGGGCACGCCGCTGACCGTGGTCACGGTCTTGCCGCCGCGGCCCTTGGTCTCGCGGCGCACACGGGCGATGCCGTCGCCGGCCGGGATCACGGACTGCTTGCAGATGCAGGCGCCAACGGGCTGGTTGCAGTCCGGGCAATGCCGGCCCGCATCGGTGGAGTAGACGAGCCCGCCGAGGGCGGACAGGGAGGATGCTTTCTTGACCACCGGGCGTTTTCCCCAGGATTGGCCTCTAAGGGCCAGGTCAACGAATGATCGGCTGGCGCCGACCGCGACGCCCCACTCAGGCAGGGGCTGCGCATTCCCGCCGGAGGACCCGAGCGGAAAGGTCGCGCAATTTACCAGCATTGGAGGCAAATGCTAAGGGTGGAAATGCGTCATTGATCGGCGGATTGGCGACATGCCGGTAGAGCACCCTCACCCCGGCCCTCTCCCGCAAGCGGGAGAGGGAGTCCGCGCCGGGAGCACCGAGCACCACTGCTATTGCGGCGTGGATGCACAAACCACGGCTTGCCCATGGCACAGTTTCGCCGCCCACTCAGGACAGTCCCCTCTCCCGCTTGCGGGAGAGGGTTAGGGAGAGGGGCTCTTGCTCTTTTAAAGCTGCCCCAGGAACAACCGCAAAGCCTGCAACGAATCCGGACAATACAAAGCCCCGGAACCAGCCTCCTCCAACGCCACCCCCGGCTCGACGAACCGCGCCTCCAGCACCTCCTCCGGCTGCAGCCTCAGCGCCCCATCCCAGATCGCGGAAAACACCGCACACCACAACCGATTACCCGGCTCGTCGAAGAAGAAAGTGCCATGCTCGCGCAACTCCACACCAGCCACGCCCAACTCTTCCTCCAACTCCCGGCCGGCCGACAGCGCATAGCTCTCGCTGGCCTGCACCATCCCACCGGCGGCGGCGTCCCAGTAGCCCGGGTACACCGCCTTGCTCAGGCTGCGGCGGTGCACGCAGAGCTGCCCGGCGCCGTTGAACAGCAGGATGAAGGTGCCGCGGCCGATCAGCCCGCGCTCGCGCAGCTGGGCGCGCGGCAGTTCGCCCAGCAACTGGTCACGCTCGTCGACCCAGGCGATCAGTTCCCGGTCCGAGGCCAGCCGGTGGGCGGCCTCGGCGGCGCTGACGAGGTCCATCAGCCCTGCGCCAGCAGTTGCCGCAGATCGATGATCGCGGCGTTGGCCCGGGAAATGTAGTTGGCCATCACCAGCGAATGGTTGGCCAGCACGCCGAAGCCGCTGCCGTTGAGCACCATCGGGCTCCACAGCGGCTCCTGGGTGGCTTCCAGCTCACGGATGATCTGCCGCACGCTGACGGTGGCGTTCTTCTTCGCCAGCACGTCGGCGAAGTCGACCTCGATGGCGCGCAGGATGTGCGACAGCGCCCAGGCCTGGCCGCGGGCCTCGTAGAACACGTTGTCGATCTGCAGCCAGGGGGTTTCCTGCAGCTCTTCGTCGACCTGCGGCGCCTGCCCCGGCGCCAGCGCCGAGGCGGTCTTGATGTTGGTGTTCAGCTTGACCCGCCCGACACTGGCGGACAGGCGCTGGGACATCGAGCCCAGGCGGGTGGAAACGTCGCCCAGCCAGTTGTTCAGGCTGTCGGCGCGGGCATAGAACTGCGCGCTGGGCTGCTCGGCGGAAAGCCGCGCCAGGTAGCGGTCCAGGGACTTGATGCCCTCGGCGTACTCCGACTCGGAAGACGGCAGCGCCCAGCTCTTGTTGTCGAAGTTGAAGCGCGGCTCGGCGCGGGCCAGGTCGGCGTCCTCGGTGGACTGCGACTGCGAACGGGCGAAGTCCTTGCGCAGCGCGCGGGACAGGTCGCGGGTCTGCACCAGCACGCCGTATTCCCAGCTGGGCATGTTGTCCAGCCACAGGCCCGGCGGGAAGATGTCGTTGGACAGGTAGCCGCCCGGCTTGTTCAGCAGGGTGCCGACCACTTCCTTGAGGGTTTCCACGGTGGTGTAGCCCACCACCATCTGCCGCCCGGCGCGCTCGGCGGCCTGCTGCGCATGCTGCTGCACGGGGAACAGGTCCGGCTCGCGGCTCCAGTACCAGCCGACCAGGGCGGCGATCACCAGGTAGGCGCCCAGCAGGCCACCGACCACGCGCACCAGCCAGGGCCCGCCGAAGTAGGCGCGCACATCGTCAACCCTGTCGTCGACGCGCTCGCGCACCGAGCCGCCGCGATTCTTCCAGTTCCACATGGCAAAGTCCTTGGTTCGACCTAACGGAAAAAGGTTGGACCGCAGGCCCCGCCACAGGTGCCGGGCGATGCCGCGATCCAGGCGCACTAGCATGCCGCAGTCGGCGCCCGAAGGGCAGCCTACCCTCTGCATGGCACGCCTGGCGATCCTTGACCGACATCACTGGAATTGCCAGCGGCAAATGGTAGCATGATGCCATCACCGCTCTGGCGACCCCGCCACCGCGTCAGCCCTCACAAGAAGTGCGCCATGACCGAGCACGACGATCCCACCCGCGATCGCTTGAAACACCATTTTGCCCAGCGGGTGATCCACCAGGCCCGGCACGTGCTGGAGATCTGGCAGCAGCTCAGCCGCTCGGAATGGACCGCCAGCGGCATGGCCGACCTGCGCGAGGCCGTCCTGCGCCTGCAGCGCTACGCCGAACGCTTCGAACAGGCCGAGCACGCCCAGCTGGCCGCCGCCATTGGCGCCGGGCTGGACGCCGTGGCGGGCAACCGCGGGCGCCTGTCCAGCGAGCTGATCAACGAGTTCGCCCAATTGATGCTACGCCTGTCGCGCACCGGCCTGCGCCATGGCGACCAGCTCGAACACACCCAGCTGCCGCCGCTGCGCAAGCCGGTCTACCTGGCCCTGCAGGACGCCGAGCGCGCCGAGCGGCTGGCCCAGCAGCTGGAATTCTTCGGCGTCCACGCGCAACTGTGCGAGCACGCCGCGGCCTTCCGCGCGGCCATGGCCGAACGCCACCCGGCGGCGCTGCTGATGGACGTCGACTTCGCCGGCGCGGGCCTCGGCCTGGCCCTGGCCGAGGAAGTCCAGGCGGGCCTGGCGCACAAGCTGCCGGTGCTGTTCTTCAGCCACGAGGACACCGACACCCCGACGCGCCTGGCCGCGGCCCGCGCCGGCGGCCAGGAGTTCTTCAGCGGCACCCTGGACGCCTCCGGGGTGCTGGAAAAGATCGAGATGCTCACCCGCGTCGCCCACTACGACCCCTTCCGCGTGCTCATCGTCGACGACTCGCGGGCCCAGGCGGCGCACACCGAGATGGTCCTCAACGGCGCCGGCATCGTCACCCGCGCGCTCACCGCGCCGCTGTCGGTGATGGCCGAGCTGGCCGAGTTCCAGCCCGACCTGATCATCCTCGACATGTACATGCCCGAATGCCTGGGCACCGAATTGGCCAAGGTGATCCGCCAGCACGAGCGCCACGTCAGCGTGCCGATCATCTACCTGTCGGCCGAGGACGACCTGGACAAGCAGCTCGACGCCATGAGCGAGGGCGGCGACGACTTCCTCACCAAGCCGATCAAGCCGCGCCACCTGATCGCCACGGTGCGCAACCGCGCGGCGCGGGCGCGCAGCCTCAAGGCGCGGATGGTGCGCGACAGCCTCACCGGGCTGTACAACCACACCCACACCCTGCAGCTGCTGGAAGACGCCAGCTACCGCGCGCGCCGCGAAGGCCAGCCGCTGGCCTTCGCCATGCTCGACATCGACCACTTCAAGAAGGTCAACGACAGCTACGGCCATCCCATGGGCGACCGGGTGATCAAGAGCCTGGCGCTGTTCCTCAAGCAGCGCCTGCGCAAGACCGACCACATCGGCCGCTACGGCGGCGAGGAATTCGCCGTGGTGCTGCCGGACACCGACAGCGCGGCGGCGCACAAGGTGCTGGAGGAAATCCGCCAGCGCTTCGCCGAAATCCGCTACCCGGCCAAGCCCGCCGACCTGGCCTGCACCTTCAGCTGCGGCATCGCCCAGCTGGGCGCGGACGAAGACGCCACCGTCCTGGCCCGCCGCGCCGACGAAGCGCTGTACCGCGCCAAGCATGGCGGGCGCAATCGGGTCGAGGTGTTCGCCTGATCCCGCGGATCGGCGGATAACGCCGTAGGCGTTATCCGCCCTACGTATCTGGGTTCCCGCGTTCGCGGGAATGACGGGGTGAGAGTCGTATTTTCCGGCGTCATTCCCGCGAACGCGGGACGCGGCTCCATCGCGAACAGCGCTTGCGCTGGCCCGAAGGGGAATAACCCAATAGACAGCGGCTTTTCGTAGGAGCGAGCTTGCTCGCGAACCGCATTGCACCGCGTCTGTTCGCGAGCAAGCTCGCTCCTACGAAGAGCATTTCGGCGCAGCCGGCAAGTCATTCGCGCGCCAGGTTCGACCATGAAGCCCCATAGGATGGGTTTCCCGCGCCTACAGGGTCATCCCATCAACGCTCGCCCAGCTTGTGCCGCGCCGCGTACAGGCAAACCATCTCCATCGCCAGGGTCGCGCCGGCCAGGGCGGTGATCTCGGTGCTGTCGTAGGGCGGCGCGACTTCCACCACGTCCATGCCCACCAGGTTGATGCCACGCAGCGCGCGGAGGATTTCCAGCGCCTGGTGCGAACTGAGCCCGCCGCAGACCGGCGTGCCGGTGCCCGGAGCGAAGGCCGGGTCGAGGCAGTCGATATCGAAGGTCAGGTACACCGGGTTGTCCCCCACCCGCGCGCGGATGCGTTCGGCGATGGCCTGCGGCGAGTGGCGGTGCACTTCGCGGGCGTCCAGCACCTGGAAGCCCATCACATCGTCGTTGGTGGTGCGCAGGCCGACCTGCACCGAGCGCGCCGGGTCCACCAGCCCCTCGCGGGCGGCGTGGTAGAACATGGTGCCGTGGTCGATGCGCTGGCAGTCCTCGTCCGGCCAGGTGTCGCTATGGGCGTCGAAATGGATCAGCGACAGCGGACCGTGCTGCTTCGCGTGGGCCTTGAGCAGCGGGTAGCTGATGAAGTGGTCGCCGCCCAGGGTCAGCAGCGCGCAGCCGGCATCGAGGATGCGCGCGGCGTGGGCTTCGATGGCTGCCGGGGTTTCCTGCGGCACGCCGTGGTCGAAGGAACAGTCGCCGTAGTCGATCACCGCCAGGTGGTCGAAGGGGTCGAACTCCCAGGGGAAGTGCCGGGCCCAGGCCATCTGCACCGAGGCGGCGCGGATCGCCCGCGGCCCGAAGCGGCTGCCGGGGCGGTTGGTGGTGGCGGTGTCGAAGGGCACGCCGCTCACCACCAGGTCGACGCCGCGCAGGTCGCGGCTGTAGCGGCGGCGCATGAAGCTGGTGATGCCGGCGTAGGTGGATTCGGCGGCGGTGCCATACAGGCTGTCGCGGGTGATGGCCTGGTCGTTGTCGTGGGCGAGATCCATGGAGTCCTCATCATCGGTGTTTTTTGGGTGTGTCCTGATAGCTCGGTGCCTGCGGCTCCACCCTCGCTCAGGAGCGGGTGCGGAACGCCGACCACAGCCGCGTCCGCTCACGTTGCTGCTTCAAGGTCAGCAACTGCTCGCCGAACAGCTTCTGGCGCATGGCCGGCGCCGGGTAGATGTCCGGGTCGCCGGCCACATCGGCATTGAGCAGCGGCGTGGCCTTGCGGTTGGCGTTGGCGAAGTACAGGGTGTTGGTCAGCTCGGCGATGGCGTCCGGGCGCAGCATGAAGTCGATGAAGGCGCGCGCTTCCTGCGGGTGCGGCGCGTCCACCGGGATGGCCATGGTGTCGAACCAGATCAGCGTGCCTTCCCTGGGAATCCGGTAGATCACCTCGAATGGCTTGTTCGCCTGCCTGGCCTGCGCGGCGCCCATCAGCGCGTCGCCGGTGTAGGTCAGCGCGAGGCACAGCGTGCCGTTGGCCAGGTCGTTGATGTGCTTGCCGCTGGCGATGTAGCGCACGTTGGGCTGCAGCTTCTCGAACAACTGGCGGACCTGGGCCAGGTCGGCCGCGTCGGTGCTGTAGGGCGACTTGCCCAGGTAGTTGAGCGCCACGCTGATCACCTCCTGGGGCGAGTCGATCAGCGAGATGCCGCAGTCGGCCAGGCGGCTGGCGTATTCGGGCTTGAACAGCAGGTCGAGGCTGTCCAGCGGCGCGTCGGGGATGCGCTTGAGCACTTCGTCCTTGTTGATCGCCAGGCCCACGGTGCCCCAGGTGTAGGGCACGCCGTAGCGGTTGCCCGGATCGATGGCGGCCAGCTTGGCCAGCAGCTCCGGGTCGAGGTTGGCGAAGTTCTTCAGCTGCGCATCGTCCACCGGCTGCACGGCCTTGGCCTGGATGGCGCGGGCCAGCCCGCTGCTGGCGGGGAAGACCACGTCGTAGCCGCTACGGCCGGTCATCAGCTTGCTGTCGAGCACCTCGGCGCTGTCGAAGGTGTCGTATTTGACGCGGATGCCGGTTTCCTTCTGGAAGCGCTGCAAGGCTTCGGCGCCGACGTAATCCGCCCAGTTGTACAGGTTGAGTACCCGCTCCTGCGCCTGCAGGGGCATGGCCAGGGCCGCGAGCAGGGCCGCAAGGGAAGCCCAGGGAAACACACGCATGATCATCGCCTCGGGGTTGTTGTGGTTATGGGGCGAGCATGGGGCGGGCTTTACTTTGTAAAAATACAAAGTTAATTACTTTGGCATTGCATTTGGGCAATGTTTGGAGACAGCCATGCTCAGCCAGTTGCGCGACCTCGACCTGCAGTTGCTGCGCCTGTTCGTCACCGTAGTGGAGTGCGGCGGCTTCAGCGCGGCGCAGGGCGAGCTGGGCCTGAGCCAGCCGAGCATCAGCATCCAGATGGCCAAGCTGGAAACGCGCCTGGGCTACCGCCTGTGCGAGCGCGGCAAGGGCGGCTTCCGCCTGACGCCCAAGGGCGAGCACCTGCTGCAATCGACGCGGCGGCTGTTCGTCGCCATCGAGGGCTTCCGCGACGAGGCGCGCGGCGTGGCCGACAAGCTGCTGGGCGAGGTGCGCATCGGCCTTTCGGAAAGTCTCGAAGAAAGCGTCGTCGCGCGACTGTCCGAGGCGATCCGCCGCTTCCGCCAGCGCAACGAGGCGGTCAGCCTGGAGCTGCTCACCGCCACCCCCGCCGAACTGGAGCGCCTGTTATTGCAGGACCGGCTGCACCTGGCGGTCGGCTACTTCGCCGGCACCCAGGCGGCGCTGGAGCATCACCCCCTGTTCGTCGAATCCCAGGGCCTGTATTGCGGCGCGGGCCACCCGGCGTTCGAGCACAGGAAGCCGACCCGCGACTCCCTGGCCGACGCCGACCAGGTGCTGCATCCCTACCGCTTCATCGCCGCCGACGAACCGCTGCAGACCAGCCGCAGCAGCGCGCGCTGCGAACAGGTGGACGGCAGCCTGGCGTTCATCCTCTCCGGCGCGCACATCGGCTACCTGCCCCGGCATGTCGCGCAACCCTGGATCGAGCGCGGCCAGTTGCGCGAGCTGCTGCCGGGTGAACTGGGCTTCGAGGTGGCCTTCAGCCTGACCCGCCACCGTGGCCGCCACCCCGGCGACGCCGAGCAGGCCTTCGTCAGCGACCTGCTGGGGGCGTTCGGCCAGCACGCGGCCGATTGACGCGGCAGCGACGCGGGAACCAGGACTCGCAGGCGCAGTCCCACAGCCTCGATCACTTCTTGTGACAGCTCCTCGGGCCGCATCGGAAGCTTTCCGCTATCATGCCGCCACCCAGAAAGTCCGCGAGAGTTCCATGCGCCGCCTGCTGACCCTGCTCCTGTTCCTGGTCGCCCTGCCCGCCACGGCCGGCCTGTTCGACAAGCCGGCCCCCGCCGCCCCTGGTTTCAGTACCGCGGCGCCGGCCGACGGCAAGTTCCTCCCGGTGGCCGAGGCCTTCCGCCTGAGCGTCGAGGACAGCGACAGCCAGCAGGTGCTGCTGCGCTTCGTCAACGCCGAGGGCTACTACCTCTACCGGCACCGCATGAAGTTCCAGGTCGAGCCGGCCGAGGTCAGCCTCGGCGACGTGCAGCTGCCGCCGGGCAAGGCGCACCACGACGACTACTTCGGCGACTCCCAGGTCTACTACGCCATCACCGACGTCAAGGTGCCGCTGAACAACCCGCAGAAGCTGCCCTACCGCCTCACCGTCACCTACCAGGGCTGCGCCGACAAGGGCCTGTGCTACGCCCCGGAAACCGTCCAGGTGCAGGTTTCCGCCGCGGGCGTCGCCAGCCTCGGCGCCAAGCCCGCCGCCGCCGGCAAGGCGGCCGTGGCCTCCGGCGAGCCGGCGGTGGTCGACGACCTGCTGGCGCTGCTCAAGGGCGAAGGCAGCGGCAAGATCAAGAAGCTCGACCGCGGCCTGCTGATCGCCTTCCTCGCCGGCCTGACGCTGACCTTCACCCCCTGCGTGCTGCCGATGCTGCCGATCCTCTCCGGCGTGGTGCTGCGCGGGCGCCCGGGCGGCATGCGCGGTTTCACCCTGTCGCTGGCCTACGTGCTGCCGATGGCGGTGTGCTACGCCGTGCTCGGCGCGCTCATGGGCCTGTTCGGCGCCAAGCTCAACCTGCAGGCGATGCTGCAGTCGCCCTGGGTGCTGGTGCCCTTCGCGGCCTTCTTCGTGGCCTTCGCCATCGCCATGTTCGGCATCTTCGAGCTGCGCCTGCCGGGCTTTTTGCGCGAGCGCCTGGACCGCATGGCAGCCGACACCCGCGGCGGCTCCATCGCCGGCGCGGCCACCCTGGGCGTGCTTTCCAGCCTGCTGGTCTCGCCCTGCGTCTCGGCGCCCCTGGCCGGCCTGCTGCTGTACATCGGCAGCACCGGCGACGCCCTCGGCGGCGGCCTGTTGCTGTTCGCCCTGGGCCTGGGCATGGGCACCCCGCTGGTGATCTTCGGCGCCGGCGGCGGCGCCGTGCTGCCGAAATCCGGGGCCTGGATGACCGGCGTGCGCAACTTCTTCGGCGTGCTGCTGCTGGCGGTGGCCATCTGGCTGCTGGAGCGGGTGCTCTCCGGCCCGGTGAGCCTGGCCCTGTGGGGTGCCCTGGCCGGCGGCGTGGCCATCGCCCTGGGCACCCTGGAACTGGTGAACAAGACGCCGCTGCAACGCGGCGCCCAGTTGCTCGGCCTGATGTTCCTGGTCTACGCCCTGGCGGCCTGGGCCGGCGCCCTGCGCGGCGAGTCCGACCCGCTGCACCCGCTGGGCCGCTCCGAGCCCTCCAGCCATGCCGGCCCGCCCAGCTCGACGCCCGGCCAGTGGCAGAACCTGACCACCCCGGCGCAGCTCGACGCCGCCCTGGCCCAGGCCAGCGCCGCCGGCCGGCCGGTGTTGCTGGACTGGTACGCCGACTGGTGCATCAGCTGCAAGATCATCGAACGCCAGGTGCTGCCGGACGCGGCAGTGCAAGCGCAACTGGCCGGCTACCAGCTGCTGCGCTTCGACATGACCGACAGCACCGCCGAGCAGCGCGCCCTGCTCGACCGCTACAACCTCTTCGGCCCGCCGGCGCTGCTGCTGTTCGCCGCCAACGGCCAGGAACACAGCGACCTGCGCATCGTCGGCGAGACCAACGCGGCCACCCTGGCCGCCCATCTGCAACAGGCCGGCGCGCGCTAGAGCGCGCCTCATATTTCTGCAGCAATCATCAGGCAACATGCCGACATCTACCGCAAAACCGGCATGACTGGACAGTCACGCCCGGTTTCCGGCATAGTCCCGGCCAATTTCCAATCCGCGCGATGAGAGAACAACAAGCCGATGGCCACCCTACTGGTCCTGCACGGGCCCAACCTGAACCTGCTCGGCACCCGCGAACCCGGCGTCTACGGCTCGGTCACCCTCGAGCAGATCAACCAGGACCTGGAGCGCCGCGCCCGCGAGGCCGGCCATCACCTGATGTACCTGCAGAGCAACGCCGAGTACGAACTGATCGAGCGCATCCACGCCGCGCGCGGCGAAGGCGTGGACTTCATCCTCATCAATCCGGCGGCTTTCACGCATACGAGTGTCGCACTACGTGACGCGTTGCTCGCGGTGAGCATCCCATTCATCGAAGTGCACCTGTCCAACGTGCACAAACGTGAACCTTTCCGGCATCACTCCTACTTCTCCGACGTGGCGGTAGGGGTGATCTGCGGCCTGGGCGCCACAGGCTACCGCCTGGCCCTGGAGTCCGCCCTCGAACAACTTGAACGCCCGTGACCATCACCTGGGAGTGCGAACGCCAATGGACATCCGTAAAGTCAAGAAACTGATCGAACTGCTCGAAGAATCCGGCATCGACGAGCTGGAAATCCGCGAAGGCGAAGAATCGGTACGCATCAGCCGCCACAGCAAGACCGCCGCCCAGCCGATCTACGCTGCCGCCCCGGCCTACGCGCCCGCCCCCGCTGCCGCGCCGGCCCCGGCCGCTGCCGCCGCACCAGCCGCCGAAGCCGCGCCGGCCGCCGCCAAGCTCAACGGCAACGTGGTCCGCTCGCCGATGGTCGGTACCTTCTACCGCTCGCCGTCGCCGACCGCCGCGCCCTTCGTCGAAGTCGGCCAGAGCGTGAAGAAAGGCGACATCCTGTGCATCGTCGAAGCCATGAAGATGATGAACCACATCGAGGCTGAAACCAGCGGCGTCATCGAGCAGGTCCTGGTCGAAAGCGGCCAGCCGGTCGAATACGACCAGCCGCTGTTCACCATCGTCTAAGCCGCGGGGAACCTGCGATGTTGGATAAAGTACTGATCGCCAACCGCGGCGAGATCGCCCTGCGCATCCTGCGCGCCTGCAAGGAGCTGGGCATCAAGACGGTCGCGGTGCACTCCACCGCCGACCGCGAGCTGATGCACCTGTCGCTGGCCGACGAGGCCGTGTGCATCGGCCCGGCCCCGGCCGGCCAGTCCTACCTGCACATCCCGGCGATCATCGCCGCCGCCGAAGTCACCGGCGCCAACGGCATCCACCCGGGCTACGGCTTCCTCGCCGAGAACGCCGACTTCGCCGAACAGGTGGAACGCTCCGGCTTCACCTTCATCGGCCCGAGCGCCGACGTGATCCGCCTGATGGGCGACAAGGTCTCGGCCAAGGACGCCATGAAGAAAGCCGGCGTGCCCACCGTGCCGGGTTCCGACGGCCCGCTGCCGGAAGATGAGGAAACCGCCCTGGCCATCGCCCGCGAAGTGGGCTACCCGGTGATCATCAAGGCCGCCGGCGGCGGCGGTGGCCGCGGCATGCGCGTGGTGCACAGCGAGGAAGAGCTGATCAAATCGGCCAAGCTGACCCGCACCGAGGCCGGCGCCGCCTTCGGCAACTCCATGGTCTACCTGGAGAAGTTCCTGACCAACCCGCGCCACGTGGAAGTCCAGGTGCTCTCCGACGGCCAGGGCAACGCCATCCACCTGGGCGACCGCGACTGCTCGCTGCAGCGCCGGCACCAGAAGGTACTGGAAGAAGCCCCTGCGCCGGGCATCGACGAGAAGGCCCGCGCGGAAGTCCTCGAACGCTGCGTTCGCGCCTGCGTCGAGATCGGCTACCGTGGCGCCGGCACCTTCGAGTTCCTCTACGAGAATGGCCGCTTCTACTTCATCGAGATGAACACCCGCGTGCAGGTGGAGCATCCGGTGTCGGAGATGGTCACCGGCATCGACATCGTCAAGGAAATGCTGCGCATCGCCTCCGGCCAGAAGCTGTCGGTGCGCCAGGAGGACGTGGTGATCCGCGGCCATGCCCTGGAATGCCGGATCAACGCCGAGGACCCGCGCACCTTCATGCCCAGCCCGGGCAAGGTGAAGCACTTCCACGCCCCCGGCGGCAACGGCGTGCGCGTCGACTCGCACCTGTACAGCGGCTACACCGTACCGCCGAACTACGATTCGCTGGTCGGCAAGCTGATCACCTACGGCAAGGACCGCGACGAGGCCCTGGCGCGCATGCGCAATGCCCTGGACGAGCTGATCGTCGATGGCATCAAGACCAACATCGACCTGCACAAGGACCTGGTCCGCGACAAGGAATTCTGCAAGGGCGGTGTGAATATCCATTATCTGGAAAAGAAACTCGGCATGGGTCACTGACCTCAAGCCGATAAAAGCGCTGGAGGCTGGAAGGCTGGACGAAAAAGCGGATAATCCCGCCCTTCGTCCGGCCTTCCAGCCTTCAGCCGTTTTCTCACGAGGTTTTTTATGCCCTGGGTTCAAGTCCGCCTCGCCATCACCCCGGAACAGGCGCCCACCTACGAGGACGCCCTGCTGGAAGTCGGCGCCGTCTCGGTGACCTTCATGGACGCCGAGGACCAGCCGATCTTCGAGCCGGACCTGGGCACCACCCCGCTGTGGACCCACACCCACCTGCTGGCCCTGTTCGAGGACGGCACCGACGAAGCCGCGCTGCTGGCCCACCTGCAGTTGCTGACCGGCGGCGAACTGCCCCAGCACCAGGTCGAAGTGGTCGAGGACCAGGACTGGGAACGCAGCTGGATGGACAACTTCAAGCCGATGCGCTTCGGCCGCCGCCTGTGGATCGTCCCCAGCTGGCACGAGGCGCCGGAGCCGGAGGCGGTGAACCTGCTGCTCGACCCGGGCCTGGCCTTCGGCACCGGTACCCACCCGACCACCGCGCTGTGCCTGGAATGGCTCGATGGCCAGGAACTGGCCGGCGACACCGTGCTGGACTTCGGCTGCGGCTCGGGCATCCTCGCCATCGCCGCGCTGCTGCTGGGCGCGAAGCAGGCGCTGGGCACCGACATTGACCCGCAGGCCCTGGAGGCCTCGCGCGACAACGCCACGCGCAACGGCATCGACCCGGCGCTGTTCCCGGTCTACCTGCCCGCCGATCTGCCCGCCGGGCAGGCCGACGTGGTGGTGGCGAACATTCTCGCCGGTCCCCTGGTCTCACTGGCAGGCCAGCTGACTTCCCTGGTCAAGCCCGGCGGCCGCCTGGCCCTGTCGGGCATCCTCGCCGAGCAGGCCGAGGAAGTGCGCGCCGCCTACGCCGAAGCCTTCGAGCTGGAGCCGACCGCCGAGCGCGAAGGCTGGGTACGCATCAGCGGCCGCCGCCGCTGAACCCTGGTGGCGGCCAACTGCCCGCACGCCGAGGCTTGAGTTAGACTAAGCGACCGTTTATCGCCGGACCGCCGCATGAGCGCCAGTTTCATCACACAGTGCCCGCATTGCCTCACCAGTTTCCGCGTCAACCAGACGCAGCTGGGTGCGGCCAATGGCGCTGTACGCTGCGGCGCCTGCCTCAAGGTGTTCAACGCCCCGCAACATATGCTGGGCGGCACCGCGCGCTCCGGCGGCGAGCCCATCCAGCCGCCGGCAGCGGCCCCGAAACCGGCAGCGCCCGCCGCGCCGAGCGAGCCCCCGCGCCCCGTCCCGGCGCCCGGCGTCGCCACCCTCGGCTGGCCACTGGCGCCGCATAGCGCGCGGCCGTCCGCCGACAGCACGATGGCCCCGGCCGCCACGCCCGCGCCGGCCCCCATTCCGGCACCGGCGCCCGCCCCGGCAGCGCCCCCGCCGGCGGAAGAGGCCCCCGCCGCGGCCAAGCCCGCCGACGACACCCTGTGGATCCACGACGATCTGGACCTGGACAGCCTCAACCTCGACGAGGAACTGGCCAAGCTCGACGAATTCGAGCTGTCCCAGGAATTCCGCGAACTGCAGTCCGCGCCCAAGCCGGCCGAGGCCCTGCTGGGCAATCGCCCGGTGGTGCGCGACCCGCATGACGAGCGCTGGGCCGAGGCCCTGCTGCGCGACGAGGAACGCCAGGCGAGCGAAGGCGGCCGCCTGGAACCGAGCCTGGGCCGCATCGACGCAGAGGCCGAACAACCGTCCGTCGCGTCGCCCCAACCGCAGCCGGCGCCGGTCGAAGAGCCAGCCGTGGCCGCCACGGTCGAAGAAGAGGAAGACGACGACCTGCCGAGCTTCAGCGCCCGCCGCGACGACGAGCCGCTGGAAGCGCTGGAGGCGGAAGCCGCCGAGCAGGATGAGGAATCCGAGGCCGAGCCCCCGCTGATGCCGCGCGAAACGCCCCGCCTGGGTACGCCGCCGGACGAGGACGAAGAAGACCGCGAGCCCCTTCGCCCCGACCCGGGCCTGGGCGAGACCGCCCTGCGCGACCTCAGCGACGAACCCCTGCAGCTGGACTGGCAGAAGCCCAAGAGCCGCTGGGGCCGCCGCCTGCTCTGGCTGCTGCTGATCCTCCTGGCCCTGGCCGGCCTCGGCGCCCAGTACGTCGCCTACCACTTCGACGAGCTGGCCCGCGAAGACGCCTACCGCCCCTGGTTCGCCGAACTCTGCCCGCAACTGGGCTGCACCCTGCCGTCCAAGGTCGACGTCGAGCAGATCCGCAGCAGCAACCTGGTGGTGCGCAGCCACCCGGACTTCAGCGGCGCCCTGGTGGTGGACGCGATCATCTACAACCGCGCCAGCTTCTCCCAGCCCTTCCCGCTGCTGGAGCTGCGCTTCGCCGACCTCAACGGCCAGCTGATCGCCAGCCGCAGCTTCAAGCCCAGCGAATACCTGGGCGGCGAACTGGCCGGGCGCAGCGAGATGCCGCCGCAGACGCCGATCCACGTGTCGCTGGACATCCTCGACCCGGGCCCCAAGGCGGTCAACTACAGCCTCAGCTTCCATTCGCCGGAGTGACCGGCGCGTAGCGCAGAACCCCGCGCAGCGCCAGTTCCGCTCGTCTTCCAACCCCAGGCAATAAGCCGGCGGCTGTTCAGAATTTATCCAAAATCGCCTTTATCCGGTCATCGAGAGCGGGTATCATGCCCTCCCTTTTTTGCAAGCACCGGTGGCCTCTCGCCGACCCTCCCCGAGTCCTCGACCCGCGGGAGCGTACAGCGATTACGCCCCATAACAGGGAAGCGATGTCGGTGGTTCGCATCGGCTCTTACACACTGCCCAACAGACTGATCCTGGCTCCCATGGCCGGCGTCACCGATCGCCCGTTCCGCCAGCTGTGCCGCCGCCTCGGCGCCGGCATGGTGGTCTCGGAGATGGTCACCAGCGACGTGCGCCTGTGGAACAGCCGCAAGTCGCGCCTGCGCCTGGTGCATGACGGCGAGGATCAGCCGCGTTCGGTGCAGATAGCCGGCGGCGACCCTCAGATGCTCGCCGAGGCCGCCCGCGCCAACGTCGAGCTGGGCGCGCAGATCATCGACATCAACATGGGCTGCCCGGCCAAGAAGGTCTGCAACAAGGCCGCCGGCTCCGCGCTGCTGCGCGACGAGAAGCTGGTGGCCGAGATCCTCGAGGCCGTGGTGGCCGCCGTCGAAGTGCCGGTGACGCTGAAAATCCGCACCGGCTGGGACCGCGACAACCGCAACGGCGTGAACGTCGCGCGCATCGCCGAGCAGTCGGGCATCCAGGCCCTGGCCGTGCACGGCCGCACCCGCGCCGACCTGTACACCGGCGACGCCGAATACGAAACCATCGCCGCGATCAAGCAGGCGGTGTCCATCCCGGTGTTCGCCAATGGCGACATCACCTCGCCGCAGAAGGCCCGCCAGGTGCTCCAGCACACCGGCGCCGACGCCTTGCTGATCGGCCGCGCCGCCCAGGGCCGGCCGTGGATATTCCGTGAGATCGAGCACTACCTGAGCACCGGCGAGACCTTGCCGGCGCCGTCCCTGGCCGAGGTGGAAAGCATTTTGCTGGAGCACCTGGCCGCCTTGCATGCCTTCTATGGGGAAGAGCTGGGTGTCCGCATCGCCCGCAAGCACGTGGGCTGGTACCTGGCGACGTTACCGGGGGCGGCGGAGTTCCGCGCCCAGTTCAATCGTTTGCAGAACACGGATGCACAGAGCGCCAGCGTCAGGCAGTTCTTCGCCGAGCGCCATGACAACGGAAAAGGGGTGGCCGCATGACAACGATGACCGAGACTTTAGTGAGTGGAATGACACCCGTGAGCGACAACGCGAACCTCAAACAGCACCTGAACACGCCGACGCAGGAAGGCCATACCCTGCGCGACAGCGTCGAGAAGGCACTGCGCAACTACTTCGCCCACCTCGATGGGCAGCCGGTCACGGACGTGTACAACATGGTGCTCTGCGAAGTGGAGGCACCGCTGCTGGAAACCGTGATGGACCACGTGAAGGGTAACCAGACCAAGGCGTCGGAGCTGCTCGGCCTGAACCGCGGCACCCTGCGCAAGAAGCTCAAGCAATACGACCTGCTCTAAAAGCCGCTGGAGGCTAAAGGCTGAAGGCCGGACGAAAAAGCGCCCCTCGTCCAGCCTCCTGCCTCCAGCGCTCTTATCCTCATCAGATGGAACCGTTATGACCGACCACTCCCTCCGCCTGCCCATCCGCCGCGCGCTGATCAGCGTCTCCGACAAGACCGGCGTCGTCGACTTCGCCCGCGAGCTGGTCGCCCTCGGCGTGGAGATCCTCTCCACCGGCGGCACCTACAAGCTGCTCAAGGACAACGCCATCGCCGCCGTGGAAGTGGCCGACTACACCGGCTTCCCGGAAATGATGGACGGCCGCGTCAAGACCCTGCACCCGAAGGTGCACGGCGGCATCCTCGGCCGTCGCGACATCGACGGCGCGGTGATGGCCGAGCACGGCATCAAGCCGATCGACCTGGTGGCGGTCAACCTGTACCCCTTCGAGGCCACCGTGGCCAAGGCCGACTGCGACCTGCCGACCGCCATCGAGAACATCGACATCGGCGGCCCGACCATGGTCCGCAGCGCGGCGAAGAACCACAAGGACGTCGCCATCGTGGTCAACACCGGTGACTACGCCGGCGTGGTCGCGGCCCTGAAGGCCGGCGGCCTGACCTACGCCCAGCGCTTCGACCTGGCCCTGAAGGCCTTCGAGCACACCGCCGCCTACGACGGCATGATCGCCAACTACCTGGGCACCATCGACCAGGCGCGCGACACCCTCTCCACCGAAGGCCGCGGCGCCTTCCCGCGCACCTTCAACAGCCAGTTCATCAAGGCCCAGGAGATGCGCTACGGCGAGAACCCGCACCAGAGCGCGGCCTTCTATGTCGAGGCGAAGAAGGGCGAGGCCAGCGTCTCCACCGCCGTGCAGCTGCAGGGCAAGGAACTGTCGTTCAACAACGTGGCCGACACCGACGCCGCGCTGGAGTGCGTGAAGAGCTTCGTCAAGCCGGCCTGCGTCATCGTCAAGCACGCCAACCCGTGCGGCGTGGCCGTGGTCCCGGAGAACGAAGGCGGCATCCGCAAGGCCTACGACCTGGCCTACGCCACCGACACCGAGTCGGCCTTCGGCGGCATCATCGCCTTCAACCGCGAGCTGGACGGCGACACCGCCCAGGCCATCGTCGAGCGCCAGTTCGTCGAAGTCATCATCGCCCCGAAAGTCTCCGCCGCCGCCCGCGCCGTGGTCGCCGCCAAGGCCAACGTGCGCCTGCTGGAGTGCGGCGAGTGGCCGGCCGAACGCGCCCCGGGCTGGGACTTCAAGCGCGTCAACGGCGGCCTGCTGGTACAGAGCCGCGACATCGGCATGATCACCGAGGCGGACCTGAAGATCGTCACCCAGCGCGCGCCCAGCGAGCAGGAAATCCACGACCTGATCTTCGCCTGGAAAGTGGCCAAGTTCGTCAAATCCAACGCCATCGTCTACGCCAGGCACCGCCAGACCGTCGGTGTCGGCGCCGGCCAGATGAGCCGCGTGAACTCCGCGCGCATCGCCGCCATCAAGGCCGAACACGCCGGCCTGGAAGTGAAAGGCGCGGTCATGGCCTCGGACGCCTTCTTCCCGTTCCGCGACGGCATCGACAACGCGGCCAAGGCCGGCATCACCGCGGTGATCCAGCCGGGCGGCTCGATGCGTGACAACGAAGTCATCGCGGCGGCCGACGAAGCCGGAATCGCGATGGTGTTCACCGGCATGCGCCACTTCAGGCACTGATCGTAAAAAGCCGCTGGAGGCTGGAGGCTGGACGGAAAAGCGCCAGCCTTCTGCCCAGGACGGGGCTATTGATGATTGGCAATGGTCTTCGCCGGCATGTGTCATTTTCGATCACTGATCGTAAAAGCCGCTGGAGGCTGAAGGCTGGAGCTGGACGAAAAAGCGGCACCCTCGTCCAGCCTCCAGCCTTCAGCCTCCAGCCCAACACAGGGTTATAGCAATGAACGTATTAGTGATTGGCAGCGGCGGCCGTGAACACGCCCTGGCCTGGAAGGTCGCCCAGGACCCGCGCGTGGCGAAGGTCTTCGTCGCCCCGGGCAACGCCGGCACCGCCACCGAGCCCAAGTGCGAGAACGTCGCCATCGACGTGCTGGCCCTGGAGCAACTGGCCGACTTCGCCGCGAAGAACGTGCAGCTGACCATCGTCGGCCCCGAAGCACCGCTGGTCGCCGGCGTGGTCGACCTGTTCCGTTCGCGCGGCCTGGACATCTTCGGCCCGACCAAGGGCGCGGCCCAGCTGGAAGGCTCCAAGGCCTTCACCAAGGACTTCCTGGCCCGCCACAAGATCCCCACCGCCGACTACCAGAACTTCACCGAAGTCGAGCCGGCCCTGGCCTACCTGAAGGAGAAAGGCGCGCCCATCGTGATCAAGGCCGACGGTCTGGCCGCGGGCAAGGGCGTGATCGTCGCCATGACACTGGAAGAAGCCGAGGAAGCCGTGCGCGACATGCTCGCCGGCAACGCCTTCGGCGACGCCGGTTCGCGCGTGGTGATCGAGGAGTTCCTCGACGGCGAGGAAGCCAGCTTCATCGTCATGGTCGATGGCCAGAACGTGCTGCCCATGGCTACCAGCCAGGACCACAAGCGCGTCGGCGACGGCGACAGCGGCCCGAACACCGGCGGCATGGGCGCCTACTCGCCGGCCCCGGTGGTCACCCCCGAGGTGCACCAGCGGGTGATGGACGAGGTCATCTACCCGACCGTGCGCGGCATGGCCGAGGAAGGCAACGTCTACACCGGCTTCCTCTACGCCGGCCTGATGATCGACAAGAGCGGCGCGCCCAAGGTCATCGAGTTCAACTGCCGCTTCGGCGACCCGGAGACCCAGCCGATCATGGTCCGCCTGGAGTCCTCCCTGGTCCTGCTGGTCGAGGCCGCCCTGGCCAAGGCGCTGGACAAGGTCGAGGCCACCTGGGACCCGCGCCCGACAGTGGGCGTGGTGCTGGCCGCCGGCGGCTACCCGGGCGACTACGCCAAGGGCGACGTCATCGAAGGCCTGGCCGAAGCCGCCAAGCTCGACGGCAAGGTGTTCCATGCCGGCACCGCGCTGAAGGACGGCCAGGTCGTCACCTCCGGCGGCCGCGTGCTCTGCGCCACCGCCATCGGCCCGAGCGTGTCCTCGGCGCAGCAGCAGGCCTACCGCCTGGCGGAGCAGATCCGCTGGAACGGCTGCTTCTACCGCAAGGACATCGGCTACCGTGCCATCGCCCGCGAACGCGGCGAAGGCTGAAAGGCCGGCGGGCGCTGCCTTTGCGCCCGCTTTTTCCGACCTGCGGTCGGCAGGCGGCCATGTGCGGGCCCGGGTGGATTTCGGGCCCGTCGGCACTTGGCTATAATCCGGCCACTCTCCACCGAAGGGAATTCGCCGTGCGCCGGCTCTGGAACGCCACAGGACTCTTGGTCTGCCTGCTGCTGACCGCCCTGCTCGCCGGCCCGGGCCTCGCCCAGGCGCAGGATGCCGGCGGTTGGTCGCAGTTGCACGACGGCGAAGGCCGCCTGCAGTTGCAGGACGTCCTCTCCGCACGCCTGCGCCCGCTGTTCAGCCCCCTCGACATCGAAGACCTGCACGCCCCCGCCGGCCCCGGCGCCATCTGGCTGCACTACCGCCTGCCCGCCAGCGACGCACCGCGCCAGCTGCGCCTGTTCTCGCCGAGCCTGGACAGCCTGCAGCTCTACCTGCTGCACGGCTCGCAGCTGCTGGAAGAACGCCAGGCCGGCAACCTCTACCCCGGCCAGCGCCCGCTGCTCAACAGCGACATCCTGCTGCCGCTGCGCAGCAGCCCCGAAGTCCTCGACCTCTACCTGCGCCTGAGCTCCAGCCAGAGCCTGCGCCCCACCATCAGCCTGGAAAGCACCGAATACCCCGCCGGCCAGCAGCGCCCGCTGCAGTTCGGCATCCTCCTCGGCTGCCTGGGCATGCTGCTGCTCTACAACCTGGTGCGCTTCGCCTACAACCGCGTGCTCAGCGGCCTGTGGCTGGCCGGGGTGCACGCCGGGCTGCTGCTGGCCTGCCTGACGCTGTTCGGCCTGCTCAGCCCCTGGTACGGCACGCACCAGACCTGGCAGCCGCTGACCGCCCAGCTGGCCCTGCTGCTGGTGCTGTGCTGCGCCCTGGGCTACACCGCCAGCTTCTTCCACGACCAGCCGCCGCGCCGCCCGCTGGGCCGCCTGCTGGCCCTGGGCAGCCTCGGCCTGCTCGGCCTCGGCGCGCTGCTGCACCTGGCCCTGGACATCCCCACCGGCGAGCTGCTCTATGGCCTGGTGGCGATCACCAGCCTGGGCATGTTCCTCATCGCCGCCTACTACATGCGCCACGGCTACCGCCCGGCGCGCCTGTTCGTCGTCGCCACCGGCCTGTTCGTCAGCGCCTGGCTGCTGTCCCTGCCGGCCCTGCTCGGCTACGTGCCCACGCGCAGCGACTGGCTCGGCAGTGCGCTGCTGGGGCTGACCGCGGCGGCCGGCTTCCTGCTCAGCCTGGCCCTGGCCGAGCGCCAGCGCCAACTGCAGCAGGAGAGCTTCGACGCCAGCCGCAAGCGCGCCGCCAGCAGCGCCGAGCTCAAGGCCAAGGGCGAGTTCCTGGCGAAGATCAGCCACGAAATCCGCACCCCCATGAACGGCGTGCTGGGCATGACCGAGCTGCTGCTCGGCACGCCGCTGTCGGCCAAGCAGCGCGACTACGTGCAGACCATCCACAGCGCCGGCAACGAGCTGCTGGCGCTGATCAACGAAATCCTCGACATCTCCAAGCTGGAGTCCGGGCAGATCGAGCTGGACGAGGTGCAGTTCGACCTGGGCGCGCTGATCGAGGACTGCCTGGCGATCTTCCGGGTGCGCGCCGAGCAGCAGAAGATCGAGCTGATCAGCTTCACCCAGCCGCAGGTGCCACGGGTGATCAGCGGCGACCCGACGCGCCTGCGCCAGGTGCTGCTGAGCCTGCTGGACAACGCCTTCAAGCAGACCGAGGAAGGCGAAATCCTCCTGGTGGTGGCCCTCGACGGCCCGCCGGGCAAGACGCGCCTGCGCATCGCCGTGCAGGACAGCGGCCGCCCGCTGGACCCCAACGACCGCCAGGCCCTGCTCACCGCCGAGCTGCACAGCCGCGACTTCCTCTCCGCCACCCGCCTGAGCAGCCGCCTGGGCCTGGTGATCGCGCGCCAGCTGATCCAGCTGATGTCCGGCCAATTGGGCATCGAAAGTGGCCTGGACAGCGGCGGCGACAGCGGCAACACCCTGTGGCTGAGCCTGCCGCTGGACCAGGACATGCTCGAACACCCCACCGCCGACCTCGACAGCCCGCTGCAGGGCGCGCGCCTGCTGGTGGTGGACGACAACCAGACCTGCCGCAAGGTGGTGGTGCAGCAGTGCAGCGTCTGGGGCATGAACGTCAGCGCCGTGGCTTCCGGCAAGGAGGCCCTGGCCCTGCTGCGCACCAAGGCGCACCTGCGCGAATACTTCGACGTGGTCCTGCTCGACCAGGACATGCCCGGCATGACCGGCATGCAACTGGCGACCAAGATCCAGGAAGACCCCAACCTCAACCACGACATCCTGCTGATCATGCTCACCGGCATCAGCAACGCGCCGAGCAAGATCATCGCCCGCAACGCCGGGATCAAGCGCATCCTGGCCAAGCCGGTGGCCGGCTACACGCTCAAGGCCACCCTTGCCGACGAACTGGCCCAGCGCGGCCCCAGCGGCGTGACCAACTACCTGCCGGCGGCCGCCGAACCCACGCCGCTGAGCCCGCCCAGCGACTTCCGCGTGCTGGTGGCCGAGGACAACAGCATCTCCACCAAGGTCATCCGCGGCATGCTCGGCAAGCTCGACCTGCAGCCGGACACCGCCAGCAACGGCGAGGAAGCCCTGGCCGCGATGAAGGCCACCCAGTACGACCTGGTGCTGATGGACTGCGAGATGCCGGTGCTCGACGGCTTCTCCGCCACCGAGCGCCTGCGCGCCTGGGAAGCCAGCGAACACCGCCCGCACACCCCGGTGGTGGCGCTCACCGCGCACATCCTCAGCGAACACAAGGAACGCGCCCGCCTGGTCGGCATGGACGGGCACATGGCCAAGCCGGTGGAACTGTCGCAACTGCGCGAACTGGTGGCCTACTGGGTAGCCGAGCGCGAACGCCGCCTGCGCCAGCAGAGCGACGCGGCGCTGCCGTCCTGACGCCCATCACGGCGCCGAGGTGCTTTTCGTAGGATGGGTTGAGCTTGCGAAACCCATCGGGCCACGTTGATGGGTATCGCTTCGCTCAACCGCATCCTACGGGCGTTGTGTTTGCCGGGGGATGTAGGAGCGGACTCCGTCCGCGATGGGCAAGGCCCAGGCACCGCCCTATGCACTTTCCCGCTTTTCCGCTTTTCGTAGGAGCGAGCTTGCTCGCGAACGGGGTTTCCAGGCGGCTTAGGTGTTTCGAGTTGACCTCGCCCCAGCCCTCTCCCTGAAGGGAGAGGGCTGGGGCGAGGGAAAGGAGCCGAGCCAATACACCAACGTCACCGGTGAACACCCTTCGCGAGCAAGCTCGCTCCTACAAATAACAACCCCCGCCGAAACCCGCCCCCAGGCAATGACCCCCCCCCCCCCGCCCGCTATGCTTCTGCCCCAGCAGAGCCATCTCACCCGGACGAGATTCCCCCATGCATGTGCTGTTCAGCGTGTACCTGAAGATGCTGGTGCTCTACAGCCCCTTCTTCGTGCTTTCCTGCTTCATCAGCCTCAGCCGCGGCTTCGCCCCGCGCGATCGCAAGCACATGGCCTGGCGCGTGGCCCTGGCGGCGCTGGTCGCCAGCGTGCTGCTGTACCTGTTCGGGCGCTACATCTTCACCCTCTTCGGCATCACCGCCGATGCCTTCCGCATCGGCGCCGGCAGCGTGCTGTTCATCTCCGCCCTGGGCATGGCCCAGGGGCGCTCGGCGGTGCAGAGCGACAACGTGCAGCAGGACGTCACCATCGTCCCGCTGACCATCCCCATCACCGTCGGCCCCGGCACCATAGGCGCGCTGCTGGTGATGGGCGTCGGCCAGCACTGGGAGGACAAGCTGCTGGCGCTGCTGGCGATCTTCCTCGCCTGCCTCACCCTCGGCGTCACCCTCTACCTGTCCGACCGCATCGAGCGGATGCTCGGCGAGCAGGGCCTGCAGATCGTCAGCCGGCTGATGGGCCTGTTCGTCTGCGCGCTGGCCGCGCAGATCATCATGACCGGCGTGCGCGGCTACTTCCTGCCCGCGCCCTGAGCGCGGCGTCACGCGACGGCGCGCCCCAATTGGGGGCGAATCGTCCGCGCACCACGCCGACGCACCAGAATGGCGCCCCGAAAACCCTGACCGAAACGGCAGAAAGTCCCGCGCAGGCCTTCTGGCACAGGGCTTTGCGCTGCTTGGCACGGATGCTGCGATAGACCTCCCGACCCGCAGGGGTCCCCTACCCATTTCGGGAGGCTGCACAGGCGACGGCCCAGAATCCGCCCGGCACCCTCCCAGGTACTGGAAGCCAAGGAGGCTGCCGCGATGAAACGTCGTCCCCTGTTGAAAAGCACCCTGGCGGTGAGCGCGCTGCTGCTCACCGGCCTGTTCCCCTTCAGCTCCCAGGCCGCCGAGACCATCAAGGTCGGCATCCTGCATTCGCTGTCCGGCACCATGGCCATCTCCGAGACCTCGCTCAAGGACATGGCGCTGATGACCATCGACGAAATCAACGCCAAGGGCGGGGTGAACGGCAAGAAGCTGGAGCCGGTGGTGGTCGACCCGGCGTCGAACTGGCCGCTGTTCGCCGAGAAGGCCCGCCAGTTGCTGACCCAGGACAAGGTCGCGGTGGTCTTCGGCTGCTGGACCAGCGTCTCGCGCAAATCCGTGCTGCCGGTGTTCGAGGAACTCAACGGCCTGCTGTTCTACCCGGTACAGTACGAGGGCGAGGAAATGTCGCCCAACGTCTTCTACACCGGCGCCGCGCCGAACCAGCAGGCCATCCCCGCGGTGGAATACCTGATGAGCGAGGACGGCGGCGCCGCCAAGCGCTTCTTCCTGCTCGGCACCGACTACGTCTACCCGCGCACCACCAACAAGATCCTGCGCGCCTTCCTGCACAGCAAGGGCGTGGCCGACAAGGACATCCTGGAGGTCTACACGCCGTTCGGCCACAGCGACTACCAGACCATCGTCGCCGACATCAAGAAGTTCTCCGCCGGCGGCAAGACCGCGGTGATCTCCACCGTCAACGGCGATTCCAACGTGCCCTTCTACAAGGAACTGGCCAACCAGGGCCTGGAAGCCACCGAAGTGCCGGTGGTGGCCTTCTCGGTGGGCGAGGAAGAACTGCGCGGCATCGACACCAAGCCGCTGGTGGGCAACCTGGCGGCGTGGAACTACTTCGAGTCGGTGAAGAACCCGCAGAACGAGAAGTTCGTCGCCGACTGGAAGGCCTACGCCAAGGCGAAGAACCTGCCGAACTACGCCACCGCCGTGACCAACGACCCGATGGAAGCCACCTACGTCGGCATCCACATGTGGGCCCAGGCCGTGGAGAAGGCCGGCAGCACCGACGTCGACAAGGTCCGCGAAGCCATGGGCGGGCAGACCTTCAAGGCGCCCTCGGGCTTCACCCTGACCATGGACAAGACCAACCACCACCTGCACAAGCCGGTGATGATCGGCGAAATCCAGGACGACGGGCAGTTCAACGTGGTCTGGAAAACCCCCGAGCCGATCCGCGCCCAGCCCTGGAGCCCGTTCATCCCGGGCAACGACAAGAAGCCGGACTATGCGGTGAAGAGCAACTGAGTGCCGCTGTGAACAACCCTCCCCCCACCGGGAGAGGGGAAGTCCCGGTCAGGCTCCGCTCGGCCCCCTCTCCCTTCAGGGAGAGGGTTGGGGAGAGGGGCTTCGAACCGGCCACGGCAAGTCGCTCAGGAACCACGCCATGCCCACTGCCCGCTTCACCCGCCTGCTCCACGCCTGCGCCCTGGCGCTGGCCACGCTCCTCGCCCTGCCCACCCACGCCGGCCCGGCGCAGGACTTCGCCGCCGCCGACAACGAAGCGCGCGGCAAACTGCTCGAACAATGGGCCACGACCCCGGACGCCGAGCGCCTGACGCTGCTCGAAGCGCTCCAGGCCGGCCGCTTCGCCGTCGACGCGCAGAACCACGCCTTCCTCCTCGGCGACGACAAGCAATACCACCCCGCCGAAGGCGACCTCGCCGCCGCCGGCGAACCCGACAAGCTGCGCCTGAACAACCGCCTGCGCGGCCTGCTCAACACCGCGCTGGCCAGCCACCAGCTGGTCGCCAGGGACCCGGCCGCGCGCCTGGACGCCGCGCGGCAGCTGCAGAAGAGCGCCAAGCCGGCGCAGCGCGAGCTGCTCGCCCAGCGCGCCGGCGCCGAAACCGACGACAAGGTGAAGGCCGCCCTGCAACTGGCCCTGGCCAACCTGCAACTGGCCGACGCCGACCCACAGGTGCGCCTGGCCGCCGTGCGCCTGCTCGGCGATTCCGGCGACCCGCTGGCCCTGACCCGCCTGCAGAACCTGCTCGACCCGGCCGTGGAAGCCGACGAGCAGGTGCGCACCGCCGCCGCCACCAGCCTGGCCCAGGTCAAGCGCCGGCTGCAGGTCGGCGACCTGCTCGGGCAGGCCTTCAGTGGCCTGTCGCTGGGCTCCATCCTGCTGCTCGCGGCGCTTGGCCTGGCCATCACCTACGGCCTGCTCGGGGTGATCAACATGGCCCACGGCGAGATGCTCATGCTCGGCGCCTACTCCACCTACCTGGTGCAGACGCTGCTGCAACGCTTCGCCCCCGGCCTGCTGGAGTACTACCCGCTACTGGCGCTGCCGGTGGCCTTCGGCGTCACCGCGGCGATCGGCATGGCCCTGGAACGCACGGTGATCCGCCACCTCTACGGGCGCCCGCTGGAAACCCTGCTGGCCACCTGGGGCATCAGCCTGGTGCTGATCCAGCTGGTGCGCGTGCTGTTCGGCGCGCAGAACGTCGAGGTGGCCAACCCGGCCTGGCTGTCCGGCGGCATCCAGGTGCTGCCGAACCTGGTGCTGCCGTGGAACCGCATCGTCATCATCGGCTTCGCCCTGTTCGTGCTGGCGCTCACCTGGCTGCTGCTCAACCGCACGCGGCTGGGCCTGAACGTCCGCGCGGTGACGCAGAACCGCAACATGGCGGCCTGCTGCGGCGTGCCCACCGGGCGCGTGGACATGCTCGCCTTCGGCCTCGGCTCGGGCATCGCCGGGCTCGGCGGGGTGGCCCTGTCGCAGGTCGGCAACGTCGGCCCGGACCTGGGCCAGAGCTACATCATCGACTCCTTCCTGGTGGTGGTGCTCGGCGGCGTCGGCCAGCTGGCCGGCAGCGTCTGCGCGGCCTTCGGCCTGGGCGTGGCGAACAAGATCCTCGAACCGCAGATCGGCGCGGTGCTGGGCAAGATCCTGATCCTGGCGCTGATCATCCTGTTCATCCAGAAACGCCCGCAGGGGCTGTTCGCCCTGAAAGGGAGGGTCATCGATTGATGAAAACGCCAATGCCCGAACCGACCGCTCTTCGTAGGAGCGAGGGGGGCGCCTCAGCCATTGCTCGCGAACAGCGACCGCAGCGAAGCCGTTCGCGAGCAAGCTCGCTCCTACAGGGTGCATCCGCCGACCGTGGGGAGATTTGCCCGTGAACCAACCACTCACCGTGACGGCCGCGCAGAAAGCCGGCCCGAAACTCACCGCCGGCATCGTCGTCGTGGCCCTCGTCGCGCTGCTGATCCTGCCGCTGCTGCACCTGCTGCCCGAGACCAGCGCCCTGCACCTGTCGGCCTACGGCCTGACGCTGACCGGCAAGATCCTCTGCTACGCCATAGTCGCGCTGGCCCTGGACCTGGTCTGGGGCTATGCCGGCCTGCTGTCCCTCGGCCACAGCCTGTTCTTCGCCCTGGGCGGCTACGCCATGGGCATGTACCTGATGCGCGAGGCCGCCGGCGACGGCCTGCCGGCGTTCATGACCTTCCTGTCGTGGAACGAGCTGCCCTGGTACTGGGCCGGCACCCAGCACTTCCTCTGGGCCCTGTGCCTGGTGGTGCTGGCGCCGGGGCTGCTGGCCTTCGTGTTCGGCTTCTTCGCCTTCCGCTCGCGGATCAAGGGCGTGTACTTCTCGATCATGACCCAGGCCCTGACCTTCGCCGGCATGCTGCTGTTCTTCCGCAACGAGACCGGTTTCGGCGGCAACAACGGCTTCACCAACTTCCGCAGCATCCTCGGCTTTTCGATCACCGCGCCGGGCACCCGCGCCGCGCTGTTCCTGGCCATCGTCCTGCTGCTGGCGGCCAGCCTGGCGCTGGGCTTCGCCCTGGCACGGAGCAAGTTCGGCCGGGTGCTCACCGCCCTGCGCGACGCCGAGAACCGCCTGATGTTCTGCGGCTACGACTCGCGCGGCTACAAGCTGTTCGTCTGGACCCTGAGCGCGGTGATCTGCGGCCTGGCCGGCGCCCTGTTCGTGCCGCTGGTGGGCATCATCAACCCCAGCGAGATGTCGCCCACCAACTCCATCGAAGCCGCCGTGTGGGTGGCCCTGGGCGGGCGCGGCACGCTCATCGGCCCGCTGCTCGGCGCCGGCGTGGTGAACGGCGCCAAGAGCTGGTTCACCGTGGCCTTCCCGGAGTACTGGCTGTTCTTCCTCGGCGCCCTGTTCATCGTCGTCACCCTGTACCTGCCGCGGGGCATCCTCGGGCTGATCAAGCGGGAGAAAGCGCAATGAGAGCCGTTCCCCACCTGATGCTGGAACCGGCCTTCGACCCCAGCGGCACCAGCCGCGACGCCGTCGGCCTGGGCGCCAGCGCGAGCGAAGGCCTGGACGTGCGCCACGGCACCATCCTCACCCTGGAAGACATCAACGTCAGCTTCGACGGCTTCCGCGCCCTGCGCGACCTGACGCTGTACATCGGCGTGGGCGAGCTGCGCTGCATCATCGGCCCCAACGGCGCAGGCAAGACCACGCTGATGGACGTGATCACCGGCAAGACCCGCCCCGACAGCGGCAAGGCGTACTTCGGCGAGACCTACGACCTGCAGCGCATGAGCGAGGTGGAAATCGCCCAGGCCGGCATCGGCCGCAAATTCCAGAAGCCCACGGTGTTCGAGGCGCTCTCGGTGTTCGAGAACCTGGAGCTGGCGCAGAAGGCCGACAAGTCGGTGTGGGCCAGCCTGCGGGCGAAGCTTTCCGGCGAGCAGAAGGACCGCATCGAGGAAGTGCTGGCCACCATCCGCCTGCGCGACTCGCGCAACCGCCCGGCTGGCCTGCTCTCCCACGGCCAGAAGCAGTTCCTGGAGATCGGCATGCTGCTGGTGCAGGAGCCGCAACTGCTGCTGCTCGACGAGCCGGTGGCGGGCATGACCGACGCCGAGACCGAGTTCACCGCCGAACTCTTCAAGTCCCTCGCCGGCCAGCACTCGCTGATGGTGGTGGAGCACGACATGGGCTTCGTCGGCAGCATCGCCGACCACGTCAGCGTGCTGCACCAGGGCCACGTGCTGGCCGAGGGCTCGCTGGAAGAAGTGCAGGCGAACGAGCAGGTGATCGAGGTTTATTTAGGACGATAAAAGAGTCGATAAGAGCCGATAAAAAGCGCTGGAGGCTGGACGAAAGAGCCGGTGCTTCCTCGTTCAGCCTCCAACCTTAAGCCTCCAGCGGCTTTCTCGGCTCTTATCGGTGATAAGAGCCGAGAAAAGCGCTGGAGGCTGGACGAGGGAGTCGCTTTTTCGTTCAGCCTTCAGCCTCGAGCCTCCAGCGGCTTTTAAAACCGATAAGAGCTATAAAAAGCGCTGGAGGCTGGACGAGGGAGTCGCTTTTTCGTTCAGCCTTCAGCCTTCAGCCTCGAGCCTTCAGCGGCTTTTCAAAGGATTCAAAGCATGCTCAATGTTGAAAATCTGCATCAGTTCTACGGCGGCAGCCACATCCTCCGCGGCCTGTCGTTCGACGCGAAGATCGGCGAAGTCACCTGCCTGCTCGGGCGCAACGGCGTGGGCAAGACCACCCTGCTGCGCTGCCTGATGGGCCTGGTGCCGGCGCGCGAGGGCAGCGTCAGCTGGGAGGGCAAGGCCATCACCGGCTTCAAGCCGCACCAACGGGTGCGCGCCGGCATCGCCTACGTGCCCCAGGGCCGCGAGATCTTCCCGCGGCTGAGCGTGGAGGAGAACCTGCTGATGGGCCTGTCCCGCTTCAGCGCCAGGGAAGCGAAGCAGGTGCCGGAGTTCATCTACGAACTCTTCCCGGTGCTGCGCGAGATGAAGCAACGCCGCGGCGGCGACCTCTCCGGCGGCCAGCAGCAACAGCTGGCCATCGGCCGCGCCCTGGCCAGCCGCCCGCGCCTGCTGATCCTCGACGAGCCCACCGAAGGCATCCAGCCCTCGGTGATCAAGGAGATCGGCGCGGTGATCCGCAAGCTCGCCGAACGCGGCGACATGGCCATCCTGCTGGTGGAACAGTTCTACGACTTCGCCGCCGAACTGGCCGACCAGTACCTGGTGATGGCCCGCGGCGAGATCGTCCAGCAGGGCCGCGGCGCGGACATGGAAAGCGAAGGGGTACGCGGGTTGGTCGCCATCTGAACGGATGCTGCGCTGTCTTCTGGGTTCCCGCGTTCGCGGGAATGACGGGATTGAAATCGTATTCCCCCATCGTCATTCCCGCGAACGCGGGAACCCAGTGACGTCACCACCCAGTCGCGAACCATAATGGTGCACGACACACCCCAATGCACCGCAATCGCCCCATACCTGACCACTCGGACAACCCGCCCAGCCGCATAACCCAGGCACTTCAGGGCCCACGCACTATCCTGGCGCAGAAGGCACGCCAATTGCTCTACCCAGGGCAACCCCAGCAGAACACGCCCCATGAACGCACCCGCCGCCCTCTTCCACCCCGCCTGGCACGCCGAGCTGGAGCTGGCCTACGCCCGCGTCGGCGACGGCACGCGGCCGGTCACGCGGCGCCACCTGGGGCCGCTACGGGTGCAGAAGCACCTGTACGCCGAGGGCCCGCAGGTCTGCCAGCACATCGTGGTGCACCCGCCCGGCGGCATCGCCGGCGGCGACACCCTCGCCCTCGACATCCATGCCGGCCCCGGCGCCTGGGCCCAGCTCACCAGCCCCGGCGCGGCCAAGTGGTACCGCGCCGCCACGCCGGCCAGCCAGCGCTTGCGCATCCGCGTCGAGGCCGGCGCCACCCTGGAATGGCTGCCGCAGGAAACCATCGTCTTCTCCGGCGCCCGGGCCGAGCTGCAGACCGACATCGACCTGCAGGGCGACGCCCGCCTGTTCTACTGGGACGTGGTCGCCCTCGGCCGCCCCGCCGCCGGCGAGCGCTTCGACCAGGGCCGTTTCGCCGCCACTCTGGACATCCGCCGCGACGGCCGTCGCCTGTGGCACGAACGCCAGCGCATCGACGGCGGCGAGCGCCTGCTGGACTCGCCCATCGGCCTGGCCGGGCAACCGGTCATGGCCACGCTGATCGCCAGCGGGCAGATCGACGCCGAGTTGCTGGAAGCCTGCCGCGCGCTACCCTGCCGGGGCCGCGGCAACCTCACCCAGCTACCCGGTCTGGTGGTCGCCCGCTGCCTGGCCGCCGAGGCGCTGCACGCCCGCGCCTGGCTCATCGAACTCTGGCGCGCGCTGCGGCCCGCGCTGCTCGGCCGCGAGGCCGTTCCCCCCAGAATCTGGAGCACCTGAGATGGATTTGACGCCCCGCGAGAAAGACAAGCTGCTGATCTTCACCGCCGGCCTGGTGGCCGAACGGCGCCTGGCCCGCGGCCTCAAGCTGAACCACCCGGAAGCCATCGCGCTGATCTCCGCCGCCCTGCTCGAAGGCGCCCGCGACGGCCGCACGGTGGCCGAGCTGATGCACTATGGCACCACCCTGCTCAGCCGCGAGCAGGTGATGGAAGGCGTGCCGGAGATGATCCCGGAGATCCAGGTGGAAGCCACCTTCCCCGACGGCACCAAGCTGGTCACCGTGCACCAGCCCATCGCCTGATGAGCGGCCGCTTTCGAACGAACCTGCCTGAAGGAACACCGCAATGCTGATCCGCGACGCCAACCCAACCGACCTCGGCGCCCTGCACGACATCTACAACGACGCCGTGCTCAACACCACCGCGATCTGGAACGAAGTCGCCATCGACCTCGACAACCGCCGCGCCTGGCTGGAACTGCGCGCCCAGCAGGGCTTCCCGGTGCTGGTCGCGGAAGACGCCAGCGAAGTGGTGGGCTACGCCAGCTACGGCCCCTGGCGCGCCTTCGACGGCTTCCGCGAAACCGTCGAGCACTCGGTGTACGTGCGCGCCGACCAGCGCGGCAAGGGCGTCGGCCCGCAACTGATGCAGGCGCTGATCGACCGCGCCCGCGCCCAGGGCCTGCACGTGATGGTGGCGGCCATCGAGAGCGGCAACGCCGCCTCCATCCGCCTGCACGAACGCCTGGGCTTCGCCACCACCGGGCAGATGCCGCAGGTGGGCCAGAAGTTCGGCCGCTGGCTCGACCTGACCTTCATGCAACTGATCCTCGATGCGCGGGATACGCCCTGACAAAAGACGAGAAAAGCCGCTGGAGGCTGAAGGCTGGACGAGGGCCATCGCTTTTTCGTTCAGCCTCCAGCCTCCAGCGAATCGAGGGAAGCTGCGCATGAAAAACAGTCGTCAACCCCACACCGACAGGTTCGGCCCCAGGAGCACCCCATGATCCCTGGCGAATACGACGTCCAGCCCGGCGAGATCGAACTCAACGCCGGCCGCCGCACCCTGGCCCTGACCGTGGCCAACGGCAGCGACCGGCCGATCCAGGTCGGCTCGCACTACCACTTCTACGAGACCAACGACGCCCTGCAGTTCGACCGTGAGGCCGCCCGCGGCATGCGCCTGAACATCCCCGCCGGCACCGCGGTGCGCTTCGAGCCGGGGCAGAGCCGCGAGGTGGAGTTGGTGGAGCTGGCTGGCGAGCGTCGCGTCTATGGCTTCGCCGGGCGGGTGATGGGCAATCTGTAAAGCCGATAAGAGCCGATAAGAGCGCTAGAGGCTGGACGAGGGAGTCGCTTTTTCGTTCAGCCTTAAGCCTTAAGCCTCCAGCGGCTTTTAAACCGAGAGGAAGGGAACCATGAAAATCAGCCGCCAAGCGTATGCCGACATGTTCGGCCCCACCGTCGGCGACCGCGTGCGCCTGGCCGACACCGAGCTGTGGATCGAGGTGGAGCAGGACTTCACCGTCTACGGCGAGGAAGTGAAGTTCGGCGGCGGCAAGGTCATCCGCGACGGCATGGGCCAGGGCCAGCTGCCGGCGGCCGAGGTGGTCGACACCGTCATCACCAATGCGCTGATCCTCGACCACTGGGGCATCGTCAAGGCCGACGTGGGCCTGAAGGACGGCCGCATCTCCGCCATCGGCAAGGCCGGCAACCCGGACATCCAGCCCGGCGTGACCATCGCCCTGGGCGCCAGCACCGAAGTCATCGCCGGCGAAGGCATGATCCTCACCGCCGGCGGCATCGACACGCACATCCACTTCATCTGCCCGCAGCAGATCGAAGAGGCGCTGATGAGCGGCATCACCACCATGATCGGCGGCGGCACCGGGCCCGCCACCGGCACCAACGCCACCACCTGCACCTCCGGGCCCTGGCACCTGGCGCGCATGCTCCAGGCCGCCGACGCCTTCCCGATGAACATCGGCTTCACCGGCAAGGGCAACGCCAGCCTGCCGCTGCCTCTGGAGGAACAGGTGCGCGCCGGCGCCATCGGCCTGAAGCTGCACGAGGACTGGGGCACCACCCCGGCGGCCATCGACAACTGCCTGGACGTGGCCGACCGCCTCGACGTGCAGGTGGCCATCCACACCGACACCCTCAACGAATCCGGCTTCGTCGAAACCACCCTCGCCGCCTTCAAGGGCCGCACCATCCACACCTACCACACCGAGGGCGCCGGCGGCGGCCACGCGCCGGACATCATCCGCGCCTGCGGCTTCGCCAACGTGCTGCCCAGCTCCACCAACCCGACGCGGCCGTTCACCCGCAACACCATCGACGAACACCTGGACATGCTCATGGTCTGCCACCACCTGGACCCGAGCATCGCCGAGGACGTGGCCTTCGCCGAATCGCGCATCCGCCGCGAGACCATCGCCGCCGAAGACATCCTCCACGACCTCGGCGCCTTCAGCATGATCAGCTCCGACAGCCAGGCCATGGGCCGCGTCGGCGAAGTGATCACGCGCACCTGGCAGACCGCCGACAAGATGAAGAAACAGCGCGGCGCCCTGCCCGGCGACGGCGCGCGCAACGACAACTTCCGCGCCAAGCGCTATATCGCCAAATACACCATCAACCCGGCGATCACCCATGGCGTCAGCCACGAAGTGGGCAGCATCGAAGTGGGCAAGCTGGCCGACCTGGTGCTCTGGCGCCCGGCCTTCTTCGGCGTGAAGCCGAGCCTGATCCTCAAGGGCGGCGCCATCGCCGCCAGCCTGATGGGCGACGCCAACGCCTCCATCCCCACCCCGCAGCCGGTGCACTACCGGCCGATGTTCGCCAGCTTCGGCGGCAGCCGCCACGCCACCAGCCTGACCTTCCTCAGCCAGGCCGCCTGGGAAGCCGGCCTGCATACGCGCCTGGGCCTGCACAAGGCCATCGGCGTGGTGCAGGGCTGCCGCACGGTGCAGAAGACCGACCTGATCCACAACGCCTACCTGCCGCACATCGAAGTGGACCCGCAGAACTACCAGGTACGCGCCGACGGCCAACTGCTGTGGTGCGAACCGGCCGAAGTGCTGCCCATGGCGCAGCGTTATTTCCTGTTCTGAGCACCCGCCCAGGAACACCCTCGTAGGATGGTGTTGAGCGAAGCGATACCCATCGCCACGGCCGCATGGGTTTCGCAGGCTCAACCCATCCTACGAAGGCGCCTCGGCGCAGCCTGCAAGACAGTCACACCTACGCCACAGGCGAGCACGGCCTTTCGTAGGAGCGAGCTTGCTCGCGAATGAGCCCCGCAGCGGAGTCTGTTCGCGAGCAAGCTCGCTCCTACGAAGAGCAGCTCGGTACACCACGCCATTCCCCTGCGCGCGATTCGCGGGCAGGGCCCGCTCCTACAAGCAGCTGAAATCCTCCAGGGAAATTCAGAAGACCTCCCCCACCGGCACCGTTTCGCATTTCCCCGCCGAGTCCACCCCCTACGCTGGCAGGGCCTCTGTGCCCGTCCCTCCAGAACAACAAGGACTCCCGATGAAACGACTGACCGCCACCCTGGCCCTGGCGCTGGGCCTGTGCGCCTGCGCCCAGGCCGCCAACCCCATCACCCTGGGCCTCAACTACCCCCGCACCGGCAGCTACCAGAACGAAGGCCGCGACCAGATGCGCGGCGCCCTGCTGGCCATCGACGAGATCAACGCCAACGGCGGCGTGCTCGGCCGCTCGCTGCGGCTGTCCAGCCACGACAGCGCCTCGCGCTCGAAGAAGGCCGTGGCCAACGTCGACAAGCTGGCCGACGAGGGCGCCGCCATGCTCTTCGGCGGCGCCTCCAGCGCCGTGGCCATCGCCGCCGGCAAGCGCGCCGCCGAGCGCGGGCTGCTGTACTTCGGCGCCGTCACCTACTCCAACGACACCACCGGCAAGGACGGCCACCGCTACATGTTCCGCGAGGGCATCAGCGCCTGGATGAGCGCCCGGGTGCTGGGCCAGTACCTGGCGCAGAAGCACCCGGGCAGCCGCTACTTCTACGTCACCTCCGACTACACCTGGGGCCACACCACCGAAGCCTCGCTACGCCAGGCCACCGGCACCCAGGACGGCGCCCAGCACCCCGGGCGGCGCATTCCCTTCCCCGCCGTCGGCCTGGCGCACTACCGCGACAGCCTCGCCCAGGCGGCCGCCAGCGACGTCCAGGTGCTGGTCCTGGTGCTGTTCGGCCGCGACCTGGTGCGGGCCATGCAGGTGGCCCACGACCTCGGCCTGACCAGGCGCATGCAGATAGTCGCGCCCAACCTCACCCTGAACGTGATCGAGCAGGCCGGGCCGAGCGTGATGGAGGGCGTGGTCGGCACCGAGCCCTGGACCTGGCGCGTGCCGGAACTGGAGAACAGCGCCCGCGGCAAGGCCTTCGTCAACGACTACGTGAAGCGCTACCAGAAGTACCCGTCCAGCTCCGCCGCCTCGGCCTACGGCATCGTCTACCAGTGGGCGGACGCCGTGCGGCGCGCCAACAGCCTGGACAGCGAGGCGCTGATCAGGGCGCTGGAAGGCCACCGCTACGCCCTGCTCAAGGGCGAGCAGTACTGGCGCGCGTTCGACCACCAGAACGTGCAGCGCATTTATGCGGTGAAGGTGAAGCCGCGCAGCGAAGTGCTGAAGGACCCGCTGAAGCAGGACTACTTCGAGATCATCCACCAGCTCGACGGCGACCAGGCCGCACCCAGCCTCGACGAGTGGAAGGCGGAAAGGCGCGCCGCCGGCAAGCCCCCGCAGTTGCAGTGAGGCGCCTCAGCGCAGCTGGCTGTCCTTGCTGCCGCGCCGGTTGTAGCCGGCGAAGGCCGCCTGCTCGTCGTGGGCGGCCTGGCAGTTCACGCACAGACGCACGCCGGGCACGGCCTTGCGCCGCGCCTCGGGAATGGGCGCATCGCACTCCTCGCAATGCGTCAGGCTCTCGCCGCGGGGCAACTGGCTGCGCGCCCGGGCGACTGCGTCCTCGATGGTGCTGTCGATCTGTTCCTGCACCGCGCCGTCGTTCGCCCAACCACTGGCCATGGCAACCTCCGATCAAACTTTGTACAGATTGCAGATATTGGCGCCCCGGCGGCCGATTGCAAGGGCGAAAACGCGGCGGGGTGCGCTGAAAAGCCCCTTCCCCGGGCGCCGCGCAACGAGAACAATAGCGCGCTTTCCCGCCATGGATGTTCCCCGATGCGAATCCTCCCGTCTCCTCTGCGCCACTGCCTGCCGCTGGCCCTCTGCGCCCTGCTCGGCAGCCAGGCCCAGGCCGCCGAGGCCCCCGGCGTCGAAGCCGACCTGGTCGACGCCAACCGCTACCTGCTGCTGTACAGCGCCACCGCCGACGAGCGCTTCCTCGACCGCCTGGACGCCACCGGCAAGCACCTGCAAGCGGCCCTTGCGCAACGCCAGGATGCCACCACGCTGCGCACACTCTGGGCCAGCTACGAGCAGGGCCGCCAGCAGATGCTGGCCGAGCACGCCGCCCGCAAGCTCGACCAGAACGGCGAGATGGCCCGCAGCCTGAAGCTGGCCGAGCCCCTGGACGCCTACCTGCAAGCCCACCCCCTGGCCACCCCGGGCCTGGCCGACGACCTGCGCAGCCGCGCCCTGCTCACCGCCCGCCTGGCCAACCTGCAGAAGGTCGACGGCCCGCGCGCCGAGGCCGAGGCGGCGAACGTCAAGGCCCTGGACGAGCGCATCCAGCAGCGCATCGATGCCCTGGCGAAGAGCGACCCGGCCCTGCACGACGAACTGGACAAGCGCTGGCGCTACCTGCAGGTCAGCCAGCGCAACGGCCAGCAGTTGCTCTATCCCTTCAACGCGCAGATCGAGGCCATGCTCGGCAAGCTGGCCGGCGCCTGACGGGGACCCGGAGGCGGTCTACCGCAGCTTCGGAATCGTCCGATATCCGGCGCCGGGAGGGCCGCCAAGAATGGCGGCTCCATCGCCAGGAGCCGCCCCATGCACCGCCTCGTCCTTTCCCTGCTGCTGAGCCTGCTGGCCAGCCTGCCGACCGCGGCCCTGGCCGATGACTTCGACGCCACCCTGCAGGCCGCGCAGCGCTACCTGCTGCTCTACAGCGCCACGGGGGACGAACGCTTCCTCAAGCGCCTGGAACGGCTCGACGAGGCCTTCCAGGGCCAGGTCGCCGAACAGCACAACGGCGAGACGCTGCAGGACATCTGGTCGCTCTACGGCGAAACGGTGGCGCAGGTGGAAAGCGGCTACGAACAGAGCGGCCCGGCGCTACGCCAGGCGCTGGCCCAGGCCCTGGAAGTCTCGGCGCTACTGCAGGAATTCCGCCTCCAGCCCGGCGCCACGCCGGGGGATGCGACCCTGGCGGCCAACCTGCAGCGCCTGGCCCTGCTGCAGGCCAAGCGGGCCAACCACCGCCTGCTGGGGGAAGACACCGACACCCTGCGCGAGGCCATCGCCGACCTGCAGCAGACCATCGAGACGCAGTTCGCCGCCCTGCCGGCCAGCGTCGAAGGCGAAGCGATGCGCGCCCGCTGGCGCTACCTGCGGCTGACCGAGCGCCCGGCCGGTACCCTGCTCTACCCGTTCAACGCCCAGGTCGAGTACCTGCTGGAGAAGCTCGGCGAGAACGGGGAAGCCTGAAAGGCCCTACTCCTTCACTTCCATGTATTCCCTGGCGAAGATCTGGTACTCCTCCGGCAGGGTGTACTTCTTCGCCAGCTCCGAGGCTGTCAGGTCGGAGGCATCCACGCCGCGCTGCTCGCGCAGGCAGTCGTAGGTCGCCTTGATGGCGGCGAAGTAGGCGGCATGGCCGTCCACCACGATGCGCACACCGAGCTTGGCCAGGCGCTTGTCGTCGTGCAGCTTCGGGTTGCCGTAGGACACCAGCATCAGCGGCACGCTCAGGTGCCGGGCGATGGCCTCCAGGTGCTCGAAGTCGCGGATGCCGACCATGCAGATGCCGTCGGCGCCAGCGGCCTGGTAGGCCAGGGTGCGGCGGATCACGTCGTCCACCTCGATCACCTCGGCGTTGGTCCGCGCGATGATCGCCATCTCCTGGTCCACCCGCGCCTCCAGCGCCGCGCGGATCTTGCCCACGCCCTCCTCCACCGGGATCAGGTCGGTGGACTTGCGGCCAAACTGCGCCGGCAACAGGGTGTCCTCGATGGTCAGCGCGGCCACGCCGGCACGCTCCAGCTCGACGATGGTGCGCATCACATTCAGCGCGTTGCCGTAGCCGTGGTCGGCATCGGCGATCACCGGCAGGCGCGCGACGCGGCCGATGCGGGTGGCCTGCTCGACGAACTCGCTGAGGGTGATGAGGGCGAAGTCGGGCGCCGCGAGCACTTGTAGCGAAGCTACAGAACCACCCAGGATACCGACCTCGAAGCCGAGGTCGCCGGCGATGCGCGCCGACATCGGGTCGAACACCGATGCCGTGTGGTAGCAGGAGGAAGAGTTCAGCAACGCCCGGAAACTCTGGCGTAGCTCGTGGTGGGAGGCTCTGTGCATGGCGGGATCCAACTGCGACCTGGAAGTGGGAAAGGGTTCTGCGGAATCGGCAAACTCATGTAGCAAAACTACAGGATGGCAAATGTAGCAAAACTACAAGGCCTTCCCAAGCACTCTATCGCCTCCACCGTCCAGCGGCACATGAGCCGATAGTCGAGCAGGCCCAGGCGCACTCGCGTAAACTGCGCGGCCGTTTTTTCGCCGGACCTTTCCGCCATGCTGCACTCCACTGACGCCCGCGCCCTGGGCATCGACTTCGGCACCTCCAACTCCACCGTCGGCTGGTGGCGCCCCGGAATGGAACCGCTGATCGCACTGGAAGACGGCAAGATCACCCTGCCCTCGGTGGTCTTCTTCAACACCGAGGAGCGTCGCCCGGTCTACGGCCGCCAGGCCCTGGGCGAATACCTGGAAGGCTACGAAGGGCGCCTGATGCGCTCGCTGAAAAGCCTGCTCGGCTCGCCGCTGCTCAAGAGCGAGACCACGGTGCTGGGCAGCGCCCTGCCGTTCAAGGACCTGCTCGGGCTGTTCATCGGCGAGCTGAAGAAGCGCGCCGAGGTAGTCGCCGGCCGCGAGTTCGAGGCCGTGGTGCTGGGCCGCCCGGTGTTCTTCGTCGACGACGATCCCGAGGCCGACCGCGAAGCCCAGGACACCCTGGTGGCGGTAGCGCGGAAGCTCGGCTTCAAGGACATCTCCTTCCAGTACGAGCCCCTGGCCGCGGCCTTCGACTACGAGCGCGGCATCCAGCGCGAGGAGCTGGTGCTGATCGTCGACATCGGCGGCGGCACCTCGGACTTCTCCCTGGTGCGCCTGGCCCCGGAACGCCGCGAGCAGGCCGAGCGCCAGGCCGACATCCTGGCCACCGGCGGCGTGCACATCGGCGGCACCGACTTCGACAAGCAGCTCAGCCTGCAGGGCGTGATGCCGCTGTTCGGCTACGGCAGCCGGATGAAGTCCGACGCGCTGATGCCCACCAGCTACCACCTGAACCTGGCCACCTGGCACACCATCAACGCGGTGTACGCGCAGAAGTCGCAGCTGGCGCTGAAGAACATGCGCTACGACATCGTCGACGGCACCGGCATCGACCGCCTGTTCCGCCTCATCGAACAGCGCGCCGGCCACTGGCTGGCGATGCAGGTGGAAGCCAGCAAGATCGAGCTGAGCGACAGCCAGCGCCGCGACATCGACCTGGCCCGCATCGAACCGGGCCTGGTGGCCGAGCTGACCCGCGAACTGTTCGAGGGTGCGATAGAGCCGCAACTGGAGCGCGTGCGCGCCGGCATCGGCAAGCTGCTGGGCGACGCCGACATCGACGCGGCCAAGGTCGACAGCGTGTTCTTCACCGGCGGCTCCAGCGGCGTCCCGGCCCTGCGCCAGAGCGTGGCCGCCATGCTGCCCAACGCCCGCCACGTCGACGGCGACCACTTCGGCGGGATCGGAAGTGGCTTGGCTATCGAGGCTAAAAAGCGCTACGGCTGAGAGGCTAGCTCTTCGTAGGAGCGAGCTTGCTCGCGAACCGTGCCTACCGGGGACTTTGGGGGGTGGGCTGTAGAGCGCCCTCTCCCTAACCCTCTCCCTGAAGGGAGAGGGGACCGTTCGGAGTGCGCTGATGTTTCGGCATTAGCCGGCTTGTGGTGGTCAAATAATTTCGGACACTTCGATAGGTTGTCTGGGTGGCCTGCGCTCGTAGCGGGTGGGTGGCAGATAGCCTAGGCTGGAGTGCAGGCGCACGTTGTTGTAGAAGCCGACGATGTAGTCGGCAATGTCGGTCATAGCCTCAGCATGGTTGGCGTAGTCACGTTGCCAGACCCGCTCCATTTTCAGGTTCAGGAAGAAGCGTTCCATGACCGCGTTGTCCCAGCAATTTCCCTTGCGGCTCATGCTCAAGACCAGGCCATGCCGCTTGAGCAGCGCGCGATAAACCTCGCTGGCGTACTGGCTACCACGATCCGAGTGCACGACCAGGCCT
>NZ_FOLS01000032.1 GCF_900112375.1 Pseudomonas citronellolis | reverse complement strand
AGTTTGCCCAACCTTCTTGTTTCGCCCCCTCGGGCGAGTCCCTTTTGTCAAACGGTGGAAGGCCACCCCCGCAAAAAGGAACCAAAAAGGCTTGCCCCGACATACGGGCCCGACAGAGTCGGGCTACCCTCGCGAACTCCCCCGCCACGGAGGCCCGCCCCGAGGGTACGTCCCTGTAGCCCGCGGGGCTCTCGCGACATCCATGTCGCATGACCTCCTGAGCGCCGGTTTCGCTCGGCCTTCTGAAGGGGCGTTCCGGTGCGTGTGGATGCTTCTCTGGAAGTCCAAAAGCCAGAGCTGAGCCGCTTTGCTCTTCGTAGGAGCGAGCTTGCTCGCGAACCCGCCCGTCACTGGGTTCCCGCGTTCGCGGGAATGACGGGCTGGGGTTAGGAGTATCAGGATGACTCCGAACTCCCCACCCACTCCAAACGGCCCCCTCTCCCTCCGGGAGAGGGCTGGGGTGAGGGAGCGGAGCCAGGCTAGAACACCTCCGCTGAACCAACGCACCGCTTGAATGAACAGCATTGCGCCATAAGGCGGGCTTTTCTGTGCTGGCGCAGGCGCTCGGCGCCCTACAACCAGAACTATCCCGACGCGCTGCGCAGCGCCTGGGACGGCGCCGGTTATGGCCGCGCATTCATCGCGCGCAGAGTGATTGCCGGGGCTTTCCGGCGCACAGTAGGTTCGGGGTTGATCCGCGCCGCTTTGGCGCCGAACCGACTGGAGAACCGCCATGCCCGAGTACAAGGCTCCCCTGCGCGACATGCGCTTCCTGATCGACGAAGTCTTCGACTTTGCCGGCCGCTACCAGGCCCTGGGAGCGACCGACGCCAGCCCGGACATGGTTTCCGCCATCCTCGAGGAGGGCGCCAAGTTCTGCGAGCAGGTGCTGGCCCCGCTGAACCGCTCCGGCGACGAGGAAGGCTGCCACTTCGACAACGGCGTGGTAACCACGCCCAAGGGCTTCAAGGAGGCCTTCGCGCAATACGTCGAGGGCGGCTGGAACGGTGTGTCCTCCGACCCGGCCTACGGTGGCCAGGGCCTGCCGCATTCCCTCGGCCTGCTGGTCAGCGAGATGATCGGCGCGGCCAACTGCTCCTGGGCCATGTACCCCGGGCTGACCAAGGGCGCCATGGCCGCCATCCACGCCCACGGCAGCGCCGAACAGAAGCAGGCCTATCTGCCGCGCATGACCGCCGGCACCTGGACCGGCACCATGTGCCTGACCGAACCGCACTGCGGCACCGACCTGGGCATCATCAAGACCCGCGCCGTGCCCAATGCCGACGGCAGCTACGCCATCAGCGGCACCAAGATCTTCATCTCCGCCGGCGAGCACGACCTGAGCGGCAACATCATCCACCTGGTGCTGGCCAAGCTGCCCGACGCGCCGGCCGGCACCAAGGGCATCTCGCTGTTCATCGTGCCCAAGTTCCTGCTCGACGCCAGCGGCGAGGCCGGCGCGCGCAACGCCGTGGCCTGCGGCTCCATCGAGCACAAGATGGGCATCAAGGCCTCGGCCACCTGCGTGATGAACTTCGACGGCGCCACCGGCTACCTGATCGGCGAGGCCAACAAGGGCCTGGCCTGCATGTTCACCATGATGAACCACGCGCGCCTGGGCACCGGCATGCAGGGCCTGTGCCTCGGCGAGGTGAGCTACCAGGGCGCCGTGAAGTACGCCCAGGAGCGCCTGCAGATGCGCGCCCTGACCGGGCCCAAGGCGCCGGACAAGCCGGCCGACCCGATCATCGTCCACCCCGACGTGCGGCGCATGTTGCTGACCATGCGTGCGTTCAACGAGGGCAACCGCGCCCTGGCCTACTTCACCGCGCAACTGCTGGACATCGAGCACCTGTCCGACAGCGCCGAGGAGCGCGAGCGGGCAGCCAACCTGCTGGCCTTCCTCACCCCGATCTGCAAGGCCTTCATGACCGACACCGGGCTGGAGGTGACCAACCACGGCATGCAGGTGTTCGGCGGTCACGGCTTCATCCGCGAATGGGGCATGGAGCAACTGGTGCGCGACTGCCGCATCGCACCGATCTACGAAGGCACCAACGGCATCCAGGCCCTGGACCTGCTGGGCCGCAAGGTGCTGGGCAGCCAGGGCAAGCTGCTGCTGGGCTTCACCAAGCTGGTCCACCAGCTGTGCCAGGCCAACGCCGAGCACCCGCAGCTCAAGGCCCAGGTGGCGCAACTGGCGGCTCTGAACAAGCAGTGGGGCGAACTGACCCAGAAGGTCGGCATGGCGGCCATGAAGAACCCCGACGAAGTCGGCGCGGCGGCGGTGGACTACCTGATGTTCTCCGGCTACGTCACCCTCGGCTACTTCTGGCTGCGCATGGCCCTGGTGGCCGGGCAGAAGCTGGAGGAGGGCGCCGCCGAGGCGGGCTTCTACCAGGCCAAGCTGGCCACCGCGGACTTCTACTTCGCCCGCCTGCTGCCGCGCGCCGCGGCGCACCTGGCGGCGGTGGAAGCCGGTGGCGAGACGCTGATGCGCCTGTCCGCCGAGCAGTTCGCCCTCTGACGAACCGGCCGCGGCCCCGGTTGCCCTTGCGGCGGCCGGGGCCGCCGGCTGTCCGGTGGCGACATATTATGTGACCGATGATTAACAATTCGTTCACAATATGACGCTATGGCTCTAGGGAGTTGTCGGGGTAAACTCCGCCGGCGTACCCTTGAGTACGTCCTATCCTGAATACCGCTGGCTGCTTGTTCAGCCGTTGTTTCGCTCGAGGATTCCTACATGGCTGACTACAAAGCACCGCTGCGCGACATGCAATTCGTCCTCCACGAAGTCTTCGAGGTCGGCAAGCTCTGGGCCGAGCTGCCGGGCCTGGCCGAGACGGTGGACGTCGACACCGCCAACGCCATCCTCGAGGAAGCCGGCAAGGTCACCGCGGGCGTGATCGCCCCGCTGAACCGCAGCGGCGACGAAGAGGGCTGCAGCTGGAGCGCCGCGGGCGTGAAGACCCCGGCCGGCTTCCCCGAGGCCTACCGCACCTACGCCGAAGGCGGCTGGGTGGGCGTGGGCGGCGCGCCGGAATTCGGCGGCATGGGCATGCCCAAGGTCATCGGGGCGCAGGTCGAGGAGATGGTCAACGCGGCCAACCTGTCCTTCGGCCTCTACCCGATGCTGACCGCCGGCGCCTGCCTGTCGCTGCTCAACCACGCCAGCGCAGAGCTCAAGGCCAAGTACCTGCCGAACATGTACGCCGGCACCTGGGCCGGTTCCATGTGCCTGACCGAACCCCACGCCGGCACTGACCTGGGCATCATCCGCACCAAGGCTGAGCCCCAGGCCGATGGCAGCTACAAGGTCAGCGGCACCAAGATCTTCATCACCGGCGGCGAGCACGACCTGACCGAGAACATCGTCCACCTGGTGCTGGCCAAGCTGCCCGACGCGCCGGCCGGCTCCAAGGGCATCTCGCTGTTCCTGGTGCCGAAGGTGCTGGTCAACGAAGACGGCTCCCTCGGCGAGCGCAACGCCGTGTCCTGCGGCTCCATCGAGCACAAGATGGGCATCAAGGCCTCGGCCACCTGCGTGATGAACTTCGACGGCGCCACCGGCTGGATCGTCGATGCGCCGAACAAGGGCCTGGCGGCCATGTTCACCATGATGAACTACGAGCGCCTGGGCGTCGGCATCCAGGGCCTGGCCACCGGCGAGCGTTCCTACCAGAGCGCCGTGGAATACGCCCGCGAGCGCATCCAGAGCCGCGCGCCCACCGGCCCGGTGGCCAAGGACAAGGCGGCCGACCCGATCATCGTCCACCCGGACGTGCGCCGCATGCTGCTGACCATGAAGGCGCTGAACGAGGGCGGCCGCGCCTTCTCCAGCTACGTCGCCATGCAGCTGGACACCGCCAAGTACAGCGAGGAGCCGACCACCCGCAAGCGCGCCGAGGACCTGGTGGCGCTGCTGACCCCGGTGGCCAAGGCCTTCCTCACCGACATGGGCCTGGAAACCACTGTCCACGGCCAGCAGGTGTTCGGCGGCCACGGCTTCATCCGCGAGTGGGGCCAGGAGCAACTGGTGCGCGACTGCCGCATCACCCAGATCTACGAAGGCACCAACGGCATCCAGGCGCTGGATCTGATGGGCCGCAAGGTCGTCGGCAGCGGCGGCGCCTTCAGCAAGCACTTCACCGACGAGGTCAAGTCCTTCACCGCCTCGGCCGGCGCCGAGCTGGCCGAGTTCACCGGCCCGCTGAACGCCGCCGTGCAGAACCTGGAAGAACTGACCGCCTGGCTGCTGGACCGCGCCAAGGCCAACCCCAACGAGATCGGCGCGGCCTCGGTCGAATACCTGCACGTGTTCGGCTACACCGCCTACGCCTACATGTGGGCGCTGATGGCCCGCGCGGCGCTGGGCAAGGAAGGCCAGGACGACTTCTACGCCAGCAAGCTGGGCACTGCGCGCTTCTACTTTGCCCGCCTGCTGCCGCGCATCCACTCCCTGACCGCCTCGGTGAAAGCCGGCAGCGAGTCGCTGTACCTGCTCGACGCTGCGCAGTTCTAAGTCGCTCAGCCTGACAGGGCCCCGCTTCGGCGGGGCCTTGTCGTTTCAGGGGCGCAACGGTTTTGTAAGCCTAGGCTTACACGCCGCGGTGTCATTTGGCGTCTATCGGCTCGTCGGCGCGAGGGGTAATCTTCTCCTCAGTCAGGACATTGCGCAGGAAGCGCCAACGACAAAACGGAAAGAAAGGGATTCCACCACGGACGGTGGCCTGCACGGATGTCAGGATATCGGTCTGCAAAACCCCGCTCGCAAGGCGGGGTTTTCTTTTGCCTGCGATTTTTGTAGGAGCGGGCCCTGCCCGCGATTCGCGCGCAGGGCGCGCTCCTACAGGGGGAATGGCGTGGGTGGGCCGGCGTAGGAGCGGATCTCATCCGCGATCCGCGCTGGGACGCCCGGCTATCGCGGACAAGGTCCGCTTCTATGGGGGAGGAATACCGTGCCTCCCGGCAACCTGTAGGAGCGGGCCCTGCCCGCGATTCGCGCGCAGGGCGCGCTCCTACAGGGGGAATGGTGCGGGTGGGGCGGCGTAGGAGCGGATCTCATCCGCGAAACGCGCCGGGACGCCCGGCTATCGCGGACAAGGTCCGCTCCTACGAAGAGCACTCCGGCGCGGCCTGCAAGACCGGTGCTCCTACGAAAAACTCTGCACCACGCATTCCAGCAGCGAGCGCAGCAACTCCACGGTGCTGTGCTGGCGCTGCGCATCGCGATACACCAACCCCACGCTCAGCGGAATGCGCGGCTCGCTCAACGGCTTCCACAGCAGGTCGCGGTTGCTGTGCAGTTGCCGCGCGCGGCCCGGCAGCACCGTGGCGAAGCGGCTGTGGGGCAGGCTGTCGAGGATGCCGCTCATGTGGTTCAGCTCGGCCTGCACCCGCGGCCGGCGGCCGATCGCGGCCAGTTGTTCCTGCCAGATCTGCCGGGCGCGGAATTCCTCGCCGAGCAGCAGCATCGGCAGCTCCGCGGCCTGGGCCAGGGACACCTTCTTGAATTCGCGCAACGGGTGGTCGGCGGGGATCACCAGTTGCAGCTCGTCCGGGTACAGCTCCACGCCGTGCAGCGCCGGCTGGCGCGGCGGCAGGAAGCCGATGCCGATGTCCAACTGCCCGGCCAGCAGCCGGCGCTCGATCTCCACCCCGGACAGTTCGTAGATGCGCACCTGCAAATGCGGCTGCGCGGCGTGCAGGCGTTCCACCAGGTAGGGCACCAGGCTGGCGTTGACCGTCTGCAGCACGCCAATGGCCAGGCTGCACGCGGCCTGGCCGCGGAAGCCGCGCAGGGCCTCGTGGGCGCGCTCCAGGCCTTCGAGCAGCGGCACGGCATGGTTGTACAGCGTGTGCGCTGCCACGGTCGGCACCAGGCGTTTGCCGATGCGCTGGAACAGGGCCACGTCGAGGCTCCGCTCCAACTGGCGGATCTGCTGCGACAGCGCCGGCTGCGACAGGGCCAGGCGCTCGGCGGCACGGCCGACGTGGCCTTCCTCGTAGAGCGCGACGAAATAGCGGAGCTGGCGGAAATCCATAAGCGCGGCTTATCAACGAAACTGGAAAATCGAAATGGATAGGAACCTATCCGAGGCTCTAGTCTAGTGCCTGTCCGCTGCTGCAGACGGGTAGACAAAGGTGGAAGGCATCGTCATCCAGGGTGTTTTCATAGGCAAAGTCGAAGAGTGCTGGGGCGGTCTGGTCAGCGCCATCGACAAGCTGGAAACCCGCGAGGAAGTCTGGCTGGGCAGCGAAGGCCTGCCCGGCGACGAACAGGCCGACCTGCGCCACCACGGCGGCCTCGACCGCGCGCTGCACCACTACCCGGCCGAGCACTACCGCCACTGGCGCAAGCAGCACCCGCAACAGCGCTGGCAGCAACCGGCCTTCGGCGAGAACCTCTCGACCTTCGGCATCAGCGAGGCGGACGTGTGTATCGGCGACCTGTTCCGCTGGGGTGATGCGCTGATCGAAGTCAGCCAGCCGCGCTCGCCGTGCTACCGCCTGGGGCGCCGCTGGAACCTCCCGGAACTGCCGCTGGAGTTGCAGCAGCAGGGCCGCTGCGGCTGGTTCTACCGGGTGCGCCGCGCCGGCATGGTCAGCGCCGCCGCGCCGCTGGAGCTGGTGCAGCGGCACTACCCGCAGCTGAGCGTCGCCAGCCTGCTGCGCTGGTACTTCGGCGAACCGCTGGAGCGTTGCGGCCTGCGCCAGATGATGGCGTGCGACGCGCTCTCGCTGCGCTGGCGCAAGACCGCCGCGCAACGCCTGGCCAGTGGCGTGGTGGAAGACTGGACGGCCCGCCTGCAGGGCCCTGAATGCCTGGGCAGCGGCCCCGCCTGACGCGGCGGCTGCCCACAACCTGCCTCGCGCCCGCCCCCGGACGTCGTTTTGGTCCATCGGGGCGGCTTTTATTCCCGGCCGGGGCCTTGCGCCCCGGGGCCGGAGGCGGCCTGCCGGCCGCATCGCGGATGAATCCGCTCCTACGCTGCATCAGCCATGGCATAGCCCATGTAGGAGCGCGCCCTGCGCGCGAATCGCGGGCAGGGCCCGCTCCTACACCCTCAGGCGAACACGCACCGTAGGATGGGTTGAGCGGAGCGATACCCATCGCCAATGACCGCATGGGTTTCGCAGGCTCAACCCATCCTACGAAAGAAACCTGGCGCGGCCGTATGCCATCGGCATGCTCCCGTAGGAGCGGACTCCGTCCGCGATAAAGGCCTTACAGCTCGATCTCGCCACCCGCCAGCGCGCACAGCTCGGTGAAGTCGACGATCTCCGTCTCCCGCCCGTTGACCCGCAGCAGGCCGTTCTTCTGCAGGCGGGTGAAGCTGCGTGACACAGTTTCCACCGCCAGTCCCAGGTAGTCGCCGATCTCGTGGCGCGACATGCTCAGGCGGAAGCGCAGGGCGGAGAAGCCGCGCTCGCGGAAGTGTGCGGAGATGTTCAGCAGGAAGGCGGCGATCCGCGAGTCGGCGTTGAGCCGCGAGAGCAGCAGCTTCATCTGCTGGTCCTCGCGGATCTTGCGGCTCATCATCAGCAGCAGCTGGTGCGACAGCCCGGGAATCTGCTGCGACAGCAGCTCCAGCTGGTCGAAGGGAATCTCGCTGCACAGGGTGCTTTCCAGGGCGATGGCCGACACCGGGTAGCGGCCCTCGTCCATGCCGGAGAAGCCGAAGATCTCGTTGGCGTAATAGAAGCCGGTGATCTTCTCCAGGCCCTGCTCGTTGGTGGTCACCGTCTTCAGCGAGCCGGAACGCACCAGGTAGACGTTGTGGAAGGCGTCGCCCTGGCGGAACAGGTGGTCGCCCTTGTGCAGCAGGTGGCCGGGCTTGATGAGGGCTTCCAGCTCCTGGAGCTTGTCGTCGCTGAGGGTGGGCGGTGCCAGTCGGCAATTCTTGCAATAAGGCTGCGGCTTCAGCATCCGATTCATCCGGTTATCCCCTGTACGCCCGACCGAACCGCGTCCGGCGGCCTTTTTATCTCCTAAGAACATAGCAACAGATGGGCGTCTGTCATCCCGCGCGCACGGCCCGGCTTCCCCCTGGCTGGGCTGCCGCGGGTCGCTGTGGATTCGCGCCGGGCTGGCTTCGTGAAATTAGTTGTGCTAGTTTTCATGAAAAACAAGCATGACAATTTCACGAGGTCGCCATGTTCCTGCAATCCAGCCAGCCCGTCGGCACCTACTACGCCGCCGCCAGCCCGGAATTGCTGCAGCCCCGCGCGCAGCTGACGGATGCGCTGGAGATCGAGGTACTGGTGATCGGCGCCGGCTTCAGCGGCCTGCACACTGCGCTGCAGCTGGCCGAAGGCGGCCGCCAGGTCTGCGTCATCGAGGCCAGCCGCATCGCCTGGGCGGCTTCCGGGCGCAACGGCGGCCAGGCGCTTCCGGGCTGGTCCAGCGACCTCGGGCCGATCGAGGCCGACCTCGGCCATGAAGGCGCCCTGCGCCTGTGGCAAGGCATGCTCTGGGCCGCGCGGGAAATGCGCGACCTGCCGCAGCGCCACGGCTTCGACTGCGACTACCGCGTCGGCCACCTGTGGACTGCCGTGCTGCCGCGCCGCGTCGGCATGCTCGAGGAGTGGCAGGGCGAGGCGTCGCGCCGCTGGGGCTATGAAGGCCTGCAGATGGTCTCCCGCGCCGAGCTGCCGCAGTGGATTAGCAGCGAGCGCTACCTGGCCGGCCTGTACGACCCGAATTCCGCGCACCTCAACCCGCTGAAACTGGCCTACGGCCTTGCCGGCGCGCTGGAGAAGGCCGGCGGGCGCATCTTCGAGCAGACCCGTGCGCTGCGCTATAGCGAGCAGGGCAACGGCTACCTCGTCGAGACCGAGCACGGCAGCATCCGTTGCGCCTCCCTGGTGCTGGCCTGCAACGCCTACATCGACGGCCTGGACAAGCAGGTCTCGGCGCGCATCCTGCCGGTGGGCACCTACCAGGTCGCCACCGCGCCGTTGGGCGCCGAGCTTGCGCACTCGCTGCTGCCGAAGAACTGCTGCGTGACCGACAACCAGTTCGTCCTCGACTACTTCCGCCTCACCCCCGACCACCGTCTGCTGTTCGGCGGTGGCTGCACCTACCTGGGCGGCATGCCCTCGGACATCCGCGCCGCCACCCGGCCCTACGTCGAGCGGGTGTTCCCGCAACTGCGCGGGGTGGAGCTGGAATACGCCTGGGGCGGGCACATCGACTGCAGCATGCGGCGTACCCCGGACGTCGGCCGCCGCGGCGACCTCTACTGGCTGCAGGGCTATTCTGGGCACGGCGTGCTGCCCAGCCTGGCCGCCGCCCGCGCGGTCAGCCAGGCGATGCTGGGGCGCAACGAGGAGCTCGACCTGTACCAGCGCCTGAGCAATCCCGGCTTCCCCGGCGGCCAGCGCTTCGCCGCGCCACTGGAAGCCGTCGGCAAAGCCTGGTATCGCTTGCGGGACTTCTTCTGATCCGAGCCGGAAAGCGCCTATGCAAGAACACCAGAACGAACACCTCGCGACCCTCATCCGCGACCTGCGCAAGCACAAGAACCTGACCCTCGGCGCCCTGGCCGAGCGCATCGGCCGCTCGGTGGGCTTCCTCTCCCAGGTCGAGCGCGGTCTGTCGCGCCCCACCGTGGCCGACCTGACGGCCATCAGCGAAGCCCTCGGCGTGCCGACCACCTACTTCTACGCCGAGGGGCCGGCGCGCGAGCTGGCCTGGGTGACGCGCCCGGCTGACCGCCGCACGCTGTACTACGCCGGCGGCATCACCGACATCCTCGCCTCGCCGAACATGTCCGGCGGCTTCTCGATGCTCGACAGCATCCTCGCCCCCGGCGCCACCAGCGGCGAAGACCATCTCAACGACAGCTCCGAACAGGGCGGCTTCGTGCTGGAGGGCGAACTGACCCTCTGGTACCAGGACGAGACCGTCACCCTTTACCCCAACGACAGCTTCCAGCTGCCGCCGCACGCGAAGTTCCGCTACGGCAACCTGACCGACAAACCAACGAGGGTGCTCTGGATCTTCACCTGAAGGCATCCGGCCGCGCCCGACACAGGCACCAAGAAGATGAACCGCCAAACCTTCCCCGACCTGCTCAGCGAAGTACGCGCCTTCCGCGCCCAGTACCCGGACGTGCGCTACGTCGACCTGATCTGCCTGGACATCCCCGGGCATTTCTACGGCAAGCGCTACCCGGTGGACATGCTGGAGAAAGTCGCCGCCGGCTCGCCCCTGAAGCTGCCGCAGAACTGCGTGCTGCTGGGCGTGCAGGGCGGCCTGCACCCGATCGGCGACTACTGCTTCAACGACGGTGACCCGGACGCGCCGCGCCGGCTGATCCCCGGCACGCTCAAGCCGGTGCGCTGGGAGAGCCAGCCGCTGGGGCAGATGATCATCAGCTCCGACGGCACCGAGGCGCCCATCGAGTTCGAACCGCGGGAAGTGCTGGCGCGCGTGCTCAAGCGCCTGGAAGGCAAGGGTATTCGCCCGGTGGTGGCCTTCGAGCTGGAGTTCTACCTGTTCGACAGGAAGCTCAAGGACGGCCTGCCGCAGTACCCGCGCGACCCGCTGTGCGACGACGAGGACGACCAGCCGAACATGCACATCGAGCGCCTGTCGCGCTTCTCCGATGTGCTGCATGAAATCGTCGAAGCCTCGCGCGAGCAGGGCGTGGACGCCAACGTGATCACCGCCGAGATCGGCCCGGGCCAGTTCGAGATCAACTTCGCCCACTGCGAGGACGGCCTGCACGCCGCCGACCAGGCCGCGCTGTTCACCCGCTCCACCCGTGGCGTGGCGCTCAAGCACGGGCACCGCGCCAGCTTCATGAGCAAGCCCTACCTGCACGCGCCGGGCAGCGGCATGCACGTCCACGTCAGCCTGTACGACCGCGACGGCCGCAACCTGCTCGACGGCGAGGGCCAGCGCCCGCTGCGCCACGCCGTGGCCGGCTGCCTGGAGCTGCTGCCGCACTGCATGCCGATCTTCGCCGCCAACCACAACGCCTACCGCCGCTACGGCTCGCGGGTGAACGCGGCGAGCAAGGCCAGCTGGGGCTTCGAAGACCGCGACGCGTGCATCCGCATCCCTGAGTCCGACGGCAGGAACCTGCGCATCGAACACCGTCTGGCCGGCGCCGACGCCAACCCGTACCTGGTGTTGGCGGCCATCCTCACCGGCATGGAATACGGCCTGGAAGCGGGCAAGGAACCCATCGCCCCGCTGAACGAAGACCGCGACAGCGGCATCGATTTCCCCCGCGACATGCTTGGCGCGGTGGCGGCCATGGAGAACCACCCGGTGGTCAAGGAAGGGCTCGGCAGCGAGTTCGTCTTCGTCTACTGCGAGAACAAGCGCCACGATCACCTGGAGTTCATGGACGAAGTCAGCGCTCGCGAATATCGCTGGTTCCTGTAAGGAAGGAATGCGGCGGGGAGGGTAGCCCCGCCGCGGCATCCGCCGTGTGGGTGGACGCGAGGCACGGAATGCCTGGAGGGAAAGCCGCGCTACCGGGCGGGTAGCCCCCTCGACGAGGGCGGTAGCGCGGTTCGCGCCGCAAGGGCGCGGGTGTCGCTGGCGGCGGCCGGGTAGGGCCGCCGCCGTCGCATCAGCCGATGGTCATCAGGCTGGCGTTACCGCCGGCGGCCGCAGTGTTCACGCTCAGGGCGTGCTCCACCAGCAGGCGCTCCAGCGGTACGTCGGTTTCACCCTTGCCCAGGCCGTGCACGCCAACGATGGCGCCCTTGCGCTTGGCGGCCTGTTCGCACACCTCGCGCAGCTGGTCGGAATCGCCGTGGTGCAGGATGGCGTCGAAGGCGGCTTCGGCGGCGGTCCAGTCGCTGACCAGCTCGATACGCTTCTGCACTTCCTTCGGCAGGCCGTCACGCAGCTCGCGCTGGCTCGCCGGCCATACCGCCAGGCTGCCCACCGCCAGGGTGGCGGCCAGTTGCACCAGCAGGTCGGCGCGCTCCTCGGCGAGGTTCAGCACACGCTCGCGCGGCAGCAGGGTGTAGGTGTTGCGTTCGCCGGTCGGGCCGGTCAGCACGTGGCAGGCGTAGCTCTGCGCCAGGCTGGCGAACTCGTCCGCCACCTTCGCCAGTTCCGGCTCCTGCTTGGCCGCCCAGTCGCGCAGGGCTTGCAGGGCCTTCTCGCGCTCGGCCGGGCGCGGCAGGGCCTGGACGTTGTCGCCGGTCAGCTGCCTGGCCACCGCGTCGCGCGGGCGGGTCGACAGCAGGCGGAACAGGTACAGCGGGCCGCCGGCCTTCGGGCCGGTGCCGGACAGGCCTTCGCCGCCGAACGGCTGCACGCCGACCACGGCGCCGACGATGTTGCGGTTCACGTACAGGTTGCCGACATGGGCGTTGCCCACCACCTGGCTGATGGTCTCGTCGATGCGCGTGTGCACGCCGAGGGTCAGGCCGTAGCCGGAGGCGTTGATCTGCGCCAGCAACTGGTCCAGGTCGGAGCGCTCGTAGCGCACCAGGTGCAGCACCGGGCCGAAGATCTCGCGCTTGAGCTCGTCGAAGCTGTCCAGCTCGATCAGCGTCGGTACCACGAAGGTGCCGCGCTTGAGCGCGTCGCCGTTCACCCGCGCGGCCTGGAAGACCTTGCGGCCCTTGTCGCGCATGGCCTGGATGTGGCGGTCGATATTGCCCTTGGCCTCGGCGTCGATCACTGGGCCGATGTCCACGTTCAGGTGCTCCGGCGAGCCGAGGGTGTATTCGGCCATGGCGCCCTTGAGCATCTGCACCACGCGGTCGGCCACGTCGGCCTGCACGCACAGCACGCGCAGGGCCGAGCAGCGCTGGCCGGCGCTGTCGAAGGCGGAGTTGATCACGTCCACCACCACCTGCTCGGCCAGCGCCGAGGAGTCGACGATCATCGCATTCATCCCGCCGGTCTCGGCGATCAGCGGAATGGCGCGGCCCTGGGCGTCCAGGCGGCCGGCGATGTTGCGCTGGAGGATGCCGGCGACTTCGGTGGAGCCGGTGAACATCACGCCGCGCACACGCTCGTCACCGACAAGGCGCGCGCCGACGGTCTCGCCGCGGCCCGGCAGCAGCTGCAGCACGCCGGCCGGCACGCCGGCTTCGAGCAGGATGCGCACGGCCTGGGCGGCGATCAGCGGGGTCTGCTCGGCCGGCTTGGCCAGCACCGTGTTGCCGGCGGCCAGGGCGGCGGCCACCTGGCCGCTGAAGATCGCCAGCGGGAAGTTCCACGGGCTGATGCACACCACCGGGCCCAGCGGGCGGTGGCTGTCGTTGGAGAAGGTGCGGGCCTGGGCCGCGTAGTAGCGCAGGAAGTCCACCGCCTCGCGCACTTCGGCGATGGCGTTGGCGAAGGTCTTGCCGGATTCGCGCACCAACAGGCCCATCAGCTGCTGCATCTCGCTTTCCATCTGGTCGGCGGCGCGCTCCAGCACGGCGGCGCGCTCTTCCGGCAGGGTGGACTGCCAGATCGGCCCGCTGGCCTGGGCGCTGAGCAGGGCGTTGTTCACGTCCGCCTCGCTGGCCTCGTGCACCTGACCGACGACGTCGCGGTGGTCGGCCGGGTTCTTCACCGGCTCGGCCGCGGCGGGCGCCGGGGCTTCGCCGCCGAGCACCGGCTGGGCGACGTAGGCCTGGTTGGTGCTGGTCAGCAGCGCCGAGGAGAGCGAGCCCAGGCGGTGTTCGTTGGCCAGGTCCAGGCCGGCGGAGTTGGCCCGGCCTTCGCCATACAGATCACGCGGCAGCGGGATGCGCGGGTGCGGCAGGCCGAGGGTGCCTTCCTGGGCGGCCATCTGCTCGACCTGCTGCACCGGGTCGGTCACCAGGTCCTGCAGCGAGATGCTGTGGTCGGCGATGCGGTTGACGAAGCTGGTGTTGGCGCCGTTTTCCAGCAGGCGGCGCACCAGGTAGGCCAGCAGCGTCTCGTGACTGCCCACCGGGGCGTAGATGCGGCACGGGCGGTTGAACTTGCCGTCGGCGACCTTGCCCACCACCTGCTCGTACAGCGGCTCGCCCATGCCGTGCAGGCACTGGAACTCGTACTGGCCGGGGTAGTAGTTCTGCCCGGCGATCTGGTAGATGGCCGACAGTGAGTGGGCGTTGTGGGTGGCGAACTGCGGGTAGATGGCCTCCGGCACCGCCAGCAGCTTGCGCGCGCAGGCGATGTAGGAAACGTCGGTGTAGGGCTTGCGGGTGTAGACCGGGTAGCCTTCCAGGCCGTTGACCTGGGCCAGCTTGATCTCGCTGTCCCAGTAGGCGCCCTTCACCAGGCGGATCATCAGGCGGTGGCGGCTGCGCTTGGCCAGGTCGATCACGTAGTCGATCACGTACGGGCAGCGCTTCTGGTAGCCCTGGATGACGAAGCCGATGCCGTTCCAGCCGCTCAGCGACGGCTCGAAGCACAGGCGCTCCAGCAGGTCGAGGGAGATTTCCAGGCGGTCGGCTTCCTCGGCGTCGATGTTGATGCCGATGTCATACTGCTTGGCCATCTGCGTCAGGCCCAGCAGGGTCGGGTACAGCTCGTCCATCACCCGGTCGTACTGCGCGCGGCTGTAGCGCGGGTGCAGCGCCGAGAGCTTGATCGAGATGCCCGGGCCTTCGTAGATGCCGCGGCCGTGGGAGGCCTTGCCGATGGCGTGGATGGCCTGCTCGTAGGAGGCCAGGTAGCGCTTGGCGTCCTCATCGGTCAGAGCGGCTTCGCCGAGCATGTCGTAGGAATAGCGAAAGCCGCGGCTCTCCATGGCGGCGGCATTGGCCAGGGCTTCGCCGATGGTCTCGCCGGTGACGAATTGCTCGCCCATCAGGCGCATGGCCATGTCCACGCCCTTGCGGATCAGCGGCTCGCCGCTCTTGCCGATGATGCGGTTGAGCGAGGAGGTCATGCCCGCCTCGGTGTGGGTGGACACCAGCTTGCCGGTGATCAGCAGGCCCCAGGAGGCGGCGTTGACGAACATCGACGGGCTCTGGCCCAGGTGCTGGCTCCAGTTGCCGTTGCTGATCTTGTCGCGGATCAGCGCGTCGCGGGTGGCCTTGTCCGGAATGCGCAGCAGCGCCTCGGCCAGGCACATCAGCGCCACGCCCTCCTGGGACGACAGCGAGAACTCCTGCAGCAGGCCCTGCACCAGGCCCTGGCGGCCGCCGGCGCTCTTCTGGTTGCGCAGCTTCTCGGCGATGCCCAGGGCCATCTTGTTGGCGGCCTCGGCCTTGTCCTGCGGCAGGCGGGCCTGCTCCAGCAGCATCGGCAGGGCCTCGGTTTCCGGGCGGCGGTAGGCGGAGGTGATGGCGGCGCGCAGCACCGACTGCGGCAGGATGCTCTCGGCGAAGTCCAGGAACACCTGCAGGCCCTGCTCGTTCAGCGCCTCCAGCGATTCCTCGCCGGCCGCGGCGGCCAGGCCGGACTGCGCGGCGGGGGAGAGACCACCCTCGATCTGCTCCAGATAGTTGAAGATCGCCTGCTTGATGATCCAGTGCGGCGTGCGCTCGATGGCTTGGGCGGCTTGCTTCAGACGTTCACGGGTGGCGTCGTCCAGCTTCACGCCAAGGGTGGTGGTGGCCATGGTTGTACCTGTTATTGAAAGTGGGCACGGCGGAAATGTGGCGAGAATTTAAACGCCGGACGACAAAGGTGCAACCAGGTGCAACCGGCCATTGGTCGAACTCGACGGACTGTGTAGAAAAGTGACCATGCCGACGGATGCAGCGGATGCCCGGCGATCGCTGCAAGAAGCGGACCTTGCGGGCCATTCCGGAGAGTGGAGAGGCGCCGCTCAGGTGCGTGGGTGGGGTTGCACCTTTTCGATACATAGCGGCCCGGGTCTGCGCACAACTATGGCCCGTGCGCGGCATTCGGTCCAGGCGCGCAAAAGGATTGAACGCCAGCGAAGCGGCCGTGGTCGATGCTGGTGTCAGTAGCCACAGTTACAAGGAGCACCCGCCATGGACCTGATCCGCATCCTCATCGCCATCATCCTCCCGCCCTTGGGCGTGTTCCTCCAGGTGGGCTTCGGCGGGGCGTTCTGGCTGAACATCCTGCTGACGTTGCTGGGGTACATCCCGGGTATCGTGCATGCGGTTTACATCATTGCGAAGCGGTGAGGCGGGGTCCGGTCAAGTCTGTCGGCGCTAGAGCGAGGCCCGGCAGCCCTCTCCCTAACCCTCTCCCTGAAGGGAGAGGGGACCGTTGGGCAGGCGCTGGTGCTCTGGAGTCAGCCGGCAACACCGAAAGTTACCGACTGAAGCCGGTCCCCCTCTCGGCACGAACAAGCCCCCTCTCCCTTCAGGGAGAGGGCTGGGGAGAGGGAACCCAAACCAAAAACCGCACCTGACCCAACCTTGACCCCCGTAGGATGGCGTTGAGCGCAACGATACCCATCACCATGCATACCACCCACCCTACGACTCCCGCCGAACCTCCCGCTCCATCAACCCCACCGCATCCCCAAACCGCACCCACAACTTCCCCTGCCAATCCAGCACGCTCAACTGCTGCCCCTGCACCCGCTTCACCCTTCGCCGCGGCAAATCCGGATCGCCCTGCCGAGCATCCCGCAACGCCGGCACCACCTCATTGCTCAACCACTGCCGCAAGCCCCGGTTCTCCGGGTGATAGAAATGCACCATCAGCAACGCATACACGCCGCTCTCGCTGACCAGCCACTCACGCGTCATCTCGCCGCCGGCCACCTGCAGGCACTCGAACCGCTGTTGATCAGCATCCAGTTTGTGGATAACCCGCGTGGACACATGGCTGTTGGTCAGCCGCGCCAGGTCACGCCCGACGAACCATGCCTGGTTCTCGATCAGCACCGCCCGCAGGGGCCGGCGATGGCGCAGGAAAACCGAAGGGACGAGGACGGAATCGGAAGTAGAAGAAAGGCTCATGCTGTCGCTCCTTGCTGCATCGAAGAAGCCGCCACCCAGGCAATCCGGAGAAGGGAGGCGGACCGTGCAAGGGTGGAATCCCGGAAGCAACCAACCGGTCGGGCAAAAGCCCGCCTCGCACGGCCCGCCATAGACAGCCGAAGATCGTTCGGTGAACGCCGAAGAACTCCGCTATGGCGTGTATTGCGATGGTTGCTAGCAGGATTCCACACCTGGCCACGTCTGATCCGTGGCAGGTGGAACGCTACGCAGCTGCCTCGTAAGACAGCAACGCCAATGCCCTGTAGGCAATTTCCCAGATTTCCGCTCCCGCCAACCCCCTCGCACCGCCCAAAGCCTCGGCGCTCTTCAATTGCGGCGGAGCGCCTGGCGGCAAGATCGAAATTCGGGTGTGTAGTGTGTGTAGATAATCACAGTCGTGGTGTGTAGCATACACACCAAGGCTGGGCGGAGGGACGATGCGCAGTCGAGAAATCATGGAGTTGATCCGGGCGGATGGCTGGTTCCTGGTTGAGGTGAAAGGCAGTCATCACCAGTTCCGGCATTTCACCAAGAAGGGGCGGGTGACGGTTCCCCACCCCAGGAGCAACCTGCCGGTCGGGACCGTGAACAGCATTCTGCGCCAGGCCGGCCTGCGATGAGTCGGCCGTCAGCCCAGGAGGAGGGCATCAACATGAAATTCCCCGTGGTTCTGCACAAGGACGCCGACTCGGATTACGGCGTGACCATCCCTGACGTGCCTGGCTGCTTCTCCGCCGGCGGCACCGTCAGCCAGGCGCTGGAAAACGTCCAGGAAGCCCTGGCCCTGCACTTCGAAGGCCTGGTGGCCGACGGCGAGACGCTCCCTCAAGCCCAGGAGGTGGACACCCACATGGGCAACCCCGACTACGCCGGCGGTGTCTGGGCGGTGGTCGACTTCGACGTCACTCCCTACCTGGGCAAGGCTGTGCGCTTCAACGCCAGCCTCCCGGAAAACCTCCTGCAACGCATCGACGAACGCGTGAAGCGCGACCATCGCTACGCCTCTCGCTCCGGCTTCCTGGCTACCGCCGCGCTGCGTGAGTTGTCTTCGAACTGAACCAGATGATGCGCAATCACGCGGTTTTTCTCGGGGTAGGATTCAGGGTTCTTCGCGGTCGTCCTGTCGCTTGGCTGCTGGCAAGGTCGAGGCAGGCCAATTGATCTGGTAGCGAGTGCTGCGCCCGCCGCCTGGCAGGCGGACCAGGCATCCCTTGTCGAGCAGGTCGCCCAGATGGCGGGTTGCGGTCGCCTTGGAAACCTTCGCCACGGCCTGGTACTGGGCCGCGCTGATACCTTGCTCGAACCCGCCGCGTTCGCCCAGCAGATCGCCATCGAGCAGGCGGTTGAGCACCTTCAGCTGTTCGGCTGAAAGCACCTGCTCGCGGTGCGCCTGCCAGAAACGCGCCTTGCCCAGAACCCGGTCGATACGTGCCAGCGCCTGCTCCAGGCTTTTCAGCAGGGTGGCCAGGAACCACTCCAGCCAGGCGGTGATATCGAGCGAAGCCTTCTGGCTGCTTTCCAGTATCCGGTAGTAGCCGCGCCGATCCTCGAGAATGCTGGAGGACATGGCATAGAAGCGGATGGCCTGCTGCTCGCCCTGAGCCAGGGCCAGGTCGGTGATGGCGCGAGTCAGCCGCCCATTACCATCATCGAAGGGATGCAGGGTCACGAACCAGAAGTGCGCGATGCCGGCTCGCAGCAGTGGGTCCAAAGCAACATCGGCACGGCTGCTGGCGAACCAGTCGAGAAAGGCCTGAAGCTGCACTTCCAGCCCCGCGCGTGGCGGTGCCTCGAAATGCACCGTGGGCCGATCGAGCCGGCCAGAGACCACCTGCATTGGCTCATCACCCCGCAGATCGCCGACGTGGATTCGGGCGTGTGGAGAGGTGTCACCCATTGGAAAAAGGAGGCGGTGCCAGTGCAGCAGGCGTTCCAGCGTCAGTGGCTGAGCATGGCCGCGCGTGGCATCCAGCATCAGTTCGGCCAGGCCCTCAGAGCGCGGCGTACTGCGCCCGCCACTCTCCAGGCCCAGCCGCCGCGCCAGGGAGGAGCGCACCGACTCGACATTCAGCTGTTCGCCCTCGATGGCGGAACTGGTGACGATATTCTGCAGCAACGCATCCAGCGCATTCTCCGCATCACTGCCGGCATCGATCGTCCCAGCCATGCCCAGCAGACGCCCCTGGGCCTGGGCACAACTGCGCAGCAGCGGGGCAAGACGCTCGGCCTGCCAGCGGAAATCCGGCCAGTCAGGCTGTTGCCAGATCCAGAGGGGCTCGTTCATGGCATGTCTTCCAAGGGTGGTGAGCCGAATAAATGGATTATTCGGCTCATTTAATGAGCCGATTGTGCGAGCTATTCGGCTCAGCGTCCAGCCAGGTGGTGTCGTCCTGGTTGTTCATCTTGCTCTGCATGCCTCATTCGGTGCTGTCGGAGGCTGATAGTTTTGCCCGTACGGTGGTTTACTTCGGCGACAACCAGACGATCTTCCCGGACCACGGTGCCAAGGAAATGGGCGAAGGGCTGAGGAAGAAAATAATCAAAGACTTGGGGCTCAAGGATTGAGATCCGGCCCTGCTAGAGGTGGCGAGCTATGTTTGACTATCCCGTGACCGTGCATCATGAGGCGGGCAGCGTGTGGGTCAGCTGTGATGACGTGCCCGAGTTGGCCAGTGCAGGGGATACGGAAGAGGAAGCGCTGCTGGATGCCATCGATGGCCTTGAGACGGCCCTGTCGATGTATGTGGAGCGCAAAGTACCGATTCCGCTTCCCTCGCGAGCTGCGCCAGGCCAGCCAGTGGTGTGCTTGCCTGCGCTTACTGCAGCCAAGGCTGCCCTCTGGAATGCCATGCAGGCACAGGGCGTGAACAAGGCCGAAATGGCTCGCCGGCTGGGGGTGAACCGTCCTCAGGTGGACCGCTTGGTGGATCTGCTGCACCGCTCGAAGATCGAGCAGGTAGAGCACGCGCTGGCGGTACTGGGCCAGCGGATTGCGCTGACAGTTATTGCGGCCTGATGGCGCAGGTTCCTGGCCCATCTCTCAAAGATTCTGCATCGTCCGGCACTTGGGAAAAGTCGAGCAGCCCCAGAACTGCTGCCCTGCTTTCGGGCCTGATTTCACCGTACGGATCACCAAGGCGCTGCCGCATTTGGGGCATTGCCGCTCTGCCGTTGGGTCACTGCGCCGCTTGAGGTTCTGCACGTGCTCGCGGTGGGTGGCGTATGTCGGCGTGCGGCGCCCTGTTTGCAGGGCATTCAGCATGGTTTCGACTTCGGTCGTACTGAACACCGGTTGCCGGAATGACTTGATGTAGCGGATAAAACCGATGCCCTGGGTGACGTTGGCTGGCAGTTCGGTTTTGAAAGTGCTGCCGCCGACGAAGGTGATGACCGAATGCAGGTGCTCGGGGTTGACGCCAAGGGTGGCTTCCAGGGCCTTGAGGTGTTTGTAGTTCTGCCGCAGCGGGTTCTGGAATTTGAAGGTGCGTTTGTAGATCTTCTGCGTCCACTGCGCCTGCTTCTCGTTGCCGAAGATCCATCCGTTCATGTTCTTCGTTTCCAGCACGAAGATGCCGTAGGGCGAGAGGAACACGTGGTCGATCTGGGTGGTGCCGTCTGGCGTGCTCAGGGTGACATTGTGCAGGCGGCGGTAGGTTTGCTTGTCCAACTGCCAGTGGGCAAACAGCTGCACCAAGAGTTCGCCGATGTGGCCCTTGGCCCACGGCGATTTGAGCAGGCCAATCAGCAGTATCAGCGGGATAAACCAGGCGGCAGTGCCCCAGACCTGAGCGATGATGGGGGTGAAGTCCATTTCTTGACCTTCGGCGATCCTTTGATTGTGCGGATCTTACCGAAAGTAAGCGCGAAGGACTTCACGGGCACGCTGGCGTAACGGCGCTGTACCGTTTTCGTACCTTGGGACCAAAGCGCTGATCCAGATACTACGGCTGTAGAAAGCGCAAAGCCGCGCAATGCGCGGCTTTGAAGGTGGTGGGCCCACACGGACTCGAACCGTGGACCAAAGGATTATGAGTCCTCTGCTCTAACCGACTGAGCTATAGGCCCCCAGAAGGCCGGCGGGATTATACCGGCGTCCCTTGCGCGGTGCCAATCGGATGCAGTGGGGTGAGGAAACGGGCTGCGAATTGTTCGGCAGGCAGGGGCGGGCTGAGGGCGTAGCCTTGGACCTGGTCGCAGCCTTCTTCGGCGAGGAAGCGTTCCTGTTCTTCGCGTTCCACGCCTTCGGCGATGATGGTCAGGTTCATGCTGCGGCCCAGGGCGATGATGGCGCGGGCGATGGCGGCGTCGTGGGGATCGTCCGGCAGGCCGTGGACGAAGGACTGGTCGATCTTGAGGATGTCCAGCGGCAGCTGCTTGAGGTAGCTGAGCGAGGAGTAGCCGGTGCCGAAGTCGTCGATGGCCAGTTGTACGCCCAGGCGTTTCAGGGCGTGCAGGGTGGTCAGGGCCTCGTCGGTCTGGTGCATCAGGAAGTTCTCGGTGATCTCCAGTTGCAGCCTGGGGGCGTGCAGGTTGTAGCGCTGCAGCAGCTCGCGCACCTGGTCGACCACGTCGTGCTGGTAGAGCTGGGCGCCGGCGAGGTTCACCGACAGCGGGCCGAAGGCGGCGTGGCTCTGTTGCCAGCGGCTCATCTGCCGACAGGCTTCTTCCAGCACCCAGGTGCCCAGGGGCAGGATCAGCCCGGTCTCTTCGGCCAGGGGGATGAAGCGGTCCGGTGGGATGGCGCCGTACTTGGGGTGGCTCCAGCGGATCAGCGCTTCGGCGCCCACCAGCGCGCCGGTGTCCAGGGCCTGCTTGGGCTGGTAGTAGAGCTGTAGCTGGTGGGTTTCCAGGGCGCGGCGCAGTTCGTGCTCCAGGGCCACGCGTTCGTTGGCCTGGAAGGTCAGTTCGCGGGTGTAGAACTCGACGCGGTTGCGGCCTTGGGCCTTGGCCCGGTACATGGCGGCGTCGGCGTTCTTCACCAGGGTGGCGACGTCCTTGCCGTCCACCGGGAACAGGCTGATGCCGATGCTGGCGCTGACGAAGAATTCCTTGTCGTCGGCGACGAAGGCGTGGCTGAAGCAGTTCAGCAGTTTCTTCGCCACGTGCTCGGCATCGGCGCTCTGGTGCAGGCCGGGCAGCAGGATGATGAATTCGTCGCCGCCCTGGCGGGCCACGGTGTCGATGTCGCGCAGCTGTTCGCGCAGGCGCCGGGCGATGGATTTCAGCAGTTGGTCGCCGACCGGGTGGCCGAGGCTGTCGTTGATGTGCTTGAAGCGGTCCAGGTCGAGGAACAGCACGGCGCCCAGCTGCTGTTCTTCCTGGCTTTCCTTCAGGGCGGAGGTCAGGCGCGATTCGAACAGCAGGCGGTTGGGCAGGCCGGTGAGCGGGTCGTGGTGGGCTTGGTAGTCGAGGCGGGCCTGGGCGTACTTGAGCGTGGAGATGTCGGCGAAGACGCCGACGAAGTGGCTGGTTTCGCCGTTGTTGCCCCGCACGGCGCTGATGGTCAGCCACTCCGGGTAGAGCTCGCCGCTCTTGCGCCGGTTCCAGATCTCGCCCTGCCAGTGGCCTTCGGCGTTGAGGTGGTGCCACATGGCGACGTAGAAGCTGCTGTCGTGCTGCCCCGAGGCCAGCAGGCGCGGCGATTGGCCCAGCACTTCGTCCTCGCCGTAGCCGGTGATTTCGCTGAAGGCGCGGTTGACCGCGATCATGCGCTGGCTGGCGTCGGTGATCATCACGCCTTCGGCGGTGCTTTCGAACACGGTGGCGGCCAGGGTGAGCTTTTCCTGCATCTGCTGGCGCTCGGTGATGTCGCGGGCGATGGTCAGCAGGCAGTCTTCGCCGCTGATGACGATGTGGTGCGCCGAGAGTTCGCAGAGCCGGGCGGCGCCTTCGCGGGTGCGGATGAAGGCGGTGAAGTCCTGCACCGTCGAGCGTTCGTGGATCATCTGCAGCAGGCGCTCGCGGTCCTGCGGGTCGGCCCACAGGCCCAGTTCTAGGGTCGAGCGCTCGCTGGCGCTCTCGCGGCCGTAGCCGGTGATGCGGGTGAAGCCTTCGTTGGCCTCCAGCAGCAGGCCGTCGCGGATGCGGGTGATGAGCATGCCGTCGGGGGAGGCGTGGAAGGCCTTGGCGAATTTTTCCTCGGAGGCGCGCAGTTGCTCCTGGGTCTGCTTGAGCTGGGAGATGTTGCGCGCCACCACCACCAGGGCCGGCGTGTCGTCCAGCGCCACGCGCTGGGCCGAGAGCAGGGCGGTGAAGCGGCTGCCGTCGCGGCGATGCAGGCTGATCTCGATGTTGTTGAGGTTCTCGCCCTGCAGGCGTTCGAGCATGCGCGGGCCCATGCCCGGCTCGCTCCAGATGTTCAGCTCGGTGGCGGTCTTGCCCAGGGCTTCGCTGGCGGGGATGCCGACCTGCTGCTCGAAGGTGCTGTTCACCGCCAGCAGGCGCCCGTCGATGCGCCGGGCGAGGACGATGATGTCCGGGCAGTGGTGGAACACCGAGGCGAACTTCTGCTCGGACAGGCGCAGCGCCTGCTCGGTGCGCTTGGCCTCGGTGATGTCGATCATCAGGCCGCGCAGGATGAGTTCGTCGCCGTGGCGGATGAGGGTGACGATGTCGCGGATCCACACCACGCGGCCGTCGGCGGCGAGCATCCGGTAATCCAGGCTGTGGTTGCGCCCGGCGCGGCTTTCCGAGAAGCAGAAGCTCATCGCCTGCTCGGCGTCGGCCGGGTGCAGGGTGCGCTGCCAGAAGCCCGGTTGCAGCCACTCGTGCTGTGGGTAGCCCAGCAGTTCCTGGGCGTGGGGCGAGACGTAGGTGAAGCGGTTTTCCGACAGGCGCATTTCCCAGGCGATGGCGGCCATGCTCTCTACCAGGCCGCGGAAGTGCTGCTCGCTGTCGCGCAGGGCTTGTTCGAGCCTCACCCGCCGCGCCACTTCGCCGCGTAGGCGGCGGTTCATCGCCACCAGCGTGGCGACGATCGCCAGGCTCACCAGCAGGGCCGGCAGGCCGATGGTCAGCAGGTGGTGCGACCAGGCCGGGCGGTTGTCCAGCAGGCCTCCGACCCAGGGTGTCTGCAGGGCTTCGACCTCGTCGCTGGTGAGTTCGGCGAAGAGTTTGTCGAGGATGCCGGCGAGCATTGCATCGTTGCGCGGCACGGCCATGGCCAACTGGTAGCGATAGGGCGTCTCGCCGCTGATCTGGATGCCTTCGAGCTTGAGCTGGCGCAGGCTCCAGACGCTGGAGGCGAAGTCGCCGACGAAGGCGTCGACCTGCCCGGTGGCCAGGGCCTGCAGGGCCGCCGCGACGCTCGGCAGGGGCAGCAGGTTGAGGTCCGGGTGCTTGGCGATCAGCAGTTCATGGGGCGCGTAGTGGTCGACCACGCCGACCTTCAGGCCGTACAGCGCCCGCAGGTTTTCCGGGTTGGGGCCATCCTTGCGGGCAAGGATGACGATGGGGAAGTCCAGGTAGGGGCGGGTGAAGGTCAGGTATTCGCTGCGTTCGGGCGTGGCCATGATACCTGGCAGCAGGTCGACCTGGCCGTTGCGCGCCTGCTGCAGGACTTCGTTCCAGCTGCTCGGTTCGCTGGGCTGCATGCCGACCTGCAGGCGGTCGCTGATCAGTTGCACGTAGCTGGCGGCGAGCCCCTGGTAGCGGCCCTGGTCGTCGCGGAACTCGAAGGGCGGCCAGGAGGCGTCCACGCCCAGGCGCAGCTGCGGATGCTGGCGCAGCCAGGCCTGTTCTTCCGGCGTGAGGGTGAGCGCCTGCGCCTGGAGGACCCAGCATGCCAAGCACAACAGAAGAGCCTGCAGACGCGGCATGGGGAGCCTCGGACCCGGGGAGTGGATATGCCGAAGTGTAGTCGGGCCCCGGCCGCTCCAGTAGCCCCCTGCCAGTATCCCTGAAAGAAAAACCCCCGGGCTGTGCCGGGGGTTCTTCGATCACTCGTCGAGGAAGGAGCGCAGGTGCTCGCTTCGCGACGGGTGGCGCAGCTTGCGCAGCGCCTTGGCTTCGATCTGGCGGATACGCTCGCGGGTCACATCGAACTGCTTGCCGACTTCCTCGAGGGTGTGGTCGGTGTTCATGTCGATGCCGAAGCGCATGCGCAGCACCTTGGCTTCCCGGGCGGTGAGGCCGGCGAGGACTTCGCGGGTGGCTTCCTTGAGGCTCTCGCTGGTCGCCACTTCGATGGGCGACTGCATGGTGGAGTCCTCGATGAAGTCGCCCAGGTGCGAGTCTTCGTCGTCACCGATCGGGGTTTCCATGGAGATCGGTTCCTTGGCGATCTTCAGGACCTTGCGGATCTTGTCTTCCGGCATGTCCATGCGTTCGCCCAGCTCTTCCGGGGTCGGTTCGCGGCCCATTTCCTGCAGCATCTGGCGGGAAATGCGGTTGAGCTTGTTGATGGTCTCGATCATGTGCACCGGGATACGGATGGTGCGCGCCTGGTCGGCGATCGAGCGGGTGATCGCCTGGCGGATCCACCAGGTGGCGTAGGTCGAGAACTTGTAGCCGCGGCGGTATTCGAACTTGTCCACCGCCTTCATCAGGCCGATGTTGCCTTCCTGGATCAGGTCGAGGAACTGCAGGCCGCGGTTGGTGTACTTCTTGGCGATGGAGATCACCAGACGCAGGTTCGCCTCGACCATTTCCTTCTTGGCGCGGCGGGCCTTGGCCTCGCCGATGGACATGGCGCGGTTGACGTCCTTGATTTCCGAGACCTTGAGGTCGACGTTGCTTTCCAGCGCGGACAGCTTCTGCTGGTTGCGGACGACGTCGTCCTTCACGCGCTCCAGGGCTTCGGCGTACTTCGGCTTGGCCTTGAGCACGCTGTCGACCCAGGCTTCGTCGGTTTCCCGGCCGGGGAACAGGCGCAGGAAATCGGCGCGCGGCATGCGGGCGTCACGCACGCACAGTTGCATGATGGCGCGTTCCTGGCGGCGCACCTGGTCCAGGGCGTCGCGCACGCGGGTGACCAGGGCGTCGAACTGCTTGGGCACCAGCTTGATCGGCATGAACAGTTCAGCCAGGGCGAGCATTTCCGCATCGGCCTGCTTGCTGCCGCGGCCGTGCTTCTTCAGCGCCTTCTTGGTCTTGTCCAGCTGGTCGGCGACCAGGCCGAAGCGGCGCGCGGCCTCTTCCGGGTCCGGACCGCCGTCGCCTTCGTCTTCGCTGTCGTCGTCGGACTCCTCGTCCTCTTCCTCGTCATCCTTGGCCTTGGCGTCGCCGCCCTTGTCCTTGAGGTCGAGTTCGACTTCCTCGGCGGGAACCGAGCCGTCGTCCGGGTCGATGTAGCCGCTGAGGATGTCGGACAGGCGGCCGCCTTCGCTGACCACCCGCTGGTATTCGTCGAGGATGCCGTCCACCGCGCCAGGGAACTGGGCGATGGCGCTCATGACTTCGCGGATGCCTTCCTCGATGCGTTTGGCGATTTCGATCTCGCCTTCGCGGGTCAGCAGTTCCACGGTGCCCATTTCGCGCATGTACATGCGCACCGGGTCGGTGGTGCGGCCGACGTCGCTCTCCACCGCGGCCAGCGCGGCGGCGGCCTCTTCGGCTGCGGCTTCGTCGGTATCGGTTTCGGCCAGCAACAGGGCATCCGCATCCGGGGCTGTCTCGAATACGTTGATCCCCATGTCGTTGATCATGCGGATGATGTCTTCCACCTGTTCCGGATCGGAAATATCCTCCGGCAGGTGGTCGTTGACCTCCGCGTAAGTCAGGTAGCCCTGCTCACGACCACGGCTGATCAACTCTTTGAGACGAGATTGCTGTTGCGCTTTTCCGGACATAACACCCTATCCACTGAAGGTCTTGGCGGGCTGAAATAAGCCGAGGATTATACCAGATTCGAGGCTTCAGGCGCCAGTTCAGCTCTGGAGGCCTGGTGAAGAGGCATTGCTGAAGTGTTCCCTCAATAGAGCTTTCTCTTCGTCAGTCAGTTCACTGGGGCTCTTCTGCATCACGCTACGCAGCCGCGCCTCGCGGCTGTTGTGCAGCTGACTGTGTGCAAGTGTAGTAATGGTGTCGCAGAACTGCTTTTCAAGATTGCCCTGGTCGATCAGCCATTCCTTTTCCGCCAGGGCCTGCAGCAGGCGTCCTTGCGGGGTGCCGTGCCAGCGCGCGATCAGTTGCATCGAGCGCTGCTTCGGGTTCTTCTGCAGCGCTTCGACGAGCGCCGCCAGCAGCTGCGAGTAGGTCTGCCCTTCGTTGGCGAAATGGCTGGCGTCCTCGACCTTCTGCGCCAGCTGCGGGTGGTGCAGCAGGGTGCGCAGCGCGGTCAGGGTGGGCGATTCGACGCTGATCTCGGTGCGCGGCTGGCGCGGGGCGAAATCGCCGCGCTTGCCGCCCTTGCCACCTTTGCCGTCCCATTTGCGCTCGCCTTTCCAGGGCTTCTTGCCCGCTTTGCCGCCAGCGAAATCCGACGGCGCCTCGAAATAGCTGGCGCTGTCCTGGTAGCTGGGCTCGCCGTGATCGGCGAAGTGGCCTACATCGTAGTCGCTGTATTCATGCGCGTGGCTGTCCGGGGCGATGCTTTGCGTGGCCTGGCCGTGCCCTTGGGCATGGCTTTGGCCGCCGCTTGAGCGCGGCGCGTTCAGCTGGTTCAGCGCCTCGCCGCTCAGCCCGGTGAGCTGGCCCAGGCGCTGGCGCATCAGCAGGCGCAGGGTGTTGCCGGGGATCTTCTCCAGCAGCGGGCCGGCCAGGGTCGCCAGGTGCGCCTTGCCTTCCAGGGTACTGGGGTCGGCTTCCTGCATCAGTTGCTGGAAGAAGTAGTCGGCCAGCGGCTGGGCCTGGTGGGCCAGGCGCGCACGGAAGGCGTCGGGGCCTTCGGCGCGGACCAGGCTGTCCGGGTCCTCGCCCTCGGGGAGGAACAGGAAGCGGATCTTGCGGCCGTCCTGCAGGTTCGACAGGGCCGATTCCAGTGCGCGCCAGGCGGCCTTGCGCCCGGCCTGGTCGCCGTCGAAGCAGAACAGGATGTTCGGCACCAGGCGGAACAGGCGCTTGATGTGTTCCTCGCTGGTGGCGGTGCCGAGGGTGGCCACGGCGTTGCGGATGCCCTGTTGCGCCAGGGCGATCACGTCCATGTAGCCTTCCACCACCATGATCTCGTCGAGGTCGCGGTTGTTCTTGCGCGCCTCGAACAGCCCGTAGAGCTCCTGGCCCTTGTGGAACACCGGGGTTTCCGGGGAGTTCAGGTACTTGGGCTTGTCGTCGCCCAGCACCCGGCCGCCGAAGGCGATCACCCGCCCGCGGCTGTCGCGGATGGGGAAGATCACCCGGTCGCGGAAGCGGTCGTAGCGCTTGCCGCTGTCGGGGTTCTCCACCAGCAGGCCGGCGTCGAGCATGGCCTTGAGCTGCAGGTTGTCGCCGCCCAGGTGCTTGAGCAGGTTGTCCCAGCCCGGCGGGGCGAAGCCCAGGCCGAAGTCACGGGCGATCTCGCCGGTCAGGCCGCGGCCCTTGAGGTATTCCACCGCGGCCTTGCGCGCCGGGTGGCTCTTCAGCGCCTGGCGATAGTAGTCGGCGGCAGCGCTCAGCAGCGGGTACAGCGGCGAGTCGGTCGGCTGCCGCGGCTTGCCGCGCCGGCCTTCCTCGCGGGGGATGTCCATGCCGGCGCGTTTGGCCAGGTCCTCGACGGCCTGGACGAAGTCCAGGTTGTCGTGGTCCATGATGAAGCCCAGCGCGTTGCCACCGGCGCCGCAGCCGAAGCAGTAGTAGAACTGCTTGTCGGGGCTGACGGTGAAGGAGGGCGTCTTCTCCTTGTGGAACGGGCAGCAGGCGCTGTAGTTCTTGCCGGTCTTCTTCAGCTGAATGCGCGAACTCACCACATCGAGGATGTCGGTGCGGTTGAGCAGGTCATCGATGAAGGATTGCGGAATCAGGCCGGCCATAGACTCGTCGGGACGCAGGATGGACCCAGGCATACACCCAAGGCTGGCTTGGAGTATGGCATTTCATGGGGCATGAAAAGCAAAAAACTCCGAGCTTCGCCAGGTGCGAATCGGAGTGCGGTGTAGCTTTTCAGGCACTCGCCCGGCGAGTGGGCCGGGCGATGTGCAGAGCGTGCGGCTGAGTCGAACTCAGTACAGACGCTCGCGGCGGCGCTGTTCGCGCTGCACTTTCTTGGCGTGACGCTTGACAGCGGCAGCGGCCTTGCGCTTGCGCTCGGCGGTGGGCTTCTCGTAGAACTCGCGGCTACGGACTTCAGCCAGTACACCGGCTTTTTCGCAGGAGCGCTTGAAACGACGCAGGGCTACGTCGAAGGGTTCGTTCTCTTTAACTTTGACGGCGGGCATCCAGGTCGTACCTTCAATGATTACCGGGGATTTATCGCGCTCCTGGCAGTAGGCACTGGAGACGGCGGTTTTCAAGGGTTGCGGATATTAACGGTTCGGGCTCAGGAATGCAAAGCCTCCGATCGAAAAACGCTGGTCGGTACCCGCAGCGGGCGATTATCATGCGCCGCTTCCCATTTGCCCAGAGTTGAAGGCTCGAACCCATGCGTGTGCTGGGGTTGGAAACCTCCTGCGACGAAACCGGCGTCGCCCTCTACGACAGCGAGCGCGGCCTGCTGGCCGATGCGCTGTTCAGTCAGATCGATCTGCATCGCGTCTACGGCGGGGTCGTGCCCGAGCTGGCCTCGCGCGACCACGTCAAGCGCATGCTGCCGCTCATCCGCCAGGTGCTCGACGAGGCCGGCTGTCAGAGCGGCGACATCGACGCCATCGCCTACACCGCCGGCCCCGGCCTGGTGGGCGCGCTGCTGGTCGGCGCCTCCTGCGCCCAGGCCCTGGCGTTCGCCTGGGGCATACCGGCGGTCGGCGTGCACCACATGGAAGGCCACCTGCTGGCGCCCATGCTGGAAGAGCAGCCGCCGCAGTTCCCGTTCGTCGCCCTGCTGGTCTCCGGCGGCCACACCCAGCTGGTGCGGGTGGATGGCATTGGCCGCTACCAGTTGCTCGGCGAGTCCCTGGACGACGCCGCCGGCGAGGCTTTCGACAAGACCGCCAAGCTGCTCGGCCTGGGCTACCCCGGTGGCCCGGAGATCGCCCGCCTGGCGGAAAAAGGCACGCCGGGGCGCTTCGTCTTCCCGCGGCCGATGACCGACCGTCCGGGCCTGGACTTCAGTTTCAGCGGCCTGAAGACCTTCGCCCTGAACACCTGGCAGCGTTGCCGCGAAGCGGGCGACGACGGCGAGCAGACGCGCTGCGACATCGCCCTGGCGTTCCAGCAGGCGGTGGTCGAGACGCTGACCATCAAGTGCCGCCGCGCCCTCAAGCAGACCGGCCTGAAGAACCTGGTGATCGCCGGCGGGGTGAGCGCCAACCGCGCCCTGCGCGAGCACCTGCAGAAGATGCTCGGCGAACTCCGCGGCCAGGTGTTCTATGCCCGCCCGCGGTTCTGCACCGACAACGGCGCGATGATCGCCTACGCCGGCTGCCAGCGCCTGCTGGCCGGCCAGCACGACGGCCCGGCGATCGACGTGCGCGCGCGCTGGCCGATGGAGTCGCTGCCAGCGGTATAAAAAGATGGCTGCAAGCGACAGGCGGCAAGCTGCCAGCGGCGTGCCGCCACTTTTCGCTTGCAGCTTGTCGCTTGTGGCTTGAAGCTCCCTGTCCTAGAAATGCCGCTCGCGCCCGGCCACGAGGTCGCGCAGGTTGCCGCGGTGGCGCCAGACGATGAGCCCGGTGAGCAGGGTCATCGGCAGCAGTGCCGCCGGCAGTTGCCAGGCCAGCAGCGGCAGGGTGAGCGGGGTGGCGACCAGCGAGGCGAGCGAACTGGTGCGCGAGAGCTTGAAGGTGAGCAGCCAGGCCACCGCGGCGAGCAGCGCGGCCGGCGGGTAGAGCGCCAGGAGCATGCCGGCGGCGGTGGCCACGCCCTTGCCGCCGCGGAAGTTGAAGTACAGCGGGTAGAGGTGGCCGATCACCGCCGCCACGCCGACCCAGGCCTCCTGCATCGCGCCCAGGCCGAACAGGCGGGCGACGAGCACCGGCACCAGGCCCTTGGCCAGGTCGCCGACGAGGGTGAGGATGGCGGCCTTCTTCCCGGCCAGGCGCAGCATGTTGGTGGCGCCGGGGTTGCCGGAGCCGCCGGCGCGCGGGTCGGCGGTGCCGAAGAGGCGACTGAGGAGTACCGCGAAGGACAGCGAGCCGAGCAGGTAGGCGAGGATCGCCAAGAGCCAGACCATGGTTTCCACCGGGGACGAGACTGTCCCCGATTCTAGCGGGGTGGCGTACGCTTGTCGTGCACTGGCCTTGGAGCAGCAGTAAGTGGACAAAGTTTTTATCGAGGGCCTGGAAGTGGACACCGTGATCGGCGTCTACGACTGGGAGCGGGGGATACGCCAGTGCCTGCGTCTGGACCTGGACCTGGGCTGGGACATCCGCCCGGCGGCGGCCGACGACGACATCGCCAAGGCGCTGGACTACGCGGTGCTCTCCGAGCGCATCGGCGAGTTCGCCCGTGACGCGCACTTCCAACTGGTGGAAACCTTCGCCGAGCGCCTGGCCGCGCTGCTGATGGGCGAATTCGGCATCCGCTGGCTGCGCCTGCGGGTGACCAAGCCGGGTGCGGTTGCCGCTGCTGCCGGCGTTGGCGTGGAGATCGAACGCGGATGCCGCTGACCACCGTTTTCCTCGGCCTGGGGAGCAATGTCGAGCGCGAGCGTCATCTGCACGCCGGGCTTGAGGCGCTTACCGGCTTCGTCCGCAACCTGCGCTGCTCGCCGGTGTTCGAAAGCGAGCCGGTGGGCATCCGCAGCGGCCCCTTCATCAATCTGGTGGTGACCGGCGAGACCGAGCTGCCGCTGGCCGAGCTGAGCCTGCGGCTCAAGCACATCGAGGCCGACAACGGCCGCTACGCGCCGGAGCGCAAGGGCCTGCCGCTGGATATCGACGTGCTGCTCTACGGCGACCTGCACGGCGAGTTCGACGGCCTGGTGCTGCCGCGCGCCGAGGTGCTGAAGAACGCCTTCGTGCTCTGGCCGCTGGCGCTGCTGGCGCCGGATGTGCGTCATCCGGGCGCCGAGCGTGATTTCGCCAGCCTTTGGGCCGAGGCGGACATCGACCAGCGCCTGTGGCCGGTGCCCTTCCAGTGGCGCGGCGCCGAGCTGACGCCGGCCGCGCTGATCGAGGCGCATCCGGCGGCCTGATCCCGTCTGCTTTTCGTAGGAGCGAGCTTGCTCGCGAACCCGCATTCCCCCTCGTTCACGGAGGAAAGCGTTCGCGAGCAAGCTCGCTCCTACAAGAGGGCGGGGTGTAGGGCGGATAACGTTCGACGTTATCCGCCGTTTGACCTGGGCCCCAGGCTACTCCGGGTTTGGCCTTGGAGTTGGCGGTGGTTTGGGGTGTGGCGGCGTATAACCCCGAACGGTTATACGCCCTACGGGTGGGCTGCCTTGTAGGCCTTGAGTGCCTTCAGGCGTTCGCGCTTGAGCGCTTCGCCCAGCTCCGCGCCCTTGAAGCCCTTTTCCAGCAATGGCTGTACCGCCACTTCGCGGGCCGCCTTGGCGGCGCCGCGCAGGTAGTCGGCTTGTGGATAAGCGCGGTTTTCCAGGCCGTGGCGGCCGCGGGCGTCCATTTCGCTGGCGGCGATGAATTCCTCGAAACGCTGCGGCCGGCGGTAGACGTCGAAGGCCTGCAACAGCTCCAGCAGGGTGCTGGGCCGCAGTTCCAGGGCGCGATGGGCGTGGGTGTGGTATTCGCCGACCAGGCGCGCCAGTTCCTGGCAGTCGCGCGGCGCCTTGAAGCGGGCGTTGACCGCGTCGATCAACGGCAGGCCCAGGTGTTCATGGGCGATGTGCCGGGGCCAGTCTTCGCGGCGGGTGCGCGCCTTGCCCAGGTCGTGGAGCAGGCAGGCCCAGCGCACGGTCAGCGGCTGGCGGTGCTCGGCACACTGGCGCAGCACGGCCAGCAGGTGTTCGCCGGTGTCGATTTCCGGGTGGTGCTGCGCCGGTTGCGGCACGCCGAACAGGGCGTCTACCTCGGGCATCAGCACGGCCAGGGCGCCGCAGTCGCGCAGCACCTGGACGAACACGTCGGGGCGGGCTTCCATCAGCGCGCGGGCGATTTCCTTCCAGCTGCGTTCGGGCGTCAGGGCTTCCAGCTCGCCGGATTCGGACAGCTCACGCATCAGCGCCAGGGTTTCGTCGGCGACCTTGAAGCCTAGCGGCGCGAAGCGTGCGGCGAAGCGGGCCACGCGCAGCACGCGCAGCGGGTCTTCGACGAAGGCCGGGGAGACGTGGCGCAGCAGGCGGGCTTCGAGGTCGCGCTGGCCGCCGTAGGGGTCGATCAGCCGGCCGTTACCGTCCTCGGCCATGGCGTTGATGGTGAGGTCGCGGCGCACCAGGTCTTCTTCCAGGCTCACGTCGGGGCTGGCGTAGAAGGTGAAGCCGCCGTAGCCGCGGCCGCTCTTGCGTTCGGTGCGGGCCAGGGCGTATTCCTCGCCAGTCTTGGGATGGAGGAATACCGGAAAGTCCGCGCCCACCGGGCGATAGCCCTTCTCGAGCATGTCTTCGGCGCTGGCGCCGACCACCACCCAGTCGGTATCGCTGACCGTTTGGCCGAGCAGACGGTCGCGAACGGCGCCGCCTACCTTGTAGATCTGCATGAAGCTTTCTCCTGTCAGGGGGATAGCTTCGGGCTTCGGGGCGTGGGGGGCAAGCCTGTAGGAGCGCGCCCTGCGCGCGAATCGCGGGCAGGGCCCGCTCCTACAGGGGAATGGCGTGGAGCGGATCTCATCCGCGAATCGCGCCGGAACCTCCGGCTATCGCGGACAAGGTCCGCTCCTACGGGGTGGCTTGGGGAATCTGGCTTACCAGCGCTTCGACCGCGTGGCGCAGCAGTTCGCTGCTGGCGTGGGCCGGGCTCAAGCCGGTGCTGACGGTACCTTCCCAGAGCACCTGGTCCTGCAGGTCGGTCAGGCGCACGCGTAGGGTGCCGGTCTCGTCGCGCAGGCGGTGGATGGCCAGGTAGGGGCCAAGCGCCTGTGGCGGCGGCACGTCGACCTTGAATTCCAGCGGCGCGTCGCGCAGGGCCAGCCAGTAGTAGACGCGCAGTTGCGCGGCGCCGGCTTCGCGGTAGCCGCGCCTTTCCAGGCCCTGGCGCAGCCAGGCGTTGATCAGCGGGTAGCGGCTGGCGTAGGGCAGGGCGTCGACGGCGTTTTCCGGGGGCATCAGCTGGAAGGCCTGCAGCCCGGCCAGGCGGCTGTCCGCCGCCTGGGTCACCCGGGCCTGGGGGATCTGCGTGGTGCAGGTCGCGAGAGCGAGGCAGAGCAGGAGGATGGCGAAAAGACGCATGGCGACCTCGGCTGGGCTTGGCGCCATGCTCGGTCCTGCCCCGGGGAGGGTCAACCGATCAAATGGGCGGGATGATCAGGTCCAGCCGCGGGTAGCCGTCCTCGTTCTCGCGTTCACCCTTTGGGGGCATGTGGTGGGTCTGCACGACCTGCTCGCCGTTGAGGGTTTCCAGGTGGATGTCGAAGCCCCACAGGCGGTGCAGGTGCTTCATCACGTCCTCGGTGGATTCGCCCAGCGGCTGGCGGTCGTGCTGCTGGTGGCGCAGGGTCAGGGAACGGTCGCCGCGGCGGTCGACGTTCCAGATCTGCACGTTGGGCTCGCGGTTGCCCAGGTTGTACTGCGCGGCGAGGGTCTCGCGGATCTTGCGGTAGCCGTCGTCGTCGTGGATGGCGTCGACCAGCAGGTCGTCCTTCTGGTCGTCGTCGAGGATGCTGAACAGCTTGAACTCGCGGATCACCTTGGGCGAGAGGAACTGCAGCACGAAGCTCTCGTCCTTGAAGCTCTTCATGGCGAACTTGAGGGTGGCCAGCCAGTCGCTGCCGGCGTAGTCGGGGAACCAGCGGCGGTCTTCCTCGGTGGGCTCCTCGCAGATGCGACGGATGTCGCGGTACATGGCGAAGCCCAGGGCGTAGGGGTTGATGCCGCTGTAGTAGGGGCTGTCGAAGCCGGGCTGGTAGACCACGCTGGTGTGGTACTGGAGGAACTCCATCATGAAGCCGTCGGTGACCAGGCCCTCGTCGTAGAGGTCGTTGATCAGGGTGTAGTGCCAGAAGGTCGCCCAGCCTTCGTTCATCACCTGGGTCTGGCGCTGCGGGTAGAAGTACTGCGCCACCTTGCGCACGATGCGCACCACTTCGCGCTGCCAGGGTTCCAGCAGCGGGGCGTTCTTCTCGATGAAGTAGAGGATGTTCTCCTGCGGCTCGCTGGGGTAGCGCGCCAGTTCCTGTTCCTTGTCCTTGCCGGCAGCGCGCGGGATGGTCCGCCACAGGTCGTTGACCTGGCGCTGGATGAGTTCCTCGCGTTCCTTCTGGCGCTGCCGCTCTTCCTCGGCGGAGATGGGGTAGGGCCGCTTGTAGCGGTCGACGCCGTAGTTCATCAGGGCGTGGCAGGAGTCCAGCAGGTCTTCCACCGCGTCGATGCCGTAGCGCTCCTCGCACTGCATGATGTACTGCTTGGCGAACACCAGGTAGTCGATGATCGAGCTGGCGTCGGTCCAGGTGCGGAACAGGTAGTTGCCCTTGAAGAAGCTGTTGTGCCCGTAGCAGGCATGGGCGATCACCAGCGCCTGCATGCACTGGGTGTTTTCCTCCATCAGGTAGGCGATGCAGGGGTCGGAGTTGATGACGATCTCGTACGCCAGGCCCATCTGCCCGCGCTTGTAGTTCTTTTCCGTGCTGAGGAAATGCTTGCCGTAGGACCAGTGGTTATAACCGATGGGCATGCCGACCGAGGCGTAGGCGTCCATCATCTGCTCGGCGGTGATGACCTCGATCTGGTTCGGGTAGGTGTCCAGCGCGTAGCGCTCGGCGATACGGCTGATCTCCCGGTCGTACTGGCGGATCAGCTCGAAGGTCCATTCCGACCCGGTGGCGATGGGCTGGCGCTTGCTCATGCGACTAGCCTCCTCTGGAACAGTTCGCGGAACACCGGGTAGATGTCCGCGGCGGAGACGATCTGCTGCTGGGCGAAGCTGTCTTCGAAGGCTTCGCGCACCCGTTCGTACTCGAACCACAGCGCCTGGTGCTCGCGCGGGGTGATCTCGACGTAGGTGTAGTACTGCACGAACGGCATGATCTGTTTCATCAGGATATCGCGGCAGACGGGCGAATCGTCATTCCAGTTGTCGCCGTCGGAGGCCTGGGCCGCGTAGATGTTCCACTCGTGGGTGGGGTAACGCTCGGCCATGATCTCCTGCATCATCTTCAGCGCGCTGGAGACGATGGTGCCGCCGGTCTCCCGGGAATAGAAGAATTCTTCCTCGTCCACCTCGCGGGCGCTGGTGTGGTGGCGGATGAACACCACTTCGATCTTCTCGTAGTTCCGCTTGAGGAACAGGTACAGGAGGATGAAGAAGCGCTTGGCGATGTCCTTGGTCGCCTGGGTCATGGAGCCGGAGACGTCCATCAGGCAGAACATCACCGCCTGGGAGGTGGGGTTGGGCTGCTTGATCAGCAGGTTGTACTTGAGGTCGAAGGTGTCCAGGAAGGGCACGCGGTCTATGCGCGCGCGCATGCGGGTGATTTCCTGCTCCAGCGCCTGGATGTCGCCGAGGTTGTCCGGTTCCTCGCGCTTGAGCCGTTCCAGTTCGGCCACGGCGGCGCGCAGCTTGCCGCGGGTGGAGCCGGTCAGGGCGATGCGCCGGGCGTGGGCCGAGCGCAGGGTGCGGACGATGTTGATGCGCGAGGGGTTGCCGTCGTTGCTGATGCCGGCGCGCACGGTCTTGAAGGTGTCGCTGCCGGTGATGTGGCGCTTGACCAGGTTGGGCAGTTCCAGGTCCTCGAACATGAAGTCGAGGAATTCCTCCTGGGTGATCTGGAAGACGAAGTCGTCCATCCCCTCGCCCTGGTTGCTGGCCTTGCCGCCGCCACGGCCACCGCCGCCGCCCTGGGGCCGGGCGATGTGCTCGCCGGTGGTGAATTCCTTGTTGCCCGGGTGGACGATGGTCTGCCGCCCGCCACGGCCGTGGTGAAGGATGGGTTCGTCGATGTCGCGGCCGGGGATGCTGATCTGTTCGCCGTGCTCCATGTCGGTGATCGAGCGCCGGCTGACGGCCTCCTCGACCGCCTTTTTGATGTGCTCACGGTAACGCCGCAGGAAGCGCTGGCGGTTCACCGTGCTCTTGTTCTTGCCGTTCAGACGGCGATCAATCACGTAGCTCATACGAGCCCTCCGGGCTGAAGGCCGGAGGCTGGAGGCTGAACGGGAGCCACTTGTCGTCCAGCGTTCAGCCTCCAGCCTTGAGCGGCTTTTGGGTTACTGCGACTTGCGTACCCGCAAGTACCACTCGGAAAGCAGGCGCACCTGCTTCTCGGTGTAGCCGCGCTCGACCATGCGCCGGACGAAGTCGTTGTGTTTCTGCTGGTCCTCCTTGCTGGCCTTGGCGTTGAAGCTGATGACCGGCAGCAGGTCCTCGGTGTTGGAGAACATTTTCTTCTCGATCACCACGCGCAGTTTCTCGTAGGACAGCCAGCTGGGGTTCTTGCCGTTGTTGCCGGCGCGGGCGCGCAGCACGAAGTTGACGATTTCGTTGCGGAAATCCTTCGGGTTGCTGATGCCGGCCGGTTTCTCGATCTTCTCCAGCTCCTCGTTGAGGGCGGCGCGGTTGAGGATTTCGCCGGTTTCCGGGTCGCGGTATTCCTGGTCCTGGATCCAGAAGTCGGCGTAGAGCACGTAGCGGTCGAAGATGTTCTGGCCGTACTCGCTGTAGGACTCAAGGTAGGCGGTCTGGATTTCCTTGCCGATGAATTCCACGTAGCGCGGCGCCAGGTATTCCTTGATGAAGCGCAGGTAGCGCTCGCGGGTTTCCGGCGGGAACTGTTCCTGCTCGATCTGCTGCTCCAGCACGTAGAGCAGGTGCACCGGGTTGGCCGCCACTTCGTGCGGGTCGAAGTTGAACACCTTGGAGAGGATCTTGAAGGCGAAGCGGGTGGAAAGCCCGGCCATGCCTTCGTCGACTCCCGCGGCATCGCGGTATTCCTGGATCGACTTGGCCTTGGGATCGGTGTCCTTGAGGTTTTCGCCGTCGTAGACGCGCATCTTCGAGTAGATGTTGGAGTTGTCCGGCTCTTTCAGGCGCGACAGCACGGAGAACTGCGAGAGCATCTTCAGGGTGTCCGGGGCGCAGTGTGCGTGGGCCAGCGAGCTGTTGATCAAAAGCTTGTCGTAGATCTTGATCTCGTCGGTGACGCGCAGGCAGTACGGGACCTTGACGATGTAGATACGGTCGATGAAGGCCTCGTTGTTCTTGTTGTTGCGGAAGCTGTGCCACTCCGATTCGTTGGAGTGGGCGAGGATGATGCCGCTGTAGGGCAGCCCGCCCAGGCCCTCGGTGCTGTTGTAGTTGCCCTCCTGGGTGGCGGTCAGCAGCGGGTGCAGGACCTTGATCGGCGCCTTGAACATCTCGACGAATTCCATCAGGCCCTGGTTGGCCCGGCACAGCGCGCCCGAGTAGCTGTAGGCGTCGGCGTCGTTCTGCGGGTACTCCTCGAGCTTGCGGATGTCCACCTTGCCCACCAGGGCGGAGATGTCCTGGTTGTTCTCGTCCCCCGGCTCGGTCTTGGCGATGGCGATCTGGTTGAGGATCGAGGGGTGTAGCTTGACCACGCGGAACTGGCTGATGTCGCCGCCGAACTCGTTGAGCCGCTTGGTCGCCCACGGCGACATGATCGAGCGCAGGTAGCGCCGCGGGATGCCGTAGTCTTCCTCGAGGATGGCGCCGTCCTCATCCGGGTTGAACAGCCCCAGGGGCGATTCGAACACCGGCGAGCCCTTGATGGCGTAGAAGGGCACCTTCTCCATCAGTTGCTTGAGCTTTTCCGCCAGGGACGACTTGCCGCCGCCCACCGGGCCGAGCAGGTAGATGATCTGTTTCTTTTCTTCCAGGCCCTGGGCCGCGTGGCGGAAGAAGGCGACGATCTGGTCGATGCATTCTTCCATGCCGTGGAAGTCGGCGAACGCCGGGTAGCGGCGGATCACCTTGTTGGAAAAGATTCGCGACAGCCGTGGGTCGGTGGAGGTATCCAGCAGTTCCGGCTCGCCGATGGCCATCAGCATGCGCTCGGCCGCGGTGGCATAGGCGGTCTTGTCCTGCTTGCAGATATCCAGGTACTCCTGCAGGGAGTATTCCTCCTGGCGGGTCGCTTCGAAGCGTTCCTGGAAGTGACTGAAAATACTCATGACGTCTCCTCGCTCGATGCATGGAGCCGGCACGGGATCGGTGTGAGTGGGTGCGGACGGGCTGCCAGCGTGGCCGGCGAATTTCCCCCAGAACTCCAACGGTACCTGGCTTGCGCCCTGAACCGCCCCAAATGGTCACTGCCGATTCCCGGAAGCCGGTGGGCCGGCTCTCCCCTTTTGGATGGCCTGAGGAAAAGGATAGTTCGTTATCCGGCCTGTAAAGGGGAATCGGGTGAGAAGTTACAGATTTATTTGTGGAACCTCGGCCAGGCCCCTCAGTCCGCCTGGCCGCTGCTGGTATCCGCGGGATAGACGCTGCGCCACAGTTCGAAGCCGCCGTCGACGCTATACACGTCGGTGAAGCCCTGCTGGACGAAGTAGGCGGCCGCGCTCTGGCTGGAATTGCCGTGGTAGCAGAACACCAGCAGCGGGGCGTCGAGGTCGGCCTGGCGGATGAAATCGGCCACCGAGTAGTTGTCGATGTGGCGGGAACCGCTCACGTGGCCCAGGGCGTAGCTCTGCGGGTCACGGATGTCCACCACCTGGGCGCCGGCCTGGCGCAGCTGTTGGGCTTGTTCGGGGGCTATGCGCTTGAATTCGCTCATGTTCTCTACTCTCTCACGCGGCGTTGCCGGCGCAATTGCAGGTGATGCGTTCGCCGCTGTCGACGTTCAGCAGGGTCATGCTACCGCCCCACACGCAGCCGGTGTCCAGTGCGTAGAGGCCGGGCACGTCGCACTGGCCTTCCAGCGCCGCCCAGTGGCCGAAGATGATCTTGCGCCCGGCGGCCTTGCGAGCGGGGTAGCTGAACCAGGGGGCATAGCCTTCCGGCGCGGTGCCCAGGCCTTCCTTGCTCTTGAGGTCGAGCTTGCCGTCGGGGGTGCAGAAGCGCATGCGGGTGAAGTAGTTGGTGATCACCCGCAGGCGGTCGATGCCGTGCAGCTTCTTGTCCCACCTGGCCGGCTCGTTGCCGTACATGCCTTCGAGGAACAGCGGCAGGCGCTGGTCGTCGCGCAGGGCCTCTTCCACTTCGGCGGCGCGCTGCAGGGATTTCTCGATGCTCCACTGCGGCGGGATGCCGGCGTGCACCAGGGTGACGTCGCGCTGGGCGTCGTGGTGCACCAGGGGCATGTTGCGCAGCCAGTCGAGCAGGTCGTCGCGCTCCGGCGCCTCGAGGATTTCGCGCAGGGTGTCGGCCTTCTTCAGGCGTTCGGCGTTGTAGGCCACGGCCAGCAGGTGCAGGTCGTGGTTGCCCAGCACGCAGACCACCGAATCGCGCATGGCGTAGAGGAAGCGCAGGGTTTCCAGCGACTGCGGGCCGCGGTTGACCAGGTCGCCGACCAGCCACAGCTTGTCGCGGGCGGGGTCGAAGGTCACGCGCTGCAGCAGTTGCTTGAGTGGCTCCAGGCAACCCTGCAGGTCGCCCACGGCGTAGGTGGCCATCAGTGCAGCGCTCCGGGAACGGCGAGGCGGAACACCGGGATCTCGGCGTCGAAATGGTGGCCATCGGCGGCGACCATCTGGTAACTGCCGGACATGCTGCCGACCTTGGTGGCCAGCACGGTACCGCTGGTGTAGGTATGGCTGGCGCCCGGCTCGATCAGCGGCTTCTCGCCCACCACGCCGGCGCCGCGCACTTCCTGCACGTGGCCGTCGCCGTCGGTGATGATCCAGTGGCGGCTGAGCAGCTTGGCCGCCTGCTCGCCCTGGTTGTGGATGGTCACCGTGTAGGCGAAGACGTAGCGCTGCTGCTCCGGCTGCGATTGCTCGGGCAGGTGGCGGGTGGTGACGCTGACGGAAATCTGGTATCGGGGATCGCTCATGCTCGGCTCGGGCGTCTCGTCGAGGGTTTCACTGCTCGGGGGCCAGTTCCGCCAGGCGGTTGGCCAGGCGCACGAAGTCGGCTACGTCCAGCTGTTCCGGACGCAGGCTGGGGTCGACGCCGGCGGCCTCGATGTCTTCGATGGACATCAGGCTGCGCAGGGTGTTGCGCAGGGTCTTGCGGCGCTGGTTGAAGGCTTCGCGGACGATGCGTTCGAGCAGGCGGTGGTCCTTGGCCGGGTGCGGCGGCTCGGCGTAGGGCGCCAGGCGGACGATGGCCGACTCCACCTTGGGCGGCGGGTTGAAGGCGCCCGGGCCGACGGTGAACAGGTAGTCCACCCGGCAGAAGTACTGGACCATGATCGACAGCCGGCCCCAGTCGCCGCCGCCGGGCTCGGCGGCCAGGCGCTCGACCACTTCCTTCTGCAGCATGAAGTGCATGTCCTGGATGATCCCGGCGTGCTCCAGCAGGTGGAAGATCAGCGGCGTGGAGATGTTGTAGGGCAGGTTGCCCACCACCCGCAGCTTCTCGCCGGCCTGGGGCAGGGTGGCGAAGTCGAACTTCAGGGCATCGCCCTGGTGCAGGCGGAAGTTCGGCTTGAGGCCGAAGCGCCATTTCAGCTGCGGGATCAGGTCGAGGTCGAGCTCGATCACGTCCAGCTGCGCGCCGCTGTCCACCAGGCCTTCGGTGAGGGCGCCCTGGCCCGGGCCGATCTCCAGCAGGTGCTGGCCTTCCTTGGGGGCGATGGCGCGCAGGATGCGGTGGATCACCCCGGCGTCGTGCAGGAAGTTCTGGCCGAAGCGCTTGCGCGCGCGATGTTGGAAAAGCTCGGACATAAAGGCGGCTCCAGGCTTCAAGCTGCAAGCGACAAGCAAGAGCCAAAGCGGTGTTCAAAAGGAGAAAAGTTTACCAGCTAGCTCCGCTTGCCGCTTGCCGCTACTGGCTGCCGGCGCGAGCGGCCGCCATCTGGTAGGCCGTCTCCAGCGCCACCTGCAGGCTGCCGCCGTCGATGCGGCCGGTGCCGGCCAGGTCCAGGGCGGTGCCGTGGTCCACCGAGGTGCGGATGATCGGCAGGCCCAGGGTGACGTTCACCGCCGCGCCGAAGCCCTTGTACTTGAGCACCGGCAAGCCCTGGTCGTGGTACATGGCCAGCACAGCGTCGCAGTGCTCCAGGTGTTTGGGGGTGAACAGGGTATCGGCCGGCAGCGGGCCGATCAGCTGCATGCCTTCGCCGCGCAGGCGCTCCAGGGTGGGCTCGATGACGTCGATTTCCTCGTGGCCCAGGTGGCCGCCCTCGCCGGCGTGGGGGTTGAGGCCGCAGACCAGGATGCGCGGCTCGGCCAGGCCGAACTTGTCGCGCAGGTCGGCATGCAGGATGCGGGTGACGCGCGCCAGGCGTTCGGGCGTGATGGCGTCGGCCACCTCGCGCAGCGGCAGGTGGGTGGTCACCAGCGCCACGCGCAGGCCGCGGGTGGCGAGCATCATCACCACCTGCGGGGTGTGGGTCAGCTCGGCGAGGAACTCGGTGTGCCCGGAGAAGGCCACGCCGCCTTCGTTGATCACGCCCTTGTGCACCGGTGCGGTGATCATCCCGGCGAAGCTGCCGTCCAGGCAGCCCTGGCCGGCGCGGGTCAGGGTCTGCAGCACATAGCCGGCGTTGGCCGGGTCGAGCTGGCCGGGCTTCACCGGCGCCCCCAATGGGGTGTCCCAGACGTAGAGCGAGCCTGCCGGGGCGGGCGCCTGCGGCCACCGGCCCGGGCCGGTTTCCAGCAACTGGATGTCCAGGCCCAGCAGGGCGGCGCGCTCGGCCAGCATCTGCCGGCTGGCGATGGCCACCAGCGGGTGGGGCTGGGCCTCGCGGGACAGCAGCAGGCACAGGTCCGGGCCGATGCCGGCCGGCTCTCCGGGGGTGAGGGCGAATGGCTTGGAGGCTTGCATGGCGGGTGTCTCTAGGGCTTCGGCCGCGCCGGGCGGCCGGGGTTGTTCGGTATGGGCCCACTCTACGCCGAAGCGTGGCGCGGATAAAAAGAAACCCGGCCTTGGGGCCGGGTTCCTGTGTTGCGCGCGGGGCTTACAGCTTGATCTCGACGTAGGCTTCGTCGCGGATCTGCCGCAGCCAGGCCTGCAGTTCCTCGTCGTACTTGCGGTTGCGCAGGACCTGGGCGGCCTGCTGCTCGCGGAACTTGTCGCTGCTGTCGGTGGCGCGGCGACCGAGGACTTCCAGGATGTGCCAGCCGAACGGCGAGCGGAACGGCTTGGACAGCTGGTTCTGCGGGATGCTGTTCATCACGTCGCGGAACTCCGGCACCAGGGATTCCGGATCGACCCAGTTGAGGTCGCCGCCGTGCAGCGCCGAGCCCGGGTCTTCGGAGAACTGCTTGGCCAGCTTGCCGAAGTCCTCGCCGCTCTGGATGCGCTCGTAGAGCTTCTGCGCCAGCTTCTGGGTTTCCTCGTCGCTGCGGATTTCGCTGGGCTTGAGCAGGATGTGGCGGACATGCACCTCGTCACGCACCATCTTGCTGCCGCCGCGCTTCTCTTCCAGCTTGAGGATGATGAAGCCGCCGGGGGTGCGCACCGGTTCGGTGACGTCGCCCACGGCCAGGCTGCCGATCATGCCGTCGAACGGAGAGGGCAGCTGGGCGGCCTTGCGCCAGCCGATCTCGCCGCCTTCCAGGGCGTTGTCGCCGGCCGAGCGGGAAATCGCCAGCTGGTTGAAGTCGGCGCCCTGCTTGAGCTGCTGGTAGATCTCCTGGGCCTGCCTGCCGGCGGCCTGGAGGGTTTCCGGCGAAGCGCCGTCCGGCACCGGGATGAGGATGTTGGCCAGGCGGTACTCTTCGGAGAGCTGGATCTTGCCCAGGTCGGAGGCCAGGAAGTTCTGCACTTCCTGGTCGCTGACCTGGATGCGCTCGGCCACGCGGCGCTGGCGCACGCGGCTGATGATCATCTCGCGGCGCACCTGCTCGCGGGCGTCGTCGTAGGACAGGCCGTCGTGGGCGAGGGCGGCGCGGAACTGGTCCAGGCTCAGGTTGTTGCGCTGGGCGATGGTGCCCATGGCCTGGTTCAGCTCCTCGTCGGTGATGCGGATGCCGGAGCGCTCGCCGATCTGCAGCTGGATGTCCTCGATGATGAGGCGCTCCAGTACCTGCTGCGTCAGCACGTGCTCGGGGGGCAGCGGCGCGCCGCGCTTCTCGATGGTCTGGCGGACTTCGCGCAGGCGTTGGTCGAGCTGGCTCTGCATGACCACGTCGTTGTCGACGATGGCCACGACACGGTCCAGCGGGGTGACTTCGGCGTGGGCTGCGGAACAGACCAGCAGGGCGCCCAGCATCAGCGGGCGCAGGGCATTACATAGAGCTGTCTTCACGTTGACGATAACCTTGGATGCCTTGGTCGAGGAAGCCTTCGACTTGGTTGCCTACAACGCCGCCAAGGCCCTTGAGGATGATTTGCAGGAAGATGCCGCGGTCGGCTTTCGAGTCGGACGTGTAGAAGTTGTCGTCGTCGTACTTCAGCCAGTAGCGGTTGACCAGTCGCAGTTTCCAGCAGCAGCTGTCGTATTCGAAGCCGCCGAGGGCCTCGAGGGTACGGTTCTGGTTGTAGTCGTACTGCCAGCGGGCGATCGCGCTCCACTGCGGGACGATCGGCCAGATGACCGAGAAGTCGTGCTGCTCGATCTTGTACTCGTCGCTGTTGTAGCTGAAGCGGCCGAGGTTCGGGTCGAACGACTTGCTGTCCGCGCGGTAGCGGTAGCCGGCGTTGAACACCTTCTGCGGCTCGGCTTCGGGCTGGTAGTGGAACATCACGCTGCCGCTGTCGGTGTGGTGCGTGTTGGGGTTCCAGTTGTAGTCCGAGCTCAGGCGCCAGTCGTGGTTGAAGCGATAGACGCCCTGCAGGGCGTAGGGCGAGCGCCAGGTGTCCGCGTCGGGGTTGTCGATCGGGTTGTTCGGGTTCGCCAGGTTGTAGTTGCGGATGTACTTCTCGGTCAGGCCCGGCAGCTGCACGCGGCGGTCGGAGAAGTAGTAGATCTGGCCGGCGCTGACCGAGGCGCGCTCGAAACCGTTGTCCTCGATGAAGCGCGAAGTGGCGCCCAGGGACAGCTGGTTGGCATCGCCGATGCGATCCTTGCCGGTGAAGCGGTTCTCGCGCCACAGCGAGTCGTAGCTGAAGTTGAACTCGCCGGTGTCGAAGGTCGGCAGGTTGTCCTGGTTGCGGTACGGCACGTACAGGTACATGGCGCGCGGCTCCAGGGTCTGGCGGAACTTGGTGCCGCCGAACGTGGTGTCGCGGTCGAAGTACAGGCCGCCGTCGAGCTTGGCCAGCGGCAGCGAGCGGTCGGGGCTGCTGTCGTAGCTGACTTCGCCGTAGTTGGTGGCGCTGTTCAGCTGTGTCTTGCCCTGGCCGTCCAGGTCTAGGTCGTACTTGGTGTACATCGCCTTCAGCGTTGGCGTCAGGAAGCCCCAGCTGCTGGCCAGCGGCAGACTGATGCCGGGCTCGAAGTGCGCGCGGTCGCCGGTGGCGCGGGCCAGGCCGGAGATGTTCACGTCCGGGCGCTGGCCGAGCACGTTGCCGTCGGCGTCGAAGTAGACGTCCTCGTCCAGGTTGCGGTCGAAGCGCACCAGTTCGCTGCCGTAGGTGAACTCCAGGCCGCCCGGGTGATAGGGCAGGCGACCGTCGAGGGTCAGCTGCGGCAGGCGGTCGTAGGGGGTCACGTCGGTCACGGTGGCCAGCTGGTAGGCCTGGGCGTTGAGGCGCGCGGTGAAGTCGTCGCCGCGGTAGGTCAGGGCGCCCTGCTGGTTCACGTAGGTCGGCGAGCCCAGGCCCAGGGAGGTGTCCAGGTCCTGGAAGTAGTACGGGTCGCTGATGCGGGTGTAGTCGACCTGCGCCAGCCAGCGCGAATCCAGGCCGCTGGTGTTCTTCCAGCCGTACATCCAGCGCTGGTCGGTGAAGTGCGGCTGGCCCTCGCGGCCGTCGTCCCTGTCGTTCAGGTAGGCGGCGTTGACCTGGCCCTCGCTGCTGTGGGTCAGGTAGCGGAACTCGCCTTCCATCATCAGGCCACGCTTGGCCATGTAGCGCGGGAACAGCGTGGCGTCGTAGTTCGGCGCCAGGTTGAAGTAGTACGGGGTGACCACGAACATGCCGGTGTCGCTGGTGCTGCCCAGGGTGGGGGGCAGGAAGCCGGACTGGCGGCGATCGTCGATCGGGAAATAGATGTAGGGGGTGTAGAACACTGGAATGTCCTTCACCCGCAGGGTCGCGTTGGTCGCGGTGCCGAAGCCGGTGGCCGGGTTCAGCTTGATGTTGTTGCCCTTGACGTACCAGGAGTTGCTGCCCGGTTCGCAACGGGTGTAGGTCCCGTCCTTGAGCTGGATGATGGCGTCTTCCTGGCGCTTGGCGTAGAGCGCGCTGCCGCGGACCTGGGCCTGGTGCATGACGTACTCGGCGTTGTCGATCTTCGCCTCGCCGTTGTCCAGTTGCAGGTCGGCGTGGTCGCCGACGATCAGCGCGCCGTTGTCGCGCAGGCGCACGTTGCCGGCCAGCTCGCCGCGGTTCTCGGCCTGGTGCAGGTTGGCCTCGTCGGCCTCCACCTGCATGCTGCCCTGGCGCAGGACCACGTTGCCGGCCAGAGTCGCGACCTGCGACTCCTGCTCGTAGCGCGAGACCTTCGCCGAGACGTAGGTCGGGGCCTCGTCGCGCGGGGTCTTGTCGTTCATGCCCGGGCGGGTCGGTTCGATGTAGGCGCCGCTGCAGTACGGGCCGACCTCCGCCAGCTGGGCGGCGGTGAGCTTCTCCCGCGGGACCCAGTCGAGGTGGCTGTAGTCGGCGCTGCGCGACTTGAGGCCTTTGCCGCCGCTCTCGGTGACCAGCTTCTGCCTGGGCTCTTCGGCACCGGCAGCCGCACCGGCGGCGACGGCCGCGCCTTCAGCGCCGCCGCCGGCGGGGGTACTGACCGAGCTTTCGGTATGCTCCGGACGCGGCGGCAGGGCGCTGGCCGGCTGCTGCGAGGAGCAGTCCCAGCTGCCGCCGGAGGGGGTGCAGTTGAACTGTTCGGCCGCCGTGGCGGTCGAGGAAGCGAGCGGCTGCATAGCCAGCAGGCCACCGGTCACCAGTAAGGGGAACTTTCTACGGAACACGGGGAGAATCACTGCCATCTTGTTAATCCGGGCTTCCTGCGAGCCATCGGCCAGATTCGGCCATAGCCACTCGATGGGCTCAAAAAGATGCTGGATAATAAAGCATGACCCGCGCAACGGCTAGGGCCGTGGAGAACCCCCAAAGATGTCTGAGGATGCCCGTTACCAGCTCCTGAATCGCTGGTTGGACTCTTGTTTACCCGTAGTGTTCAGTGCCGAGGGATGGGGGCCGGTGCCACCCGCCGAGCTCACCCCGGCCAGCAGCGACGCCAGCTTCCGCCGCTATTTCCGCTGGCAGGGCGAGGGCCGCACGCTGATCGTCATGGACGCGCCGCCGCCCCAGGAGGACTGCCGCCCCTTCGTCAAGGTGGCCGGCATGCTCGCCGAAGCCGGCGTGCACGTGCCGCGGATTCTTGCCCAGGACCTGGAGCAGGGCTTGCTGCTGCTCGACGACCTGGGCCGCCAGACCTACCTGGACGTGCTCGACCCGCAGAACGCCGAGGAACTCTTCGAGGATGCCCTGGACGCCCTGGTGGCCTTCCAGCAGGTGCCGGCCGAAGGCCGCCTGCCGGCCTACGACGAGGCGCTGCTGCGCCGCGAGCTGGGCCTGTTCCCCGAGTGGTACCTGGGCCGTCACCTGGGCATCGAGCTGCAAGGCGAGCAACTGGCGCGCTGGCAGCGCACCTGCGACCGCCTGGTGGCCAGTGCGCTGGAGCAGCCGCGGGTGCTGGTGCATCGCGACTACATGCCGCGCAACCTGATGCTCAGTGAGCCGAACCCCGGCATCCTCGATTTTCAGGATGCGGTGTACGGCCCGGTGACCTACGACGTCACCTGCCTTTATAAGGACGCCTTCCTCAGCTGGCCCGAGCCGCGCGTGCACGACGGCCTCAGCCGTTACTGGCGCAAGGCCCAGGCCGCCGGCATCGCGTTGCCGCCGACCTTCGAGGAATTCTTCCGCGCCAGCGACCTGATGGGCGTGCAGCGCCACCTGAAGGTGATCGGCATCTTCGCGCGCATCTGCCACCGCGACGGCAAGCCGCGCTACCTGGGCGACGTGCCGCGCTTCTTCCGCTACCTCGACAGCGTCGTCGCCCGCCGCCCCGAGCTGGCCGACCTGGGCGCGCTGCTCGCCGAGCTGCCGCAGCCGGTGGCGCCATGAAGGCGATGCTCCTCGCCGCCGGCAAGGGCGAGCGCATGCGCCCGCTGACCCTGCACACGCCCAAGCCACTGGTGCCGGCCGGCGGCCGGCCGCTGATCGAGCACCAACTGCTGGCCCTGCGCCGCGCCGGTTTCCATGACCTGGTGATCAACCACGCCTGGCTGGGGCAGCAGATCGAGGACTACCTCGGTGATGGCTCGCGCTTTGGCGTCGGCATCCGCTATTCCGCCGAAGGCGAGCCGCTGGAGACCGGCGGCGGCATCTTCCGCGCCCTGCCGCTGCTCGGCGAAGCGCCCTTCGCCCTGGTCAACGGCGACATCTGGACCGACTTCGACTACGCGCGCCTGCAGGGCGCGCTGGCCGAGGGCGACCTGGCGCACCTGGTGCTGGTGGACAACCCCGGGCACAACACCCGCGGCGACTTCCGCCTGGAAGGTGAACGCGTCGGCGACTATCGCGAAGGCGAGCCCAACTACACCTACAGCGGCATCGCCGTACTGCACCCGGCGCTGTTCGCCGCCTGCACGGGCGGCGCCTTCAGGCTGGCGCCGCTGCTGCGCGAGGCCATGGCCGCCGGCCGCGTCAGCGGCGAGCTGCACCGCGGGCGCTGGGTGGACGTCGGCACCCACGAGCGCCTGGCCGAAGTCGAACGTCTGCTGGCGGCCGGCTGAATGTTCTGGCCGGGCACCCTGATAGGCATAGTCGCCGGCTGGGCGCTGGCGAGCATCCCCGGGGCCATGCTCGGCGGCCTGCTCGGCCAGGTGCTGGACCGCCGCCTGCGCCGGCGCAGCTGGCGCGAACTGCTCGATGAGCTGCGCGGCGGCGCGCGGGTGCCGGAGGAGGAACTGCTGTTCCTCCTGCTCGGCCGGGTGGCCAAGAGCCGTGGCCGCGTGCAGGACGCGCACATCCAGCAGGCGCGGGCGGAAATGTTGCGCCTGGGCCTGGACGAGGCCGGGCGCCTGCACGCCATCGATGCCTTCAACCGCGGCAAGCAGGGCGGCTCGCGCCTGGAGGAGGGCGTGCAGCAGTGCCGGGGCCAGCGGCCCAGCGTCGACGGCCTGCTGCAGGCTTGCTGGCGCATGGCATGGGCGGCCGGTGCGCCGAGCGCGGCGGAGAAGGCGCTGATCCTGCGCTGGGGCGAGGGCTTCGGCCTGCCGCGCGCCACCGTGCTGTCCCTGGCCGCCGGCGCCGAGGCCCTGCGCGCGCCGCCGAGCCGGGCGGAAAGCTATCGCCAGGCCCTGCGCCTGCTGGGGGTGGAAGACGACAGCCCGGTGGAGGAGATCAAGCGCGCCTACCGCCGGCTGATCAGCCAGCACCACCCGGACAAGCTGGCCGGCGCCGGCGAGGCGCGCATCGCCGCTGCCACCGAGAAGACCCGCGAAATCCAGCAGGCCTATGCCCTGGTGCGCGAGCGTCGCGGTTTCCGCTAGGGCTCGGGGCCGGTTTACTCTGCGGGTGCCTGCTTGATGTGCAGCGACAGCCAGCCGCGGATGCGCCGGTAGAGCTGGTCCTGCTCGGTGGCGCGGTCGGCCGGCAGGGCGTTCATGCCGATCTGCACGTAGGTCTTGCCGGTCTCGCGCCGGCTCGCCTGCAGGCGGGCCTTGGCGGCGTCGCGGTCCACGCGCCTGTCCTTGTAATAGAAGTCGCCGGTGGCCAGTTGCAGGCGCGGCACCATGTCTTCCAGCGCCGGGCGGAAGTCCCGCGGCACTTCGGCGTTGACGATCAGCAGGTTGTGGATTTCGCCGGGCTCGCGCTCGGCCAGGTAGCGCGCCGCCCAGTAGGCACCGGTGCCGTGGCCGAGAAGGACGATGCTCTTGGGCTTGCCCTGCAGGGCGAAGTCGAGGCCGGCCTGGATGCGCGCCATGACTCGGTCGGCATAGGCCTTGCGCCGCTCGATGGCCGCATCCGGCGCCGGCGGCGCTTCGCTGCTGGCCTGGGCCGGTTCGCCGCTGCCGGCCTCGGCGGTGCTTTCCGGGGTGGGCGTGGCGGCGCCGGATTCGCCCTGGACGTCCTTGCTGCTGGCGCCGGCGTCGCTGTCGGCGGCGGCCTTGTCCGCGCTTTCCTTGCGCGGCACCGGCTGGCTGTCCTGCGGGTCGGGCAGGCCGAGGGCGAGGGTCTGCCAGCCGGCGTCGGGCAGCTTGCGCCGCAGCGGGCCCACCGCCACCGGCCAGTCGGGGTTCTCGCCATCGCCGGGGACGATGATCACCACGCCCTCGGCCTGCGGCGCGTTGGCCGGCAGCCATAGGGCGAGGAAGCTTTCCTCGCCGGCCTGCAGCGTCTGTTGCTGTTTCTGCGGCAGGCGCTGCTGCAGGGCGCTGGCTTCGTCCTGGCTGCGTTCCTCCAGGGCCGGGCGCGCGGGCGTAGCCGGCGCCACCGCCGGGCCGGGCGGGCTGGCCGGTGCGTCTTCGGCCCAGCCCGGCACTAGGGGCGCCAGGCTCAGGGCCAGGCAGAGGGCGAGGCGGGTAGGCTGTGCGGGACGGGGCATGGGGCGGGTTCCTGGCGTGGCTCGGGCTGGCCTGGCAAAACGGCCAGACTAATCCCTTGTTCCTGGTTTGTCAGGCGCCGGCCTTACCGGGTTCCCCCCGCCATGGGGTAATGTAGGCGCGCTTTTTTCTCGGGGAGCGGGCATGGGACGACTGTGGTGGAGCGCCGTGGCGGCGTTCCTGTTGTGCATTCCATTGTGGGGCGCGGCGCAGGACGCGCCGGCCGGCGTGCCCCTGGACGCCGCCCAGCGCGCCTGGTTGCAGGCGCACCCGCAGCTGCGCGTCGGCGTGGTCCTGGATGCGCCCTACGCCCAGCAGGACCGGCGCCTGCAGCAGCTTTCCGGCGCCCACGTCGAGCTGCTCGACTGGATCGCCGGCGCGCTGCAGGTGAGCCTGCAGTGGCGCGTCTATGCCGACCAGGACGAACTGGAGCGTGCCGCCCGCGCCGGCGAAATCGATCTGGCCCCGGGGCTTGCCCAGACTCCTTCCAGCCTGCGCGATTGGCTGTTCTCCGACCCCTACCTGCGGGTGCCGCGCCTGCTCATCGGCTTCCGCGACGGCCCCGGCTCCGTGGAGCTGGAGCGCCTGGGCGCGCTCGAACCCGTGGCGCTGCGTGGCCCGGGGGCAGTGTCCGACTACCTGCGCGGCACCTACCCGAGCCTGGAGCTGCAGCTCACCGACAGCGACCGCGAAGCCCTGCGCCGGGTGCTCGGCCAGGACGCCGGCTACGCGGTGGTCGACGAGGCGCACCTGGCCCGCCTCAGCCGCGAGGTCGAATTCTCCGGCTTCCGCGTGCTGGCCGACATCGGTTATCCGCAGCTGTTGCGCCTGGCCACCCGCCGCGACCTGCCGGAGCTGGCCGGCATCCTCGACGCCAGCCTGCGCGCCCTGCCGGCCAAGCAGCTGGACCAGCTGCACGAGCGCTGGCTGCAGCCGCAGTATCCGCGCCTGGGGCAATCCCCCGGCTTCTGGCAGAACCTCTGCATCCTCCTCGGCCTGTTGCTGCTCATGGCCCTGGCCACCGCGCTGTGGCTGCGCCACCAGCGCAACGTGCTGGAGCAGCGCCTGCTCGCCGCGCGCCGCGACATGGAGCTGCGCCAGGCGGCCGAGGAAGCCCTGCGCCTGACCCAGTTCGCCATCGACAGCAGCACCGTGGGCATCCTCTGGGTCAACTGGGACAGCCACGTGCGCTACGCCAACCGCGCCGCCGAGGACATGCTCGGCTACGCCCCCGGCGAGGTGATCGAGCGGCCCCTGGCGGACTTCGAGCCCAGCCTGGGCATGGACGCCTGGCTCGACCTCTGGCGCCGCGCGCGCAACAGCGAAGAGGGGCCGCTGAGCTTCGAAAGCCACCTGCGCCGCGCCGACGGCCAGTGGCTGCCGGCGGAAGTGTCGCTGAGCTTCCTGCGCTTCGGCGGCTCGGAATACCTGCTGGTGTTCCTCAACGACGCCACCGAGCGGCGCCGCGCCCGCGCCGCCCTGGAAGAGAGCGAGGCGCGCCTGCAGGGCATCGCCGCCAACGTCCCCGGCCTGGTGTTCCGCCTGGAGCCCAGCGCCCCCGGCGGCTCCGACTTCGCCCACCTCAGCTTCATCAGCGGTGGCAGCGAGGCCTCGCTGGGCTATTCCCCCGGCTACCTGCGCGAAAGCGGCCTGGGCATCCTCGGCCTGGTGCACCCGGGCGACCGCGACGGCTACCTGGCCAGCCAGCTGGAGGCAGTGGCCGGCGGCAAGAACTGGCACTGGCAGGGGCGCATCCTGACCCGCTCCGGCGAGCCGCGCTGGGTGGACATCAAGGCCACCGCGCGGCACCTGGAAGACGGCCGCCTGGCCTGGGACGGCGTGGTCTGGGACATCAGCGACAACAAGCAGATCGAGCTGGAGCTGGCGCAATCGCGGGCGCAGCTGCGCGAGCTGTCGGCGCACCTGGAAAGCGTGCGCGAGGAAGAGAAGGCGCGCATCGCCCGGGAAGTGCACGACGAGCTGGGCCAGGTGCTGACCGTGCTCAAACTGGAAACCTCCATGTGCGAGCTGGGCTACGGCGAGCTGGACCCCGGCCTGAGCGAGCGCCTGGGCAACATGAAGAAGCTCATCGCCCAGCTGTTCCAGCTGGTGCGCGACGTGGCCTCGGCGCTGCGCCCGCCGATCCTCGACGCCGGCATCGGCTCGGCGCTGGAGTGGCAGGCGCGGCGCTTCGAGACGCGCACCGGGATCCCCTGCCTGGTGGAGGTGCCGGAGAACCCGCCGCGCCTGGGTGACGCCAAGGCCATCGGGTTGTTCCGCATCCTCCAGGAGGCGCTGACCAATGTCATGCGCCACGCGCAGGCGCATACTGTGGAACTGGCCCTGCGGGTGGAGGGCGACGAACTCTGCCTGAGCATCAGCGACGATGGCCGCGGCTTCGATACCGCGGCGGCCTGGGGCGGCAGCTCCTTCGGCCTGGTCGGCATGCGCGAGCGCGTGTTGATGCTCGGCGGCGAGCTGGAGATCGACAGCCAGCCGGGGGAGGGCAGCAGCCTGCGGGTGCGCGTGCCGCTGGATGCGGGGGAATTGCCGGAGCCGGGGCCGTGAAGGGCCGGCGCGGTTTTGTCTGTTCGGGGAGGGCAGCGTGATTCGAGTACTGGTGGCCGAAGACCACACCATCGTCCGCGAGGGCATCAAGCAACTGATCGGCATGGCCAAGGACCTGCAGGTAGTGGGCGAGGCCACCAACGGCGAGCAGTTGCTCGAAACCCTGCGCCAGGTGCCCTGCGAGGTGGTCCTGCTGGACATCTCCATGCCCGGCGTCAACGGCCTGGAGGCCATCCCGCGGATCCGCGCGCTGAACGATCCGCCGGCGATCCTCATGCTGTCCATGCACGACGAGGTGCAGATGGCCGCCCGCGCGCTGAAGATCGGCGCCGCCGGCTACGCCACCAAGGACAGCGACCCGGCGCTGCTGCTCACCGCCATCCGCAAGGTCGCCAGCGGCGGCCGCTACATCGACCCGGAACTGGCCGACCGCATGGTCTTCGAGGTCGGCCTGACCGATTCGCGGCCGCCCCACGCGCTGCTTTCCGAGCGCGAGTTCTCGGTGTTCGAGCGCCTGGTCAAGGGCGAGGGCGTCAACGAGATCGCCCAGCACCTGGCGGTCAGCAGCAAGACCATCAGCACCCACAAGGCGCGGCTGATGCAGAAGCTCGGCGCGCATTCGGTGGCCGACCTGGTCAAGTATGCCGTGGAGCACAAGCTGGTCTGAGCCGGCGCGCGGCGGTGCGATTCGCCGATGCTTATGTGAGTCCCTTCCGGTTTTTGCAACGCCCGGCTACCTCGCCGGCTGGCGAAAGGGAATCATTGCCCGCTCAGTGGGGTACTTCATCAGAACAAGGAGAAGAGGGATGTTGCTGCGAGCGGTACGGGGCGGGCTGCTGGCCGGCCTGCTGGGGACTGTCGCCACGCCGGCGCTGGCGGACTACGTGACGGTGATTTCCTTCGGCGGGGCCAACAAGGCGGCCCAGGAGAAGGCCTTCTACGAACCCTTCAAGACGGCCACCGGCACGGCGGTGGTGCACGGTTCCTACAATGGCGACCTGGACAAGCTCAGGCAGATGGTGGAGATCAGCCATGTGTCCTGGGACGTGGTCGAGGTGGAGGCGCCGGAACTGGCGCGTGGCTGCCAGGAGGGGCTGTTCCAGAAGCTCGACCAGCGCCTGATCGGCGACCCCGCCGACTACGTGCCCGGCGCGGTGCAGCCCTGCGGCGTCGGCATCTTCGTCTGGACCACTCTGCTGGCCTACAACCAGGACAAGCTGCAGGGCAAGCCCCAGGGCTGGGCCGATTTCTGGGACCTGAAGAAATTCCCCGGCAAGCGCGGCCTGCGCTGGGGCGCCAAGTACAGCCTGGAGTTCGCCCTGATGGCCGACGGCGTGGCGCCCAAGGACGTCTACCAGGTGCTGGGCACCCCCGGTGGCGTCGACCGCGCCTTCCGCAAGCTCGACGAGATCAAGCCGAGCATCCACTGGTGGAAGTCCGGCCAGGACCCGGTGCGCGACCTGTCCGACGGCACCGTGGTCATGAGCTCGGCCTACAACGGCCGCATCGCCGCGGCCCAGCCCGAGCAGAAGGGCCTGCGCATGGCCTGGGCCGGCGGCATCTACGACTTCGACTTCTGGGCGCTGCCCTCGGGCGTGTGGAAGAAGGAGCTGGCGGAGAAGTTCATCGCCTTCGCCAGCCAGCCCGAGCAGCAGAAGGTCTATGCGCAGAACATCGCCTACGGCCCGACCAACCGCAAGGCGGTGGAGCAGCTCGACCCGCAGGTGGCCGCCAACCTGCCCACCGCGCCGCGCAACATGGCCGACGCGCTGGGCATGAACGTGGCCTTCTGGGCCGAGCATGGCGATGCTCTGGAGAAACGCTTCCAGGACTGGGCCAAACGCTGAGAACCTGCCTACGATCTGCTGCGCGTCGGCATGACTGCGTTGAGAACAGGCGAGCGATGCTCATTTAGCGGCCTGAACTCCGCTCACTCGCCTGTTCCCGCCTTGTCCTGCTCTAGCTCGCGAGATCGTAGACAGGCTCCAGGTCGCTTTCGGATATGCCGGTGTCGCACCCAATGCGACACCGGCTTTCTGCGACTGATAGCCACACTTTTCGTGTAGGGATCGCCCTACAGACGATCCTCTTCTACCCTTATAGCAAGTTCTCTCCCCGCCCGATTTGCGCGCATTGCAGGCTTCTCTAGTCTTGCTTCACGGCAATTACTTACAAATACAAAGGTGCGGTTATGGCCGAGACTCAGGCGAACGATGTGCTGGTGAGCTTCCGTGGCGTCCAGAAGAGCTACGACGGCGAGACGCTCATCGTCAAAGACCTCAACCTGGATATTCGCAAAGGCGAATTCCTCACCCTGCTGGGGCCGTCCGGTTCCGGCAAGACCACCAGCCTGATGATGCTGGCCGGTTTCGAAACCCCCACCTCCGGCGAGATCCAGCTGGCCGGCCGCTCCATCAACAACGTCCCCCCGCACAAGCGCGACATCGGCATGGTGTTCCAGAACTATGCCCTGTTCCCGCACATGACCGTGGCGGAGAACCTGGCCTTCCCGCTCTCCGTGCGCGGCATGAGCAAGACCGACGTGGCCGAGCGCGTCAAGCGCGCGCTGTCGATGGTCCAGCTCGACGCCTTCGGCGGGCGCTACCCGGCGCAGCTCTCCGGCGGCCAGCAGCAGCGCGTGGCCCTGGCCCGGGCGCTGGTCTTCGAACCGCAGCTGGTGCTGATGGACGAACCCCTGGGTGCGCTCGACAAGCAGCTGCGCGAGCACATGCAGATGGAGATCAAGCACATCCACCAGCGCCTGGGCGTGACCGTGGTCTACGTGACCCACGACCAGGGCGAGGCGCTGACCATGTCCGACCGCGTGGCGGTGTTCCACCAGGGCGAGATCCAGCAGATCGCCCCGCCCCACGAACTCTACGAACACCCGCGCAACTCCTTCGTGGCCAACTTCATCGGCGAGAACAACCGCATCGCCGGGCAACTGGCGAGCCACGAGGGCGAGCGCTGCGTGGTGACCCTGGCGCGTGGCGAGAAGGTCGAGGCGCTGGCGGTGAACGTCGGCCAGCCCGGCGACGCCGTCAGCCTGTCGATCCGTCCCGAGCGGGTGCGCCTGAACGGGCACAGCGAAAGCTGCGTGAACCGCTTCTCCGGCCGTGTGGCCGAGTTCATCTATCTTGGCGACCACGTGCGCATCCGCCTGGAGGTTTGCGGCCGCACCGATTTCTTCGTCAAGCAGCCGATCGCCGAGCTCGACCCTGCGCTGAGCGTGGGTGATGTGGTACCGCTGGGCTGGGCCGTGGAGCACGTGCGTGCCCTCGACCCGCTGTCGGCGGCCTGATTCGAAGAAAAACAAACCAGCACACTGTGGAGAGAAGAATAATGTCGAAGTCCCCGTTCCACCCGTCGAAGGCCGGCCTCAAGCTCGCCGCGCTGACCCTCGGCCTGGCTTGCGCCGCGCAGTCCATGGCGGCCACCGATCTGACCGTGATCTCCTTCGGCGGCGCCAACAAGGACGCCCAGACCAAGGCCTTCTACCAGCCCTTCGAGAAGGCCACCGGCAACAAGATCGTCGCCGGCGAGTACAACGGCGAGATGGCCAAGGTGAAGGCCATGGTCGACACCAACAGCGTGACCTGGGACCTGGTCGAGGTGGAGTCGCCGGAACTGGCCCGCGGCTGTGACGAAGGCATGTTCGAGGAAATCGACCCGGCCATCCTCGGCAAGGCCGAGGACTACGTCCCGGGCGCCGTGAGCAACTGCGGCGTCGGCTTCTTCGTGTGGTCCACCGTGCTGGCCTACAACGCCGACAAGCTCAAGACCGCCCCCACCGGCTGGGCCGACTTCTGGGACCTGAAGAAGTACCCGGGCAAGCGCGGCCTGCGCAAGGGCGCCAAGTACACCCTGGAATTCGCCCTGATGGCCGACGGCGTCGCGCCCAAGGACGTGTACAAGGTGCTGGCCACCAAGGAAGGCCAGGACCGCGCCTTCAAGAAGCTCGACGAGATCAAGCCGAGCATCCAGTGGTGGGAAGCCGGCGCCCAGCCGCCGCAGTACCTCGCCTCCGGTGACGTGGTGATGAGCTCGGCCTACAACGGCCGCATCGCCTCGGTGCAGAAGGAAAGCAACCTGAAGGTCGTGTGGAACGGCGGCATCTACGACTTCGACGCCTGGGCCATCCCGAAAGGCGACAAGAAGAAGGAAGAGGCCCTGAAGTTCATCGCCTTCTCGGTCAAGCCCGAGCAGCAGAAGATCTACGCCGAGAACATCGCCTACGGCCCGGTGAACAAGAACACCGTGGGCCTGCTGGACAAGGGCGTGCAGGCCAACATGCCGACCACCCCGGAAAACATCGCCAACCAGGTGGGCATGGACGTGACCTTCTGGGCCGACTACGGCGAGCAGCTGGAACAGCGCTTCAACGCCTGGGCCGCCAAGTAAGGCTGGCCCCGCCGCCCGCCCGGGCGGCAACCGCGGCAGCGATGCCACGGCCCGCAGGCCCTGCGGGCCGTTCCCGCCGGGAAAAGCTCCCGGCGCGGCGGCGCTCGCCGTGACACACCTGATACACCACACCTTGGCCGCCCTCGCGGGCGGCCCGTTTTACCGGAGTTCGCTATGGCCACCGCTGTGTCCTTGAACGAGGTCGCCGGCCCCACCCTGAAGCAGCGCCTGGCGCGTGCGGAGCGGATGAATCGCCTGAAATCCCAGGCGTTGGTCCTGCCGCTGTTGCTGTTCCTCCTGCTGACCTTCCTGGTGCCGATCGCCGCGCTGCTCTACAAGAGCGTGTACAACCCCGAAGTGGTCGGCTCGCTGCCCAAGACGGTCAACGCCATCACCACCTGGGACGGCAAGTCGCTGCCGCCGGACGCGGTCTACCAGGCCCTGAGCGAAGACCTCTACGCTGCGCGCAAGAACCAGACCATCGGTGACCTCTCCAAGCGCCTGAACATGGAACTGGCCGGCTACCGCAGCCTGATGGCCAAGACCGCCCGCGCCCTGCCGTTCAAGGAGCAACCGGCTTCCTACAAGGACGCCATGGAGACCATCGACGAGCGCTGGGGCGACCCGGCCTACTGGCAGGTGATCCGCCGCAACGCCAGCAGCATCACCCCCTATTACCTGCTCGCTGCCCTCGACCACCGCATCGACGACCTCGGCGAACTGGCCCCGGCCACCCCGGACCAGTCCATCTACCTGGACATCTTCGCCCGCACCTTCTGGATGGGCGCGGTGATCACCGTCATCTGCCTGTTGCTGGCCTACCCGCTGGCCTACCTGCTGGCCAACCTGCCGACGCGCAAGAGCAACCTGCTGATGATCCTGGTGCTGCTGCCGTTCTGGACCTCCATCCTGGTGCGCGTCGCGGCCTGGATCGTGCTGCTGCAGTCCGGCGGGCTGATCAACGGCGCGCTGCTCAAGCTGGGCCTGATCGACCAGCCACTGCAGCTGGTGTTCAACCGTACCGGCGTGTACATCGCCATGGTGCACATCATGCTGCCGTTCATGATCCTGCCGATCTTCAGCGTGATGAAGAGCATCTCGCCCAGCTACATGCGCGCGGCCATCTCCCTGGGCAGCCACCCGTTCGCCGCCTTCTGGAAGGTCTACTTCCCGCAGACCGTGGCCGGCGTCGGCGCCGGGTGCCTGCTGGTGTTCATCCTGTCGATCGGCTACTACATCACCCCGGCCCTGCTGGGCAGCCCGAACGACCAGATGGTCAGCTACTTCGTCGCCTTCTACACCAACACCACCATCAACTGGGGCATGGCCACGGCCCTGGGCGGCCTGCTGCTGTTCGCCACCCTGGTGCTGTACGTGATCTACGGCTGGCTGGTGGGCGCGAGCCGCCTGCGCCTGGGCTGAGGAGAGAAAGAAGATGCTGAGTCCCTACATGTCCCCGGTCGAGCGCGTGTGGTTCTATACCCTGCGCATCCTCTGCGGCCTGGTGCTGCTGTTCCTGGTGCTGCCGGTGCTGGTGATAGTGCCGCTGTCGTTCAACTCCGGCACCTTCCTGGTCTACCCGCTGCAGGGCTTCTCGCTGCGCTGGTACGCCGACTTCTTCCACAGCGCCGAATGGATGCGCTCGCTGACCAACAGCATGATCGTGGCCCCGGCGGCCACCCTGCTGGCGATGGTCTTCGGCACCCTGGCGTCGATCGGCCTGACCCGCGGCGAGTTCCGCGGCAAGGCCCTGGTGATGAGCCTGGTGATCTCGCCGATGGTGGTCCCGGTGGTGATCATCGGTGTGGCCGCCTACCTGTTCTTCGCCCCGCTGGGCCTGGGCAACAGCTACATCTCGCTGATCATCGTGCACGCGGTGCTGGGTGTGCCCTTCGTCATCATCACGGTGTCGGCGACCCTGCAGGGCTTCAACCAGAACCTGGTGCGCGCTGCCGCAAGCCTGGGCGCACCGCCGGTGCTGACGTTCTTCAAGGTGACCCTGCCGCTGATCGCCCCCGGGGTGATCTCCGGCGCGCTGTTCGCCTTCGCCACCTCGTTCGACGAAGTGGTGGTGACGCTGTTCCTCGCCGGCCCCGAGCAGGCCACCCTGCCACGGCAGATGTTCAGCGGCATCCGCGAGAACCTCAGCCCGACCATCGCCGCCGCGGCGACCCTGCTGATCGGCTTCTCGGTCCTGCTGCTGCTGACCCTGGAATGGCTGCGCGGCCGCAGCGAGAAACTGCGTACCGCGCCCACCACCTGATCCGCCGCTCCTACGCCGCAGGCGGGGACGGCTTTTCGTAGGATGGCGTTGAGCGAAGCGATACCCATCACTGCAACCGCATGGGTTTCGCAAGCTCAACCCATCCTACGAAAAGCGCCTCGGCGCGGCCTGCAAGACCGCAGCTCCTACGGTTACAGGGAAGCACGGACGTAGGAGCGGACTCCGTCCGCGATTGGATTCACCGGCCACCCCGGACGCCCCGGTGGCACGGACGGCGGCGTATAACCGCGAACGGTTATACGCCCTACGCCGATGTTGCTTCTCGTAGGATGGCGTTGAGCGAAGCGATACCCATCACCACCACCGCATGGGTTTCGCAAACTCAACCCATCCTACGAAAAGCGCCTCGGCGCAGCTTGCAAGACAGTTGCTCCTACAACCATCGCCTCGATCCCCCTCGCTCGCTCCGAGCGGCTACAATGCGCGCCATCCGTGATTCCGCCCACAGAGGTGCGCCATGCAACCCTACGCCATCGCCCCGTCGATTCTCTCCGCCGACTTCGCCCGCCTGGGCGAGGACGTGGACAAGGTGCTCGCCGCCGGCGCCGACATCGTCCACTTCGACGTGATGGACAACCACTACGTGCCGAACCTGACCATCGGCCCGATGGTCTGCTCGGCGCTGCGCAAGTACGGTGTCACCGCGCCCATCGACGTGCACCTGATGGTCTCCCCGGTGGACCGCATCATCGGCGACTTCATCGAGGCCGGCGCCACCTACATCACCTTCCACCCCGAAGCCAGCCAGCACATCGACCGCTCCCTGCAACTGATCAAGGATGGCGGCTGCAAGGCCGGCCTGGTGTTCAACCCGGCCACCTCGCTGGACGCGCTCAAGTACGTGATGGACAAGATCGACATGGTCCTCCTGATGAGCGTGAACCCCGGCTTCGGCGGGCAGAAGTTCATCCCCGGCACCCTCGACAAGCTGCGCGAGGCCCGCGCGCTGATCGACGCTTCCGGCCGCGACATCCGCCTGGAGATCGACGGCGGGGTTAACGTGAAGAACATCCGCGAGATCGCCGCGGCGGGCGCTGACACCTTCGTCGCCGGCTCGGCCATCTTCAACGCCCCCGACTACGCCGAGGTCATCCGCGCCATGCACGCCGAACTGGCGCAGGCCGGCAAGTGATGAGCGCTGCCCAAGCGCTGTTCGCCGGGCGCCTGCCGCGCCTGGTGATGTTCGACCTGGACGGCACCCTGGTGGACTCGGTGCCGGACCTGGCCGCCGCGGTGGACAAGGCCCTGATCGGCATGGGCCGCGCTCCCGCCGGGCTGGAGCAGGTGCGCCACTGGGTCGGCAACGGCGCCCGGGTGCTGGTGCGCCGCGCCCTGGCCGGCGGCATCGAGCATGAAGGCGTCAGCGAGGAGGACACCGAGCGCGCCCTGGCGCTGTTCATGGACGCCTACGCCGACAGCCACGCGCTCACCGAGGTCTATCCCGGCGTTGTGGACACCCTGAAATGGCTGAAGAAACAGGGCGTGGAACTGGCGCTGATCACCAACAAGCCCGAGCGCTTCGTCGCCCCGCTGCTGGACGAGATGGGCCTGGGCAAGTTCTTCCGCTGGATCGTCGGCGGCGACACCCTGCCGCAGCAGAAGCCCGACCCGGCCGCGCTGCTGTTCGTGATGAAGGCCGCCGGCGTGGCGCCGGGCGAGGCGCTGTTCGTCGGCGACTCGCGCAACGACGTGCTGGCCGCCAAGGCCGCCGGGGTGCGCAGCGTTGGCCTGACCTACGGCTACAATCACGGCCGGCCGATCGCCGAGGAGCAGCCGAGCCTGGTGCTGGACGACCTGCGCCAACTGCTGCCTTGCTTCGACCCGGGCAAAGCGATAGTGTTGCCGGACGACGGTTCCAACCCCGCCCATCGAGACTCCAACGTGCTGGACACGGCTCCCCGCAAACTCTGGATGAAAGTCATCAAGGCCCTGGCCCGCTGGCGCTGGCGCGCCTGACATTCCTCCGGCCGGACCTCCCGGCACCCGTTTGCCACTGCCCGTTCCACCTCCTCGCACGAGACCGCTCATGAACCGCGACGCATTCCAGCGGCTGGCCGCCGAAGGCTACAACCGCATCCCCCTGACCTGCGAAACCCTCGCCGACTTCGACACCCCGCTGTCGATCTACCTGAAGCTCGCCGACGGCGCCAACAGCTACCTGCTGGAATCGGTGCAGGGCGGCGAGAAGTGGGGCCGCTACTCCATCATCGGCCTGCCGTGCCGTACCGTGCTGCGCGTCTACGGCCACAGCGTGAGCATCAGCGTCGACGGCGTGGAAAGCGAGCGCTTCGACTGCGAGGACCCGCTGGCCTTCGTCGAGCAGTTCAAGGAGCGCTACCGCGTGCCGACCCTGCCGGGCCTGCCGCGCTTCAACGGCGGCCTGGTCGGCTACTTCGGCTACGACTGCGTGCGCTACGTCGAGCCGCGCCTGGCGCAGTGCCCGAACCCGGACCCGCTGGGCAACCCGGACATCCTGCTGATGGTTTCCGACGCCGTGGTCGTCTTCGACAACCTGGCCGGCAAGCTGCACGCCATCGTCCTCGCCGACCCGGCCGAGGCGGACGCCTACGACAAGGGCCAGGCGCGCCTGGAAGAACTGCTGCAGCGCCTGCGCCAGCCGATCACCCCGCGCCGGGGCCTGGACTTCGCCGCGGTCAACGCGCCCGAGCCGCAGTTCCGCGCCAGCTTCACCCGCGAGGACTACGAGTGCGCGGTGGACACCGTCAAGGAATACATCCTGGCCGGTGACTGCATGCAGGTGGTGCCGTCGCAGCGCATGTCCATCGATTTCAAGGCCGCGCCCATCGACCTGTACCGCGCGCTGCGCTGCTTCAACCCGACGCCCTACATGTACTTCTTCAACTTCGGCGACTTCCACGTGGTGGGCAGCTCGCCGGAGGTGCTGGTGCGCGTGGAGGACGGCGAGGTCACGGTGCGCCCGATCGCCGGCACCCGCCCGCGCGGCGCCACCGAGGAAGCCGACCGCGCCCTGGAGCAGGACCTGCTGTCCGACGCCAAGGAAATCGCCGAGCACCTGATGCTCATCGACCTGGGCCGCAACGACGTCGGCCGCGTGTCGCAGACCGGCTCGGTGAAGGTCACCGAGCAGATGGTCATCGAGCGCTACTCCAACGTCATGCACATCGTTTCCAACGTCAACGGCCAGCTCAAGCCCGATCTGAGCGCCATGGACGCCCTGCGCGCGATCCTCCCGGCCGGCACCCTGTCCGGCGCGCCGAAGATCCGCGCCATGGAAATCATCGACGAGCTGGAGCCGGTCAAGCGCGGCGTCTACGGCGGCGCCGTGGGCTACCTGGCATGGAACGGCAACATGGACACCGCCATCGCCATCCGCACCGCGGTGATCAAGAACGGCGAACTGCACGTGCAGGCCGGCGGCGGCATCGTCGCCGACTCGGTGCCGGCGCTGGAATGGGAAGAAACCATCAACAAGCGCCGCGCCATGTTCCGCGCGGTGGCCCTGGCCGAACACACCGCGCGCCTCGAAGACTGAGCGCTGCTGCCGTAATGCAGAACGCCGTTTCCCCGGGAGGGGAAACGGCGTTTTCGTTGGTGCCCGCAGTTTTCCCGTAGGAGCGGACCTTGTCCGCGATAGCCGTAACCACCGGCGCGATTCGCGGGCAGGGCCCGCTCCTACAGTTCCAGGGAGGAACGGAACGTTTTTTCGTAGGAGCGAGCTTGCTCGCGAACCGCATGGCACCGCGTTTGTTCGCGAGCAAGCTCGCTCCTACGAAGAGCACCTCGGCACACCCGCCTCCCAGGAACTGTAGGAGCGGATCTCATCCGCGAATCGCGCGCAGGGCGCGCTCCTACATGGGGACGGCATGTTCGCTCGACCCATCACGCCTGCTGCCCCGCCCGGCGCCGGGCCAGGGCGGCATCCGCCAGGCTGGCGCGCTGCTCGACATAGGCCGCCAGGTGATCCACCGCCACGTACTGCATGGCCTTGTGGCTGTCGTCCAGGGTGGTCACCGGCAGGGCGATGCGTCCGCAGGCCAGGGCCTTGCCGAAGTTCTCCCGGTTGAGGTTGCGGAACCAGCGCTCGCGCACCTGTTCCAGGGGCACCAGCACGTCGCCGAAGATCTGGTAGACCAGCGCCACGGTTTCCTGGCGTGGCGCCGGTTGGGTGTCGGAGTTCGACGGCAGCATGGCTTCCTCCTGCTTGCGGTTGTCGTTCGATGGAGAAAATATAGCTTTTGTTGTTTTTCCTGGCAATCGCCGTTCGCCCGGCTTTCCTTCGCACAGAAGAAACCCCGCGGCGGCGGGGTTGGGGAGGGCTCAGCGAACCAGCGTGGGCGCGCGGCGATGGCGCACCGTCGACCACCAGAACACCCAGCCGATGATGCTCAGTTGGCTGGCCTGGATGGCCTGCGCGTCGTATTCCTCGTCGCCGTACTCGTCGCGGTTGAAGCTGCGCAGGCGGATGCCGCCGCCGGGCAGGCGGTAGAGGAACTTCACCCGCAGCATGCCCTCGTGCTCCAGGGCATAGATCTCGCCGTCGGTGATGTGCGTCGTCGCCGTATCGATGCCGATGGTGGAGCCATCCATGATCAGCGGCTCCATGCTGTTGCCGGTGAGCTGGGCGCAGATGGCCGCGTCCGGGTCGACCCCGGCGGCGCGCAGGGTGGCATAGGAGAAGCGCAGCTTGCGCCCTTCGATCTGGCGCACCGCGGTGCGCCCGGCGCCGGCGGACATTTCCACTTCCTTGTACAAGGGCAGTTCCACCTCGTCTTCGTCCAGCGGCGTGCTGCTGTCCCAGGGGTGCAGCGGCTCCAGGCGCAGCGGGCTGCCGTCGGCCGGTGGCGTGGCGGCCTGCGGCGAGCCTTCGCCGGTGCCCAGCCAGACCGGCGAGACGCCCAGGGCCGCGGCGATCTCGATCAGCTTGCGGGTGCTCTGCGCCTTGCCGGCGGTCAGCTTGTGGATGGTGTTCTGCGAGACCCCGGCCGCTTCGGCGAGGCTCTCCTGCTTGAGGTTGCGCGCGGCCATGGCCTGCTTGAGGCGCTCGGCGAGCGTGGAGGGGCGGGCTGTGCTGTTCATTGCGGCACTCTACCGCCCGTCCCGGGGAAGTGTAAATAGCTTTGGTGTTGACGATAAATAGCTTTGGTTGTAGTTTTTCCTTCGCCGGCCTTCTGAAGGTTGTTTCCGTGCCGGCGGCGGACGCGATCCGACACGAGGGTGCTGGCGCCTCCGTCTTCCGCGGCAGGGAAGCCGTGGGTTGCCTGCGGCCCGTGCGTCACGGGGCAGGCTGACGGCGGAAGCGGGCGAGGAGCGCACCGCTTCCGCACGGCGAGTGGCGTCCACCTGAGCGCCACGCATCGACAAACAGCACGCGAATGACCTGGCAGCGCGGCCGCGGGATGGCACGCGCAGGGCGGGTCGTCGCCCGGAGAAAAGCATGAACGCACCAGCGCAACACCACGGGGAGGTCGCCCATGGCTGATCTCGCCGACTACGCCAACGACCTGGCCCTGGAACGCCTCGACGCCCTGCTGGCGGCACGGCGCGGCAACGAGCCGGAGCCAGCCGCCGCCGACTGCCAGGTCTGCGGCGAGCCCATCCCCGAGGCCCGCCGCCTGGCGGTGCCCGGCTGCAGCCGCTGCCTGGACTGCCAGGCCCTGGACGAACTGGAACGGCGCCGCTGAAGGCGCGGGAGGCAAACGTGATCAAGCCGATCGATGAAATGCTCAGGCTCTGGGCCGAGGAAATGCACAGCCCGGGCGTGGCCGGTGGCGGCTATGCCGGCGGCAACCTGCTGGCGCTGATGATCGCCAACAAGGGCGAGATGATCCGCGGCACCCGTGGCAGCCGGGTACTGCTCGACCGCGTCGCCGAGCTGGACCTGATCGTCAACGGCCTGCCCGAGCAGCAGAAGCAGGTGGTCAGCGAACACTACCTGAACCGCGACAGCGAACCCGAACAGAAGTACCGCCACTGCCGCTGCAGCCGCAACACCTTCTACCTGCGCCTGCACGTGGCGCACCAGAGCATCCAGGCCCGCCTGCTGCGCCGCGTGGCCTGACCCCGCCAAGCCCGGCCCCCGCGCCGGGCTTTCTCCATCCATGCGCCGCTGCGTTATGCTCGCGGCCATGGACAGCACCTCCCTCACCCTGCGCCCCGCGAACCCGGCCGATGCCGAGGCGATCCTGCGGATACTCGGCGAAACCTACGAAACCACCTGGAAACCCCAACTGACCGCCGAAGCGCGAGCGCGCTTCGAAGCGGCAGGGCGCACCCGCGCCTACGTCCAGGCGCGCCTCGGGCATTTCCACCTGGCCTGCCTGGGCGGCGAGGTCGTCGGCCTGGTCGACTGGCGCGACGACTTCATCGATGCCCTGCACGTCTCGCCCCGCGCCCAACGCGCCGGCGCCGGCAGCGCCCTGCTGCGCTTCGCCGAACGGCAGATGGTCGCGGCCGGTCATGGGCAGGCACGCCTGGAGACCGACACCTTCAACCGCCAGAGCCGCGCCTTCTACGCCAGGCACGGCTACGCGGAAATCGACTTCTACCCCGACGAGGAATGGCACAGCGGCTTCACCACGGTGCTGCTGAGCAAGCCCCTGGGCTGAATCGCAGTGCCTCGCCGGTGCGTTGCCGGTGCATTGCCCACCTATTGCGGTGCCAGGGCGGAAATGCCTTGTCCGGCCGGGAATCGGGGGGTACAAAGTCATCAATCTTGCAAAGGTGCGTCCCCAGGGAGCACCGCTGAAAACCTCGTCGAGCCCGGCCCCAGCGCCGGGCTTTTTCGTTTCCGCCGCCCGCTTTCGCGGCCTGCGGCCGTAATCCCCGGCTGGCTGATAGCCACCGGTTCCGCCCGCCGGCGCGGGCGTTTGTCTTCAAGGTGAACCCATGGGCAATGAACCCGAGATGCCGCTGTGGGTATCGATCCTGCTGGCCGCCGTGGGCGGCGTCAGCGGCGAGATGTGGCGGGCCGACAAGGCCGGCCTGGGCGGCTGGGGGCTGCTGCGGCGCCTGGCGTTGCGCTCCGGCGCTTCGATCGTCTGCGGCGTGGCGGTGATGTTCCTGGCCCTGGCCTGCGGCGCCTCGCTGCTGCTCAGCGCCGCCGTCGGCAGCCTGACCGCGGCGGCCGGCGCCGAGATCGCCGTCGGCCTCTACGAACGCTGGGCGGCCCGCCGCCTGGGTGTCTGCCAATTGAGCGACAGCGACCACGAGCGTCGCTGAACGAATCCATCCGAAACAGGGAGGCGCCATGCCTGACCAGGAGTTGACCCTCGAAAGCCTGCTGGCCGCCGTCGAACAGCGGCTGCGCGCGGTACTGCCGGAGGCCGTGCAGATACTGCGCGGCCCACTGGGCACGGCCACCCCGCAGCTACCCGCGCTGCTGCTGGAATACGCCGCGCTGGCGCCGGGCCGCGACCCCGGCACCGGCGAGACGGCGCTGCTGTGCCGGCTGCAGGCACGCCTGCTGCTGCAGCGCGACGACGCCGAGGCGGAAGTGCTGGCGCTGCAGCTGGCTTCGCTGATCGCCGTCCTGCTGCGTGCGCAGACCTGGGACCTGCCGCTGGAGCCGGCCGGCTTCGTCCAGGCCCGGCCCGAGGCCAGCGAGGCCTACCGCGTCTGGCTGCTGGAGTGGGACCAGCCGCTGCTGCTGGGTACGCCGGAATGGCCCTGGGAGGACCTGCCGCCGGGCTCGCTGCTGCTGGGTATCGAGCCGCAGACCGGCCCCGGCCACGAGGCCGACTACTTCGCCCCGGAGGACCTGGCATGAACCCGATCTACGTGAGCGCCGAGCACGACCGCATGCTCGCCTCGCTGATCGTGCCCTGCGTGGTGGTCGCCGTGGACCTGGCCGCCGCCCGGGTGCGGGTGCGCAATGGCGACTGGACCAGCGCCTGGGTGCGCTGGCACGCCCAGGGAGCAGGCCCGGCGCGGCACTGGCGGGCGCCGGGCATCGGCGAGCAGGGCGTATTGCTCAGCCCGTCCGGGGTGCTGGCCATGGGCACCTTCGTGCCCGGCCTGTACGGCGACGCCGGCGCCCCGGCGGACAGCCGCGACCACGTCGAGACCTGGCGCTTCGCCGACGGCGGCAGCCTGAGCTACGACTGGGCCGCGCACAGCTACAGCATCGAACTGCCCAGCGGCAGCGTCACGGTGAAGGTGGGTGGGGCGCAGGTACTGGTCAGCGACGCCGCGGTCAGCGTCAAGGCCGGGCAGATCAGCCTGCAGGGCGAGGTGGCCATCCAGGGCAACCTGGCGGTGCAGGGCAACGTCACCAGCAGCGGCTCGATCATGGACACCACCGGCAACAGCAACCACCACACCCACTGAACCGTCACTTTCATCCACAGGCCCGCCACGCGCGGGCCTCTTCGTTTCTGGAGAACAGCATGGGCAAGCACAACCGCCCGCCACAGGGGAGGGCGCGGCCATGATCGGCATGGACAGGCGCAACGGCCAGCCCCTGGGCGGCCTGGCGCACCTGAAACAATCCATCGAGGACATCCTCGGCACGCCCCTGGGCAGCCGGCGCATGCGCCCGGAGTACGGCAGCCAGCTGCGGCGCATGGTCGACCTGCCGCTCAGCGAAGGCTGGAAAAGCGCGGTGCAGGCCGAGGTCGCCCGTTCCCTCGGGCGCTGGGAGCCGCGCATCCGCCTGCAGTCGGTGAAGGTCAGCGCGGTGCTCGATGGCCGCGTCAGCCTGCTGTTGAGCGGGCTCTACCAGGGTGACGGTTTCCAGCTGGAGGTGCAGGCATGAGCATCATCGACCTGTCGCAGCTGCCGCCGCCGGACGTGGTGGAAAGCCTGGACTTCGAGAGCCTCTACCAGGAGCTGCTGGAAGCCTTCCGCGCGGCCATGGGCGAAGGCTGGGACGCCGCGCTGGAGTCCGATCCGGTGGTCAAGCTGCTGGAGCTGGCGGCCTACCGTGAGCTGCTGCTGCGCGCCCGCATCAACGACGCCGCGCGGGCAGTGATGCTCGCCTACGCCACGGGCAGCGACCTCGAGCAACTGGCCGCCGGCTACAACGTGGCGCGCCTGGTGATCCAGCCCGCCGATCCGTCGGCGGTGCCGCCGCTGGAGGCGGTGCTGGAGAGCGACGACTCGCTGCGCAACCGCACCCAGCTGGCCTTCGACCAACTGTCGGTGGCCGGGCCACGGAATGCCTACGTGGCCTTCGCGCTGGGCGCCGACGGGCGCATCGCCGATGTCTCGGCGATCAGCCCCGCGCCCTGCGAGGCACTGATCAGCGTGCTGTCCCGCGAAGGCGATGGCAGTGCTGCCGAGGACATCCTCGAAGCGGTGCGCCTGGCGCTGTCCGACGAGGACGTACGACCGGTGGGCGATCGCGTCACCGTGCAGTCGGCGAGCATCGTCGACTACCGGGTGGAGGCGGTGCTCTACATCTACCCGGGGCCCGAGGCCGAGCTGATCCGCCAGGCGGCGGAAGCCTCGCTGCAAGGCTACATCGCCACCCAGCGCCGGCTCGGCCGCGACATCCGCCGCTCGGCGCTGTTCGCCGCGCTGCATGTGGAGGGCGTTCAGCGCGTAGAGCTGGCGCAGCCGGCCGCCGACGTGGTGCTGGATGCCACCCAGGCCGCCTATTGCACCGGCTACGCCATCAGCGTGGGAGGCTCCGATGAGTAGCCGCCTGCTGCCCAGCAACGCCACGCCGCTGGAACGGGCGCTGGCCGACGTGCAGGTGAGCGACCTGCCGATCCCGCTGCGCGAGCTGATGGACCCGCAGCGCTGCCCGCTGGCGCTGCTGCCCTACCTGGCCTGGGCCTGGTCGGTGGACCGCTGGGACCCGGACTGGGCCGAGCCGGTGAAGCGCAAGGCGATAGCCGCGGCGTTCCGTATCCACCAGCACAAGGGCACCATCGCCGCGCTGCGCCGGGTGATCGAGCCGCTGGGCTACCTGATCGAGGTGATCGAGTGGTGGCAGAGTGCGCCCACGGGCGAGCCGGGCACTTTCCGCCTGCGCATCGGCGTGCTCGACAGCGGCATCAGCGAAGCCATGTACCAGGAGGTGGAGCGTCTGATCGACGACGCGAAGCCGCTGACCCGCCACCTCATCGGGCTGGACATCAGCCTGGAAACCCAGGGGCCGATCTACGTCGGCTCCGGCCAATACGACGGCGACATCACCACCGTCTACCCCTATCTCCCGGACGTCATCGAGACCCGCGGCGGCTACGGCCTGCCCGGCCGGGAACACACCATCGACCAACTGAGCGTCTACCCATGGCCGTGACCTACTACGCACTCCTGACCACCATCGGTGCCGGCAAGCTGGCGAATGCCACCGCGCTGGGCACCACCCTGAAAATCACCCAGCTGGCCGTCGGCGACGGCGGAGGCAACGTCCCTACCCCGGACGCCAGCCGCACCGCGCTGGTCAACGAAGTCCGCCGCGCACCGCTGAACCAACTCAGCATCGACCCGGCCAACGCCGCGCAGATCATCGCCGAGCAGGTCATCCCCGAGGACGTCGGCGGCTGGTGGATCCGCGAGATGGGCCTGTACGACGAGGCCGGCGCACTGATCGCCTACGCCAACTGCGCGCCGTCCTACAAACCGCAACTGGCCGAAGGCAGCGGCCGCACCCAGACCGTGCGCATGGTGCTGATCGTCAGCAACACCGCTTCGGTGGAGCTGAAGATCGATCCGAGCGTGGTGCTGGCTACCCGCGAATATGTGGACTCGCGGACGATCCTCGCTAGCCAGCAGGATGCTGAAGTCGGAGTTGATAGCAGCAAACTGATGACACCGTTACGGGTTTTTCAGGCTATAGCAAAAAAAATCGTACAGGCTACGGAGTCTGTTTCAGGGTTGATGAAGATTGCTACGCAAGCCCAGGTAAATGCAGGTATAGATGACGCAAGCGTTGTCACACCTAAGAAACTTCGGGCAGGCTTTATGGCTTCTATTGGCAATAGTGGCTATGTCGCTTTTCCAACCTGGATGGGAGGACTAATTATTCAGTGGGGGACAAGTCAGTCTGATGCAAATGGCAACGGTAGTCTGAATTTTCCATTGGCATATCCTTCTGAGTTTTACGGTATATGGTATGGAGACGCGTCTGGCAGTATTTCTGGCGTGAATGCCATCGGCACACTGAGCTACTCAAAGACTGGCGTGACATTTGGTGTTCGGCAAGTCGCTTCGACAGCAGGAACACTAAGTGCATTCTTCTGGCTGTCTATAGGTAAATAAGATTAATTATTTGAGTGGTTTGGGTTGTGAGATATATAGGCCTATGCTGTTTTGCTGAGTTGGCGTGGGTGCTGAAAATAGTTCACACAGCCCATGCTTTCTCGATTGAAATTCTGAGTTAGTACGCTTGTATGTAGCGCTAATTAGCGCGACTTCATTTTCGGCCAAGACTGGCTTTCCTAGCTGATGAGAGTAATCCCAGCCCACCGCACCCGCGGCCCGGGCCAACCAAGCAACCGCCTACCGGCGGTTTTTTTATGTCTGGAGAAAACCCTATGAGCTTCTTTCACGGCGTTACCGTGACCAACGTCGACGTCGGCGCGCGCACCATCGCGCTGCCGTCGTCCTCGATCATCGGCCTGGTGGATACCTTCACCCCGGGCGCTCCGGCCACCGCCGAGCCGGACGTGCCGGTGCTGCTGACCAGCCTGCGCGAGGCGGCCGCCGCCTTCGGCGCCGGCTCGGCGATCTACAAGGCCTGCACCGCCATCTTCACCCAGGCCTCCGCCGTGGTCGTCGCGGTGGGTGTGGCCGAGGTCGAGGACCCGGCGCAACAGACCTCGGCGATCATCGGCAGCGTCACCGAGTCCGGCCAGCGCACTGGCCTGCAGGCGCTGCTCGACGGCAAGTCGCGCTTCAACGCCCAGCCGCGCCTGCTGGTGGCGCCGAAGCATTCCGCCACCGAGGCCGTGGCTACCACCATGGACGCCCTGGCGGGCAAGCTGCGCGCCATCGCCATCGTCGACGGGCCGAACAGCACCGACGAGGCGGCCATCGCCTATGCCGGCGAGTTCGGCAGCAAGCGCGTGTACATGGTCGACCCCGGCGTGCAGTACTGGGACACCGAGGCCAGCGCCAGCGCCGACGCACCGGCCTCGGCCTACGCCGCCGGGCTGTTCGCCTGGACCGACGCCGAGTACGGCTTCTGGTCTTCGCCGTCGAACAAGGTGTTCACCGGCATCACCGGCACCACCCGCCCGGTGGAGTTCCTCGACGGCGACGCGACCTGCCGCGCCAACCTGCTGAACAACGCCAACGTCACCACCATCATCCGCGACGACGGCTACCGCCTGTGGGGCAACCGCACCCTGTCCAGCGACCCGAAGTGGGCCTTCGTGACCCGCGTGCGCACCCTCGACATGGTGATGGACGCCATCCTCGCCGGGCACAAGTGGGCGGTCGACCGCGGCATCACCAAGACCTACGTCAAGGACGTCACCGAGGGCCTGCGCGCCTTCATGCGCGACCTGAAGAACCAGGGCGCGGTGATCGACTTCGAGGTCTACGCCGACGCGGAACTCAACACTGCCAGCCAGCTGGCCCAGGGCAAGGTGTACTGGAACATCCGCTTCACCGACGTGCCGCCCGCCGAAAACCCCAACTTCCGCGTGGAAGTCACCGACCAGTGGCTCACCGAAGTCCTCGACGCCTAAGGAGCAACACCCATGATTCCGCAAACCCTGAGCAACACCAACCTGTTCGTCGACGGCGTCAGCTTCGCCGGTGACGTGCCGTCGCTGACCCTGCCCAAGCTGAGCATCAAGACCCAGGACTACCAGGCCGGCGGCATGGACGCGCCCATCGCCCTGGACATGGGCCTGGAGAAGATGGAGGCGAAGTTCTCCACCAACGGCGCCCGGCGCGAGGCGCTGAACTTCTTCGGCCTGGCCGACCAGAGCGGCTTCAACGGCGTGTTCCGCGGCTCCTTCAAGAGCCAGAAGGGCGACGCCGTGCCGGTGATCGCGACCCTGCGCGGCATGCTCCAGGAAGTCGACCCGGGCGACTGGAAGGTCGGCGAGCTGGCCGAGTTCAAGTTCAACGTGGTGGTCAGCTACTACAAGCTGGAAGTCGACGGCCGCGAGGTCTTCGAGATCGACCCGCTGAACTCGGTGCGTCGCGTCAACGGCGTCGACCAGCTGGCCGCGCTGCGCGGCCACCTCGGCCTGTGAGGTGCGCGCCATGACCCAAGCACAACCGGCCTGGCTCAGCCTGGGCGCCGACGCCGCCACCGTGCGCCTGTCGCGCCCGGCGCAATGCAACGGCGTCAGCGTCGACAGCCTGACCCTGCGCGCCCCCACGGTGCGCGACATCCGCCTGGCCACCCGCGTCGGCGGCGATGCGGAGGAGCGCGAGCTGCAACTGTTCGCCTCCCTCGCCCAGGTCAGCGCCCAGGACCTGGAGGGGCTCAAGCTCAGCGACTACCAGCGGCTGCAGAACGCCTACTTTCGCCTGGTGCGCGAAGACGGCGACGAGCCCGACGCGGATGCGTGAGCTGGCGCGGCGCCTGGCCCGCGAACTGGGTTTCGGCGCCGCCGACCTCGACGGCATGAGCCAGGGCGAGCTGCTCTGGTGGCTGGGCGAGGACGCTGCCTGAGGGCGCGGGAGCGGCGTGCATGCGCCGCTCCCGCCTTTGATGGATGGAATGAGCGATGAGCGAGAAACAGAAGATCAGCATCGTGCTCGGCGGGGTGCTCGACGCCAGTTTCGGGGCGGTCGTGGCGGACGCCAAGGCGCGTGTGGAAGCGCTCCGGCGCAGCAGCGAGCGTGCCTTCGACCTCCAGGGCCTGGTCGGTGAAACCCGCGACCTGCAGGCGGAATACCTGCGCCTGCAGCGCATCGGCGACGCCCAGGCGGGCACGACCCTGCGGGCACTGGAAGGCAACCTGGCGCTGCTCAAGCGGCACGGCCTGGAGGTGGGCAACCTGTCGAAGCTGTATGAGCGCCTGGGCCGCAGTGTGCGTGGTAGCGAACTCAGGGCCCGGGGCTGGGAGCAACTGGAGAGCGCCGGCCGCCGCTTCGGCGAGCTGGGCAGGTTCGGCAGCGCCATGGGCGTGCCCATCGGTATCGCCGCGGATTATCAGGAACGCATCCGTGCCCTGGCGATCCGTGGCGGTATCGCCGGCACCGCGCAGGAACGGCAGCTGTCGCAACGGATACAGGAAAGCGCGCAAGGCAGCGGGATGAGCCGGGACGACAGCGCAAGCCTGCTCGCTGCGCTGATGGACAGCGGCATGCGGCAGCAGGATGCCCAGTCGCTCCTGCCGTTGGCGGCGAAATTCGCCCGCAGCCAGGGCGCCGGGCTCGACCACACCGCGGCGCTGCTGCGCAGCCTGCAGGTGAAGGCCGGGCTCGATACTCCCGCCGAGTTGGCGAAGACGCTGGACTCCCTGGCCTTCCTCGGCCAGCAGGGCGAGTTCGAGACGGCGGACCTGGCGCGTCACCTGCCGGAACTGTTGTCCAGGGCGCGCCCGCGAAAGGGGCAGGGCAGCAAGGCTGTCGTCCGCCTGGGGGCCATGCTGGAACTGCAGATGCGCAAGAGCGGTTCGCCCGAAGAGGCGGCCGAAAGGGTGGGCAAAGGGCTCAAGGGCCTGCTACCGGCCTCGGGCGGCGGGGAGGCGTTGCGGCGCCTGCAAGCGCAGGCCCTGAAGGCCAGTGGAGTGGTCGACAGCCTTCTCCTCCAGCGCAATGACACGACCTCGGCCCGCATCGGTGCGGCGCGGGCATCCAGCGAGACGCTGCTGGGAGCCGTCGGCGATGCGCTCGTGCCCTATGTGGACCCCGCTCTGGAGGCGGGCTCCGAGGCGTTCCGCCGTGGGACGCAACTGGTCAACGAGAACCCCGGCGTGGTGGCCTCGGCGGTGGGCCTGTTCGGTGCTTACAAAGGGGGCCGGGCGCTGTTCGATGTGGGGCGTGGCGCCGTGAACCTGGCCCGGGGCGGCCTGCTCGGCGCGCGAGCCGGGAAGCTGCCGGAGGTTGCGTTGCGCACAGGCAGCACGGTGAGTGGAGTGCCCGCCGTGCTCGACGCGGCCGGCAAGGGCGGTGCGCAACTGGCCCGCGGCGGTCGCCTGCTGCTGCGCGGTGCCGTACCGCTGAGTGCCGGGCTGGCCGTGCTGGGCGCCGTGCAGACCTATGCCAGTGACGGCTCCGCCCAAGAGAAGGGCGAAGGCTATGGCGGTGCCGCCGGCGCCCTGGTGGGAACCGCGCTGGGCGCTGCCGTGGGCTCGATAGTCCCGGTGGTGGGCACGGCCATCGGCGGTGCGCTCGGCGGCCTGCTGGGCGAGAAGCTGGGCGGCTGGGGCGGCGGCAAGCTTGGTGCCTGGCTGGGCAAGGAGAGTGCAGCGGCGAAGGCCGAGGCCGCCAGTGTGCCCGAAGCGAAGCTGCCTCCCGCCGTGCCAGCGATACCGCCGGTGCAGAACTGGCATTTCTCCCCGCAGATCACCCTGAACGTCGGCGGCGGCCTGTTCGAGCCGCGCCTGCTGGCCGAACAGTTGCTGCCGCAACTGCGCCGGCTGCTCGACGAATTCAACAGCCGCCAGCGCAACGACAGCCTGTTCGACCTGCCGAGGCTCTGAACGGCGACATGACGAATGAGGAGCCAGCATGGCTTACATGGAGCAACTACAGGCCGGCCTACGGTCCATCGGCCAGGCCATCGAGGCCGGCCGCCGCGAGCTGAAGGGCACGGTCGATCCACTGGACCAGGCCATCGGCGAGCTGCAGGACGCCAGCGGCCAGCTGGAGAAACTGCTGGGCCTGCCGCCCGGCGTGTCGGCGCAACTGCAGCGTGTGATGCGCGGCATCGACCAGGCCAATGCGCGGCTGGACAAGGTGGTGGCCGTCTATTCGAAGGCCGAGCGCGCCGTGCAGCGGGTGGACGAGCGCCTCGACGCGCTGGGCCGGCAGGCGGCGCGGGCCGGTCAGGCGATCAACCGCATCGCCGGGGCGATCAGCCCGAAGCTGGCCAACATCATCCCCAGCGAGCTGCTGGCGCCGCTGACCACGCCAGCGGCGGAAGCGGTCAAGCCGCAGCCCCACCTGCTGGTGATGCGGCCGCTGGCGCCGAACGCCACGCCCTTCTACTTCAACCTGTCCACCGCGGCCTTCGACAAGCTGGTGCGCGACACCCAGTACAGCTGGGTGCCCCAGGCCCGCCTGGACCGGCGCCCGGCCCTGCAGTCGCCGGGGCAGGGCGCGGAGACGCTGAGCCTCAGCGGCACCATTGCCACCCTGCTGGGCGCCGGCGTCGGCCAGTTGCAGAAGCTGCGCGACATCGCCGCGCGCCGCGAGCCGCTGAGCCTGAGCAGCTGGTCCGGCCAACTGCTGGGCAACTGGTGCATCACCCGCATCGGCGAGAACCAATCCAGCCTGCTGAGCGACGGCGTGCCGCGCAGCCAGGCCTTCACCCTGGAGTTCACCCGCTATGGCGACGATCTGTAGAACCGCGGACGGCGACTGCCTGGACAGCCTCTGCCAGTACCACTATGGGCACCTGCTGGGCAGCGTGGAGGCCGTCCTCGAAGCCAACCCCGGCCTGGCCGACGAGCCCCAACCGCTGCGCGCCGGGCTGCTGATCCGCCTGCCCGAGCTGCCGCCCCCCAGCGATCCCCGGGTACGCCTGTGGGACTGACCCCCGACCCCGCTCCGGCGGGGTCTTTCATTTCCGGAGGCCCGAAGTGCGCCCGACCTTCCGTCTGCTCGCCAACGGCAGCGACATCACCCACCTGCTCAGCGATCGTCTGCTCAGCCTGGTCCTGACCGACAAGCCGGGCCTGGAGTCCGATACCTTCGAGCTGGTCCTCGACGACCGCGATGGCGCCATTGCGCTGCCCGCGCGCGGCGCCTGGCTGGACCTGTTCCTCGGCTACGCCGGGGAGGAACTGGCGCCCATGGGCCGATACCGGGTGGATGCGCTCCGCTTCGACGGGCCGCCCCGCCGGCTGACCCTGAGCGGCCGTGCCGGCGACATGCACGGCGAGGGCAAAAGCACCCGCTGCGCCGCCTGGGAGAACGCCAGCCTGGCGCGGATCGTCTTCGACCTGGCCGCGCGCAACCACTGGAGCGCACGCTGCCCGGTGCAGGTGAACGTCGCCCGCGCGGAGCAGTTGAACGAATCGGACTTCAACTTCATCACCCGCCTGGCCCGCCAGCACGACTGCACTGCCAAGCTGGCCGACGGCCTGTTGCTGGTGCTGCCGCGCCAGGCCGGGGAGAGCGCCTCCGGGCGCGCCATCGCGCCGCTGGAGCTGATGCCGGGCGATGTCGGCTCCTTCGACCTGCGCCTCGACGACCGTACCGTCTACCGCCGGGTGAAGACCTGCTACCAGGACCCGGCCAGCGGCGCCATGCGCCAGGTGGCGCTGGAAAACCCGAAGGCGCCGGAGGACGTCAGCGCCGAGTTCATCGACCGCCACCCTTATCCGGATCGCGGCGCCGCTGAGCAGGCGGCCAGGGCGCGGCTGGTCGACTTCAACCGTGGCAGCGCCTTCGTGCGCCTGCAGATGCCCGGGCGCAGCGACCTGTTCGCCGAGCGCAGCGTGCGGCTGAGCGGCTTCAAGGACGGCCTGGACGGCGAGTTCCTCACCGACTCGGTGGAACAGCGCCTGGATGCCAGCGGCTGGAGCACCACCATCACCTGCAACGGCGGCGCCCAGGGCAAGGCCGATGCCGCGGGTGGCAAGGGGCGCAGCTGAAGGAGGGCAGCATGGAGATCACCGACCAACAACTGCTGCAGCTGTTTCCCCGGGCCGGCCAGGTCCTGCCCTGGCTGGCGCCGGCGATGCGTGCCCACGGGGTTGACCGAGCGCCGCGCGCCGCCGCTTTCCTCGCCCAGGTCGGCCACGAGAGCGCCGGGCTGACGCGCCTGGTGGAAAGCCTCGCCTACAGCGCCCAGGGCCTGGCGGACACCTGGCCGCGGCGCTTCCGCAACGCCGCCGGCAAGCCCACCGCACTGGCTTGCCGACTGGCCTACCAGCCCCAGGCCATCGCCAACTGCGCCTACGCCGGGCGCAACGGCAATGGCGACGAGGCTTCCGGCGATGGCTGGCGCTACCGCGGCCGTGGCCTGCTGCAGATCACCGGCCGGGCCAACTATCGGCGCGTCGGCATGGCGCTCGGCCAGGCCTTCGAGGCTCACCCGGAATCGCTCGCCGAACCGCACTGGGCCTGCGAATCGGCGGCCTGGTGGTGGGCGGACGTGGGCCTGAACGAACTGGCCGACGCCGGCCGTTTCGAGGACATCACCCGGCGCATCAACGGCGGCCTCAATGGCCTGGCCGAGCGCCAGAAACTGTGGCGACGGGCGCAGGAGGTACTGGGATGAGCCTGTACCGGAAGCTCGCCGTCGTCCTGCTCCTGATCGGCCTCGGCATTGTCGTGGGCGCCTGGCTCGCGGCCCGATACCTGCGTCCGCAACTGGAAGCCGCCCGCGTCGAGGGTGTGCTCTGTGCCCAGGGCAGTAGCGCGTTGCAGGCCCAGGTGGCCGAGCAGAACCGCCGCCTGGATGAACTGGCGCTCGCCACTCAGAGGCGTGAGATAGACGCCGCGCAGGCGCTGCGGGCGGCCCAGGTGCAGGCGGATGCCCACGAGGCAGCCGCCCAGCGACTGCTGGTGGGGCACAGCGACGGGGAGGACTGCGCCGCAGCGCGCCAGCTCATCGACCAGGAGCTGGCGCCATGAAAATCCTCTTCCTCGTTGGTCTGCCGCTGCTCGCGGCCTGCACCGCAGCGGCGCCAACCCAACGGGCCGCGCTCGAAGTGCGGGTGCCGGTCGCCATTCCCTGCCGGGCGCCGGCTGTCCCCATTCCGGTGTTCGCCACTTCCCTCCTGCAGTCTTCCGACTCGCTGCAGACCAAGGTCCGCGCACTGCTCGCCGAGCGCCAGCAGCACCTGGGCTACGAGGCCCGCCTGCGCGCCGCGCTGGAGGCCTGCCGCTAGCCGCCCGCCGGCTCCCGGCGCCGCGCGGGCCCGTGCGGCTTGCGTTGCCGGGCGGCCATCGGCTACTGTTCGGCAATCATCTGGCGAGATCGCTACCGTGATTCACCGCAACAGCATCCTCATCTCCCTCCTCAAGGCATTCGCCCGCTGGCGCTGGCGCGCCTGATTCCTTCTTTCCCGGCCCTCGCGCCGGACCCTTCCCCGCGTTCGTCCCCCATCCGCTGGCATAATGGCCAGGTCCTGCCCAGGCCGCCCCGGGTGCGCCGGCGACGCGAACCGAAAGCAGTGCAATCATTGAGGTCCGAGCAGACATGCTGCTGATGATCGATAACTACGACTCCTTCACCTACAACCTGGTGCAGTACTTCGCCGAGTTGAAGGCCGACATCCACGTCATTCGCAACGACGAGCTGAGCGTCGAGCAGATCGCCGCGCTGAACCCCGAGCGCATCGTGCTCTCCCCCGGGCCCTGCACCCCCAACGAGGCGGGTGTGTCCCTGGAGGTGATCCAGCGTTTCTCCGGCAAGCTGCCGCTGCTGGGCGTTTGCCTGGGGCACCAGTCCATCGGCCAGGCCTTCGGCGGCGACGTGGTGCGCGCGCGCCAGGTCATGCACGGCAAGACCAGCCCGGTGTTCCACACCGACCAGGGCGTGTTCGCCGGCCTGAACAACCCGCTGACGCAGACGCGCTACCACTCCCTGGTGGTCAAGCGTGAAACCCTGCCCGAGTGCCTGGAGATCACCGCCTGGACCGCCCACGACGACGGCTCCGTGGACGAGATCATGGGCCTGCGCCACAAGACGCTGAACGTCGAGGGCGTGCAGTTCCACCCCGAGTCCATACTTTCCGAGCAGGGCCACGAAATGCTGGCCAACTTCCTCAAGCAGCAGGGCGGAGTGCGCGCATGAACATCAGGGAAGCCCTCGACCGCGTGGTCAACCAGCTCGACCTTTCCACCGAGGAAATGCAGGCGGTCATGCGCGAGATCATGACCGGCCAGTGCACCGACGCGCAGATCGGCGCCTTCCTCATGGGCATGCGCATGAAGAGCGAGACCATCGACGAGATCGTCGGCGCGGTCTCGGTGATGCGTGAGCTGGCCGACGGCGTGAAGCTGCAGAGCCTGGACCGTGTGGTCGACGTGGTCGGCACCGGCGGCGACGGCGCCAACATCTTCAACGTGTCCTCGGCCTCGGCCTTCGTGGTCGCCGCCGCCGGGGGCAAGGTGGCCAAGCACGGCAACCGTGCCGTGTCCGGCAAGAGCGGCAGCGCCGACCTGCTGGAAGCCGCCGGCATCTACCTGGACCTGAAGTCCGAGCAGGTGGCCCGCTGCATCGAGAGCGTCGGCGTGGGTTTCATGTTCGCCCAGGTCCACCACAAGGCCATGCGCTACGCCGCGGGCCCGCGGCGTGAGCTGGGCCTGCGCACGCTGTTCAACATGCTCGGCCCGCTGACCAATCCGGCGGGCGTGCGCCACCAGGTGGTCGGGGTGTTCAGCCAGGCGCTGTGCCGGCCGCTGGCCGAGGTGCTCAAGCGCCTGGGCAGCGAGCACGTGCTGGTGGTGCATTCGCGCGATGGCCTGGACGAGTTCAGCCTGGCCGCCGCCACCCACGTCGCCGAACTCAAGGACGGCGAGGTGCGCGAGTACGAAGTGAAGCCGGAAGACTTCGGCATCCGCAGCCAGACGCTGATCGGCCTCACCGTGGACAGCCCGCAGCAGTCCCTGGAGCTGATCCGCGACGCCCTCGGCCGGCGCAGGACCGAGGCCGGGCAGAAGGCCGCCGAGCTGATCGTGCTCAACGCCGGCGCCGCGCTCTACGCCGCCGACCTCGCCAGCACGCTGCACGAGGGCATGCACCTGGCTCACGATGCCCTGCACACCGGCCTGGCCCGGGAAAAAATGGACGAATTGGCCGCCTTTACCGCCGTTTACCGAGAGGAGAATGCACAGTGACTGTGCCCACGGTTCTGCAGAAGATTCTGGCCCGCAAGGCCGAGGAAGTCGCCGAGCGCCGCGCGCATGTCTCCTTCGCCGAGTTGGAGCAGCGCGCCCGCGCCGCCGACGCCCCGCGCGGCTTCGCCGCGGCGCTGCTGGCGCAGGCCCAGCGCAAGCAGCCGGCGGTGATCGCCGAGGTGAAGAAGGCTTCGCCGAGCAAGGGCATCCTGCGCGAGAACTTCTCGCCCGCGGACATCGCCCGCAGCTACCAGGAAGGCGGGGCTACCTGCCTGTCGGTGCTGACCGACATCGACTACTTCATGGGCAGCGACGCCTACCTGCAGGAAGCCCGCGCCGCCTGCGCGCTGCCGGTGATCCGCAAGGACTTCATGATCGACCCCTACCAGGTGATCGAGGCCCGGGCCATCGGCGCCGACTGCATCCTGCTGATCGTCTCCGCGCTGGATGACGCGCGCATGGCCGAACTGGCCGCGGTGGCCAAGGAGCAGCAGCTCGACGTACTGGTCGAGGTGCACGACGGCGATGAGCTGGAGCGTGCGCTGAAGACACTGGACACCCCGCTGATCGGCATCAACAACCGCAACCTGCACACCTTCGAGGTGAGCCTGGACACCACCCTCGACCTGCTGCCGGAGATTCCGCGCGATCGCCTGGTGGTGACCGAGAGCGGCATTCTCAACCGTGCCGACATCGAGCTGATGGAGGTCAACGAGGTATATGCGTTCCTGGTTGGCGAGGCGTTCATGCGTGCCGACGATCCGGGGGTAGAGCTCAAGCGGCTGTTCTTCCCTGAGCGTCGTGCGGCGGTATTGGGGGCTGATCCGGACTGATTCTGGGGGCGCACAATCAGGAATTGTCGTAGTGCTGGTTACTTGGGTGGTGCGTGGGATCGGCAAAGGTGTTCAGCCTTGGCTTTCGACCCCTCTCCCTGAAGGGCGAGGGGGCTATGCGGAGCGAGCGGCGAAATTCCCGCGAACGCGGAACGTAGGGCGCATAACGCCTACGGCGTTATCCGCCGAATCGCGGACGGAGTCCGCTCCTACGGTTCCAGGGAAGCACGGGCGTAGGAGCGGACTTTGTCCGCGATTGGATGACCGGCCACGCCGGGCGTCCCGGGGGCATAGCCAATGGCGGATAACCGCGAACGGTTATCCGCCCTACGTTCCGCGTGAATGGGGGGCGATTCACAAGCGAAGCTATTTCCCATCCCGTAGGAATAGCTGGTGAGAACGCCGTTCCCCATGCAGGGAAACGGCGTTCTTTCTCAAGTGAATGGCATTACACCTTGAAGTCCGGGCTTCAGCGGGTGCCGAATACCACCATGGTCTTGCCCTTCACGTGCACCAGGCCCTGCTCCTCCAGGCTCTTCAGCACGCGGCCGACCATCTCCCGGGAGCAGCCGACGATACGGCCGATTTCCTGGCGGGTGATCTTGATCTGCATGCCGTCGGGGTGGGTCATGGCATCCGGCTGCTGGCACAGGTCCAGCAGGGTGCGGGCGACGCGCCCGGTGACGTCGAGGAAGGCCAGGTCGCCGACCTTGCGCGTGGTCTTGCGCAGGCGCTCGGCCATCTGGCTGCCGAGGGTGAGGAGGATCTCCGGATCCTGCAGGCAGAGTTCGCGGAACTTGGTGTAGCTGATCTCGGCGACCTCGCATTCACCCTTGGCGCGAACCCAGGCGCTGCGTTCCTGGGCGGCGCTGCCGTCCTTCTCGAACAGCCCCATCTCGCCGAAGAAATCGCCGCTGTTGAGGTAGCCGATGATCATTTCCCGACCGTCGTCGTCCTCGATCAGGACGGTGACCGAGCCCTTGATGATGAAGAACAGGCTTTCGCAACGATCCCCAGCGTAGATGATGGTGCTCTTTGGGGTGTAGCGGCGGCGGTGACAGTGTGCGAGCAACTTGTCGAGGTTTTTGTGTTTGGGTGTAAGGGTAATAGCTACCATGCCCGAGTCCCGAAATTATAAGAATGGCCCTGTGCACGACAGGCGCTTTTGTCGAGTTGTTATGTGTCGTCCCTGGCTGGCTTACCGTGACGTTACGACGCTCTCCCCCGAGCATCGGTGCCGCAGCTCGATGGCTGGCGGTCTTTTTTAATGGCAAGAGCTTAAACAGACGTTCTGGCGCCGACAATCAAAAGCTGGTCGGGCTGTCAATTTAACCTCGTGAGTGTGCCAGTAAAATGACGCCAGCATAATAGAACGTTAAGGTGTCAGGGCTCGAATTGAGACCTGGTCAACATCGCCGGGCATTCCAGGCCTTGTGATAAGCTGTCGCCCCCTTTTTTCCGGCGGAAGCCTTTGCATGAAAGCGAGAATCCAGTGGGCCGGCGAGGCCATGTTCCTCGGTGAATCCGGCAGCGGTCATGTGGTGGTGATGGACGGTCCGCCCGATGCCGGTGGCCGCAACCTGGGCGTGCGCCCGATGGAGATGCTGCTGCTCGGCCTGGGCGGCTGCACCAACTTCGACGTGGTCAGCATCCTGAAGAAGGGCCGCCAGCCGGTGGAGAGCTGCGAGGCCTTCCTCGAGGCCGATCGCGCCGGCGAGGACCCGAAGGTGTTCACCAGGATCCACGTGCACTTCGTGGTCAAGGGCCGTGGCCTGAAGGAAGCCCAGGTCAAGCGCGCCGTCGAGCTGTCGGCGGAGAAGTACTGCTCGGCCTCGATCATGCTCGGCCGCGCGGGCGTGGAGATCACCCACGACTACGAGATCGTCGAGCTCGGCTGACATCCTCTCGTCACGGGATCGTCATGGCGGTGGCGTAAAGGCTGGCAGAGGTCGCCCGACCTCTGCATAATGCGCCACCTTTTTTCGGGGCCAGGCCCCAAACCAAGCAACCACAATCGCCAACGCGAAGAGGTGTAAACCGTCCTACGCAGGTGCGCCGTAAGCATCTGACGGGCATGCTCAACCACGCGGCAGAGCCGCATTGAAGAGAGTTCCCCCACGGTGAAAAGCAAACTCAAGCTCCACGGGTTCAACAACCTGACGAAGACCTTGAGCTTCAACATCTATGACATCTGCTACGCCGAGACGCCGGAAGACCAGCAGGCGTACGTGCAGTACATCGACGAAGAGTACGATGCCGAGCGCCTGACGCAGATCCTAACCGATGTTGTCGACATCATCGGCGCCAACATCCTGAACATCGCCCGTCAGGACTACGACCCCCAAGGCGCCAGCGTTACCATCCTGATCTCCGAGCAGCCGGTCACCCCGACCGACAGCCAGATCGAGGAATCCCCCGGGCCGCTACCGGAAACCATCCTGGCGCACCTGGACAAGAGCCATATCACCGTGCACACCTACCCGGAGATCCATCCGGTGGAAGGCATCGCGACCTTCCGGGTGGACATCGACGTCTCCACCTGCGGGGTGATCTCGCCGCTGAAGGCGCTCAACTACCTGATCCACCAGTTCGACTCGGACATCGTCACCGTGGACTACCGCGTGCGCGGCTTCACCCGCGACGTGGAGGGCAAGAAGCACTTCATCGACCACGAGATCAACTCGATCCAGAACTACCTCTCCGACGACACGTACGAGGCCTACCAGATGACCGACGTGAACGTGTACCAGGAGAACCTGTTCCACACCAAGATGCTGCTCAAGCAGTTCGACCTGGACAACTACCTGTTCGGCGACGCCACGAGCAACCTCTCGCCGGAGCAGCGCAAGCAGGTGGAAGAGCGCGTCCGCCACGAGATGCTGGAGATCTTCTACGGTCGCAACATGCCGCACTGAGGCGGCAGGCAAGAGCGAAGCCGTGGATAGGTCTCACCTGTAGGAGCGAGCTTGCTCGCGAACCGGCCCCGTCGCGGAGTCGTTCGCGAGCAAGAACTAGGCGTCCCCCTCGATCCTACGAAGAGCTCGTCGCGCTGTTCGCCTGAAGCCTAGATGCGGTAGGTGGTCTTGGTCATCACCTTGGACAGCAGCGTCATGCCGAACTTGACCGGCGCCGGGAAGCGCAGGCCGCCGGCCTCGATGGCGTTGCTGGCGTGCTGCTCCTCGTCGATGCGCATCTGTTCGAGGATGGCGCGGCTCTTCTGATCCTCGGCCGGCAGTTGTTCCAGGTGTTCGTCGAGGTGCTTGCACACCTGGTCCTCGGTGGCGGCGACGAAGCCCAGGCTCATGCGGTCGCTGATCAGCCCCGCCGCCGCGCCGACGCCGAAGGACAGGCCATAGAACAGCGGGTTGAGCAGGCTCGGGCGGCTGCCCAGTTCGCGGATGCGCTGTTCGCACCAGGCCAGGTGGTCGACCTCCTCGTCGGCGGCTTCCTCCATGGCCTTGCGCACGTGCGGCAGCTTGGCCGTCAGCGCCTGGCCCTGGTACAGCGCCTGGGCGCAGACCTCGCCGGTGTGGTTGATGCGCATCAGCCCGGCGATGTGGCGGCTGTCGGCTTCGTCGAGCTCGGCGTCGGGCTGCACGATGGCCGGCGACGGACGTGCCGGGTGACCGCTGAAGGGCAGCAGGGTGCGCAGCGCGGCATCGGCCTGCAGCAGGAAGCGGTCGGCGGGGGAGTAGTGACGGTCGGCGGACATGGCGCACCTCCGAAAGGGAAAACAGCGGCCAGTTTAACGGATTGCCGATGACAGGTCTTGCGGCGGGGCGGCTGCATGGCCGCCCTGCGCTTGGCGGCTCAGCCCGGCGGCCAGTGCATCTGGCGCTGGCCGAGGACGTGCATGTGGATGTGGTGCACGGTCTGGCCGCCCAGGTCGTTGCAGTTCATCACCACGCGGAAGCCTTCCGCGCAGCCCTGCTCGGCGGCCAGGCGCTGGGCGGTGAGGAGGATGTGCCCGGCCAGCGGCTTGTCGGCTTCCTCCAAGTCGTTGAGGGTGGCGATATGCCGTTTCGGCACCACCAGGAAATGCACCGGCGCCTGCGGGCCGATATCGTGGAAGGCGATGACCTGGTCGTCTTCGTAGAGCTTGCGCGCCGGGATTTCCCCCGCGGCGATCTTGCAGAACAGGCAGTCCATGGGATGTCCTCCGGTACGGGGCGATGGTCCGCAGTTTAGCCGGCCGCGGCCGGGGAACCCAGCCTGGCGCGCTGGGGCTACGGGTTGGGCAACACCGAGCGGTTGGCTCGCCCGGCGATCCAGCGCACCAGCCAGCGTGGCGCCAGGCGCGGGCTCCAGGCCATCAGGCGGTTGCGCCAGCCGGGAATGATGATGGCCTTGTTGCGCCGCAGGGCCTTCACCGTGATCAGCGCCACTTCCTCGGGGCTCATCATCAGCTTGCTGCCGTCCAGGCGGGCGGCCTCCACGCTGGCATTGCGGAAGAAGGCCGTGCGCGTCGGCCCCGGGCACAGCACCGAGACCTTGACGCCGTGGCGCTTGAGCTCGGAGCGCAGCGCTTCGGACAGGTGCAGGACGTAGGCCTTGCTGGCGTAGTAGTTGCTCATCCAGGGGCCGGGCATGAAGCCGACCACCGATGCCACGTTGAGGATCTGCCCGCCGCCGCCGCGCGCCATCTGCCCGCCGATGGCGTGGCACAGGCGCGCCAGGGCGAGGACGTTGAGCTCGATCATCTCCTGCTCGCGGGACCAGTCCTGCTCGACGAAGGCGCCGCCGCTGCCGAAGCCGGCATTGTTCACCAGCAGCTCGATCTGCCGGCCGGACTGCTCCAGCTCATGCAGCAGCCCGGACAGCTGCAGCGGCTCGGACAGGTCGCAGATACGGAACAGCACGTCCACGCCGAAACGCTGGGCCAGCTCGTAGGCGATGCTTTCCAGGGCATCGCGCTGGCGCGCCACCAGGATCAGGGCCTGGCCGCGGCGCGCCAGGGCCTCGGCCAGGGCGAGGCCGATACCGCTGGAGGCGCCGGTGATCAGGGCATAGCGTGGCATCGATGGGTCTCCGGAATGGGGCGCGGATTCTAGCGCGCCCCATTGCCGTGGGCTATTGCTCCGAGGGCTCGTCGGTTTCGACGGCGGCCGCGTCCTCGTCGTCGTAGGCCTGGGGCTCGGCGGTCGCGGCCGGGTCGTAGCTCTGGTCCTGGCTGTAGGCCGCTTCCTGGGCGCGGGTGAGATAGCCCTGGTAGGCCGGGATGGCGATCGCGGCGAGGATGCCGACGATGGGCACCAGGATCGACGCCCAGGCCAGGGCCACCACGCCACGGCTGTTCGGCGGCGGTGGCGGGCCGTAGCGGTTGGCGCCGACGCTGCCCGGCACCAGCAGCATCAGCAGGGCCATGACGCTGCCCACCACGGGCACGAAGTTGAGCAGCCACAGCCAGCCGGACCAGCCGATGTCGTGCAGGCGCTGGACGCCGAAGAAGATGCTGACCACGACCATGCCGACGCAGGCGGCGATCAGCACCAGGGCGCCCAGCGTCTGGGAGGCCGCAGTGAGGGCGGCGAAGAGGATGAACAGCGGGATCATGGCGAGGATCATGCCCATGCTCCAGCCCAGGTAGCGGACGCGGCCGATGCGCCCCTGGACTGTGAAGTACTGCAGCTCGCCGTATTCCGGCAGCGCCTCGCCGACCGGTGCCTGCGGGGTAGCGTAGGGCGATTGGACAGCGTTGCTGGAGCTGGAGCTGGCAGTGGCGGCCGGCGCCGCGGCGATGGGCTGGGTCGCGGACAGCTCGGCCTGGCGCGCCAGGTACTTGTCGATGATGATGCCGCAGGCGCTGCACTCGCTGGCTTTGGCCTGCTCGTGCCCGCACTTCGGGCAGGTCATCCGCTCGGCGCTGGTCGCTTGTTCCGCGGCTTGGGTCTCGGCGCTGGGGTGGTCCTCGGTCTCCACCAGCGACAGGCTGGATACCAGGTCGGACTCCTTGCGCGCCTGGGCGCCGGCGTTGTGCAGGGCCTGCAGGTACTTGTCGGCCTCGCCCTCGGAAAGGTCGCGCTTGAGCACGACCAGTTGCCCGCTGAACAACGCCTCGATGCGCGCCAGGTCGCTCTTGAACAGGCGGGCGAGGTTCTCCTTGGCGGTTTCCAGTGGCGTTTGCGGCATCAGCGTGCCGTCGAACACGATCTTGTAGCGCGGTTCATCCATCGAGGGGCGTCCTTGTCGGTTGATTGGGCTGCAGCTTTTGGCTACAGCCTAATCGCAGGCCCTGAGGGCAACAAGCCAGCATGCGTGGATTTGCGAGCCCCGTTCAGGGGCGCAGCAGGCCGGGCAGGGCGCCGCCGCGCTGGAGCGCGTCGCGGTATTCCTGGTCCAGGCGCGCCACCAGCTCGTCCACCGACGGCAGGTCGCTGATGTTGCCCACGCCTTGGCCTGCGGACCAGACGGTCTTCCAGGCCTTGGCCTCGTCGTTGACCGGCTTGAGTTTCTCGCCGTAGTTCAGCTCGCCCTTCTCGTTCAGGCGCGCCATGTCGAAGCCGGCGGCCTCCAGGCTCTGGCGCATGAAGCTGGCCGGCACGCCGGAGACCGCGGGGGTGTGGATGATGTCGGCGGCGCGGGCTTCCAGCAGCATCTTCTTGTAGGCGGTGGAGGCGTTGCTCTCGCGGGTGGCAATGAAGCGCGTGCCGAGGTAGGCGAGGTCGGCGCCGAGGATCTGCGCCGCCAGGATCTCGTGCCCGCGGTTGATGCAGCCCGCCAGCAGCAGCGTCTTGTCGAAGAACTGGCGGATCTCCGCGACCAGTGCGAAGGGGCTCCAGGTGCCGGCATGGCCACCGGCGCCGGCGGCCACCGCGATGAGCCCGTCGACCCCGGCTTCGGCGGCCTTCTCCGCATGGCGGCGAGTGGTCACGTCATGGAACACCAGGCCGCCATAGCTGTGCACCGCGTCGACCACCTCGCGCACCGCACCCAGGCTGGTGATGACGATGGGCACGCGGTGCTCCACGCACAGCGCAAGGTCCGCCTGCAGGCGCGGGTTGCTGTGGTGGACGATGAGGTTCACGGCGTAGGGCGCCGCTTGCGGGGCGTTGGCCAGGCCGGCCTCGATCTCTTCCAGCCAGGCCTTGAAGCCGCTGCTCTCGCGCTGGTTCAGCGCCGGGAAGCTGCCGACGATGCCGCTGTGGCAGCAGGCCAGCACCAGTTGCGGGTTGGACACCAGAAACATGGGCGCCGCCACCAGGGGCAGGCGCAGACGGCGGTCGAGCAGGGCGGGCAAGGACATGGGAGGCTCCGGGCAGGACTTAGAAAGGTTTGACCACGACCAGAATGACGATGGCCAGCAGGAAAAGCACAGGGACTTCGTTGAACCAGCGGAAGAACACGTGGCCGCGGCGGTTCTCGCCACGGGCGAAACGCTTGAGCATGGCGCCGCAGGCGTGGTGGTAGCCGATCAGCAGGACCACCAGGGTCAGCTTGGCGTGCAGCCAGCCCTGGCTTAGCCAGCCCGGGGTCAGGTAGAGCATCCAGGCGCCGAGGAGGATGGTGAGGATCATCGACGGGCCCATGATGCCGCGGTACAGCTTGCGCTCCATCACCTGGAAGCGCTCGCGGCTGGCGGCGTCCTCGCTCATGGCGTGGTAGACGAACAGGCGCGGCAGGTAGAACAGGCCGGCGAACCAGCAGACCACTGCGACTATGTGCAGGGCCTTTATCCACAGATACAGCATCGATAGCTCCTCGGGTCACGGTTGCGCTGATAGTAGTGGCAGCCCCGTGCCAGCGTCATCCCCGCGAAGTCGCACGCCCCTGCCGGCGACTCGTCGCCCGCGGCGCTTCGGCCTGTTCATGCGGGGCCCGCGCTCTTATCATTGGCGGTTCTGAGTGAGCCCCTTATTGGCGGAGTGACGGACAGATGATCAAGGTCGGTATCGTAGGTGGTACGGGTTACACGGGTGTGGAGCTGCTGCGCTTGCTGGCCCAGCATCCCGAGGCGCGCGTCGAGGTGATCACCTCGCGCTCCGAGGAGGGCGTGAAGGTCGCCGAGATGTACCCGAACCTGCGAGGCCACTACGACTACCTGTCCTTCAGCGTGCCGGACGTGCAGCGCCTGGGCGCCTGCGACGTGGTGTTCTTCGCCACCCCGCACGGCGTGGCCCATGCCCTGGCCGGCGAGCTGCTGGCCACCGGCACCCGCGTCATCGACCTGTCCGCCGACTTCCGCCTGCAGGATGCCGAGGAATGGGCCAAGTGGTACGGCCAGCCCCACGGCGCGCCGCAACTGCTGCCCGCAGCCGTCTACGGCCTGCCGGAAGTGAACCGCGAGGCGATCAAATCGGCGCGCCTGATCGCCGTGCCCGGCTGCTACCCGACCGCCGCCCAGCTGGGCTTCATCCCGCTGCTGGAAGCCGGCCTGGTCGATACCTCGCGGCTGATCGCCGACTGCAAGTCCGGCGTCAGCGGTGCCGGCCGCGGCGCCAAGGTCGGTTCGCTGTTCTGCGAGGCCGGCGAGAGCATGATGGCCTACTCGGTCAAGGGCCACCGCCACCTGCCGGAAATCAGCCAGGGCCTGCGCCGCGCCGCCAAGGGCGATGTCGGCCTGACCTTCGTTCCGCACCTGACGCCGATGATCCGCGGCATCCACGCCACCCTCTACGCCCAGGTGGCCGATCGCGGCGTGGACCTGCAGAAGCTGTTCGAGGAGCGTTACGCCAACGAACCCTTCGTCGACGTGATGCCGGCCGGCAGCCACCCGGAGACCCGTAGCGTGCGCGGCGCCAACGTCTGCCGCATCGCCGTGCACCGTCCGCAGGGCGGCGACCTGGTGGTGGTGCTGTCGGTGATCGACAACCTGGTCAAGGGCGCTTCCGGCCAGGCGATCCAGAACATGAACATCCTCTTCGGCCTGGACGAGCGCCTCGGCCTGTCCAACGTGGCCCTGCTGCCCTGAGGTTGGCCCCGGGCTCCCGCTGCGGGAGCCCGTCCCGAAGGATGTTCGACGAAGGATTGACCTGGCTTAGTTGACCATTTTTCTCGGGTAAGCGGATAATAGCCCGCAATGTTGTAACGTACGGCTTCGGCCGGGAGACATCTGACATGACCATCGAGACCTTCACCCCCACCCCGCTGATCTTCTCCAACGGGGCCGCGCACAAGGTGAAGACGCTGATCGACGAAGAAGGCAATCCGCGTCTGAAACTGCGCGTCTTCGTCACCGGCGGCGGCTGCTCGGGCTTCCAGTACGGCTTCACCTTCGACGAGGACACCGCGGACGACGACACCGTGGTGGAACGCGATGGTGTCAGCCTGGTGGTCGACCCGATGAGCTTCCAGTACCTCGCCGGCGCCGAGGTGGACTACCAGGAAGGCCTGGAAGGTTCGCGCTTCGTGATCAAGAACCCGAACGCCGCCACCACCTGCGGGTGCGGACAGTCGTTCTCGATCTGAGTCGGCCGTAATGACGAAACGCCGCGCATCTGCGCGGCGTTTTCGTTTGTTCAGGCGGGGTAGAGGGCGCCGAGTATCCGTGGCCCGGCCGCGCCTGTGACTTCCGGGCGGTTGCCGGGCAGGCGCTGGAGGAAACGGTGCGCCAGCCAGGCGAAGGCCATGGCCTCCATCCATTCCGGCGCCACGCCATATTCCGCAGTACTGGCCACCTTCGCCCTGGGCAGGTGCGCCGCCAGGCGCGCCATGAATGCGCCATTGAAGGCGCCGCCGCCGCATACCAGTACTTCTTCGCAGCCCGGCTGTGCGTGCAGCAGGGATTCGGCGATGCTGCGGGCGCTGAGCTCCAGCAGGGTGGCCTGCACGTCCTCGGCGGGCAGGACGGGGCCTTCGGCCAGCTTCGCCTTCAGCCAGGGCAGGTTGAAACGTTCGCGCCCGGTGCTCTTCGGTCCGCGGGTGGCGAAGAAGTCATCGGCGAGGAAGCGCTGCAGCAGTTCGTCATTCACCTGGCCGCTGGCCGCCCAGGCGCCGTCGCGGTCATAGGATTCGCCGCGCTGGTCGTGGATCCAACTGTCCAGCAGCACGTTGCCCGGTCCGCAGTCGAAGCCGCGTACCGGCTCGCCCGGGGCGAGCAGCGAGATGTTGCTGAAGCCGCCGACGTTCAATACGGCTCGCAGCTTTTCGTTGCCGAACAGCGCCTGGTGGAAGGCCGGGACCAGCGGCGCGCCCTGGCCACCTGCGGCCAGGTCGCGGCGGCGGAAGTCGGCCACCACGTCGATGCCGGTCAGCTCGGCGAGCAGGGCGGGATTGTCGATCTGCACGGTGAAGCCGCGCTGCGGCTCGTGGCGCACGGTCTGACCGTGGCTGCCGATGGCGCGGATGGCTTGCGGCGGCAGTTGCTGGCGCTGCAGCAGTTCCAGGATGCCCTGGGCGGCGAGCCGTACCCAGGCATTCTCGGCGCAGGCACCGCGGGCGATCTCGTCGGGGCCGCTGGCGCACAGGGCCAGGAGTTCGGCGCGCAGGTCCGCGGGCATGGGCAGGTAGTGGGAAGCGAGCAGGGTGGTGGAATCCTCACCCTGCTCGACCAGGGCGATGTCCAGGCCATCGAGGCTGGTGCCGGACATCACTCCCAGGTAGAGCGCCATGGCTCAGCGCTGCTGCTCTTGTTGCTTGTTCATGGCCAGGGAGGTGGGCTTCTCCTGGTCCATGCGCGCCATCAGCGGCTGGGTCTGGGCCAGGAAACGCTTGCGGTCCGGGCCGGCCAGCGGGTCGGCCATCGGCAGCTTGGCGCTCAGCGGGTCGACGTACTGGCCGTTGACATGGAACTCGTAGTGCAGGTGCGGGCCGGTGGCCAGGCCGGTCATGCCGACGTAGCCGATGATCTGCCCCTGCTTGACCGCGACGCCGCTGCGGATGCCCTTGGCGAAGCGGCTCATGTGGCCGTAGACGGTCTGGTAGGTCGAGCCGTGCTGGATGACCACCGCGTTGCCGTAGCCGCCCTTGCGCCCGGCCTCGAGCACCTTGCCGTCGCCGGTGGCCTTGATCGGCGTGCCGATGGGCGCGGCGTAGTCGACGCCCTTGTGCGCGCGGATTTTGTTCAGGATCGGGTGCAGGCGCCCCATGGAGAAGCGCGAGCTGATGCGGGCGAAGTCCACCGGGGTGCGGATGAACGCCTTGCGCATGCTGGTGCCGTCGGCGCGGTAGTAGCTGGTGTTGCCGGTCTTGTTGGTGAAGCGCACCGCGGTGTATTCCTTGCCGCGGTTGATGAAGCGCGCGGCGAGGATGTTGCCGGTGTCCACCTGGCGGCCGTTGACCACCTTCTTCTCGTAGATCACGTCGAACTGGTCGCCTTCGCGCAGGTCGAGGGCGAAGTCGATGTCGTAGCCGAAGATGTTCGCCAGGGCCATGATCAGGTCATGGGACAGGCCGGCTTCCTTGCCCGCGGTGAACAGCGAGCTGTCGATGCGGCCATGGGCGTAGGCGGTGTGCACATCCGGCTTGACCAGGTCGCGCTTGAACGCATAGCCCTTGGCGGACTTGTTCAGGCTGATGGTCTCCAGGTCGCTCTGCTTGATGCGTAGGCTCTGCAGCTCGCCTTGCGGGCTGATCAGGAACTCGACTTCGTGGCCGACGTCCAGGCGGGTGAACTGCTTGGCGTCCTTGCTGCTGGCCAGCACGTCGTGCACCAGGCCGGCCGGCAGGCCAGCCTTGGCGAAGACGGTGGAAAGGGTGTCGCCCTTGCCCACGGTCACGCGTTTCCACGCCGGTTCGGCGGGCGTGGCGGGTTGGGTGTCGTTGGAAGCCTTGAGTGCTTTCTTTTCTTCTTCCGCGTCTTTTCCGGCGCGGTTGTCGTCGTTCTGCCCTTCGATCCGTGCGAAGGGAGAATCGCTGTTCTCGGTGACCTGCGGGCTTCGCAGGTCGTCCTTTTCCTGAATGATGCGGTCGGAACCGCCGTCCAGCTCCAGATTGAGCGTGGTCTTCTTCGCCTCGACTTCACTCGAGGGGAACACCAGCAGAGCCAGGCTGAGGAGCGCTGCTACACCGCTTGCGGCCAGCAGATGGCTCTTCGGATAGTAGGGCGCTTTCTGATTCGATTGCGTCATGGCATGAGTGGTGTTTTTGGAATGTGAAATAACTGCCTAAAATATAACCAAATTCCCCTCGAAGCAAGTCTATCGCCCAGGGTTTGACGCCATTTCCCCGTACGCCGGGCAAAACTTGTTTTTAGTGCCCGATCTTGTATGGTTGGTTCCCTTTTGATTGCCGGAAAAACGGAACGGGAACTGTGATGAAGTCGGTCGAAGAGCAGCTGGCGCTGATCAAGCGTGGTGCGGATGAACTTCTGGTGGAGGCTGAGCTGGTCGAGAAGCTCAAGCGCGGCCAGCCACTGCGGATCAAGGCGGGTTTCGACCCGACCGCGCCGGACCTGCACCTCGGGCATACCGTCCTCATTAATAAGCTGCGTCAGTTCCAGGACCTCGGTCATCAGGTGATCTTCCTCATCGGGGACTTCACCGGGATGATCGGCGACCCCAGCGGCAAGAGCGCCACCCGTCCGCCGCTGACCCGCGAGCAGGTGCTGGAGAACGCCGAGACATACAAATCCCAGGTCTTCAAGATCCTCGACCCGGCCAGGACCGAGGTGGCATTCAACTCCACCTGGATGGACAAGCTGACTCCGGCCGATTTCATTCGTCTCGCCTCCCAGTACACCGTCGCCCGTATGCTCGAGCGCGATGACTTCAGCAAACGCTATGCCAGCAATCAGTCCATCGCCATCCACGAGTTCCTCTATCCGCTGGTGCAGGGCTACGACTCGGTGGCGCTGCGCGCCGACGTGGAGCTGGGCGGTACCGACCAGAAGTTCAACCTGCTCATGGGGCGCGAGCTGCAGCGCGCCTATGACCAGGAGCCGCAGTGCATCCTGACCATGCCGCTGCTGGAAGGCCTGGATGGCGTGAAGAAGATGTCCAAGTCCCTGGGCAACTACATCGGCATTCAGGAAGCGCCGGGTGTCATGTACAGCAAGCTCGTTTCCATTCCGGACACTTTGATGTGGCGTTACTTCGAGCTGCTCAGCTTCCGCTCGATGGACGAGATCAATGCCCTGCGCAAGGATGTCGAGGCTGGTGCCAACCCGCGTGACGTCAAGATCAAGCTGGCGGAAGAGATCGTCGCCCGCTTCCATGGCGAAGAAGCCGCCGCCAATGCCCACAAGTCCGCAGGCAATCGCCTGAAGGAAGGCGAACTGCCGGAAGACATCCCGGAAGTGGAAGTGGCCGCCACCGAGGACCTTCCCATCGGCGCCGTGCTGAACCGTGCCGGTCTGGTGAAGAACTCCGCCGTGGCTCGCGACCTGCTGGGCGCTGGTGGCGTGCGTATCGATGGCCATGCCGTGGATCGCAGCTTCGTCTTCAAGGTCGGTGCTACTCATATAGTGCAGGCCGGCAAGAAGGCGTTCGCGAAGGTCACTTTGCTGGCCGAGTGAAAACTTTCAGAAAAGTGTTGACGGGCATTCTGAAGTCCCTATAATGCGCACCACTCCCAGCGACGAAGCGCTGAAAGAGCTTGAAAATCAAGCACTTAAGCGGGTTAGAAGTTGAGAGTGGTGATCAGGCCGGTGATTCACTCGCCGCCTTTGGGTTCGACAGCTGCTCCGGCAGCGAGCCAAAAGGAAGATCGCCGAGGTGCTTGACAGCGAGTTTGATCGCTGTAGAATGCGCCTCCCGCTGACGAGAAGCTCCGGCCGATCGACAGCGCAAGCGGTTGAGTAGGAACGAAAAATTCTGAAAATAACGCTTGACGAAATAAGAGGTTGGCGTAGAATGCGCGGCCTCGGTTGAGACGAAAGAATCAACCAACTGCTCTTTAACAAGTTGAATCAAGCAATTCGTGTGGGTGCTT
>NZ_FOLS01000059.1 GCF_900112375.1 Pseudomonas citronellolis | reverse complement strand
TCCCCCGCCACGGAGGCCCGCCCCGAGGGTACGTCCCTGTAGCCCGCGGGGCTCTCGCGACATCCATGTCGCATGACCTCCTGAGCGCCGGTTTCGCTCGGCCTTCTGAAGGGGCGTTCCGGAGTGCGCGGATGTTTCTCTGGAAGTCCAAAAGCAAAAGGCAGAGCGGGCGCGCTTTTGCTTTTGCTTTTCGTAGGAGCGAGCTTGCTCGCGAACCCAGCAGTCACTGGGTTCCCGCGTTCGCGGGAATGACGGGGTGAGGTTAGGAGTATCAGGATAACTCCAAACTCCCCACCCACTCCGAACAGCCCCCTCTCCCTTCAGGGAGAGGGTTGGGGAGAGGGTGCTCTTGAACCCGACACCTACGGTAACCACTGTTCGCGAGCAAGCTCGCTCCTACAAAAACCCCGAGCCTGCCTTCAGAACAACCGCTCATCCTCCTCCTCGACCAACCCACCCAGCCCATCCAGCCCGGCGCGGGTGGTGGCGCGGTCTTCCAGCTTGCGCCGGGCCGCTTCGGGCAGGTCGGTGTAGCGGATCAGGCCGCGACCCACCAGCACGCCCACTAGGTCCTCGATCACCCGCACCAACTCCAGGTCCGAGCGCTGCAGGGACTGCAGGCGCGCGTCCAGGGCGCCGCTCATCCAGGCCAGCACCTCGGGGTCGTCGGCCGGGGCGCCCTGGCCGCCGGCGAAGGGTTCGCGTTCGACCCGCACCAGGCGGCCGTTCTCATCGCGCTGCACGTAGACCATCGCCGTCTCCTTCACTTGTCCTTATCGAACGCCGCCTCCAGCGCATCGTTGAGCGTGCGCAGCACCTTGACCCGGGCGAAGCGCTTGTCGTTGGCCTCCACCAGGGTCCAGGGCGCGATCTCGGTGCTGGTGCGATCCACCATGTCGCCCACCGCGTCGACGTACTGGTCCCACTTGTCGCGGTTGCGCCAGTCTTCCTCGGTGATCTTGTAGCGCTTGAAGGGAATGCTCTCGCGCTCCTTGAAGCGCTCGTACTGGGTGTCCTTGTCGATGGCCAGCCAGAACTTCACCACCACGATGCCGAACTCCACCAGTTGCTCCTCGAAGTCGTTGATCTCCGAGTAGGCGCGCAGCCAGTCGGCCGGCGGGCAGAAGCCCTCGACGCGCTCCACCAGCACCCGGCCGTACCAGGAACGGTCGAAGATGGTGAACTGCCGGCGCGCCGGCATGTGCCGCCAGAAGCGCCACAAGTAGGGCTGGGCGCGCTCCTCCTCGGTGGGCGCGGCGATGGGCACGATGTGGTACTGGCGCGGGTCCAGGGCGTCGGTGACGCGGCGGATGGCGCCGCCCTTGCCGGCGGCGTCGTTGCCCTCGAACACGGCCAGCAGCGAATGCTGGCGGAAGCGCTTGTCGCGGATCAGCGTGGCCAGGCGCGCCTGCTCCCGGGCCAGTTGCGTCTTGTACTGGTCCTTGCTCAGCGCCAGGCTCAGGTCGAGGCTGTCGAGCAGGCCGCGGTTGTCCAGGCTGGCCACCAACGGCGCGGCATGGGGCTGCCGGCGCGGCCGGTCCTTGACGTCGAGCGCCGCCTGCAGGCCTTCGAGGATGGTGCGGCCGACGGTCAGGCTGCGGTAGCGCTCGTCCGCGCCCTCGACGATGTACCAGGGCGCGTAGTCGCGGCTGGTGCGGCGCAGCACGCGCTCGCCGTAGCGCACGAACTTGTCGTAGACCTCGCTCTGCAGCCAGTCGATCTCGCTCAGTTGCCAGGAGCGCTGGGGGTCATTCTCGAGGGTCTTCAGGCGTTCCTTGAGCTGCTTCTTGGACAGGTGGAACCAGAACTTGAAGATCAGCGCGCCCTCGTCGCAGAGCATGCGCTCGAAACGCTCGGCGGCGTCGATGGCCACGTCCAGGCGGCTGCTCTTGATGTCGCCGTTGACCCGCGCATGGAGCATCTGGCTGTACCAGTTGCCGAAGAAGATCGCCGTGCGCCCCTTGGGCGGCAGGCGCCGCCAGAAGCGCCACTGCGGCGGGCGGGCGAGCTCCTCGTCGGTGGGCCAGAGGAAGCTTTCCACCTGGATCAGCCGCGGGTCCATCCACTCGTTGAGCAGCTTGACCGTCTCGCCCTTGCCGGCCCCCTCGATGCCGTTGATCAGGATGATCACCGGGAACCGCGCCTGCCGCTTGAGCTCGTACTGGGCCTCCAGCAAGGCTTCGCGCAGCTCTATGACTTCCCTTTCGTAGGTTTCCTTGTCGATGGAATGGCCGATCTCGGCGGACTCGAACATGCACTGCCTCCTGACTGCGGGTTGCATTGAAGGTAGCGGATGTGACGCAGGCTGTCTGCGCGGGGGATCGGCTAAAATGCGCGCTTCGCTTTCCTGCCGGTAGCCCCATGCCCGACCACCACAGCGCCCAGCTCGACTGGGACGAAAACGGCCAGCCCCTGTCGCGCGCCTACGGCGACGTGTACTTCTCCCGCGCCTCGGGCCTGGCGGAAACCCACCACGTGTTCCTCGACGGCAACCAGTTGCCGCGACGCTTCGCCGCACTGCCGGCGGGCGGGCGCCTGTGCATCGGCGAGACCGGCTTCGGCACCGGCCTGAACTTCCTCTGCGCCTGGCGCCAGTTCGAGGCCCTGGCCCCGGCGGATGCGCGCCTGCACTTCGTCAGCGTGGAGAAGTACCCGCTGCGCCGCGACGACCTGGCGCGCGCCCTGGCCCTGTGGGATGAACTGCGGCCCTGGAGCGAGCAGTTGCTGGCGCAGTACCACGCCATCCATCCCGGCTTCCAGCGCCTGCTGTTCGACGGTGGCCGGGTGGTGCTCACCCTGCTGGTGGGCGACGTGCTGGAAACCCTGCCGGAGCTGGAAGCGCGTATCGACGCCTGGTTCCTCGACGGCTTCTCCCCGGCGAAGAACCCGGAGATGTGGACCGAGCCGCTGTTCGCCGAACTGGCGCGGCTGGCGGCCCCCGGCGCGACGCTGGCCACCTTCACCAGCGCCGGTTTCGTCCGCCGCGGGCTGATCGCCGCCGGCTTCGCCATGCAGCGGGTCAAGGGCTTCGGGCAGAAGCGCGAGATGCTGGTGGGCGAGTTCCAGGGCCAGCCGCAGGACGCCGCCAAGCCCTGGTATGCGCGCCCGCCGGCGCCCGTGGGCGAGCGCCGCGCGCTGGTCGTCGGCGGCGGCCTGGCCGGCTGCGCCACCGCCGCCAGCCTGGCTGTGCGCGGCTGGAAGGTAAGCCTGGTGGAACGCCATGGCGAACTGGCCGCGGAGGCCTCGGGCAACCCCCAGGGCGTGCTCTACCTCAAGCTCTCGGCCCACGGCACGGCGCTGTCGCGTCTGGTGGTGGCCGGCTTCGGCCATACCCGCCGGCTGCTGGAGCGTCTGCAACGCGGCCGCGACTGGGACGCCTGCGGCGTGCTGCAACTGGCCTTCGACGAAGCCGAGGGCAAGCGCCAGGCGAAGCTGGCCGAAGCCTTCCCCGAGGACCTGCTGCAGGCGCTCTCGCGGGAACAGGCCGAAGCCACCGCCGGCATCGCCCTGCCGGCCGGCGGGCTGTTCTTCCCCGAGGCCGGCTGGGCGCATCCGCCGGCGCTGTGCCGGGCCCTGGCCGAACCCCCGAACATCGAGCTGCTGAGCGGCCACGAGGTGCGCCTGGAGCGCGACGGCGGGCAGTGGCACGCCTTCGATGGCGAACAGCGCCTGGCCTCGGCGCCGGTGGCGGTCCTGGCCACCGCCGCCGAGGTACGCGCCTTCCCCGGCGCGGCCAGCCTGCCGCTCAAACGCATCCGCGGGCAGATCAGCCGCCTGCCGGCCACCGAAGCAAGCGCGGCGCTGCGTACCGTGGTCTGCGCCGAGGGCTACGTCGCTCCGCCGCGCCTGGGCGAGCACACCCTGGGCGCCAGCTTCGACTTTCACAGCGACGACCTGCAGCCCACCGTCGCCGAACACCAGGGCAATCTGGAACTGCTGCGGGAAATCTCCCCGGACCTGCTGCAGCGCCTGGGCCCGCAGGACCCGGCAGCCCTCGAAGGCCGCGCCGCGTTCCGTTGCACAACGCCGGACTACCTGCCGCTGATCGGCCCGCTGGCCGCGCGCGAAGCCTTCGCCGAGGCCTACGCCGTACTGGCCAAGGACGCCCGCCAGGTACCCGACACGCCCTGCCCCTGGCTCGACGGCCTGTACCTGAACAGCGCCCACGGCTCCCGCGGGCTGATCAGCGCGCCGCTGTCCGGCGAACTGCTGGCGGCCTGGCTGGACGACGAGCCACTGCCCCTGCCTCGAGCCGTGGCCGAGGCTTGCCATCCCAATCGGTTCTTCCTGCGCGAGCTGGTGCGGGGGCTGAAGTCCTAGCCACACCTGGTGATGAGCCTGTCGCTGGCGGCGCCGAGGTGTTTTTCGTAGGAGCGAGCTTGCTCGCGAACAGTGGTTACCGGGGACGTAGGTGTTGGGTTCAAGAGCGCCCTCTCCCCAGCCCTCTCCCTGAAGGGAGAGGGGGCTGTCCGGAGTGGCCTGTAAGTCAGGCACCATCCTTCAACCTCGTCATTCCCGCGAACGCGGGAACCCAGTGACTGGTGGGTTCGCGAGCAAGCTCGCTCCTACGAAGAGCAAAAGCGCGTTCGCTCTTGGGATTTCCAGAGAAACCTCCGCGCGCACCGAAACGCCCCTTCAGAAGGCCGAGCGAAACCCGCGCTCAGGAGGTCATGCGACATGGATGTCGCGAGAGCCCCGCGGGCTACAGGGACGTACCCTCGGGGCGGGCCTCCGTGGCGGGGGAATTCGCGAGGGTAGCCCGACTCTGTCGGGCCCGTATGTGGGGCAAGCCTTTTTGGTTCCTTTTGTGGCGTTTGACAAAAGGGACTCGCCCGAGGGGGCGAAACCAGAGACATCCGAACACTCGGTGCGGCGCGCTACACCGAGCCCCCAAGTCACTGGGTTCCCGCGTTCGCGGGAATGACGGGGGGTGAGGTTGGGTGCAAAGTGAAGAATCAGGCTCCTACGCATCCCAACCTCCCAACCTCCCATCACTCCTCTTCCTCCTCCTCCGGCAACTCGAACAACTCCGCCGCCCGCAACAACCCCGCCAACACCGCATGCCGCTCCCACTCAGGCAACTCGGCAAAGCGCACCAACACATATTCCGGCAACAACGGCGGCGCCGACTGCAATGCGTCACGGCCAGCGTCCTCCAGCAGCAACCATTGCTTGCGCCGATCCTGCTCATCACGCCGGCGCGCCAGCAAACCACGGCTTTCCAGACGATCGAGCACCCCGGACAGCGAAGCCTGGGACAGGCTCACACGCTTGGCCAGGCGGCTGGCAGTGATCTCCCTCTCCACCAGCAACACCTGCAGGATCAGCAGTTGCAGCGGCGTCAGCCCGCCGAAGCGGCTCAGGCGCTTGGCGTGCACCTCGCTGCCCTGGTGCAGCCGCCGCAGGGCCTGGAACATGGACAACGCATAGGCATCCTCCAAGGCATTTTTTCTTTCAACCATAATCAATCTTCCATACAGAAGGCGCATGAATTCATAAAAAAATCATAGAACTACTTTCACATGAAACAGTCTTTCTGTTAACACAAAAAAAGGGCCCCGGCCTGACCCCCCATTCATCCCCAACGGAGAACCGGTAAGGAAAATGTGCGGCATAGCAGGAGAACTACGTTTCGATAACCAGCCGGCCGACCTCGCGGCGGTCGAGCGCATCACCCACCACCTCGCCCCCCGCGGACCCGACGCCTGGGGCTTCCACAGCGAAGGGCCAGTGGCCCTCGGCCACCGCCGGCTGAAGATCATGGACCTGGCCGAAGCCTCCGGCCAGCCGATGATCGACACCACCCTGGGCCTGTCCCTGGTGTTCAACGGCGCCATCTACAACTACCCCGAGCTGCGCAAGGAGCTGGAAGCCCTCGGCTACCGCTTCTTCTCCGGCGGCGACACCGAGGTGCTGCTCAAGGGCTACCACGCCTGGGGCAAGGAGCTGTTGCCCAGGCTCAACGGCATGTTCGCCTTCGCCATCTGGGAGCGCGACGCCCGCCGGCTGTTCATCGCCCGCGACCGCCTGGGCATCAAGCCGCTGTACCTGGCCCGGGACGACAAGCGTCTGCGCTTCGCCTCCAGCCTGCCGGCGCTGCTGCAGGGCGGCGGCGTCGACACCAGCCTGGACGCCGAGGCGCTCAACCTCTACCTGAACTTCCACGCCGTGGTGCCCGCCCCGCGCACCATTCTCAACGGCGTGCGCAAGCTGCCGCCGGCGACCTGGATGAGCATCGACGCCGACGGCCGCAGCGAGCAGCACTGCTGGTGGCGCCTGGAATACGGCTGCCGCGAGGACGAACGCGAACTGCGCCTGGAGGATTGGGAAGACCGCGTGCTGGACAGCCTGCGCGAGGCCGTGGCCATCCGCCAGCGCGCCGCCCGCGAGGTGGGCGTGCTGCTCTCCGGCGGCGTGGACTCCAGCCTGCTGGTCGGCCTGCTGCACGAGGCTGGGGTGGACGACCTGCTGACCTTCTCCATCGGCTTCGAGGATGCCGGCGGCGAGCGCGGCGACGAGTTCCACTACTCCGACCTCATCGCCCGCCGCTACGGCACGCGCCACCACCAGCTGCGCATCGGCGAGAACGAGGTGATCGAGCAGCTGCCGGCAGCCTTCCGCGCCATGAGCGAACCCATGGTCAGCCACGACTGCATCGCCTTCTACCTGCTCGCCCGCGAAGTGTCGAAGCACTGCAAGGTGGTGCAGAGCGGCCAGGGCGCCGACGAACTCTTCGCCGGCTACCACTGGTACCCGCCCATGGTCGACGCCGCCTCGCCGCTGCACGCCTACCGCGCGGCCTTCTTCGACCGCAGCCACGGCGAATACGAAGCCACGGTGCGCCCGGCCCTGCGCGTGGAGGACGTGGCCCAGGCCTTCGTCGCCGAGCACTTCGCCATGCCCGGCGCCAGCGACGCGGTGGACAAGGCGCTGCGCCTGGACAGCACCATCATGCTGGTGGACGACCCGGTCAAGCGCGTCGACAACATGACCATGGCCTGGGGCCTGGAGGCCCGCGTGCCGTTCCTCGACTACCGCCTGGCCGAACTCTCGGCGCGCATCCCGGCGCGCTTCAAGCTCGGCGACGGCGGCAAGCAGGTGCTCAAGGCCGCGGCGCGGCGGGTGATCCCCGCCGAGGTGATCGACCGGCCCAAGGGCTACTTCCCGGTGCCTGGCCTCAAGCACCTGCAGGGCAACACCCGCGCCTGGGTCAGCGAGCTGCTGCTGGACCCGAGCCAGGACCGCGGCCTGTTCGAGCCGGCGCAGATCGACCGCCTGCTCGGCAGCCCGCAGAACGACCTCACCCCGTTGCGCGGCTCCAAGCTCTGGCAGCTGGCCGCCCTCAACCTCTGGCTGACCGAACAGGGACTCTGACCCAGCCAGCAGCGCGGGCCACCGGCACCGTACCGGCGGCCCGCCCTCCAGGGAGCGAACCATGAAAAGCCATTTCAACCTGCCCCATCCGCACAACCAGCGCCTGCTGCGCGGCCAGGTGCCGACCTACCAGCGCCTGCAGGCGCGCTTCGCCGAGGACCACGAGCAGCCCGGTTGCGAGCCCCACAGCCTGCACTGCGGCTGGGGCCGGCTGCTGATCGGGCACACCTTCGCCGAGCCCGACGCGCTGGCCAGCGAGCTGCTCAACGAGCGCCCTGGCGAACGTGACATCGCACTCTACGTGGCAGCGCCGCAGCAGGTGCTGGCCCATGCCCCGCAGCAACTGTTCCTCGACCCCTCCGACACCCTGCGCCTGTGGTTCACCGACTACCGCCCGGCGCGCCGCTCGTTCCGCGGCTTCCGCATCCGCCGGGTGCACGGCGAGGACGACTGGGCGGCGGTCAACCGCCTGTACCTGGCCCGCGGCATGCTGCCGGTGGACGCCGAGCGGCTCACCCCGCACTACCAGGGCGGGCCCACCTACTGGCTGGCCGAGGACAGCGAGACCGGCAATGCGGTCGGCGCGGTCATGGGCCTGAACCACGCCAAGGCCTTCCACGACCCGGAAGGCGGCTCCAGCCTCTGGTGCCTGGCGGTGGACCCGCAGTGCAGCCGGCCGGGCGTCGGCGAGGCCCTGGCGCGCCACCTGATCGAACACTTCATGAGCCGCGAACTGGCCTACCTCGACCTGTCGGTGCTGCACAGCAACAAACAGGCGAAGGCGCTGTACCGCAAGCTCGGCTTCCGCGAACTGGCGACCTTCGCCATCAAGCGCAAGAACGGCATCAACCAGCCGCTGTTCCTCGGCCCCGGCCCCGAGCAGGGGCTGAACCCCTATGCCCGGATCATCGTCGACGAGGCCCATCGCCGCGGCATCGAGGTGCAGGTGCAGGACGCCGAGGCCGGCATCTTCAGCCTGACCCAGGGCGGCCGGCGCATCCGTTGCCGCGAGTCGCTGTGCGACCTGACCAGCGCGGTGAGCATGACCCTCTGCCAGGACAAGCGCCTGACCCACCGGGCGCTGGAACGCGCCGGCCTGAAGCAGCCGCAGCAGCGCCTGGCCGCCAGCGCCGCGGACAACGCCGCGTTCCTCGCCGAGCACGGCGCACTGGTCGTCAAGCCGGTGGACGCCGAGCAGGGCCAGGGCGTGGCGGTGAACCTGATGCGCGCCGAAGAGGTCGAGGCCGCCATCGAACACGCCCGCCAGTTCGACGGCCGCGTGCTGCTGGAGAGCTACCACCCCGGCCAGGACCTGCGCGTGCTGGTGATCGGCTACGAAGTGGTGGCCGCCGCGGTGCGCCACCCGGCCACGGTGATCGGCGACGGCCGCCACAGCATCCGTCAGCTGATCGAGGCGCAGAGCCGCCGGCGCCAGGCCGCCACCGGCGGCGAGAGCCGCATCCCGCTGGACGGCGAGACCGAGCGCACCCTGCAGGCCGCCGGCTTCGGCTACGACGACGTGCTGCCCGAAGGCCGCCGCCTGGCCGTGCGCGGCACCGCCAACCTGCACACCGGCGGCACCCTGGAAGACGTCACCGACAAGCTCCACCCGGCCCTGCGCGAGGCCGCCATCCGCGCCGCGCGGGCGCTGGAAATCCCGGTCACCGGGCTGGACCTGCTGGTGCCCGACGTGGAGGGCGAGGACTACGTGATCATCGAGGCCAACGAGCGCCCGGGCCTGGCCAACCACGAGCCGCAGCCCACCGCCGAACGCTTCCTCGACCTGCTCTTCCCGCTCAGCCGCGAACCCCTGGACCGCGAGGTGCCCGCATGAGCCGACTGCCGCAACCGGACCTCAACTACCTGCAGCGGGTGCTGCTGGAGATGCTCGCCATCCCCAGCCCCACCGGCTTCACCGACACCATCGTGCGCTACGTCGCCGAGCGCCTGGAGGAGATCGGCATCCCCTTCGAGATGACCCGCCGCGGGACCATCCGCGCGACCCTCGCCGGCCGCCGCAACAGCCCGGACCGCGCGGTCTCGGCGCACCTGGACACCATCGGCGCCATCGTCCGCGAGATCAAGCCCAACGGCCGCCTGGCGCTGGCCCCGGTGGGCTGCTGGTCGAGCCGCTTCGCCGAGGGCAGCCGCGTCACCGTGTTCTGCGACAACGGCGTGCTGCGCGGCAGCGTACTGCCGCTGATGGCCTCCGGGCACGCCTTCAACACCGCGGTGGACAGCCTGCCGATCAGCTGGGACCACGTCGAGCTGCGCCTGGACGCCTACACCGTGAGCCCGGCCGACAGCGCCGCGCTGGGTGTGTCCATCGGCGACTTCGTAGCCTTCGACCCGCTGCCGGAATTCACCGACAGCGGCCACATCAGCGCCCGCCACCTGGACGACAAGGCCGGCGTGGCGGCGCTGCTGGCGGCGCTCAAGGCCATCGTCGAAAGCGGCCAGGAACTGCCGATCGACTGCCACCCGCTATTCACCATCACCGAGGAGATCGGCTCCGGCGCGGCCGGCGCCCTGCCCTGGGACGTCAGCGAGTTCGTCGGCATCGACATCGCCCCGGTGGCCGAGGGGCAGAATTCCAGCGAACACGCGGTGAGCGTGGCCCTGCAGGACTCCGGCGGGCCCTACGACTACCACCTCTCGCGGCACCTGCTGCGCCTGGCCGAGCGCCACGAGGTGGCGGTGCGCCGCGATCTGTTCCGCTACTACCACAGCGACGCGCAGTCGGCGATCGAGGCCGGCCACGACATCCGCACCGCGCTGCTGGCCTTCGGCTGCGACGCCACCCACGGCTACGAGCGCACCCACATCGACAGCCTGGCCAACCTGGCGCGCCTGCTTTGCGCCTACCTGCTCAGCCCGCCGGTGTTCGACAGCGACGCCGAGCCCAAGGAAGGCGCCATCGAGCGCTTCAGCAAGCAACTGGAACACCCGGTGCACATGGAGAGCACCACCCACGTGCAACCGGTGGGCGAACTGCTGGACAACAGCAAGGACGATGAAAAGGGGCACCACTGAGGCGTTCCGCACTCGCCGGCGGGCCGGCGCGCGACTAGAATCGCCGCCAGTTCCGCCGAGTGCCCGCCCATGCTGATTCCCTACGACCTGCTCGAAGCCGATACCCTGAACAACCTGCTGGAAGACTTCGTCACCCGCGAAGGCACCGACAACGGCGACGACACGCCCCTGGCCACCCGCGTCGAACGCGCGCGCCACGCGCTCAGGCGCGGCGAGGCGGTGATCGTGTTCGATCCGGAGAGCCAGCAATGTCAGCTGATGCTCAAGGTGGAAGTGCCGAAGGAGTGGCTGGAGAGCTGAGCGATACCCATCCTACGGTGTGTGGTGGTGTAGGAGCGCGCCCTGCGCGCGATATCGCGGGCAGGGCCCGCTCCTACAGGGGTACGCCATGGCTGATGCCGCGTAGGAGCGAGCTTGCTCGCGAATGGCGCTTGCCGGGGACTTTAGGTGCTGGGCTTTGGAGCGCCCTCTCCCCAGCCCTCTCCCTGAAGGGAGAGGGGGCATTCGGTGTCTGGGGTGGTTTCTATGCCCGCCGGCAATGCTGGAGTTGCCGGCATGCACGGATAGCTCCCTCTCCCTTCAGGGAGAGGGCGGGGGGAGAGGGTTGCAAGGGTTAGCTGAGCACCAGGAGCCAGGTTCGCGAGCAAGCTCGCTCCTACGAAAAGCCAGCCTCCATCAAGGCGCCAACTTCGGCCCCAGCAGCACCACGCTCGCCCCCACGATGCACAACGCCACGCCCAGCCAGTCGCTCCACAGCGGCCGGCTCTTCTCCACATAGGCCAGCCAGAACAGCGACGCCGCCACGTAGATGCCGCCATAGGCCGCATAGGAGCGCCCGGCATAGGCCGCCTCGACGCGGGTCAGCAGCAGGGCGAAGCACAGCAGGCTGAACAGCCCGGGAATTATCCACAGGGGCGTGCGGTCCAGGCGCAGCCAGAGGAAGAAGGCGTAGCAGCCGGCGATCTCGCAGAACGCGGCCAGGAGGAACCACAGGTAGTTGAGCATCTCGCTTTCCTTGGCGGCTCAGCCGCGCAGGCCGCCTTCGCGCTCCCAGGCGCAGCGTACCCGCAGGTCGCCTTCCTGGGGGCTGTGGAAGCCGCGTTCGGATTCCCAGCGGAAGGTGTGGCAGCCGTTGAGTTCGGTTTCCAGGTGCACCACCGCGCTGGCCCAGTACAGGCGCTTGAGCAGCGCCTCGAACTGCTCCACCCACAGGTTCCACTCGTATTCGATGGCCGGGTAGCTGGCGCCGAAGTGGATCACCTGGGACTGGTACAGGCCGGCGCCTTCCTGCTCGCAGCGGCTGAACATCTCGCGGCCGAGGAACGGCCAGGCCTCGCCCATCGGCAGGCTGTCCAGCACCTTGCGGTTGGCCGCGCGGCGCAGGCGCCGCTCCATGGAGTCGCCGGGCCAGTCGCGGATGCAACCATAGACGATGGATTCGGACTGCAAGACGGTGAGACTCCCTCTGGACGACGCTGCCTTCTAGCACAGGCGCAGGCGCCACGGAAGCGCCGGGCAGCAATGTTGCGTGGCCTGGCCCGGAAAAGCAAAAGCCCCGCGATGGAGGCGGGGCTTTCACTGGGGTCCAACTTACATCGGCAGGCAGGCCGGTGAAGCAAAACTACGCTTTTGCACCGCCCTGGGCAAGCGCTGTTTTCGCTTGCACCGAAGCGGTGCGAAAACTCAGGCCAGGCTGCGCTGCTTGGCCTTCATCTTCTGCGCCATGCGCGTCATCTCGTCGTAGATCGCCTGCGGGTTCTGCTGCTTGACCTGCCAGGCCAGGCGGCCCTGCTCGTGGGGCAGGATCATGAAGCTGCCGCGCTCGACTTCCTGGTGGATGTAGTCGGCGATGTCGGCGGCGCTGATCGGCGAGCCTTCCAGCAGCTTGCCCACCTGGTTCTTCATGTCCGGGCTGGGGCCGCGGAAGGAGTCCAGCAGGTTGGTCTGGAAGAACGACGGGCAGACCACGTGGACCTTCACGTCCACCAGGCTCAGCTCGGCCAGCAGGCTTTCCGACAGGGCCACTACGCCGGCCTTGGCCACGTTGTAGTTGCTCATCGCCGGGCCCTGCATCAGCGCGGCCATGGAGGCGATGTTGACGATGCGCCCCTTGCTGCGCTCCAGCAGCGGCAGGAAGGCCTTGCAGCCCTTGACCACGCCCATCAGGTTGATGGAGATCTGCCAGTCCCAGTCTTCCAGCGACAGCTCCTCGAAGAAGCCGCCGGAGGCCACGCCGGCATTGTTGACGATGACGTCGATGCCGCCGAGCTTCTCGTCGCAGGCCTGGGCCAGCGCCGTCAGCTGGCTGTAGTCGCGCACGTCGCAGCGCTGGGTGAAGCCGTCGCCGCCGGCCTCGCGCACCAGGCGCAGGGTTTCGGCCAGGCCGTCGTCGTTGATGTCGGCCAGGGCCAGGCGCCAGCCTTCGCGGGCCCAGCGCAGGGCGATTTCGCGGCCCAGGCCGGAACCGGCGCCGGTGATCATCATGCGGTTTTGCATAGGGGGGTTGCCTTGTCTTGTCCGGGGAATTGTCCGGCAGTGTAGCCAAGGCCCCGCCCGCGCTGCGCTTTAATCAGGCTGCTGAATGGCGCCGGCAAACCGGCGCCACAGCCAGGTAAGGCGCGGCCTTCAGAACAATGGAAGCAGCAGACAGGAAAGCTTCCCGAGAACCAGTGCGACGCCCGCGAAGATCAGCACGAAGGCCGCGCAATTGACCTTCTCGCGGCGCAGGCCGGCGAACGAATGCACGCGGTAGCGCAACAGGAAGAAGCCCAGCGCCAGCAGCAGGGCCGGGGCGAAATAGACGAACTGCCAGTAGCGTTGCGGATCGCTCTCCCGCGCCAACCAGTCCGCCGCCGGCAGCGCCACCAGGCCACTGAGCAACTGGCCGAGCAGCCACAGGCTGCCCAGGGCGACCAGTACGACTCCGAGCATTCCCTTTCCCCCGTCCTGCAAAAGGCCATCATGGTAGGGCGTGGGCGGACGGCGGGCTGTGTCCTGGATCACTTTGCGCACCTTGCGCCGGCGGCGGACCGCGAAGGGTTCACGCTATACGTAGCCCAGCAGGAGCATGACCAGCAGCACCACCAGGACCACGCCGAGGATCCCCGAGGGCCCGTAGCCCCAGCTGCGCGAATAGGGATACACCGGCAGGCCGCCGATGAGCAGAAGGATGAGGATGACCAGCAGAATGGTTCCCATGGAGCGCCTCCCGTAGGCAGTCGGACGGCACGCCAGCATTGCCGGCCCGCGTCCGCGGAACGGGCAGCGCACGGGCTGCCCACCTGCTATTGGGACTGGCGTCGCAACGCCGGGATTCAGTTTTTCTGCGCCGCGGGCTCAGTGCTGCAGGTCGGGCAGCGAGCCCTTGCGCAGGCGCAGGAACATCAGCGCCACGCTGCGCGCATCGCCCAGCGCGGTGTGGCGGCCTTCCACGGGAATGCCGAGGGTGCGCGCCAGGGTGTCGAAGCGCAGGTCCAGGTGCAGGTCCGGGTAGCGCCGCGCCATCTTGCGCTGGTACAGCGCGGAAACCTCGATGCGCGGGTTGCCCAGGGCCTCGCCCAGGCGCTCGCGCAGGTGGCGGCGCAGCACGGCGACGTCGAACGACAGGTAGTAGCCCAGCAGCGGGCGGTCGCCGATGAAGGCCAGGGTCCGGCGCAGCGCCTCTTCCAGCGGCAGTTGGCCTTCGAGGTCGGCGCGGCGCAGCTTGTGGATGCGGATCGACTCGCCGTCGAGGCTGGCCGGCGGCTCCACCAACAGCTCCAGGCGCTCGCCGAGCACCAGCTTGCCGCGGCGGATGAGCACCGCGCCTATGCTGAGGATGTCCGCCTTGCGCGGGTCGAGGCTGGTGGTCTCCAGGTCCAGGGAGACGATCTCCTCGGCCTCCTCCGGGGCGTGCAGGCACCAGTACAGCCGGCGGCGCCAGCCGGACCAGTGGTGGTCGGGAATCTTCACCAGGGCATTCATCGGCTCTCCAGGTGGAACTGCCGTTCCAGGCTCTGCTTGAACTTCTTCACCGCATGCAGTCCGAAGCGCAGCATATCGCGCTCGTGGCGACTCAGGCGGGCGACGTCCAGGCCCTGCTGGCGGCCATCGCGCTCGCCGGCCAGTTGCTGGGTCAGGCGCAGCTGCAGGAACAGCTCGAAGGCTTCGGCAAGGTTCTCCGCCAGGCCCTCGTCGAGCACCCCGCGCGCCTTCAGCGCGTCCAGCCGGGCCAGGCTGCCGCGCGCCTCCAGCCCTTCGCGCAGGGCCAGCACGCGGCAGCCGTGGACGATGGGGAAGATGCCGCCGCGCTTGATGTCCAGGTGTTCCTCGCGGGTCTTCAGTTGGCCGAGGAAGGTCAGCGGGGTGTCGAACTGCAGGGCCGCCACGGCGATGTCCGCCAGCCAGCGCTCGCCGTCCGCGGCGAAGCCCAGCAGGCCCTGGCGCAGGCCGTCGAACAGTTGGCGGTTGCCGGCCACCGGCCAGGCGTCGATGAGGATCGACAGGCGCAGCAGCTGTTCCGGGCGCCCTTCCAGGGCCGTGGTGTTCAGCTCGCGCTGCCAGGCGGCCAGCGGCTTGCACCACTGCGCGTGGCTGGCCATGACGCCGCCGGGGCACGGCGGATAGCCGCAGGCCAGCAGCGCATCGCTGAAGCGCTGCATCAGCGCCAGGGCCTGTTCCTGGGGGAAATCGTCGGCGAGGATCAGGGCGTTGTCCTGGTCGGTCTTGAGCAGTTGCTCGCCGCGGCCTTCGCTGCCCATCACCACCAGGCAGCAGCGGCTGCGCAGCGGCGCCGGTATCAAGAGTTCGAAGAGGCGTTCGAGCAATTGCTCGTTGAGCGCGCCGACCAGCTGCATGATGAAGCGCAGGCGGATGCCGTTGCCGGCCAGGGTGGCGATCAGGGTGTGCAGGGTCTCGGCGGCGCCGCGCAGCTCCTCCTCGGTCTCGGCGCGGGCGATGCGCAGCGCCAGGACGTGGGAGTGGGTGGAGAACAGGCTGAGCACCTGGGTCAGGTGCAGCAGGCCGACCACTTCGCCGTCCTCGTGCACCGCGACGCGCTCGATGCGCAGGCGCGTCATGAGGATCATGGCGTCGAACAGGAAGTCGCCCAGCTCGATGCTGGCCAGCGGGCCGTGGGCGAGCGGGCCGATGGCTTCGTCCTCGGCGCGGCCGTCGCGGAAATGCGCGCGCATCAGGTCGGTGCGGGTGACGATGCCCAGTTCGCCGCCGCTGCGCACCAGCAGGGCATCGGCGCCATGGCTGAGTTGCAGGCGCGCGGCGTCGCCCAGGGGCAGCCCGGCGTCCACTTCGATGGCCGGCAGCAGGTGTTCGCGGGCGATGCGGGTGAGGATGAATTCGGCCAGGTTCTGCCCGTCGCGCCGCGCCAATTGGCGCTTGGCCGCGAGGTCGGCCTGGAAGAAGCGGGCGAAGCCGGGGTTGTCGCCGCACAGCTGGTGGAAGGTGCTGGCCGGCAGTTCGTAGAGGATGCTCTCCTCCACCGCGCGGTAGTCGTGCTTGCTGCTGCCGGAGAACAGCCCGCGGATGTCGAACAGGTCGTCACCGGCGTACTGGGCGAACAGCCGGCCATCTTCGCCGCGCTCCTCGACCACGCCCTTGAGCACGATGAACAGGCAGGGCACCGCGGCGCCGGCTTCGAGCACGGTCTCGCCACTGGTGTAGTAGGCGACGCTCAGGGCCTCGGCGAAGGCCTGGCGCTCGCTCACGCGCAGCTGATCGAACGGCGGCGCGGAGAAGTTGAAGCTCTCGGGCATCGCGAGCCCCTTGTGGCAGTGCGTAAAAGGCGAAGCCGGAGGCGAGCCTCCGGCTTCGTCAAGTCAGCCGCGAGGCATCAGTGGGCTACTGCGCCACTGGCGCCCAGGCCGGTCTGCGAGCGGATGAACTGCGGGAAGAAGCGTGCGCGCTCCTCGTCCGCCGCCGCCGACTTGTCGGTGATGGAGAAGAACCAGATGCCGATGAAGGCCACGGCCATGGAGAACAGCGCCGGGTATTCGAACGGGTAGATGGCTTTCTCGTGGCCGAGGATCTGCACCCAGATGGTCGGGCCGAGGATCATCAGCACCACCGCGGTGATCAGGCCCAGCCAGCCGCCGATCATGGCGCCGCGGGTGGTCAGCTTCTTCCAGTACATCGAGAGCAGCAGCACCGGGAAGTTGCAGCTGGCGGCGATGGAGAAGGCCAGGCCGACCATGAAGGCGATGTTCTGCTTCTCGAACAGGATGCCGAGGATGATCGCGACCACGCCCAGGGCGACGGTGGTGATCTTCGACACGCGCAGCTCGTCCTTCTCGTTGGCCTTGCCGCCCTTGAGCACGCTGGCGTACAGGTCGTGGGACACCGCCGAGGCACCGGCCAGGGTCAGGCCGGCGACCACCGCGAGGATGGTGGCGAAGGCCACCGCGGAGATGAAGCCGAGGAACAGGCTGCCGCCCACGGCGTCGGCCAGGTGCACGGCGGCCATGTTGTTGCCGCCGATCAGGGCGCCGGCGGCGTCCTTGAAGGCCGGGTTGGTGCTCACCAGCACGATGGCGCCGAAGCCGATGATGAAGGTCAGGATGTAGAAGTAGCCGATGAAGCCGGTGGCGAAGAACACCGACTTGCGGGCTTCCTTGGCGTCACTGACGGTGAAGAAGCGCATCAGGATGTGCGGCAGGCCGGCGGTGCCGAACATCAGCGCGAAGCCCAGGGAGAAGGCCGAGATCGGGTCCTTCACCAGGCCGCCGGGGCTCATGATGGCCTCGCCTTTGGGGTGCACCTTGATGGCTTCGGAGAACAGCGCGCTGATGTCGAAGTTGACGTGCTTGAGCACCATGATCGCCATGAAGGAGGCGCCGCACAGCAGCAGCACGGCCTTGATGATCTGTACCCAGGTGGTGGCCAGCATGCCGCCGAACAGCACGTAGAGCACCATCAGGATGCCGACCATGACCACGGCGACGTGGTAGTTCAAGCCGAACAGCAGTTCGATCAGCTTGCCGGCGCCGACCATCTGCGCGATCAGGTAGAAGGCCACCACCACCAGCGAGCCGCAGGCGGACAGGGTGCGGATGTCCTTCTGCTTGAGGCGGTAGGAGGCCACGTCGGCGAAGGTGTACTTGCCGAGGTTGCGCAGGCGCTCGGCGATCAGGAAGAGGATGATCGGCCAGCCCACGAGAAAGCCGATGGAGTAGATCAGGCCGTCGTAGCCGGAGGTGAACACCAGCGCGGAAATCCCCAGGAAGGACGCGGCGGACATGTAGTCGCCGGCGATCGCCAGGCCGTTCTGGAAGCCGGTGATGCTGCCGCCTGCGGTGTAGAAGTCGGCGGCCGACTTGCTGCGCTTGGAGGCCCAGTAGGTGATGCACAGGGTGAGGCCGACGAAGGCGACGAACATGATGATCGCCGAGACGTTGATCGGCTGGCGCTGCACGTCGCCGGTCAGGGCGTCGGCCCAGAGGGCGGGGGCGAAGGCGGCCAGGCCGAGGGCCGCGAACAGGCGGGCGATCATTGCTGGACCTCCTTGAGGACTTCCTGGTTCAGGCGGTCGAACTCGCCATTGGCGCGGCGCACGTAGATGCCGGTGAGGACGAAGGCGGACAGAATCAGCCCGACGCCGATGGGAATGCCCCAGGTCACCGAGGAATCGGGGCTCACCTTGGTGCCCAGCACTTGCGGTTCGAATGCGATCAGCAGGATGAAGGCCACGTACAGGCCCAGCATGATCAGTGAGAGCAGCCAGGCGAATCGCTCGCGTTTGGCCACCAGTTCCTTGAAGCGCGGATTGGTATCAATCCGCTGGTAGATGCTGTCGTTCATTTTGTTCTTGTCCTCACAGCGGGGGATGACGCGGATGTCGTCGATCCCCACTTTAGGACTCTGGTGCAAGGCCTCCAGACGACTTTAGTCGTAGCGGGCTGGGAGGTGCTGGCTAGAGCCTTCGGCGTGGGAGTGGCGGAGTCTTGGTGGGGATGTCTGTAGGAGCGGGCTTGCTCGCGAATGGGGTTTGTCGGTGGCTGCGGTGTTGGGGTTAAGAGCGCCCTCTCCCCAACCCTCTCCCTGAAGGGAGAGGGGGCTGTTTGTGGTGGTTCAATTTCCTCGGACACCTCGATAGGTGGAAAATCCACTGAATAGAGGAGTCATTCATGAGCCGTAAACGCAGAGCATTCGA
>NZ_FOLS01000031.1 GCF_900112375.1 Pseudomonas citronellolis | reverse complement strand
AGCCGAAGCCGAAGCCGAAGCCGAAGCCGAAGCCGAAGCCGAAGCCGAAGCCGAAGCCGAAGCCGAAGCCGAAGCCGAAGCCGAAGCCGAAGCCGCGCCGCTGCCGGACGAGCCGCCGCTGCCGATCGTCGACGAGAGCGAGGCCGAATCCGAGCCTGAGCCCGAGCCGGAGAGCGAAAGCACGGCACCCGAGGCGGTCGATCCGGTGTTGGAAGAGATCGACCTCGCCACCTTCCTCCATGAGGCGGAAAGCGACCCGAGCGCCCAGGCCCTGGAGCAGACCGACGACGTCGAGCCCGCGCCTGCGCCGGCGTTCGAGCCATTGGAAGTGCACGACCAGGAACTGGTGGACATCTTCCTCGAAGAAGGCTTCGACATCCTGGAAAGCGCAGCCGGTGCGCTGCAGCGCTGGATGGGCAACGTCGACAACGGCGTCGAGCTCGAAGCCCTGCAGCGTGACCTGCATACCCTCAAGGGCGGCGCGCGCATGGCCGAGATCCGCCCCATCGGCGACCTCGCCCACGAGCTGGAATACCTCTACGAAGGCCTCTGCGGCGGGCGCCTGCGCGCCAGCGACGGGCTCTTCGCCCTGCTCCAGCGCTGCCACGACCGCCTGGCGGAAATGCTCGAGGCGGTGCAGGGCCGGCAGCCGGTTCCCGAGGGCGAGTCGCTGATCGCGGCGATCCGCGACTTCCGCGCCAACCCCGACGAACAGCTGAGCATGCCCAGCAGCGTCAGCCTGCAGCCGCTGGTGCCGTCGCTGCTGGCCGGCGACGAGCCGGCGGCGGACATCATCGACATCTTCCTGGAAGAGGCCGACGACCTGCTCGAAGGCATGGAGCACGCCCTGGGCCGCTGGGACGCCGATGGCGACCACGGCGCCCTCGACGAGCTGCTGCGCATCCTCCACACCCTCAAGGGCGGTGCGCGGCTGGCCGGGCAGAACGCCCTCGGCGACCTCGCCCACGACCTCGAGGAACACCTCACCGAAGCCCAGCGCCAGGGCGCGCCCTGGCCGGACAGCCTGCTGCTCGACGTGCAGTCCGGCTTCGACGGCCTGCAGAACGAAGTGGACCACCTGCGCCAGCAGGTCGGCGAGGCCGATGCCGCCGCCGAAAGCGCCGCGGCCGTCACGCCGCCGCCCGCCAGCGAGCCGGAGCCGGTCGAGCCGCTGCCGGTCCTGGCCGCCGGCGCCATCATGGCCGTCGCCGAGCCGCAGCGCAGCGAAGCGCCCAAGGTGCTGCCCTTCGTCCAGCGCGCCCAGGAGGCCGCACAGCAGGCCGCCGCGCGGCGCGCCCCGCAGGAACTGGTGAAGGTCCCGGCGCCGCTGCTGGAGAACCTGGTCAACCTGGCCGGTGAAACCTCCATCTTCCGGGGCCGCGTCGAGCAGCAGGTGAGCGACGTCGGCTCCACCCTGACGGAGATGGACGCCACCATCGAGCGGGTGCGCGACCAGTTGCGCCGCCTCGACACCGAGACCCAGGCGCAGATCCTCTCGCGCCACCAGGCCGATGCGGAGCGGGCCGGCTACGAAGACTTCGACCCGCTGGAGATGGACCGCTACTCGCAGCTGCAGCAGCTGTCCCGCGCGCTGTTCGAGTCCGCCTCCGACCTGTTCGACCTCAAGGAAACCCTGGCCGCGAAGAACCGCGACGCCGAGACCCTGTTGCTGCAGCAGGCGCGCGTCAACACCGAGCTGCAGGAAGGCCTGATGCGCACCCGCATGGTGCCCTTCGACCGCCTGGTGCCGCGCCTGCGGCGCATCGTCCGGCAGGTCGCCGGCGAGCTGGGCAAGCAGGTGGAGTTCATCGTCGGCAACGCCGAAGGGGAAATGGACCGTACCGTGCTGGAGCGCATAGTCGCGCCCCTGGAGCACATGCTGCGCAACGCCGTCGACCACGGCATCGAATCCGCCGATGCGCGCCGCGCTGCCGGCAAGCCGGAGGCCGGCAGCATCCGCCTGGAACTGGGCCGCGAGGGCGGCGACATCCTCCTCAGCCTGGCCGACGACGGCGGCGGCATCCGCCTCGACGCGGTGCGCCGCAAGGCTGTCGAACGCGGCCTGATGGCGGCCGACGCCGAGCTTTCCGACCACGAGGTGCTGCAGTTCATCCTCGAGGCCGGCTTCAGCACCGCCGAGAAGCTCACGCAGATTTCCGGGCGCGGCGTCGGCCTGGATGTGGTCAACGCCGAGGTCAAGCAGCTCGGCGGTTCCATGAGCATCCAGTCGGAGCCGGGCAAGGGTACGCGCTTCGCCATCCGCCTGCCCTTCACCGTGTCGGTGAACCGCGCGCTCATGGTGCTTTCCGGCGAGGACCTGTACGCCGTGCCGCTGAACACCATCGAGGGCATCGTCCGCGTTTCGCCCTACGAGCTGGAGGCCCTCTACGAGGAGGGCGGCAGGCAGGGCCATGCGCCGCACTTCGAATACGCCGGGCAGGACTACGAGCTGAAATACCTGGGCGACCTGCTGAACAACGGCCAGCAGCCCAAGCTGGTGGGCCAGTCGCTGCCGCTGCCGGTGATCCTGGTGCGCTCCGCGGAACACGCGGTGGCGGTGCAGGTGGATGCCCTGGCCGGCTCCCGCGAGATCGTGGTGAAGAGCCTGGGCGCGCAGTTCGCCGGGGTCAGCGGCATCTCCGGGGCGACCATCCTCGGCGACGGCCGCGTGGTGGTGATCCTCGACCTGCTGGCGACCATCCGCGCCCGCCTGGCCAGCCTCGCCCTGCACGCCCAGCCGCGCCGCGCGCTGCCCAATGCGCCGCAGGCGGACAGCGAACAGCAGCGCCCGACCCTGGTCATGGTGGTGGACGACTCGGTCACCGTGCGCAAGGTCACCAGCCGCCTGCTGGAGCGCAACGGCATGAACGTGCTGACCGCCAAGGACGGGGTGGATGCCATCGCCCAACTGCAGGAACACAAGCCCGACATCATGCTGCTGGACATCGAGATGCCGCGCATGGACGGCTTCGAGGTGGCCACCCTGGTGCGCCACGACGAACGCCTGAAGGACCTGCCGATCATCATGATCACCTCGCGCACCGGCGAGAAGCACCGCGAGCGGGCCCTGGCCATCGGCGTCAACCGCTACCTGGGCAAGCCCTATCAGGAGTCCGAGCTGCTCGACAGCATCCAGGCGCTGGTGACCGTCCATGCCTGAGCAGAGCGGCGCAAGGATCGCGATCATCGCCGACACCTCGCTGCAGCGCCACGTGCTGCAGCAGGCCCTGGTCGGGCATGGCTACCAGGTGGTGCTCAACGCCGACCCCGGGCGCCTGGACGAGGCCCAGCTGGCCGCCTGCGCGACCGACCTGTGGCTGGTCGACCTGGCCCAGCAGGAAGACACGCCGCTGCTCGACAACCTGCTGGAGCAGGCCCAGGTGCCGGTGCTGTTCGGCGAGGGCCATGCCCCCGAGCGGCTTTCCGAGCACTATCCGCGCTGGGAGCGGCGCCTGGTGGGCAAGCTGCGGCGCCTGGTGGGCGACCCCAGCGCCAGTGTCGGCCAGAGCCTGGAGGCTCTGCTGAGCGAGGCCCAGCGACCGAACCGCATCGCCTTGCCCGACGGCCTGGCGGCCTCGCCGCTGCAGGTGGGCGAGCCGGCGCGCCAGGTCTGGCTGCTGGCTGCGTCCCTGGGCGGCCCGGCGGCGGTCAAGGCGTTCCTCGATGCGCTGCCGGGCGGCCTGCCGCTGGCCTTCCTCTATGCCCAGCACATCGCCCCGTCGTTCGAGCAGAGCCTGCCGCAGGCGGTGGGACGGCATAGCCAGTGGCGCGTCAACCTCGCCCGCGACGCCGACTGGCTGCGCTGCGGCGAAGTGGTGGTGGTGCCGGTGCAGCACGAGCTGGGCTTCGCCGAGGATGGCCGCATGCGCCTGGGCCAGCGGGCCTGGCCGGAACCCTACAGCCCGTCCATCGACCAGATGATGCTCAACCTCGCCCAGCAGTTCGGCAGCCGCTGCGGGGTGATAGTCTTCAGCGGCATGTGCAGCGACGGCAGCGCCGCGGCCGCCTATGTGCGCCGCCAGGGCGCCGAGATCTGGACGCAGCGCGCGGACGGCTGCGCCTGCTCGAGCATGCCCGACAGCCTGCGCGAGGGCGGCTACAGTACCTTCTCGGCCGACCCGCGCGAACTCGCCGCGGCGCTGGTCGAACACCTGGCTGCGCAGTGTGCGGCCACTGGAGTGGAGTCATGAGTGATCTTTCCCTGCCGCAGGAAGCCCCTGTGAACGGCACCCCGGCCAATCTCGGCGACGACGAGGCACCCGCCAGCCTGACCGGGCTGCTGGTGCCCCTGGCCGACCGTACCCTGCTGCTGCCCAACGTGGCCGTGGCCGAACTGATCGCCTACCGCGCGCCCCAGGCGCAGCCGGGCCTGCCGGCCTGGTACCTGGGCCAGGTGGCCTGGCGCGACCTGCGCCTGCCGCTGCTGTCCTTCGAGGCGGCCTCCGGCGGTGCGCCCCAGGTCGGCCCGGGGGCGCGGGTCATCGTCCTCAACGCCCTGGGCGGGCGGCCCCACGTGAAGTTCCTGGCGCTGCTGGCCCAGGGCATTCCGCGTTCGCTGAAGGTCAGCCCCGAGCTGCCCCGCGCCGAGGCCGAACTGGCGCCGCTGGAACTGGCGGCGGTGAGCGTCGGCGACGACCTGGTGCGCATCCCCGACCTGGTGGCGCTGGAGCAGAAGCTCGCCGACGCCGGGCTGATCTGAGCCCCGGCCATGGCGCTGCGTCACGCCTGGCTGGGCGATGGCTGCGAAGTGGCCAGCGCGGCGCTGAGCGGGCATCGTTTCGACAAGCACAGCCATGACGAATTCGTCATCAGCGCCAACCTCTGCGGCAGCGAGGACATCTGGCTGGACGGCCGCAGCTTCCAGGCCAGCGCCGGCGACATCACCCTCTACAACCCGGGGCAGATCCAGGGTGGCGGCGCCGCCGACGGCCAGCCCTGGCGCTTCGTCAGCCTCTACCTGGCGGAAAGCGTGCTGGCCGCGAGCCTGGGCCTGCAGCGCCTGGCCTTCGAGCGGCCGCTGCTGGAGCATCCGCAGCTGGCGGGGGAGCTGGCCCGTGCGGTGGAACTGGCCCTTTCCGGCGACACCTTCCTTCGCGAACGTGGCGAGGAGTGCCTGACCCTGGCGCTGGCCGAACTGGCGCGCCACGCGGGTACCCGGCCGCCGCAGACGGCGGCCTTGGGCCGGCGCCCGGTGGAGTGCCTGCAGGAACTGCTCGCCGCCAACCTCGCCGAACCGCTGAGCCTGGAGGCCATGGCGCAGCAGGTGCAGGTCTCCAGGTTCCACCTGCTGCGGGCCTTCAAGCAGCACACCGGGATGAGCCCGCGGCAGTGGGCCATGCAACTGCGCACCCGGCGGGCCCTGGCGCTGCTGCGGGCGGGCGTCGCCGTGGGCGATGCCGCCCATGCCCTGGGCTTCGCCGACCAGAGCCACCTGACCCGCCACTTCCGCAGCGCCTACGGCATCAGTCCCGGCCGCTACCAGCGCACGCTGCGCGGCTGAAGCGGCGCAATCCGGTTCAAGTTTTTCCGCCATCGTCTGGGGAGAATGGGCGCATTCCTGCTTTCCGGAGTCCCGCCCCATGCTCGCCATCTTCCTTGCCGCCCTGCTGTTCGGCTTCGCCTTCAATATCTCGCCGGGGGCGGTGTTCAGCGAAACCCTGCGCCGTGGCCTGACCGGCGGCTTCCGCCCGGCGCTGCTGGTGCAGTTGGGTTCGTTGATCGGCGATGCGGTCTGGGCCTTGCTCGGGCTGACCGGCCTGGCCCTGCTGCTGGCCCATGAACAAGTGCGCGTGCCGCTGACCCTGGCCTGCGCCGGCTACCTGGCCTGGCTCGGCATCCAGGGCCTGCGCGACGCCTGGCGCCCGCCACTGGACGACCTGGAGGCGGCCACCAGCGCCGGCAACGCCTTCGCCTCCGGGGCGGCCATCTCGCTGTCTAACCCGAAGAACGTGGTCTACTGGGGCGCGCTGGGCAGCGCCCTGGCCGGCATCGTCGAAGGCGCCCCGAGCCAGGCGCAGTCGCTGGTGTTCTTCGCCGGTTTCATGCTCTCGTCGCTGATCTGGTGCTTCCTCTGCGCCGGCCTGGTGGACTGGCTGCGGCGCAACACCTCGCTGTTCTGGCACCGCGTCAGCTACGCCGGCTGCGGCCTGCTGCTGCTCGGCCTGGCCGGCCTGGCTCTGCGCGGGCTTTGAGGGCGCGCGTCTGGCGCGCCAATCGCTACGGCGATGGGTATCGCTTCGCTCAACCCATCCTACGGGGCTTCGAACCCACCTGTAGGAGCGGATTCATCCGCGATCCGGCCGACGGCCGGTTCCGGGATATCGCGGACGGAGTCCGCTCCTACGCTGCGCCAACCGCGGCGTTCCCCTGTAGGAGCGCGCCCTGCGCGCGAACCGCGGGCATGGCCCGCCACGATGGGGCCGGGGAGGCACGGTCGCAGGACCTTGTCCGCGATAGCCGAGGGTTCCGGCGGCTACCTCAGAAATCGCCCCACAGCTGCTGCGCCACGCTCAGCGCCACCACCGGAGCGGTCTCGGTGCGCAGCACCCGCGGGCCCAGGCGGGCGGCGTGGAAGCCGGCGGCCTTGGCCTGTTCCACCTCGGCGTCGCTCAGGCCGCCTTCCGGGCCGATGAGGAAGGCCAGGCTGCCCGGGCGGGCGTGGCTGGCCAGGGGCTCGGCCACCGGGTGCAGCACCAGCTTGAGGTCCGCCTCGGTGGCCTGCAGCCATTCTGCGAGGCTGACGGGGGCGTCTATCTGCGGCAGCACCGAGCGGCCGCATTGCTCACAGGCGCTGATGGCGATCTGGCGCCAGTGGGCGGTGCGCTTGTCGGCGCGTTCGTCCTTCAGGCGCACTTCGCAGCGTTCGCTGACGATCGGGGTGATCCGCGCGGCGCCCAGTTCGGTGGCCTTCTGGATCGCCCAGTCCATGCGCTCGCCGCGCGACAGGCCCTGGCCCAGGTGCAGGCGCAGCGGCGACTCGGCCAGGCCGGCGAAGCTTTCGCGCAGCTCCACGCGCACGTTCTTCTTGCCCACCTCTACCAGCTCGCCGAGGAACTCCTGGCCGGAGCCGTCGAACAACTGCACGGCATCGCCGGCGGCATGCCGCAGCACGCGGCCGATGTAGTGGGCCTGGGCCTCGGGCAACTCGTGCTGGCCGAGGGAGAGGGGGGCGTCGATGAAGAAGCGGGAAAGGCGCATAGGAAACAAAGCCGCTGAAGGCTGGAGGCTGAACGAAGAGCGGCATGGTGCAGCCCGCTTTGCATTTCGTCCAGCCTTCGGCCTCCAGCGCTCTTCTCGGCTCTCAGCCGCTAGCCCGGATCCCGGTGATCCGGATACAACCCGCTGACCGCCACGCTCACCGAGTCCCGGCAGGCAATGTCGATGCCTTCGCTGGCCACCTCGGCGAGGAAGTCGATTTCCTCCGGGGTGATCACGTAGGGCGGCAGGAAGTACACCACGTTGCCCAGCGGGCGCAGCATGGCGCCGCGTTCCAGGGCGTGCTGGTAGACCTTCAGGCCGCGGCGCTCCTGCCAGGGGTAGGCCGCGCGGCTGGTCTTGTCCTGGACCATCTCGATGGCCAGGGCCATGCCGGTCTGGCGGACTTCGGCCACGTGGGGATGGTCGGCCAGGTGCGCGGTAGCCGAGGCCATGCGCGCGGCCAGGGCCTTGTTGGCCTCGATCACGTTGTCCTGCTCGAAGATGTCGAGGGTCGCCAGGGCCGCGGTGCAGGCCAGCGGGTTGCCGGTGTAGGTGTGCGAATGCAGGAAGGCGCGCAGGGTGGCGTAGTCGTCGTAGAAGGCCTGGTAGACGGTGTCGGTGGTCAGCACCGCGGCCATCGGCAGGTAGCCGCCGGTCAGGGCCTTGGACAGCACCAGGAAGTCCGGGGTGATGCCGGCCTGCTCGCAGGCGAACATCGTGCCGGTGCGGCCGAAGCCGACGGCGATCTCGTCGTGGATCAGGTGCACGCCGTAGCGGTCGCAGGCCTCGCGCAGCAGCTTCAGGTACACCGGGTGGTACATGCGCATGCCGCCGGCGCCCTGGATCAGCGGCTCGACGATGACCGCGGCGACTTCCCGGTGATGCTGCTCCAGGGTCCGTTCCATGTGCTCGAACATGGCCCGTGAATGGGCTTCCCAACTCTCGCCCTCGGCGCGCAGGTAGCAGTCCGGGCTGGGCACCTTGAGGGTGTCGAGCAGCAGCGACTTGTAGGTCTCGGTGAACAGCGCCACGTCGCCCACCGACATCGCCGCCACGGTCTCGCCGTGGTAGCTGTTGGTCAGGGTGACGAAACGCTTCTTCGCCGGCTGGCCGCAGTTCTGCCAGTAGTGGTAGCTCATCTTCAGCGCCACCTCGATGCCGGAGGAGCCGTTGTCGGCGTAGAACACCCGCGACAGGCCCTCGGGCGTGAGGCGCACCAGGCGTTCGGACAGCTCGACCACCGGCGCATGGGTGAAGCCGGCGAGGATCACGTGCTCCAGCTGGTCGACCTGGTCCTTGATGCGCTGGTTGATGCGCGGGTTGGCGTGGCCGAAGACGTTCACCCACCAGGAGCTGACCGCGTCCAGGTAGCGCTTGCCCTCGAAGTCCTCCAGCCACACGCCCTTGCCGCGGCGGATGGGGATGACCGGCAGGCGCTCGTGGTCTTTCATCTGGGTGCAGGGGTGCCAGAGCACCTCCAGGTCGCGCTGCATCCACTCGGCGTTCAGGCCCATGGAAGGTCTCCTCTTGAAGTCGTCGGGCAAGCCTATGCAATGGGACATGGACGGACAAGGCGCGCGCCGCGACACACGGCAGAGGGTGGCATCTGGCCGGCCACTGGGCGCTGGCGTATGCTGCGCGCCTTCGCACCATGTTGGGGGATGCACGATGAAGATTCGATGGCTGCGCGCGGCCTCGCTGCTGGCGCTGGCGGCGTTCAGCGCGTTCGCGCTGGGCAAGGACAAACAGCCGACCGCGATCGTGGTCGGCGGCGGGCTGGCCGGCCTCAGCGCCGCCTATGAACTGCAGCAGTCGGGCTGGCAGGTCACCCTGCTGGAGGCCAAGCCGCAGATCGGCGGGCGCTCGGGCCTGGCCACCAGCGAATGGCTGGGCAACGCCAAGGCCCAGCCGACCCTCAACGGCTACCTGGACACCCTCAAGCTGAAAGCGGTGCCGGCGCCGGAATTCGTGCGTACCCCCAGCTACCTGATCGACGGCGTCTACTACAGCTCCGCCGACCTGAAGCAGAAGATGCCCGCCGTGGCCGCCGACCTGGAGCGCTTCGAGAAGTCGCTGAACGATCTCTCGGCGTCCATCGACGACCCGCTCGACCCGCTGGCCAACAAGACCCTGTTCGCCCTCGACCAGCTCAACGTCGCCCGCTGGCTGGACAAGCTGAATCTGTCGCCGACCGCGCGCCTGCTGGTCAACCAGCGCATCCGCTCGCACTATGACGAGCCCTCGCGCCTGTCGCTGCTGTACCTCGCCCAGCAGGGCCGGGTGTACCGCAACGTCGACGACCGCGACCTGCGCGCCGCGCGACTGCCGGGCGGCAGCCAGGTGCTGGCCCAGGCCTTCGTCAAGCAGTTGAAGACCATCAAGACCAACGCCCGCGTCAGCGCCATCGTGCAGGACAAGGACGGCGTCACCGTCAAGGCCGGCACCACCGGCTACAGCGCCGACTACGTGGTGCTCGCCGTGCCGCTGCGCGCCCTGGCCCAGATCCAACTGACCCCGGGGCTCAACGCCAGGCAGCAGGAAGCGCTGAAGAACACCAACTACGGCTGGCGCGACCAGATCCTGCTGAAGTTCAAGCGCCCGGTGTGGGACGACAAGTCGCGCCTGTCCGGCGAGATCTACAGCGACCAGGGCCTGGGCATGATCTGGGTCGAGCCCGCGCTCAAGGGTGGCGCCAACGTGCTGATCAACCTCTCCGGCGACAACGCCCGCGTGCTGCAGGCCTTCGGCGACCGGCAGATGGTCGACCAGGTGCTGATCCGCATGAACAAGTACTACCCGAAGATGCGCGGCGCCTATTCCGGCTATGAAATGCGCCGCTACAGCACCGACGTCAGCACCGGCGGCTCCTACCTGGCCTACGGCCCGGGGCAGATCAGCCGCTTCTGGCGCGCCTGGGAACAGCCGCTGCCGCGCGTCGCCTTCGCCGGCGAGCACACCGACGCGCTCTACCCGGGCACCATCGAGGGCGCCCTGCGCAGCGGCAAGCGCGCCGCCGCGCAACTGCGCGACCTGGCCGACGGCAAGAGCGTCAGCATCCCCGCGCCGGCCAAGGCCAGCGAAGCGCCGGCGGCGCCGGCCGCGGGCGAGGGCAAGAAGAAGGGTGCGTTCTCCTGGTTCACCGACATGTTCTGAGCCGCGGTTCCCGCCACTGCCTGTGAAAAAGGGGCGCCTTCCAGCGCCCCTTTTTCTTTGGCGGTGAATAATTCCCGCGCCCGGGGTGTTATCTCGAAAGAGGCACAGAAGGCTCTGGAATGGTCGTTAGCCAGCGAAGCTATCTTGTGAATCGATGTTTCAAAGCAGTAATTTCCACTTTTATCCGATCGTTTTGCCGCTAGTCTTGATGCTCCGGCTTTATCAGGAAACCTTTCGATGCAATGGCGTAATTCGCCCTCCCGTTACGGTCTGGTCAGTCTCTTCTTGCACTGGGGCAGCGCCCTGGTGGTCTTCGGCCTGTTCGGCCTGGGCCTGTGGATGCGCGAGCTGGACTACTACGACACCTGGTATCACCGCGCCCCGGAAATCCACAAGAGCATCGGCATCCTGCTGGCCATCGCCCTGATCGTGCGCATCGCCTGGCGCTTCCTCAGCCCGCCGCCGCCGGCCCCGGCCAACCATGGCGCGCTGACGCGCAAGGCCAGCAAGCTCGGCCACCTGGCGCTGTACGGGCTGCTGATCGCGGTGATCGTCGCCGGTTACCTGATTTCCACCGCCGAGGGCAAACCCATCAGCGTGTTCGGCTGGTTCGACGTGCCGGCGACCTTGAGCGGGCTGCCCGAGCAGGCCGACACCGCCGGCGCCATCCACCTGTACCTGGCCTGGGCCCTGGTGGTCTTCGCCGTACTGCACGCCCTGGCGGCGCTCAAACACCATTTCCTCGACCGCGATGCGACCCTCACGCGCATGCTCGGCCGTTCCACGGATTGACCCCACCTAGCACCCTATGGAGATCACCATGCTGAAGAAGACCTTCGCCGCCCTGGCCCTGGGTACCGCCCTGTTCAGCGCCGGCCAGGCCATGGCCGCCGACTACAAGATCGACAAGGAAGGCCAGCACGCCTTCATCGAGTTCCGCATCAAGCACCTGGGCTACAGCTGGCTGTACGGCCGCTTCGACGACTTCGACGGCGCCTTCACCTTCGACGAGAAGAACCCGGCCGCCGACAAGGTCAAGGTCACCATCAACACCAACAGCGTGAACACCAACCACGCCGAACGTGACAAGCACCTGCGCAGCGGCGACTTCCTCAACGTCTCGAAGAACCCCACCGCGACCTTCGAGTCCACCGGCGTCAAGGCCGACGGCAAGAACGCCGAGATCACCGGCAACCTGACCCTCAACGGCGTGACCAAGCCGGTCACCCTCAAGGCCGAGCTGATCGGCCAGGGCGACGACCCGTGGGGCGGCTACCGCGCCGGCTTCCTCGGCACCACCACCCTGAAGCTGAAGGACTTCAACATCCAGCGCGACCTCGGCCCGGCTTCCCAGGAAGTCGAGCTGACGCTGTCGGTGGAGGGTGTGCGTCAATAAGACGCGGTTGCAGCGAAACGCCGGCGCAAGCCGGCGTTTTCGTTACTGCGGCAGCTCTTCCTGGGCGTCCAGGCAGCGTTGCAGCAGGTGCGCCATACAGCGCTGCTCCTCGGCATCCAGCGGTGCAAAGAGCCTGTCATGGGTGCATGCGAGAATCGCCTGGGCCTGTGCGTGGACGACCTTGCCGGCCTCGGTGAGGAACAGCTGGAAGCTGCGCTGGTCCCCCGGGTTGCGCTCGCGGCGGACCAGGCCGCGGCTCTCCATCTCGCGGACCTTGCGGGTGATCAGCGCCTTGTCGCGGCACATCTGCCGGCCGACGTCCTGCAGGTTGATGAGGCCCTCGGCCTCGGCGATCAGCTCCAGCAGGCGGATGTCCGGCGGCGCCAGGTCGATGCCCTGGGCGAGCAGGCCCATCTGCAGCTGGTTGCGCAGATGCTCGAAGAGCGCCATCAGGTTCTGTGGCAGGTCGGGATTCACGGGACGGGTCATGGCCTGGACGGGGTAAACGGAATGTAAAGCCGATTGATCGGCCGATTCATTTTCCTTATTTTAGTTGACGCTATCAACTTTATGACAAGCCGCTCACGCCGAACGGGAATCGTCTGAAGCACCCGCCATGGGCTAAAACGTTTCAGTTGGTTACCGACAAGGCTTTCGGTCGTTTACAAACAAACCTGAATGTAAGTATTTTGCCAGCCTTTCCGGCCCGGCTGCCGCCGTGGTGCCGGATGCTTTCGCTTACGAGGACAACGATATGCAACGAACGCCAGCCAAGCGCGCCCTGGTTCCGGCCCTGCTCGTCGCCATGGCTACCCTTGCCGGTTGCGGCAAGAACGAGGCCCCGCAGCAGGCGCAGACCCCCGAGGTCGGTGTGGTGACCCTGCAGGCCCAGACGGTGCCGCTGAGCACCGAGCTGCCCGGCCGCACCACGGCGTTCCGGGTGGCCGAAGTGCGGCCGCAGGTCAACGGCATCATTCTCAAGCGCCTGTTCAAGGAAGGCAGCGACGTCAAGGAAGGCCAGCAGCTGTACCAGATCGACCCGGCCACCTACGAAGCCACCTACCAGAGCGCCAAGGCCAACCTGATGTCCACCCAGCAGCAGGCCGAGCGCTACAAGCTGCTGGTGGCCGACGAGGCGGTGAGCAAGCAGCAGTACGCCGATGCCCAGGCCGCCGCGCTGCAGGCCAAGGCCTCCGTCGACCAGGCGCAGATCAACCTGCGCTACACCAAGGTGCTGTCGCCCATCTCCGGGCGCATCGGCCGTTCGGCGGTGACCGAGGGCGCGCTGGTGACCAACGGCCAGGCCACCGCCATGGCCACCGTGCAGCAGCTCGACCCCATCTACGTCGACGTCACCCAGCCCTCCACCTCGCTGCTGCGCCTGCGCCGCGAGCTGGCCGCCGGCAACCTGCAGAAGGCCGGCGACAACGCGGCCAAGGTCAAGCTGTTCCTCGAGGACGGTTCGGCCTATCCGCTGGAAGGCAAGCTGGAGTTCTCCGAGGTCTCGGTGGACCAGGGCACCGGCTCGGTGACCGTCCGTGCGGTGTTCCCCAACCCCAAGCATGAATTGCTGCCGGGCATGTTCGTGCATGCCGTGCTGCAGGAAGGGGTGAAGGACAAGGCCATCCTCGCGCCCCAGCAGGGCGTGACCCGCGACCTGCGTGGCCAGCCCACCGCCCTGGTGCTGGGCGCCGACGACAAGGTCGAGCTGCGCAACATCAAGACCGACCGCACCGTGGGGGCCTACTGGCTGGTCACCGAGGGCCTGAAGCCCGGCGACCGCCTGATCACCGAAGGCCTGCAGTACGTCCAGCCCGGCGCCAAGGCCAAGGCCGTGCCGGCGAAGAACGTCGCCCCCGCGCCTGAGGCCGGCAAGCCCGCCGCCTCGGACAGCCAGGGTTAACCAAGGGGTTTCGCAATGTCGAAGTTTTTCATTGACCGGCCTATCTTCGCCTGGGTTATAGCCCTGGTGATCATGCTGGCGGGCGGGTTGTCGATCCTCTCGCTGCCGGTGAACCAGTACCCGGCCATCGCCCCGCCGGCGATCGCCATCCAGGTCAGCTACCCGGGCGCTTCCGCGGAAACCGTGCAGGATACGGTGGTCCAGGTGATCGAGCAGCAGATGAACGGTCTCGACCATCTGCGCTACATCTCCTCGGAGAGCAACTCCGACGGCAGCATGACCATCACCGTGACCTTCGATCAGGGCACCAGCCCGGACATCGCCCAGGTCCAGGTGCAGAACAAGCTGCAGCTGGCCACGCCGCTGTTGCCGCAGGAAGTGCAGCAGCAGGGCATCCGCGTGACCAAGGCGGTGAAGAACTTCCTGATGGTCGTCGGCATCGTCTCCGAAGACGGCAGCATGACCAAGGAAGACCTGTCGAACTACATCGTCTCCAACATCCAGGACCCGCTGTCGCGGACCGCGGGCGTGGGCGACTTCCAGGTGTTCGGTTCGCAGTACGCCATGCGCATCTGGCTGGACCCGGCCAAGCTCAACAGCTACCAGCTGACGCCCAACGACATCGTCACCGCGGTGCAGGCGCAGAACGTGCAGATCTCCTCCGGCCAGCTGGGCGGCCTGCCCGCCTTGCCGGGGCAGCAGCTCAACGCGACCATCATCGGCAAGACGCGCCTGCAGACCGCCGAGCAGTTCGGCGACATCCTGCTCAAGGTCAACACCGACGGCTCCCAGGTGCGCCTGAAGGACGTCGCCCGGGTGGCGCTCGGCGGCCAGGACTACAGCATCAACGCGCAGTTCAACGGCAAGCCGGCCTCGGGTATCGCCATCAAGCTGGCCACCGGCGCCAACGCGCTGGACACCGCCAAGGCGATCCGCGCCACCATCGGCCGCCTGCAGGAGTTCATGCCCGAGGGCATGAAGGTGGTCTACCCGTACGACACCACCCCGGTGGTCTCCGCTTCCATCCATGAAGTGGTCAAGACCCTCGGCGAGGCGATCCTCCTCGTGTTCCTGGTGATGTACCTGTTCCTGCAGAACTTCCGTGCCACCCTGATCCCGACCATCGCCGTGCCGGTGGTGCTGCTGGGCACCTTCGGCGTGCTGGCGGCGTTCGGCTTCTCGATCAACACCCTGACCATGTTCGGCATGGTGCTGGCCATCGGCCTCCTGGTGGACGACGCCATCGTGGTGGTGGAGAACGTCGAGCGGGTGATGGCCGATGAAGGCCTGCCGCCCAAGGAAGCGGCGCGCAAGTCCATGGGCCAGATCCAGGGCGCGCTGGTGGGCATCGCCATGGTGCTCTCGGCGGTGTTCCTGCCGATGGCCTTCTTCGGCGGCTCCACCGGGGTGATCTACCGGCAGTTCTCCATCACCATCGTCTCGGCCATGGCCCTGTCGGTGCTGGTGGCGCTGATCCTCACCCCGGCGCTGTGCGCCACCATGCTCAAGCCCATCGAGAAGGGCGACCACGGCGAGCACAAGCGCGGCTTCTTCGGCTGGTTCAACCGCAAGTTCATCGACACCACCCACGGCTACGAGCGTGGCGTGACCTCGATCCTCAAGCACCGCTCGCCGTACCTGCTGCTGTACGTGGTCATCGTCATCGGCATGGCCTGGCTGTTCACCCGCATCCCCACCTCCTTCCTCCCCGACGAGGACCAGGGCGTGCTCTTCGCCCAGGTGCAGACGCCGCCGGGTTCCACCGCCGAGCGCACGCAGAAGGTGGTCGACCACATGCGCGAGTACCTGCTGGACAAGGAAGGCCAGGCGGTCAGCTCGGTGTTCACCGTGACCGGCTTCAACTTCGCCGGCCGCGGCCAGAGCTCGGGCATGGCCTTCATCATGATGAAGCCCTGGGAAGAGCGCCCCGGCTCGGAGAACAGCGTGTTCGCCGTGGCCGAGCGTGCCCAGCACTACTTCTTCAGTATCAAGGATGCGATGGTCTTCGCCTTCGCCCCGCCGGCGGTGCTGGAGCTGGGCAACGCCACCGGTTTCGACATCTACCTGCAGGACCAGGCGGGCGTCGGCCACGAGGCGCTGATGCAGGCGCGCAACCAGTTCCTCCAGCTCGCCGCGCAGAACCTCGTGCTGCAGCGCGTGCGCCCCAACGGCCTGAACGACGAGCCGCAGTACCAACTGCTGATCGACGACGAGAAGGCCAGTGCGCTGGGCGTTTCGCTGGCGGACATCAACAACACCATCTCCATCGCCTGGGGTTCGAAGTACATCAACGACTTCATCGACCGCGGTCGGGTGAAGAAGGTGTACGCCCAGGGCGAGCCCGGTGCGCGCATGAGCCCGGAAGACCTGGCCAAGTGGTACGTGCGCAACAGCAGCGGCGAGATGGTGCCCTTCACCGCCTTCGCCACCGGCAAGTGGGCCTACGGCTCGCCGAAGCTGGCGCGCTACAACGGCGTGCCGGCCATGGAAATCCTCGGTGAGCCGGCCCCGGGCCGCAGTACCGGCGAGGCCATGGCGGCGGTGGAAGAGATCGTCCAGCAACTGCCCAAGGGCGTCGGCTACTCCTGGACCGGCCTGTCCTACGAGGAACGCCTGGCCGGCTCGCAGACCACCTCGCTGTTCGTGCTCTCGGCCATCGTGGTGTTCCTCTGCCTGGCGGCGCTGTACGAGAGCTGGTCGATCCCGTTCTCGGTGATGCTGGTGGTGCCCCTGGGGATCATCGGTGCGCTGCTGGCCACCTCGATGCGCGGGCTGTCCAACGACGTGTTCTTCAAGGTCGGCCTGCTCACCACCATCGGCCTGTCGGCGAAGAACGCCATCCTCATCGTGGAGTTCGCCAAGGAACTGCACGAGCGCGAGGGCAAGCACATCGTCGACGCGGCCATCGAGGCCTGCCGCATGCGTCTGCGCCCGATCGTCATGACCTCGCTGGCGTTCATCCTCGGCGTGGTGCCGCTGGCGATTTCCAGCGGCGCCGGCTCCGGCAGCCAGCACGCCATTGGTACCGGCGTGATCGGCGGCATGGTCACCGCGACCGTGCTGGCGATCTTCTGGGTGCCGTTGTTCTACGTGGTGGTCAGCACCCTGTTCAAGGACAAGGCGTCCAAGGAACAGGCGTCCACCGAGAAGGGGCATTGATATGAGAAAGTCCTTACTCAGCCTGGCCCTGGCGACCGCCGCGCTGTCCGGCTGTTCGCTGATCCCGGACTACCAGCGCCCCGAGGCGCCGGTAGCCCAGGCCTACCCCCAGGGCCCGGCCTATGCCGGCGCCCAGGGCGGCGGCGCGACCGCCGCCGCGGACCTCGACTGGCAGCGCTTCTTCAGCGACCCGCAGTTGCGCCGCCTGGTCGAAGTGGCCCTGGACAACAACCGCGACCTGCGCGTCGCCGCGCTGAACGTCGAGGCCTACCAGGCGCAGTACCGCATCCAGCGTGCCGAGCTGTTCCCAGCGGTGAGCGCCGACGTGAGCGGTTCGCGCCAGCGCCTGCCGGAGCGGGTGTCGACCACCGGCAACGACATGATCAGCAGCCAGTACGGCGCCACCCTGGGCGTCACCGCCTGGGAAGTGGACCTGTTCGGCCGCCTGCGCAGCCTGCGCGATGAGGCCCTCGAGCAATACCTGGCGACCGAAGAGGCGCGCCGCAGCACCCAGACCGCGCTGGTGGCCAACGTCGCCAACGCCTACCTGACGCTGCGCGCCGACCAGGCCCAGCTGCAGTTGACCCGCGACACCCTGGCCACCTACCAGAAGACCTACGACCTGACCAAGCGCAGCAACGAGGTCGGCGTCGCCTCGGCCCTGGACCTGCGCCAGGCGCAGACCTCGGTGGAAAGCGCGCGGGCGACCCTGGCGCAGTACACCCGCCTGGTGGCCCAGGACCAGAACGCCCTGACCCTGCTGCTGGGTTCCGGCGTGCCGGCCGACCTGCCGCAAGGCATGGACCTGGAGCAGCAGGTGCTGGCCCAGGTGCCGGCGGGCCTGCCCTCGGACCTGCTGCAGCGGCGCCCGGACGTGCTGGAAGCCGAGCACCAGCTCAAGGCGGCCAACGCCAACATAGGCGCGGCGCGCGCGGCCTTCTTCCCGAGCATCAGCCTGACCGCCAACGCCGGCAGCCTGAGCCCGGACCTGTCCGGCCTGTTCGACGCGGGTTCCGGCACCTGGCTGTTCAAGCCGTCCATCAGCCTGCCGATCTTCAACGCCGGCAGCCTGAAGGCCAGCCTGGACCTGGCCAAGGTGCAGAAGAACATCTACGTCGCGCAGTACGAGAAGGCCATCCAGACCGCCTTCTCGGAAGTCGCCGACGGCCTGGCCGCACGGGGCACCTACGGCGAGCAGCTGACCGCCCAGCGCGCCCTGGTCAAGGCCAGCGAGGACTACTACCGCCTGGCCGAGAAGCGCTACCGCACCGGCGTGGACAACTACCTGACCCTGCTCGACGCCCAGCGCTCGCTGTTCAGCGCCCAGCAGCAACTGATCACCGACCGCCTGAACCAGCTCACCAGCGAGGTGAACCTGTACAAGGCGCTCGGCGGCGGCTGGCAGGAAAGCACCGCGCAGAAGCAGTCGCAGCCACAGCCCAAGGGCTGAGGCCCTGGCCCACGGAAACGCCGCCCCTCGGGGCGGCGTTTTCGTTTGTGGAGTCCGGCGATTTTCGTAGGAGCGGATTTATCCGCGATTTTCGTGCATGGGATCGGCCCATCGCGGACGGAGTCCGCTCCTACAGGGGGTGGCACGGGTGGGGTCGCGTAGGAGCGGATCTCATCCGCGAATCACGCCGGGACGTCCGGCTATCGCGGACAAGGTCCGCTCCTACGATCGTGCCTCCCGGGAATTGTAGGAGCGGGCCCTGCCCGCGAATCGCGCGCAGGGCGCGCTCCTACAGGGGAATGGCGTGGGTAGGGTTGCGTAGGAGCGGATCTCATCCGCGAATCGCGCCGGGACGTCCGGCCATCGCGGACAAGGTCCGCTCCTACGGGGGAATGGCACGGGTGGGGTTGCGTCGACATCGTAGGATGGGTTGAGCGGAGCGATACCCATCGCCATGGTCCGATGGGTATCGCAAGCTCAACCCATCCTACGAAGAGCGTCCCTGCACGGTTGGCGTACAACCGCGAACGGTTGTACGCCCTACAACGCGGCGCCTTGCCCGGCCGGGCGGATGTCGTGGTCGGCCAGCCAGTCCAGGGCGCATTCGCGCAGGCGTTCAGACTGGTAGTCGTACCAGGCCTGGAGCAGGTCCGGGTAGCCCATGAGCACGTGGCGGAAGGCCTTGAACGGCTTGCGGCCTTCCAGGGCCGAGGCCATGGCGGCATAGGCGTGGGGTTCGCCGACCTCGCGGAGGAAGTCGCGCATCAGTTCCAGGGATTCGCGGCTGCTCAGCGGCTCGATCGGCAGCAGGCGCTCCGGGTCCTGCTCCAGCAGGAGCAGCAGGTCCGGGTCGGGGGAGTCGCTCAGCAGCGGCACCACCTGGCCGCTGCCCAGGTCCAGGTAGTGCTCTATGTCGCTGGTGTCGAGGGCGACGGCGAGTTCGTCGAGGTCGATGGTCAGCGGGCGCATGGTCACTCTCCGGTTGGGCGAGAGCCCAGCCTATCCCATGCGCGGCCTTCCTGTCCGCTGCAATCCTGTTACAGGCGGAAGCGCCCGACCTGGCCCTGCAGGTCGCTGCCCAGGCGCGCCAGTTCGTTGCTCGAGGCGGCGGTCTGCTGGCTGGCGGCGGCCGATTGCTCGGCGATGTCGCGGACCTGGCCGACGCTGCGGCTGATCTCGGCGGCGACGCTGCTCTGCTGTTCGGCGGCGGAGGCGATCTGCAGGTTCATGTCCTGGATCTGTGCCACGCTGCGGGCGATGGCGGCCAGCGCGTCGCCGGCGCGGCGCGTCAGCTCGACCGAGTCGCCGGTCAGCTCGCGGCTGTCGTCCATGCATTGCGCGGCGTCCTCGGCGCCGCGCTGCAGGGCGGCGATCAGCGCCTCGATCTCGGCGGTGGACTGCTGGGTGCGCTGGGCCAGCGCGCGCACTTCGTCGGCGACCACCGCGAAGCCGCGCCCGGCCTCGCCGGCGCGGGCCGCTTCGATGGCGGCGTTGAGGGCCAGCAGGTTGGTCTGCTCAGCCACCGACTTGATCACGTCGAGCACGCTGCCGATCTTCCCGCTGTCGCCGCGCAGGCGCGCCATGGCCTGGGTGGAGCGTTCCACCTCGGCGGCCAGCTGGTCGATGCGGGCGATGGCCTGGCCGACCACCTGCTCGCCGTCGCGGGCCTGGGCGTCGGCCTGGCGGGCGGTGCCGGAGGCCTGCTCGGCGTTGCGCGCCACTTCCTGCACGGTGGCGGCCATTTCCTCGATGGCGCTGGCCACCTGCTCGGTTTCCAGGCGCTGGCTGTCGACGCCGGCGCGGGTCTGCTCGGTGACCGCCGACAGCTCGTCGGCGGCGGTGGCCAACTGACCGACGCTGCCGCCGATGTGGCCGATCAGCTCGCCCAGGCTGTCGCGCATGCGCAGCATGGTGCGTTGCAGCTGGCCCAGCTCGTCGCGGCGCTGCAGGTGCAGGTCGCCGCCCAGGTCGCGGGACAGATCGCCCTGGGCGATGTGTTCGGCCAATTCGAGGGATTCGTGCAGCGGGCGGACGATCTGGCGGTTGATCGCCCACACCGAGAGGGCGCCGAAGAGCAGCGCGAACAGGGCGGTCAGCGCCTGGTGCCATTGCGCCTGGCTGGCCGCCGCGTCGCGCTGCTGCAGCCCTTCTTCGAACAGGGCGCCGCTGGCGCGGAACAGGGCTTCGGCACGGCTGTCGAGGCCGGAGTTGGCCTGGCTGCGCTGTTGTGCGTCGGCGCGCAGCAGGTCGTCGGCGGCCTGGGCGTAGTCGGCAAGGGCCTGGCGCAAGGCGTCGAGACGGGGCCCGGCGAAGCCGTCGCGGGCCAGGCGTTCGCTGCCGGCCTGCAGCTCGCCCAGTACCGAACGCAGGCGCTGGGCCTGCTCCGCGCTGCCTTCGAGCTGGTAGCGCAGGCGCGCCAGTTCCGCCTGGCGGGCGCCGCCGTCGAGCTGGCCGATGTGCGTCAGGCGTTCGCTGTAGGCGCCCTGTTCGTTCAGGCCCTGGATGCCGACGAGCAACACCAGCAGGGTCAGCAGCAGGCAGATGCCGAAGCCCACGGTGAGCTTGAGGCTGACGTTCATGCGGCCGAGCTGAAGGACCAGCCAATCGTACATGTCGAATACTCCAGGCAGACGAGGCCGCGGGACGGGCCCGAAGCCGGAAATGCAGGCTGTTTTGTCGTTCTTCTTGTCGTGCAGGCGAGGGACTTTTTCGGGACGCATCTGTGTGCGTCAAAGCTTATCGGCGATTTTGTCTGAAACTTCAGTGCCAAATTCGTAATTTTTCGTACGTCGGCAAAGGCCCGCCAGGACGGCGGGCCGGAGGGGGAGGGCTCAGAGGCGGAAACGGCCGACCAGGCCCTGCAGCTCGGTGCCCAGGCGCGCCAGCTCGACGCTGGAGGCGGCGGTTTCCTCGCTGGCGGCGGCGGTCTGCTCGGAGATGTCGCGCACGCTGAGCACGCTGCGGTTGATCTCCTCGGCCACCGCGCTCTGTTGCTCGGCGGCGGCGGCGATCTGCTGGTTCATCGACTGGATGCCGGAGACGGTGCGGGTGATGGCCTCCAGCCGCTCGCCGGCGCGGCGCGCCAGTTCCAGGGTGTTGTCGGTGAGTTCGCGGCTGCTCTCCATGCGCTGCACGGCCTGCTGGGTGCCGCTGTGCAGGCCGGCGATCAGTTCCTCGATCTCCTCGGTGGACTGCTGGGTGCGCCGGGCCAGGGCGCGCACCTCGTCGGCGACCACGGCGAAGCCGCGCCCGGCGTCGCCGGCGCGGGCCGCTTCGATGGCGGCGTTGAGGGCCAGCAGGTTGGTCTGCTCGGCCACCGCCTTGATCACGTCGAGCACGCTGCCGATCTTCTCGCTCTCGCGCTTGAGTTGCTGCACCGCCTCGTTGGAGCGGCCGACCTCGCCGGCCAGGCGGTCCATCTGCCCGACCGCCTCGCTGACCGCCTGGGCGCCGGCGCCGGCCTCGCGGTCCGCGGCGCTGGCGGCTTCCGAGGCTTCCTCGGCGTTGCGCGCCACTTCCAGCACGGTGGTGGCCATCTCGGTCATGGCCGTGGCCACCTGGTCGGTCTCGCTCTTCTGGTTGTTCACCCCGGCGCTGGTCTGCTCGGTGACCGCCGAGAGTTCCTCCGCGGCGCTGGCGATCTGGGTGACGCCGTCGTGGATGCGGCCGATCAGCTCGCGCAGCGACTGGCTCATGCGCTGCATGCTGGCCTGCAACTGACCCAGCTCGTCGCGGCGCTCGACGCGCAGTTCCTGGCTGAGGTCGCCGTCGGCGATGCGCGCGGCGGCGGCCAGCGACTGGCGCAGCGGCAGGACGATCTGCCGGGTGATCAGCCAGGCCGCCAGCACGCCCAGCACCAGGACCAGCAGCGAGGCCAGGGCCAGCAGTTGCCTGGCCTGGCTGGCGTCTTCATCGCGCTTGGCCGTCTGGCCGTCGCTCAGTTCGGCGCTGAGTTTCTCGATCAGCAGGCCGCTGTCGCGCATCTGGTTGCGCGCCTGCTGGCTGTTGTTGACTTCGTTGCGGTAGCGGTCCAGCGCCTTGCGGTAGTCGCGCAGGGCGTTCACCACGGCCTGGTAGTTGGCCTGCTGCTCCGGCACGGCGGCCTGGGCGTGCTGTTCCACGGTGGCGGTGACCTGCTCCAGGGCGCTGATCGCGCCCTGTTCGAGGCTGGGGTCTTCGTTGGCGGTGTAGCTGAGCACCTGGAAGCGGGCGTCCATCAGCTGGCGGCCCAGCTCGGAGACGTCGGCGATGGCCTTGAGGGAGTCGACGCTGCCGCTCTCCACCAGGTGCTGCTCCACCAGTTCCAGCCCCTGGGTGACCACCGAAGCCTTGCGGATCAGTGTCTTGCGCGCGCTGTCGCGGCTGTCGAAGGACTTGTGCAGGCCTTTGAACAGGGTGCGGTACTGGCTGGTGAGCTGGCGTTGCCGCTCGACCTTCTCCAGGTCCGAGGAGGCGACGAGCAACTGGCCGACGCGCTGTTGCTGCTGGTCCAGCTCGTTGATGCTCTGTTCCACCAGCTTGGCGTCTTCCGCGGTGCGGCTGGACTGGTATTTCAGGCGGGTGGTGCGCAGGTCCTTGGTCATGGCGAGCAGCTTGGAGATTTCGCCGATCTTGTCGCCCCGGGATATCAGGCTGTTCAGGTTGAGCGCGCCGGTCAGCGCGATGAGCAGGGTGAGCAGCAGCACCAGGCCGAAGCCGATGGCGAGTTTCCAGTTGACCGTGAGATTGCTGAACCAGCGGGACATGAACGCGGCGCTCCAGGGGACGATGGGGCTGCGGCTGCCGCGGGGGCGGCCGCCGATTGACCAATGCCTGTCATATCGGCGAGGCGACACGAATCTGAAATTTCTTTAGTAAATTTCTGACCGAAGAGCCCCGTTGGGGACTGCCGCGGCGCCGCGGGTCAGAACAGTCGGGCCAGCAGGGCGGTGACCGCGGTTTCCACGCGCAGGATGCGCTCGCCCAGTTGCACCGGGGCCAGCCCGGCCTCGCGCAGTTTCTCGACCTCGTAGGGAATCCAGCCGCCCTCGGGGCCGATGGCCAGTGTCACGGCCTGCTCGACCGCGCGCGGGCAGTCCGGCCAGGGCCCGGGGTGGCCGATCAGCCCCAGGCTGCCGGCGGCCAGAGCCGGTAGGCGGTCTTCGACGAAGGGCTTGAAGCGCTTTTCGATGGTCACTTCCGGCAGCACGGTGTCGCGGGCCTGCTCCAGGCCCAGGACCAGCTGTTCGCGGATGGCCGCGGGTTCCAGGAAGGGCGTCTGCCAGAAGCTCTTCTCCACCCGGTAGCTGTTCAGCAGCACCAGGCGCGGCACGCCCATGGCGGCCACGGTCTGCAGCACGCGGCGGAGCATCTTCGGCCGCGGCAGGGCCAGCAGCAGGGTCAGCGGCAGCTTGGCCGGCGGCGCCTGGGTGAAGCTCACCTGCAGCTCCGCCTCGTCGCGGGAAAGGCTCAGCAGGCGGCCTTCGCCCATCAGCCCGCCCAGGCGGCCGACGCGCAGGCTGTCGCCGCTTTCGGCGCGGTGCACTTCGTGCAGGTGGGTGAGGCGGCGGTCGCGCAGCAATACGCGGTCCGCCGCGACGAAGTCGGCGTCGTCGAGCAGCAGCAGGTTCACGGGCGCGTCGCTGGCGGCTGGTCGCCTTTCTCTTCGGGTTGCGCATCCTCGTCGCGGTTGCGCTTGCGGATCAATCGACTGAACAGCACCCCGGCCTCGAACAGCATCCACATGGGCACGGCCAGCAGCGTCTGCGACATCGGGTCCGGCGGGGTGAGGACCATGCCGACCACGAAGCAGCCGATGATGACGTAGGGGCGGATCTTCTTCAGGTAGGCCACGTCGACCACCCCGATCCACACCAGCAGCACCGTAGCCACGGGGATTTCGAAGGCCACGCCGAAGGCGAACAGCAGGGTGAGGAAGTCCAGGTAGCTGTTGATGTCGGTCATCGGCGTCACCCCTTCCGGGGCCTGGCCGAGGAAGAAGTGGAACATCAACGGGAACACCAGGAAGTAGGCGAAGGCCATGCCGGTGTAGAACAGCACCACGCTGGAGGCCAGCAGCGGCAGGGCCACGCGCTTCTCGTGCTTGTACAGGCCGGGGGCGATGAAGCCCCAGATCTGCGCCAGGATCACCGGCATGGCCAGCAGCACGGCGACGATCATGGTCAGCTTCAGCGGCGCGAGGAACGCCGACGCCGGGTCGATGGCGATCATGGTCGCGCCTTCCGGGAGGAAGCGGCGCAGCGGCGCGGAGGCCAGGGCGTAGATCTTCTGCGAGAAGTACAGCAGGCCGATGAAGATCACGAAGATCGCCACCACGCAACGCAGCAGGCGCGTGCGCAGCTCGGTCAGGTGCGAGACCAGCGGCATTTCCTGGTCGTTTTCGGGCTGTTCGGGTTTTTCGTCGCTCATGGGGTACGCGGCGTCTCGGACGGAGGGGCGGCGGCCGGCGCGGCCGGGGCCTCGGGCGCTGCTGGCGCGGCGGGTGCCTCGGGTGCGGCCGGGATACCGACGCCGGGCATGTTGGCCAGGCGGCTGTTCGGTGCGATGGTCGGCGGCGCAGGCGGCGCCGTGGGCTCGGCCTGCGCGGCGCTATCGGCCGGCGGCTGCTGGCCGGTGAGCGGCGCCATCAGCTTCTGCGCTTCACGCTCCATCTGCAGGATGTGCTCGTTGTGCAGCTGCCGGCGGATCTCGTCGGCGCCCAACTCGCGCTCCACTTCCTGCTTGATGGCGTTGAAGCTGCGTTTCAGCCGGCCGATCCACAGGCCCGCGGTGCGCGCGGCGCCGGGCAGGCGCTCGGGGCCGAGCACCAGCAGGGCGACCAGGCCCACCAGCAGCAGTTCGCTGAAGCTGATTCCGAACATGGCGTTCTTCCCATCAGTCCTTGCGCTGCGGCTCTTCGACCTTCTGCGCCTGGGCGTCGATGGTGTGCGGCTGGTTCAGCGGCGGGTTGGCCGGCGGCTGCTGCTGGGGCTTCTCCTCCTCTTCGGTGTTCATCGCCTTGCGGAAGCCCTTGACCGCCTCGCCGACGTCCGAGCCCAGGGTCTTCAGGCGCTTGGTGCCGAACACCAGCACCACCACGATCAGGATGACGACCCAGTGTTTCCAGTCAAAGATGCCCATCTTGTTCTCCTCGAAGTAATCGGGTTCAGGCCGACGGCTGGCGCGCGGCTTTCTCGTCGTGGCCGGAGAGGCCGAAACGGCGCTCCAGTTCGTCCAGCACCGCCTGGGGATGCTGGCCGAGGGCGGCGAGCATGACCAGGGAATGGAACCAGAGGTCGGCGGTTTCGTAGATCAGGTCCGTGCAGTCGCCGCTCTGCGCGGCGTCCTTGGCGGCGAGGATGGTTTCCACCGATTCCTCTCCGACCTTTTCCAGGATCTTGTTCAGTCCCTTGTGGTACAGGCTGGCCACGTAGGAGCTTTCGGGGGCGGCGTTCTTGCGCCCCTCCAGCACCTCGGCCAGGCGCGCGAGGGTGTTGTCACTCATGGCTGTGCCCCGGCTTGTCGTAGATGGCGTGCGGGTCCTTGAGCACCGCGTCGACGACCTTCCAGCCGCCGTCCTGGTAGACCCGGTAGAAGCAGCTTTCGCGTCCGGTGTGGCAGGCGATGCCGCCGACCTGCTCGACCATCAGGATGACGACGTCGGCGTCGCAGTCCAGGCGCAGTTCGTGCAGCTTCTGCACGTGGCCGGATTCCTCGCCCTTGCGCCAGAGCTTGCCGCGCGAGCGCGACCAGTAGATGGCGCGGCCCTCGGCGGCGGTCAGGGCCAGGGATTCGCGGTTCATCCAGGCCATCATCAGCACGCGGCCCGTCTTGTGGTCCTGGGCGATCGCCGGCACCAGGCCGTCGGCGTTCCAGTGAATTTCGTCCAGCCAGTCTTTCATCTTCGCTTCCGTACAGCGGGCGTTCTCACGCCCCGCGGCAGTTTCATCAACGACCAAGTGTGCCAGCAGTGGCGACGACTGGCTATCGGCGCAGAATCAGATACAGACCACCGGCCAGCATGGCCCAGGCCGGCCAGGCCTCGATACTGTGGGTGGCCAGGCCGATCTGGGTGGCGCCGGCCACCAGCACTGCGCCGATCAGTCGCGGCACCCAGGCGCCGGCCAGGGGCTGGGCGCCGGTCGCTTGCGGCTCCTGGGGCTGCGCCAGGCGCTCCAGGGTGTCGCGGGTCATCTGCGCCAGGTGCGGCAGCTGCTCGACGTGCTGCTGGGCGTTGCGCAGCAGCTGGGCTGGGCTCATGCGCTCGCGCATCCAGCGTTCCAGGTAGGGCTGGGCGGTGCTCCACAGGTCCAGCTCGGGGTAGAGCTGGCGGCCCAGGCCCTCGATGTTCAGCAGGGTCTTCTGCAGCAGCACCAGTTGCGGCTGCACTTCCATGTTGAAGCGCCGCGCGGTCTGGAACAGGCGCAGCAGCACCTGGCCGAAGGAGATGTCCTTGAGCGGCTTCTCGAAGATCGGCTCGCACACCGTGCGGATCGCCGCCTCGAAGTCGTTGACGCGGGTTTCCGCCGGCACCCAGCCGGAGTCGATGTGCAACTGGGCGACCTTGCGGTAGTCGCGCTTGAAGAAGGCGATCAGGTTGCGCGCCAGGTAGTCCTGGTCCTCGTCGGTGAGGCTGCCGACGATACCGCAGTCCACCGCGATGTACTGCGGGCTCCAGGGCGTGCGGGTGCTGACGAAGATGTTGCCCGGGTGCATGTCGGCGTGGAAGAAGCTGTCGCGGAACACCTGGGTGAAGAAGATTTCCACGCCACGCTCGGCCAGGGCCTTGAAGTCGGTACGCTGGTCGCGCAGGGTGCCCAGGTCGGTGACCGGGATGCCGTAGATGCGCTCCATCACCAGCACCTTGGGCCGGCACCAGTCCCAGTACACCTGGGGCACGTAGAGCAGCGGCGAACCGTCGAAGTTGCGCCGCAGCTGGCTGGAGTTGGCCGCCTCGCGCAGCAGGTCGAGTTCGTCGTAGATGGTCTTCTCGTAGTCGCTGACCACCTCCACCGGGTGCAGGCGGCGGGCGTCGGCGGAGACGCGCTCGGCCAGGCGGGCGAGGATGAACAGCCAGGACATGTCGGCGCGGATCACGGGCTTGAGGCCCGGGCGGATCACCTTGACCACCACTTCCTCGCCGCTTTTCAGCTGTGCGGCATGCACCTGGGCCACCGAGGCCGAGGCCAGCGGCTCGCGCTCGAAGCGGGCGAAGACCTGCTCGACCTTCGCCCCCAGCTGCTCCTCGATCAGCGCCACCGAGGCTTCCGGCGGGAACGGCGGGACCTTGTCCTGCAGGCGCGCCAGCTCATTGGCGATGTCGTCGGGCAGCAGGTCGCGGCGGGTGGAGAGGATCTGCCCGAACTTGATGAAGATCGGCCCCAGGCCTTCCAGGGCCAGGCGGATGCGCTCGCCGCGGCTCAGCTCCAGCTTGCGCCGCGGCAGCCAGCGCCAGGGCAGCAGGCCGCCGAGCAGGCGCAGGTACCAGGGCAGCATCGGCAGTTCGAGAATGAGATCGTCGAGGCGGTAGCGGATCACCACGCTCTGGATGCGCAGCAGGCGGCGGAAGGCGAGCAGCTTCATGCGTCGGGTTTCAGCTTCTTGGACAGGCGCGCCAGGCGCGCGTCGAGGCGATCGAGGGCGATCTTCAACTGGTCGAGTTCGGCGAAGCGCGCTTCGGCCTCGTTGCGCCCGACCAGGGTGCGGCTTTCCTCGGCGAGGTAGTCGGCCAGGCTCAGGCGCAGGCTTTCCAGGCTGTCGCCGGCCCAGCGCGCGCCGCCGCGCAGGCGGCTGCCGAGCAGTTGCGCGGGCAGCGGGCCGAGCCAGCGCTGCACTTCGTATTCCCAGTCCAGCTCCAGGCTCTGGAGGATGTCGGCCAGCTCCAGGAGCAGGGCGCTATCGCCGCCCATTTCCACTTCCGGGCTGTGCAGCACGCTGGTCTTGTCGGCGGCCAGGGCCAGCTGCAGCAGGCGCCCGGCCGGGGCGCGCAGGGTGCAGTCGACCGCGGTCTCGTGGTGCGCGGCCAGGTGCAGGCCATCGGCGTCGGGGAGGATGAACAGGCGCAGCGGCGGCGCCTGGCAGTCCACTTCCAGGACCCGCCCGGCGAGCCGGGCGAGACGCTGCAGGGCCACGCCGTCCAGGCGCAGCACGCGGTTCACGCCGGCTTCGGCGCTGGCCAGCAGCGCCTGGGTCAGGAGCGCCATTTCAGGGCTTGATGCCGCGGTGCAGGGCGACCACGCCGCCGGTCATGTTGTGGTAGGTGACGCGGTCGAAACCGGCCTCGACCATCATCGACTTCAGGGTTTCCTGGTCCGGGTGCATGCGGATCGACTCGGCCAGGTAGCGGTAGCTCTCGGCGTCGTTGGTGACCAGCTTGCCCATCAGCGGCAGCAGGGTGAAGGAGTAGGCGTCGTAGGCCTTGGACAGCAGGCTGCTGGTGGGCTTGGAGAATTCCAGCACCAGCAGGCGCCCGCCCGGCTTGAGCACCCGCAGCATGGAGCGGATGGCCGCGTCCTTGTGGGTGACGTTGCGCAGGCCGAAGGCGATGCTCACGCAGTCGAAGTGGTTGTCCGGGAAGGGCAGCTTCTCGGCATCGGCCTGGACGAAGCTGACGTTGCCGGCCACGCCGCTGTCCAGCAGCTTGTCGCGGCCGACCTTGAGCATGGAGGCGTTGATGTCCGCCAGCACCACCTCGCCGGTGGGGCCGACCAGGCGCGAGAACTGGCGGGTCAGGTCGCCGGTGCCGCCGGCGATGTCGAGCACGCGGTTGCCGGCGCGCACGCCGGACAGCTCGATGGTGAAGCGCTTCCACAGGCGGTGGATGCCACCGGACATCAGGTCGTTCATCAGGTCGTACTTGGCGGCGACCGAATGGAACACCTCGGCGACCTTCTCGGCCTTCTCGCTCTCGCGCACGGTCTTGTAGCCGAAGTGCGTGGTGGGGTCGGCGGGGCCCTGGTCCCCGGCGGGTTTGCGCGGCTCGCTCATGGCGTTTCTACCCTGGAAGTCAGTGGCGGGCATTCTAACAGGATGTGGGAAAAACGCCGCCCCGGGGCGCGGGGTGCGGCGAAACGTCGTGCGGCGTATCATCCACCGGTCTGTCATTCCGGAGTCGCCCATGTCCCGCATCCACGTCGAACGTCCCCATTGCCTCGGCCGCGAAGCCGCCCGCGAGAAGGCCCAGAAGCTGGCCGAGAAGCTCGCCCGCGAGCATGGCGTGAGCTACGAGTGGCAGGGTGACGTGCTGGCCTTCAAGCGCAGCGGCGTGGACGGACGCATCGAGGTGGGCGAGGACCGCGTGGCGGTGGAGGTCAAGCTGGGCCTGCTGCTGTCGGCCATGGGCGGGATGCTCAAGGGCGAGATCGAGCGCGCGCTGGACAAGGCGCTGGCCTGACCGGGCCGCACCCGCACTTTGTAGGAGCGAGCTTGCTCGCGAACCCTCGCCCGCGCCGAAAATCGCAGACGTCACTCCCGCGAACGCGGGAGCCCAGAGCCTCTGGTTCCCCGCGTTCGCGGGGATGACGGGTTTGAAATGGGAACCGAAGGGTTCGCGAGCAAGCTCGCTCCTACGAAAAGCGGTTCGGCAGGTCTACCGGCTGGTATGTGTTTTCTAATTTTCCCCGATACCTTGCACTCAAGCTCGCAACGCTGCGGGCCTCTACGGACCCCCGAGAACAGTGTGAGGAAACCATCATGGCCAAGGTCGCCAGCAAGAAGAAAGTCGAGAAAGCCGTCAGCGAGTCGTCCCTGATCACCGACGTCAAGCACTACGCCCGCCAGATCTGGCTGGCCGGCCTGGGCGCCTATGCGCGCGTCGGCGCCGAAGGCACCGAGTACTTCAAGTCGCTGGTGAAGGAAGGCGAAGGCCTGGAAACCAAGGGCCGCCAGCTGGTGACCGAGCAGGTCGAATCGGCCAACGACAGCGTCAAGAGCAGCGTCTCGCTGGTGAAGGACAAGTTCGAGGTGCAGCTGGACAAGGTCGAGAAGGCTTTCGACAGCCGCGTGGCCTCCGCGCTGAACCGCATGGGCATTCCGTCGCGGCAGGATGTCGAGGCGCTCTCTGCTAAGCTTGATGAGCTGAGCGCGGTGCTCGAGCGTGTCGCGAAAACTCATTGAGGAGAGCGGGATGGCTGGCAAGAAAACTACCGATAAAAAAGAGTCCAGTTGGGTCGGCGAGATCGAGAAATACTCGCGGCAAATCTGGTTGGCTGGTCTGGGGGCCTACTCGAAGGTCAGCAAGGACGGCAGCAAGCTGTTCGAGACCCTGGTCAAGGATGGCGAAAAGGCCGAGAAGCAGGCCCGGACCGAAGTCGATAAATCCGTCGGCGCGGTGAAGTCCACCGCCCGTTCGGCGCGTTCCAAGGTCGACGAGGTGAAGGACCGCGCCCTGGGCAAGTGGGGTGAGCTGGAAGAGGCGTTCGACAAGCGCCTGAACAGCGCCATCTCGCGCCTGGGCGTGCCGAGCCGCAACGAGGTGAAGGACCTGCATGCGAAGGTCGAGACCCTGACCAAGCAGATCGAGAAACTCACCGGCGTCAGCGTCAAGTCGGTGGCCAAGCCCGCCGCCAAGGCCGCTGCGAAACCTGCGGCCAAGGCTGCAGCGAAGCCCGCCGCCAAGCCGGCCGCCAAGACCGCGGCGGCCAAGCCCGTTGCCAAGGCTGCTGCGAAACCGGCTGCGAAGCCGGCGGCCAAACCGGCTGCGGCCAAGGCAGCGGCGAAGCCTGCAGCCAAGCCGGCCGCCAAGCCTGCTGCTGCGAAGGCCGCGGCGAAACCGGCTGCGAAGCCGGCCGCCAAACCGGCTGCCACCAAGCCTGCGGCGAAACCGGCTGCTGCGAAACCGGCTGCCAAGCCGGCTGCGGCGAAGAAGCCGGCGGTGAAGAAGCCCGCAGCGCCCAAGGCGGCCAAGCCTGCTGCAGCGGCCACGCCGGCCGCGGCTCCGGCTCCGGCGGCCACCCCGGCGCCGGCTGCGGCAGCTCCGGTCGCTCCGGTAGCGGCTCCGGCCACGCCGCCGACCCAGGCCTGACGCGTTACCCGTGGTACCCGACGCCCGGCCTCGTGCCGGGCGTCTTCATTTCGGCTGCGCCTCAGGCGTTCAGGTAGCGCTGCGCCAGGCGCTCGGCTGTGAGCCGCGAGTCGCCGCGCAGGTGCGGCGCCACCAGCATCATCACCTGGTAGACCACCAGGCGTATCTCGCCTTCGCGGCCGAGGATGCGCTGGTAGTCCAGGGAGAACAGCAGGGTCAGGGTGATCTGCTCCACCAGTTGGCCGAGGGCGTCGGTGTCGCTGGTCAGCTCGCCGTCGGCCTTGAGCCGGGCGAGCAGGGCGGCCAGGGTGCGCTTGAGCGCGTTGAGCCAGCTGCGCATGCCGCGGGCCAGCTTGGGCAGGCGCCCGGCCAGGTTGGAGAGGTCCTGGAAGAGGAAGCGGTAGTGCGCCAGGCGCTCGACGATCAGGTGCAGGAACAGCCAGTAGTCCTCGGCCCCCAGGCGCGCGTCGGCGGGCGGGTCGAGCAGCGGCTGCAGCTCTTCCTCGAAGCGGGCGAACAGGGCCAGCACCAGCGGCTCCTTGCCGTGGAAGTGGTAATACAGGTTGCCGGGGCTGATGCCCAGCTCGGTGGCGATCTCCAGGGTGGAGACGTTGGGTTCGCCCTGCTCGTTGAACAACAGCAGGGCGCATTCGAGGATGCGGTCGCGGGTTTTCATCCGTGTGCTGGTTCTGGCCTCGGGAGGTTCGACGATAGCCGGGGCGGGGCGCGCCGGCCAGTCCCTCGAAAGCGTGAGGGGGTGGGTTTTTCGTGGGAGATCCGGCTATCGCGGACAGAGTCCGCTCCTATCGTACGGGCGGGTACGGCTTCTCGTAGGAGCGAGCTTGCTCGCGAACACACTCCGCTGCGGGGCTCGTTCGCGAGCAAGCTCGCTCCTACGAAGAGCATCCCGGCTGCACCGAAGTGCCTTTCGTAGGATGGGTTGAGCTTGCGAAACCCATGCGGTCACGGCGATGGGTATCGCTTCGCTCCACCCATCCTACGGGGTGTCGTATCAGGACGCACAACGGCTGTTCACCGCTCGTGCACGTAAGTCCCCGGCGCCGCTTCCATCGGCGGGTGCTCGGCGTTGCCCAGTTCGAAGCTCACCGGCCGGCGTTCGCCCGAGCGTTCCTGGATCCACGCCAGCCACACCGGCCACCAGCTGCCTTCCTGGCGCTGGGTGTCGTAGTACCAGGCGCGCGGGTCGGAGGCGAGCTTGCCGTTCTCGAAGTAGCAGGCCTTGGGGTTGCCCGGCGGGTTGAGGATGCTCTGGATGTGCCCGCTGTTGGACAGCATGAAGCGGCTGTCGCCACCCAGCAGCAGGGCCGAGCGGTAGACCGCGTCCCAGGGGGTGATGTGGTCGGTGATGCCGGCGACGTGGAAGTTGTCCACCGCCACCTTCTTCAGGTCGATGGGCGTGCCGCAGATTTCCATGGCGCCGGGGCGGGCCAGCGGGTTGTGCTTGAAGAAGTCGAGGAAATCGCCGTGCAGCGCCGCCGGCAGGCGGGTGTTGTCGTTGTTCCAGTAGAGGATGTCGAAGGCCGGCGGCAGCTTGCCCAGCAGGTAGTTGTTGACCCAGTAGTTCCACACCAGGTCGTTGGGGCGCATCCAGGCGAACACCTTGGCCATGTCCTTGCCCTCCAGCACGCCGTGCTGGTAGGAGCGGCGCTTGGTGCTTTCCAGCGTCTGCTCGTCGGCGAACAGCGCCGCCGGAGTCTCCACCTGGCTGTCCAGCAGGCTCACCAGGTAGGTGGCGCTGCTGATTTTGCGCAGTTGCCGGCGCGCCTGCAGGTGGCCCTGCAGCGCGGCGATGGTCAGGCCGCCGGAGCAGGCGCCCATCAGGTTGACGCTGCGGCTGCCGCTGATCGAGCGGACCACCTCGATGGCTTCGTCCAGGGCCTTCACGTAGGTCGACAGGCCCCACTCGCGGTGGCGCGCATCGGGGTTGCGCCAGCTGACCATGAACAGCTGCAGGTTGTTCTTCAGGGCGTACTGGACGAAGCTCTTTTCCGGGCTCAGGTCGAAGATGTAGTACTTGTTGATCTGCGGCGGGACGATCAGCAGCGGCTTGGCGTGCAGGTGCTCGCCCAGGGGCTTGTACTGGATGAGTTCGAGCATCTCGCTGCGGAACACCACGGCGCCCGGGGTGGTGGCCAGGTTGCGGCCGACCTCGAAGGCGTGCTTGTTGACCTGGCTGGGCATGCCGCCGTTGTGCAGCAGGTCGTCGAGCAGGTGGCGGCCGCCCTTGAGCAGGCTCTGCCCGCCGGTGTTGAACAGCTCCTTCACCGCCAGCGGGTTGATCAGGCTGTTGGTCGGCGCCATGGCGTCGGCGAACAGCGACAGCAGGAAGCGCGCGCGGGCGCGGTCGTCACCGTCCAGGTCGCTCTCGTCGATCCACGCCAGCAGTTGCTGCTGCCAGGCCAGGTAGGCCTGCAGGGTGCGCCGGTAGAAGGGGTTGAGGCGCCAGGACGGGTCCTGGAAGCGGGCGTCCTGGGGGTTGGGCTGCAACGGCGAGTCACCCAGCAGCACGTGGCCCATCTGCTTGCCGAAGGCCGCCAGGTGGCGGGCGCTGTGCAGCGGCCGGCGCACGCCCTGGACGGCGAGCTGGCGCAGGGTGGACAGCATGTCCTTGCCGCGCAGGCCGACCATGGCGCTCTGGGCGTTCATGAAGTCGGCGGGGGCCGGCAGCCTGCCGGTGCTGGAGTTCTCTCGCATGTGCAGCTCTCCCTGGGAAAAGAACCGTCGTCAGTCGGGCGCAGCAAGGCCCGTACCAGAATCGGCGCAGGTGCATTCCTGACGCACGCAAGGGCTGAAGCATAGGCACGAATCGGCGCGCCTGCCGGTCACCGACGATGAACGTGCACTGTTACGAGGCGATGATCGAGGCCGGGGGTCAGCCGGCCTTGGGGGCGAACGGGCGCGGGTGCATGACCGCGCGCTGCCGTTCCTCGGCGAGGAACTTCATGATGATCGGCGCCACCGTCTCGGCGCGGGTCACCAGGAACAGGTGGCCGTCGTCGATCACGTGCAGCTCCGCGTTGGGGATGCGCCAGGCCAGCAGGCGCATGTTCACCAGCGGGATGATCGGGTCGTCGTCGCCGGCCAGCACCAGGGTCGGCTGCTGGATGCGGTGCAGCCAGTGGATGCTGGTCCAGCCCAGGCCGGCGAACAGCTGCCAGTAGTAGCCCAGCTTGCCCGAGGAGCGCACCTTGGCGGCGAAGGCCATGGCTAGCCGGGGATCGCGGCGGAAGGCCCCGCCGTAGATGTCCGGGGCGATGTGCGCGCCATAGGACGGCTGGATGTAGCGCCGCGGGCTGGCCATGCGCCAGAGCACCTTGGGCTTGCCCGGGACCATCACCGCCCCGGCGGCGGTGGCCGCCAGGATCAGCTTCTTGCAGCGCTCGGGGTAGTCGTGGGCGAACTGCTGGGCCAGGGCCCCGCCCCAGGACACGCCGATGGCGGTGACCTGCCCGTAGTCGAGGTAATCGAGCATGCGCGCGGCCAGCTTGGCCAGGCCGGGGAAGCGGTAGGGCGTGCTCGGCGTGGACGAGCCGCCGACGCCGGGCACGTCGAAGGCGATCACCTCCAGGTCCGGGTCCAGCGCGGCGACGAAGGGGAACACCAGCTCCAGGTTGGCGCCGATGCCGTTGAAGATCAGCAGCGGCGTCATGTGCCCCTTGCCCGGGCGCACGGCGGTGCGGATGGTCTGCCCGTCGAGGTCGATGGTGCGGAACACGAAGGGCTGCGGAGCGAGCACGCGCGCCCGCGTCTCGGCCGGCTGCTGCGGCTCGGCCGCCTTGGCGGCGGGGCGCGCCTTGCGCTGGCGCGTGGCCTGCGGCGCCGGCTCGGGCTGGGCCGGCGCGTCCTGCTGCTCGGTGGCGTCGGGTAGGTTTTCTGTCTTCATCGTTCGTGTACGTAGGTGCCGGGGGATGCTTCGCCAGCCGGGTGGGCCTTGTTGCCCAGGGCGGTCGGCGCCTTTTTCAGCTTGCCCGCGCGCTCGGCCAGCCACTGTTGCCAGTGCAGCCACCAGGAGTCGGCGTGCTTGCTCGAGTTTTCCTGCCAGGTCTTCGGATCGACGGACAGGTCCGGGCCGGTCATGAAGCGGGCCTTGGGGTTGCCTGGCGGGTTGAGGATGCTCTGGATGTGCCCGCTGTTGGAAAGGATGAACTCGCACTTGCCGCCGAGCAGGCGCGCCGAGCGGTAGCAGGCTTCCCAGGGGGTGATGTGGTCGCTGAGGCCGGCCACGCAGTAGAAGTCGCAGGTGACCTGCCTGAGGTCGATGGGCGTGCCGCCCACTTCCAGGGCGCCGGGGCGCGTCAGCGGGTTGCTCTTGAACATCTCCACCAGCTCGCCGTGCAGCGCGGCCGGCAGGCGCGTGGTGTCGTTGTTCCAGAACAGGATGTCGAAGGCCGGCGGCTCGTTGCCCAGCAGGTAGTTGTTGACCCAGTAGTTCCAGATCAGGTCGTTGGGGCGCATCCAGGCGAACACCTTGGCCATGTCCTTGCCCTCCAGCACGCCGGACTGGTAGGAGCGGCGCTTGGCGGCCTCGAGGGTCTTCTCGTCGGCGAACAGGGCGACGGTGGTGTCCAGCTCGAAGTCCAGCACGCTGACCATCTGGGTGAAGGCGTGCACCTTCTCCTCGCCCAGGGCCGCGTAGTGGCCGAGCAGGGTGACGGTGGTGATGCCGCCGGAGCAGGCGCCGAGCATGTTCAGGTCCTTGCTGCCGGTGATGGCCAGGACCACGTCGATGGCTTCCTTGAGCGCCTCGATGTAGGTGGTCAGGCCCCATTCGCGCTGGGCCTTGGTCGGGTTGCGCCAGCTGACGATGAAGGTCTGCACCTGGTTGCGCAGGCTGAAGCGCGCCAGGCTCTTCTCCGGCGACAGGTCGAAGACGTAGAACTTGTTGATCTGCGGCGGCACCACCAGCAGCGGGCGTTCATGCACGCTCTCGGTGATCGGCCGGTACTGGATCAGCTCCAGCACGTCGTTGCGGAACACCACCGCGCCCTCGGTCAGGGCCAGGTTCTTGCCCACCTCGAAGGCGTCCATGTTGACCTGGCTGGGCATGCCGCCGTTGTTCACCAGGTCCTTGGCCAGGTGGCTCAGGCCGTCGAGCAGGCTCTTGCCGCCGGTCTCGAAGAAGCGTTTGACCGCGGCCGGGTTGCTCAGGGTGTTGGTCGGCGCCATGGCTTCGGTCATGAGGTTGATGACGAACTGGCCGCGGTTGATGTCCTGGGGCGACAGGTCGCTGTTGCCGATCCACTGATGCAGCTCCTTGCGCCAGGCCAGGTAGGTCTGCAGGTAGCGGCGGTACAGCGGGTTCTGGCTCCAGGCCGGGTCGTTGAAGCGGCGGTCGTCGTCGGCCGGGCGCAGCTCCGAGGTACCGAGCAGGACATTCTTCAGCTCCAGGCCGAAATGGCCGACGTGCTTGACGCTGTGGAAGGGCTGCCGGAGAGCCTGCAGCAGCACCATGCGGGCAGTGGACAACAAATCCTTGCCGCGAATGCCTATCACCGGGTTGAGGTTCAGGGTGTTTTCCGCGGCTTGCTGGGGCAGATCGTTGTTCTTCTTTTCGGTCATCGGCGACGCTCCATTGTCCTGAGACGAATACTGGCGGGGCTGCACCTAGGTGACGGGCCAAGTACTGCTCGGGTTAGCGGAACGTGGAGCAGGCTCCACGCATGTCAACACTTGGCGGCATCGCTGGGGTCCTGGGCCCGCGTCTGCAACGGCGTTGCACTGACTTGGTTACCCGAGATTCCCCCGCCGCGCAAGCTGGTGCAGCGTGGTTCCCTGCGCCCGAGTATGTCGCGAAAGATTAGAAAACGCGCCCTAGAGCGCTCGCTCGTCCGCAGCTCGAATACAGGAAACACGCGGTTTCCAGTGTGCAGGGCGAATGTTGCAAATGACGTGCCCTGATCGGGGGCAGGAGGATGGCGAGGCGCCGGCGCCGGGTAAACCGGCGCAAAGGTGGGTTCAGAGCATCAGCCGGACCACCGACTCGTCGGGGTCGCGGGACTTGCCGGCGGCGGCCAGCTCGGCGAGGTATTCGGCCCACAGCTGGTCCTTGCGGGTGCACAACTGGTAGAGGTAGTCCCAGCTGTACAGGCCGCTGTCGTGGCCGTCGTCGAAGGTCAGCTTGAGCGCGTACTGCCCGGCCGGCTCCAGGCCGACCAGGGCGACGTTCAGCTTGCCGACCTGCAGCACCGGGTTGCCATGGCCCTGCACCTCGGCCGAGGGCGAATGCACGCGCAGAAACTCGGCGGAGAGGTCGTAGGACTGCTCGCCGTACTTCAGCGTGAGGGTGCGCGAGGCCTTGTGCAGCTGGATGGCAGAGGGAATGTGCATGGGGGCTCCCGCATAGAGGCTTGGAGGCTGGAGGCTGGAGGCTAGGAGCGTACGGCACCGTCGCCGGGACAAAGCTTTTCGCTCTTGCCTATAGCCTTCAGCCTATAGCCTCTAGCGGCTGTTAGAGAATATACCGCGACAGGTCCTCGTCCTGGGCCAGCTCGCCCAGGTGGCCGTTGACGTAGGCGGCGTCGATCACGATCGGCTTGTCGCTGTGCTCGCTGGCCAGGTCCGCGGCGTCGAAGGAGACTTCCTCCAGCAGGCGTTCCAGCAGCGTGTGCAGGCGGCGGGCGCCGATGTTCTCGGTCTTCTCGTTGACCTGCCAGGCGATCTCCGCCAGGCGCTGGATGCCGTCGTCGGCGAAGGCGATGTCCAGGCCCTCGGTCTTGAGCAGCGCGGTGTACTGCTCGGTGAGCGAGGCGTGCGGCTCGCGCAGGATGCGCTTGAAGTCGTCCGGGCTCAGGGCCTTGAGCTCGACGCGGATCGGCAGGCGGCCCTGCAGCTCCGGCACCAGGTCGCTGGGCTTGGACAGGTGGAAGGCGCCCGAGGCGATGAACAGGATGTGGTCGGTCTTGACCATGCCCAGCTTGGTGTTGACGGTGCAGCCCTCGATCAGCGGCAGCAGGTCGCGCTGTACGCCCTCGCGGGAGACGTCGGCGCCGCCGACGTTGCCGCGCTTGGCGATCTTGTCGATCTCGTCGATGAAGACGATGCCGTTCTGCTCCACGGCTTCCAGGGCGCGGGCCTTTAGGTCCTCTTCGTTGACCAGGCGCTGGGCCTCCTCGTCGCGGATCAGCTTCATGGCCTCGGCGACCTTCAGCTTGCGCGTCTTGCGCTTGCCCTTGCCCATGTTGGAGAACAGGTTCTGCAACTGGTTGGTCATCTCCTCCATGCCGGGCGGCGCCATGATTTCCACGCCGGCCGGGACGTCGGCCACCTCGATGTCGATCTCCTTGTCGTCCAGCTGGCCCTCGCGCAGGCGCTTGCGGAACAGCTGGCGGGTGTTGGAGTCCTCACGGGCCGGCTCGTCGCCGAAGCCGCCGGTGCGCGCCGGCGGCAGCAGGGCGTCGAGGATGCGTTCCTCGGCGGCGTCCTCGGCGCGGTACTTGACCTTCTGCACTTCCTGCTCGCGGAGCATCTTGATCGCGGCGTCGGCCAGGTCGCGGATGATCGACTCGACGTCACGGCCGACGTAGCCCACCTCGGTGAACTTGGTCGCTTCCACCTTGATGAACGGGGCGTTGGCCAGCTTGGCCAGGCGCCGGGCGATCTCGGTCTTGCCGACGCCGGTGGGGCCGATCATCAGGATGTTCTTCGGCGTCACCTCGGCGCGCAGCTCGGCCGGCAGCTGCATGCGCCGCCAGCGGTTGCGCAGGGCGATGGCCACGGCGCGCTTGGCGTCGTCCTGGCCGATGATGTGGCGGTTGAGTTCGTGGACGATCTCGCGGGGAGTCATGGACATTTGTTCGGCTACTCCGGAGCGACAGGGCCTCAGACGGCGCTGTCGAGCTCCTCGATGGTGAGGTTCTGGTTGGTGAACACGCAAATGGAGCCGGCGATGTTCAGCGCCGTTTCGGCGATCTCGCGGGCGGACATGGCGTCATCGGCCTTCTGCAGCAGGGCCATGGCCGCGGCCTGGGCGAAGCCGCCGCCGGAGCCCATGGCGATCAGGCCGTGTTCGGGTTCGACCACGTCGCCGTTGCCGGTGATGATCAGCGAGGCGTCCTTGTTGGCCACCGCCAGCATGGCTTCCAGGCGGCTCAGGGAGCGGTCGGTGCGCCAGTCCTTGGCCAGCTCGACGGCGGCGCGGACCAGGTGCCCCTGGTGCTTTTCAAGCTGCTGTTCGAAGCGCTCGAAGAGGGTGAAGGCGTCGGCGGTGGCGCCGGCGAAACCGGCCAGCACCTGACCGTGGTAGAGGCGGCGGACCTTCTTCGCGTTGCCTTTCATGACGGTGTTGCCAAGGGAAACCTGGCCGTCGCCGCCCATGACGACTTTGCCGTTGCGGCGGACAGAAACGATAGTGGTCAAGGGGGAGTTCTCCACACAGCGGGGCATTGGTGCCCGAATGCGGAGTCATATGGGGATGAAGGACGCGGCCTTCAAGGCAGGGCGACGGACGTGCCTTGAAGGCGGCGTCCGACGGACGCCGCGCGAACCCGCCCAAGGCGGGCCCGCGCGGGGCTTCAGCGGGTCTGGCGCTGCTGTAACAGCAGGTTGCTGAAGCCGTTGGCCGACAGTTGTTTCTGCGCCGCGGAAACCTGCGAGCGGTCGCTGAACGGGCCGACCATCACCCGGTACCAGGTCTCGTCGCGCACCGCGCCGGATTCCACCCGCGCGCTCTGGCCGAGGAGGATCACCTGGGCGCGCACACGGTCGGCGTCGGCCTGCTTGCGGAACGAACCGGCCTGCAGGAAGAACTGGGTGGCGGCCACCGCCGGCGGGGCGATCGGCTTGCTCGCCGGGGCCGTGGCCGGCGGCGTGGCCTTGGCCTGGGCGGCCGGCTGCTGCGCCGTTGCCGGTTGCGGCGGCGTGGCCGGCTTGACCACCGCCGGCGGCGGCGGGGTCTGGCCGTTGAGCGCGGCCTGGGCGCGGGCGGCGTCGATCTTCGCCGCTTCCTCCGGGGTGCTGACCACCGTCGGCGTCTGCGGCTTCTCCGGCACGGCTTCCGGCGGCACCACCACTTCCGAGCCCGGCAGCAGGGTGTAGAAGTCGTACTTGGGCTTCACTGCGATGGCCGCCGGCGGCTGCGCCGGCGTGGCCGGCTTGGCGCCCTGGGCGATGCCCGGCTTCTGCTGCTCGGGCTTCTCCCGGCGCACGTCGTTGCGGCCCGGTTCCAGCTTCGTCAGGAACATGATGAAGCCGCCGATGGCAAGGCCTGCGACCAGCCACACCCAGCCGGGGACCGAGGTCTTCTTGGCCGGGGCCTGGTAGCGGCTGGCGCCGCGCTTGGGAGCGGGTTTCTTCTTGGCCATGGAGGGTTACATGCGTTCCAGGGTTTCCAGGCCCAGCAGTTCCAGGCCCTGCTTGAGGGTGCGGCCCGTCAGTGCGGCCAGTTTCAGGCGGCTTTCCTGCTGCTCCGGGGTCTGCGCGGCGAGGATCGGGCAGTGCTCGTAGAAGCTGGAGAACAGCCCGGCCAGTTCGTACAGGTAGGCGCAGAGGATGTGCGGCACGCCCTTGAGCGCGACATTGTTGAGCAGGTCGCCGAACTGCGCCAGCTGGGCGGCCAGGGCCTGCTCCTGCGGGGCTTCCAGGACGATCTTGCCGCCGACCTCGTCATAGCCCTTGCCCAGCTTGCGGAAGATGCTGGCCACGCGGGTGTAGGCGTAGAGCAGGTAGGGCGCGGTGTTGCCCTCGAAGCTGAGCATCTGCTCGAAGTTGAAGCTGTAGTCGCTGGTGCGGTGCTTCGACAGGTCGGCGTACTTCACCGCGCCGATGCCCACGGCATGGGCGATGTGGCGCAGTTCGTCCTCGCCCAGCTCGGGGTTCTTGGCCTTCACCAGGGTGTAGGCGCGTTCCTCGGCCTCGTCGAGCAGGTCGATCAGCTTCACGGTGCCGCCGTCGCGGGTCTTGAACGGCTTGCCGTCGGCGCCGTTCATGGTGCCGAAGCCCATGTGCTCCAGGTCCATGCCGGCCGGGACGAAGCCGGCGCGGCGCGCCACCTCGAACACCTGCTGGAAGTGCAGGGCCTGGCGCTGGTCGACGAAGTACAGCACGCGGTCGCAGTGCAGCACCTTGTTGCGGTAGCGCATCGCCGCCAGGTCGGTGGTGGCGTACAGGTAGCCGCCGCCGGCCTTCTGCACGATCACCGGCAGCGGGTTGCCCTCGGCGTTCTTGAACTCGTCGAGGAACACGCACAGGGCGCCGTCGTCCTCTGTCAGCAGGCCCTTGGCCTTGAGTTCGTCGACCACGTTGGCGAGGTCGTCGTTGTAGGCGCTCTCGCCCTTGACGTCGGCCATGGTCAGCTTCACGCCCAGCTGGTCGTAGACTTTCTGGCAGTGCGACAGGGAGATTTCGTTGAAGCGCGTCCACAGGCGCAGGCACTCGGCGTCGCCGGCCTGCAGCTTGACCACCAGCTCGCGGGCGCGGTCGGCGAACTCGGCGGACTCGTCGAAGCGCTTCTTGGCGGCGCGGTAGAAGACTTCCAGGTCGTGCAGCTCGGCCTGGGCGTCCACCGGCTGCTCTTCCAGGTAGGCCAGCAGCATGCCGAACTGGGTGCCCCAGTCGCCCACGTGGTTCTGGCGGATCACGGTGTCGCCGAGGAACTCCAGCACCCGGGCCACGGCGTCGCCGATGATGGTCGAGCGAAGGTGGCCGACGTGCATCTCCTTGGCCAGGTTCGGCGAGGACAGGTCCACGGCCACGCGCTGCGCCGGGCTGGCCTTGCGCACGCCCAGGTGGTCGTCGCCCAGGGCGGCGTCGAGGCTGGCGGCCAGCCAGGCCTGGTCCTGGAAGAAGTTGAGGAAGCCGGGGCCGGCGATCTCCACCTTGGCCACCTGCGGGTTGGCCGGCAGCGCGGCGACCAGCTTGGTGGCCAGGTCGCGCGGCTTCATGCCGGCGGGCTTGGCCAGCATCATGGCGATGTTGCTGGCGTAGTCGCCGTGGCTGCGGTCCTTGGTGGTCTCGACCTGGATGTCCGGGCTCAGCCCGGCCGGCAGGGTACCGTCCTCGACGAGGCTGGCGAGGGCGTGCTGGATCAGCTGGCGGATGGTGTCTTTCATGGCGTTTCTCCGTGCTCGCGCGCGACTCGGGGCGCTCGACCGCATATCTGGCTCAGAACCGCGCATTATCGGCGCCCGGAGGGCGCAGCGGCAAGTTTAAAGCTGCAAGCTACAAGCAAAAGCCCGATCGAGCCTTGACTTGCCCCAGGCACATCGCGGCTTTTGCTTTTTGCAGCCTGTCGCTTGCAGCTTGCAGCCGCTCTTCTAGAACAGATCGATCGGATCGACGTCCAGCGACCAGCGCACCTGGCGCCCGCCGGGCATGCTTTCGAGGATCGGCAGCCAGCACGACAGCAGGCGGTGCAGCGGCACGCGGGCGCTGCTCATCAGCAGCAGCTGGGCGCGGAAGCGGCCGGCGCGGCGTTCCATGGGCGCCGGCACCGGGCCGAGCAGCTCGACGTCGCTGCCCAGTTGCGCCTGCAGGCGCTCGGCTTCGGCGCAGGCTTCTTCGAGGAAGCCTTCGGCCTGGCCCGGCTTGTGCGCCTCGGCGCGCAGCAGGGCCAGGTGGCAGAACGGCGGCAGGCCGGCGGCGCGGCGCTCGGCCAGGGCCTGGTCGGCGAAGGCGAAGTAGCCCTGCTCGGTGAGTTGCACCAGCAGCGGGTGGTCGGCCAGGTGCGTCTGGATCAGCACCCGGCCGGGCTCCTCGGCGCGCCCGGCGCGGCCGGCGACCTGGACGATCTGCTGGGCCATGCGTTCGCTGGCGCGGAAGTCGGCGGAGAACAGCCCGCCGTCGGCGTCGAGGATGGCCACCAGGGTGACGCGCGGGAAGTGGTGACCCTTGGCGAGCATCTGGGTGCCGACCAGGATGCACGGCTCGCCCTTGTTGATGGTGGCGAACAGGTCGCGCATGGCGTGCTTGCGCGAGGTGCTGTCGCGGTCGATGCGCAGCACCGGGTAGTCGGGGAAGAGGATGCGCAGGCGCTCCTCGGCGCGTTCGGTGCCGGCGCCGACCGGGCGCAGGTCCAGTTGGCCGCACTTGGGGCACTGGCGCGGTGGGCGCTCGCGGTGGTCGCAGTGATGGCAGCGCAGCTCGCCGGAGCCCTGGTGCAGCGTCATGCGCGCATCGCAGCGCGGGCACTGGCTGATCCAGCCGCAGTCGTGGCACAGCAGGGTCGGGGCGAAGCCGCGGCGGTTCAGGTACACCAGCACTTGCTGGCCGGCGCCGAGGGTTTCGCCGATGGCGCGCTGCAGCGGCATCGACAGGCCGGCGTCCAGCGGCAGGCTCTTCACGTCCAGGCGCTGGAACTTCGGCGCCTGGGCGCCGCCGGCGCGCTGCGTCAGGCGCAGCAGGCCATAGCGGCCGCTGGCGGCGTTGTGCAGGCTTTCCAGCGAGGGCGTGGCCGAGCCGAGCAGGATCGGCACCTTCTCCAGGCGCGCGCGCACCAGGGCCAGGTCGCGGGCGTGGTAGCGCAGGCCTTCCTGCTGTTTATAGGAGGCGTCGTGCTCCTCGTCGATGATGATCAGCCCGGGGTTCTTCAGCGGGGTGAACAGCGCCGAGCGGGTGCCGATGACGATGTCGGCCTCGCCGTCGCGGGCGGCCAGCCAGGCGTCCAGGCGCTCGCGGTCGGTCAGCGCCGAGTGCAGCAGGGCGATGCGCGCGTTGAAGCGGCGCTCGAAGCGGCTCAGCGTCTGCGGGCCGAGGTTGATCTCCGGGATCAGCACCAGCGCCTGCTTGCCGGCCTCCAGCACCTGGTGGATCAGCTGCAGGTAGACCTCGGTCTTGCCGCTGCCGGTGACGCCGGCCAGCAGGTAGCTGTGGAAGGCGCCGAAGCCAGCGCGCACCGCTTCGCAGGCGGCGCGCTGCTCAGCGTTGAGCGGCAGCTCGGCCTGGGCCAGCCAGCCGCCGTGGTGTTCCGCCGGCACGTGGCGGCGGCTCTCCAGCGTGGCCAGGCCCTTTTCCACCAGCAGGTCGAGGCTGTCCTTGTTGATGTCCAGCTGGCTCAGCAGCTCGTGGAGCACGCCGTGGGGGTGCTGCTGCAGCGTCTGCAGGGCCTGGCGCTGGCGCGGCGCACGGGCCAGGCGCGGGTCGTCCAGGCGCGCGCCGGGGACGGCCAGCCAGAAGCGCTGCACCCGCGCCTCGGCCGGCTCGCCCTGGCGCAGCAGGTTGGGCAGCGCCCAGGACAGGGTGTCGCCGAGGCTGTGCTGGTAGTACTGCGCGGTCCAGCGGCACAGCTCCAGCAGGTGCGCCGGCATCGGCGGCTCGCGGTCGAGCACGGCCAGCGCCGGGCGCAGCTTGTCCTCGGGCACTTCCGAGGTGTCCGCCAGCTCCACCAGCACGCCGACGATCTCGCGGCGGCCGAAGGGCACGCGCAGGCGCACGCCGGGCTGCAGGCGGCTGGGGTCGAGCCCGCGCGGCGGCAGGTAGTCGAACAGGCGGCGCAGCGGCGAGGGCAGGGCGAGGCGCAGGATGCTGGGTCGGGGCACGCTGTGGGCTTTCCGGGGCGTCGTGAGGCGGCGATCTTAGCACGGGCCGCGGCGACGGTCGGTCGGCGCCCCGACTTGCGCTGGCGGAAGTCTCTGGTATGATCCACGCCCTTAATTTGCGTGCGGTGCCCGGTAAAGATCCCGCCCGCGGTCCTCGAAGGCCGTGGCTCGGCTTCTGCCAGAGACTGGGTGGCGGCACACCAACCAGAGGAAGACATCATGAAACCGGAAATCCATCCCGCGTACGAAGAAATCGAAGCCACCTGCAGCTGCGGCAACGTGATCAAGACCCGTTCGACCCTGTGCAAAGGCATCCACCTGGACGTCTGCTCCGAGTGCCACCCGTTCTACACCGGCAAGCAGAAAGTCGTGGACACCGGCGGCCGTATCGATCGCTTCAACCAGCGTTTCGCCATGTTCGGCGGCAAGAAGTAAGAGCGATTTCCGGAAAAGCCCTGATGGCCTTTCCCGATCTGCTGAAAAAGGCGCCCCTGCGGGGCGCCTTTTTTGTGCTCGCGATTTGCCTGGGCGCACCGGCCCTGGCGGCGTCCTGCCCGGCGCCCAGCGGCGCCGGCACGGTGCGCGTGGCGCGGGTGGTGGATGGCGACACCCTGAAGCTGGCCGATGGCCGCAACGTGCGCCTGATCGGCGTCAACGCCCCGGAACTGGCCCACGGCGGGCGCAGCACCGAGCCCTTCGCCGAGGCCGCGCGGCAACGCCTGCAGGCGCTGGTGGCGGCCAACGACGGCGAATTAGGGTTGCAGCTCGGACGCCAGGCCAAGGACCATTACGGCCGCACCCTGGCGCACCTGTACGACCGCCAGGGGCGCAACATCGAGGCGCAACTGCTGGCCGAGGGCCTGGGCTACCTGGTGGCGGTGGCGCCCAACACCGAGCTGACCGCCTGCCAGCAGGCTGCCGAGCGCGAGGCGCGCAAGGCCGGCCGTGGCCTGTGGAAACGCCCACCGGTGCAGGACGCGCAAAGCCTGCGCCAGAGCGGCTTCGCCATCGTCCGCGGGCGCGTCGCCCAGGTGCAGCGCAACCGCGGTGGCCTGTGGCTGGAGATGGACGGTTCGCTGGTACTGCGGATCGAGCCTAAGCTGTTGAAAGCGTTCGATAAGCGCACGCTGGAGGCGCTGCCCGGGCGCACCCTGGAAGCGCGCGGCTGGGTGATCGACCGCTCCGCGCGCGGCGCCGTGAAACCGGGGCAGGCACGCTGGATGCTGCCCATCACCGACCCGGCCATGCTGGAGCTGCTGCCATGACCAAGACAAGGATGCTGTTGCTCACCTGCCTGTTCGCCCTGAGCGGCGTGCTGGGCGGCTGCGCGGTCAACCCCGCCACCGGCGAGACCGACTTCGTCACCATGAGCGAGCAGGACGAGCTGGCCCTCGGCCGCCAGGCCAGCCAGGAGGCGGCCAAGCAGTACCCGCGCTACGCCGACGAGAAGCTCCAGGCCTACGTGCAGCAGGTGGGCGAGCGCGTCGCCCGGGTCGGCGACCGGCCCACCCTGCAGTACCGCTTCACCGTGGTCGACAGCCCCGACATCAATGCCTTCGCCCTGCCCGGCGGCTACATCTACATCCACCGCGGGCTGATGGCCTACCTCAATTCCGAAGCTGAGCTGGCCGCGGTGCTGGGCCACGAGATCGGCCACGTCACCGCCCGCCACAGCGTGCGCCAGCAGAGCCAGGCCAGCGCCTGGAACGTGCTCGGCGCGGCCGTGGCCATCGGCACCGGGGTCAGCGCCGCCGGCGACCTCACCAACGTCCTCGGCACCGCCGTGGTGCGCGGCTACGGCCGCGACATGGAGCTGCAGGCCGACGGCCTGGGCGCCAAGTACCTGGCCCGCGCCGGCTATGACCCCAAGGCGATGATCCAGGTGGTGCGGGTGCTGAAGAACCAGGAGGACTACGCCCGCCAGGTCGCCCAGGCCAAGGGCGAGGCGGTGCAGCCGGTGGGGTATCACGGCTTGTTCGACACCCACCCGGACAACGACCGGCGCCTGCAGGAGGTGCTGGGCCCGGCCCAGGCCCTGGCCGGCGGCCAGCAGGAGGTCGGCCGCGACCGCTACCTGAAGGCCATCGACGGCATGCCCTTCGGCGATTCCGCCGAGTCCGGCATCCGCCGCGGGCAAAGCTTCTACCACGGCGAGCTGGGCTTCACCCTCAGCTATCCCAGGGGCTGGGGCATGCTCAACCAGCCCACCGCGCTGATCGGCTACCCCGAGGACCAGCAGGCCTACATCGGCATGAAGCTGGTGCCGCGCGACGGCCAGCTGAGCCCGCTGGAATACCTGCGCAAGGGCGCCGGCGGCCGCCTGGCCGACGAGCAGGAACTGAACCAGGCCGGCCTGAAGGGCGCCGCCGCGGTGATCCCCGGTTCGCCCGCGCGGCGCGTGGCGGTGATCTACAAGGACCAGGGCGCCTACCTGTTCGTGGGTGTGGTCAAAGGCCGCGCCTCGCTGGAAAGCCGCGACGCCGAGTTCCTCTCGGTGATCCGCAGTTTCCGCCCGCTGCGCGCCGACGAACGGAAACTGGCCGAGCCGCGGCGCCTGCAACTGGTCCAGGCGAAGGCCGGGCAAAGCCTGGAACAGCTGGCAAAGGGCGGAAACGAGCCGGAATCTGACGCGATTTCTCGTATACGATTGCTCAATGATTTGTATCCAACTGGTCAGCCAAAACCCGGGGAATGGTTGAAAATCGTGCGTTAGCAGCATTGACACCGCAGCCCTGAAGCTATCTTGGCAGGCGCTTTCTTCCCGCGTATGCTCGGTCGCCCGTCTGTCCAACAAGCAATAAAGCGGAAGTGCCAAAAATGTCTGATCTCAAGACCGCTGCCCTCGAATATCACGCGCAACCCCGCCCCGGGAAACTCAGCGTCGAGCTGACCAAGCCGACCGTCACCGCCCGCGACCTGTCGCTGGCCTACAGCCCGGGCGTGGCCGAGCCGGTCCGCGAGATCGCCCGTGACGCCGAACTGGCCTACAAGTACACCGGCAAGGGCAACCTGGTCGCGGTGATCTCCGACGGCACCGCCATCCTCGGCCTGGGCAACCTCGGCCCGCTGGCCTCCAAGCCGGTCATGGAAGGCAAGGGCGTGCTGTTCAAGCGCTTCGCCGGCATCGACGTGTTCGACATCGAGGTCGACGCCGAGAGCCCGCAGGCCTTCATCGACACCGTCAAGCGCATCTCCATCACCTTCGGCGGCATCAACCTGGAAGACATCAAGGCGCCGGAGTGCTTCGAGATCGAGCGCGCGCTGATCGAGCAGTGCGACATCCCGGTATTCCACGATGACCAGCACGGCACCGCCATCGTCACCGCCGCCGGCATGCTCAACGCCCTGGAAATCGCCGGCAAGAACCTGGAAAGCGCGAAGATCGTCTGCCTGGGCGCCGGCGCCGCCGCCATCTCCTGCATGAAGCTGCTGGTGAGCATGGGCGCCAAGGTCGAGAACATCTACATGATCGACCGCCAGGGCGTGATCCACGCCGGCCGCACCGACCTGAACCAGTACAAGGCGGTGTTCGCCACCGAGACCGACAAGCGCACCCTGGCCGACGCCCTGGAAGGCGCCGACGTGTTCGTCGGCCTGTCCGGCGCCAACCTGCTCAGCGCCGACGACCTCAAGCGCATGGCGCCGAACCCGATCGTCTTCGCCTGCTCCAACCCGGACCCGGAGATCAAGCCGGAACTGGCCCACGCCACCCGCAACGACGTGATCATGGCCACCGGTCGTTCGGACTACCCGAACCAGGTGAACAACGTGCTCGGCTTCCCCTTCATCTTCCGCGGTGCCCTGGACGTGCGCGCCACCCGCATCAACGAAGAGATGAAGATCGCCGCCGCCCTGGCCCTGCGCAACCTGGCCAAGGAGCCGGTGCCCAAGGACGTGTGCGAGGCCTACGGCGTGTCGTCCCTGGAGTTCGGCCGCGAGTACATCATCCCGAAACCCATGGACAAGCGCCTGATCACCGTGGTCTCCGATGCCGTGGCCAAGGCCGCCATCGAGAGCGGCGTGGCTACCCTGCCGTATCCGAAGCACTATCCGCTGCAGTCGGTGGAAGACGTGTTCAAGGGCTGACCGGGCCGCTCTCTTCGGCTTGAGGCCGAAGGCAAAAGCGCCGTTTCTTCCGTGAGGGGGGAACGGCGTTTTCGTTTGTATGTCGGCGCGGGGCGAATGAATCGCGGACGGAGTCCGCTCCTACATCCGGGCGAGCATGGCTTTCCGTAGGAGCGAGCTTGCTCGCGAACAGACTCCGCTGCGGGGGCTCATTCGCGAGCAAGCTCGCTCCTACGAAGAGCGCCTCGGCGCAGCCTGCGAGACAGGTGCTCCTCCGCATCCCTCACCCCAGCCCTCTCCCAGAGGGAGAGGGGGCTAGTCCGTGCCGAGAGAAGGCTTGGTTTCAGCCGGTAGTCCCTGTGCTAGCCGGCTAACGCCGAAACATCAGCGCACTCCGAACGGTCCCCTCTCCCTTCAGGGCGGGGCGCGCAGCCGAGGGTTAGGGAGAGGGAGCGGAGCCAAGCCAGGGCAGCGGAATCGCCGGGGAGTTCCATTCGCGAGCAAGCTCGCTCCTACGAGAATCCGGCTAGGAGTTCTCCCGCAAAACACCCTGCAACACCCCTCCACGGGCATCCCAGGGCAGAGGACTATGCTGTAGAAAGGCGCCGCCCCTTCATTCGCCTGCGGCGCCGCTTCGGTCCTGGCCGGGGAGGCGTGCCATGCTCACGCTGATTCGCCGCTGCGCTTTGCTCCTGCTGCTGTTCGCGGCCGGGGCGCTGGCGGCCTCGCCGGCGGTGGTGCTGACGGTGGACGGGGCCATCGGCCCGGCGACTTCCGACTACGTGGTGCGCGGCCTGCAGCGTGCCGTGGACGAGGGCGCGCCTCTGGTGGTGCTGCGCATGGACACCCCCGGCGGGCTGGACAGCGCCATGCGCGACATCGTCAAGGCGATCCTCACCAGCCCCATCCCCGTGGTCGGCTATGTCGCTCCCGGCGGCGCGCGGGCGGCCAGCGCCGGCACCTACATCCTCTATGCCTGCCACCTTGCCGCCATGGCCCCGGGCACCAACCTTGGCGCCGCCACCCCGGTGCAGATCGGCGCGCCCGGCGCCCCGGAAAAGCCGCAGGGCAAGGACGGCAAGCCAGCCGTCAGCGAGGAGGACACCCTCAAGCGCAAGCAGGTCAACGACGCGGCGGCCTACATCCGCGGCCTGGCGCAGCTGCGCGGGCGCAACGCCGAGTGGGCCGAGCGCGCGGTGCGCGAGGCGGTCAGCCTGTCCGCCGAAGAAGCCGTGAAGCAGAAGGTCGTCGACCTGCAGGCCGGCAACCTCGACCAGTTGCTGCGCGCCATCGATGGGCGCAAGGTGCAGGTGGCTGGACAGGCGCTGAGCATCCACAGCGCCGGCCTCGCCTGGGTCGAGCGCCAGCCCGACTGGCGCACCCGCCTGCTGGCGGTGATCACCGACCCCAGCGTGGCGCTGCTGTTGCTGATGATCGGCGTGTACGGGCTGATCTTCGAATTCGCCAACCCTGGCCTTGCGCTGCCCGGCGTGCTCGGCGGCATCTGCCTGCTGCTCGGGCTCTACGCCATGCAGCTGCTGCCGGTGAACTATGCGGGGGTGGCGTTGATCGTCCTCGGCCTGGCCTTCATGGCCGCCGAGGCCTTCGTGCCCAGCTACGGCAGCCTGGGCATCGGCGGCATCGCCGCCTTCGTGATCGGCGGGCTGATCCTGCTGGACACCGACGCGCCGGGCTTCGGCATTCCCCTGGGGCTGATCGTCGGCGTGGCCACGGTCAGCGCGCTGTTCATCGCCGGGGTGCTGGGCGTGGCCATGAAGAGCCGGCAGCGCCAGGTGGTCAGCGGCGCGGCCGGCCTGGTGGGCAGCCTGGCGACCGTGGACGCGGTGGCCGACGGGGATGCCCACGCCGGCTGGGTACAACTGCAGGGCGAACAGTGGCAGGTCCGCTGCGCCCGGACCCTGCGCGCCGGCCAGCGGGTCAAGGTGCTGGCGCGCGACGGCCTGCGCCTGGAGGTGGCGGCCGACGACGAATCGGGAGGTGACTGATGGGTATTCCCTTCGGACTGCTGGTGGCGCTGGTCCTGCTGCTGATGCTGGTGGTCAGCGCCCTGCGCATCCTGCGCGAATACGAACGCGGGGTGGTGTTCCAGCTCGGCCGCTTCTGGAAGGTCAAGGGCCCCGGCCTCGTGCTGGTGATCCCGGTAGTGCAGCAGATGGTCCGCGTCGACCTGCGCACCGTGGTGCTCGACGTGCCGCCGCAGGACGTGATCTCCCGCGACAACGTCTCGGTGAAGGTCAACGCGGTGGTGTACTTCCGCGTGCTCGACCCGCAGAAGGCCATCATCCAGGTGGAGAACTTCCTCGCCGCCACCAGCCAGCTGGCCCAGACCACGCTGCGCGCGGTGCTCGGCAAGCACGAGCTGGACGAGATGCTGGCCGAGCGCGAGCGCCTGAACCTGGACATCCAGAAGGTGCTGGACGCGCAGACCGACGCCTGGGGCATCAAGGTGGCCAACGTCGAGATCAAGCACGTCGACCTCAACGAGTCCATGGTCCGCGCCATCGCCCGCCAGGCCGAGGCCGAGCGCGAGCGGCGGGCCAAGGTGATCCATGCCGAGGGCGAGCTGCAGGCCTCGGAGAAGCTGATGCAGGCCGCGCAGATGCTCTCCCGCGAGCCTGGCGCCATGCAGCTGCGCTACATGCAGACGCTGGGCAGCATCGCCGGCGACAAGAACTCCACCATCGTCTTCCCCATGCCCATCGACCTGCTCAAGGGGCTGCTCGAAACAAATGGACAGACTAAGAAGTGACTGACGGCAGGTCGGATGGGACTGAGGCGTCTACCCTGTAGGTTTTCTGAAAATTCCTTACCGTCCCCTTGCGGACGGACTACGGGGGAAACCATGAGCTACCGCACCCTGGCGGCCCTGACCCTATTGTCATCCGCCCTTTTCGCCGGCTGCGCCGGCTCCCCGCAGATGAGCTGGTCGCGCGTCGGCGACTCCGCCCAGCGCGCCGTGCTCGACCCCGGCACCTGGGCGCCGGTGGCCGGCGCGGCGGTGATCGCCGCCGGCAACTGGGACCACAAGTGGCAGAAGTCCGCGGCCAACCACGAATGGCTGTTCGGCGGCGACGCCAACTCCGCCGCCGACCACATGCTCAACGCCAGCACCGCGCTGAGCGTGGTCACCGGCCTGGTGGCTGCGCCCAGGGGCAGCGAGGGCGAGGAGAAGTGGGCCTGGCGTGGGCGCAACCTGGCGCTGCTGGCCACCGACCGCTACGCGGTGACCGGCCTGGTGGAGGAGTGGAAGGAGGTGTCCGGGCGCGACCGCCCCGACGGCATTCCCGACGACTCCTTCCCCTCCAAGCACACGGCCGTGACCGCCGTGCACAACAGCTTCACCCGGCGCAACCTGGACTACATCGACATGGACCCGACCCTGCGCTTCACCACCAAGGCCGGGCTCTACACGGTGGACGGGCTGACCGCGCTGGCGCGGGTGGAAGGCTCCAAGCACTACCCAACCGATACCTTGGTGGGCATGGCGGTGGGCAACCTCGCTGCCAACTTCACCTACAATCTGTTCCTTGAGGGATCGCCAGACAGCGCCTATTCCTTCGGTGTTCTGCCCGAAGCCGGTGGGGGAATGAGCCTGCGCGCGGCGATGCTTTTCTGAGTCCGCCCGCTTGCCGGTAGCGGGGCGCGGGCCTCAAGCAAGGAGAGCCATGCTGCTGCGTGCCCTGCTGATCGCCCTGGTCCTGCCGTTCTGCGCCCAGGCCGAGGAGCCGCTGAACCTGGTCGCCGACCGCTGGCCGCCCTACGCCGACGCGCAGATGCCCGGCCGCGGCCTGGCGGTGCATTTCGTCAGCACCGCGCTGACCCGCGCCGGCTACGCCATCCACTACGCCCAGGTGCCCTGGCCGCGCGCCCTGCACGGGGTGCGCAACGGCGAGTACGACGTGCTGGTGGATTCCTGGTACAGCGCCGAGCGCGAGACCTTCGGGCAGTACTCCGAGCCCTACCTGGTGAACCGCCTGCGCTTCCTCAAGCGCAAGGGCTCGCCCATCGTCTTCGAGCGCCTGGCCGACCTCTACCCCTTCCGCATCGCTGTAGTCCGCGGCTACAGCTACACCCCCGAGTTCAACGAGGACAACCGGCTGCACAAGGTGCCGGTGCTGTCCTTCCCCAATGCCGCGATGATGGTGGTCGCCGGCCGCGTCGAGCTGACCCTGGAGGACGAGTGGACGGCCCGCTACATCCTCGAACACGACCTGAAGGACGAGCGCCACAAGCTGGAGTTCCTGCCCCAGCCGCTGGCGGAGAACCCGCTGTACATCCTGGTCAGCCGCGCCAACCCGCGCCACGCGCAGATAATCGAAGACTTCAACCGCGAGCTGCGGCTGATGCGCGAGGACGGTAGCTACGACGCCTTCATGGACCTGCGCGGGCCCTGAGCCGGGTTCAGGCGGCGGCTTCCTGCTCGGCGCCGATTTCCTTCTTCAGCAGGTGCGCGGCCAGGCTGCGCAGCGGCACCAGCTCGCGGCAGATCAGCGCCAGTTGCGTCTGCACCAGGCGCTGCGGGTCCTCCAGCTCCTCCGGCACCTGTTCCAGGCGCTTGGCCAGGTCTTCCTCGGCATCGCTGTGGATGGCCACCGGCTTGCGCTGGGCGAGGCTGGCGGCGATGTCGTCGAGGCTGGCGGTGAGCTGTGCGGCGGCTTCGTCGATCAGCGCGTTGGCCGGCGACTCCGGCAGGCGGTCGCGGTGCGCGCCCAGGGCCGAGAGGTAGCTGAGCAGGGTGTGCGAGAGCACCAGGAAGCGGAAGCCCAGCTCGGCGTCCTTGCGGAAGTGGCCGGGCTCCAGAAGCATGTTCGACAGCGTGGTGGAGAGCGTCGCGTCGGCGTTGTGGGCGTTGCGCCGGGCGGTGCGGTAGATGAGGTCGTCGCGCTTGCCGCTGGCGTACTGCTGCATGATCTCGCGCAGGTAGCGGGCGTTGCAGGCCAGGGTGCTGCCGACCAGGCTGTGCAGGCGCCGGCCCTGCCAGTCGGGGAGGATGAGGAACACCGCCAGGCCGGCGATGAAGGCGCCGAGCAGGGTGTCGAACAGGCGCGGCAGGATCAGCCCGTAGCCGTTGCCCACCTGGTTGAAGCACAGCAGCACCAGCAGGGTGATGGCCGCGGTGGCCAGGGTGTAGCGGGTGCTGCGGGTGGCGAAGAAGGCCACCCCGGCGACCACCGCCAGCAGCGATTGCACCAGCGGGTTGGGGAACAGGTCGATCAGCGCCCAACCGGCCACCAGACCGACGAGGGTGCCGAGGATGCGTTGCACCAGGCGGATGCGCGTGGCGCCGTAGTTGGGCTGGCAGACGAACACCGTGGTCAGCAGGATCCAGTAGCCCTGGGTCGGGTGGATCAGGTGCAGCACGCCGTAGCCGGCGGTCAGCGTCAGGCCCAGGCGCAGGGCGTGGCGGAACAGCAGCGAGGTGGGCGTGAGCTGCTGGCGGATGCGCTCGAAGGCATCGCGCAGCGAGCGCGGCGAGCGGTCCAGCAGGGTGCTGTCCTGCTCCTCGGCGAGGGCGTCGGGGTTGCTCGCGCCGCTGAGCTTCTGGTCGAGGGTGGCGAGGTTGCCGGCCAGGGCGCCGAGGGAGCGCAGCAGCGCGCGCCAGGCCGGGTTGCCCTGCTGGCGCAGGTATTCCAGCGAGGCCTGCAGGTCGGCGAGGGCCTGCTCGCTGTCGTTGTAGTCGAAGCGCTGGCGCAGGCGGATGGCCCGCGACAACGCCCGGCAGGCCTTGCCCTGCTGGTTGAGCAGGCGCTGGCAGCGGAACAGCACGTCGCTGTGGAAGAAGGCCTCGGCCAGGCGGTTGTAGGGGTAGTGCGAGGAGCTGGCGCGCTCGTGGACGTCCTGGGCGATGAAGTACAGCTTCAGGTAGCGCCTCAGCTTGGGCCCCGGGCGGCCATGGCTGAGGCGGCTGAGGATGGTTTCCTTGGCCTGGTTGAGCGTCACCACCAGCTTGCCGTTCTGCCGCGCCAGGGCCAGACGCCGGCCCTCGACGTCGAGCTGGCGCAGCGGCTCGAACAGCGTCGACTTGATCTTCAGGTACTCGCCCAGCTCGAAGTAGGCGCGGGCCAGCACCTGCTGCACCGGCTGGTTGGCGAAGAGCGCGTTCCACAACACCGAGAGCGCGCCATACCAGGCCGCGCCGGCCACCAGCAGCAGCGGTTCCTGCCACAGGTTGCCGGGCGCGCCGCCGCGCTGGTCGACGCCGATCATGGTGTAGATGGACAGGATCAGCGTGGCCGAGGCGATGGCCGCATAGCGCTCGCCCAGCGCGCCCAGCAGCGTCATGCCGAAGGCCGACAGGGCCAGGCCGGCGACGAACAGCCAGGGGTAGGGGAACAGCAGCTCCACCGCCAGCGCGGCGATGAGGAAGCACACCAGCGTCACCAGCAGCGCCTTCAGGCGGCCCAGCCAGTGGTCGTCGGTCTCGGCCAGGGCGCTGGCGATGATGCCGAGGAACAGCGGGATCACCAGCTCGGTGCGGCCCAGCAGCAGGCACGCGGCCATGGCCCCGGCCAGGGCGATGAACACCCGCAGGCTGTAGGCGAACTTGTCCAGCGCCCACAGGCGCCGCAGGGTCTCGAACAAGGGGGAGGAAAGCATGCGCGTCGGGGACTTCCGAGGTGTCTCTGCGCTGAGACTAGCGGATCGCCTGGCGCACGGCTATTGGTTGCGGGGGGAAGGTTTTCGTAGGAGCGAGCTTGCTCGCGAAAGGTTCTTGCCCTGAAGAGCGCCCTCTCCCTAACCCTCGGCTGCGCGCCCCGCCCTGAAGGGAGAGGGGACCGTTGGGCAGAGTTGGGTGTTCTGGAGTTAGCCGGTAAGCACGGTGATGTTCGGCTGAAACCATTCCTCCTCTCGGCACGGACAAGCCCCCTCTCCCTTCAGGGAGAGGGTTGGGGAGAGGGGACGGCGGTGACCTCATGCACTGTTATGACCAGGAAACTCCGTTCGCGAGCAAGCTCGCTCCTACGAAGAGCCCCGCGCGTCAGAGGATGCGCACCTTGAACGAACGCCCCTTGATCCTGCCTTCCTGCAGGCGCCTGAGCGCCGCCTTGGCCTGGTCGCGCTGCACCGCCACGTAGGCCTGGAAGTCGAAGATGGCGATCTTGCCCACCGCACTGCCGGGCAGGCCGGCGTCGCCGGTGAGGGCGCCGAGGATGTCGCCGGGGCGCAGCTTGTCCTTGCGCCCGCCGGCGATGTTCAGGGTGGTCATCGGCGGCAGCAGCGGCGCCGGGTTGGCGCGCAGGAAGTCGATGCGCTCCCAGTTCAGCGGCTTGCCCTGCAGGTCCTCGATGGCCTGGGCGCGGGAGGCTTCGGCCGGGGCCACCAGGGACAGCGCCAGGCCCTTCTCGCCGGCGCGGCCGCTGCGGCCGATGCGGTGCACGTGGACCTGGGCGTCGCGGCTCAGCTCGACGTTGATCACCGCCTCCAGGCCCTCGATGTCCAGGCCGCGGGCGGCCACGTCGGTGGCCACCAGCACGCTGCAGCTGCGGTTGGCGAACATCGCCAGCACCTGGTCGCGCTCGCGCTGCTCCAGGTCGCCGTGCAGGGCCAGGGCGGAAATCTTCTGCGCGTCCAGCGCCTGGGCCAGCTCCACGCACTGCTGGCGGGTGTGGCAGAAGGCTACGGCGGACTGCGGGCGGAAGTGCTGCAACAGGCGCACCACGGCGTCCATGCGCTGGCGCGGCTCGATTTCGTAGAAGTGCTGTTCGATCTGGCTGTCGTCGTGCAGCGCCTCCACTTCCACGCGCTCGGGCTGGCGCAGGAACTTCGCCGCCAGCTGCTCGATGCCGGCCGGGTAGGTGGCCGAGAACAGCAGGCTCTGCCGGCGCGCCGGGAGCTGGCCGATGATGTCGGCGATGCTGTCGTAGAAGCCCATGTCGAGCATGCGGTCGGCCTCGTCCAGCACCAGGGTGTTCAGCCCGTCGAGCACCAGGGAGCCGCGGCGCAGGTGCTCCTGTACCCGCCCCGGGGTGCCGACCACCACGTGGGCGCCGTGCTCCAGCGAGCCGATCTGCGGGCCGAAGGGCACGCCGCCGCAGAGGGTGAGCACCTTGATGTTGTCGGCGGCGCGGGCTAGGCGGCGGATCTCCTTGGCCACCTGGTCGGCCAGCTCGCGGGTCGGGCACAGCACCAGCGCCTGGCAGCCGAAGTAGCGCGGGTTCAGCGGGCTGAGCAGGCCGATGCCGAAGGCCGCGGTCTTGCCGCTGCCGGTCTTGGCCTGGGCGATCAGGTCGCGGCCCTTGAGGATGACCGGCAGGCTGGCGGCCTGGATTGGCGTCATCTCTTTGTAACCGAGGGCTTCGAGGTTGGCGAGCAGGTCGGCGGAGAGGGGCAGGCTGGAGAAGGCGGTGGAGGTCACGAAGAAAAAACCCGACAGGCGTGTGGGCGCGCAGTGTAGCAGCACAGGCCCCGCCGGGCCCTGGAAAAACCGGTAAAACCCGCGAATCCACTGGCTTTGCCCGCCACCCGTCTGAAACGGACGGACGGTCGAATAGTGTATTTTTATACAGATTCGCTTTCCGCAGGTTTTTGTCGTAGAGTGCCTGCACTGTGTTTGCATGGGTCGCCGTCGATCGTGACCTGATGCGGTCGGTTATTCCACCCCGTCCTGCTCGACTCCTTGTAACTCCTTGCAACTCAGTTCCTGCCACTCTTTTGTGGCTATTTCTACATCTACGTTCCAAGGAGAACACCATGTCGAATCGTCAGAACGGCACCGTCAAATGGTTCAACGAGACCAAAGGCTACGGCTTCATCACCCCTGAGAGCGGCCCGGACGTCTTCGTTCACTTCCGCGCCATCGAAGGCCACGGCTTCAAGACTCTGGCCGAAGGCCAGAAGGTCAGCTTCGAAGTCGTGCAAGGCCAGAAAGGCATGCAAGCCGAGCGCGTTCAGGTAATCAACTAAGATTCCCTGGCGTCGCCGAAAACCCCGGATGGAAACATCCGGGGTTTTTTGTTGCCTGATTGGCGTAGGCCATCTGTACTGCCATTGCCCCCGACTCCGGAGCCCGATCCATGAAACCGCGCCTCGCCGGCCTGTTGCTGGCCTTCATCTGCCCCACGCTGTTCGCCGCGCAGCCGGCCACCTGGGGTTGGGTCGAGCAGGCCAGGCTGATGCCGGAGAACGCGTTGCTCAAGGTGCGCCTGGACACCGGCGTGCAGACCTCGGTGATGGACGCGCGCAACCTGGTGAAGATCCGCAAGAACGAGCAGCGCTGGGTGCAGTACGACATCCTGGTCAAGGATGCGGCGACCGGCCAGGTGCAGCGCCTGCCCTTCGAGCGGCCCGTCGAGCGCACCCTCAAGGTCCGCGGCGCCAACGGCATCGAGCATCGCCCGGTGGTGAGCATGGACCTGTGCCTGGGCGACAAGGTCTACCGCGAGCAGTTCGCCCTGGCCGACCGCGAGGGCAGCGACTACCCGGTGCTGCTGGGCCGCCGCAGCCTGGAGCACCTGGGCGCCGTGGACGTGTCGAAGACGCTGACCACGCCGCCCACCTGCAAGCCCTGACTCAGTGCCCGTCGTCGGGCTCCAGGCGCCGTGGCGCCTGGGCCGAGCGGCCGTCGTCGCGGGCCAGCTGGAAGAAGATCGCCGCCGCCGCCATCGACATCAGCCCGACGCTCAGGTAGGTGGCGTGGAAGGCGCCCAGCACGTCGCCGGCGTTGACCTCCACGTCGCTCTTGAAGCCGCCCAGCAGCGCCGCCGCGCAGGCCACGCCGAGGCCGATGGACAGCTGCATCACCACCGACAGCAGGCTGTTGCCGGCGCTGGCGTTGTCGTCGCGCAGGTCGATCAGCGTCAGGGTATTCATCGCCGTGAACTGCAGCGAGTTGACCCCGCCCAGCAGGCCCAGGTGGATCAGCAGCCAGAGGTAGGGCGTGTCCTGGTCGATCAGCCCCAGGCCGGCGATCAGCGAGCCCAGCAGCAGGGTGTTGCCCACCAGCAGGCGGCGGTAGCCGAACAGGTCGAGGATGCCCTTGGCCAGCGGCTTGACCACCATGGCCATGGCCGCCAGCGGGATCATGGTCATGCCCGCCTTGGCCGGCGCGAAGCCCAGGCCCACCTGCAGCAGCAGCGGCGTGAGGAAGGGCAGGGCGCCGCTGCCCAGGCGGGCGAACAGGTTGCCCAGCACGCCGACGGCGAAGGTGCGCGTCTTGAACAGGCTGGGCGGGAACAGCGGCGCCTCGACGTTGAGGGCGCGCAGCCAGTAGGCGGCCAGCAGTACCAGGCCGCCGATCAGCAGCATCACCACCCGTACGTGGGGCATGTGCAGTTCGCCCAGGCCTTCCAGGGCAATGGTGATCAGCACCATGGCGCCGCCGAAGAGCAGGAAGCCGGGGCCGTCGAAGCGGCTGATCGCGGCGCCGCGCAGGTCGGGCATGAGGCGGATGGCGAAGACGATGCCGAGCAGGCCCACCGGGATGTTGATGAGGAAGATCCAGTGCCAGCTGGCGTATTCCACCAGCCAGCCGCCGAGGGTCGGGCCGGTCAGCGGGCCGAGCAGGCCCGGGATGGTGACGAAGCTGAGCACCCGCACCAGGTCGCTGCGCGGGTACACGCGCAGGATCACCAGGCGCCCCACCGGCATCATCAGCGCGCCGCCCAGGCCCTGCACCACGCGGGTGATGACCAGCACCCCGAGGCTCGGCGAGAGCGCGCAGAACAGCGAGCCGAGGCTGAACAGGAAGATCGCGAAGATGAATACCCGGCGCGTGCCGAAGCGGTCGGCGATCCAGCCGGAGGCGGGGATCAGCAGCGCCACCGTGAGCAGGTACGAGATGACCACCGCCTGCATGCGCAGCGGGTCCTCGTTCAGCGAACGGGCCATGCTCGGCAGCGCGGTGTTGAGGATGGTGCCGTCCAGCGCCTGCATGAAGAAGGCGACGGCCACCAGCCAGGGAAGGATACGGGCGATGCGCGGGGTGAGGATGAAGGGCTCGCTCATGATGGGTCCTTGTTCGGCTCCCGCAAGCATAGGCGGGGAGGGCGGTGCTGCGCGAGGGGCGCGCCAGAGCCGTTGCGCTGGCGCGGCGGTGCGCCTGTGCTGGACCTGAAGGGGCTTTCGAGGGGATCGGCAGGCATTCGCCGCGGCCCGGGCGCAGGCGCTGCAAGTTCGCGCCGAGGTGGCGGAACAATGGCACCCGCCGCCAGTCCAATCTGCGTCCCGCGCACCTTCGGCGCCGGACGCCACTGCATCAGGAGATGTCGATGACCGTCAGATTCCGTGTCACCTGCGCCGCCGCGGCGCTGCTCGCCGCCAGTTCCGCCTTCGCCTTCAACCTGGGGGACGCCGCCAAGGCAGTGTCCGGCGTGGCCGAGGGCGGCAACCCGGCCCAGGTGGCCTCCACCCCGCAGACCAGCGGCCTGCTCGGCGCCCTCACCGGGCAGCTGGGCGTCAGCGACGAGCAAGCCATCGGCGGCACCGGCGCGCTGCTCGGCCTGGCCAAGAACAAACTCAGCGGCACCGACTACACCCAACTGGTGAAGGCCGTGCCGGGCCTGGACAAGCTCAGCGGCGCCAACGCCCTGGGCGGCCTCGGCGGCAGCCTGGGCAACCTCGGCGGCGCCGGCGCCAAGGGCCTGCTGGGCAACGTCGACAGCATGGGCGATGTGAACAGCGCCTTCAGTACTCTGGGCATGGACCAGGGCATGACCGGCAAGTTCGCCAGCGTGCTGCTGGACTACTTCGGCAAGCAGGGCGTGAGCAGCGACCTGCTGGGCAGCCTGGGTGGCCTGTGGGGCGTGGGCGGCTGACGCCCGACTACAGTCCACCGAGAGGTATGGCGTTCCATTGTAGGAGCGGACCTTGTCCGCGATAGCCGGACATCCCGGCGCGATTCGCGGTACGGGTACCCCTTCACACCATTCCCTTTGTAGGAGCGCGCCCTGCGCGCGAATCGCGGGCAGGGCCCGCTCCTACAGGTGGACGTATTGTAGGAGCGAGCTTGCTCGCGAACAGATTCCGCCGCGGGGCTCATTCGCGAGCAAGAACTAGGCGTCCCCCTCGCTCCTACGAAAGCACTTCGGCGCGTTCTGCAAACAACGTAAGGGCGCTCGGAACGAAGGACGCGGCCGTCAGTCGAATCCGTTGACCGCCCATGCCGAGGCGGGACCTGCCTGTCGCGGAGCCTCCGATGATCGCCCGAGCCCTTCCCCTCCTCGCCGCCTGCGCCTGGCTGGTGGCCTTCCCGGCCGCCGCCGAGACCTTCGAGGAAATCCCCAGCGCCGAGTCCGGTGCCGCGGCGACGGCCGCCAACGGCCTGGTGGAGACCCTCGGCCAGCGCCTGAACATCAGCGACGAACAAGCCATCGGTGGCGCCGGCGCTTTGATCGGCCTGGCCATGAACCGCCTGGACGACAGCCAGGGCACGCAGTTGCAGAAGAGCCTGCCGGGGCTGGACCAGCTGTCCTCGGGCAACCTCGGCGGCGGCATCGGCGCCCTGCTGGGCGGCGCCGGGCAGTTGCTCGGCGGCATCCAGAACCTGCAGGACGTCGACCAGGTGTTCAACGTGCTGGGCATGAGCGAAGGCATGGTCGACCGGTTTGCCAGCGTGATGCTCGATTACCTGGTCAAGCAGGGCCTGAACAGCCAGTTGCTGGGCACCCTCGGCAAGCTCTGGGAGAGCGCCCCGCTGCCTTCCACCCCGGCCACCACGGTGGCAGGCAAGGCGATCTAGCTTAGAACTCGGCGCGCAGCGCGTCGATGCGCGCGTCCTTCTCTTCCCACAGGCGTGACACCCAGGCCTGCACGTACTGGCGGAATTCCGCGTCGTTCTCGTAGTCACCCTGCCACAGCGCGGGGTCGATCCCGTGGGTGCGGATGTCGACGATCACCCGCGGCACTTTGCCGCTGAGCAGGTCCCAGAAGCCCGGCTTGGGCCCCTTGGGGTAGACCACGGTGACGTCGAGCATGGCGTCCAGCTGCTCGCCCAGGGCGGCCAGCACGAAGGCCACGCCGCCGGCCTTGGGCTTGAGCAGGTTCTGGTAGGGCGACTGCTGCTGAGCCTGCTTGGCCGGGGTGAAGCGGGTGCCTTCCAGGTAGTTCACCACCGTCACCGGCATGCCCTTGAACTTCTCGCAAGCGGCCTTGGTGATCTCCAGGTCCTTGCCCTTGAGCTGCGGGTTCTTCTCCAGGAAGGCCTTGGAGTAGCGCTTCATGAAGGGGTAGTCCAGGGCCCAGAAGGCCAGGCCGAGGAAGGGCACCCAGATCAGCTCCTTCTTCAGGAAGAACTTGAAGTAGGGCGTCTTGCGATTGAAGGCCTGGACCAGGGCCGGGATGTCGACCCAGGACTGGTGGTTGCTCACCACCAGGTAGGAGGTGTCGCGGCGCAGCTGGTCGCCGCCGCGGATGTCCCAGACGGTGGGCGTCATCAGGGCGAAGATGGCCTTGTCGATCTCCGCCCAGGTCTCGGCGATCCACATCACCCCGTTGGAGCAGGCGTCCTTCAGCGCCTTGCCCGGCAGCACCAGCTTGAGCAGGGCGATCAGCAGCATCGGGCCGATCAGGATCAGGGTGTTGAGCAGCAACAGGAGGCTGGTGACGATTCCGGTCAGCGTGGCCCACATGGCGGTGCGATTCCTTGTTCCGGTTGGCGCGGCCATGATACGCAGGCGGCGCGGCCAGCCCAAGCCACCCCCTCCCGCGACGTGCGCCGGCGCACTATGCTCTGGGAACCTGCCCCGATGATTGCCTGCCATGCCTGACTCCTTCTATGTGCGCCTGCCGGTCAAGGACGTGACCCTCGGTATGTACGTCCACGAACTGTGCGGCTCCTGGATGGAGCACCCGTTCTGGCGCCGGCGCTTTTTGCTGGAAGACCCCGAGGACCTCAAGCGCCTGCGCGAGAGCGGCGTGCACGAAGTGCTGATCGACCCGGCCAAGGGCCTCGCGCCCCGCCCCGCGCTGACACCCGGCGAGCCCGCCGCACCGCCGCCGGCCTCGCCCGAGGAGGCGCCGGAGAAGCCCTGGCGCGCCATGGAAGACGAACTGCGCGCGGCGCACCGGCTGTGCGTACAGTCCAAGCGCGCGGTCATGGCGATGTTCCAGGACGCGCGCATGGGCAAGGCGGTGAATGGCGAGCACGCCCAGGAACTGGTGGAGGAAATCGCCGCCTCGGTGCAGCGCCATCCCAATGCGCTGATCAGCCTGGTGCGGCTGAAGAACGCCGACGAATACACCTACCTGCACTCGGTGGCGGTGTGCGCGCTGATGATCGCCCTGGCGCGCCAGCTCGGCCTGGACGAGGCGCTGGTGCGCGAGGCGGGCGCGGCCGGGCTGCTGCACGACATCGGCAAGATGCACGTGCCCATGGAGCTGCTGAACAAGCCGGGGCGCCTGGACGAGCAGGAGTTCGCCCGGGTCCGCGAGCACCCGCAGCGCGGCCTGGACATCCTCATCCAGGGCCGCCAGGTCGGCGCCCTGGTGCTGGACGTGTGCCTGCACCACCACGAGAAGCTCGACGGCAGCGGCTACCCGCACCACCTGGCCGGCGAGCAGATCAGCCTGTTCGCGCGCATGGGCGCGGTCTGCGACATCTACGACGCCATCACCTCCGACCGCCCCTACAAGGCCGGCTGGGACCCCGCCGAGTCGATCCGGCGCATGGGCCAGTGGTGCGGCACGCACCTGGACGAGCAGGTGTTCCGCGCCTTCGTCAAATGCCTGGGCATCTACCCGGTGGGCTCGCTGGTGCGCCTGGAGAGCGAGCGCCTGGCGGTGGTGCTGGAGCAGCATCCCGAGGCGTTGCTCACCCCGGTGCTCAAGGTGTTCTATTCGATCCGCACGCGCGCGGCGATTCCCCAGCAGGTGCTCGACCTGGCCACGCTCAAGGGCCGCGAGCGCATCGTCGGCCGCGAGTCGCCGGCGCAGTGGGGCTTCCGCAACCTGGAAACGCTGTGGAGCGGCCTGGACCGCCGCCGCGGCTCGCTGTTCGACGCCTGACAGCGGCCGCTGGCGAACCCCGGGCTGGCGTGGTAGTCCTATGCGCCATGCATCCCGAACTGCCCTGGAGATTCCCGTGAAACCCGTTCTCGCCCTGCTTTCGCTGCTCGTCCTGCCCGGCCTGGCTCTCGCCGCCGAGCCCAAGCTCTACGGGCGCTACGAATGGGTCGGCCTGCCCGAGCTGAGCCAGACGCTGCAGGCCAAGATGGACACCGGCGCCTACACTTCGTCGCTGTCGGCCAAGGACATCCAGCTGTTCCAGCGCGACGGCGACGAGTGGGTGCGCTTCCGCCTGGCCACCAAGGACGGCGGCGACTCGCAGTACGAGCACAAGCTGGCGCGCATCTCCAAGATCAAGAACCGCGCCGACGGCCGCGAGGAAGACGACGAGGAGGAGAACCCGGTGGCCCTCAGCGAGCGCCCGGTGATCCTGCTGCCGGTGTGCCTGGGCGGCGACCAGCAGGTGATCGAGGTCAACCTGGTCGACCGCAGCCACTTCAACTACCCCTTCCTGATGGGCGCCAAGGGCCTGCGCAAGTTCCACGTGGCGGTGGATGCCAGCGAGCGCTTCGCCGCCGGCAAGCCCAACTGCTCGGGCAGCCGCGAAGCCGATTGACGGGACGCGGGCCTTGCGGCTTGATGGAAGGCCCGCCACACCGCGCACGGAAGCCATGCCGCACATCCTCATCGTCGAAGACGAAGCCGCCATCGCCGACACCTTGCTCTACGCCCTGCAGGCCGAAGGCTTCGCCACCACCTGGCTGAGCCTGGCCGGCGAGGCCCTGCAGCGCCTGCGCGAGGAGGCCTTCGACCTGGTCGTCCTCGACGTCGGCCTGCCCGACATCAGCGGCTTCGAGGCCTGCCGCCAGCTGCGCCGCTTCTCCGAGGTGCCGGTGATCTTCCTCACCGCCCGCGACGCCGAGATCGACCGCGTGGTGGGCCTGGAGATCGGCGCCGACGACTACGTGGTCAAGCCCTTCAGCCCGCGCGAGCTGGCCGCGCGGGTCAAGGCCATCCTCCGTCGCGGGCCGCACCGCGCCAGCGCCGAGGCGGCCCCGGCCGGGCCCTTCCGGGTGGACGAGGAGCGCTGCCTGATCCACTACCGCGGCCAGGCGCTGAACCTCACCCTCCACGAATTCCGCCTGCTCCAGGCGCTGCTGGCGCGCCCGGGCCGGGTGTTCAGCCGCGAGCTGCTGCTGCAGGCCCTGGGCGTGGCGGCCCAGGCCGGCTACGAGCGCAACATCGACAGCCACATCAAGAGCCTGCGCGCCAAGCTGCGCCAGGTGGCCGCGGACGCCGAACCGATCCAGACGCACCGCGGCCTGGGCTACAGCTACGCGGCGGAGAAGGCCTGATGCCGCTGGGCGTGCGGATCTTCCTGGCGTACTTCCTGTTCGTCGGGCTGACCGGCTACTTCGTGCTGAGCACGGTGATGGAGGAGATCCGCCCCGGGGTGCGCCAGTCCACCGAGGAAACCCTGGTGGACACCGCGAACCTGCTGGCCGAGATCCTGCGCGAGGACCTGAAGAACGGCACCCTGGTCCACAGCCAGTTGCCGGAACTGCTCAAGGCCTATGGCGCGCGCAGCCCGCAGGCGGACATCTGGGGCGTGCGCAAGAACGCGGTGAACCACCGCATCTACGTCACCGACGCCCGCGGCATCGTCCTGCTGGATTCGGCGGGCGAGGCGGTGGGCCAGGACTACTCGCGCTGGAACGACGTCTACCTGACCTTGCAGGGCAAGTACGGCGCGCGCTCCAGCCGCGAATCGGCGGACGACCCGGACTCCTCGGTGATGTACGTGGCGGCGCCGATCAAGGATGGCGAGAAGATCATCGGCGTGGTCTCCGTCTCCAAGCCCAACCGCACCCTGCAGCCCTACATCGAGCGTTCGCAACGGCGCCTGGCCTGGCTCGGCGGCGGCCTGATCGTGCTCGGCCTGCTGGTTGGCGGGCTGCTCTCCTGGTGGCTGAGCGGCGCCCTGCGCAAGCTTACCCGCTACGCCCAGGCGGTCAGCGAGGGCCGCCGCGCCGAACTGCCGCGCTACCGCGGCGGCGAGATGGCGCAACTGGCCGAGGCGGTGGAGCGCATGCGCGTACAACTGGAGGGCAAGGCCTACGTCGAGCGCTACGTGCACACCCTGACCCACGAGCTGAAGAGCCCGCTGGCGGCCATTCGTGGCGCCGCCGAACTGTTGGAAGGCGAGATGCCGGCGGAGCAGCGCAGGCGCTTCGTCGACAACATTGCCGGCGAGAGCCAGCGTTTGCAGCAACTGGTGGAGCGCCTGCTGAACCTGGCCCAGGTGGAGCAGCGGCAGGGGCTTGAGGATAGCGAGCCGGTGTCGCTGCGTGAGTTGGTGGCGGAGCTGTTGCAGGCCAACCTGGCGCGGCTGGCAGGTTTGCGGGTGGAGAACGCGGTGCCGGCGGAGGCAGTGGTGACGGGGGAGCGTTTCCTGTTGCGCCAGGCGTTGGGCAACCTGTTGGACAATGCGCTGGATTTCACGCCGGTTGGTGGGGTGATTCGCTTCGGTGCGCTGCGCGAGGATGGGCGCTGGCGGCTGGGGGTGTTCAACGAGGGACCGGTGATTCCGGGCTATGCGCTGGAGCGGCTGACGGAGCGGTTCTACTCCTTGCCGCGGCCGGGGACGGGGCGCAAGAGCACGGGGCTGGGGTTGAACTTCGTTGCCGAGGTGGCGGGGTTGCATGGTGGAAGGTTGGGCGTGGGGAATGTCGAGGGTGGGGTGGAGGCTTGGCTGGAGTTGCCGGGGGCTGACAAGGGAAGAGCCTGAGAGCCCCTCTCCCCAGCCCTCTCCCTGAAGGGAGAGGGGGCTTGTCCGTGCCGAGAGGAGGAATGGTTTCAGCCGGAAACCTTCGGTGTTGCCGGCTAACTCCAAAATACCCAAGCACTCCGAACGGTCCCCTCTCCCTTCAGGGAGAGGGTTAGGGAGAGGGAAAGGCGCCACCCACCACACCAAAGCCAGCCCCCACACAATCCCCACAATCTCCCCATCCCCCCACCACAAATCCCCCACAGTACCGACCCAGACTCTCCACCACCCCAATCCCCCCGGAGAGTCCCCATGAACCGACCCCTGCTCCTCAAGCTCGGCGCCATCGCCGTGCTCATGCTCCTGCTACTGGTCCCCCTGCTGATGATCGACGGCCTGGTCGGTGAGCGGCAGGCCTACCGTGACGGCGTGCTGCAGGACATCGCCCGCAGCTCCGCCTACGCCCAGCGCCTGCGTGGGCCGCTGCTGGTGGTGCCCTACGTGCGCCAGGTGCTGGAGTGGGAGCGCGACGAACGCAGCGGCACCCGCGTGCAGGTGCAGCGGGAGAAGCGCGGGCGCCTGTACTTCCTGCCGGAGACCTTCCTGGTCGATGGCCAGATGACCACCGAGCTGCGCCACCGCGGCATCTACGAGGCGCGCCTGTTCCACCTGGAAAGCCGCGTCAGCGGCAGCTTCGTGGTGCCGGCGCACTACGGCGTGGGCGACGACCTGGCCAGCTACCGCTTCGAGCAGCCGTTCCTGGCGGTGGGCATCAGCGACGTGCGCGGCATCCAGAACGCCCTCAAGCTGAGCCTCGACGGCCGCACCCTGGACTTCGCCCCCGGCAGCCGCTCGCAGCGCCTGGGCGAGGGCGTGCACGCGCCGCTGCCGCTGGAGGCCAGCGCCGCCGAACAGCGCTTCGACTACGCCTTCGAACTGGCCCTGCTGGGCAGCTCGCGGCTGGACATCACCCCGGTGGGCCGCGACAGCCAGGTCAGCCTCAAGGCCGACTGGCCGCACCCCAGCTTCGGCGGCGAGTTCCTGCCGGTGGAGCGCAGCATCGGCGCCGACGGCTTCAGCGCGCGCTGGCGCACCAGCTTCTTCGCCAGCAGCATGGAAGAGGCGCTGCAGAACTGCTTCGCCGGCAAGGGCTGCGACACTTTCGACTCGCGTGGCTTCGGCGTCAGCCTGGTGGACCCGGTGGACCAGTACCTCAAGGCCGACCGCGCACTGAAGTACGCCCTGCTGTTCATCGGCCTGACCTTCGCCGGCTTCTTCCTCTTCGAGGTGCTCAAGGGCCTGGCCCTGCACCCGGTGCAGTACGCCCTGGTCGGCCTGGCCCTGGCGCTGTTCTACCTGCTGCTGCTGTCGCTGGCCGAGCACGTCGGCTTCGAGCGCGCCTACCTGGCTTCCGCCGGCGCCTGCGTGGCGCTGATCGGCTTCTACCTGTGCACGGTGCTGCGCAGCGTGGTGCGTGGCTGTGCCTTCGGCGCCGGACTGGGCGCGCTCTACGCCATGCTCTACGGCCTGTTGCGGGCCGAGGACTATGCGCTGCTGATGGGCTCGCTGCTGCTGTTCGCGGTGCTCGCCGGGGTGATGGCGCTGACCCGCCGGCTGGACTGGTACGGCGTCGGCCGGCGCGCGGACGAGCCGAGCTTCTCCCTGGACGAAGTGAGCCACGAAGGCTGAAGGAGGCCGCCATGCACCTGCTGACGCGTTTCACCCTGTGCCTGGCCGGCGGCCTGCTGCTGAGCGTGATGGCCCTGCCGCTGCTGATGTTCGTCGGCCACTTCGAGCTGATCGCCTGGCTCGCCGCCAGCGGCAAGCCGCTGGCCTGGCTGGCCCTGCACCTGCCGCCGGCGGATTTCTGGGATGGCCTCACCGGCGCCCGGGACGCGGCGAACAACCCCCACGTGCGCTCCTTCCTGGAACTATGCGCGGGCTTCGCCCAGCTCGGCCTGCTGCTGGCGCTGCCGCTGTACTACTGGGGCGCGCGGCGATGAGCGCCTGGCGCGGGTTGCGCGAGGAGCGCCGGGCCGGGCGGCGCTTGGCGCGGCAGATCGCGGTGCTGGTGCTGCGGGCGCGCGGGGAAGGGTTCGCGAGCAAGCTCGCTCCTACAAATGCCCCTTCCCGCCTGTCATCCAGTCACGGAATGGGGCGCCGCTCTTCGTAGGAGCGAGCTTGCTCGCGAACGGCGGCATGCGCATCGGGCGCCGACGTTTGGCCATGGCGCTCGGGGCGACGGCGTATAACCGCGAACGGTTATACGCCCTACGGTTAACGCGCCAGCGCCGGGCTGTCAGGCCGGCTGCGTGGCTTGCAGGGACGGGCGCTGGGCGGCCTCGGCGTACCAGGCCGCGAGCTTCGGGTACTGTTCGCGCCAGGCCCAGTCCGGGCGGCGGAAGTCGAGGTAGCCCAGGGCGCAGGCCAGGCCGATGGCGGCGATGTCGAAGCGCTCGTTCAGCGCTGAGAAGGCCTCGCCCTCGAAGTGCGCGAGTGCGCGTTCGATCTTCTGCTGCTGACCTTGCAGCCAGCCGTCCCAGCGCTTCTCCTCGGGGCGCACGAAGGTTTCGTAGCGGCTGATCACGGCGGCGTCCATGATGGCGTCGGCCAGCGCGGCGAGGGTCAGGCGCTGCCAGCGCTGCGGGCCTTCGCGGGGGATCAGCGGTGCGCCGGCGTGCTGCTGGTCGAGGTACTCGACTATCACCCGGCTGTCGTACAGGGCCTGGCCGTCGGCCAGGCGCAGGCAGGGGATCTTGCCCGCCGGGTTGCAGGCGTTGACGCCGCTGTCCGGGCTCACCGGGCTGAGGTTGGCCGCCTGCAGGCGCACCTTGTCGAGCTGGCCGGTCTCGTGCAGCAGCACCATGACCTTGCGCACGAAGGGCGAGGCGGGGGCGTGGAACAGGGTGAGGGTGGGGCTCATGGTATCTCCTGATTACTCGCGGATGACCAGCAGGCGGTCGCTGCCGGCGTCGGCGCCCCAGACCTCGCCGGGGCGGCCGCTGAGCTGGCTGACGCGGGCCTCGGTCTGGTCGCTGGGGTAGGCGGTGAATTTCTCGCTCTGCGGGTCGAAGCGCAGCACGGCGTCGCCGCCCAGGTCGCTGAGCCATACGCGGTCCATGGCATCGACGTAGAGCGCGCCGGGTTGCGGGTGGTCGCCCGGCAGGCGCCAGCTCTTCCACTTGCCGTCGCTGGGGTCGAAGCGGCCGAGCCGGCCGCTGCCGGCCTCGCTCACCCACAGCCGGCCGATGGAGTCGGCGCCCAGTTGCTGCGGCCGGCCGCCCTGTTGGGGCAGCGGGAAGCGGGTGACGGCCTGGCCGAGGGGGTCGATGCGGTTGATGCTGTCGTCGTCGGCGGAGGCGTACCAGAGCTGGCCGTCGGGCGTCACAGCCAGGCCCTGGGCGCCCTTGCCGCCGGGCGTGGCCCAGACCTCGAGCTTGCGCGTGGCGGGGTCGATGCGGCCGTAGAAGCCCTTCGCGCCGGTGAACCAGATGTCGTGGTCGTCATCGAACACCAGGCTGTCCAGGCCGGCGTCGGCGGCTTCCTTGGGCAGCGGCACCACCTCGCTGCCGAGGCGGTCCGGGTCGACGCGGACCAGGGCGTTGAGGCCGCTGTCGGCGATCCAGGCCTCGCCATCCGGGCCGGCCAGCACGGCGCGCGGCACCGAGCCCTTGCCCAGGCTGACCTGCTCGTCCTGGCCGCTTTGCGGGTCGAAGCGGCCCAGCGAGCCGTTGCCCTCGGCGACGTACCACAGCCGGCCATCGTCGAGCATGGCCACGGCCTGGGGCGTGGCGCCCTTGGTCAGGGGGTAGTACTGCGGGTCGGCGGCGTGGGCGGCGCAGCTCAGCAGCAGGCCGAGCAGGGTGGGCAGGAGTCGCGGGCTTTGCGGCATTGGGGTGCTCCCGGGCGTGGCCGTTGGAAGGCGCACTGTAGCGCGCCACGCGCCGGGAGGCGAACGGCGCGCGGGGAACGCGCCGTGTGGGGTGGCCGCCGTGGCGGCCGGAGGTCAGAACTTGTAGTCGAGGCTGGCGACCACGTTGCGGCGGTCGCCGTAGTAGCAGTAGAAGCCGTCGCAGGTGGAGATGTATTCCTTGTCGAATACGTTGTTCGCGTTCACCGCCACGCTCAGCCCTTTCAGGCTGTTGTCCAGGCGGCCGAGGTCGTAGCGCACCGCGGCGTCGTACAGGGTGTAGGAGCCGGTATGGCCGTCCGACTTGTCGCGCACGTAGGCCATGCTGCCGATGGCGATGTTGTCGGTCTCGCCCACGTAGCGGGTGCCGAAGCCGATGCCGAAGCCGTCGAGCAGGCCTTCGTGCCAGGTGTAGTCGGCCCACAGCGAGGCCTGGTTCTCCGGCGTCAGCGGCAGCGGACGATTCTTGTCCAGCGGGTCGGCGACCTTGGTCATCTTGCTGTTGGAGTAGGTGTAGGCGGCGGTCACCTTGAGGTTGTCGGTGACGTTGCCGACGGCTTCCAGTTCGAGGCCGCGCACCTGCGCCTCGCCCACCGGGTTGCTGCGGCCCAGGGAGTCGGAGAGCACGATGTTCTGCCGCTTCAGGTCGTAGACGGCGGCGCTGAGCAGCAGGTCGCGGCCGGGCGGCTGGTACTTGATGCCCAGTTCGTACTGCTTGCCGGTGCTCGGTTCGAAGGCCATGCCGTTGTTGCCGCCGGCCTCGGTCTGGAACGACTCGGCGTAGGAGATGTAGGGCGCCAGGCCGTTGTCGAACACGTAGCTGAGCGCCGCGTTGCCGCTGAACTGGCTGTCGCGGCGGGTGTCGGTGGCGCCGCCGGCGTTGTAGAACTTCGAGCCGGTGTGGGCCCAGTCATGGCGGCCGCCGAGGGTCAGGCGCCAGTTGTCCAGGGACATCTGGTCCTGGGCGTAGAGGCCGGTGTCGCGCATCTTCTGGTTGTAGTCGTTGTACGCGGTGTAGCTGACGTTGCTGAAATCCTGGCCGTAGATCGGCTGCTTGATGTTGCTGCTCGGCGCGCTGCCGTACAGCCACTGGTAGTTGGTGTTGGCGCGCTGGTGGTCGAGGCCCAGCAGCAGGGTGTGCTTGACCGGGCCGGTGGCGAAGTCGGCCTGGAAGTTGTTGTCGATGGCGAACTGGCTGATGTCTTCGTTGACCACGTTGGCGCCGCGCGCCACGGTGCCGTCGTCGCTCACCGCGGTGGCCCAGCCGCCGGCGGTGATGCCCTGGAACGACAGGTCGCTCTTGGTGTAGCGCAGGTTCTGGCGGAACTGCCAGACGTCGTTGAAGCGGTGCTCGAAGGCGTAACCCAGGGCGTAGTACGTCTTGTCGTAGAACTCCCAGTCCGGGTCGCCCAGGTTCTCGTGGTACTTCACCTTGCCGGCCGGGGTCGACAGCTTGGTGCCCTGCAGCGGCAGGAACTGGCTGGTGATGCCGGTATCGTCGCGGTTGAACTGCGAGAGGAAGGTCAGGCGGGTGTCTTCGTCGAAGTTCCAGGTCACGCTGGGCGCGATGTTGTAGCGCTTGCTGTCGACGTGCTCGACCTGGGTGTTGCTGTCGCGCACCACGCCGCTGACGCGGTAGAGCATCTTGCCCTGGTCGTCGATCTTGCCGGTGCTGTCGAAGGAAATCTGCTTGTGCTCGTAGCTGCCGACCTGCAGCTGCACTTCATGGCTGCTTTCTTCCTGCGGGCGGCGGCTGACCATGTCCAGCAGGCCGCCGGGCGGGGTCTGGCCGTACAGCGAGGAGGCCGGGCCGCGCAGCAGGGCGACGCGCTCCAGGTCCCAGGTTTCCAGCTTGGGCATGGTGTAGGAGCCCTTGGGCAGGGGCAGGCCGTCGAGGAACTGGGTGGGCTCGAAGCCGCGCACCTTCAGCCATTCGGCGCGGGTGTCGCTGCCGTAGCTGCTGGCGATCACGCCGGGCATGTAGCGCACGGCGTCGTCGAGGTTCTGTACGTTGCGGTCCTGCATCTGCTCGCGGGTGGCCACGGAGATCGACTTGGGCGTCTCGAGGATCGAGCTGTCGGTCTTGGTGCCGGCGCGGGTGCGGGTGGCGAGGTAGCCCACGGCCGGGCCGTCCGGGTCTTCCTGCACGGCGCTCACGGTGGTGGCGCCCATGGCCAGGGTGTCCTTGGGCAGTGGGCGCACGCTGTAGCTGCCGGATGCGTTCTCCACCAGCTCCAGGCCGGTGCCTTCCAGCGCCTGGCGCAGCGCGCCGAGGCCGTCGAAGCGGCCCTGCACGGCATGGGCGCTGCGGCCGTTGGCCAGGGCCGGGTCGATGCTCAGGCTGATGCCGGCTTGCGCGGCGATGCGGTTGAGGGTGCTGGCCAGCGGGGCGGCGGGCAGTTGGTAGTCGCGCGCGACATCGGCGGCGACGGAAGCCAGCGGGCTGGCGAGCAGAATGGCGGCGGCCAGCAGGTGCGGGCGGAAGGCCATGGTGGGGGACGGCATCGGGGATTCACTCCTGGGTGTGAATATGTCTCGTTCGCCTCATTGCCGGACGACAATCGGAAAGTGATAGGGCTGCGCGAAAAAAATTTCGGATGGCGCTACGGCGTATGACGCTCTGGCTTTTCGTAGGAGCGAGCTTGCTCGCGAACAGGCTCCGCAGCGGGGTTCATTCGCGAGCAAGCTCGCTCCTACGAAGAGCGTTTCGCGCGGCCGGCAAGGGGCTCAGCCGCGCGGCACCACCTTCGTCCACCAACCGCCGTGCCGCTCGATGCGCACCGGCAGGCTCGGCGGCAGCGAATCCAGGGCCAGGTCGGTGTCGCGCAGGGAGAAGCTGCCGCTGATGCGCAGGTCGGCCAGCGCCGGGTCCAGGCCCAGGTAGCCGCTGCGGTACTGGCCGAGTTTCTCCAGCAGGTCGGCCAGCCGTATGTTGTCGGCTACCAGCATGCCGTGGGTCCAGGCGTCGGCGGTGGCGCTGTTGGCCTCCAGCGGGCCCAGGCCGTCGGCGCGCAGCAGCACGTGGCGGCCCTGGGGGATGACGGTTTCGTCGCGGCCCCGCTCGGGCTTGGCCGCCACCGCCGACTGCAGCACGCTGAGCAGGGTGCCGTCGGCCTGGCGTTCCACCAGGAAACGGGTGCCCAGGGCGCGCAGGCGGCCATCGCGGGTTTCGACGATGAATGGGCGGCTGTCGCCATGGGCGGTCTGCACTATGATTTCGCCGCTGAGCAGGACGATGCGCCGCTCGCTGGCGTCGAAACGGATGTCCAGGGCGGTGCGGCTGTCGAGCTGCACCAGGGTGTCGTCGGGCAGGCGCAGTTCGCGCAGCTCGCCGGTGCCGGTGACCACGTCGGCCAGGGTGTAGCGCAGCGGCAGGTAGCGGTTGCCCACGCCCAGCGCCAGCACCCCGGCCAGCAGTAGCGACAAACCGGTGCCGGCCAGCCGGCGCAGCTTGCGCCGCGATTCGCCCGGCGCGCGCAGCAAGGCGCTGCGCGCCGCGGGGGCGGCGGCCGCGCCCAGGTTGTGGTCGAGCATGCCCAGTTGGTGCCAGGCGCGGGCGTGTTCGCTGTGAGCGGCATGCCAGTGGGCGAAGGCGGCTTCGTCCTCGGCATGGGCCTCGCCCGAACCCAGGCGCAACTGCCAGGCGATGGCTTCGTCGAGGATGCGGACCGAGACCGGGCCCTTCATGTCGGCTCGCCGTACAGGGCGATGTAGCACTGGCGCAGGCCCTGGGCGATGTACTGGCGCACCCGCGGCACCGACACGCCCAGGCGCTCGGCGATCTCGGCGTGGCCCAGGCCGTCCAGGCGGTTGAGCAGGAAGGCGCTGCGCGCGCGGCTGGACAGCTTGCCCAGCAGGCGGTCGATCTCGCGCAGGTCGGCGAGGATGAGGAACTGGGTTTCCACCGAGGGCTGCTCGGCCTCGGGCAGTTGCAGCAGCTCGTCGAGGTAGGCCTGCTCCAGCGCCTGGCGGCGCCAGTGGTCGACCAGCAGGCCCTTGGCCACAGTCACCAGGAAGGCCCGCGGTTCGCGCAGGCTGGGCAGCTCGCGGCGGCCGAGGATGCGCACGAAGGTGTCCTGGCCGAGGTCCTCGGCGCGCTGCGGGCAGCCGACGCTGCGATTGAGCCAGGCGAGCAGCCAGTCGCGGTGGTCGCGGTAGAGCGCGCCTACGAATTCGCCATTGCCAGTCTGGACTGCCGACACCTTTGCTCCCCCACCCCGATTCGGAATGAACGACAAAACGATAACTATTCGCAAATGATCGCAAAGTGCAACCAGCCTGCGCAATCGGCGCCCGTCGGTTTTCAGGAAAAAGGCGGGCCAGAAACGAAAAAACCGCCCCGAAGGGCGGTTTTTCAGCTCACGCTGGCGCGAATCAGAGGCCGTTCCTGGCCTTGAATTCGCGACGACGGCGGTGCAGCACCGGCTCGGTGTAGCCGTTGGGCTGCTTGGTGCCTTCGACCACCAGTTCCAGCGCGGCCTGGAAGGCCACGTTGTCGTCGAAGTCCGGCGCCATCGGGCGGTACAGCGGGTCGTTGGCGTTTTGCCGGTCGACCACCGCGGCCATGCGCTTGAGGCTCTCGACCACCTGCTCCTCGGTGATCACGCCGTGGCGCAGCCAGTTGGCCAGCAGCTGGCTGGAGATGCGCAGGGTGGCGCGGTCTTCCATCAGGCCGACGTCGTTGATGTCCGGCACCTTGGAGCAGCCGACGCCCTGGTCGATCCAGCGCACCACGTAGCCGAGGATGCCCTGGGCGTTGTTGTCGATCTCGTTCTTGATCTCTTCCGCGCTCCAGTTGGTGTTGGGCGCCAGCGGAATGCTCAGGATGTCGTCGACCGAGGCCGGTGCGCGCTTGGCCAGTTCGGCCTGGCGGGCGAACACGTCGACCTTGTGGTAGTGCAGGGCGTGCAGGGTGGCCGCGGTGGGCGAGGGCACCCAGGCGGTGTTGGCGCCGGCCAGCGGGTGGGCGATCTTCTGCTCGAGCATGGCGGCCATCAGGTCGGGCATGGCCCACATGCCCTTGCCGATCTGCGCCTTGCCCTGCAGGCCGGTGGCCAGGCCGACGTCGACGTTGTTGTTCTCGTAGGCGCCGATCCACTTCTCGCTCTTCATGGCGCCCTTGCGCACCACGGCGCCGGCTTCCATGGAGGTGTGGATTTCGTCACCGGTGCGGTCGAGGAAGCCGGTGTTGATGAACACCACGCGCTCGCGGGCTTCCTTGATGCACGCCTTGAGGTTGATGGTGGTGCGGCGTTCCTCGTCCATGATGCCGACCTTCAGGGTGTTGCGCGGCAGGCCCAGCACGTCTTCGACGCGGCCGAACAGCTCGTTGGTGAAGGCGACTTCTTCCGGACCGTGCATCTTCGGCTTGACGATGTACACGCTGCCGGTGCGGGTGTTCTTGCGGCTGGTGTTGCCGTTGAGGTTGTGCACCGCGATCAGGCTGGTGAACAGGCCGTCCTGGATGCCCTCGGGAACCTCGTTGCCGTTCTTGTCGAGAATGGCGTCGTTGGTCATCAGGTGGCCGACGTTGCGCACGAACAGCAGCGAGCGGCCGTGCAGGCTCAGCTCGGAACCGTCGGCCTTGGTGTAGACGCGGTCCGGGTTCATGGTGCGGGTGAAGGTGGTGCCGCCCTTGCTGACTTCTTCGGCGAGGTCGCCCTTCATCAGGCCCAGCCAGTTGCGGTAGATCACCACCTTGTCGTCGGCGTCGACCGCGGCGACCGAGTCCTCGCAGTCCATGATGGTGGTCAGCGCGGCCTCCATCAGCACGTCCTTCACGCCGGCGGCGTCGGTCTGGCCGATGGGGCTGGCGGGGTCGATCTGGATCTCGAAGTGCAGGCCGTTGTGCTTGAGCAGCACGGCTTGCGGCTTGGCCGCCTCGCCCTGGAAGGCGATGAACTGGGCTGCGTTCTTCAGGCCGCTCTGGCTGCCGTTCTTCAGGGCGACGACCAGCGCGCCGTTGTTCACGCTGTAGGCGGTGGCGTCGACGTGGCTGCCGGATTCCAGCGGCGCGGCTTCGTCGAGGAAGGCGCGGGCGAAGGCGATGACCTTGTCGCCGCGGACCTTGTTGTAGCCCTTGCCCTTCTCGGCGCCGTTCTCTTCGCTGATCGCGTCGGTGCCGTAGAGCGCGTCGTACAGCGAGCCCCAGCGGGCGTTGGAGGCGTTCAGGGCGAAGCGCGCGTTCATCACCGGCACCACCAGCTGCGGGCCGGCCATGTGGGCGATTTCTTCGTCGACGTTCTGGGTGCTGGCCTGGAAGTCTTCGGCTTCGGGCAGCAGGTAGCCGATTTCCTGGAGGAAGGCCTTGTAGGCCGCGGCGTCATGGGCCTGGCCGGCGCGAGCCTGGTGCCAGCCATCGATCTTGGCCTGCAGCTCGTCGCGCTTGGCGAGCAGGGCTTTGTTCTTCGGGGCCAGGTCGTTGACCACGGCCTCCACACCTGCCCAGAACTTGCCGGCGTCTACGCCGGTACCGGGGATGGCTTCGTCGTTGACGAAGTCGAACAGGACTTTGGCGACCTGCAGGCCACCGACTTGAACGCGTTCAGTCATTGCTTGCCTCACTCTGCTCAGGACCAGCTCGGAACCCAGGCAAGACGCCTTGTAGTCCGAGCCGCGGAATACTACATGATGCCGTGGGAAAAATCAGTGGGCTGGCGTCGCGGTTAGACCAAAGAACGCATCTCAGTCACGTAGCAGCAATAATGTTCGCAAAAAACTAGTGGATTGTTCCAGATAAATCTGAAAACAGTACACGATTAATTCGGCGAGGAACCTGCGACGCCCCGTCGCAGCTGGCTCCGCGCCGCAGCCTATACTCAGGCTTCACCCTCGGAGGATCACCATGCCCATCGCCCGCGCCACCCTTGCCGACCTCGACGACCTGGTACCGCTGTTCGCCGGCTACCTGGACTTCTACGAAGTGCCGGCGCCCCCGGCGGACATCCGCGACTTCCTCGGCCAGCGCCTGGAGCGCGGCGAATCAGTGATCTACCTGGCGCGCAGCATCGACGGCGTGGGCCTGGGCTTCGTCCAGTTGTACCCCTTCTTCGCCTCCCTGGCACTACGCTCGGCCTGGCTGCTCAGCGACCTCTACGTGATCCCCGCGGCGCGCCGCGACGGCTATGGCGAGGCGCTGATGAACGCCGCCCGCGCCCACGCCGAGGCCAGCGGCGCCTGCGGCCTGCAGCTGGAAACGGCGAAGGACAACCGCAACGCCCAGGGCCTGTACGAGCGCCTGGGCTACCAGCGTGACGAACGTTTCTACACCTACTGGCTGGACCTGGGCCAGGCCCGGGGCTGACGCATCGACTCTGGAGGCTGCCATGAATCATCTCGTGCTCACCATCATCGCCCAGGACCAGCCGGGGCTGGTGGAACGCATCGCCCAATGCATCGCCGGCCACGGCGGCAACTGGCTGGAGAGCCGCATGTCGCGCATGGCCGGGCAGTTCGCCGGGATCCTGCGGGTGGCGGTGCCGGCCGAAGGCTACGACGAACTGGTGGAAGGCCTGCAGGAACTGGGCGACCACGGCATCCGCGTGCTGCTGGCCGACAGCGGCATCGAGCCCTCCTGCAACTGGAAGCCGATCCACCTCGACCTGGTGGGCAACGACCGCCCGGGCATCGTCCGCGACATCACCCGCCTGCTGGCCGAACACGGCGTCAACCTGGAGCGGCTGACCACCGAGGTGTTGCCGGCGCCCATGAGCGGCGAGCCGCTGTTCCACGCCGACGCGGTGCTGGCGGTGCCGCTGACGTTGCCGCTGGAGCAGTTGCAGCAGCACCTGGAGGACCTGGCCGACGACCTCATGGTGGACCTGAATTTCCACAAGGAGGACTGACGCACAGGTGAAAGGCCTCCGGCCTGTGCATAAGTCTGTTGAGGAAATGTGTGTGAAGCGCTGCGAGGCCCTTCAGGCAGTGCTTTGGAGCGCAACACTCGATTGTGAACAGCCTGCCCGGCGTTGCCCACAGTTGCCGTGGGTTGTCCTGTTGGCGGGCTGTGGATGGATGGCTGTAAGCCACGCAGCACGAGGACTTTGGCGGATCGGTCAGAAAATGATCCGCGCATGGGGCGGGTTGCATGGGTGGCGGTTTATCCACGTCTTTGCACAAAAACCGTGGGTCGCGCTGTGGGCAACTGCTGTATGCCTGGCTACAGGCCGCGCGGACTCTGTGTCTGCGGGAAGTGATCAAAAATGCGCCAGGGCCGTCGCAGCCCTGCACAGAAACCCGGGAAAGCCCTGTGGAAAACCCCTGGGTAGATTGCCAGGGGCCTTTATCGGCGAGCCTTACAGGCGTTTGTACGAGTTCTGAGCAGCCATTCTCGCCGCCGTTGCGGTGCTCTGGTCGTGCGGCGGCGCTGTGGGGTTATCCCCGGCAGCGCTGGATGAAGCTGTGGAAAAGTTTCGGATACCTGGCTGCAGGCCCTGCCCGTCGGGGCCTGCAGCTGGTCGCTCAGGAAATGATCAGGCGCGCCGCAGGCGGTACCAGATGTCCACGCTGTACACCACCAGCGCCAGCCAGATGCAGCCGAAGGCCACCAGGCGGGTGGAGTCCAGGTGTTCGCCGAACAGCAGAACGGCCTGCAGCAGTACCAGGGTCGGCGCGATGTACTGCAGGAAGCCGAGGGTGGCGTAGGGCAGGTGGCGGGCGGCGGCGTTGAAGCACACCAGCGGCACCAGGGTGATGGGGCCGGCGGCGGCCAGCCATAGTGCCTGCGGGGTGGTCCAGAAGGCCAGGTGGGCGCTGGGGCCGTCGGCGAACAGCAGCAGCCAGCCCAGGGCCAGCGGCAGCAGCATCCAGGTTTCCACCACCAGGCCGGGCAGGGCGTCCACCGGCGCCTGCTTGCGGATCAGCCCGTAGAAGCCGAAGGTCAGCGCCAGCACCAGCGACACCCAGGGCAGGCTGCCCAACTGCCAGACCTGCTGGGCCACGCCCAGGGCCGCCAGGCCCACGGCCACCCATTGCAGCGGGCGCAGGCGCTCGCGCAGCACCACCAGGCCGAGCAGAACGTTGATCAGCGGGTTGATGTAGTAGCCCAGGCTGGCTTCGAGCATGTGCCCGTTGTTCACCGCCCAGACGTAGACCAGCCAGTTGCTGGCGATCAGCACCCCGCTGGCGCCGAGCACGGCCAGGCGCCGCGGGTTGTCCAGCAGCTCGCGCCACCAGCCGGGGTGTTTCCACACCAGCAGCAGGGCGGCGCCGAACAGCGCCGACCAGATGGCCCGGTGGGTGATGATTTCCAGGGCGGGGATGCGTTCCAGCAGTTTGAAGTAGACCGGGAAGAGTCCCCAGATGACATAGGCGGTCAGGCCCAGGGCATAGCCCCGGCGGGGATTGGCGGTGGCCATCGGACGTCCTTGCGGCAGAAGAAAAGAGTGGCCGCGCCATTCTAGGGGGCGCGGTCGATGTTGTCTGTGCGTTCAGTTTCCGCCGCCGGGCGGCGCGGGGAATAACCCAGAAAACAACGTAAGCGGGCCCTGCCCGCGATTTCGCGCGCAGGGCGCGCTCCTACAGGGAATGGCATCGGCGCTCGGGCTATCCCCTCACCCCAGCCCTCTCCCGGAGGGAGAGGGAGCTAGTCCGTGCCGGGAGGAGGCCTGGTTTCAGCCGGCGATCCCCGTGCTAGCCGGCTAACGCCGAAACACCCATGTACTCCGAACGGTCCCCTCTCCCTTCGGGAGAGGGTTAGGGTGAGGGGGCCGCAGGCCTGCTCGCTCGATTCCGTGCCCCTATGCGCTCCGTGAGGCACGGCGTTTCTCCCGCACCTGTAGGAGCGGGCCCTGCGCGCGAAATCGCGCGCAGGGCGCACGATGGGATGGCTCAGAACAACCGCAGCGGCTCCTCGTCCAGCGCCGCCAGCTGCTCGCGCAGCACCAGCACCTGCTCGCCCCAGTAGCGCTCGCTGCCGAACCAGGGGAAGCTCGGCGGGAATGCCGGGTCGTCCCAGCGCCGCGCCAGCCAGGCGCTGTAGTGCATCAGGCGCAGGGCGCGCAGGCCCTCGATCAGCGGCAGCTGGCGCGGGTCGAAGTCGTGGAATTCCTGGTAGCCATCGATAAGCTCGGAGAGCTGCAGCAGGCGCTCCTGGCGCTCGCCGGCCAGCATCATCCACAGGTCCTGCACCGCCGGGCCCATGCGGCAGTCGTCGAGGTCGACCATGTGGTAGACCTCGTCGCGGCACAGCAGGTTGCCCGGGTGCAGGTCGCCGTGCAGGCGGATGGAGGTGTAGCGGTTGTCGGCGAACAGGGCGTCCAGGCGCTTGAGCAGGTCGCGGGCCACCGATTCGTAGGCCGGCAGCAGGCTCTTGGGCACGAAGTTGCCTTCCAGCAGGGTGGCCAGGGATTCATGGCCGAAGTTATCCACAGTCAGTTGCTCGCGGTGCTGGAAGGGGCGGATGGCGCTCACCGCGTGCAGACGGCCGAGCAACTGGCCGAGGCGGTACAACTGGTCCAGGTTGCCCGGTTCCGGCGCGCGGCCGCCGCGGCGGGGGAACAGGGCGAAGCGGAAGCCGGCGAACTCGAACAGGCTTTCGCCGTCGCGCACCAGCGGCGCCACCACCGGCACCTCGCATTCGGCCAGCTCGGCGGAGAAGGTGTGTTCCTCGCGGATGGCCGCGTCGCTCCAGCGCCCGGGGCGGTAGAACTTGGCCACCAGCGGCTCGCTGTCCTCGATGCCCACCTGGTAGACGCGGTTCTCGTAGCTGTTGAGCGCCAGCACCCGGGCGTCGCTGAGGTAGCCCAGGCTTTCCACCGCGTCGAGGACCAGGTCGGGCGTGAGGGCGGAGAAGGGATGGGACATGGCGGCGATCCAGGGCAGTGAACAGGCCCCTAGTCTACGCACACCGCCACGGGATTGCTGGCCCCTGCGCCATTACGCCTGGGGGACAAAACGATGGGTATCGCTTCGCTCAACGCCATCCTACGTTGGGGTTCTCCTGCGGGCCCGGCTTCTCGTAGGAGCGAGCTTGCTCGCGAACCGACTCCGCTACGGGGCCCGTTCGCGAGCAAGCTCGCTCCTACGGCGTCAGTTGCCGCAGGCGCTGAACTGGAAGCCGGCCTTTGCCAGCGCCTCGGGATGCGCCTTCAGGTAGCTGAAGAAACGCTCCGCCAACTCGCGCCGCGGGCCTTCCACCAGTACCACGTAATACTGCGCGTGCGGGGCGCAGGCATAGGGCAGCGGCGCTTCGCCGCGGCCCCGGGTGTGCAGCGTCTGCACGCTGCGCGCGCCGTCGTCGGCGAAGAACAGGTCGAAGGCCATGCCCTGGCCGATGTCGCGGGCCAGCTCGGCGCTGTCGCCCTCGATCAGCAGGACCTTGTTGCCGGTCTGCAACTGGTACTGGTCGGCCAGCGCCTCCAGCGCCGCCATCGGCTGGTGGCCGCTGGCTACGCGCAGGACGTCGGGGGTGGCCTGGCCGAGCGACGGCAGCAGGGCGCTGCATGTCAGCAGCAGGGGGATCAGGAAGCGGCGCATGGGCGGGGGGCTCCGGCAGTGGGATGGCCTATTGGAACCCCACGGCCGGCGCCGGCCCTTGACTCAAGGCAGGCTTCACTCAGACCGGCGTGCCGAGGATCACCTGGGCCGGGGAGAATTGCGTGCGCACCCGGCTGCCGGGGACCAGGCGCAGGATGTCGATGCGTTCCTGGTCCACCAGGGCGCAGAGCATCTGCCCGCCGGGCAACTGGATGCGCACTTCGCTGGGGCCGTCGCCGGCCTCGCGGATGTCCTCGACCCGCCCTTCCAGGGCGTTGAGCCCGGCCGGGCATTCGATCTGCGGCAGGTCGACGTAGAGCCAGCCGGCCTTCATCAGCGCGACCACCGGCAGGCCCTCGCGCAGCTCCAGCTTCTCGGTGCTCTCGCGGGTGATGCGCGCCTGGATGCGCGCGCCGCCGGGCAGGTCGACGCCGATCAGGTCGTTCAGGCCCGCCGGCTCGATGCTGCAGACGCGCCCGTGCAATTGGTTGCGCGCGCTGGTGCGCAGCATCAGGCGGCCGATCAGCTCCAGGTCCTCGCCGTCTTCCTCGAGGGTTTCGAGCATGCGCTCGCGCAGCTCCTCCAGGCGCTGGTACAGCGCCAGCAGGCGCTCGCCGGCCGGCGTCAGGCGCGCGCCGCCGCCGCCCTTGCCGCCGACGCTGCGTTCCACCAGCGGGCGCTCGGCCAGGTTGTTCAGCTCGTCCACCGCATCCCAGGCGGTCTTGTAACTCATGCCGGCGGCCTTGGCGGCCTGGGTGATGGAGCCTAGCGCGGCGATCTGCGCGAGCAGGGCGATGCGTTGCGGGCGGCGGGTGACGTGCTGGGTGAGAAGGCTGAGGCTGGTCATCGTTTTCGTTGTTGTGTTCGCGATAGGGCGAGGCTGGTAGCTGCGCAGGCAAAAGGCAAGTGGAATCCGTCGGCTGCCTACGGCGGGGTCAGCCCGGCTTCGGCGTGCGGGCCAGGCAATAGACGTCCACCCGCGCGGCGCCGGCACGCCGCAGCAGCTGCGCCAGGGCCGCGGCGGTGGCGCCAGTGGTCAGTACGTCGTCCACCAGCGCCAGGTGCCGGCCGCGCAGGGCCGCGCCGTCGTCCAGGGCGAAGGCCTGGCGCAGGTTGCGCTTTCGCTCGGCCTTGTCCAGGCCCTGTTGCGCCGGGGTGTCGCGCACCCGGCGCAGCGGCTGGCGCCAGGGCAGGCCGAGGTCCGCGGCCAGGCGTCGGGCCAGCAGCTCGGCCTGGTTGAAGCCGCGCTGACGCTGCCGGCGCGGGGCCAGGGGCACCGGCAGGAGCAGGTCGGGCAGCGGCAACCCCTCGGCGAAGGCGTGGCGCAGGTGGCGCCCCAGCAACTGGCCGAGCAGCCGGCCCAGGGGCCGGTCGGCCTGGTGCTTGAAGCGGGTGATGGCGCCGTCCACCGGGAAGGCGTAGCGCCAGGGCGCCAGCACCTGGTCGAAGGGCGGCGGCCGGCGCAGGCATTCGCCGCAGGTCAGGCCGTGCTCCGGCAGCGGCAGGGCGCAGGTGTTGCAGTGGCCGCCCAACCAGGGCAGGTCGGCGTCGCAGCCGGCGCACAACGCCAGGCCGGTGTCGGCCGGGCCGCCGCAGAACAGGCAGTCCGGACGCGGAACGAGGAGGGCGCGCAGGCGAGCGAAGGTGAGCAGGGTGGCGTCCTCCGGGTGAAGCCCCGGCGGATGCTCAGTGGATCAGCCAGCTCATCACGATCAGGCCGAGCACGGTGAGCAGGATGCCGCCGAAGAAGGAGCGCCGGACGAAGGCGCGGATGCCACTGTAGAGCAGCAACAGGCCGAGGAAGAGTAGGACGAAGCTGAAGATCGACACGTCCATTCCGATGGCCCGGGCCAGGCCGTGGAGGAACTGGTCCATGGCCGCCCAGATGGCGCCCAGCAGGCCGGAAAGGAGGTCGACGACGAAGCGGATCGCCTTGCCGAGGGTCTGGCCGAGCCAGTCGAAAGTGCCTTCTGTTTCCATGTCCGTAGCGGTTCCCGATTGTTCCGTTCATTGGAGTGGCGCAGGGGCCGCCGGGTTCAGCGCCGTGTGCTGCTCAGCTGCGGGGCCAGGAAGGACTGCCGGAAGTATTCGCGGAAGGCCTTCATCGCCGGGGTGAACTCGCGGTCGCGGTGCCAGGCCAGGCCGACGCTCATCGAGGGCACCGCGTCGACCAGGGTGAGCGTCTCGATGCGTTTGCCTTCCAGCGACCAGGGACGGTAGACGAGGTCGGAGAGGATGGCCACGCCGGAGCCGTTGGCGACCATGCTGCGCACCGCCTCCACCGAGCTTGTGCGCAGGATCACCCGCGGCTGCTGGCCGCTGTGCTGCCAGTAGCGCATGGAGGATTCGCCCGCCTCGTCGACGGTCAGCATGATGTACGGCTCGCTGGCCACGTCGGCCAGGCCCACGGCCGTGCGCTCGGCCAGCGGGTGGCGCAGCGGTAGCCAGAGCCGGCGGGTGGAGCTGAACAGCGTCTCCGCGGTTATCTGCGGCTCGGTGAGGTTGCCGGTGAGCACCACGGCCATGTCGTAGCGTCCTTCGAGCAGGCCGCGCTCGATGTCCACCCGTTCCTGCTCGTGCAGGTGCAGGCTCAGGTCCGGGTACCACTGCGCCAGGCGCTGCAGGTGGTGCGGCAGGAAGTAGCCCATCACGGTGTAGCTGGCCGCCACGTTCAGGCTGCCGCTGAGGCGGGTGTCCGGCAGCGGGCTGTTCAGGGCGTCCTCGACGCTGCGCAGGATGGAATAGGCGTGGTTGAGGAAATGCCGGCCGTTGTCGGTGAGGGTCATGCCCTGGGCCGTGCGGGTGAACAGCGCGGCGCCCAGCAGGCTCTCCAGTTCCTGGATGGCGCTGGTCACGGCCGACTGCGAGATGTGCAGGTTCAGCGCCGCCTGGGAAATCTGCCCGACTTCGGCGGTGGCCACGAAATAGCGCACCTGGCGCAGGGTGAAAGCCATGGGGCCGTGCTCCGAGAGGTATCTGTTTTTCAGAATCTACTGTATCGAATAATAAATCTACCCAATGCCACCCCTGCGACTTAAGGTCACCCCAACGACCTTAACAACAACGCATACAGGGGCCTGCGGCGATGCAGACAGTCGATCTCAATTCCGACATGGGCGAGGGCTTCGGCCCCTGGACCATCGGCGATGGCGTGGACGCGGCGATCATGCCGCTGATCAGCAGCGCCAACATCGCCACGGGCTTCCATGCCGGCGACCCGAACATCATGCGCCGCACCGTCGAGCTGGCCCTGGAACATGGCGTGGGCATCGGCGCGCACCCCGGCTTCCGCGACCTGGTCGGCTTCGGCCGGCGGCATGTGAACGCGCCGGCCGCCGAGCTGGTCAACGACATGCTCTACCAGCTCGGCGCGCTGCGTGAATTCGCCCACCTGCAGGGCGCGAGCCTGCAGCACATCAAGCCCCACGGCGCGCTCTACATGCACCTGGCCCGCGACGAGGAGGCGGCCCACGAGTTCGTCGCCACCCTGCAGCGCCTCGACCCGCAGCTGGCGCTGTTCTGCATGGACGGCTCGGCCACCTGGCGCGCTGCCCAGGCGCTGGGCCAGCCGGTGGTGCGCGAGTTCTACGCCGACCGCGACTACGACCGCAGCGGCTCCATCGTCTTCATCCGCCGGGTGCGCGCGCTCGACCCCCAGGAGGTGGCCGCCAAGGTGCTGCGCGCCTGCCAGGAGGGCAGGGTGCGCACGGTGGAGGGCGAGGACATCCCCATCGCCTTCGACTCCATCTGCATCCACAGCGACACCCCCGGCGCCCTGGCGCTGGTCGAGGCCACCCGCGCCGCGCTGCTGGGCGCCGGCATCCGCATCGAGGCGCCGCGCTGAGCGCCAGTCTCCACCACTGCATCTGCCATCCACACATTCGAACAATGAGGAACAGTCATGGCCGAACATCATGTGCAGTCGCCCTTGCCGGGCACCTTCTACCGCAAGCCGAGCCCGGATGCGCCCAACTACGCCGAGGTCGGCCAGCGCGTCGAGCCGGGCAGCGTGATCGGCCTGGTGGAGGTGATGAAGCAGTTCTCCGAGGTGCAGGCCGAATGCGCCGGCACCCTGCGCGCCTTCCTGGTCGAGGATGGCGAACCGATCGAGCCTGGCCAGGACCTGGCGACCATCGACGGCGACGCGTGAGGGACCGACCATGTTGAAGAAACTGCTGGTGGCCAACCGCGGCGAGATCGCCGTGCGCATCATCCGTGCCGCGCGGGCGCTGGGGATTCCCACGGTCGCGGCGTGCAGCGAGGCGGACGCCGACTCCCTGGCCGCGCGCCAGGCCGACGAGGTGCGCATCATCGGTCCGGCCCGCGGCGATCGCAGCTACCTGAATGCCGAGGCGCTGCTGCAGGCGGCGCGGGACAGCGGGGCGGACTCGATCCACCCCGGCTACGGCTTCCTTTCCGAGAACGCCGCGTTCGCCGAGGCGGTGAGCGCCGCCGGGCTGATCTTCGTCGGCCCCGACGCGCAGACCATCCGCCGCATGGGCGACAAGGCCGAGGCGCGGCGCACGGCGATGGCGGCCGGGGTGCCGGTGGTGCCGGGCTCGCCGGGCGAGTTGGAGGACATCGAGGCGGCGCTGCGCTGTGCCGAGGACGTCGGCTACCCGCTGCTGATCAAGGCTTCGGCCGGTGGCGGCGGCCGCGGCATCCGCATCGCCCACGATGCCGAGGAGTTGCGCCGCGAGTTCCCCATCGCCCAGCGCGAGGCCCAGGCGGCCTTCGGCTCCGGCGCGGTGTACCTGGAGCGCTTCATCCGCCAGGCGCGGCACATCGAGGTGCAGATTCTTGGCGATGGCGAGCGGGTGGTGCATCTGTTCGAGCGCGAGTGCTCGCTGCAGCGGCGCCGGCAGAAGGTCTTCGAGGAAGCACCCTCCGCGGCGCTCGACGATGCCCAGCGCGAGGCTCTTTGCACCAGCGCCGTGCGCCTGGCCGAAAGCCTCGGCTACCGTGGCGCCGGTACCCTGGAGTACCTGTTCGATTCCCACAGCGGCGAGTTCTTCTTCATCGAGATGAACACCCGCATCCAGGTCGAGCACCCGGTCAGCGAGATGATCACCGGCGTCGACCTGGTCCAGGCCATGCTGCGCATCGCCGGCGGCGAGCCGCTGGCGCTGCGCCAGGACGACATCCGCCTGAACGGCGCGGCGCTGGAGATGCGCATCAACGCCGAGGACCCTGCGCGCAACTTCTTCCCCTGCCCGGGCGTGGTCGAGAGCCTCGGCTGGCCCCAGGGCGACGGTGTGCGGGTGGATAGCCACCTGTACCCCGGCTACCGTGTGCCGCCTTACTACGACTCGCTGCTGGCGAAGATCATCGTCCACGGCAGGGACCGCGAAGAGGCCTTCGCCCGCGCCGAACGGGCCCTGGAAGAAACCCAACTGAGCGGCATGGCCACCACCCTGTCGCTGCACCGCTGGCTGCTGGCGGACCCGCGCGTGCGCGCCGCGCAGTTCGACACCGGCACCCTGGAAACCTGGCTGGCCGAGCGCGCGGCCGCCCTGGAGGTGTGACATGCACGAGCAGATCCGCTACAGCTTCGGCGGCGATGAGCACCTGTTCGCCGAGGTCGCCGAATCCATGTCGCTGGAAGCCTTCTTCCGCGGCATGGCGGTGACCCGCGCCGTCGAGCGCCAGGCCATCCCCGGCGTGCTGGACGTGTGCCTGGCCAACGCCTCCTTCCAGATTCGCTTCGACCCCGACCAGGTGGCCCCGCAGGCGCTGCTGGAGCAGGTGCGCGAGCTGGAGGCCCATGCCACCACCGAGCGCAGCATCCACACGCGGATCATCGAGATCCCGGTGCTGTACAACGACCCCTGGACCCACGAGACGCTGGTGCGCTTCCGCGACCGCCACCAGGACCCGGCCTCCACCGACCTGGAATACGCCGCGCGGATCAATGGCTACCAGGACGCCCAGGCCTTCATCGAGGCGCACAGCGGCACGCCCTGGTTCGTCTCCATGGTCGGCTTCGTCGCCGGCCTGCCGTTCATGTACCAGATGGTCGAGCGCGAGCGGCAACTGCAGGTGCCCAAGTACCTGCGCCCGCGCACCGACACGCCGAAGCTGACCCTCGGCCACGGCGGCTGCTTCGGCTGCATCTACTCGGTGCGCGGCGCCGGCGGCTACCAGATGTTCGGCGTCACCCCGGCGCCGATCTACGACCCGCAGCAGCGCCTGGGTTACCTGCAGGATTCCATGGTGTTCTTCCGCGCCGGCGACATCGTTCAGTTCCGCCCCATCGACCGCGAGGAATACGACCGCTCCGTGGCCGAGGTGGAGGCGGGCAGCTTCGCGCTGCGCATCCGCCCGGTCGAGTTCGACCTCGACGCTTTCCTCGCCGACCCGCAAGGCTGCAAGCAACGACTGCAGGAGGTGCTCCATGTCGCTTAAGGTGCTCAAGCCCGGCCTCGCCACCTCGGTGCAGGACGCCGGCCGCGAAGGCTACTACCACCTGGGCATCCCGCCCTCCGGCGCGCTCGACCAGTACGCCCTGTGCGCGGCCAACCTGCTGGTGGGCAACCCGGCCACCGCCGCGGCGCTGGAATGCACCCTGCTCGGGCCGCAGCTGGAGTTCCGCCGCGACGCCCTGGTGGCGGTCTGCGGCGCGGCCATGACGCCACGCCTGGACGGCGCCGAGATGCCGCTGGATTGCGCCTTCCGCGTGCGCGCCGGGCAGGTGCTGGGTTTCGACTTCATCAAGGCCGGCGCCCGTGGCTACATCGCCATCGATGGCGGCATCGACGTGCCGGAAGTGCTGGGCAGCCGCTCCACCTACGGCCTGGGCAGCATCGGCGGCTTCGCCGGGCGGCGCCTGCAGGCCGGCGACGAATTGCCCCTGGGCGCTCCCGCCGGAGCCGGCCGCGAGGGCCTGGCGCTGCCGCGCTCGTTGCAGATCGAGGTCGGTGGCGAAGTCAGCCTGCGGGTGGTGCCGGGGCTCTATCACCATCGCCTGACGGCCCGGGCCGCCGAGCAGTTCTTCGCCGACACCTGGACCGTGGGCTCCGAGGCCGACCGCACCGGCTTCCGCTTCAAGGGCGGCACGCCGCTGGATTTCGAGCCGCGCGAGCAGCCGTTCGGCGCCGGCTCCGATCCGTCGAACATCGTCGACGCCTGCTACCCGATCGGCTCCATCCAGGTGCCCGGCGGCCTGGAGCCCATCGTCCTGCACCGCGATGCGGTGTCCGGCGGCGGCTACGCGATGATCGGCACGGTGATCAGCGCCGACCTCGACCGCATGGCCCAGCTGCAGCCCAACCAGAAGGCCCGTTTCGTCGCCATCACCCTGGAAGAGGCGCTGGCGGCGCGGCGTCGCTACAAGCAGCAGGTCGAAAACCTGTACCGCTTCTTCCTTGCCTAGATGAGCGCGGCGGCGCCTGTGCCGGGTGCCGCCTGCGTCGTGGTGCAAGCTGGTCAATTAATAGTCACTTGTCGACTTGTGACTTCAACTTGGTTGACAGCGACCAAGGCTTACATATCATGCCTCCAAAGCCTGAACCGCCACGCCCTGCCGTGGCGGCCGAGAACAACGAGGCGTCAGCCCGCGTCCGAAGGAACTCCCCATGAGTGCAACCGCATCCATCGCCACCCGCCACGACTGGACCCTCGCCGAAGTGAAGGCACTCTTCGAGCAGCCCTTCAACGACCTCCTGTTCCAGGCGCAGACGGTGCACCGCGCGCACTTCGACCCGAACCGCGTGCAGGTCTCGACCCTGCTGTCGATCAAGACCGGCGCCTGCCCGGAAGACTGCAAGTACTGCCCGCAGTCCGGCCACTACAACACCGGCCTGGACAAGCAGAAGCTGATGGAAGTGCAGAAGGTGCTGGAAGCGGCCGCCGAGGCCAAGGCCATCGGCTCCACCCGCTTCTGCATGGGCGCCGCCTGGAAGCACCCCTCGGCCAAGGACATGCCCTACGTGCTGGAAATGGTGAAGGGCGTGAAGAAACTCGGCCTGGAAACCTGCATGACCCTCGGCAAGCTGACCCAGGAGCAGACCCAGGCCCTGGCCGAGGCCGGGCTGGACTACTACAACCACAACCTCGACACCTCGCCGGAGTTCTACGGCAACATCATCACCACCCGCACCTACGGCGAGCGCCTGCAGACCCTGGCCTACGTGCGCGAGGCGGGGATGAAGATCTGCTCCGGCGGCATCCTCGGCATGGGCGAGTCGGTGGCCGACCGCGCCGGCCTGCTGATCCAGCTGGCCAACCTGCCGGAACACCCGGAGTCGGTGCCGATCAACATGCTGGTCAAGGTCAAGGGCACCCCGCTGGCCGAAGAGAAGGACGTCGATCCCTTCGACTTCATCCGCACCCTGGCCGTGGCCCGGATCATGATGCCGAAGTCCCACGTGCGCCTGTCCGCCGGCCGCGAGCAGATGAACGAGCAGATGCAGGCCCTGGCCTTCATGGCCGGCGCCAACTCGATCTTCTATGGCGAGAAGCTGCTGACCACCCGCAACCCGCAGGCCGACAAGGACATGCAACTGTTCGCCCGCCTGGGCATCAAGCCCGAGGAGCGCGAGGAGCACGCCGACGAGGTGCACCAGGCTGCCATCGAGCAGGCCCTGGTCGAGCAGCGCGATTCGCAGCTGTTCTACAACGCCGCATTGTAAAGCCGCTGAAGGCTAGAGGCTGAAGGCTGGACGAGGTCGCTCTTTCGTTTAGCCTTCAGCCTCCAGCCGCTTTTATCGAGGCGCCTCATGTCCTTCGATCTCGCCGCCCGTCTGGCCCAGCGCCAGGCGGACGATCTCTACCGCCAGCGGCCGTTGCTGGAGTCGCCGCAGGGCCCGCTGGTGCGGGTGGACGGCCGGCCGATGCTGGCCTTCTGTTCCAATGACTACCTGGGCCTGGCCAACCATCCCGAGGTGATAGCCGCCTTGCGCACCGGCGCCGAGCGCTGGGGCGTGGGCGGTGGCGCCTCGCACCTGGTCAACGGCCACTGCGGCCCGCACCACGAGCTGGAGCTGGCCCTGGCCGAATTCACCGGGCGGCCGCGGGCGCTGCTGTTCTCCACCGGCTACATGGCTAACCTGGGCGCGGTGACCGCGCTGCTGGGCAAGGGCGATACCGTGCTGGAAGACCGCCTCAACCATGCCTCGCTGCTGGACGCCGGGCTGCTCAGCGGCGCGCGCTTCTCGCGCTACCTGCACAATGACGCGGCCAGCCTGGCGCAGCGCCTGGGCAAGGCCGAGGGCAACACCCTGGTGGTCACCGACGGCGTGTTCAGCATGGACGGCGACCTCGCCGAGCTGCCCGCGCTGTGCGCCGAGGCCAAGCGCTGCGGCGCTTGGGTGATGGTCGATGACGCCCACGGCTTCGGCCCGCTGGGCGCCAACGGCGGCGGCATTGTCGAACACTTCGGCCTGGGCCTGGACGACGTGCCGGTGCTGATCGGCACCCTGGGCAAGGCCTTCGGCACCGCCGGCGCCTTCGTCGCCGGCAGCGAGGAACTGGTGGAGACGCTGATCCAGTTCGCCCGCCCGTACATCTACACCACCAGCCAGCCGCCGGCGCTGGCCTGCGCCACGCTGAAGAGCCTGGAGCTGCTGCGCGCCGAGAGCTGGCGCCGCGAGCACCTGGGCAGGCTGATCGCGCGCTTCCGCCGTGGCGCCGAGGCCATTGGCCTGACGCTGATGGACAGCTTCACGCCGATCCAGCCGATCCTCATCGGCGGCAGCCGCCAGGCCATGGCGCTGTCGGCCGCGCTGCGCGACCACGGCATCCTGGTCGGCGCCATCCGCCCGCCCACCGTGCCGGCCGGCAGCGCGCGGCTGCGCGTGACCTTCAGCGCCAGCCACAGCGAGGAGCAGGTCGACCGCCTGCTCGAAGCCCTGGAGCAGAGCTGGCGCCAGGTCTCCACCAGCCTGCTGGCGGAACTCGACGCCGAGGAGGGCGAGGATGCGTGACCAACTGATACTGCTGCCCGGCTGGGGCCTGGGCAGCGCGCCCTTGGAGCCGCTGTGCGACGCGCTGCTGGAGCTGGCGCCGCACCTGCACGTCCACATCGAGCCGCTGCCGCGCGAGGCCGACCCGGCGCTATGGCTGGACGAACTGGACGACGAGCTGCCCGAAGGCAGCTGGCTGGCCGGCTGGTCCCTGGGCGGCATGCTCGCCGCCGAGCTGGCCGCGCGCCGCGGCGAGGCCTGCCGCGGGCTGATCACCCTGGCCGCCAACGCCAGCTTCCGCCAGCTCGACGACTGGCCGCAGGCCATGCCTAACAGCGTCTTCGAGGACTTCTTCGAAGCCTTCCTGCTGGAGCCGGAACTGACGCGCAAGCGCTTCACCCTGCTGGTCAGCCAGGGCGCCCGCGACGCCCGTACCCTGGCGCGGCAACTGCAGGTGGCGCTGCCGGCGCTGGAGACCGGGGCGCTGAGCGCCGGCCTGCAACTGCTGGGGCGCCTGGACACCCGCGCGGCGCTGGAGCGCTACGACGGCCCGCAACTGCACCTGTTCGCCGGCAACGATGCGCTGGTCCCGGCCGGCGCCGCCGAGGCGTTGCTGGGCTGGTTGCCGGACGTGGAAGTGAGCACCATCGCCGGCGCCAGCCACGGCTTGCCGCTGGAACGCCCGGACGAGGTGGCCGCGGCCATCCTGACTTTCATCCACGAGGGCGACGATGTCTGATCCCCTAGGCGGCGCGCTGCCGGACAAGCGCCAGGTCGCCGCTTCCTTCTCCCGCGCGGCCGCCACCTACGATGCGGTGGCCGAACTGCAGCGCGGCGTCGGCGACAGCCTGCTGGCGCGCCTGCCGGCCGACCTGGCGGTGCGTCGCTGGCTCGACCTGGGTTGTGGCACCGGCCACTTCAGCCGCGCCCTGGCCCGGCGTTTCGGCGAAGCCGAAGGGCTGGCCGTGGATATCGCCGAAGGCATGCTGCGCCACGCACGCGAGCACGGCGGCGCGCAGCACTTCATCGGCGGCGACGCCGAGCGCCTGCCGCTGCGCGGCGAGTGCTGCGACCTGCTGTTCTCCAGCCTGGCCATCCAGTGGTGCGCCGACCTGCCGGCGGTGCTCGGCGAAGCGCGCCGGGTGCTGCGTGAGGGCGGCGTGTTCGCCTTCAGCAGCCTGTGCATCGGCACCCTGGGCGAGCTGCGCGCCAGTTGGCAGGCGGTGGACGGCTTCGTCCACGTCAACCGCTTCCGCGCCTTCGCCGACTACCAGGCGCAGTGCGCGGCCAGCGGGCTGGAAGTGCTGCAGCTGGTCACCGAGGACCGCGTGCTGCACTTCCCCGATCTGCGCAGCCTGACCCACGAACTCAAGGCCCTGGGCGCCCACAACCTCAACCCCGGCCGCCCCGGTGGGCTCACCGGACGGGCGAGGGTGCGGGCGCTGATCGAGGCCTACGAACGCTTCCGCCAGCCCGAGGGGCTGCCGGCGACCTATAGGGTGGTCCACGCCATCCTGCGCAAACCCATCTCTTCGTAGGAGGGGACTCCGGCAAACACGACGCCCGTAGGATGGGTTGAGCGAAGCGATACCCATCACCGCCACCGCATGGGTTTCGCAAGCTCAACCCATCCTACGAAAGCCCCTCGGCGCAGCCGGCACCTATGTATAGCCCTTGAGGAACCCCATGCCACACGCGTTTTTCATCACCGGCACCGACACCGAAATCGGCAAGACCACCATCGCCGCCGGCCTGCTGCACGCCGCGGGCATGGCCGGGATGTCCACCGCCGCCGCCAAGCCGGTGGCCTCCGGCTGCGAGCGCCGCCCCGAGGGCCTGCGCAACGGCGACGCCCTGGCCCTGCTGGGCGAGTGCAGCCTGCCGCTGACCTACGAGGAGGTGAACCCCTTCGCCTTCGAGCCGGCCATTGCCCCGCACCTGGCTGCCCGCGAAGTCGGCGTGGCGCTGAACGTCGACACCCTGGCCGGGCCGGTACGCCACGTGCTGGCGCGCGGCGCCGACTTCACCCTGGTGGAAGGCGCCGGTGGCTGGCGCGTGCCGCTGGCCGGCGAGGAGAGCCTGTCGGACCTGGCCATCCGCCTCGACCTGCCGGTGATCCTGGTGGTGGGTGTGCGCCTGGGCTGCATCAACCATGCGGTGCTCAGCGCCGAGGCCATCCTGCGCGACGGCCTGCCGCTGGCCGGCTGGGTGGCGAACATCGTCGACCCCAGGACCTCGCGCCTGGAAGAGAACCTGGCGACCCTCGCCGAACGCCTGCCGGCGCCCTGCATCGGCCGCGTGCCGCACCTGGCCGAGCCGACGCCGTTCGCCGTGGCCGGGCACCTGGACCTGGGCATTCTCGATCTTCCGGACTGATGGCCTTTGAATATCATCGGCGATCCTGTTTGAATAGGCGGCAGGTTCCAGCGAGGACGTTCGACCATGGAAATCTCCGGTAACGCATTCAGTACCGGTCTGCAGGGGCTGCAACGCGGCCTGCAGCAGGTCGACCGTGCCGCCGCCCAGGTGGCCGCGCAGCCCGTGGCCAAGGACGACATCGCCCGGCCCGTGGTGGACATGGAGATGAGCAAGTACGCCGCCCTGGCGTCCAGCCGCGTCCTGCAGACCGCCGACGAAACCCTCGGGACGCTGATCGACATCAGCGTCTGACGCCTTTCCTGCCTTCAGAATTTACTTTCAGCAACCTCGGGTAGTCGCCTGTCGACGGCCCGCGGCTGGGCTTTACTTATCCCTATCGATACCCGCGAACGCAGCGCTCTGGGCCGTGCCCTCGCGCGTGACCGGGCGGTCGGTTGGCGCGCTTGACAAGGGTAGGGCGTAAACGTATGTTTCAAACGCCTGTTTGAGAGTCGAGGCGCGCGGCGCATCGGCTGGGCGGCCGGGAACGCTCCCGCACAGCGACCGCAAGCATCGGTCGCCCATTAACCAGAACCCTTCGTAGAGGTTTACCGCTATGCCTGATTACAAGGCCCCCTTGCGTGATATCCGTTTCGTTCGCGACGAGCTGCTGGGCTACGAAGCGCACTACCAGAACCTGCCGGGCGCCCAGGACGCCACGCCGGACATGGTCAATGCCATCCTCGAAGAGGGTGCCAAGTTCTGCGAACAGGTGATCGCCCCGCTGAACCGCGTCGGCGACCAGGAAGGCTGCACCTGGAGCCCCGAGGGTGTGAAGACCCCCACCGGCTTCAAGGCGGCCTACGAACAATTCGTCGAAGGCGGCTGGCCGAGCCTGGCCCATGACGTCGAGCACGGCGGCCAGGGCCTGCCGGAATCCCTGGGCATGGCCATCAGCGAGATGGTCGGCCAGGCCAACTGGTCCTGGGGCATGTACCCCGGCCTGTCCCACGGCGCCATGAACACCCTGCACGCCCACGGCACCCCGGAGCAGCAGTCCACCTACCTGACCAAGCTGGTGTCCGGCGAGTGGACCGGCACCATGTGCCTGACCGAGCCGCACTGCGGCACCGACCTGGGTATGCTGCGCACCAAGGCCGAGCCCCAGGCCGACGGCACCTACAAGGTCACCGGCACCAAGATCTTCATCTCCGCCGGCGAACACGACATGGCCGACAACATCGTCCACATCGTGCTGGCCCGCCTGCCCGACGCCCCGCAGGGCACCAAGGGCATCTCGCTGTTCATCGTGCCGAAGTTCCTGCCCAACGCAGAAGGCGGCGTGGGCGAGCGCAACGCTGTGTCCTGTGGCTCCATCGAGCACAAGATGGGCATCCACGGCAACGCCACCTGCGTGATGAACTTCGACGCCGCCACCGGCTTCCTGATCGGCCCGCCGAACAAGGGCCTGAACTGCATGTTCACCTTCATGAACACCGCTCGCCTGGGTACTGCGCTGCAAGGCCTGGCCCACGCCGAGATCGGTTTCCAGGGTGGCATCGCCTACGCCCGCGAGCGTCTGCAGATGCGTTCGCTGACCGGCCCGAAAGCCCCGGAAAAGGCCGCCGACCCGATCATCGTGCACCCGGACGTGCGCCGCATGCTGCTGACCGCCAAGGCTTTCGCCGAAGGCAACCGCGCCATGCTGTACTTCGCCGCCAAGCAGGTCGACATCGTCCAGCGCAGCCAGGACGAAGAGCAGAAGAAAGCCGCTGACGCAATGCTGGCCTTCCTCACCCCGATCGCCAAGGCGTTCATGACCGAAGTCGGCTTCGAAGCGGCCAACCACGGCGTGCAGATCTACGGCGGCCACGGCTTCATCGCCGAGCACGGCATGGAGCAGAACGTCCGCGACAGCCGCATCTCCATGCTGTACGAAGGCACCACCGGCGTTCAGGCGCTGGACCTGCTGGGCCGCAAGGTGCTGATGACCCAGGGCGAGGCGCTCAAGGGCTTCACCAAGATCGTGCACAAGTTCTGCCAGGCCAACGAAGGCAACGAAGCCGTCAAGGAACTCGTCGCGCCGCTGGCCGCGCTGAACAAGGAGTGGGGCGAACTGACCATGAAAGTTGGCATGGCTGCCATGAAGGACCGCGAGGAAGTCGGCGCCGCGTCGGTGGACTACCTGATGTTCTCCGGCTACGCCTGCCTGGCCTACTTCTGGGCCGACATGGCGCGCCTGGCTGCCGAGAAACTGGCCGCCGGCACCAGCGAGGAGGGCTTCTACAAGGCCAAGCTGCAGACCGCGCGTTTCTACTTCCAGCGCATCCTGCCGCGTACCCGCACCCACGTCGCCGCGATGCTGTCCGGCGCCGGCAACCTGATGGACATGGCCGAGGAAGATTTCTCCCTCGGTTACTGATGGCCAGCGGCCGCTTCCGGCGGCCGCTCCGCCTTCCGGCGTAATGCTGTTCAGTTAAGAAAGAATGCCGTTTCTCTGTCTGGGGGAAACGGCATTTTTCATATGGGGTGGGGCTTGGGCTTGGCTTGCGGAGTGTGGTCTTGGCTCCGTGCTCCGATCTCCACCCCGTCATTCCCGCGAACGCGGGAACCCAGTTGCCTTGGCTTGGGTGTTTCTGCGCCGCTCCGAGTTTGCCCAACCTTCTTGTTTCGCCCCCTCGGGCGAGTCCCTTTTGTCAAACGGTGGAAGGCCACCCCCGCAAAAAGGAACCAAAAAGGCTTGCCCCGACATACGGGCCCGACAGAGTCGGGCTACCCTCGCGAACTCCCCCGCCACGGAGGCCCGCCCCGAGGGTACGTCCCTGTAGCCCGCGGGGCTCTCGCGACATCCATGTCGCATGACCTCCTGAGCGCCGGTTTCGCTCGGCCTTCTGAAGGGGCGTTCCGGTGCGTGTGGATGCTTCTCTGGAAGTCCAAAAGCCAGAGCTGAGCCGCTTTGCTCTTCGTAGGAGCGAGCTTGCTCGCGAACCCGCCCGTCACTGGGTTCCCGCGTTC
>NZ_FOLS01000037.1 GCF_900112375.1 Pseudomonas citronellolis | reverse complement strand
CCCTTGACGCGTTACCGGAGCAGCCCCAGGCCATACCCGGAAAAGTTGCTGGAAGTGGAGTACGAGCCCGGAGAGCGGGTGCTGACGGTACATACCAAGGGCCAGATTCGCCTCGATGGCCGAATGGTATTCGTCAGCGAAGGTCTGGCGGGTGAGCGAGTCGCCATCCGCCCCGCCAAGGAGGATGGCGTACTCGACATCATTTTCATCAACAAAACGGTCCGGCAGGTCGACCTCAGGCAGCCGGAGTGACCATGGGAAACCGTTACCCATGTGTCCCGACAGGCGTTACCTATGTGTCCCGGCAGAACACAAGCTCAACCCATCCTACGAAAAGCATCCCGGCGCAGCCTGCGCCCATGTCCGCAATCCGCCGAAAGGCGTTCCCCCTGCACAACGAAAGAGCCCCGGCGAACCGGGGCTTTTTCATCGCAGGCCCGATCAGGCATGCAGGAAGCGCAACGCATCCGCCGCCGTCTGCTGCGGGATTTCCTCCATGGGAATGTGGCCCACCCCGGGATAAGTTTTCACCTGGATGCCCGGCAGGTCGCGCTGCCACAGCGGCACGTGCTTCGGCGAGATCCAGCGGTCGCGCTCGCCCCACATCAGCAGCGTCGGCACCTTGATCTGCGCCACCCGCGCCGGGGTGCCCGGCAGTTCCTCGCGGTTGGCCTTCACCAGCACGCGGAAGATGTCGATCATGGCGCGGCGGTTGCCCGGGCGGCGGCTGATGTCGTAGTAGCGATCGACCACCCCGGGCTGGATGCGCTGCGGGTTGCCGTAGACCTCCCTGATCCCCTGGGCCACCAGGGCCCGCGGCATCCAGGCCGGCATCAGCAGGCCGGCGCCGGGTAGCGCGGCGCTGGCGATCATCAGCGGCACCTTCTGCATGTGGTAGCCGGCCGGGTCGACCAGGATCAGCCTCTCCACCCTGTGCGGCTGGGCCAGGGCGTAGTTCCAGGCGATGTAGCCGCCCAGGGAGTTGCCGGCGATGGAGACCTTGTCCAGCCCCAGGCGTTCGAGGAACAGGCCGAACACCTTCACCAGGCGCTCGCCGCTGTAGTCGCGGTCGTGGCCGCCGCCGGTGAGGCCGAAGCCGGGCACGTCGAGGCGGACGATGCGGAAGTGCCGGCCCATCTCGGCCACCCAGCCGTCCCAGGTGTGCAGCGACGCCATCACCCCGTGCACCAGCACCAGCACCGGCTTGTCGCGGCCGCCCTCGTCGCGGTAGTGGATCGGGAAGCCGTCCACCTCGATGAAGCGCGAACCGGCCTCGGCCGGGGCGTAGCGGTCGATCAGGGCCTCCAGCGGCAGGGCGCCGAAGCCCAGGCGGGCGAAGCCGGCCGCCAGCGGCGGTTGCAGGCTATAGGTTGCGGACATGGGGCACTCCGGTGCGCGTTGTTGTCGATGCCCGATCAGAGCACAGCGCCCCAACGCGTTGCGCCCAACCTAGGTAGTGCGCTTGCAGAGGCTGTCGACCAGCAGGTCGCCGAGCACCCGCTTGACCTCCTCCAGGTCGGGCCGCACGGCACCGCCGAGCAGTTCGTGGGAGGCCGCCTCCAGAGCCCAGAGCAGCGCCTGGTAGGTCAAGGGCGCGTGTTGCACGCCCTCGCCGACGAAACGTTCCTCCAGCAGCGCCTGCAACTCGTGCAGCGCCTGGCGGCGGTGCGCGGCCAGGGGTGAGTCGGAGCGTAACGCTTCCTCGTGCATCAGGCGGATGATCGGCCCCACCGCCTGGTGGTAGTCGAAGAAGCGCGCGACCATGGCGCGCAACCAGGCCTCGCTGCTGCCGGTGGCGGTGCGCATCTCGCGGAAGCGCATCAGCAGCAGCTGCACGGCGGTGCGGTAGATGCCTTCGAGCACGTCGAGCTTGCCGTCGAAGTACTTGTAGAAGGTGCGCCGCGAGACCTTGGCCGCCGCCAGCAGGTCGTTCACCGTGGTCTCGGCAAGGCCCTTGGCGACGAACACCGGAATGCTCGCCAACTGGATGTTGGCGCGCTGCAGGTGGTTGACCAGCGGCCCCTCGCCGCTGCCCTCCTGGCGCGCCAGGGCGCCGTAGCCGCCTAGGTCCTCGAACACCGCCAGCACCGCGCCGGATTCCTGGATCGTCATGCCCCCTCCACCCAACCAAGGCGCGGGGTGACGCCGGCCCCGCCCGTCGCTAACCTAGGCCGACCGCTCCCGCGCAAGGAAAGCCCGTTCGTGCCGACCCTAACACGCCGCCTGCTGTGGCCGCTGGCCATCCTTTTGCTGGTCGTCTGCCGCCCCGCCGCGGCCGCCGGCAACGAGCTGTTCTACCTCGGCCAGCGCATCCCGGACATCCAGCGCACCTGGACCAGCGAGGACTACCAGCAACTGATCGACGCGCTGAAGAAGATCGAGGAGACCCAGGCCAACAGCCTGCCGCGGCGCAGCGGCGAATTCACCGGGCCGATCTACCAGCGCATGGTCAGCGAGGAAAACTTCCGCCCGCAGATGAACATCTACGCGCCGCTGGAGCTGCGCCAGAACGAGGCGCGCGAGGTGCTGTTCAAGCTCAAGGAGCTGATGCGCCTGTACTTCGACTTCCGCGCCGCCAGGCAGCCCTACGGCGCAGAAGCCCTGGGCCTGATGAGCTATTCGCTGCGCGAGCAGGCCATCCTGTTCAACCTGACGGTGGAATTCTGGATGACCCTGGCGCAGAGCGAACAGCGCAACCCGGTGCGCCTGAAGGGCATGCAGGAAGCCAAGGCCGCGGCGGCGATGCTGACCAGCAGCGCCCTGGACTACCTGGACCTGACCGCGCAGTTCGAGCGCCAGGACCTGGTGCTGTACAGCGCCGAACTGGCCAAGCAGTTGCCGGAGCTGTTCATCCACCTGCCCGGCGAAACCCGCGGCCAGCTGCTGGCGCGGGTGCAGGCGTTCGCCGACAAGCATCCCTACCCGGAAGTGCGGGAAAACATGCGCGAGCTGCTGCCGGTACTGCAGGGCATCCAGGCCGACGTGCAGCGCCAGCTGGCCAAGCCGGCGAAGGGCGCGCCGGCGCCGAAGGCGTTGGATTTGAGTCCGCCGAAGGAATAAATAGCGCGGATCGCAGCTCTTCGTAGGAGCGAGCTTGCTCGCGAACGGGATTTACCGGCAGCAGCTGTGTTTCGGATCGACTCCGTTCCCTCTCCCCAGCCCTCTCCCTGAAGGGAGAGGGGGCTTGTCCGTGCCGGCTGAAAGCAAGGCTTCAGCCGGGTGTCACAGCATCCGGCGAACTCCAGAGCATCCAGGCACTCCGAACGGTCCCCTCTCCCTTCAGGGAGAGGGTTAGGGAGAGGGCGCTCTTCAAGGCCAGCACCGAAGCCAACGGCAGAACACGTTCGCGAGCAAGCTCGCTCCTACGAAGAGCTCAGCGCCCAACTAACGCAACAACCCCAACACCTTCGCCCGGGCCACCGCCTGGGTGCGCCTTTCCACCCCGAGCTTGTCGTTGATGTGCCGCGCATGGCTCTTCACGGTATGCAGCGAGATGAACAGGCGCTCGCTGATTTCCTGGTTGGACAGGCCCTGGGCGATCAGCTCCAGCACCGCCAGCTCGCGGCCGCTGAGGCCGTCGGCGAGGGTGGCCGGGCGTTCCGCCTGGGCCGGCAGGCGTTGCAGCAGCAGGCGTTGCAATGGACAGGGCGCGCGCTGCTCCAGTTGCTCGCGCAGCCAGTCCGGCTCCTGGGCCAGCAGTTCCTGCAAGGGCAGCAGCGCCCCGCCGACGGCGCCTTGCAGGCAGGCGTCCAGCGCTTCGCGGGCCTCGCGTTCGCGGCCTTGCTGCAACAGCAGGCCGGCCAGTTGCGCCTGGGCCAGGCGCGCCGGCATCTGCGCCCCGGCCGGCTGCGCCGCGGCGATCAGCGTGCGCAGGCGGCGCTCGGCCTCGGCCGGGCGCTCCTCGCGGCGGGCCAGTTGCGCTTGCAGCAGTTCGATGTAGTACGGCAGTTGCGGGTGGCACTCCGGCGGCGTCGCCGGGTTGGCCCCGGAGTAGGTTTCGCCCAGGCGCTCCAGCCAGGCCGCGGCCAGCTCCAATTGGCCCTGGGCCAGCCACAGCTCGCATTTGACCAGGGTGATGACCGACAGGTAGTACACCGGCGGCACATCCCACACGTGCATCAGCCGCTCGGCCTCGGCCAGTTGGGCGAAGGCCTGGGTGTAGTTGCCCTGGCGCCCTTCCAGGCCGGCCAGCGCGCAATAGCCGATCACCAGGCTGACGTCGCGGCAGGCGCGGGCCTCCTCGATGCCGGCGCGCAGTTTCTGCCGCGCCTCGTCGCCCTGCAGGCCCAGGCCGCGCAGGTAGCCCTGGTAGATCAGCAGCCGGCCGCGCACGGCGTAGCGCCGGTGCGCCGGTTGCCCGGCCAGGCGCGCCAGGCCCTGTTCCAGTTCCTCGCCGGCGCGCAGCACCTCGCCGCGGGCCTGCAGGCCGCGGGCGCGGTCGTAGTGCACCAGCGCTTCCAGCAAGGGATTGCCGAAGCGCTGCGCCAGTTCCAGGGCCTCGCGGTTGAGGCCGCGGGCGCCCCAGGAATCGCCGCGCACGATGGCCAGGTTGGCCAGGCTCGACAGGCACATCAGGCGCGGCCCGGAGCGTTCCGCCGGGAGCTGCGCCAGGGCCTCGGCGCAATGCCGTTCGGCGCCTTCGATGTCGCCACGGCCGCGGGCGATGATGCCGGCCAGGGCCTGCCACTGGGCCAGCAGGTCGGCCTGGGTGGCGGCGTCGGCGGCCGGCAGGAAGCGCGCCAGCTGGGCGCCCAGTTCCTCGGCGGCGTCCAGCTGGCAGGCCAGGGCCAGGGCCCAGCTGTACAGCACGATCAACCGCGGCGTGCTGGCCAGCAGGCTGTCGGGCAGGTCCATCTTCCAGCGCAGCAGGGTGGCGACGTTCTGCTCGGCCAGCAGCTGTTCTTCCGACAGGCTCTGCACCAGGCTCGCCGCCACTTCCGGGTGGCCGGCGCGCAGGGCCTGGTCCACCGCCTCGTCGAGCAGCCCGCGGGAGCTGAACCAGCGGCAGGCGCGCAGGTGCAGCGAGCCCGCCGAGGGGCCGTCGGCCGGCAGTTCGCGGGCCAGCAGCAGGTCGGAGAACAGGTGGTGGTAGCGGAACCACTGGCCCTGCTCGTCCAGCGGCACCAGGAACACCTGGTGCCGCTGCAGGTGGCGCAGGATGGCGGCGCTGTCGTGGCTGTCGCGCAGGGCGTCGCACAGTTCGCCGCAGAAGCGTTCGAAGCGCGCCGTCTGCAGCAGGAAGGCCTGGACCTCCGGCGGCTGCTTGTCGATCACCTCTTCCAGCAAATAGTCGCGGATCAGTTCCTCGGTGCCGTTCAGCGGCGCGTCGCAGCCCTGCCCGCCGAGGCCCTCGGGGTGGGCCAGCAGCCACAGGCGCAGGCCGGCGATCCAGCCTTCGCTGCGTTCGATCAGGCGCTCGACCAGCGCCTCGCTGGCCGGGGTGCCGCTGGCCGAGACCAGGGCGGCGGTTTCCTCGGCGGTCAGGCGCAGGTCCTGCTCGCTGAGCTCCAGCAGCTGGCGCGACAGGCGCAGGCGCGCCAGGTGCCAGTCCGGGCGCTGGCGGCTGGTGACCAGCAGCACCAGGCCGGGCGGCTGGTGGTTGAGGAGGAATTGCAGGCAGCGGTCGAGCACCGCGCCCTGGGCCAGGTGGTAGTCGTCCAGCACCAGCAGCAGCGGCGCCTCGGCGGACAGGCGCTCGGCCAGTTCGTCGAGCAGGTCGTCGAGCCAGGCCTCGAAGGCGAACGGCTGGTGGCGCTGGCGCATCTTCAGCACCGCCATGGCGTCGTCGCCGAGGCCCGGGAGGTACAGGCGCAGCCCTTCGAGCAGGCGTTCGAGGAAGCGCCCCGGGTCGCTGTCCCGCACGCTCAGGCCCAGCCACAGGCTGCGCCAGTGCGGCGCCAGGGATTCGCAGAACTCGATGGCCAGGGAACTCTTGCCGAACCCGGCCGGCGCAGAAAGCAGCAGCAGGCGCCCACCCAGGCCCGCGCCCATGCGCTGGCACAGCCGCGCGCGGCTGACGTAGCCGGCGGGCAGCGGCGGCCGATAGAAGCGGCTGCCGCCTGGCGGCGGGCTGCTGGCCTCCGGCGGGGGTGGCAGAGTCGAGAAGTCGGTCATGCCCTGGCTCTTGCTCTAGCTCTTATGAGGGATCCTTCGTAGCCGAGCCTAGTAGCTCGACCGGGCTATTTGAAGCCGAATTTGTTACATAATCCGGCGTTTTGCCACTAAATAATTCAGCATTCTCAGATAAATACGACATATTCCGACGGAACATCCTCTTCTGTATCGACAGCGGATTCCGTATTCACAGCCGGAATATCCGCCAATCATCGGAAAGGTAACGTGGTTCGCGGTTTGCTGAGGGTTGGCAGGCCTATGCGTTGGCCGCGCCGAGGTGTTCTTCGTAGGAGCGAGCTTGCTCGCGAATGAGCCCCGCAGCGGAGTCTGTTCGCGAGCAAGCTCGCTCCTACGAAAAGCCGTGCTCACCTGCAATGTAGGAGCGGACCTTGTCCGCGATGGCCGGGCATATCGGCGCGGTTCGCGGATGAGATCCGCTCCTACACTGCCCCACCTACGCCGCTCCTGCAAATGGACAAAAAAAGGGCCGCAACGCGGCCCTGGAGGAAAGCCGGCCCGCAGGCCGGCGCGTGGGTTCAGCTGGCCCGGGCTAGGCCCACGGCCTGCAGGCGGGCGGCGATTTCGTCGAGGATGGCCGGGTCGTCGATGGTGGACGGCGGCGCGTAGTCCTCGCCGTCGGCGATCTTGCGCAGCACGGCGCGGAGGATCTTGCCCGAGCGCGTCTTGGGCAGGCGCTTGACCACCACCGCGCGCTGGAAGCAGGCCAGCGCGCCGATGCGCTCGCGGACCAGCGCCACCAGCTCGCGCTGCAGCTGTTCCTCGGTGACGCGCGCGTCGTCCTTGAGCACCACCAGGCCCAGCGGCACGTGGCCCTTGAGCGGGTCCTGCACGGCGATCACCGCGCATTCGGCCACCGCTTCGTGCAGCGCCAGCAGCTCTTCCATCTCGCCGGTGGACAGGCGGTGGCCGGAGACGTTTATCACGTCGTCGGTGCGGCCCATGATGTGGACGAAGCCGTCCTCGTCGATGAAGCCACCGTCGCCGGTGTGGTAGTAGCCGGGGAAGGCCCGCAGGTAGGCGCTGAGGTAGCGCGGGTGGTCGTTCCAGAGGGTCTGCGCGCAGCCGGGCGGCAGCGGCAGGCCGATGACGATCGAGCCGGTCTGCCCCGGCGCCAGCAGGCGCCCCTCCTCGTCCACCACCTGCACGTCGTAGCCGGGCACCGCCAGGTTGCTGGAGCCGGCGCGCTGCTCCTGGCAGCCCAGCCCGGTGCAGGGCGCGGTCACCGGCCAGCCGGTCTCGGTCTGCCACCAGTGGTCGAACACCGGCTTGCCGGTCAGCTCCTCCAGCCACTGGTGGGTGCTGCTGTCGAGCTTCTCGCCGGCGAGGAACAGCTGGCGCAGCGAACCCAGGTCGTAGCGCTTGAGCAGTTCGCCGTTGGGGTCTTCCTTGCGGATCGCGCGGATCGCCGTGGGCGCGCAGAACAGCGCGTTGACCTGGTGTTCCTCGATCACCCGCCAGTAGCTGCCGGCGTCCGGCGTGCGCACCGGCTTGCCCTCGTAGAACAGCGTGGTGCAGCCGTTCATCAGCGGGCCGTAAACGATCAGCGAGTGGCCGACCACCCAGCCGACGTCGGAGATGCCCCACCAGACGTCGCCCGGCTGCATGCCGAAGATGGTCGGCAGCGTGTAGTGCAGGGCCACCGCGTGGCCGCCGTTGTCGCGCACTATGCCCTTGGGCTTACCGGTGGTGCCGGAGGTGTACATGATGTACAGCGGATCGCCGCTGGCCATCTCCACCGGGTCGGCCGGCTCGGCGTGGGCCACCGTCTCGCGCCAGTCGAGGTCGCGCCCGGCGTGCAGCTCGGCCATCGCCTGCGGGCGCTGCCAGACCAGCACCTGGGCCGGCTGGTGCAGGGCCAGCTCCAGGGCCTTGTCCACCAGCGGCTTGTATTCGATGACGCGCTCGAACTCCAGTCCGCAGGAGGCGGTGAGGATCAGTTTTGGCTTGGCGTCGTCGATGCGCAGCGCCAGCTCGTAGGGGGCGAAGCCGCCGAACACCACCGAGTGCACCGCGCCGATGCGCGCGCAGGCCAGCATGGCCATGGCCGCCTGGGGCACCATCGGCATGTAGATGATCACCCCGTCGCCCTTGCCCACGCCCAGGGCGCGCAGGGCGCCGGCCAGGCGCGCCACTTCGTCGCGCAGCTCGCGGAAGCTGTAGCGCTGCTGCACGCCGGTGACCGGGGAGTCGTAGATCAGCGCCGCCTGCTCGCCGCGGCCCAGGGCGATCTGCCGGTCGAGGGCCAGGTAGCAGCTGTTCAGGCGGCCATCGGCGAACCAGCGGTGGCTGCCGTCGGGGAGAGTTTCGAGGATGTTGCGCGGGCGCTGGTACCAGGCCACGGCCTCGGCCTGTTCGGCCCAGAAGGCGGCAGGGTCCGCAATGGAGCGGGCATGGGATTGCCGGTAATTCATCATCTGACCCTCTGAATTGTTTTTATCGAGGTCGAATAACGAGTATGGACAGGCCGCGGGGGGCCGCCATCAACCTTTGGTCGTAAGCCGGCGGAGCCTTCCTGGGAGACCGCGCCCCTCGGCCGAACCGGCTGCCCTGGGGACCAACCGGCTTTTATTGCGGGAGGCCATCACGCCCCCTCCTTCCCGGGCAAAGCTATCACCGGCATGCAGGCGCCAAGATCGACTAAATTGTGTTCTTGATGGATTAAATTGCTGAGCCTGCTACCCAGATGTCGAGAACCTCGGATTGGCCCCTGCCCGCCGACAGCCTGCGCCTGCTGCTGCCGCCCACGCTGCTCGGCAAGCTGGCCGCGCACCCGCTCAGCCGCGACCTCTACCCCACCTCCCTGGGCCATTACCGGCGCGCCCGCGACCACCAGATGAGCCGCGAGCGCCACGACGACCACCTGCTGATCTACTGCAGCGAAGGCCTCGGTCACCTGCTGGTCGAAGGCCCCGGCGGGCCCCTGGCGCTGACCATCGGCTGCGGCGACCTGGTCTGGCTGCCGCCGGGCATGGCCCACGCCTACCGCGCCGACGATTCGCAGCCCTGGACCATTTCCTGGGTGCACCTGCGCGGCGACGGCGCCGCCTGGCTGCGCCAGGCCGCCGGCTACGGGGCCTCGCCGGTGCGCCACTGGGGCGTGCAGCATGCCCTGCTCAGCGGCTTCGCCCAGTTGCTGGAGGCGCGCCACAGCGGCTACCGCTTCCAGCCCTTCCTGCTCGCCGCCAGCCGCCTGCGCGCCCTGCTCTGCCAGTTGCCGCTGCTGCGCCCGCTGCGCGAGGGCGGGCTGGACCTGGACGGCCTGCACGCCTACATGCGCGAGAACCTGCACCAGCGCCTGGACCTGGCCCAACTGGCGGCCTTCTGCAACCTGTCGAAGTTCCACTTCGTCAACCGCTACCGGGCGCTGACCGGGCGCACGCCGGTGCAGCACTTCCTGCACCTGAAGATCGAATACGCCTGCCAGTTGCTGGACAGCAGCGGGCACAGCGTCGCCCAGGTCAGCGAGGCCCTGGGGTATGACGACAGCTATTATTTTTCAAGACTTTTCAGCAAGGTCATGGGGCTCTCGCCCAGCGCCTACCGGGCCCGCCTGGGCGAGGGCCGCGGCGGCGCCTGAGGCCCCCGGCGCCGATTGTCGAGTCGCCCCGGACAGCCCGGCTGGCGGAACTACACTCAGCTTCCCCCCAACACAGACACGGGTGTCGCGCCATGCACATACTCGTTCGTCCGTCGGCCGGCGCCCAGGGCAAGCGCTGGCAGGTCTGCCTCGATCAGTTCGCCGTGGACTTCCGCAACGAGCAGGAGGCGCGGCACTTCGTCAGCACCCTGGAGGCCCGCCTGCGCGCGCCCCACGCGCTGCCGCGCACGGAGCAGCCACTGACCGGCTGAAGCGCCTCAGACGCTGCGCTCGCTGATCTGCCCGGTGTACCAGCCCAGCAGCGCCGCGCAGCCGCCGCAGGTCGTGATCACCAGCGCCATGGGCAGCGCGCTGCCGTCGTGCAGCGCGCCGACCAGCGCCGAGGCAGCCGCCGCCACCGTGAACTGCAGGCTGCCCATCAGCGCCGAGGCGCTGCCGGCGTGGCTGCCCTGCCCGGCCATGGCGCAGGCCGAGGAGTTGGGCAGCAGGAAGCCCAGGCTGGCGATGGCGCCGAACAGCGGCATCAGCAGCGGCCACAGGTGTTCCGGGCGGTACAGGGTGACCGCCAGCAGCGCCAGGCCGCAGAAGAAGTACACCCACACCGCGCGGCGCAGCCAGAACCCCGGCCCGCGGTAGCGCAGCAGCCGCGCGTTGACCTGGGCCATGAGGATGAAGCCGGCGGCGTTGCTGCCGAAGATCCAGCCGTAATGTTCCGCCGGCACCTGGTAGAGCTGGATGAACACGAAGGGCGAGCCGGCGATGTAGGCGAACATCCCGGCGATGGCCACGCCGCCGGTCAGCGCGTAGCAGAGGAAGGCGCGCTCGCCCAGCAGCCGGCGGTATTCCCTCAGGGCGCCGGACAGCGGTGGCCGCGGGCCGGCGGGGATGGTCTCGGGCAGCCACAGGGCGATGGCGCTGCCGGCTACGGCGCTGAACGCCACCAGGCAGAGGAAGATCGACTGCCAGCCGAACAGCCCCAGCAGCGCGCCGCCGCCCAGGGGCGCGAGGATCGGCGCCAGGCCCATCACCAGCATCAGTTGCGAGAAGGCCTTGGCCGCCGCCACCGCATCGCACAGGTCGCGCACCACCGCCCGCGAGATGACCATGCCGGCGCAGCCGCCCAGGGCCTGGACGAAGCGCGCGCCGATCAGCCAGTGCAGGTCCGGCGCGAAGGCGCAGGCCAGCGAGGCCGCGGTGAAGATGCTCACCCCCAGCACCAGCGGCAGGCGCCGGCCGTAGCGGTCGGCCAGCGGGCCATAGAGCAGTTGGCCGATGGCCAGGCCGGCGAAGTAGGCCGACAGGCTCAGCTGGATGTGCTCGACGTCGGTGCCGAAGGCCGCGGCCAGCGCCGGGAAGCTGGGCAGGTAGAAGTCGATGGCCATGGGGCCGAAGGCGCTCAGCGCGCCGAGGATCAGCAGGATGCGAAAGGTCATGGAACACCGTGGGCGCCGTCGCCGGCGGACGGGGCCTGGAAAGGTTCGGGCAAGAATTGCAAGCAGGCTAACGAAACGCCGGCAAGCATATCAATTCGCCGGCCCCGGGACAGGGCCGGAAGAGGAAATTTGCGAGCCGGCTTCAGGCCCCGGCCAGGCGGCCGGCACCCGTGCCCGTCAGTGCGCCGGCCCCTCCCCCTGGGCCGCTTCGGCCGCGGGCCGGGTCTTGGTCTTGCGCTTGCCCAGGCGTTCGGCGGCCGATTCCACCAGCATGTAGAACATCGGGATGAGGAAGGTCGCCAGCACGGTGGCCGCGAGCATGCCGCCGATCACCCCGGTGCCGATCGAATGGCGGCTGGCCGAGCCGGCGCCGCTGCTGATGGCCAGCGGCACCACGCCGAGGATGAACGCCAGGGAGGTCATGACGATCGGCCGGAAGCGCAGCTTGGCCGCCTCCAGCGCCGCCTGCAGCGGGCTCAGCCCCTGCTCCTCGCGGACCATCACGGCGAACTCGATGATCAGGATGGCGTTCTTCGCCGCCAGGCCGATCAGCGTCACCAGGCCGACCTGGAAGTACACGTCGTTGCTCAGCCCGCGCAGCCAGATGGCGAGGATGGCGCCGAACACCGCGAAGGGCACCGCGGTGACCACCGCCAGCGGCAGGGTCCAGCGCTCGTACTGGGCGGCGAGGATGAGGAACACCAGGATCAGGCCGAAGACGAACGCCGTGCTGCCCGAGCCCTGGGTCTCCAGCTCCTGGTAGGCCGAGCCGATCCAGGTGAGGAAGTAGCTGTCGCCGAGGGTCTGGTCGGCCACTTCCTGCATCGCCGCCAGGGCCTGGCCGGAGCTGTAGCCCGGCGCCGGGCCGCCGAGCAGCTTGGCCGCGGGGAACACGTTGAAGCGCGCGTAGGAATCCGGGCCGAGGGTGCGCTGCACGCTGACCAGGGCCGACAGCGGCACCAGGTCGCCGCTGGAGGAGCGCACGTACACCTGGGTCAGGTCCTCGGGCTTGCGGCGGAAGTCCGACTCGGATTGCAGGTTGACCTTCCAGGTCCGCCCATAGAGGGTGAAGTCGTTGACGTAGTAGGCGCCGAAGGTCGCCTGCATGGCGGTGAACACATCGTTGATGGCTACCCCCAGCGAACGCGCCTTGGTGCGGTCGAGGTTGATGAAGTACTGCGGCACGTTGGCGTTGAAGGTGCTGGTCACCCCAGCCAGTTCCGGGCGCTTGGCCGCCGCCGCCATGAACTTCTGCACCATCTGTTCGAGCTGCGCGGAGGTGCCGCCGCTACGGTCCTGGATGTACGCCTCGAAGCCGCCGGTGGTGCTCATGCCGGTGATCGGCGGCGGGTTGAAGCTCATCACCACGCCATCCTGCTGCCTGGCGCCCATGGCCATGAAGGTGCGCGTGAGGTTGCGCGCGTCCAGCTCGGGGGTCTCGCGCTCCTTCCAGTCCTTGAGGGTGACGAAGGACACCCCGGCGCTGGTGGTGTTGGCGTTGGTGAGGATGTTCAGGCCGGCGAAGGTCAGCACGTCCTGCACCGCCGGGTGCTTCTCCAACTGCTGCGAGACGGCGTCGGTGACCGCCTCGGTGCGCGACAGCGAGGCCGCCGGCGGCAGCATGTAGGCGTTGATCACGTAGCCCTGGTCCTCGTCGGGCACCAGCGAGCCGGGCACCCGGCCGAACAGCAGCAGCATCAGCGCGATCATCCCGCCGAACACCAGCAGGCCGATGAGCACGCGCTTGAGGAAGAACCGCACGCCGGCGCCGTAGGCCGAGGTGGCCGAGTCGAACATGCGGTTGAACCAGCGGAACGGCGCCGCCGGCTCCTTGTGCTCGGGCTTGAGGATCAGCGCGCAGAGCGCCGGCGAGAGGGTCAGCGCGACTATCCCGGAGATCACCACCGAGACCGCGATGGTGATCGCGAACTGCTGGTACATCTGCCCGGCCAGGCCGCCGAGGAAGCCCACGGGGACGAACACCGCGCAGAGCACCAGGACGATGGCGACGATCGGCCCGGTCACCTCCTCCATGGCCTTGATCGCCGCCTCCCGCGGCGGCAGCTTCTCGGTGCGCATCACCCGCTCGACGTTCTCCAGCACCACGATGGCATCGTCCACCACGATGCCGATGGCCAGCACCATGCCGAACAGCGTCAGCAGGTTGATGGAGAAGCCCAGCAGGTACATGCCGGCGAAGGTGCCGACCAGCGACACCGGGATGGCCAGCACCGGGATCAGCGTGGCGCGCAGGTTCTGCAGGAAGATGTAGACCACCAGCATCACCAGCACCAGGGCCTCGAAGAAGGTGTGCACCACCTCCTCGATGGATACCTTGACGAAGGTGGTGGTGTCGTAGGGGATCTTGTAGACGACGCCTTCGGGGAAGCGCTTGGCCAGCCGCTCCATGGTGGTTTCCACGGCCTCGGCGGTGTCCAGGGCGTTGGCCCCCGGCTGCAGGTAGACGCCGAAGGAAGCGTTGAGCCGCCCGTTCAGCGTGGTCTTCATCGAGTAGTCCTGGGCGCCCAGCTCGATGCGCGCGACGTCCTTCAGGCGCAGGCTGGCGCCGGTGCTGTCGGTGCGCAGGATGACGCCCTCGAACTCCTTCGGGTCGGTGAAGCGGCCCTGGGTGCTCACCGTGTAGGTGAAGTCCTGCGGGGTGTTCAGCGGCTCCTTGCCGAAGTTGCCGGCGGCGAACTGCGAGTTCTGCTCGCGGATGGCGTCGACCACGTCGCTGGGGGTGAGGTTGTACTGCGCCAGCTTGTCCGGGCGCAGCCAGATGCGCATGGCGTAGTCCTTGGAGCCGAACTGGGTGACGTCGCCCACGCCGGGGAGGCGCTTGAGCTCGTCGATGACGTTGATCAGCGCGTAGTTGCTGATGAACACCGGGTCGCGCGAGCCGTCCGGGGAGAACAGCGTCACCACCTGGAGGATGTCGGCAGACTTCTTCTGCACCTTCACGCCCTGCCGGCGCACTTCCTCCGGCAGCTTGGCCAGGGCGGCCTGGACCTTGTTGTTAACGTTGATGGTGGCCTGGTCCGGGTCGGTGCCGACCTTGAAGTACACGGTCAGGCTCATGGCGCCGCTGCTGTCGGAGTTGGACAGCTGGTAGATCATGCCCTCGACGCCGTTGATCTCCTGTTCCAGCGGCGCCGCCACGGTCTCGGCGATGACCTGCGAGCTGGCGCCGGGGTAGGAGGCGGTCACCGAGACCTGCGGCGGCAGGATCTCCGGGTACTGCGCCACCGGCAGCGCCCGCAGGGCCGCCAGGCCCGCGAGCAGGATGACGATGGAGATCACCATGGCGAACACGGGGCGGTCGATGAAGAAGCGCGAGATCACGATGGCCGCTCCTTCAGGACTGGGCTGGCTGGGCGGGGGCCTGCTGCGCCGGCGCGGCCGGCGCCTCGACGGCCTTCACCGGCTGGTCCGGGCGGACCTTGGGCAGGCCGTCGACGATCACCCTGTCGCCGTCGTCGACGCCGGAATCGACTATCCAGCGCTGGTTGACCACCTGCGAGGTGGTCACCTGGCGCACGCGGGCGAAGCCGTCCTTGTCCACCACGTAGACGAAGGTGCCGCGCGGCCCCTGGGCCAGGGCGCGCTCGGGCACGGTCACCGCGGCCTTGCGGACGATGCCGGTGACCACCACGCGGACGAACTGGCCGGGGATCAGGTGGGTTTCCGGGTTGGGCACCACGGCGCGGGCGTTGATGGTGCCGGTGCCGGTGTTGACGAAGCTGTCGGTGAAGTCCACCACGCCGTCGATGGGATAGCGGCTGCCGTCGCCGAAGAAGATCTGCGCGTTCAGCTTGCCGTGCTCGGGCAGCACCAGGCGGCCCTGCTGCACGCCCTCGCGCAGGCGCGCGGCCTCGGTGTCGGAATAGGCGAAGTTGACGTAGATGGGGTCGAGCTGGGTCAGCTCGGTGAGCAGGCTGGTGTTGGGGTCGCTGGCGGTGACCAGGCTGCCCTCGGAGCGGGTCTCCTTGCTGGCCATGCCGGAGATGGGCGCCTTCACCGTGGTGTAGTCCAGGTCGATCTGCTTGGCGTCGACGTTGGCCTTGGCCGCCTCGACGTCGGCCTTGGCCTGCTCGTAGTCGGAGGTGTAGCGGTCCAGCTCGCTGGCGCTGGCGAAGCCCTTGCGCTGCAGCTCGCGGATGCGCTTGAGGTCGCGGTCGGTCTGGCGGTAGCGCGCCTGGGCCTGGGCCAGCGCTCCCTTGGCCTGGCCGAGGGCGGCCTGGTAGGGGCGCGGGTCGATCTGGAACAGCACCTGGCCCTGCTTCACCGGCCGGCCTTCCTCGTAGGTGCGCTTCTGCAGGATGCCGCTGACCTGGGCGCGCACCTCCACCTCGCGGTAGCCGGCCGCCCGCGCCGAGTATTCGAGGTTCAGCGGCAGGCTGGCGCTCTTGGCCACTTCCACCGTGACCTCCGGAGGCGGTGGCGCCGCGCTCCCCTCGTCCGCCAGGGCCGGTAGGACAGACTGCGCGGCAACCAGGGCCCACAGGGCCAGGGCGGCAGGCAAGCGCGGGGTGAACGGCATAGAACCTCTCCATGGAAAATGTCGACTAGGACGATTCGGCACGCTGTCGGGGGATAACTGCCATCCGCCGGTAACTCACGGTTCCCGCTCGAAATTTCAGTAAACTGCGGAAATACCAGTGAGCCTAGCCCGTATAGCAAACCGCGCCATGAGAAGAACTAAAGAAGATTCGGAACGGACCCGCCAGACGATCCTCGACTCGGCGGAGGCGCTGTTCCTGGAAAACGGCGTTTCCAGCACCAGCCTCGAGGAGATCGCCCGCAACGCCGGGGTGACGCGCGGGGCGGTGTACTGGCACTTCGAGAACAAGGCCCACCTGTTCAACGAACTGCTAGCCCAGGTGCGCCTGCCGCCGGAACAACTGGCCTTGCGCCTGTCCGGCTGCGACGGGGTGGACCCGCTGCAGTCGCTGTTCGACCTGTGCGTGGAAGTGGTGCACAGCCTGGCGCAGAACGCGCAGAAGCGCCGCGTGCTGACCATCCTGATGCAGCGCTGCGAGTTCACCGAGGAGCTGCGCGAGGCGATCCTCCGCCACAACGCCTTCATCCGCCAGTTCATCGACCTCTGCGAGCAGCTCTTCGCCCGCGACAAATGCCAGGTGCGGCTGCTGCCCGGGGTGACGCCGAAGACCGCCTCGCGGGCGGTCCACGGCCTGATCCACGGGCTGATCAACGACTGGCTGCGCGACCCGCAGCTGTTCGACCCGCTACAGGACGCCGAAGCGCTGCTCGAGCCGCTGTTCCGCGGCCTGATCCGCGACTGGAGCCGGGCCGGCGCGGCTCAGGCCAGCGCGGCCTCGTAGCCCTCCTCGCGGATCGCCGCCAGCACCTCTTCGGCCGCCAGGCGGCTGGCCACCCGCACCTCGCCGCCGGCCAGGTCCACCTGGACCTCGGCGGCGCCGTCGCGGGCCTGGATCGCCTGGGTGATGGCCCGCACGCAGTGGCCGCAGGACATGCCTTTCACACTGAACGCTTGCATGGTCGAACTCCTCGGGTTCGCTTGACGATGGGCGCAGTGTCGACCTTGCCACCGTGGCAAGGTCAAGCCCCCTGCGGCGCCACGCCGCGGGCTTGCCCCCGGCGCCGCCCTCGGCCAAGCTCTGCGCATCCGAGCCCTACCGGGAGCCCCCCATGCGCCGCCTGCTCCGCGCCCTGCCCTGCCTGCTCTGGCCCGCCCTGGCCCTGGCCGCCGACCCGCCGACGGTGCAGGCCTGGCCGCAGCAGGAACCGCCGCCGCCCGGCTACGCCGTGCTCAACATCAGCCGCCAGGGCCTGCAGAGCGGCAGCGCCTGCGACATCGACCTCTACGTGCGCGGCGAACTGCTGGCGCGCCTGCAGCCCGAAGGCACCGTGGCGCTGAACCTGTCCCCCGGCGAGGTGCCCATCCGCCTCGCCGTCTCCGCCACCGGCGCCTGCCGCGACGGCATGCAGCAACTGCAGGCGCAGACCCTGCGCCTGCGCGCCGGGGAGATCCGCAGCTACCGCATCGGCTACCGCGAGGGCGGGCTGTTCCTGACGCCGGTCAACGATCCCTGAGCGAGGGCTTGACCTTGCCCTCGTGGCAAGGTTCATCCTCGCAGCATCGTCGGATCGTGACCGCCGCGCCCGCCGGAAGCGGGCGGCGGACATCAGGAGGATCGTCCACATGAACAGCCCCATCGAGCTCGACCTGCCGGTGACCGGCATGACCTGCGCATCCTGCGTCGGCCGCGTCGAACGGGCCCTGAAGAAGGTGCCCGGGGTGCTCGCGGCCAGCGTCAACCTGGCCAGCGAACAGGCGCGGGTGAGCGTCGACTCGCCCGAACAGCTGCCGGCCCTGGTGGCCGCGGTGGAGAACGCCGGCTACCAGGTGCCCAGCCACAGCCTGGAGCTGGCCATCGACGGCATGACCTGCGCCAACTGCGTGGGCCGCGTGGAGCGCGCGCTGAAGAAGGTGCCCGGGGTGCGCGAGGCCAGCGTCAACCTGGCCAGCGAACGCGCCCGCCTGGACCTGCTCGGCCCGGTTGACCCGGCCGTCCTCATCGCCGCGGTGGACAAGGCCGGCTACCACGCCCGCCTGCTGCAGGCCGAACGCCCGGCCGAGGACCCGGCCCTGGCGCGCCTGGCCCGCGAGCGCTGGTTCCTGCTGGCGGCCATCGTCCTGGCCGTGCCCCTGGTGCTGCCGATGTTCGCCGAATGGGCCGGGCTGCACTGGATGCTGCCGGCCTGGGTGCAGTTCGCCCTGGCCACCCCGGTGCAATTCATCATCGGCGCGCGCTTCTACGTCTCGGCGTGGAAGGCGGTGCGCGCCCGCAGCGGCAACATGGACCTGCTGGTGGCCCTGGGCACCAGCGCCGGCTACGGCCTGAGCCTGTACCTGTGGCTGAGCGCCGCCCCCGGCGCCATGCCGCACCTGTATTTCGAGGCCAGCGCCGTGGTGATCGCCCTGATCCTCCTCGGCAAGTACCTGGAAAGCCGCGCCAAGCGCCAGACCGCCACGGCCATCCGCGCCCTGGAGGCGCTGCGCCCGGAACGCGCCACGCGCATCCGCGACGGCCACGAGGAAGACGTCGCCATCGCCGAGCTGAGCCTGGGCGACGAACTGCTGGTGCGCCCCGGCGAGCGCTTCCCGGTGGACGGCAAGGTGCTCGACGGCCGCAGCCACGCCGACGAGGCGCTGATCACCGGGGAAAGCCTGCCGGTGCCCAAGGCCCCGGGCGACAAGGTGACCGGCGGGGCCATCAACGGCGAGGGCCTGCTGACCATCCGCGCCACCGCCCTGGGCGGGGAAACCGTGCTGGCGCGCATCATCCGCCTGGTGGAAGACGCCCAGGCGGCCAAGGCGCCGATCCAGAAGCTGGTGGACAAGGTCAGCAACGTCTTCGTCCCGGTGGTGATCGGCATCGCCCTGGTCACCCTGGCCGGCTGGCTGCTGGCCGGCGCCGGCGTGGAAACCGCGCTGATCAACGCCGTGGCCGTGCTGGTCATCGCCTGCCCCTGCGCCCTGGGCCTGGCGACGCCGACGGCGATCATGGCCGGCACCGGCGTGGCCGCGCGCCACGGCATCCTGATCAAGGACGCCGAGGCCCTGGAAGTCGCCCACGCGGTGAGCGCCGTGGCCTTCGACAAGACCGGCACCCTCACCTCGGGCACGCCCAGCCTGGTCCACTTCGCCGTGGCCGAAGGCGAACCCGACGCCGCCCTGGCCCTGGCCGGCGCCCTGCAGCGCGGCAGCGAGCACCCGCTGGCCAAGGCGGTGCTCAGCGCCTGCGCCGAGCAGCACCTGCGCGTGCCCATCGTGAGCCACAGCCAGGCCCTGGCCGGGCGCGGCATCCAGGGCCAGGTCGGCGAGCGCCTGCTGGCCCTGGGCAACCGCCGCCTGCTCGACGAACAGGGCCTGGCCGCCGGCGAACTGCAAGACAAGGCCACGGAATGGGAAGGCCAGGGCCGCACCCTGTCCTGGCTGCTCGAACTGCAGCCGCAACCGCGCCTGCTCGGCCTGTTCGCCTTCGGCGACAGCCTCAAGCCCGGCGCCGCCGAGGCGGTGCGGGCGCTGCGCGAGCGCGGCATCGGCAGCCACCTGATCACCGGCGACAACCGCGGCAGCGCGCGGGTGGTCGCCGAAGCGCTGGGCCTGGACGACGTCCACGCCGAAGTGCTGCCGGCGGACAAGGCCGCGGTGGTGGCGCAGCTGAAATCCGGCGGCAAGGTGGTGGCGATGGTCGGCGACGGCATCAACGACGCCCCGGCGCTGGCCGCGGCGGACGTCGGCATCGCCATGGGCGGCGGCACCGACGTGGCCATGCACGCCGCCGGCATCACCCTGATGCGCGGCGACCCACGGCTGGTCCCCGAAGCCCTGGACATCGCCCGGCGCACCTACGCGAAAATCCGTCAGAACCTGTTCTGGGCCTTCATCTACAACCTGGTCGGCGTGCCCCTGGCCGCCTTCGGCCTGCTCAACCCGATGGTCGCCGGCGCCGCCATGGCCGCCTCCAGCGTCAGCGTGGTGAGCAACGCCCTGCTGCTCAAGCGCTGGAAGCCGACGCACGGCGCGAACGCAAAGGGAGATGGCGATGAACATCGGTGAAGCGGCGAAGAAGAGCGGCCTGTCGGCGAAGATGATCCGCTACTACGAATCCATCGGCCTGCTCGCCCCGGCCGGCCGCAGCGCCAGCGGCTACCGCCACTACAGCGAGCAGGACCTGCACCGCCTGGCCTTCATCCGCCGTTCGCGGGACTTCGGCTTCTCCCTGGAAGAAGTCGGCCGCCTGCTAGCCCTCTGGCAGGACCACCAGCGCGCCAGCGCCGACGTCAAGGCCCTGACCGGCCAGCACATCGCCGAACTGGAACGCAAGATCGCCGAACTCACCGCCCTGCGCGACACCCTGCAGGAACTCCACGACCACTGCCAGGGCGACCACCGCCCGGACTGCCCGATCCTCAAGGACCTGGAGTCGGGGAGTTGCTGTCACTGAGCGCAGCGAGTCTTTCGTAGGAGCGAGCTTGCTCGCGAATGGTGTTTACCGGCAGTCATGGCGATGGGTATCGCTTCGCTCAACCCATCCTACGACGGCAGTTCTCCTACGGTTGAGCAGTAGTCCGATCGGCGGATAACACCGTTGGCGTTATGCGCCCTACGAAACATCCCACACCCTGTCGGGAAAGCTCATTCGGCTGGCAAAACGCCTACGACGGTATCATAATCCGATACCAACAAGAGGCATCACGGATGAATAGCCGGCAGCGGGCGACCCTGGAAGCGCTCTACGCGGTCCCTACGCCATGCAACCTGGAATGGGCACGCATTGAATCCCTGCTGCTCTCGCTGGGCGCCAGGCTTATCGAAGGCAACGGCTCGCGCGTGCGCTTCGAGCTGAATGGCGTCATCGCCAGCTTCCACCGCCCGCACCCGGCCAAGGAAGCCAAACCCTATCAGGTCCGCGATGCGCGGGCCTTCATCGAACGAGCGGGATACGCACCATGAGCCCGATGAAATACAAAGGCTATGTCGCACGCATCGAGTACAGCGACGACGACGGGCTGTTCATCGGCCATATCGCCGGCATCCAGGACGTCATCGGTTTCCATGGCGAGTCGGTGAGCGAGTTGCGCCAGTTGTTCCATGAGGCCGTCGACGACTACCTCGACACCTGCGCCAAGCTTGGTCGCGAGCCACAGAAGCCTTACTCCGGCAAGCTCAGCCTGCGCCTGGACCCGGCACTGCATGCCCGCGTCGCGCTCAAGGCGGAGCTGAGCAACAAGAGCATCAACCAGTGGGTGGCGGAGCGGCTGAGCGAAGCGGTGTGATTAGTCACGGCTATGGGTATCGCTCCGCTCCACCCATCCTACGACGGCGTTTCTCCTGTGGTTGATCGGCGGTAGGGCGTAATTCGCCCTACGCGCCCGTGAAGCACGGCACTTCCCTGTAGGAGCGAGCTTGCTCGCGAACGGTGTTTACCGGCAGCAGCTGTGTTTCGGATTGACTCCGCACCCTCTCCCTAACCCTCTCCCTTCAGGGAGAGGGTTAGGGAGAGGGCGCTCTTCAGGGCCAGCACCAGAGCAACCTCACCACACCATCACCATAAGGCCTGGCCCTGAACCAAGGTCAGCCACGCACCTGCACCACCGCCCCGCGCCGCCACAGCGACGCCGGCAACACCGTCACCGCCAGCCCTACGAAGACCAGCGCGCAGGCCAGCCAATCCTGGGCGGTGAGTTGCTCTCCCAGCAGCAGCCAGCCGGACAGCAGTCCGGAGACCGGCACCGCCAGGGCGAAGGGAGTGACCTGGCTGGCCGGGTAGCGGCGCAGCAGGAAGCTCCACAGGCCGAAGCCCACGGTGGTGGCGAGGAAGGCGATGTACAACAGCGCGCCCATGCCTTCCCAGCTGATGCCGGTCAGCGCCGTCGAGATGGCTTCCGGGCCCTCGAAAATCCACGACAGGACCAGCAGCGGCAACGGCGGGATCAGGCTCACCCAACTGATCAGGCGCAGCATGTCGCTGGCCCCGGAGCGCTTGGTGGCGATGTTGGAGAAGGCCCAGGCCAGGGCCGCGGCCATCACCAGGGCGAAGGCCAGCAGGCTGTCGCCCAGGGGGCGTTCCAGGCCGATCAGCAGCAGGCCGCCGGCGGCCAGGGCGAGGCCGGCCAGGGCGCGGGCGCTGGGGCGTTCGCCGAGGAAGGCGGCGGCGATCAGCACGGTGAAGAACACCTGGCTCTGCAGCACCAGGGACGACAACCCGGCGGGCATGCCCAGGTGCATGCCGACGAACAGCAGGCCGAACTTGACCACCCCCAGCAGCACGCCGATCTGCACGATGCGCCAGAACGGCGCCGGCAGCGGCCCGCGCAGGAATACCAGCGGCAGCGCCGCCAGGGCGAAGCGCAGGGCGCAGAACAGCAGCGGCGGGAAGTCGTGCAGGCCGACCTTGATGATGACGAAGTTGACGCCCCAGATCAGCGTGACCAGCAGGGCGAGGAGGATGTGCGGCAAGGGCATGGCGGTGCTTCCGGGTGGGATCGGGCCACGCTAGCAGGGCCGCGGCGGGCTGTATGTACACAGTTGCCGCGCAAATGGCGCATACAGCGTCAGGGCAGTTCGATACGCAACTGCGGCCAGCGCCGTGTCCAGTCCTTGCCCCGCAGGCGCTGGCGGTAGACCTCGGGCTTGCCGCGGAAATGTTCGGTGGGGCGAACGCGCAGTTCGAACAGGTCGTCCAGGCCCAGCGGCGCCAGCAGCTCCAGGCCCTGGTCGGCGAGGCGCACCGCCACCGCGGTGCAAACTTCCGGCCAGTGGCGCATGGCGTCGGCGACGTCCGCATAGGGCGCATCGCCGTTGCGCAGGTGCATGCGCGCCTGGTTGCGTACCGACCAGGGCGCTTGCGGGCAGGCCCGGGCCAGGCGTCGCTCGAAGGCTTCGTCGGCCTCGGCTTGCAAGCAGCGGGCGTCGAAGTACAACACGTCCACGTCCGCCAGCGCGCCGGGGGCTAGCCCGTGCAGATGGTCCCAGACGGCGTTGCGCACGAAGCCGGCGCCGATCCAGGCGCCGGGCGGGCCGTACTCGCGCAGGGCGCGCAGCAGGCCCAGGCGTTGCGGGCAGGCGGCGAGCAGCGCGATCAGGCGCGCCGCCTGCGGGCTCACTGCAGCCACGGAGGTGGCGGCGGCTCCTCGGCGCGCGGCGGGCCATCCTGCTCGGCGCGGGCCGCCTCGCGGCGCTCCTGCTCGCGCAGGGCGGCGGCGATCTCGCGCATCACCGCATCGACGTCGGCTTCCTCTTCCGGCTCGTCGAAGAGGCCGGTCAGCGGGGTGTCCGGCTGCAGCTTGCCGTCCTCGTACAGCGCCCACATTTCCTTGGCGTAGCGGGTGTCCTTGAGCTCCGGGGCGAACTGGCCGAAGTAGGCGGCCATGTTGCCGACGTCGCGTTCGAGCATGCGGAAGGCGTGGTTGTTGGCCGCCGCGTCCACCGCCTGGGGCAGGTCGATGATCACCGGGCCGTCGGGGCCGAGCAGCACGTTGAACTCCGAGAGGTCGCCGTGCACCAGCCCGGCGCAGAGCATCATGACGATCTGGCGGATGAGGAAGTCGTGGTATTCGCGCGCCTGCTCCGGCTCCAGCACCACGTCGTTGAGGCGCGGCGCGGCGTCGCCGTCTTCGTCGGCGACCATTTCCATCAGCAGCACGCCGTCGAGGAAGTCGTAGGGCTTGGGCACCCGCACCCCGGCGTTGGCCAGGCGGAACAGCGCCGCCACCTCGGCGTTCTGCCAGGCCTCCTCCTGCTCGCGCCGGCCGTAGCGCGAGCCCTTGGCCATGGCCCGGGCCTGGCGGCTGTTGCGCACCTTGCGGCCCTCCTGGTATTCCGCGGCCTGGCGGAAACTGCGTTTGTTGGCCTCCTTGTAGACCTTGGCGCAGCGCAGCTGCTCGCCGCAGCGCACCACGTAGACCGCCGCTTCCTTGCCGCTCATCAGCGGGCGCAGCACTTCGTCGACCAGGCCGTCCTCGATCAGCGGCTCTATGCGTTTGGGTGTCTTCATCAGGCTCCGTCGTCGTTCTTATCCGGCCCATGCGGCCGCAGCCGCTCCTTATACGACATGCGCCGGGTGACGCCCAGCACCGACCGCCGGAATCATGGTGGCGTCGTGGTCATTTCGATGCTTTCGCCCAGGGCGTCGGCCATGCGTTCGATCTCGCTGCCCAGGGCCTGGGCGTCGTCGGCGTAGCGGATGGCGATGGCGGCGAAGCCGTCGGCGACCTCGGCGAAGGCCTCCACCACCTGCGGGTCGAAGTGGCTGCCGCTGGCGGCGAGGATCTGCTGGCGGGCCTCGTCCGGCGCGAGGGTCGCGTGGTAGGGATGGCGGCTGGTCAGCTCGTCGTAGCAGTCGATCAGCGCCAGCAGCCGTGCCGACAACGGAATCTGCTCGCCGCGCAGGCCCCGTGGATAACCGCTGCCGTCCCAGCGTTCGTGGTGGCCGTAGGCGATCTCCTTGGCGTAGCGCAGGAATTCCGCCGGGCTGCCCAGGCGGCGTTCAGCGGCGGCCAGGGCATCGTGGCCGATGCGCGTGTGGCTCTGCATCAGCAACTGGTCCTCGGGGCTGAGCTGGCCGGGGTTGAGCAGCACCCGGTCGGGCACCGCCACCTTGCCGATGTCGTGCAGCTGCGCCGAGCGCGCCAGCAGTTCGATCTGCTCCAGGTCCAGGCCGCCGGCCTCGCCCTCGCGCCGGGCCAGGGCGTCGGCGAGCAGGCGCATGTACTGCTCGATGCGCAGCAGGTGGCGGCTGTGGGGGTTGTCGCGCAGGTCGCAGAGGGTGGCCATGGCCTCCAGGGTGGCGTCCTGGGCGGCCTGCAGTTCGCGGCTGCGGCGACGCACTTCCAGCTCCAGGTATTCGCTCTTGTCGCGCAGGAAGTCGGCGTTGGCCTTGAGCTTGAGGTGCGCGCGGATGCGCGCCAGGGTCACCGGCGGGCTGATCGGCTTGGTGATGTAGTCCACCGCGCCCAGGTCCAGGCCGCGCTGTTCGTCGGCGGTGCTGACCATGCCGGTGAGGAAGATCACCGGGATCTCGGCGGTCAGCGGGTCGGCCTTGAGCTGGCGGCAGACTTCGTAGCCGTCCATCTCCGGCATCATGATGTCGAGCAGCACCAGGTCCGGCCGCGGCTCGCTGGCGGCCAGGCGCAGGGCCTTGGCGCCGCTGCCGGCGACGCGCACCTGGTACTGGCCCATGAGCAGCTCGCTCATGAGCATGAGGTTGTCCGGTTGGTCGTCGACCACCAGGATCACTTCCTGGTCCGGTCGGTCCAGCATGCTGTCCAAGGTTCCACCCCTCTTGCGCTCAGATGCGGATGTCGCGCTCGCGCGACAACACCAGCAGTTTTTCCAGGGCCCGCTCGAATTCGAAGCGGCGGATGCTCGCCGCGACTTCGTCGTACCCGTCATTGAAGATACTGCGCAGCAGGCCCGCGCGCTCGCCGACCAGCCGTCCGGCACGCGGGTCGTCGGCGGCCAGCAGGTGCGCCAGGCGGCGCACCACCTGCTCGGCCTGCTGGCGCTCGGCCGCCGGCAGTTCGACCGCCGGCGGCCCCGCCGGTTCTGGCGCCTCCAGCAGCGGCGGCGCCGTCGAGGGCGAGCGCAGGATGCGCGACAGGTCGATGGGCCGCGCGTCCTCCACATGGCCCAGGGGCAGGCGGCACCAGAACAGGCTGCCCTTGTCCGGCTCGCTGTCCACCCCGACCTCGCCGCCCATGGCCTCGGCCAGGCGCTTGCAGATCGCCAGGCCCAGGCCGGAACCGCCATAGCGCCGGGTGATGGAGTTGTCGGCCTGGCGGAAGGACTCGAACAGACGCTCCTGCTGCGCCGGGCTGATGCCGATGCCGGTGTCGCGCAGGCCGAAGTACAGCCAGTCCTCGTCGCCGGCCTGCATGTCCAGGCGCACTTCCAGCTCCAGCCCGCCGTGCTCGGTGAACTTGAGTGCGTTGTTGCCGTAGTTCATCAGAATCTGCCGCAGCCGCAGCGAGTCACCCAGCAGGTGCGAGGGCAGCCGCGGGTCGATGTGGCAGTCCAGGCTCAGGCCCTTGCCCGCGGCGCGGATCGCCAGCAGGTCGACCAGCTCGCCGAGCAGGCGCTCCAGGTCGAAGTCCAGGTGCTCGAACTCCAGGCGCCCGGCCTCCACCTTGGACAGGTCGAGGATGTCGCTGATCAGCTCCAGCAGGTACTGGCCCGAGCCCTGGATCTTGCCCAGGTAGTCGCGTTGCTGCGGGTCCAGGGCGGTCTGTTCGAGCAGGTGCGCCAGGCCGATGATGATGTTCAGCGGGGTGCGGATCTCGTGGCTGACGTTGGCCAGGAACTCGCTCTTCAGCCGCGCCGCCTGCTCGGCCAGGTCGCGGGCCTGGGCCAGGGCCTCCTCGGTGGCCTTGCGCGCGGTGATGTCGCGGCTCACCCCCACCAGCCCGAGCAGGGCGCCGTGGTCGTCGTGGAAGGCGCTGCGCAGGGTGTCGAACAGCACCCGCCGGCCGTCCGGGTAGACCACCCAGCCCTCGCTGGCGAACGGCTGGCTGGCCGACAGCGCCTGGCGGTCGCGCTCGCCGCGGCCGGCGCTGGCGGCATCGCTGAACAGCTGGGCGTCGCTGCGCCCGATCACGTCCTCGGCCGGCAGCCCCAGGCATTCGGCGAAGGCGTGGTTGGCGCCCAGGTAGCGGCCCTCGGTGTCCTTGAACCAGATGGGATCGGGGATGGCGTTGATCAGCGCCAGCAGGGTGCGCCGCTGGCGGTGCTCCTCGGCCTCGGCGCGGGCGCGCTCGGCCACCTGGATCTGCAGGCGGCGGTTCCAGACCAGGACGAAGGCGAGCAGGGCGAAGAAGCCCGCCACGTAGGGCCAGGCCGCCTGCAGCAGCTGCATCCAGTCGAAGGCGTCGATCTGCGGCAGCCAGCGCTGGCGGATGCGCTCCTGCTCGTCGTCGTCGATGCTGGCCAGGGCGCGGTCGAGCAGCGGCACCAGGGGCGCCAGCTCGCGGCGCACGGCGAAGCGCACCTGGCTGTTGTCCAGGCCGCTGTCGCCGCGCACCTCCAGGTTGCTCAGGTTGAGCTGGCCGATCAGGTAGTTGGTCGAGATGAGATTGCCCACGTAGGCGTCGGCGTTCCCGGAAGCCACGGCCTTGAGGGCTTCGGTGGTGTCGTCGACGATGACGAAGGCCACCCCCGGCACCGCCGTGCGCAGCAGGTCGTGCACGGCGAAGTCGCGCTCCACGGCCACGCGCTTGCCGGAGAGGTCGTCCAGCACCCGCACATTGCTGTCGCGGCGGGCGAAGATCAGGCTGCTGGTGCTCAGGTAGGGCTGGCTGAAGGCGAGGAAGCTCTCGCGCTCGGGCGAGCGCGCCACGGTCGGCAGCAGGTCGACCTCGCCCTTGCGCGCCGCTTCGATCACCTGCGCCCAGTCGTCGAAGGTCTGCGTCTGCAACTGCAGGCCCAGGCGCTGGGCGACCTGGTTCAGATAGTCGGCGCTGATGCCCTGGAACCTGCCCTGGGCGTCGACCATCTCGAACGGCGGCCAGCCATCGCGGGAAATGCCCACCCGCAGCGTCGGGTGGGCCTCCAGCCAGCTGCGTTCGTGGCCGCTGAGCGCCAGTTCCGCGCCCCACAGCGGTGGGCACAGCAGGAGGCAAAGCAGCAGGCAATGACTGAGGAGTCGGCGGCAGGGCATGGCGGGCTCTCGACGGACCTCCTGCAAGCGTAGCCGGCAGTTTGAAAAGCGATTACGGATTGCCCGCCCGCCGGGTGACGCCGACAATTTCCCCATGTACCCGGTCCTCCCTGGAGAGCGCCATGCCCCCACTTCCCGATGATGAACGCTGCTGGCAGGCGGTCTGCGAGCGTGACGCGGGCTTCGACCAGCGTTTCGTGTTTTCCGTTCGCTCCACCGGCGTCTATTGCCGGCCGAGCTGCCCGGCGCGGCGGCCAAGCCGCGCCAACGTGCGCTTCCACGCCGACGCGGCGGCCGCCGAAGCCGCGGGCTTCCGCCCCTGCAAGCGCTGCACGCCCGACGGCGAAAGCCCGGCGCAGCGCCTGGACGCGCTGGTCGCCGCCGCCTGCCTGTTGCTGGAGCAGGCCGAGCGCCCGTTGACCATGGACGAACTGGCCGCGCGCATCGGTCTCTCGGCTTCGCACCTGGCCCGCGCCTTCAAGGCCCGTACCGGCCTGACGCCCCGCGCCTGGGCCGAGGCCCGCCGCCAGCAGCGCCTGGCCGCCGCCCTGCCGCAGGCGCGTTCGGTGCTCGATGCCGCCCTGGAAGCGGGCTATTCCGGCACCCGCGCACTCTACGAGGCGCCCACCGCACTGAGCCCGGCGCAGCGCCGGCAGAAAGGCGCCGGCACCCGCCTGCGCTATGCCATTGCCCCCTGCCCGCTCGGCCAGGTGCTGCTGGCGGCAAGCCCGCGGGGCGTCTGCGCCCTGCTGTTCGGCGACGCGCCGGAGCAGTTGGAGGCGGAACTCCGCCAGCGCTTCGCCGCCGCCGAACTGCAACGCGACGACGCCGGCCTGGGCGACTGGCTGGGCCGGGTGCTGCGCCAGCTGGAGCAGCCCGAACGCGCCGCCGGCCTGCCCCTGGACCTGCACGGCAGCGCCTTCCAGCTGCGCGTCTGGCTCGCCCTGGCGCAGATTCCCAGCGGCCAGACACGGCGCTACGGCGAACTGGCCGAGCAGTTGCACAGCCATCCCCGGGCCATCGCCCGCGCCTGCGCGAGCAACCCGGTGGGGCTGCTGGTGCCCTGCCACCGGGTGGTGGCCGCCGACGGCGGCAGCGGCGGCTACCGCTGGGGCCTGGAGCGCAAGCGCGAGCTGCTGCGCCGCGAGGACCAGGCGGCGCAGCAGGACGAACCGGCCTGAGCCGCCTCCGATCGGCCAGGCCCATGGCAGAGCCGTCGCTGTGCTATGGTTCGGCCCCTCGAAGGACCGCCTGCAAGCCCCATGACCCTCTGGAATCTCATCACCCGTTTCGGCGACAGCTCGCTGCTGCTGCCCTGCGCGCTGTTCATCTATGCCTGGCTGCTGCTGCGCCGGGAAAGCCAGAACGCCCACTGCTGGCTGCTGCTGTTCGGCCTGGCCGCCAGCGTAACCCTGGTCTCCAAGCTGGCCTTCATGGGCTGGGGCATCGGTATTCCGGCGTGGAACTTCACCGGGCTGTCCGGCCACAGCATGATGGCCGCCAGCGTCCTGCCGGTGCTCTGCAGCCTGCTGCTGCCCGCCCGCCCCGCCTGGCGCCTGGCCGCCGCGGCCGGCGGCGCCGTGCTGGCGGTGCTGGTGGGCGTGTCGCGGCTGCAGATCAACGTCCATTCGCCGGCGGAGGTGTACGGCGGGCTGGCCGTGGGCCTGGCCGCCAGCGGCGCCTTCCTCTGCCTGACGCAGCGCCGCCTGCCGTCGCTGTCGCCCGTGCTGCTGGCCCTCGTCCTGCTGCTGGCCTCGCTGCAGGGCGTGACGGGCGTGCGCGCCCCCACCCACCAGATGCTGGAACGCATCGCCGCCTACATGGCCGACCGCGACAAGCCGTTCAAGCGCGGCGAGTGGGGCGGCTTCCATCGCCTCGACGGGCAGCGGGCGCCGGCGGCCTGAGCCGAGATGCGCTTCGCAGGATGGGTTGAGCCTGCGAAACCCATGCTGTCGTGGTGATGGGTATCGCTTCGCTCAACCCATCCTACGGTGAAATACCCTGCCTCCCTTACAGACCGCGCCGGAGTGCTCTTCGTAGGAGCGGGCCCTGCCCGCGATTCGCGCGCAGGGCGCGCTCCTACAAGGGAGCGGCGTGCGCGTTCGGAAAACCGAACACACGAACGGCGTCTATTCGGCAGTCCGAACACCCGTCTCGCCAACGGCCCGCCGACCCCGAATATAAATCCTTTAAATTCAATTACTTGAAATAAATCCCAGGGACTGGCACGGTCCCTGCTCCAGTGCTTCCCGTGAGCATGCGGCAGCGCCGCGCTTGCCCGCCGGCCGCCAGGAGGGCCCGCCGCCGGGTACGCCTGCCGCAGGATCGACAACAACCAGAACAAGTCGAGGAAGCATCAATGCGTATCGCACCCCGTGTGCTGGGCGTGGCCATCGTCGCCGCCCTGTTCGCCACTCCGGCCCTTTCCGAGGAACTCACCGGCACCCTGAAGAAGATCAAGGACTCCGGCACCATCGTCCTCGGCCACCGTGACGCCTCCATTCCCTTCTCCTACCTGGCCGACGACCCGCGCCAGCCGGTGGGCTATTCCCACGACCTGCAGCTGAAAGTGGTCGAGGCGGTCAAGCAGGAACTGGGCATGCCCGACCTCAAGGTGCGCTACAACCTGGTCACCTCGCAGACGCGCATCCCGCTGGTGCAGAACGGCACCGTGGACATCGAGTGCGGCTCCACCACCAATAACCTCGAGCGCCAGAAGCAGGTCGACTTCTCCCTCGGCATCTTCGAGGTCGGCACCCGCCTGCTGACCAGGAAGACCAGCGGCATCAGCGACTTCGCCGACCTCAAGGGCAAGAACGTGGTGACCACCGCCGGCACCACCTCCGAGCGCCTGCTCAAGTCGATGAACGCCGAGAAGAAGATGGGCATGAACATCATCTCGGCCAAGGACCACGGCGAGTCCTTCCTGATGCTCGAATCCGGCCGCGCCGTGGCCTTCATGATGGACGACGCGCTGCTCTACGGCGAAATGGCCAAGGCCCGCAAGCCCGACGACTGGGCGGTGGTCGGCACCCCGCAGTCCTACGAAATCTACGGCTGCATGGTGCGCAAGGGCGACGAGGGCTTCAAGAAAGTGGTCGACAAGGCCATCGCCGATACCTTCGCCTCCGGGCAGATCAACGACATCTACGCCAAGTGGTTCACCCAGCCGGTGCCGCCCAAGGGCCTGAACCTCGAATTCCCGATGAGCGACACGCTCAAGAAGCTGATCGCCAGTCCCACCGACAAGTCTGCCGAGCAGATGTAACGGTGGCGCCCCGCCGCGCTCACGAGGCGCGGTTGGGCGGGGAACGGGAGCGCCAGCGGCGCTCCCGGCCTCCCCTTCCTTCCTGATCCACCACCGGAACACGCCCGCCACCCACGGGCGCAGGCGCCTGCGCGCCGCGTTCCGGCCGTTTCGACGCCCCGCACGGGGCCATCGAGGGCAACCTTCATGAACTACAACTGGGACTGGGGCGTGTTCTTCAAGTCCACCGGGATCGGCGACGAGATCTACCTGGACTGGTACCTCACCGGCCTGGGCTGGACCATCGCCGTCGCCCTCAGCGCCTGGCTCCTCGCGCTGGCGCTGGGCTCGCTGCTGGGCGTGCTGCGCACCGTGCCGAACCGCTGGCTGTCGGCCATCGGCACCGGCTACGTCGAGCTGTTCCGCAACGTGCCGCTGCTGGTGCAGCTGTTCATCTGGTACTTCCTGGTCCCGGACCTGCTGCCGCAGCCGCTGCAGGACTGGTTCAAGCTCGGCCTGGCGCCGGAGACCTCGGCCTTCGTCAGCGTCGTGGTGTGCCTGGGCCTGTTCACCGCCGCGCGCGTCTGCGAGCAGGTGCGCACCGGCATCCAGGCGCTGCCCGGGGGGCAGGTCGCCGCCGGCCGCGCCATGGGCTTCAGCCTGCCGCAGGTGTACCGCTACGTGCTGCTGCCGCAGGCCTTGCGCATCATCATCCCGCCGCTGACCTCGGAGTTCCTCAACATCTTCAAGAACTCCTCGGTGGCCTCGCTGATCGGCCTCATGGAGCTGCTGGCGCAGACCAAGCAGACTGCCGAGTTCAGCGCCAACCTGTTCGAGGCCTTCACCCTGGCCACGGCGATCTACTTCACCCTGAACATGAGCCTGATGCTGTTCATGCGCCTGGTCGAGCGCAAGGTCGCGCTGCCCGGGCTGATTTCCGTGGGAGGCAAATGATGGACTTCAGCTCGATCGTCCCGGCGCTGCCGGGCCTGTGGGACGGCATGGCCATGACCCTGCAGCTGACCGGCCTGGGCGTGCTCGGCGGCGTGGTGCTGGGCACCCTGCTGGCGCTGATGCGCCTGTCCCACAACCGCCTGCTGAGTAACCTCGCCGGCTTCTACGTCAACTACTTCCGTTCCATCCCGCTGCTGCTGGTGATCACCTGGTTCTACCTGGCGGTGCCCTACATCCTGCGCTGGATCACCGGCAGCGACACCCCGGTGGGCGCCTTCACCAGCTGCCTGGTGGCCTTCGTGATGTTCGAGGCGGCGTACTTCTGCGAGATCGTCCGCGCCGGCATCCAGGCCATCCCGAAAGGCCAGATGGGCGCGGCGCAAGCCCTTGGCATGACCTACGGCCAGTGCATGCGGCTGATCATCCTGCCCCAGGCGTTCCGCAAGATGACCCCGCTGCTGCTGCAGCAGAGCATCATCCTGTTCCAGGACACCTCGCTGGTCTACACCGTCGGCCTGATGGACTTCCTCAACGCGGCGCGCTCGCGCGGCGACATCATCGGCCAGCCCCACGAATTCCTGATCTTCGCCGGTCTCGTCTACTTCATCGTCAGCTTCACCGCCTCCTTCGCGGTCAAGCGCCTGCAGAAAGGGTTAGCCCTATGATCACCATCGACAACGTCAACAAGTGGTACGGCGACTTCCAGGTCCTCACCGACTGCAGCACCTCGGTCGCCAAGGGTGAAGTGGTGGTGGTCTGCGGGCCGTCCGGTTCGGGCAAGTCGACGCTGATCAAGTGCGTCAACGCCCTGGAGCCGTTCCAGAAGGGCGACATCGTGGTCGACGGCACTTCCATCGCCGATCCCAGGACCAACCTGCCGAAGCTGCGCTCGCGGGTGGGCATGGTGTTCCAGCACTTCGAGCTGTTCCCGCACCTGACCATTACCGAGAACCTGACCATCGCCCAGGTCAAGGTGCTCGGCCGCGGCAAGGACGAGGCCACCGAGAAGGGCCTGGCGCTGCTCGACCGCGTCGGCCTCAAGGCCCACGCCCACAAGCACCCCGGCCAGCTTTCCGGCGGCCAGCAGCAGCGCGTGGCCATCGCCCGCGCTCTGGCCATGGACCCGATCGTGATGCTGTTCGACGAACCGACCTCGGCGCTGGACCCGGAGATGGTCAACGAAGTGCTCGACGTGATGGTCCAGCTGGCCCAGGAAGGCATGACCATGATGTGCGTGACCCACGAGATGGGCTTCGCCCGCAAGGTGGCCGACCGGGTGATCTTCATGGACCGCGGGCAGATCGTCGAAGACTGCGCCAAGGAGGAGTTCTTCGGCGACCTGGAAGCCCGCTCCGAGCGCGCCCGGCAGTTCCTGGCCAAGATCCTCACCCACTGAAGCCGCATGGCTTCTCGTAGGAGCGAGCTTGCTCGCGAACGAGCCCCGCTGCGGCGTCTGTTCGCGAGCAAGCTCGCTCCTACGAAGAGCAGCATTGGCACCTCTCCATCGGCCCGGCCCGGCGCCGGGCTGGTCCGCTTCCGACGACTGTGATGCAATGCCCGCCCAGCCATTGACCCTGCCACCGCCGAACGTGAAGCCGAGCCTCGTGCGCAACCTGCTGTTGCCGATTCCGCTGATCCTGCTGATGCTCGGCTTCGGCTACGGCGGCTACCTGGTCAGCGCCGGCGCCGGCACCCGCGCCCTGGTCGCCAGCGGCGAGCGCCAGCTGGAACTGCACGCCCGCGGGGTGGAAAGCGAGATCAGCCGCTACACCTACCTGCCCAGCCTGCTGGAGCTGGAAAACAACGTCACCCGCCTGCTGCTGGAACCCACGCCCTACCGCCGCGACCTGGTCAACGCCTACCTCGAAGGCCTCAACCGCCGCGCCGGCAGCCGCGCCATCTACCTGCTCGACACCTCCGGCCGCGTGCTGGCCACCAGCAACTGGCAGGACGCCGACAGCTACCTGGGCGAGGACCTGTCCTTCCGCGCCTACTTCCAGGACGCCGTGCAGGGCCGCCCGGGGCGCTTCTACGGCATCGGCAGCACCGTCGGCGAGCCCGGCTACTACCTGGCCCACGGCCTGGTGCACGGCGGGCGCATCGTCGGCGTGGCGGTGGTCAAGGTGAAGATGGAGGCCCTGGAGGAACGCTGGGAGAAGGCCCAGCTGCAGGCCTTCGTCAGCGACGAGAACGGCATCATCGTCCTCTCCAGCAACCCGCAACTGCGCCTGAAGGCGGTGCGCCCGCTCAGCGCCGCGGACAAGGAGCGCCTGGCGCGCAGCCTGCAGTACTACTGGTGGGCGCTCAACGAATGGCAGCCCAGCTCGCGCCGGGCCCTGGGCGAGGGCGTGGAGGAAATCGGCTTCCGCGACCGCGACGCCAGCGGCGAGCAGCACGCCGAGCGCCTGTACCTGAAGCAGAGCCGCCGCCTGAACGACACCCCCTGGGACTTCACCCTGCTCAGCCCGCTGCAGGACGTGCGCCGCGAAGCCATGATCCACGGCGTGCTGGCCGCGGTGGGCTTCGCCCTGCTGGCGTTTCTGCTGATCGCCTGGAACGAGCGGCGCAAGGTCCTGGCCACCCGCCTGGCCGCCCGCGAGGCGCTGGAACAGGCCAACGACGAACTGGAGCGGCGCATCGCCGAGCGCACCGCCGACCTGCGCGCCAGCAACCAGCATCTACGCGAACAGATCCGCGAGCGCCGCCAGGCCGAGGACACCCTGCGCAAGGCCCAGGACCGCCTGGTCCAGGCCGGCAAGCTGGCGGTGATCGGGCAGATGTCCACCAGCATCGCCCACGAGCTGAACCAGCCGCTGGCGGCGCTGCGCACCCTCTCCGGCAACACCGTGCGCTTCCTCCAGCGCGGCGCCCTGGACATCGCCAGCAGCAACCTGGAGGCGATCAACGAAATGGTCGACCGCATGGGCCGCATCACCGCCAGCCTGCGCGCCTTCGCCCGGCGCGCCGACGACCACGGCCAGGCGCGCCTGGGCAAGGCGGTGGACGCCGCGCTGCGGGTGCTGCAGGTGCGCCTGAAGGACTGCCCGCTGGCCCTGCACCGCGAATTCGACGACGTGTGCCTGGGCATCGACCAGACGCGCCTGGAACAGATCCTGGTCAACCTGATCGCCAACGCCCTCGACGCCATGAGCGCGCAGGCCGACCGCCAGCTCTGGCTCAGCGGCCGCGCCGAGGGCGCGCAGTACCACCTGACGGTGCGCGACAACGGCCCGGGCATCCCGCCGGATGCCCGCGAGCACCTGTTCGAACCCTTCTTCACCACCAAGCCCGGCGAGCACGGCCTGGGCCTGGGCCTGACGCTCTCGGCCAGCCTCGCCACCGCCGCCGGCGGCAGCCTCGGCGTGGCCCACCCGGAGGCCGGCGGCACCGCCTTCGAACTCAGCCTGCCACTGCTGCCCACTCAGGAACCCACGCCATGAGCGACGAAAAACTCCGCGTACTGGTGGTCGAGGACGACCCCCACGTGCTGCTCGGCTGCCAGCAGGCCCTGGCCCTGGAAGACCTCGACAGCGACGGCGTGGCCAGCGCCGAGGAAGCGCTGCGGCGCGTGGGCGCCGACTTCCCCGGCATCGTCATCAGCGACATCCGCCTGCCCGGCATGGACGGCCTGCAACTGCTGGCCCGCCTGCGCGAGAAGGACGCGCAGCTGCCGGTGGTGCTGATCACCGGCCACGGCGACATCGCCATGGCGGTGCAGGCCATGCGCGACGGCGCCTACGACTTCATGGAAAAACCCTTCGCCCCCGAGCGCCTGGTGGACGTGGCGCGGCGCGCCCTGGAACACCGCCAGCTCAGCCGCGAGATCGGCCAGCTGCGCCGCCAACTGGCCGGGCGCCAGGCCCTGGAAGCCCGGCTGATCGGCCGTTCGCCGGCGATGCAGGCGCTGCGCGAGCTGATCGCCAACGTCGCCGACACCTCGGCCAACGTGCTCATCGAAGGCGAGACCGGCACCGGCAAGGAGCTGGTCGCCCGCTGCCTGCACGACTACAGCCGGCGCCAGGCCAAGGCCTTCGTCGCGCTGAACTGCGGCGGCCTGCCGGAAAGCCTGATCGACAGCGAAATCTTCGGCCACGAGGCCCACGCCTTCACCGGCGCCGGCAAGCGGCGCATCGGCAAGATCGAACACGCCGACGGCGGCAGCCTGTTCCTCGACGAGATCGAGAGCATGCCGCTGAACCTGCAGATCAAGCTGCTGCGGGTGCTGCAGGAACACCAGCTGGAACGCCTGGGCTCCAACCAGCTGATCCCGGTGGACTGCCGGGTGATCGCCGCGACCAAGTCGGACCTCGCCGCCATGGGCCGCGAGGGCAGCTTCCGCAGCGACCTCTACTACCGCCTCAACGTCATCACCCTGCAACTGCCGCCGCTGCGGGAAAGACGCGAGGACATCCTGATGCTCTTCGAGCACTTCCTGCAGCAGTCCTCGCTGCGCTTCGACCGCCCGGCGCCGGCCATCGACAACGCCACCGCCGCCAGCCTCATGGCCCACGACTGGCCGGGTAACGTGCGCGAACTGCGCAACGTCGCCGAACGCTTCGCCCTCGGCCTGCCGGTGCTGACCAGCAGCGGCCAGGGCCCGGACGCCAGCGAACCGCGCTTCGCCGAAGCCGTGGAAGCCTTCGAGCGCAGCCTGCTGCAAAGCGCCCTGGAACGCCACGCCGGCAACCTCAGCCAGGCCGCCGTGGCCCTGGGCATGGCCAAGACCACGCTGTTCGACAAGGTGAAGAAGTACGGCCTGGCGTAACGCCAATCCCTACGGGGTTCGCGAGCAAGCTCGCTCCTACGGTTCCGGGGAAGCACGGTCGTAGGGCGTATAACGCTCCGCGTTATACGCCGCTACACCCATGCCCCCGCCAACGCCGGGGTCGAACCGGGGCGATCCTCTTCCGTCGGCGGAAACGGCCAAGGTCGGCTCCGAGCGGGGCATGGCCAAGGTCAGGCGGCGTATAACCGCGAACGGTTATACGCCCTACGCTACACTAGCCGCCTTTCCCATCGCCGCCCCGCCGGAGCCGCCCCATGTCCGCCAAATCCGAAGCCTTCTGGAACCAGCTCTGCGCCGACGCCGGCGTCGATCCGCAGCGGCGCCTGGCCGCGCGCCAGGCCATTCTGGCCGACGCGAAGGCGGTGGATGCCTGCTTCTACCGCCCCGATGACGCCGACCCGGACGCCGAGGAACTCGACCTGGGCGACGCCAGGGTACTCATTCTCGGCCCCTTCGAGGCGCCCGCCGACTGGGACGCCGCCGAGCGCGAGGCGTTCTTCGAGGACGCCGACCCGGCGGCCTTCTTCAGCGCCCTGGTGGAGTGCGAGGCCGCGCCCGGCAGCAAGGCCTTCTTCGTCCCGGAGATCGGCGATTTCGTCGCCGTGATGCCGAGCCCCGACAAGGTGCAGATGTACTTCCTGCACGACTGGCACGAAGAGGAAGACGGCTGCCATTGCGTGCTGGTGCGCGACGACGAAGGTCTCTGAGCCGACACGCAACCCAGGCTTTTTCCTACAGAAGCAGCGGTGAATCTCCACTAGGCCGGGCGCCGGGCCGAACCTACAGTTGCGGGCTCATTGCACCCAGCGGCGCCCGCCATGCCCCACGATCACGACAGCCTGCCGGTGGAACTCGAAACCCACCTGCCCAACCACGCCCCGCGCATCCTGCGCGGGCGCATCAGCCTGAACGACTACCACGACCTGCTGCTGGGCGACACGCCCGCCCTGGTGCGCCTGACGGACCTGCATGGCCAGAGCGACCTGTTCATCCGCGGGGTGAACATCCGCTGGGTGGTCCGCACCGACGACAGCGACGCAGCCGCCTAGGCGCCACGCCGAAACGTGCCCGGGCGCGGGGCTAACTGAACCGAAGCTGAATATCGCCACGATTCATTGGCGCCCGGGGAACCGGGCGGCGCGGCGTCAGTCCCAAGGGAATACGAAAGGTACTTCGGCAATTTCCTACGCAGCCTTCGGCAGCAGCGCCGTGCGAGAGCCCACCATGCAACCGGATCAAGACACCCTCTGGGTCGAACTGGAAACCCTGGACAACGCCCAGCGCCCGCACCGCCTGCGCGGACGCATGCAACTGCGTGACTACTTCGACCTGCTGGCCGGTTGCGCCCCCAGCCTGGTGCGCCTGGACGACTGCCGCGCCGACCGCCGCGGCCCGGTGGCCGACCTGTTCATCCGCAGCGTGCACATCCTGCGGGTGATGGCCCTGGGCCCGGTGCCGGCCTGAAGCGCCTTCAGTCGGCCATTCCCTTGTAGACATAGGTCATCGGCCTGGGCCCCGGCAGGTACTCGCGGCTCAGTTCGCGCACCTGGAAACCGCCGGCCTCGATCAGCGCCGGGATGTCGCGGTCCAAGTGGCAGCCGCCGGCCAGCGGCTTCCAGATCGGCGTCAGGCGGTGCTGCCAGGCGCGCACGCCAGCGTCCGGCGCCAGGCCGTGCTCGCAGAAGAGGAACTCGCCGCCCGGCTTGAGCACCCGGCGCATCTCCCGCAGCGCCGCCAGCACGTCCGGAATACTGCACAGGGTGAAGGTGCAGACGATGGAGTCGAAGCTGCCGGCGTCGGCGCGAATCTGCCCCAGCTCCAGCGCCACCATCTCCACCGGGATGCCGATCCCCGCCGCGCGCTTGCGCGCCAGGCCCTGCATCTGCGCCGCCGGGTCGACGCCGACGATTGTCGACACTTTCCCCGCATCGTAGAAACCCAGGTTCAACCCGGTGCCGATGCCGATCTCCAGCACCCGGCCACGGGCCCGCGGCACCAGCTTCGAACGCTGCTTCATCACCTCGCCCATGCCGCAGGCGCAGTCGATCAGCCGTGGCAGCAGGTAGCGGTCGTAGACTCCCATACGTGTCTCCCCTGGCGGTTTCGCCCAGCCTAGCGCAGCCCAGGCCGCGCCGCGCGGGCTTTTCCGCCATCCGCCGGATTCCTGGGAACCTTTGTGCATAACTCGTCGGCCCATTAGACGATTGTCGACAATCCCCTTGACCACACGAACAAGGGGGGTTAGTTTTCGCCGCACCTGATGTGGATTGTCGACACCATGAACGAATCCCTGCTCCTGCCCAACGACATCGAAGGCGACGGCGAGACGCTTTCGGAACACGTGTTCCGCAAGATCCAGTCGGCCATCGTCAAGGGCGAGATCGCCCCCGGCAGCAAGATCTCCGAGCCGGAGCTGGCACGCACCTACGGCATCAGCCGCGGCCCGCTGCGCGAGGCGATCCACCGCCTGGAGGGCCAGAAGCTGCTGGTGCGCGTGCCCCACGTCGGCGCGCGGGTGGTGTCGCTGAGCCATGCCGAACTGATCGAGCTGTACGAAATCCGCGAGTCCCTAGAAGGCATGGCCTGCCGCCTGGCCGCCGAGCGCATGAGCCAGGCCGAGATCGACGAGCTGCGCCGGGTGCTCGACACCCACGAGCGCGACGAGGCCTTCCAGGCCGGGCGCGGCTACTACCAGCAGGAAGGCGACTTCGACTTCCACTACCGGATCATCCAGGGCAGCGGCAACCGCACCCTGAGCCAGATGCTTTGCGGCGAGCTGTACCAGCTGGTGCGCATGTACCGCCTGCAGTTCTCCGCCGTGCCGAACCGGCCGCGCCAGGCCTTCGCCGAGCACCACCGCATTCTCGATGCCATCGCCGACCGTGACGGCGAACTGGCCGAACTGCTGATGCGCCGTCACATCGGCGCTTCCAAGCGCAACATCGAGCGTCACTACCTGGACGCCCAAGCCAAGACAGCCAACGAACGAGGTGAGTCATGAGTCTGCTTTCCCCCGGCCAGCGTTTCCGTACCGCCCTTGCCGAAGAGAAACCGCTGCAGGTGATCGGTGCGATCAACGCCAACCACGCCCTGCTCGCCAAGCGCGCCGGCTTCAAGGCCATCTACCTGTCCGGCGGCGGCGTCGCCGCCGGCTCCCTGGGCCTGCCGGACCTGGGCATCAACACCCTGGACGACGTGCTCACCGACGTGCGCCGCATCACCGACGTCTGCGACCTGCCGCTGCTGGTGGACATCGACACCGGCTTCGGCCCCAGCGCCTTCAACATCGAGCGCACGGTCAAGAGCCTGATCAAGGCCGGCGCCGCCGCCGCGCACATCGAGGACCAGGTCGGCGCCAAGCGCTGCGGCCACCGTCCGGGCAAGGAAATCGTCTCCACCGAGGAGATGGCCGACCGCGTGAAGGCCGCCGCCGACGCCAAGACCGACCCGAACTTCTTCCTCATCGCCCGCACCGACGCCATCCAGGCCGAGGGCGTGGACGCCGCCATCGAGCGCTGCCTGCGCTACGTGGAAGCCGGCGCCGACGGCATCTTCGCCGAGGCCGCCTACGACCTGCCGACCTACAAGCGCTTCGTCGACGCGCTGAACGTGCCGGTGCTGGCCAACATCACCGAGTTCGGCGCCACCCCGCTGTTCACCCGCGACGAGCTGGCCTCGGTCGGCGTGGCCATCCAGCTCTACCCGCTGTCGGCCTTCCGCGCCGCCAACAAGGCCGCCGAAGCGGTGTACACCGCGATCCGCCAGGAAGGCCACCAGCAGAACGTCATCGAGTTGATGCAGACTCGTGCCGAGCTGTACGACCGCATCGGCTACCACGCCTTCGAGCAGAAGCTCGACGCGCTCTTCGCCAGTAAGAAATAAAGCCGATAAAGGCCGAAAAAAGCGCTGGAGGCTGAACGACGAGAGCGGATGCCCTTCGTCCAGCCTACAGCCTCCAGCGCTCTTATCGGCTCTTGAAGCCCAGAACAATAGAGATGAGGAAACACCGATGAGCGCGACTGAAACCACCACCGCCTTCAAGCCGAAGAAATCCGTGGCCCTGAGCGGCACCGCCGCCGGCAACACCGCCCTGTGCACCGTCGGCCGCACCGGCAACGATCTGCACTACCGCGGCTATGACGTGCTCGACTTCGCCAACCGCTGCGAATTCGAGGAAATCGCCCACCTGCTGGTCCACGGCAAGCTGCCCAACGTCGCCGAACTGGCCGCCTACAAGGCCAAGCTGAAGGCCCTGCGCGGCCTGCCGGCGGGCGTCAAGGCCGCCCTGGAAACCCTGCCGCCGTCGGCCCACCCGATGGACGTGATGCGCACCGCGGTGTCCGTGCTCGGCTGCCTGTCGCCGGAGAAGGACGACCACAACCACCCCGGCGCCCGCGACATCGCCGACAAGCTGATGGCTTCCCTCGGCTCGGCCCTGCTGTATTGGTATCACTTCAGCCACAACGGCAAGCGCATCGACGTGGAGACCGACGACGACTCCATCGGCGGCCACTTCCTGCACCTGCTGCACGGCGAGAAGCCGCGCGAGTCCTGGGTGCGCGCCATGCACACCTCGCTGAACCTGTACGCCGAGCACGAGTTCAACGCCTCCACCTTCACCTCCCGCGTCATCGCCGGCACCGGCTCGGACATGTACTCCTGCATCGCCGGCGCCATCGGCGCCCTGCGCGGCCCGAAACACGGCGGCGCCAACGAAGTGGCCTTCGAAATCCAGAAGCGCTACGACAACCCGGACGAAGCCGAGGCCGACATCCGCGCCCGCGTCGAGAAGAAGGAAGTGGTGATCGGCTTCGGCCACCCGGTCTACACCGTGTCCGACCCGCGCAACAAGGTGATCAAGGAAGTCGCCCGCCAGCTCTCCGAAGAGCAGAGCAACAGCAAGATGTACGACATCGCCGAGCGCCTGGAAAGCGTGATGTGGGAAATCAAGAAGATGTTCCCCAACCTCGACTGGTTCAGCGCCGTGAGCTACCACATGATGGGCGTGCCCACCGCCATGTTCACCCCGCTGTTCGTGATCGCCCGCACCGCCGGCTGGTCCGCCCACGTCATCGAGCAGCGCATCGACGGCAAGATCATCCGCCCGAGCGCCAACTACACCGGTCCCGAAGACCTGAAGTTCGTGCCGCTCAAGGACCGTAAATAATCATGAACAGCCAATACCGTAAAAGCCTGCCCGGCACACAACTGGACTACTTCGACGCCCGTGCGGCCGTCGAAGAGATCCAGGCTGGTGCCTGGGACAAACTCCCGTACACCTCGCGCGTGCTGGCCGAACAGCTGGTGCGCCGCTGCGAGCCGGAACTGCTGACCGCTGCGCTGGAACAGCTGATCTACCGCAAGCGCGACCTCGACTTCCCCTGGTACCCGGCGCGCGTGGTCTGCCACGACATCCTCGGGCAGACCGCGCTGGTCGACCTGGCCGGCCTGCGCGACGCCATCGCCGACCAGGGCGGCGACCCGTCCAAGGTCAACCCGGTGGTGCCGACGCAGCTGATCGTCGACCACTCCCTGGCCGTGGAAGCCCCGGGCTTCGACCCCGAGGCCTTCGAGAAGAACCGCGCCATCGAGGACCGCCGCAACGAGGACCGCTTCCACTTCATCGAGTGGACCAAGACCGCGTTCAAGAACGTCGACGTGATCCCCGCCGGCAACGGCATCATGCACCAGATCAACCTGGAGAAGATGAGCCCGGTGATCCAGGCGCGCGGCGGCGTGGCCTTCCCCGACACCTGCGTGGGCACCGACTCGCACACCCCGCACGTGGACGCCCTGGGCGTGATCGCCATCGGCGTCGGCGGCCTGGAAGCCGAGACCGTGATGCTCGGCCACCCGTCGATGATGCGCCTGCCCGACATCGTCGGCGTCGAGCTGACCGGCAAGCGCCAGCCCGGCATCACCGCCACCGACATCGTCCTGGCGATCACCGAGTTCCTGCGCAAGGAGCGCGTGGTCGGCGCCTACGTCGAGTTCTTCGGCGAGGGGGCGGACAGCCTGTCCATCGGCGACCGTGCGACCATCTCCAACATGTGCCCGGAATACGGCGCCACCGCCTCGATGTTCTACATCGATGGCCAAACCATCGACTACCTCAAGCTCACCGGCCGCGAGCCGGAGCAGGTGGCGCTGGTGGAGAACTATGCCAAGACCCTCGGCCTGTGGGGCGACGCCCTGAAGACCGCCGAGTACGAGCGCGTGCTCAGCTTCGACCTGGGCAGCGTGGTGCGCAACATGGCCGGCCCGTCCAACCCGCACCGCCGCCTGCCGACCTCGGCGCTGGCCGAGCGCGGCATCGCCGACGAGGCCAAGCTGGAATCCGGCCGCGACGAAGAAGCCCACGGCCTGATGCCCGACGGCGCGGTGATCATCGCCGCCATCACCAGCTGCACCAACACCTCCAACCCGCGCAACGTGGTGGCCGCCGGCCTGCTGGCGAAGAAGGCCAACGCGCTGGGCCTGGTGCGCAAGCCCTGGGTGAAGACCTCCTTCGCGCCGGGCTCCAAGGTCGCCAGGCTGTACCTGGAAGAAGCCGGCCTGCTGACCGAGCTGGAAAAGCTCGGCTTCGGCATCGTCGCCTACGCCTGCACCACCTGCAACGGCATGTCCGGGGCGCTGGAGCCGAAGATCCAGCAGGAGATCATCGACCGCGACCTGTACGCCACCGCCGTGCTCTCGGGCAACCGCAACTTCGACGGGCGCATCCACCCCTACGCCAAGCAGGCCTTCCTCGCCTCGCCGCCGTTGGTGGTGGCCTACGCCATCGCCGGCACCGTGCGCTTCGACATCGAGCAGGACCCGCTGGGCACCGACAGCCAAGGCAACCCGATCACCCTGAAGGACCTGTGGCCGTCCGATGAAGAGATCGACGCCATTGTCGCGGCCAGTGTGAAGCCCGAGCAGTTCCGCCAGGTGTACATCCCGATGTTCGACCTGGGCAGCGTGAAGGAAGCCGACAGCCCGCTGTACGACTGGCGCCCGATGTCCACCTACATCCGCCGCCCGCCGTACTGGGAAGGCGCGCTGGCCGGCGAACGCACGCTCAAGGGCATGCTGCCGCTGGCGATCCTGCCGGACAACATCACCACCGACCACCTGTCGCCGTCCAACGCCATCCTCGCCAGCTCGGCGGCCGGCGAATACCTGGCGAAGATGGGCCTGCCGGAGGAGGACTTCAACTCCTACGCAACCCACCGCGGCGACCACCTCACCGCGCAGCGCGCCACCTTCGCCAACCCGCAGCTGATCAACGAGATGGCCGTGGTCGATGGCCAGGTGAAGAAGGGCTCGCTGGCCCGCGTGGAGCCGGAAGGCAAGGTGATGCGCATGTGGGAAGCCATCGAGACCTACATGAACCGCAAGCAGAACCTGATCATCGTCGCCGGCGCCGACTACGGCCAGGGCTCGTCCCGCGACTGGGCGGCCAAGGGCGTGCGCCTCGCCGGCGTCGAGGTGATCGTGGCCGAGGGCTTCGAGCGCATCCACCGCACCAACCTGGTGGGCATGGGCGTGCTGCCGGTGGAATTCAAGCCGGGCACCACGCGCCTGACCCTGGGCCTGGACGGCACCGAGACCTACGACATCGAAGGCGAACTGTCGCCGCGCTGCGACCTGACCCTGGTGGTCAACCGCCGCAACGGTGAAGTGCTCAGGGTACCGGTGACCTGCCGCCTCGACACCGCCGCCGACGTCAGCGTGTACAAGGCCGGCGGGGTGCTGCAGCGCTTCGCCAAGGACTTCCTCGAGTCGTCTGCGGCGTGATCTAACGGCTCCGGCCCGCACGAGCGGCGGGCCGGCACCAATCCTGTAGGAGCGAGCTTGCTCGCGAACCCATCCCCGCTGCGGGGCCGTTCGCGAGCAAGCTCGCTCCTACGAAAAGCCCACAGGACCTGACCCATGCCCCACGTACCCCAAGTGAAAATCCCCGCCACCTACATCCGCGGCGGCACCAGCAAGGGCGTGTTCTTCCGCCTGCAGGACCTGCCCGAGCGCTGCCAGGTGCCGGGCGCGGCGCGCGACAAGCTGTTCATGCGCGTGATCGGCAGCCCCGACCCCTACTCGGCGCACATCGACGGCATGGGCGGCGCCACTTCCAGCACCAGCAAGTGCGTGATCCTGTCGAAAAGCAGCCAGCCCGGCCACGACGTCGACTACCTCTACGGGCAGATCTCCATCGACAAGGCCTTCGTCGACTGGAGCGGCAACTGCGGCAATCTCTCCACCGCCGCCGGCGCCTTCGCCCTCCACGCCGGCCTGGTCGACCCCGAGCGCATCCCGGACAACGGCACCTGCGTGGTGCGCATCTGGCAGGCCAACATCAACAAGACCATCATCGCCCACGTGCCGGTGACCAACGGCCAGGTCCAGGAAACCGGCGACTTCGAACTGGACGGGGTGACCTTCCCCGCCGCCGAGATCGTGCTGGAATTCCTCGACCCGTCCGACGACGGCGAAGAAGGTGGCTCGATGTTCCCCACCGGCAACCTGGTGGACGACCTGGAAGTGCCCGGCGTCGGCACCTTCAAGGCGACCATGATCAGCGCCGGCATCCCCACGGTGTTCGTCAACGCCGAGGACATCGGCTACAAGGGCACCGAGCTGCGCGAGGACATCAACTCCGATCCCGAGCAACTGGCGCGCTTCGAGCAGATCCGCATCGCCGGCGCCCTGCGCATGGGCCTGATCAAGACACCCGAAGAAGCGGCCACCCGCCAGCACACGCCGAAGATCGCCTTCGTCTCGCCGCCCAAGGACTACCGCACCTCCAGCGGCAAGCAGGTGCAGGCCGGCGACGTCGACCTGCTGGTGCGCGCGCTGTCCATGGGCAAGCTGCACCACGCGATGATGGGCACCGCCGCCGTGGCCATCGGCACCGCCGCGGCCGTGCCGGGCACCCTGGTCAACCTCGCGGCTGGTGGCGGCGAACGCAGCGCCGTGCGCTTCGGCCACCCCTCCGGCACCCTGCGCGTGGGCGCCGAGGCGAAGCAGGTGGACGGCGAATGGACCGTGACCAAGGCCATCATGAGCCGCAGCGCGCGCATCCTCATGGAAGGCTGGGTGCGGGTGCCGGGCGACGCCTTCTGAGCGCTGCCGCGTAGGAGCGGACTCCGTCCGCGATGGCCCCTCCTGCCGTCGGGGAGGCCCGGCTTCTCGTAGGAGCGAGCTTGCTCGCGAACAAACGCGGTGCCATGCGGTTCGCGAGCAAGCTCGCTCCTACGAAGAACACCCCGGCGCGACCTGCAAGACAGCTGCTCTTACGTTGTTTTCTGGGTTCCCGCGTTCGCGGGAATGACGGGATCGAGTGTCGTGTTTCCCGGAGTCATTCCCGCGAACGCGGGAACCCAGTAGACAACCCCAGCGTCTAGACTCTCCCGGATTACCGCGCAGGAGCACGCCATGAGCACCAACGCCGATCCGAACACCCGCCCCGACTACGACGGCGTCCTGCAGCAGATCGCCGACTACGTCCTGACCTACCGCGTCGACTCCGCCGAGGCCCGCGACACCGCGCGGCTGTGCCTGATGGACAGCCTGGCCTGCGCCCTGCTGGCCCTGCGCTTCCCCGAATGCACCAAGCTGCTCGGCCCGCAGGTGGAAGGCAGCGTGGTGCCCCACGGCTCGCGGGTGCCGGGCACGCGCTTCTGCCTCGACCCGGTCAAGGCCGCCTGGGACATTGGCGCGCTGGTGCGCTGGCTGGACTACAACGACACCTGGCTGGCCGCCGAATGGGGCCACCCGTCGGATAACCTCGGCGCCATCCTCGGCCTCGCCGACCACCTGGCGCAGCGCGCCCAGGCCAATGGCGAACCGCCGCTGAGCATGGGCGACGTGCTGGAATCCATGGTCCTGGCCCACGAGATCCAGGGCGTGTTCGCCCTGGAGAACGCCTTCAACCGCGTCGGCCTGGACCACGTGTTCCTGGTCAAGCTCGCCTCCACGGCGGTGAGCGCACGGCTGCTCGGCGCCGACCGCGAGCAACTGCTCTCCGCCCTCTCCCACGCCTGCGTCGACGGCCAAGCGCTGCGCACTTACCGCCACGCGCCCAACGCCGGCTCGCGCAAATCCTGGGCCGCCGGCGACGCCAGCAGCCGCGGCCTGCGCCTGGCGGACATCGCCCGGCGCGGCGAGATGGGCATCCCCGGCGTGCTGACCGCGCCGCAATGGGGCTTCTACGACGTGCTGTTCAGCCACACCAACAAGGACCTGGCGCTCAAGCCCGACGACCAGCGCCGCTTCCGCCTGCCGCAGCCCTTCGCCAGCTACGTGATGGAGAACGTGCTGTTCAAGATCAGCTTCCCCGCCGAGTTCCACGCGCAGACCGCCGTGGAAGCCGCGGTACAGCTGCACCCGCTGGTGCGCAACCGCATCAGCGAGATCACCCGCATCGTCATCGACACCCAGGAATCGGCGATCCGCATCATCTCCAAGACCGGCCCGCTGGCCAACGCCGCCGACCGCGACCACTGCATCCAGTACATGGTCGCCGTGCCGCTGATCTACGGCACCCTGGAAGCCGAGCACTACGAGGATGCCTTCCACGCCGCGCACCCGCTGATCGACCGCCTGCGCGACAAGATGGAAGTGGTGGAAGACGCGCGCTACAGCCGCGAATACCTGGAGCCGGGCAAGCGCAGCATCGCCAACGCCGTGCAGGTGTTCTTCTCGGACGGCAGCAGCACGCCGAAGATCGAGGTGGAATACCCGGTGGGCCACCGCCGCCGCCGCGCCGAGGGCATCCCGCTGCTGGAGGCGAAATTCCGCAACGCCCTGGCCACCCGCTTCGCCCCGCAGCGCTGCGCGCAGATAACCGCGCTGTGCGACGACCCCGCGCAGCTGGAAGCCACGCCGGTGCACCGCTTCATGGATTTGCTGGTGATCTGAAGCGCTTTTGCAGGATGGGTTGAGCCCTGGCGAAACCCATGCGGTCATGGCGATGGGTATCGCTGCGCTACGCCATTCCCTTGTAGGAGCGCGCCCTGCGCGCGAATCGCGGGCAGGGCCCGCTCCTACAGTTCGGCATGAGGCATGGCATTTCCCTTGAGCGGACCTTGTCCGCGATAGCCGGAACCAACGGCACGATTCGCGGATGAGATCCGCTCCTACAGGGCGGCCACAACGCTCAGGCCAACAGATCGCCCTGCAACTGCTCCAGCAGCACCTGGATGCGCGCCAGGCGCACCGTGGGGTCGTCCATCTCCAGCAGCACCTGCTTCTGCTCCGGCTCGAAGGGCAGCAGGTAGGCCAGTTGGCAGGCCAGCTCCTGCTGGCCGTTGACCTCGCCGCCCATCTCCAGGGTGGCGACCATCGGGTGCAGCGACAGCGCGCCGAGCAGCGCGGCCAGGTCGTCGTGTTCCTCGGTCAGCGGCTGGTCGGGCTGTTCCTCCAACCAGCTCACCTCGGCTTCCAGCAGTTGGTCCGGCTGCACCTGCGTATCCAGCACGCGGAAGCGCCGGCCGCCCTCGACGCGAATGCCCAGCAGCCCATTGGGCAACTGCTGCCAGTCGCGGATCAGCGCCTCGCAGCCGACCTGGCTGAACACCTGCGGCGCCTCGCCCACTTCGCGGCCTTCGACGATGGACACCACGCCGAAGCCGCCGCCCTGCTTCATGCAGCGGCCGATCATGTCCAGGTAGCGCGCCTCGAATATCTGCAGGTCCAGGCGGCAACCGGGGAACAGCACGGTGTTGAGGGGGAAGAGCGGCAACTTCATGTGAATCTTCCTGCTTCAGGCGATCAACGCTACCGCCAACGGTAGCAGCACTGCGGTGGCCACGCCCATCAGGCTCATCGCCAGGGCGGCGAAGGCGCCGCATTCCTCGCCCTCCTGCAGGGCTCGGGAGGTGCCCACGGCGTGGGCGGTCATGCCCAGCGCCATGCCCTGGGCGGCCGGGTGGCGCACGCCGATGCGGCGCAGCAGCTCCGGGCCGAGGATGGCGCCGAGCACCCCGGTGATCAGCACGAACACCGCCGCCAGCGCCGCCACGCCGCCGATCTGGCTGGCCACCAGCATGGCGATGGGCGAGGTCACCGACTTCGGCGCCAGGCTCATCAGCAGCTCGCCGCGCAGGCCGAACAGCCAGCCCAGGCCGATGCCGGCCACGGTGGCCAGCACGCCGGCCACCAGCAGGGTGACCAGGGTCGGCCAGAACAGTTGGCGGATGCGCTTGAGGTTGAGGAACAGCGGCACCGCCAGGGCCACGGTGGCCGGGCCGAGCAGCACGGTCAGCACGCTGACCCCGGCGCTGTAGGCCTGGTAATCGATGCCGGTGCCCAGCAGCACCAGGATCACCATGGCCATGGACACCAGCACCGGCTGCAGGAACACCCAGCGCGTGCGCTCGTAGGCCGCCAGGGCCAGTTGGTAGGCCGCCAGGGTGATGCCGATGCAGAACAGCGGGTGATGGGTGACCGCCTGCCAGGCGCCTTGCCAGTCAAGCATCGCGGGCCTCCTTGCGGCCGCGCTGGCGGTCGATCAGCTTCTGCATCAGCCAGCCGGCGAACAGGAAGGAACCCAGCAGCGACAGCGCCAGGGCCCCGGCCAGCGGCCAGAAGTCCGCCAGCAGCTGGCGGCCGTAGACCATCACCCCCACCGCCGGCGGCACCAGCAGCAGCGGCAGGTAGCGCAGCAGCGAGGAGGCCGCTAGCGTGATCGGCTCGCCCACTTCCCCGCGCGCCAGCAGGAACGCCAGCAGCAGCACCAGCCCAATGATCGGGCCGGGGATCATCGGCAGGATGAGAACATTCAGGCCGGTGCCCAGCAGTTGGAACAGCACCAGCCAGGTCAGGCCGCGGAGCAGCATGGCAACCTCCTGTGAAAAAGCCCGACATTATGCCCAAGTACGCCCGGCCTATGGCATGGCATTCGCTTCAAGCATAGGTGCGCAGCCGTCATCGACCTGTGCCATGCTGCATCGCACGCAAAAAACAACAACACGCGTTCGCGGAGGAAAACATGCCGTTCGTTCCCGTCAGCACCCTCAAGGACTACATTGGCAAGGACCTGGGCCATTCCGAATGGCTCACCATCGACCAGAACCGCATCAACCAGTTCGCCGAGTGCACCGAGGACCACCAGTTCATCCACGTGGACCCGGAGAAGGCGAAGAAGACCCCGTTCGGCGGCACCATCGCCCACGGTTTCCTCTCCCTGTCGCTGATTCCCAAGCTCTGCGAGGGCCTGCTGGTGCTCCCGGAGAACCCGAAGATGGTGGTCAACTACGGCCTCGACAGCGTGCGCTTCATCCAGCCGGTGCCGGTGGATTCGCGGGTGCGCCTGCAGGTGACCATCCTCGACGTCAGCGAGAAGAACCCCGGCCAGTGGCTGATCAAGGCACGCTGCACCCTGGAGATCGAGGGCCTGCCCAAGCCGGCCTACATCGCCGAATCGCTGAGCCTGGCCTTCGTCTGACGCCGGCGCCCGGCCCCCGGTAAAAAAGCCCGCGCCCGCGGGCTTTTTTGCGTCACACTGGTGCAAAACCACCGTGACCGACCTGCCGCATGCGCCTGCACCTTCCCCTCCTCGCCCTGATCCTGGCCCTGGCGGCCTGCGACCAGGGCCCCGCCCAGCCCTCGGCCGACCTGGTGCTGCCCGACGGCGCGCGCTACCACGGCGCTCTCGTCGACGGCCGCCTGCACGGCGAGGGGCGCCTGGAGCATGGTAACGGCGCCTGGTACCAGGGCCGCTTCGCCAAGGGCCTGTTCGACGGCCCGGGCGAATGGCACGGCGCCGACGGCAGCCACTACCAGGGCGGCTTCCGCGCCGGCCTCTACCACGGCCAGGGCCAGCTGGACGACGGCCAGGGCAACGAATACGCCGGCACCTTCGAGAACGGCCAGCTGCGCGGCAAGGGCAGCTTCAGCGACGCCGACGGCGACCGCTACGAGGGCGGCTTCGAGAACACCGAGTTCAGCGGCCAGGGGCGCTTCGTCAACGCCGACGGCGACGTGTGGAGCGGCCAGTTCAGCCAGGGCGCGCTGAACGGCCAGGGCAAGTACGAGGGCCGCGACGGCAGCCGCTACGAAGGTGGCTTCAAGGACTGGCGCTTCGCCGGCGAAGGCGTGCTGACCCAGGCCGACGGCCAGGTCTACCGTGGCCAGTTCGCCGACGGCAAGTTCGCCGGCAAGGGCAGCCTGCGCGGCGCCGACGGCCGCCTGCAGGCCGGCACCTGGAGCAACGGCCTGCTGCGCCGCGACGAACAGGGCCGGCGCCTGCCCAACCCGGTGGAAGTCGGCCTGCTGGAACAGGGCCGCCTGCTCGACCGCGCCCTGGCCGCGCTGCCGCCTTCCACGCCGCAGGTGGAGCTGTATGCCCTGAGCGTGGGCGGCGACGGCAAGCAGAGCGTGTTCCTGCGCGAGGCCGACTACGTCGCCCGCCTGCTCGGCCAGCGCTTCGGCGCGCGCGGCGTGGTCACCCTGGTGAACAACCGCAACCATGCCGACGACCGCCCCATGGCCACCCGCGAGAGCCTGGCGCGGGCGATCCGCGCCCTGGCGCGCAGCAGCGGCCCGGAGGACCTGGTGTTCATCTACCTGACCAGCCATGGCAGCCACGACCACCAGCTGATCCTCGACATGCCCGGCATCCGCCTGGACAACCTGCCCGCCGCCGACCTCGCCGAACTCCTCGCGCCGCTGAAAGACCGCTACAAGGTGCTGGTGATCTCGGCCTGCTACAGCGGCGGCTTCATCGAACCTCTGAAGGACGACAGGACTCTGATCATGACGGCGGCGCGCAGCGACCGGGTGTCCTTCGGCTGTTCCGAGGAAGCGGACTTCACCTACTTCGGCCAAGCCCTGTTCGCCAACGCCCTGAACGCCACCGACGACCTGCAGCAGGCCTTCCAGTTGGCCAGCAGCGAGGTCGCCCGGCGCGAGACGGCAGACGGCTTCGACGCCTCCGAGCCGCAGCTGTGGGCGCCGCCGGCCGTCCTGCAGCGCTGGAACGCCTTGCGCGCAGGCCAGGCCAGCCGGGCCCTGAGCGCCGATGCGGGGCACGTGCAGGAAAAACGATAGCCCGGCAACTACGCTTGTAACTGTGTCAGCGGAGAAACCAGGATGTATTCAACACCGACGCATGTCATTCTCGCCGGCGCCACCGGCCTCACCGGCGAACACCTGCTCGACCGCATGCTCAGCGAGCCGACGGTCAAGCGCGTGCTGGCGCCGACGCGCCGGCCACTGGCCGCCCACCCGCGCCTGGAGAACCCCATCGGCCCGCTGGCCGAACTCATCCCCGGCCTGGCCGGGCCGGTGGACACGGTGTTCTGCTGCCTGGGCACCACGCTCAAGGAGGCAGGCTCCGAAGCGGCCTTCAAGGCGGTGGACCACGACCTGCCGCTGGCCCTGGGCGAGCACGCGCTCAAGCTCGGCGCGCGGCACTACGTGGTGGTCAGCGCGCTGGGCGCGGACAGCAAGTCCTCGCTGTTCTACAACCGCGTCAAGGGCGAGCTGGAAGAAGCCCTGCAGAAACAGGGCTGGGCGCAACTGACCATCGCCCGCCCGTCCCTGCTGCTGGGCCAGCGCGAGGAAATCCGCCTGGCCGAACTGCTCGCCGCGCCCTTCGCCCGCATCCTCCCCGGCAAGCTGCACGGCATCGAAGCCTGCGCCCTGGCCCGCGCCCTCTGGCGCCTGGCCCTGGAGACGGGCAAGGGTGTGCGGTTCGTCGAGTCGGATGAGCTGCGCAGGCTCGGTAAATAACCCCCAGCTGCGCCGAGATGCTCTTCGTAGGATGGGTTGAGCCTCAGCGAAACCCATGCTGCCGTGGCGATGGGTATCGCTTCGCTCAACACCATCCTACGACGGTGTTTCCTGTTGGCCCTGCGCGCGATTTCGCGGGCAGGGCCCGTTCCTACAGTTCGGCATGGGGCATGGCATTCCCTCAAAGGCTGCGCCGAGATGCTCTTCGTAGGAGCGAGCTTGCTCGCGAATGAGCCCCGCAGCAGAGTTTGTTCGCGAGCAAGCTCGCTCCTACGAAAAGCGGTGTTCGCCTGCAATGTAGCGATGGCCGGGGACTCCGGCGCGGTTCGCGGATGAGATCCGCTCCTACGCGACGCCCACCTGTAGGAGCGCGCCCTGCGCGCGATTCGCGGGCAAGGCCCGCGGCGTCAATTCCCGCCCCACACCTGCAGACCGATCCCCAACTCGGCGGCGATCGACAGCGGCAACAGCACGGTGTCCAGCAACGCGCTACCCGGCAGGTCCAGCCGCGGATACTTCGGCGCCTCGGTGCCGTAATGATCCTGCGGGCAACAACCGCCGTTGATGGAATACCAGTCCAGCCGCGTACCGGCATAGATCAGCGGGGCGCCGGGCTTGTTGGCGTTGAGGGTCTTCACGGTGGCGCAGCCGCCCAGCTGCAGCAGCATCAGGGCGGCGAGGAGCTTATTCGTCACTGACAAGGTGGTGTTCGCCCCAGCGCGGCAGCATGTCCTGGGGGATGCCCAGTTGGTTGAGGATGCGCGCGACCACGAAGTCGACCAGGTCGTCGATGGTCTGCGGCTGATGGTAGAAACCCGGCGCCGCCGGCAGGATCACCGCGCCCAGGTTGGACAGCTTGAGCATGTTCTCCAGATGGATGCTGGAGAGCGGCGCCTCGCGCGGTACCAGGATCAGTTGGCGGCGCTCCTTCAGGGCGACGTCGGCGGCGCGCTCGATCAGGTTGTTGCAGGCGCCGCTGGCGATCGCCGACAGCGTGCCGGTGGAGCAAGGCACCACCACCATGGCGCCGGGCGCGCCGGAACCGGAAGCCACCGGGGCCATCCAGTCTTCCTTGCCGTAGACGCGGATCTGCCCCGGCGCGGCGCCGGTGTATTCGCTGAGGAAGGCCTGCATCGCCTGCGGCTTGCCCGGCAGGGTCACGTCGGTCTCGGTGGCCACCACCAGTTGCGCGGCCTTGGAGATCAGGAAGTGCACCTCGCGGTCTTCCTGCACCAGGCAGTCGAGCAGGCGCAAGCCATACTGCGCGCCGGAAGCGCCGGTCATCGCCAGGGTGACGCGTTCGGCTCCCGCCATCTCAGTCCTCCAGGGCCTTGGCCAGCTTGCCGTGCAGGCCGCCGAAGCCGCCGTTGCTCATGATCACCACCTGGGTGCCCGGGGTAGCCACGGCCTTCACGCCTTCGATGATGGCCTCCAGGGAATCGCACACCTGAGTCGGCACGGTCGAGCCGGCCACAGTGGCGGCCAGGTCCCAGCCCAGGTTCGGCGGCGCGTACCAGAACACCCGGTCGGCCTGGGTGACGCTGTCCGCCAGGCCTTCGCGGTGGGCACCGAGCTTCATGGAGTTGGAGCGCGGCTCGACCACGGCGATCACCGGGGCGTCGCCGACGCGCTTGCGCAGGCCGTCGAGGGTGGTGGCGATGGCGGTGGGGTGGTGGGCGAAGTCGTCGTAGAGGGTCACGCCCTTCACTTCGGCGACCTTCTCCATGCGCCGCTTGACGCTCTTGAACGCCGACAGCGCGGCGCAGCCCAGCTCCGGCACCACGCCGACGTGGCGCGCCGCGGCCAGGCAGGCCAGGGCGTTGGCGACGTTGTGCTGGCCGGTCAGTTCCCATTCCACCGTGCCCTGGGCGGCGCCGTCGAACAGCACCTCGAAGCGCGAGCCGTCGGCGCTGAGCAGGCGCGCCTGCCACTGGCCGCCCTCGCCGGTGGTCTGCACCGGGGTCCAGCAGCCCATGCCGATCACGCGCTTGAGCGCGGTTTCGTTTTCCGGGTGGATGATCAGGCCTTCGCCGGGGATGGTCCGCACCAAGTGGTGGAACTGCCGCTCGATGGACGCCAGGTCCGGGAAGATGTCCGCGTGATCGAATTCCAGGTTGTTCAGGATGGCGGTGCGCGGGCGGTAGTGGACGAACTTCGAGCGCTTGTCGAAGAAGGCGCTGTCGTACTCGTCGGCCTCCACCACGAAGAACGGCGTGCCGCCCAGGCGCGCGGAGACGCCGAAGTTCTGCGGCACGCCGCCGATCAGGAAGCCCGGGCTCATGCCGGCGTGTTCCAGCACCCAGGCCAGCATGCTGCTGGTGGTGGTCTTGCCGTGGGTGCCGGCGGCGGCCAGCACCCAGCGGCCCTGCAGCACGTGGTCGGCCAGCCACTGCGGGCCGGAAACGTAGGGCAGGCCCTTGTTCAGCACGTATTCCACCGCCGGGTTGCCGCGCGACAGGGCGTTGCCGATCACCACCAGGTCCGGCGCCGGCTCCAGGTGGGCGGGCTCGTAGCCCTGCATCAGTTCGATGCCCTGGGCCTGCAGCTGGGTGCTCATGGGCGGGTAGACGTTGGCGTCGGAACCGGTGACGCGGTGCCCCAGTTCCTTGGCCAGCACGGCCAGCGAGCCCATGAAGGTGCCGCAGATGCCGAGGATGTGGATATGCATGCAGACTCCTGCAATCAAGCCTGGGAAGGCGCTTCGAATGGGCGGCAGATTAGCACAGCGCCGGGTGCCGGCGGGGTGGCTGGATGCATCAGACGGCGCCATTGGGCGGGGGTTCCGCGGGGAAAATCCGGTTCGCGAGCAAGCTCGCTCCTACAGGTACGGCACCACGCTGCTCTTCGTAGGAGCGAGCTTGCTCGCGAACCGCCGTTTACGGCGCCGACCGGCTCAGACCGTGGCGGCGCAGCTTGCGGTAGAGGGTGTTGCGGCTGATGCCCAGTTGCTGCGCGGTGCGGCTCATGTGCCAGCGCTGCGCCTCCAGCACCGCCAGCAGCGCGCCGCGCTCGGCGTCGAGCAGGCAGTCGGCGGGCGCCTCCGCTTCGGGCGCGGGCTTGGGTTGCGCAGCGCGGCGGATGTCCACCGGCAGGTCGGCCAGGTGCACGCGGCCGCCCTCGCTGAGCGCCACCAGGGTACGCAGCACGTTGCGCAACTGGCGCACGTTGCCCGGCCAGGGATGGTCGAGCAGGACCTGGCGCACGTCCTCGTCGAGCACGATGGACCGGCCCCGGGATTCCTCGGCGAGCAGTTGCGCCAGCAGCTGCGGCCGGTCCTCGCGCTCGCGCAGGGCCGGCAGTTGCAGCACCAGGCCGTTGAGGCGGTAGTAGAGGTCTTCGCGGAAGGTGCCGGCGGCCACCAGCTCCTCCAGGTTGCGGTGGGTGGCGCTGATCAGACGCAGGTCCACCGGTTGTGCCACGCCATCGCCCAGGGGCACCACCTGGCGCTCTTCCAGCACGCGCAGCAGGCGCGTCTGCAGGGCCAGGGGCATGTCGCCGATCTCGTCGAGGAACAGAGTGCCGCCGTCAGCCTGCAGCAGCTTGCCGCGCATGCCTTCCTTGCGCGCGCCGGTGAAGCTGCCGCCGCGGTAGCCGAACAGCTCGCTCTCGATCAGGCTTTCCGGGATGGCCGCGCAGTTCAGCGCGACGAAGGCCTTGCCGGCGCGCTCGCCGGACTGGTGCACGGCCTTGGCGAAGGCCTCCTTGCCCGAGCCGGTCTCGCCGTGCAGCAGCAGCGGCACGTCGTGAGCGTAGACCTTGAGCGCACGACGGAAGTCCGCGGCCAGGCGCTCGTCGCCCAGGCACAGCCCCGGCGCGACAGGCGCCGGCCGTGATACGGGAATCGCCAGCGGCCGCGGCTCACCCCGCAGCTGGGCGTGGAACTGGCGCCCGGCATGGCTGCGCAGCGGCCAGCTGAGGCCGGCCTGGGTGCTGGCGCGGCCGAGCAGCTCGTCCAGGCGGATGTCGAAGCAGTCCTCCACCGATCGGCCGAGCAGGCCGTCGCGCGGGCGGTCGAGCAGGTTCAGCGCGCCCTGGTTGGCGGCGAGGATGCGCCCGGCGCCGTCGAAGGCCACCAGGCCCTCGCTGAACAGCCCGACGTACTCGGCTTGCAGGTGGAAGCGCAGCAGCCACTGGCCTTCGAAGCGGCGCAGGAAGTAGCAGCTCTCGATCATCTTCGCCGAGAGGTTGACCAGCGCCATGGTGTGGAACTGGCTCTGCCGCGACAGGTCGCGGCGCGCCGAGGACACGTCGAGCACCGCCAGCAGTTCGCCGTGGGGGTCGAACACCGGGCTCGCCGAGCAGGTCAGGCCGGTGTGCAGGCTGCGGAAGTGTTCGTCGCGGTGGATGGTCAGCGCCTGGCGCTCGATCAGGCAGGTGCCGATGCCGTTGGTGCCTTCGCGGGCCTCACTCCAGTCGGCGCCCAGCCACAGCCCGGCGTGTTCGAAGGTGGCGCGCTCGGCCTCGTCGCAGACGCGGTTGAGGATCACCCCGCGGGCGTCGGTGAGCAGCACCGCGTGGCCGGCGCCGGCGAGCTGCTGGCGCAGGCTGGTCATCTCGCCGCTGGCGATCTCCAGCACCTGCTGCAGGCCCTCGCGGCGCTCCAGCATGCGCCGGTGCTCCAGCACCGTGGGCGGCAGCGTCTGCGCCGGGTCGAGGTGGTATTCCTCCAGGCAGCGCAGCCAGGAACGGGCGATCGACGGATCGGCGGCGGGGCCGCTGGCCGGTTGCTGCCCGCGGGCCACTGTCATGACCTGGCGGGCGTGGCGACTCATGGCGTTCGCACTCATTGTTATGGTTCTCCACGGAAGGGACGGCAGGCAGTCCCGGGGCGACCGTTCCCGCAGCATCGTCCAGCGCGCCGCGCAATGCAATGCCCGCGTGACCTGGCGGTCAGCCGCTGTACCGGATGCGGGACAAACTGTCACCCAGGCCTGTGCCAGCGCTGCCACACCGCCCGTCGGCGCGCGCCTGCCAGCCGACCGCCGGCCCAGCAACCACGCGGTTCGCACTGGCATGGCCCGGCCCTTGCTCTACGCTTGTCAGACCGCAAACGCGTCCTCCCCAACAAGCACAAGAGCCAGGAGATCCACCATGCGTTACGCCCAACCCGGTAGCCAAGGTGCTGTCGTTTCCTTCAAGTCCCGCTACGGCAACTACATCGGTGGCGAGTTCGTACCGCCGGTCAACGGCCAGTACTTCGTCAACACCTCGCCGGTGAACGGCCAGCCCATCGCCGAGTTCCCCCGCTCCGACGCCGCCGACATCGACAAGGCCCTGGATGCCGCCCATGCCGCGGCCGATGCCTGGGGTCGCACTTCGGTGCAGGAGCGCTCGCTGGTCCTGCTGAAGATCGCCGACCGCATCGAACAGAACCTGGAAGTGCTCGCCGTCACCGAGACCTGGGACAACGGCAAGCCGGTGCGCGAAACCCTCAACGCCGACATCCCGCTGGCCGCCGACCACTTCCGCTACTTCGCCGGCTGCATCCGCGCCCAGGAAGGCTCGGCCGCGGAGATCAACGACAGCACCGTGGCCTACCACATCCACGAGCCGCTGGGCGTGGTCGGGCAGATCATCCCGTGGAACTTCCCTCTGCTGATGGCCGCCTGGAAACTCGCCCCGGCCCTGGCCGCCGGCAACTGCGTGGTGCTCAAGCCGGCCGAGCAGACACCGCTGGGCATCTGCGTGCTGATGGAAATCATCGGCGACCTGCTGCCGCCGGGCGTGCTCAACGTCGTCCAAGGCTTCGGCAAGGAAGCCGGCGAGGCGCTGGCCACCAGCAAGCGCATCGCCAAGATCGCCTTCACCGGCTCCACCCCGGTGGGCTCGCACATCCTCGAATGCGCGGCGAAGAACATCATCCCCAGCACCGTGGAACTGGGCGGCAAGAGCCCGAACATCTACTTCGAAGACATCATGCAGGCCGAGCCGACCTTCATCGAGAAGGCCGCCGAGGGCCTGGTGCTGGCCTTCTTCAACCAGGGCGAGGTGTGCACCTGCCCGTCCCGCGCGCTGGTACAGGAATCCATCTACCCGCAGTTCATGGAAGTGGTGATGAAGAAGGTCAAGGCGATCAAGCGCGGCGACCCGCTGGACACCGACACCATGGTCGGCGCCCAGGCCTCGCAGCAGCAGTTCGACAAGATCCTCTCCTACCTCGACATCGCCCAGCAGGAAGGCGCCGAAGTGCTGGTCGGCGGCCAGGTCGAGAAGCTCGAAGGCAGCCTGGCCACCGGCTACTACATCCAGCCGACGCTGCTCAAGGGCAGCAACAAGATGCGCGTGTTCCAGGAAGAAATCTTCGGCCCGGTGGTGGGCGTCACTACCTTCAAGGACGAAGCCGAGGCCCTGGCCATCGCCAACGACACCGAGTACGGCCTGGGCGCCGGCGTCTGGACCCGCGACATCAACCGCGCCTACCGCATGGGCCGCGGCATCAAGGCCGGCCGCGTGTGGACCAACTGCTACCACCTGTACCCGGCGCACGCCGCGTTCGGCGGCTACAAGAAATCCGGCGTGGGCCGCGAGACCCACAAGATGATGCTCGACCACTACCAGCAGACCAAGAACCTGCTGGTCAGCTACGACATCAATCCGCTGGGCTTCTTCTGATCCGACCGAGCTTCCGACTCTCTTCCGCGCGGCCTTCGGGCCGCGCTTTTTTTCGTCTCGAAGAAGTAAGCGTTCGCGGTTACCCGCCGTTATCTCCCGCCATGGATGGGAAATTCGCAGTCAACCTGTAGGAGCGGGCCCTGCCCGCGAATCGCGCGCAGGGCGCGCTCCTACATGGGAATGGCGCGGGTGGCGCGCCGGAATCTCCGGTTATCGCGGTCAAGGTTCTACGTTGCAGGCATGCACGGCTTTTCGTAGGAGCGAGCTTGCTCGCGAATGAGCCCCGCAGCGGGGTCTGTTCCCGAGCAAGCTCGCTCCTACGAAGAGCGCGCCGGCGCGGCCGGGAAGATCAGGCTTCGTCGCTGCGCCATTGCCGCGGGCTCACGCCGAACCAGCGGCGGAAGGCGCGGGAGAAGGCGCTGGTCTCGGAGTAGCCCAACAGCGGCGCCAGTTCGGAGATCGGCCGCTGGCGCTGGCGCAGGTAGTGCACCGCCAGTTCGCGGCGGGTGTTTTCCACCAGTTGGCTGAAGCTCAGCCCCGCCTCGCGCAGGCGCCGTTGCAGGCCGGCGGTGGTCAGTTCCAGGCGCTCGGCGATCAGTTCCAGCACCGGTTCGCCCTCGCTCAGGGCCAGGCGGATATGGGTGCCGGCGTCTTCCAGCAGGTCCGGCCCGCGGCCCTGCTCGCCGAGGCGGCGGATCACGTCCTGCACCAGGAACAGCAGGTTGGCGTCGCGCTCGGGCATCAGCCGCCCCTTGATGTCGGCCTTGGGCACCAGCAGCGAATTGCAGCCGCGCTGGAAATGCACCGGCGCGCCGAACACCCGCGCGTGCTCCTGCCAGTCCTCCGGGCGGGCGTGCTCGAAGCCCACAGCGCGCGGCGACCAGTCCTGGCCGAGGGCGTGGCGCAGCAGGTTCAGCGCCATGCCCATTGTCAGTTCGGCATCCTGGCGGCGATCGAGGATGGCGCCGTGCTGCACCTGGTAGTCGAAGCGGAAGCACTCGCCGCAATCCACCAGGCGGATCAGGGTGCTGTGCTGGTGGAAGGGAAAGGCCGCGGCGAAGTTGCGCAGGGCGTCTTCCAGGGTTTCCGAACACAGCCCCACGTAGCCCAGCAGGCCGAGGGCGCGGGGCTGGAACTGCTGGCCGTAGCGCAGGCCGAAGTTGTCGCAGCCGGACTGCCGCGCCGCCTCCTCCAGCACCTGGCAATAGTTGGTCAGGGCCAGGCTCAGGGTGGGGTGGCGCAGGCGCTCGGGGTCGATGCCGGCGCGGCCGAAGACGCGGTCGATGTCGCCGCCCTGGGCGGTGATGAAGCCATCCAGTCCGCTGGCGGCGGCGGACAGCACGCCCAGGTTGCTCGCCGAGGGCGTGGCGACGGCACAGGAAAACAGGGACGGGTTCATGGGCACGCTCGTTGTTATTGATCGCTTATCCGACAAAACCACGTAGCAATTACCGTGCCTTGCCCCGGAGGCCCGAAATACCCCATGACAGCCGCCGCATCGGCCCGCGGGCGCGACATTCCCGTGCAGGCCTCGCGCCATCCTGGGGCGATGGGTAACACCTCGTTGCAACTTGACCGCAGAGGCCGCACGGCGGGCTCCAGGGTCAAGTCCTGGGCCCCCGCCGTCGCTACCATCGAAGCCAGGCAACCCGTCCACGCCCCGAGGGGCAGAGGAGTCCGCAATGAGCGCATCACAACTAAAACCGACGCTGGGAACCTTGCACCTCTGGGGCCTGGCCGTGGGCCTGGTGATTTCCGGCGAGTACTTCGGCTGGAGCTACGGCTGGGGCACCGCCGGCACCCTGGGCTTCCTGGTCACCACTCTGATGGTGGCCCTGATGTACACCTGTTTCATCTTCAGCTACACCGAGCTGACCACCGCCATCCCCCACGCCGGCGGGCCCTTCGCCTACAGCCTGCGGGCCTTCGGCAAGAACGGCGCGACCATCGCCGGCATCGCCACCCTGATCGAGTTCGTCTTCGCCCCGCCGGCCATCGCCATGGCCATCGGCGCCTACCTCAACGTGCAGTTCCCGGCGCTGGACCCGAAATGGGCGGCCACCGGCGCCTACGCCATCTTCATGACGCTGAACATCCTCGGCGTGAGCATCGCCGCCACCTTCGAGCTGGTGGTCACCGTGCTCGCCGTGGCCGAGCTGCTGGTGTTCATGGGCGTGGTGGCGCCGGGCTTCAGCTTCAGCAACTTCGTGCTCAACGGCTGGGCCGGCTCCAGCACCTTCAGCAGCGCGGCCATCGGCGGCATCTTCGCGGCCATTCCCTTCGCCATCTGGTTCTTCCTCGCCATCGAGGGCGCGGCCATGGCCGCCGAGGAAGCCAAGGACCCGAAACGCACCATCCCGCGCGCCTACATCGCCGGCATCCTCACCCTGGTGACCCTGGCCATCGGCGTGATGATCTTCGCCGGCGGCGTCGGCGACTGGCGCGAGCTGTCGAACATCAACGACCCGCTGCCGCAGGCCATGAAAGCGGTGGTCGGCAACAACTCCACCTGGATGCACATGCTGGTGTGGATCGGCCTGTTCGGCCTGGTGGCCAGCTTCCACGGCATCATCCTCGGCTACTCGCGGCAATTCTTCGCCCTGGCCCGCGCCGGCTTCCTGCCCGCGGGCCTGGCGAAGCTGTCGCGCTTCCAGACCCCGCACCGGGCCATCCTCGCCGGCGGCGTGGTGGGCATCGCGGCGATCTTCAGCGACAACCTGATCAGCCTGCAGGGCATGACCCTGACCGCCGCGATGATCACCATGAGCGTGTTCGGCGCCATCGTCATGTACATCATGAGCATGCTCAGCCTGTTCAAGCTGCGCCGCAGCGAGCCGCACCTGGAGCGCACCTTCCGCGCGCCCGGCTACCCGATCGTGCCGGGCATCGCCCTGGCCCTGGCGCTGGTCTGCCTGGCTGCCATGCTGTGGTACAACCAGATGATCGCCCTGGTGTTCCTGGCGCTGATGCTCGCCGGCTTCATCTGCTGCAATCTGGTGATCGCCGCGCGCCGTGGCGTGCCGGCCAGCTTCGCCAGCGAAGGTTGATCCACCCGCGCCGGGCCGCGAGGTCCGGCGCCGTTGAGCACAAGGAGTTCCCATGCCCGGATACGCCCACAGCGTCGGTGGCCAGACCTGGCGCTTCGACAGCCTCAGGCAGCTGATGGCCAAGGCCAGCCCGGCGCGCTCCGGCGACTGCCTGGCCGGCGTCGCCGCCGGCAGCGACGCCGAGCGCGTGGCCGCGCAGATGGCCCTGGCCGAGGTGCCGCTCAAGCGCTTCCTCGACGAGGCGCTGATCCCCTACGAGCAGGACGAAGTCACCCGCCTGATCATCGACGGCCACGACCGCGCCGCCTTCGCCCCGGTCAGCCACCTGACGGTGGGCGACTTCCGCGACTGGCTGCTCGGCGACGCCGCCGACGAGGCCAGCCTGCGCGCCCTGGCGCCAGGACTGACGCCGGAGATGGCCGCGGCGGTGTCGAAGATCATGCGCGTGCAGGACCTGGTGCTGGTGGCGCAGAAAATCCGCGTGGTCACCCGCTTCCGCAACACCCTGGGCCTGCGCGGCCGGCTGTCCACCCGGCTGCAGCCCAACCACCCCACCGACGACCCGGCCGGCATCGCCGCCAGCGTCCTCGACGGCCTGCTCTACGGCAACGGCGACGCCATGCTGGGGATCAACCCGGCCACCGACAGCCTGCAATCCATCTGCACCCTGCTGGAGATGCTCGACGCCATCATCCAGCGCTACGAAATCCCCACCCAGTCCTGCGTGCTGACCCACGTCACCAGCTCCATCGAGGCGATCAACCGCGGCGCGCCGTTGGACCTGGTGTTCCAGTCCATCGCCGGCACCGAGGCGGCCAACGCCAGCTTCGGCGTGAGCCTGGCGATCCTCCAGGAAGGCTACGAGGCGGGCCTGTCGCTCAAGCGCGGGACGCTGGGCGACAACCTCATGTACTTCGAGACCGGCCAGGGCAGCGCGCTGTCGGCCAACGCCCACCACGGCGTCGACCAGCAGACCTGCGAGGCCCGCGCCTACGCCGTGGCCCGGCATTTCAAGCCGTTCCTGGTGAACACCGTGGTCGGCTTCATCGGCCCGGAATACCTGTACAACGGCAAGCAGATCATCCGCGCCGGCCTGGAGGACCACTTCTGCGGCAAGCTGCTGGGCGTGCCCATGGGCTGCGACATCTGCTACACCAACCATGCCGAGGCCGACCAGGACGACATGGACATGCTGCTGACCCTGCTGGGCGTGGCCGGCATCAACTTCATCATGGGCATCCCCGGCTCCGACGACGTGATGCTCAACTACCAGACCACCTCCTTCCACGACGCCCTCTACGCCCGCCAGAGCCTGGGCCTGCGCCCGGCGCCGGAGTTCGAGGCATGGCTGGAACGCATGCACATCCTGCAGCAGCGCGAAGGCAAGGTGCGCCTGGCCGAGCAACTGCCGCCGGCGTTCCGCCCGGCCCTGGCGCAACTGAACTGAGGACGCGCGGATGAGCGAAGAGAAGTCCACCGCCACCCCCAACCCCTGGCAGGAACTGCGCCGCCTGACCCCCGCGCGTATCGCCCTGGGCCGCGCCGGCACCAGCCTGCCGACCAGGGCGCAACTGGACTTCCAGTTCGCCCACGCCCAGGCCCGCGACGCCGTGCACCTGCCCTTCGACCACGCCGGCCTGAGCGCCGCCCTGGCCGAACGCGGGCGCGCAAGCCTGCTGCTGCACAGCGCCGCCGCCGACCGCCACACCTACCTGCAGCGCCCCGACCTGGGCCGCCGCCTGGACGAAGACTCGGCGACCCTGCTGCGCCAGCACGGCGAGACCAACCCCGCGGGCTACGACCTGGCCGTGGTGGTGGCCGACGGTCTCTCCGCGCTGGCCGTGCAGCGCCATGCCCTGCCCTTCCTGGAACGCTTGGAGGACATGGCCGCAACCGAGAACTGGAGCCTGTCGCCGGTGGCCCTGGTGCAACAGGGACGCGTCGCGGTGGCGGACGAGGTGGGCGAACTGCTGCGGGCGAAGATGGTGGTCATCCTCATCGGCGAACGCCCCGGCCTCAGCTCGCCGGACAGCCTCGGCCTGTACTTCACCTGGGCGCCGAAGGTGGGCCTGAACGACGCCTACCGCAACTGCATCTCCAACGTGCGCCTGGAAGGCCTGAGCTACGGCATGGCCGCCCACCGCCTGCTGTACCTGATGCGCGAAGCCTGCCGCCGCCAGCTCTCGGGGGTGAACCTGAAGGACGAGGCGGAACTGCCGACGCTGGAAGGCCAGGGGCCGGGGGCCAACTTCCTGCTGGCCGGGCGCTGAGGCCGGCTGCGCCGAAGCGCCCTTCTTCCTTCGTAGGATCGAGGGGGACGCCTAGTTCTTGCTCGCGAACCGCATGGCACGGCGTCTGTTCGCGAGCAAGCTCGCTCCTACGAGAAGCCGGGCCTGCCCGTACGGTAGGAGCAACTGTCTTGCCGGCTGCGCCAAGGCGCTTTTCGTAGGATGGGTTGAGCCTTGGCGAAACCCATGCGGTCGTGGTGATGGGTATCGCTTCGCTCAACGCCATCCTACGGGTCTTGTGTTTGCCGGAGGGCGTAGGAGCGGGGTGCGTGGCCGGCTATCGCAGATGAATCCGCTCCTACGGCCGAGCCCATGGAACGTAGGGCGCATAACCATTCGCGGTTATCCGCCGTTGGCCGGAACACCGCCACCCCACACGCACACCGAAACACCACTGTCGATCAAACGCTCGCTTGGATTGCGCTTTCAACGATTTCTGGTGCAGCATCCGGGCAGTGCTGTGCTGGCACAGCACCTGCATCGTGACAGCAGCCCATTCACCGAACGCAGAGATCCGCCCATGCGCATCGTGCAAGCCACCCTCGATCACCTCGACCTGCTCGCCCCGCTGTTCGTCAAGTACCGTGAGTTCTACGGGATGCTGCCCTACCCCGAATCCTCGCGGAAATTCCTCGAGAAGCGCCTGAAGCGCAAGGAGTCGGTGATCTACCTGGCGCTGCCGGACGACAGCGACGACAAGCTGCTGGGCTTCTGCCAGCTCTACCCGAGCTTCTCCTCGCTGTCGCTCAAGCGCGTGTGGATCCTCAACGACATCTACGTCGCCGAGGACGCCCGCCGCCAGCTGGTGGCCGACCACCTGCTGCAGCACGCCCGGCAGATGGCGCGGGAAACCAACGCCGTGCGCATGCGCGTGTCCACCAGCACCAACAACGAGGTGGCGCAGAAGGTCTACGAGTCCATCGGTTTCCGCGAGGACACCGAGTTCAAGAACTACATCCTGCCCATCAGTGACGATCTCGTCTAAGCCGAGGGCGCATTACGCTGGCAATGGCTTAACGCCAGCATTACAGTGAAGCATCGCACGTGCCGCCCGGCGTTCGGCGGCTAAGGGGCTCCATGGGCAATCCCCAGCGTCTACTGCGTCACTTCACCCTGCTCCTGCTGTTCGGCCTGGGCACCGTCCAGGCCGATACCCTGCGCGTGGCCACCCTCGACTGGGAACCCTACGTCGGCGCCGACCTGCCCGGCCAGGGCCTGGCCAGCCGCATCCTCGACGAGGCCCTGGCGCTCAACGGCGACCGCGCCGAACGGGTGTTCCTGCCCTGGCAGCGGGCCCTCAACGAAACCCGCGAAGGCCACTACGACGCCCTGATGCCGGCCTACCTGTCGGCCGACCGCAGCCGCGACTTCTACACCTCGATGCCGCTGCTGGACTCGCAGCTGGGCTTCTTCCACCGCCGCGACCGCGCCATCGCCTACCGCGCCGGCGACCTCGACAGCCTGCGCCCCTACCGCATCGGCGTGGTGCGCGGCTACGTCAACCAGGCGGACTTCGACAAGGCCGACTTCCTCACCAAGGAAGTGGTCAACAACGACTGGCAGAACCTGGAAAAACTCCTGCGCGGGCGCCTCGACCTGGCGGTGGTGGACCGCTACACCGGCTACCACCTGCTGGCGCGCAACGCCCCGGCGCTGCGCGAACAGCTGGAATTCATCGAGCCGCCGCTTGAGGTCAAGCCCCTCTACGTGCTGATTCCCAAGACCCGCACCGGCGGCGAGGCGCTGGCCGCCAACCTCGACCGCGGCCTGCGTACGCTGCGCCAAAGCGGTCGCCTGCAACAGTTGATCGCCGACGCCCACCTGGAAACCGCCCAGGGCATGCGCGCCGTGGCCGAACACCCGCTAGCCGAGCAGGTACCAGGCGCCGCCGGCCACGACCGCGCCCGCGAAGGCGCCGACAACCGCCCAGCGGCGCCAACCCTGGACTGGCAGGCGAGCCTGCGCTAACCCGGCCTCCAGGGCCTGGACCAGTTCCGACAGCGCCTCGAAGCGGTTTTCCGGCTCCGGCGCCAGGGCCCGCGCCAGGCAACCATCCCAGCCGGGCGGCACGGCCACCCCGAGGTCCGCCAGGGGTTGATAACGCACTGCCGCGCCAGCCTCCGGCAAGGCCGGCTCGGGCCAGCGCCCGCTGGCCAGCCAGTAGGCGTAGGCGGCCACCACGAACTGCTCGGCGCGGCTGTCCAGCGCGCCACCCGCGCGCAGCTCCGGCGCCAGCGGCAGCACATCGGCCGGCAACGCCTGACGCGGGCAGCCCGGCACGATCGCCGCCAGCTCTGGCAGCAACAGCAAGTGCCCGCGCTCATCCACCACGATCTGCCGCGGAGATATCCACAGCCCCTGCATGCCCCGCCGCTGCAAAGCCCGCAGGGCCTCCACCAGTTGCCGCAGCAAGCCCAGCAGCTCCGCCGGGCCCGGCTTGCGCCAGGCGCCGCGCCAATCCGCCAGGCTGCGCCAGCGCCCCGCCGGCAGGGCGAACAGTTGGTAGGCATGCTGGCGCGGCACACGGGGCGAGAGCACGTCGGGCAGGCTCGCCACCTTGCAGCCGCGCAACGCCCATTCGCGCAGCCAGAAGGCCTGGTCGGCGGCCTGTGCCGCGGCCAGCAGCCAGGCCTCGCGGCCATCCTCGTGACGCACGCGGAACAGCCGCCCCTCGGGCCCATAGGGGCAGGCCTCCAGCAGCCGCCAGCCTTCCAGCGCTATCCCCGGCCGCAGCACCGGCGGCGCCGGCCAGCCGGTGGGCACGGGCAGGCCCGGCTGCGCCACCAGGCGCTGCGGCAGCACCAGCGCGGCGGCGCCGGGCGCCCGCAGCAGCGGCTCCAGCAGCACCGGCAGCTCAGCCTCGGCACACCGTCCAAGGCCCTCCAGCAACGGCCGGCGATCGATCACCTCGAGCAGCGGCTGCGGCGCCATCAGTAAGGCCTCGCCCGCCTGCAGCGGCAGGTTGTGCTGGGTCAGCGGCAGCTCGGCCTGAGCGCCCAGGCTGCCATCCTCCCGGCCGGGCAGGGCCTGCAGCTCACCGGCGCGGTAACGCAGCAGGCCGATGTTGCCGCAACGCAGGAAATGCGCCTGCCCGCCCTGCACCAACAGCACGCCCGCGGCCAGTTCGGCGCTTGGCCGGCCAGCCCGGGCGCGGCGGAAATTCAGCATGTTCAGCGAGGCCAGCACCTGGCGCACCGCCTGGGCCTCGGACCAGGCGTCGGGCGCGCAGGCGAAATCGGCGAAGAGCGCATCCAGCTGCACCTCCAACTCCTGCACCAGATTGGGGCAGCCGCGCCCCCAGAGCAGCCCCAGCATGAACAGCGCCGGCCGCCCCTGGCGCCCACCCAGCCACTCGGCGCGCACCCGCGCCGCCTGGGCCGGCAGATCGGGCCCGGCGCCAAGGGCGACACCGGGCAGGGGCGAATGGGCAAGACGCAGGGACATGGGGCGAGGTTCCGACAGAGATTTCCACTGCAGAACTGCAGCCTTCATGCCGACAGTCTTTTCACTCGCGCGCTGTAATATCCTGCAACCTGTCCTAGGCAGACGCCTGCGACAAAGCGCGCCCCACTGCAACGCGGGGGTGCCTATAATGCCGGGCTCGGCAGTTCACCACGCGGTTTTCAAGGCGCCTCATGGATTTCAACCCGATCGACCTCGTTCTGCATCTCGACACCTATCTCTCGCTGCTGGTCAACAACTACGGGGCCTGGATCTACGCCATCCTGTTCCTGGTGATCTTCTGCGAAACCGGCCTGGTGGTAACGCCCTTCCTCCCCGGCGACTCCCTGCTGTTCATCGCCGGCGCCATCTGCGCCACCGGCGGCATGGACCCGTGGGTGCTGGGCGGCCTGCTGCTGTTCGCGGCCATCAGCGGCGACAGCACCAACTACGTGATCGGCCGAACCCTGGGCAAGCGCCTGTTCAGCAACCCGGACTCCAAGGTGTTCCGCCGCGACTACCTGGACCAGACCCACACCTTCTACGAGCGCCACGGCGGCAAGACCGTGACCCTCGCGCGCTTCCTGCCCATCGTGCGCACCTTCGCCCCCTTCGTCGCCGGCATGGCCTACATGCCCTACCTGCGCTTCCTGTTCTTCAGCGTCGCCGGCAGCGTCGCCTGGGTCGGCGGCCTGGTCACCCTGGGCTACTTCTTCGGCAACGTGCCCTTCATCAAGCAGAACCTCTCGGTGATGATCATCGCCATCATCGCCTTCTCCCTGGTGCCCATGCTGATCGGCGTGATCCGCCACAAGCTGGCGCGCAACGGCAAGCCGCAGGCCTCGGAGCGCTGATACCGCGATGTGGTCGTTCAGCGCCTGGCGCCGCCGGCGCTTCCTCGCCCGCCACCCGCTGGACGCCCAGCTGTGGGCCGAGGTGCTGCGGCGCCTGCCAATCCTCGACGGCCTGAGCGAAGAGGAACTGCGCCTGCTCGGCGAGCGGGCGCTGCTGTTCCTGCGCGACAAGCACCTCACCGCCCTGCCCGGCGTCGAGCTGGACGACTTCCGCTGCCTGCTGCTGGCGGCCCAGGCCCAGTTGCCGCTGCTGCACCTGCCGGAGCTGAACTGGTACGGCGGCTTCCACGAGCTGGTGCTCTACCCGGACGACTTCCTCAGCCCGCAGAAGCACCGCGACCCGGCCGGGGTGATCCACGAGTTCGACGACGAGCGCAGCGGCGAAACCTCGCTGCAGGGCCCGGTGGTGCTGGCCTGGCCCGGGGTGGAAAACGGCGGCGGCTGGGACGCCTACAACCTGGTGATCCACGAACTGGCGCACAAGCTGGACATGCTCGACGGCGACGCCAACGGCCTGCCGCCGCTGCACCGCGACATGCGCATCGGCGACTGGTCGGCGGCGATGAAATCGGCCTACGACGAGATGAACCGCAAGCTCGACCGCCATCCCGAGGCGCACACCGCCATCGATCCCTACGCGGCGGAGAACCCGGCGGAATTCTTCGCCGTCACCAGCGAATACTTCTTCACCGCCCCGGACCTGCTGCACCGGGCCTATCCGAAGGTCTACGAGCAACTGGGGCTGTTCTACCGGCAAGATCCGCTTGCGCGCCTGCAACGACTGCAGCGCGAGCACCCCGACTATCAGGAAACTCCGGCGCACTGAGCGATGTCTGTGGCTTGGCCACGGCAATCTGCCTATAATCCGCCGCACTTTTTCGGCCCGACCAACCCCCTTGGAGTCGTCCATGAGCTACAGCAGCATCCCGGCTGGCAAAGACCTGCCGAACGACATCTACGTCGCCATCGAGATCCCGGCCAACCACGCGCCGATCAAGTACGAGATCGACAAGGACACCGACTGCCTGTTCGTCGACCGTTTCATGGCCACCCCGATGTTCTACCCGGCCAACTACGGCTTCATCCCCAACACCCTGGCCGACGACGGCGACCCCCTGGACGTGCTGGTCGTGACCCCCTACCCGGTGGCCCCGGGTTCGGTGATCCGCGCCCGTCCGGTCGGCGTGCTGAACATGAGCGACGAAGCCGGCGGCGACGCCAAGCTGATCGCCGTACCGCACGACAAGCTGAGCGTGCTGTACCACGACGTGAAGGAATACACCGACCTGCCGGCCCTGCTGCTGGAGCAGATCAAGCACTTCTTCGAGAACTACAAGGACCTCGAGAAGGGCAAGTGGGTCAAGGTCGAAGGTTGGGGCAACGCCGAAGAAGCGCGCTCCTACATCACCAAGGCCGTCGCCGCCTTCCAGGCCAAGTGATGGTCGCGGGGCAACCCGCCACGAAGAAGCCCCGCCCTCGCGCGGGGCTTTTTTCTGCGCGCGACGGGCACGCTCGTCGCAACGACGGCGCCTGGCGGAAAAGCCATTAGGCAAGCCCGGCCGAATTTGCTAAAGTGCGCGCCCACGACGCCGGTCCCAGAGCCGCGTCCACAGAATTCAAAGGCGGTCGCTGCTTACCAGAAGTAAGGACGGGCCACCCCCTGAAGAGCCGGCCACAAGCCGGCTTTTTTAATGCCTGCGGGAAACGCCGGCCTTGCGCCAGCTTTGCTCTGGCCGCTCAACTCGGCTCAACCTCAGCATCAGACGGCCAGCGCCAAGCCCAGGTGGAAGATACCCACACGCTGCACGCCGAACCATCCGCCGCATGCCCTCCACCAGCAGTCCCGCCGCAGCGAACAAAGTGGCCCTGGCGATGGCCAGCAGCGCCAGGTTTACCGCCAGCGACGAGCCGTCCGGTACCAGCAGCATCACCACGCCTAGCCCCGAGGAGCGCCGCCCCCATCAGCCCCCCCGGCAGCTCCTACCCGCGCCACCTCGGCCAACGCCAGGCCAAGGCTACCGAATGCGCAGGTGGCGGCGATCACCCGCCCCTGAAGATCGCATCCCATGATTCCCCTCACTGAGCGCCCGTAAAGGCCTTCAGACTAACCAGCAGAAGGGAAGATGCTCGTTTCATTGCGACAATGGCCATGACGAATAGCGCCAAGGAAGCAGAGAGTGAAGTATTCGGGAAAGAAGCTTCAGTAAGTGACGTGCTGCGCTATGAGCAGCGTAATACTGCTTCTGAAACCACAGCGGGTTGTCGATTTCCGCTACTTCCAGGCAAGCTATGCGCGGTAGCGGGCCGACTAGAGGATTTCACCGCCATAGCTGGTCAGTTCCTGCGGGTATCTAAGTGATCTAATTAGTTGAAAGCTCATCATCCGCAGATAAAACTCCAGTCGCCTAGTCACTTAAATTTACATTATGCTCAACCAACATCTCTTCAGAACCATTCCATTTAGATGGAGTAACCCAACCACTTCGCCTCTTCCTCCCCAACACAACACCTAGCAAACTATTATCATCACAAAAATAAGCCTGCCCTCCCCAACTTTCACTCCCCAGCACAATCATATTGACCAACTCACCCCCATCCCTTTCAGATAAGGAATCAATCAAAACATCAAAACCAATAATTTCAACACCAGTGGAAACAGCATTATCCCTCTGAGTGGTAGACTCGATTAGAAAACGACCAATAGTTTTTCTGACAACATATCCATCTCGAAATGAAAAGCCTTCTCGGATTTTAAAATCAATCCCCGAAATAAATTTCATCATTTCCGAAGCCAGCAAGAACCTTCTCAAGAGCAAATCAAGCAAATTCATGGTCTAAACACCTCTATATCCCCCTCTCTAACCCCCTTCAAGAGAACCTCTCTCTCCCCCCATATATCTTCTGACATAGTCAATGACCAACTGTCCCCAGGTCTTGGGGCACCAACTCTAGCCCTTAGAACTAGCCCACCCTCCCTAGCCCAACTTCTGGCAACCGAGGGAGAGTGCGTCCACGATGTATATGGACTCTCAGCCGAGACTCCACCACGATTATGCGTTTCAGGTGTAACGTCACCATTGACGCGCCCTGGAACAACCCTCCCTTTTTGGGCATCGACTTCGGCAGGATGCCCTTTATAGACGCCTCTATAGAGGTATACACCAGGCTCCGCATCAGGCAATACAGGGATATTTTCGTAAGGTACAACCAGCGCCGCCGGATCGTCCCCCTCCCGAGGCTTACGGCCATCGCTACCCGGACAATTGTTCAACCCCAACGGATCCACCCACCCCGTCGGGTTAGGCACGTACTGGTAGTGGTTCAACCCACCCGCCAGCTTGATCGGGTCCGGGGTCAGGAAACGGCCGGGTTGGGATTGTAGTAACGATGCCGGTTGGAGTGCAGGCTGTACCACCCCAGGAATCGCGGTATGCTGTCAATTCCCGCCACTTCTAAGCAGGTGACATTACTCTAGGCGTAATATCGAGTGATTTAAATAACTCCGTTCTTGCAGGTCTCGAAAAATTGAAATATTAGAATATCCCCCCGTAAGTGCAGCCACGCTAGTCTTGCGTCGAACGTGAAATCCTTATATTCAAGGCATATAAAAC